>NZ_LT907982.1:3210000-4410000 GCF_900230215.1 Jatrophihabitans sp. GAS493 | reverse complement strand
CAGGTGGGGAAGGCGCAGGTCCGGTCTCGGGTGATGACGTGTTCGGTGAGGTCGCGGGGTGGTGTGTAGGTGCTGCGGCCGCGGTCGAGGAGGGTGCCGGACAGTGGGTCGGTGATCAGGCGGCGCCAGGTGCCGGTGGGGTCGGCGGCGATGCGTCGGGCCAGGGCGGCGGGGATCGGGCCGTACCCGTCGAGGTCCCCCGGCAACTCATCCAAGCCCAACAGGGTGGTTGCGGAGACGGTGACGTGAACGCTGGGTCGCAGGCCGTGGGCTTTCGGCAGCCCCGGATCGTTCAACGCCCGCAGGGCGATGTTCAGGAACGCATCAGCTCGGCGTTGGTCGGCGGTCCGCCCATCACCGGGGGCCTGAGCTTTCGACTGGTCGGCGACGGCGTTGACGGCGACCAGCACCGCGTCCGCGGCGTCGGCGGGGAGGTAGGCCCAGATCGCGGCCATCCCGTCGTCATGAGCGAACCTGGCGACCCGGCGCTCCTTCACCGCGTCTTCGTGGCGTTTCTGATCTGTGGTCGGGTTGAACTTGGCGACGGCGCGGCGGACGGTGCCGGTGAACTGGGTCGGCGTCTGATGCCCCACCTGCGGTAGCACCGCGTCCTCGACCTGGGAGGCGATCCGGTCGTCGCTGATGTTGGTGATGGCACCGTGAGGGTCATCGCGTGCCGCAGTGTCGTCCGCCCCTCCAACAGCAACCGATGCGTGGTCGGGATCCGGTTGACCAGGGTCACGGCGTGGTCCAACGCGAATCCGGCTGTCCGCGGCGGGATCTGCAGCGCACACGACACGTCCGCCTCCGCGGCTTCGAACGCCAACTCCGGCACCGGGGATAGCTCCGCCGCATGAGCACTGATCGACGCCAACAGGCCGGCTTCGGTCGCGGCGAACCAGGCCTGCTGACGGCGGACCGCGACCAACAGGTCCACCCGCCCAGCATGGGTCAGCCGTTCCGGGTCCAGCACCCCCAACAACGCCCCCGTCTCAGGACCCGGCTCATGCGAGGCCAACCACGCAGCCACACCATCGGGAAACATCACCGCATCGGCAAACGACGGAACCCGCACAGCAGCCCCATCATCCGTCTCGTCGCGCGGTGTTCCTCCCATACCCAGAACCGTAGCGGTGAGGTACGACAAAAAGATCGATCAACCGATCAATCCAGAGGCAAAACCGAACAAAACCCGGATGATTCAGCTCATGGTGAACGCGCGCCAGCTCAGCCGCCAGTACGTGCGCGCCAGCTGTGTTGCGGCTGGTAGCCCAACACGCGTCGTGCCTTCTCGATCGACAGCAACGTGTCGTGCTCACCGAGGTCTCCGCGGATCTCGACGTCCGGGAACACCTCGGCAACGAGCGACGCGTTAGAGCGGCTCATCACGGTGTCGGCGTTCGCGATGATGAAGACCTCCGCTCCGGGGCGCTCATACTCCAAGGCTCGGCGGATCGCCTGAGCACCGTCGCGAGCGTCGATATAGCCCCAGAGATTCCACTTGCGCAGCGACGCGTCCAGGTCATACGACGGGAACAACTCGTAGTCCTCGGGTTCCATCACATTCGAGAAGCGCAGTCCGATCATCTTCAGGGTCGGGTCCCATCGGCACAGCTGCACCGCCATCGCCTCTTCGAGAGTCTTCGTCAGCGAGTAGGTGCTCTCCGGCCGCGGCGCGTACTCCTCGTCGACCGGCAGGTAGGGCGGGGGAGCGTCGAAGGGCAGCCCCAACACCGTCTCACTGGAGGCCCAGACGATGTTCTTGACGCCGGCCCGCCGCGCCGCGGAGATCACGTTGAAGGATGCGTTCATATTGTTGGCGAAAGTCGCATGATCACCGACGATGCCCGGAGCGGGAATCGCCGCGAGGTGCACAACGGCATCCACGTGGTCGAAGCGCTCTTCGACGCCGAGCATCCCGTCCAGGACGGCGGCGTAGTCGGTCAGGTCGACCGGCGTGAGGATAACGCCCTCGCTCAACTCCGGGGATCGTAGGCGGTCGAAGACAATGACCTGCCAGCCGTGCTGGACCAGGTCGGCCACGCAGGCGCGGCCGAGCTTTCCGGATCCACCGGTGACGACAACATGCGGCATGCCTGGACTCCTGTCCGTATCGTGGATCGTCATGGCTAGCAGTGACGAGCACCTCGCGAGAACCAGCCTGCCATGGCTGTCCAGACGTACGACACCAGACGCGAGACACCAGACGCAGAGAGGAACCGACCGTGACTGCGCCGCGCGACCTGTTACTGACCGCCGAGGAGAAGCTCGACCCGCGCCACACGGCGGTGATCGTCATCGACATGCAGCAGGAGTTCACGCTCCCCGGCTTCTTCTCCGATCGGATCGGGCAGAACATCTCCGACGCCGCAGGGGTGGCGTCGCGGCTGGGTGATCTGCTCACTGCCGCCCGCGACGCCGGAGTGATGGTCGCGCACGTACACGCCGACTACGCACCGCAGCATATGAGCGGGCCGATGTGGGAGCGTTTAGTGCGGCATGGGCGGGAACCCTACTGCCAACACGGCACCCAGGGCTTTGAGCCTTACCCCGGCTTCGAACCATTGCCGGGGGAGCCGGTCGTCATCAAACATCGCTTCGACGCATTCTTTGAGACTGATCTGCACGCCATTCTGCAGGCGAGGGAAATTCGGACGGTCGTCATCACCGGCGTCGCGACCCATGTCTGCGTCGACTCCACGGCCCGTCATGCATACTTTCTCGACTATTACGTCGTCTTCGGAGAAGACCTGACCGGCGGTGCCGACGCTGAGACGACCGCGGCCACGCTGGCCACGATGCGGCAGTGCTTCGGAGTCTGTGCCACCGGCGGCGAGATCGCCGAGGTTTGGAAGTCGTCGCCAAACAAGACAAAGACTAAAGAATAGGCAGAGTCCGGGCCGGCCGATGGACGGCCGACCCGGACTCTCAAGGCGTCAGGCTACTCAGCCGAGATCAAAGCGATCGGCGTTCATCACCTTGTCCCAGGCCGCGACGAAGTCGCTGACGAACTTCGCCTTGGCGTCGTCACTGGCATAGACCTCTGCCAGCGCCCGAAGTTCGGAGTTCGAGCCGAAGACCAGGTCGACCCGGCTGCCGGTCCACTTGACCGCACCCGAGGAGTCCCGGCCTTCGAAGGCCGTGGAGTCCGAAGCCGTCGCACTCCAGGTGGTACCCAGATCCAGGAGATTCACGAAGAAATCATTGGTCAGGGTTCCCGGCGCGGAAGTCAGCACACCGGTTGACGAGCCGCCGGTGTTTGCCCCCAGCACCCGCAGGCCACCGACCAGGACGGTCAGCTCGGGTGCGCTCAGGTTCAGCAGGTTCGCCTTGTCGATGAGCAGATACTCGGCGGGCAGTCGCTGACCCTTGCCGAGGTAGTTACGGAAGCCGTCCGCCCCCGGCTCGAGGGCGGCGAAGGACTCAACGTCCGTCTGCTCCTGCGACGCGTCGCCCCGACCCGGCGTGAACGGAACCTCGACCGGCGTCCCGCCCTGTGACGCGGCGTGCTCGATCGCCGCCGCCCCGCCCAGCACGATCAGGTCGGCCAGCGAGATCTGCTTGGACGACCCGGCGTTGAACGACGACTGGATCCCCTCCAGGGTGCGCAGCACCGTCGCCAGCTCGTCCGGGTTGTTGACCTCCCAGCCGCTCTGCGGTTCGAGGCGGATCCGGGCACCATTCGCGCCACCGCGCTTGTCGCTGCCGCGGAACGTGGACGCTGAGGCCCACGCGGTCGAGACGAGCTGCGAGACGGTGAGGCCCGAGGCGAGGATCTGCTGCTTGAGCGAAGCGACATCGGCGGCGTCCACCAGTTCGTGCGTCACCGCCGGAATCGGGTCCTGCCAGAGCAGCTCCTCCTGCGGCACCAGGGCCCCGAGGTAGCGAACGATCGGGCCCATGTCGCGGTGGGTCAACTTGTACCAGGCGCGGGCGAAGGCGTCCGCGAACTGATCGGGATTCTCCAGGAAACGGCGGGAGATCTGCTCGTAGACCGGGTCGATCCGCAGCGCCAGGTCGGTGGTGAGCATCGTCGGCGGCCGCACTAGGCTGCCGTCTTCGGGGTCGGGGACCGTGTTGGCCCCGGCGCCGTCCTTGGGCTGCCACTGGTTCGCTCCGGCCGGGCTCTTGGCCAGCTCCCATTCGTAACCGAAGAGCACCTCGAAGAAGGTGTTGTCCCACTTCGTCGGTGTCGGGGTCCAGGTGACCTCCAGGCCGCTGGTGATGACGTTGCGTCCCTTGCCGCTGCCGAGGCTCTGCTTCCAGCCGAGACCCTGCTCCTCCAGCGGGGCACCCTCTGGCTCCGGGCCGACGTACAGGTCCGGGTCGCCGGCGCCGTGTGTCTTGCCGAAGGTGTGACCGCCGGCGATCAGCGCGACCGTCTCCTCGTCGTTCATCGCCATCCGGTGGAACGTCTCGCGGATGTCGCGGGCCGAGGCCAGCGGGTCCGGGTTGGCGTTCGGGCCCTCCGGATTGACGTAGATCAGACCCATCTGGACTGCGGCCAGCGGATTCTCCAGCTCGCGGTCACCGGTGTAGCGGTCGTCGCCGAGCCAAGTCTCCTCCGGGCCCCAGTAGACGTCCTCGTCCGGCTCCCAGACGTCTGGACGCCCGCCGGCGAACCCGAACGTTTTGAAGCCCATTGACTCGAGGGCGCAGTTGCCGGCGAAGACCATCAGGTCGGCCCACGACAGCGACTGGCCGTACTTCTTCTTTACCGGCCAGAGCAGCCGGCGGGCCTTGTCCAGGTTGCCGTTGTCAGGCCAGCTGTTGAGCGGCGCGAAGCGCTGCATACCGGCCCCGGCGCCGCCGCGGCCGTCGTGGATGCGGTAGGTGCCCGCACTGTGCCAGGCCATCCGGATGAAGAGCGGGCCGTAGTGCCCGAAGTCGGCCGGCCACCAGTTCTGCGACGTCGTCATGACCTCGTCGATGTCGGCCCGCAGGGCCGCCAGGTCGACGGTCTGGAAGGCGGCCCCGTAGTCGAAGTCGTCGTCGAGGGGATTGGCCACCGCCGAATGCTTACGCAGGATCTTGAGGTTGAGCTGCTTGGGCCACCAGTCGCGGTTACTCCCGCCCTCGACCGGGTATGGCCGACGGCCGGAGGCGACTGGGCATTTCGCCTCGTCGCTCGCCTCCGGCTCATTCATTTCGCGTACTACAGCATCAGGATGCTCAGACATGGAAACCCTTCCAGATGTAATCGTGCTCAGAAACTAGGTACTCAGGAGACAGATGCGGTGGAACTGACAGCGGTGACCGCGAGAGCGGGCGCACCGGCAGAGGCGGTGCAGCCGGGGCAGAGACCCCAGTAGATGACCTCGGCCTCGTCGATCTCGAAGCCTTGGCTGTCCGCGGCGGTGAGGCAGGGTGTCTCGCCGACCGCGCAGTCCACGTCGGCGACCACCCCACAGGAGCGGCAGACCAGATGGTGATGGTTGTCGGCCACCCGAGACTCGTAGCGGGCCGCCGAGCCGGCCGGTTCGATGCGTCGCACCAGGCCGGCTGTGGTGAGCGCCCGCAACACGTCATAGACGGCCTGATGGGAGACATCACCCAGATCTTTACGGGCGAAACTCAGAAGTTGATCAGTATCGGCATGCGGATTTTCATACACCGCGGTCAGTACGGCGACCCGGGGTCGGGTCACTCTAAGCTCGGCCCCGCGCAGCAGGTGCTCGACTTCTGACCTGGTGGGCACAACCCCGAGTATCGTCGCCTAATCTTGAATCAGTCAAGACCAGCCTGCGTGTCGGCGCGTCGTCGGGTGTGCTACTTGATGCCGGTGGTGGCGATCGAGCTGACGAAGAATCGCTGTCCGACGACGAAGAGAATGAGCACCGGTAGTTGGCTCATCACCGTTCCGGCCATGAGTACCGGCCAGTTGGTGAAGTGCGCGCTCTGGAACGTGGCCAGCCCGAGTTGAACGGTCATCTTGTCCGGCGACAGGGTGGCGACCAGGGGCCACAGGAAATCGTTCCAGACCGACAGGAAAGTGAGCACCGCGACTGTGCTCAATGGCGGCCCCATCAGCGGCAGCAGGATGCTGAAGAGGATCCGCACCCGCCCGGCGCCGTCGATGAGGGCGGCCTCCTCAAGCTCGACTGGTAGCGACAGGAAGAACTGCCTGAGCAGGTAGATGCCGAACGGGGTAACGAGGTTGGGGACGATCAGGGCCGGTAGCGTGTCGACCAGCCCGAGGTGCTTGATGATGATCAGTGTCGGGATCATCACCACTTGAAACGGCACCATGAGCGTGGTGAGGATGGCGAGGAAGACGATCCGCTGACCGGGAAACCGCAGCCGGGCAAAGGCGTATCCGGCCAGGCTGCAGAGCACCAGGTTGCTCACGACGCAGGTCATCGACACGATCGTGCTGTTCCACATCCAGCGGGCGAAGGGCGAATCGGTCCAGGCCGTGCGGTAGTTCTCCCAATGCAGCGTCGACGGCAAGCTCGGCGGGTAGCGATGGGTGTCGGCCAGCGACGAGAGGCTGGTGATCAGCATCCAGATCAGTGGCATGGCCATCAGCACGGCCAGCGGGATAAGTACGAGATGCCACCCGGACGGGCGGCGCAACCATCGGCGGCGGACCTGCACCCCTTCTGCAGTAGCCGTCATTGCTCGCCCGCAGTCAGCGGATCACGAGTGATTCGCAACTGAATGACGGAGATGACGATGATCGCCAGGAAGAGCAGCACGGCGATCGCCGCCGCATAGCCGGCATGGAAATACTGGAAGGCCTGGGTGTACAGGTAATACACGACGACCATCGTCGACTGCAGCGGTCCGCCCTTGGTGGTGGCGTAGACCTCGTCGAAGAGTTGCAGCGCATTGATCGTCAGCCAGACCAGCAGGAACCCGCTGACCGGGCGCATCAGTGGAACCTGAATCCGCCAGAAGGCGCCGCGCTTCGAGCAACCGTCGATCTGCGCCGCCTCCACCAGGTCCTGCGGAATGCTCTGCAGACCGGCCAGGAAGATAAGCGCCCCGAAACCGACCCAGCCCCAGACGGTCATGATCACGATCGAGTAGAGCGCCTGGTTGGGGTCGGCGAAGAAGCCGAACGTCGGCAGATGAAGCTTGTGAAGCACCACGTTTATAAGGCCGAAGTTCGGATCCATCAGCCAGGTGAAGATTACGCCGGTGGCGATGGTGGAGGTGACCACCGGGATGAAGACGGCGAGCCGGTAGACCGTCATGCCACGGATCCGGCGGTTCAGCGCCGCGGCGACCAGCAGCGACAGCACCAGGGTGATCGGCACGAAGAGCAGCGTGTAGACGATCGTGTGCCGGATCGAGTCAACGAAGACTGGATCATGCACCAGTTTTCGGTAATTCTTGAAGCCGATCCACTGACCGGGCGTCTGTAGGTCGTTCTTCTGAAATGAGAGGGCGAACGACCAGATCACCGGGATCAGCCCGAAGATCCCGATGAGCAGCACGCTCGGGGCGATCATCGTCCAGCCGATCAGCGCGTCGCCCCGGCGCCCTGTCCGTCGGCCGCCCCGCAGACGGCTCCGGCGCACCCGCTTGCCCGATTCTTGCTGATTCCGCGGCAGGATCGTGGCCGGGCGCCGGGTCCGTGCCTTGGCAGCCACAACCTGCTGGGTCACGATCCGGCCAGGGCCGCCGTCACCGCGCTGGCCCCCGACTTGATCGCGGCCTCCGGGGTGGCCTGACCGAGGAGGACCGACTGCACCATCTGTCCCACCGCGGTGGAGACCTGCGCGTACTGCGGGATGTTCGGACGGACGTGCTTGACGTTGTCCAGGTTGTCGACGAAGACCTGCTCGGCCGGGTACTTGGTCAGGAACGTCTTGTAGCCGGGCAGCGTCGTCTCCGACTTGCGCACCGGCAGGTCGCCGGTCGCGGTGGCGAACTGTAGATGGATGGTCGGCGAGGTCAGCCAGGTGATGAACTTGACCGCGGTGTCGGTGCGGGCCGCCGAGCGGTCGAAGAGCATATAGAGGTCGGGGCCGGAGATCGTCTCGTGATCGCCGTTGTCGGACGGGAGGTAGGCGACGCCGTACTGCACGTCGCTGTTGATGCTGGAGAGGTCCCAAGGCCCGGTCCAGAGCATCGCGATCTTGCCGCCGTTGAAGAGGTTCAGGTAGTTCTGGTTCCCGGTGTCTAGGTAGACGGACTTGTCGGTGACCGCCATGTCGTGCAGTTGCTGCAGGGCGGCCAGGCCCGCGGGGGAGTCGAAGGCGGGCTTGCTGTTGTCGGAGGTGAGCAGGTCACCGCCGGCCTGCCAGAGCATGGCCAGGTAGCGCCAGACCGTGTCCTCACTGCCGTCGTTTACGTAGCTCCAGCCGTATTGGTGCTGCCCGGCGTTGGTGAGTTTCGCCGCGGCGGTGCGGAAGTCCTGCCAGGTCCAGTCGTTGGTCGGCGGTGCCAATCCGGCCGCTGTGAAGAGTTTCTTGTTGTAGACCAGGCTCAGATTGTCGACCAAGGCCGGAATGCCGACTACCTTGCCGTTGACGCTGGCCGCCTGCTGTTCGGAGGGGTAGAAGTCGTCCCAGTTGAAGCCGCTCGCCTTCACCTTCTCGGTCAGGTCGACCAGTTTCGGCTGGGTGGCCAGCTGCGCGCTCGACGAGCCGTATTCGTAGGCGATGTCCGGGTAGTTGCCGGCAGCGAATCCGGCCACCGTCTTCTGCAGGGCACTGTCGTTGCCGCCGTTGAAGGCCAGAACGACCTTGGCGTCCGGGTTCGCGGTGTTCCACTGTTTGGCCAATGCGGTCAGCTCGGTGGCCTCGGCGTCGGTGTAGCCATGGGTCAGGGTGATGGTGGTTCCGCCCGACGAGGCCCCGCCGCCTCCGCTGCTACTGCAGGCGACCAGAGCGCCGACGGCTACGAGCGTGACGGTCGCGCCCGCCACAACACTTCGGAGATTGCTCCGGCGGGCTCGGGTCATGATGAACTCCTGGATGGCATCGAGGGACATTCGAGCACAATCAATCGTTTCTGATGATCAGTTTTGCACGCAGTTTCCGCGGCGGTCAACCCTTCTGCGTCCTTCATGTGCGCGTAATGTGCACGTTATGCGCCAAGAAGACAGACTCGGGTTGATCCTGCATGAGCTGAACGAGCACGGATCCGTCGGTGTCGTCGGCTTGTCGACCCAGCTGAACGTCTCGGCCGCCTCGGTGCGCCGTGATCTGCACCTGCTGGAACAGCAGAAATTGCTCACTCGCACGCATGGCGGGGCGGTCGCCTCCGGGGTGCTCTACGAGCTGCCGATGCGCTATCGCGGCGGTCAGCACTACGCCGAGAAGCGTGCCATCGCCGAAGCCGCGGTCGCGCTGATCCCGGCCGACGTCACCTCGGTCGGACTCAACGGCGGCTCGACGACGACCGAGGTCGGCCGCGCCCTGGCCTCAAGGACCGGTCTGCGAGTAGTCACCAACGCCCTCAATATCGCCTCCGAACTCGCGGTGCGGGCCAACATCGAGCTGGTGGTCTGTGGCGGGAGCGCCCGGACGGAGTCCTATGAGCTGGTCGGGCCGCTGGCTGAGATGACGCTGGCCAACATCAACCTCGACATCGCCATCATCGGGGTGGACGGCGTGAGCGCCGGCGCCGGCTTCACCACCCATCACGAGGTCGAGGCGCACACCAACCGCGCATTGGTCAACGCCGCCGAGCGGGTGATCGTGGTAGCCGACTCGAGCAAGATCGGAAAGCGCAGCTTCGCCCGGATCGCCGATATCGCCACCGCGTCGGACATCGTCACCGACTCCGGCGCGTCGGCCAAAGACCTCGAGGAACTAAGGCGGTCCGGCCCCCAGGTGCACGTCGTCGAGGTGAGCTGAGGACCGTCGGCTCGCTAGTCGAGTAGCCGGGCACGCAGTGACTCGGGCAGCAGCGCCGAGTGGGCGGTAACCATCTCGTCGGCCATCCGCCAGATGCTGTCGACCGACATTGTCGCCGCGGTGTTCGGATCGCACATCAGGGCCTGCCGGACGAACTCCGGACGCGCCTCGCTGGCGGCCCGCACGGTGAGGTCGACGACGGAGGTGAAGTGCTGGTTCAGCGCCGCGCACTGCGGCGGCAAGGCCTCGACCGTCTGCGGGTGTACCCCCGTGCCGTCGAGGAGGCAAGGCACTTCGACGGCCGATCCGGCCGGGAGATTCGGGATCAGCCCGGCATTGGCGACGTTCACCTGAATGATTCGACGCGCGCCGGTGACCAGGCTGTGGATGACCTGCGGCGCGTACTCCGCGGCCTCCTCCTCGGGCTCGCTGTAGTGTCCGGCCTCGACCTGGGGGATCAGCCGCTCGATGTCGTCGACATTGCTCTGGCTGATCTGCAGGTAGTCACCGACCGGGATGCGTAAGCGTTCGATCTCGGCTGGGTCGTGCAGGTACCAGGGGACATACTCGCTGGAGTGCTCGCTGGTCTCGGTGGGGTAGTAGCCGAGCCGCCGATACATGTCGACCCGCACCCGGCGCCGCAGTTGTGGGTCAGACGCGATGCGCTCGTCGAGCAGCGGATAGAGGCTCCTGCCCTCGTGTTCCCAGCGCAGGATCCAGGCCTGATGGTTCACCCCGGCGCTGTGGAACTGCACCTGTTCAAGTGGTACGTCGACCAGCTCGCAGAGGTCGTGCACCGTCCAGTACACCGAATGGCAGAGGCCGAGCACCCGGATATCGGGGTGGTTCAGCGACAGATACTGGATGTTCATCGCCATCGGGTTGGTGTAGTTCAGCAGCCAGGCCTCGGGGCAGACGCTCCGCATATCGTTGGCCAGCTCGTCCAGGAAGCCGAAGGTGCGCAGCCCGCGGAAGACTCCGCCGGTGCCGAGCGTGTCGGCGATCGTCTGCCGCAGGCCATACCGTGCCGGAATCTCGAAGTCGATGACAGTGGCGGCGTGGCCGCCGATGTTCACCGCGTTGATGACGAAGTCGGCTCCGGCCAGGGCGCGGCGCCGGTCCGCCTCGACCCGAACGGTGGCCGGGCGACCGTGTCGCTCGACGGCGATGCGGGCCAACCCTTCTGCCAGGCGCAGGCGCCGGGGATCGATGTCGTGCATCACGAGGGTCAGCTCGGAGGCGTCGGTGAGATCTTCATAGCTGAGCAGGTCACGCAGCAGTTGCCGGGTGAACTCGGCCGAGCCGGCCCCGACGAAACAGACAGTGGTCACCGGTCGAGAATCCCACGCCTGAGAAAAACGAGCAAGAGTGAGCAGAAGCAATGCGCAGTTCTGGACAGAAGCTGCGCAGATCGGTCATGATGTGAACATGGATACCGCCTCCGGCCACGCCTCGCGCGTGCTCGTCGTCGGCGACATCAATCCGGACCTCATTCTTCGCGGCGATGTCGTGCCGCGCTTCGGCCAGAGCGAGCAACTTCTGGACGAGGCAAGCCTGGTCATCGGTGGTTCGGCCGCGATCACTGCGCACGGGCTGGCCCGTCTCGAGCGTCCCGTCTCGCTGGTCGGTGCCGTGGGCGTTGACCTCTACGGCGAGGAGATCTGCCGGCGATTGGTGGGCGCCGGCGTCGACATCTCGCCGGTCCTGCGCCGGACCGGCCAGCCGACGGGGCTGACCGTGGTCCTCTCCGGGCCAGACGATCGGGCCATCCTGACTCTGCCCGGCACGATCGCCAGCCTCACCGCGACCGAGATGCTCGCCGCGGCCGCCGCGCTGGCTTCCGATGCGTTGGCTTCCGATGCGCTGGCGTCCGATGCGCTGGGTCATGTGCACATCTCCTCGCTCTACTTGCAGCCGACGCTCGTCGCGTCACTGCCCGACGCGCTGGCCGAACTGCGCGGCCGGGGCCTCACCATCTCCCTCGACACCAACGACGATCCCGCCCGGCAGTGGGAGATCGATGCGTTGCTGCCGCACCTGGACCTGCTGCTGCCCAACCGCAGCGAGGTAATGGCGCTGGGCCGCGAACCCGACCCCCGGTTGGCCGCCGCCGGCCTGGCCCGTCGTGGCCCGCTGGTGGTCGTGAAGAACGGTAGCGACGGGGCGTTTGCAGTGGCACCGGATGGCGAGACGGTAGGCGTGCCCGCGGTGCCCGTTGCAGCTATTGACACCACCGGGGCCGGTGACAGCTTCAATGCGGCCTTCCTTGACTCCTGGCTCGACGGCCTCGACCTGTCGAGCTGCCTGGAGCGGGCGGGCTACGCCGGGGGGCGATCTGTGGCCGCGGTCGGCGGAACCGCCGGCCAGCCGAATCGTCAGGAACTGATCAGCGAGAAGGGTTTGAACGACCGATGAGCAACGACCGATGAGCACTGAAGTGAAGGCGACGATCTCCCACATCGAACGGGAGATTCGCCGTCAACCAGAGTCCTGGCGACGGGCCGACGAGCTCGGCCGAACGGTGGCCGGCCTACCGCAGCCGGGCGAACGGGTCGCCGTGATCGGCTGTGGGACCTCATGGTTCATGGCCGCGGCCTACGCCAGCCTCCGCGAGAGCCTGGGACACGGCGAGACGGATCCCTTTGCGGCCAGCGAATTTCCCGCCGGGCGCAGCTATGACCGGGTCGTCGCCATCTCCCGCTCCGGCACGACGACCGAGGTGGTGCGGGCCATCGAGGTGAGCGCCGTGCCGGTAACCGTGATCACCGCGTTGCCGGACTCGCCGGTGGCCGTGGCCGCCGACGAGACGATCCTGCTCGACTTCGCCGATGAGGAGTCGGTGGTGCAGACGCTCTTTGCCACGACGGCTCTCATGCTGCTGCGGGGCGGCCTCGGATTGCCGGCCGAGGCGTTGATCGCCGAGGCTACCGGGGTGCTCAATGGGGCATCGGCATTGCCGGCCGGCGTCGCGGAGGCCAGTCAGATCACCTTTCTCGGACAGGGTTGGGCCTACGGTCTGGCGCTGGAAGCGGGACTGAAGTTACGGGAAGCGGCCCAGCTCTGGACCGAGTCGTACCTGCAGATGGAGTACCGGCACGGCCCGATCGCCATCGCCGAGCCCGGGCGTGTGGTATGGATTCTCGGCCGTCCGGTCGAGGGAATCTGCGCCGATGTCCGGGTGACCGGCGCGCTTCTGGTGGACGATGACCTCGACCCGCTGGTCGATCTCATCCGGGCTCAACTGCTGGCCCTGCAGCTGGCCAGCCGCTCCGGCCTCGATCCGGACCGGCCCCGGCAGCTCACCCGGTCGGTCATGCTGGTCGAAGCTGATCGGACGGCATGATCCTCTGCATCTGCTTGAGCCCGGCGCTGGACGTCACCTATCGGGTGTCCCGGCTCCAGACGGGTGGCACCAACCGGGTTACCGCGGTGACGCAGCGGCCCGGCGGTAAGGCGATCAACGTGGCACGAATCCTGCAGCAGCTGGGTGCCGGCGTGCAGGTGGTGGCGCCGATCGGGGGTGGGGACGGGGCCCGGTTCGCCGCCGATCTGGACGACCTCGACATCCCGGCCCTACTGGTCGAAACGAGCTGCGGCACCCGCCGCACGGTCACCGTCTTCGACGAATCACTAGGAGATGCAACGGTATTCTCCGAGGCGGCGTCGATCGACTGCTGGGATGAACTGCTTCGGGTGGCGTCGGCCGAGATCGTGCGGGCCGACGCGGTGGTGGTCAGCGGCGCCCTGCCGGCCGGTGTGCCGGAGACCGCCATCGCCACGCTGGTCGGGCGCTGTCACGACCTCGCTCGCCCGGTGCTGGTGGACACGAGCGAACCCGGTCTTCGCCCGGCGCTGGCCGCCGTCCCGACGATGGTGAAGCCGAATGCCGAGGAACTCCGGCTGCTGACAGACGATTCCGATGCCCCGCGAGCCGCCGGTCGCGTCGCCGCCGCCTTCGGTACGGTCGTCGTCGCCTCACTCGGTCCGGTTGGGGTGATCGCGGCGTCACCGTCGCGGACCTGGTCCGTGCGTCCCGGCCATGCGCTGAGCGGCAACCCGACCGGCGCCGGTGACGCGCTGGTCGCGGGGTTGGCCATCGGGCTGGCCGATCGTCGAGCGGCCGGCGGGTCGACGGATCTGGCGACCAGCCTGGATGGAGGCGGCACGGAACCACCTAGATTCGTGGTCGATGCTGTCGCCCTCTCGGCCGCGTCGGTGCTCTCGCCCGTCGCCGGCGAGGTCGATCTCGCGGCCTACCGGGAGCAGCAACGATCGGTCTCGATCGTCGAGCTGGCGGGGCAGCGATGAGCATCGCGACGACTCGGGAACTGGTGGCCGACGCCGTTGCGCGACGGGTCGGTCTGGCCGCGATCAACGTGATCACGCTGGAGCATGCCGAGGCGATTGCCGACGCCGCCTCCGCCGCCGGTGTGCCGGTGATCATGCAGATCAGTGAGAATGCGGTGCGTTACCACGGTGGGAGGCTGGAACCGATAGCGCTGGCGACGGCGGCACTGGCCCGGCAGGCTTCGGTCCCGGTCTCGCTGCACCTCGACCACGTCACCGACGAGGCGCTGGCGGATGCGGCGCTGGGCTCGGTCTTCAGTTCCATCATGTACGACGCCGGTGCGCTGCCCTATGCGGAGAACGTGGCGCGGACCCGGCGGGTTGCCCAGGCCGCGCACGAGGCCGGTCTCTGGATCGAGGCGGAACTCGGCTATGTCGGCGGCAAGCCGGATCAGGTGCAGAGTGCGCACTCGGCTGGAGTCCGCACCGATCCCGAGGAGGCCGCGCGGTACGTCTCGGCCACTGGGGTGGACGCACTGGCAGTGGCCGTCGGCAGTTCACATGCGATGACGAACCGCAGCGCGTCGATCGACCTCGACCTCGTCAGCCGGCTACATGCGCGCCTTGCCGTGCCACTCGTGCTTCATGGATCGTCCGGTGTCCCGGCGGCCGATCTGCCCCACATCGTCGCGGCCGGGATCACGAAGGTCAACGTCGGCACGGCGTTGAACATCGCCCTCACCACCGCGATCCGGTTCGTGCTGGCCGATGATGCGCTGGTCGATCCGCGTAAGTATCTGGGACCAGGTCGTGACGCGATGACACGGGCCGTGTGCGAGCTACTGCGAGACCTGAACGCGCCTCAGCCCGGCGGGCAACGGCCGGGGAGTCAGGGTGAAACTGGCGCTTGTGACATCACTGTCCCGGAGCGGTTTTGACTATCAGTACGAGAAGGCGGCCGCCTCGGAT
This sequence comes from Jatrophihabitans sp. GAS493, assembly GCF_900230215.1. Taxonomy (NCBI): domain Bacteria; kingdom Bacillati; phylum Actinomycetota; class Actinomycetes; order Jatrophihabitantales; family Jatrophihabitantaceae; genus Jatrophihabitans; species Jatrophihabitans sp. GAS493. The sequence continues at coordinate 4,394,932 of NZ_LT907982.1, read as the reverse complement.
CAGAGGCCGTAGGCCGCCGTCCGGATCGCGTTGACCTCCTCGGGTGCGATCTCCTGACCTTCGGGATCGAGGAAGGCGACGTGCAGCGGCGCATCGGAGTCGCTGCGCAGCAGCACCGATGGTCCGTCCGGACGCGGTAGCCACTTGTCGCCCCACTGCAGGAGCGCGCCGAGCACGATCTGCAGCTCCCGCCCGGCCGGTGTCAGGTGATAGGAGAAACGTTGCCGGCGGCCCGGTTCCTGATACGGCTCGCGGGTCATGACGCCGTACTCGACGAGGGTGTTGAGGCGGTCGGTGAGCAGGTTGGGCGCGACGTCCAGCGCGTCGCGGAACTCGGCGAAGCGAGTCGCACCGCCCAATGCTTCGCGCAGGATCAGGAACGTCCAGCGCTCACCGAGCACACCGAGGGTGCGGTGAATCGAGCAGCTGGTGTCGGGGATCTTGGAGCCGTCCATCCTTCTACCTTACCTAACTTGCGTTTCTGTATCCAGCCAGCTAGGTTGCAAATATCAACTCAGCCTTCACGTTCGGAGCAAATCATGGAACTGTCTGGAAGCGTCGCCCTGGTAACCGGAGCCAACCGTGGCTTGGGCCGGCACTTTGCCGAGCAACTGCTAGCCCGCGGAGCGACCGTCTACGCCGCGGCTCGTAACCCAGACTCGGTCGACCTCCCCGGGGCGATCCCGATCGCGCTGGACGTCACCGATCCCGCCTCGATCGCCGCGGCGGTGGCGGCAACCGGCAATGTTTCGCTGCTGATCAACAATGCCGGCTCCTCGACCGGGGCGTCGCTGGCCACCGGATCGGAGGCCGACATCCGCACCGAGATGGAGGTTCACTACTTCGGCACGCTCGCCGTCACCAGGGCCTTCGCGCCTCAGCTCGCGCTCGCGCCCCGGGGCAGCGCCGTCCTCAACGTCCTATCCGCCCTCTCTTGGTTCACCGCGCCCGACTTCGCGCCGTACGCCGCTGCGAAGTCGGCCGAGTGGTCACTCACCAACGCACTTCGGGTGTGGCTGGCCGGGCAGGGAACGCGAGTCTCGGCACTGCATGTCGGCTACATGGACACCGACATGACGGCCGGCCTCAACGTCGAGAAGTCCGATCCGGGCGTGATCGCCAAGATCGCCCTGGACGGCGTCGAGTCCGGCGAGGTCGAGATCCTGGCCGACGCGACCAGCACTCAGCTGCGAGCCGGCCTCTCCGGCGGGGTCACCGCGCTCTACCCCCAGTTCGCCTGATCGAGCCGGGGGCGGTGTATTACAGCCGCCCCCACGGTCCGGTGATGACGCAGGTCAGACCGGGGTACTGCACGTTGACGAACAGGTGTTTACCGTCTGGGGTGAAGACCGGCCCGGCCGCCTCGCTGGCCCCGATCGGGCCCGGGGTCGGAAAGTCTTCCGGATCCCAGTAGTGCAGGTCCAGTGGTGCGATGATGCGGGCCAGGTTGGCTATACCACCGGCTGGAGTGAGGATGCGGATCCAGTTGTCGCCGCCGTCTATGTCCTCCCCGTCGCCATCCTCGGCCATGATGACCTGCCCGCCCGCGCTGACCGTGATCGAGTCCGGTTGGTTGAGCGTCTTCGGGTTCGGCGACTCGAAGAGCAGTCGCAGGCGTCCGGTGTCGTGGCCGGTCGGCTCGTAACGCCAGACCTGACCGTTCTCGCTGTCACCGGCCTCGCTGGCCACGAACGTCACTCCACCGTGTGACCAGGACGAACCCTCCAGCCCGTAGAACCGGGCACCGCCCTTGGCCCGTCCCTGTGAGTAGACCGATCCGGGGTTCTCCTCGGCGTCGCTCGGGTCGGGCTCGTCGATGTCGACCCAGTGGGCGTCGAGGATCTCGCCGACGCGCTGCCCGGTCGCCGTGTCGTACTCCCGGTCGCCGCTCACCGCGAGCATCTGCAGCCGGCCGCCGGCCGCGAGGCGTCCGGGTCGATTCGGCAGGAAGCGGTAGAAGCCGTCACCCGGATCACCGTTGTCCTCGGTCATGTAGACGACTCCGGTCTTAGGGTCGACTGGCGCCGTTTCGTGCTCGAACCGCCCCATCGCCTTCAGCGGAACCGACTCGATGAGGCCCCGGGCCTGGGACGGAATCTCGAAGACGTAGCCGTGCGGCTTCTCGTAACCGGCAGCGACGCCATCGGTGGTCTCCTCGCAGGTGAGCCAGGATCCCCACGGCGTTGCCGCCCCGCTGCAGTTGTCCAGCGTTCCGTTGAGGACCAGGAAGCTCTCCAGCAGCCGGCCGCTGCCGACGTCGTAGAGGGAGGAGGTGCAGCCAGCCGGCGCCGCCCGATCGTAGGCGTAGGCGGTTGTGAGGGAACGCTGCGTGATCTTGGGGATGTCGAGGTCCAGCTCGTGGTTGCGGATCAACCGGTAGCGGCTGCCGCCCGCGGAGAAGAGACCCTGTCCGTCGTGGCACCCGGGCGTCGGCAGACCGTCGCTCATCCGAGTTCCGGCCGCGCCGAAGCTGCGGTAGCTGAACCCCCTGGGCAGCGCCAGGTCCGGACCGGCCGGCGACAGCGGACCGTAGCCGTCGATCGCTGGGGCGCCACCGAACGGGTCGGCCGGGACGGCCAGCACGGCCGGCGCGGTCGTTGCCTCGGCCGAGGTTGGGAATGCCGCCGCCAATCCGGCCCCCATCAGGCCCAACCCGGAGGCGGCCAGGATCGTACGTCGGTCGACAGTCATGTTGAGCACCCGTTTTCGTTCGATGTGGCGTTGATGTGCACGCTCTCATCGTTACGCGGCCGGTGGGTGAATCCCCGGCAAACGCTGGCCGAACCTGGTGCCCCCTAACGGTTGCCGGCTACCGTCGGGACCACTCTTCGGCCAGCAGCGCGTAGGAGCGAACCCGATCGGCGTGGTCGTGGGTAATCGTGGTGATGATCAGCTCGTCGGCGCCCGTGGCGTCGCGCAGCTGCTCCAGCTGATCGGCGACTTGGCGAGCCGACCCCACGAACTGCGTCTCGACTCGGTCGTCGACCAGGGCTCGATCGGCCTCCGTCCAGGCGTGCGCGCGAGCCTCGGCCGGAGTCGGGAACTGGATCGCCCCCTCGGCCGTACGGATGCTGCGAACCCACAGGCCATAGCCGGTGGAGAGCTCGCGCGCGGTCGCCTCATCCTCGGCGACGACGACGTCGGCCGACACGCTGACGTGCGGCCGGTCGAGTTCGGCCGACTGTACGAAGGCAGCCCGGTAGCCCTCGGCCGCCTCCAGCACGGTCGCCGGGCTGACGTGATAATTCGCCGCAAAACGCAGGCCGTTGCTCCCGGCGACCTGCGCGCTCTCGCCGCCACTGCTGCCGAGGATCCAGACCTGCAGATCGGCGTGCTCGCCCGGTATGACGTGCGCCTCGACGCCGTCGGCGGAGCGGTAGGTACCGGCGATGAGCGAGAGGATGTCACCGATCTGCTCGGTGTAGTCCTGGGGTTCGGCGTTGTGCTGGGTGAGCAGCTTCAGCTGCAACGCGAAACGCGGTGAGCCGATCAGGTGCTCGAAGGAGAACTTCTTCGGAATTCGCAGGCCGTTCGGGGCTCGCCCGTCATCCACCGCGCCGGCACCGACGAGCTCCGGAACCTTGGCCGGTTTGGCGCCGCGGGCTCCGGAGCGACCCAGACCCAGGTCGAAGCGTCCCGGGTGCAGCGCGTCGAGCAGCCCGAACTCCTCCACGGTCGAGAGAGCCGTGCGGTGCCCCAGCTGCACTGCTCCGGCTCCGAGCCGAATGGTTGAGGTGGCCGCTGCGGTCAGTGCCAGGACCACGGCCGGGGACGTTCCGGCGACGCCCGGGTTGAGGTGGTGCTCGGCGAACCAGTAGCGGGCGTAGCCGAGACGTTCGGTCTCCTGGGCGAGGTTGATGCTGTTGCGCAGGGCCTCGGTCGCGTTCGAGCCGGAGGAGATCGGGACGAGGTCGAGCACGGTGAGTGGGGTGTTGGTCATCGGGATGTCCTTCTCAGACGGTTGCGGGGACGCTACGAGTGGTCGCGGAGTGACCGATGGGGAGGTTTGCCCCCCACGGCGGATCGGGGATGTCCCGGCGCAGCACTGGGGCAATGTCGGACTGGAAGAGCTCCAGGGCCTGGCGATGCTGATCGTCGGTGAGGCCGCCGCCGTCCGCGTGCAGGTGCAGCACCGAATGTCCGAACTGCTCGTGGTAGCGGTGCACCTTCTCGATGATCTGCGCCGGGCTGCCGATGAGCGCCGAGCTACGTTCGATGTAGTCCTCGAGGGTGTGGAAGACCGGCTCGAGGCCGAGCCTCTTCTGGAACGCCAGTTGCCCTTCGAAGATGGGGCGATAGGTGTTGATCGCATCCTGAGAGTTGCGCGCGGCGTAGTAGCCGGCCGTTCCGGCCCCGACGACGGCCTCAGCCGGGTCGTTGCCGTAGTGGGCCCAGCGTTCGCGGTAGTAGCGGATCAGCTCGGCGTAGGGCTCGATCGGATTGGTGACATTGGCCGAGAAGAGCGGGTCACCGTAGCGCGCGGCCAGATCAACCGACTCCCCACTCGTGGCGCTGCCGTGCCAGATCCGGATCGGGGTCTGTAGCGGCTGCGGCCAGACCTCCGCCTCGTTGAGGGCCGGACGGAACTGCGGCGTCGCGGTGATCTTGTTGTTGCGCCAGAGCTGCCGGAAGAGCTCGTAGCTCTCGGCATTGCGTGCCCACTGATCCTCCGGTGTGACGTGGAAGAGCTCACGCTGGGCGGAGCCGTTGCCCTTGCCGATGATCAGCTCCAGCCGCCCATCGGAGAGGTTGTCGAGCGTCGCGTAGTCCTCGAAGGCCCGCACCGGGTCGAGCAGGCTCAGCGTCGTCACGGCGGTGAAGAGACGGATGGTCGTGGTGAGCGCTGCGATATGGCTGAGCACGACCGGGGGCGAGGAGGAGATGAACGGACGCTCGTGTCGCTCGCCGACCCCGAATCCGTCGAAACCGAGCTCCTCGGCCAGGACCGCGTTGGCGATGACCTCCTGGAAGCGATCGTAGGTCGGCTTCTGGATGCCGGTCAGCGGGTCCGGGGCATGGACGATCAGGGTGATCGCCAGGAACTTCACGAGGCGGCCCGAGCCTGGGTGGTGTCGACCCGCGCCGGCTGCTCCAGGCCGAGGTGATCGCGCAGCGTCGTTCCCTCGTAGTCGGCACGGAAGACGCCCTGCTCCTGTAGCAGCGGGACGACCGAGTCGGCGAAGCCGTCCAGGCCGCCCGGGGTGATGTGCGGGACCAGGATGAAGCCGTCGCTGGCATCCTCCTGGACGAATCGGTTGATTTCATTGGCGATTGTTTGGGCCGAGCCGATGAAGGCCTGCCGCCCGGTGAGCTCGATCATCAGCTCCCGGATGGATAGCTTCTTGGCCGTGGCCAGCTCGCGCCATTCGTTGGCGGTGGCCAGCCGGTCGGTGAACTGCCGGGCCCGCGCGGTGCCGCGGGCGATCTTGGGATCGCCCAGCTCCGGGTCGATCTCCGGCAGCGGGCCGTCGGGGTCGTAGTCGGAGAGGTCGCGGTTCCAGAGCTGCTCGAGGAAGTTGATCGCGGTCTGGCCGCTCACCTGCTGCAGCCGCACCTCGTGGGCCAGGTCCTGGGCCTCGGCGTCGGTATCTCCCAGGGCGAAGGTGGCCGCCGGCAGGATGAGAAGCTGCTCAGAGCGGCGCCCATAGCGGGAGAGGCGTCGCTTCACGTCGGCGTAGAACGCCTGCCCGTCGTCGAACGTGCCGTGCCGGCTGAAGATCGCGTCGGCCGAGGAGGCGGCGAACTCGCGTCCCTGGTCGGAGTCGCCGGCCTGGAAGATGACCGGCCGCCCCTGTGGGCTGCGCGGGACGTTGAACTGGCCGGTGATGTCGAAGTGCTCGTCCTGGTGGCTGAAGGCGCCGGCATCCGGGTCGCCGAGGAACTGCCCGCTGGCCTTGTCGGCGAGAATCTCATCGCCGCGCCAGGAGTCGAAGAGCTCCCAGGTGGTGCGCATGAATTGCTCGGCCCGGGAGTATCGATCCTCCTGAGCCAGGAACCCGCCCCGGCGGAAGTTCTCGCCGGTGAAGGCATCCCAGGACGTGACGACGTTCCAGGCGGCGCGTCCGGCCGAGAGGTGGTCCAGGCTGGCAAACTGCCGGGCCACCTCGTAAGGCTCGTTGAACGTCGAGTTGATCGTTCCGGCCAATCCCAGGCGCTCGGTGACCGCAGCCAGCGCGGCCAGCACGGTGAAGGTGTCCGGGCGCCCGACCACGTCGAGGTCGTAGATCTTGCCGTTCTGCTCACGTAGACGCAGCCCCTCGGCCAGGAACAGGAAGTCGAACTTGGCCCGCTCGGCGGTCTGCGCCAGGTGGGCGAAGGAGCTGAAATCTATGTGGCTTCCGGCTGCCGGGTCGCTCCAGACGGTGGTGTTGTTGACGCCGGGGAAGTGGGCGGCGAGGTGGATCTGCTTGACAGGCTTGCTCATTGTCTCGTGGTCCTTATCTGGTTCAGGCTGGTGGTCGGGCTTGGCTACGCGGCGTAGCGATTGGCGGCGCGGGGTAGACCGAGGAGGTCACGCAGGCTGCTGCCCTGATACTCGGTGCGGAAGAGGCCGCGGCGCTGTAGTTCGGGAACCAGGCGGCGCCCAATCGATTCCAGATCGTCGGGAAGGACCGCCGGCCGCAGCCGGAACCCGGCGATGCCGGCCTGCTGCCACTCAGCCACGAGGTCGGCCAGCTGGGCCGCGGAGCCGGTGAAGATCTGGGCATCGCTTCGGTACTCCTCGCCGGCGGCGGCGTCCAGGCGCTCGCGCCGATTGGACCCGGTCTCGGAGTCGCCGTCGAGGAAGACCACCAGATCGGCGAAGACGTGGACCGTCTCATGCTCACGCCCAGCGGCGACCTGCAGCGAACGGATGTGCTTGACGATCCGGGCGGCATCCGCCGCGTCGGTCGGCGTGATATAGCCGATGTCGGCCGAGGTGGCGACCAGTTGGTACGGGCGCTCCTGGTGGGCCAGGGCACTCACGATCGGCTGCCCCTGCGGTGGACGCGGCGTGATCGAGGGCCCCTTGACGCTGAAGCGACGCCCGGCGAAGTCGATGTAATGCAGCTTTTCGCGGTCAACGAACCGACCAGTGGCGACATCGCGGATCTCCGCGTCGTCCTCCCAGCTGTCCCAGAGCCGGCGCAGCACCTCGACGTAGTCCTCGGCCTCGTCGAAGAGTTCCGCGATCAGGCGCTGGGCCGCTGGCTGCTGGAAGTCCTCGAAGCGGATGGCCGGGATCTCCCGCCGCCCGAAGAGCGCCGCCTCGTCGGCCCGACCCGAGACCTTCACCTGTACCCCGGCCCGGCCGGTGCTGACGTAGTCCAGGGTGGCGATCGCCTTGGAGAGATGAAACGGCTCCGTATGCGTGACGAGTGCCGTCGCAATGATGCCGATGTGCTTGCTCAGTGGCGCAATCCGGGCCGCGGTGAGCACCGCGTCCAGACGTCCGCGTACCTGGTCGGTGCGCCGGTCGGGCTCCAGGTAGCGACCGGTCTGCAGACCCAAGGAGTCTTCCAGGGTAATGAAGTCAAGCAGACCCCGTTCGGCCTCGCCCGCCAGATCGGCCCAGTAGCGGGCGTCGAGAAGCTCGGTTGGGCGGGCGTTCGGCTCACGCCAGGCGGCCGGGTGCCAGCCGGCTCCGTCGAGGGCGGCGGCGAGATGGACGGGTACGACTGGTTCGGGCATGACGAAATATCAACTCTCTACGGGTTGGATGGTGTTCACAGTCTCGGAGGAGACCGGGGGCATTGCGTGGGACCGCGGGAAACCCGCGGCGGGCTTAGCGGCAGGCGGGACAGAGTGCGGCGCAGACGCGCTGCAGGTCGATGTGGCGCCGGGAGTAGGCGCGGTAGCGGGGGAGGAGGGCCGGCGGACCAGCCATGGGACGGCTTCGACGCATCTGCAGAGCTGGCCGCACGCTTCTCTCCTTCTTCGGGTCGGACAGGCGTAGCTGCACCGACGTCCACGCTTGCGGGCCGTGATCAGCCCGCCTGGTCGTCACCTGGAGCACCCCGCCAGTGGAGGAGGGTTGCCGGTCAGCAAGCCAGGGCTTGTCGCTGACGCTCATAACCTTTCTCGACTCTAACTCGATCTCAGCAATTCATGCAATCCCTACAGATGTGATCGACATAGCTTTTCGAGCTGGACCTGAGCCGCGGCCGTCTCGGGATGAGCCGATATCCGCCAGTGCCTCCCGGTTCAGCAAGGGGACGGGAGCACTGTCGCCGACGGTGACAGGTATCGCGTTCTGGGTGACAGGTATTGCGATGTGTGGCTGTGTTGTCGGGGCGAAACTCCCTGGATCTCTCCTCAACAGGCCGTATTCATCTTCCATTCCGAACGACGTGACGGCAAGCACTATCCCTATCGGGACCATAGAGATTGCGAACAAGAAGTTCGTCGGCTACGGTGGGTTCTGGTTATGAGCGTCAGCATCAAGCCCTGGCTTGCTGACCGGCAACCCTCCGCGCGGTGGGGTGCTCCAGGTGACGACCGGACATCGACAATCGTCGGCGTAAGCGCGAGGCCGTACACGGCCGAACATCTCAAGGTGGAACAGAACATGACGTCGCCCCAGAGTAGTGGGCACTGCTTCACGTGTGGCTCGCTCCGGCTCCCGGTAGTCCGGTGGGTCGCCCGACGCCACGTCGATCTGCAGCGGGTCAGCAGCGCGCTCTGTCCGGCCCGCTAGTCGCTCGGAAGCTGCGCGCTGCCCTCACAGCTAGTCCTGCCGTCGCACCCGGTTGCCGGTTCAACGCTCGCCGAAACAGCCTGATCAGAACGCGAACTGGCCTAGCCGCATGGGTATTCCGCCGCCGAACACAGCCGCAGATCCCGGTTCAGCCCATCCGTACGCACCCACCACGGAGACGACATAGATGACTCATTCGCCCCCCATCGCCAGCATCGCCACCGCCTATCCCGCTGTCGAACCTGACGACGCCGTTGCATCGCCGGCGTATGCCCGATCGCTGACCAGCCTTGATCGACGTGGCGACGATGATCAACTCCTGGCGGCGAAGCTGGTGCCGCTGCGGCGCCCCGGTCAGTGGATCTCCGCGGCGATCGTGCTGGTGCTCTTCGCCATGCTGGTGCACACCCTGCTGACCAATCACCGCTTTCAATGGGACGTTGTCGGTGACTACTTCACCCAGGCTTCGATCCTGCACGGCCTGCTGCTGACGCTCTGGCTCACCGCTTCGGTCATGGTCTGCGGCTACCTGCTCGGCATCGGGCTGGCCGCGATGCGTCTGTCGACGAACCCCATCCTGCGCACTCTGAGCTTCGGATACGTGTGGCTCGTCCGCTCGGTCCCGCCGCTGGTGCAACTGCTCTTCTGGTACGAGCTGGCGTCGCTCTACCCGACGCTGTCCTTGGGGATCCCGTTCGGACACGAGTTTGTGACGGTAAAGACGGCTCATCTCTTCACCGGGCTGCTGGCGGCGTTCGTCGCCCTCACCCTGGACGTCGCCGCATTCTCGGCCGAGATCGTGCGCGGTGGGATCCTGGCCGTGGAACCTGGCCAGACCGAGGCCGCGCAGGCACTGGGTCTGGGCCGGGGCCGAATCTTCCGGCGCATCGTGCTGCCCCAGGCCATGCCGGCGATCATTCCGGCCTCGGGAAACCTGCTCATCGGTATGTTGAAGGCGACCTCGATCGTGAGTGTCATCGCGGTCACCGACCTGCTCTACTCCGTGCAGCTGATCTACAACCAGAACTACCTGATCATGCCGCTGCTGCTGGTAGCCACCATCTGGTACATCATCCTGACGACGCTGCTGTCAATCGGGCAGTACTACGTCGAACGTCACTACGCGCGCGGCAGCAAGCGGCACGCTGACCGTGGCCTCTGGGAGCTGGCCCGCAGTAACCTGCCGCTCTTCGGGCGGACCCGCACCGATCTGGCGGGACTGTCATGAGCGAGGCCCTGAGCGACGTCCTTAGCGCCGGCGAGGTCCTGAGTGACGAGCGGAGTCGTCCACTCGTGCGGATCCGGGGACTGCGTAAGAGTTTCGGTACCAATCTGGTTCTCGACGGCGTCAATCTCGATGTGAGGCAGGGCGAGGTGGCTGTGCTGCTCGGGCCATCCGGCTCCGGGAAATCGACCCTGCTGCGCTGCGTCAATCACCTGGAGAAGCCCGATGCGGGGTTCGTGGAGCTCGACGGCGAAGTAGTCGGCTACCGCTTTCGCGGCGGCAGCCTGCACGAACTGCCGGCGAAGTCGGTTACCCGCCAGCGCACAAAGGTCGGAATGGTGTTCCAGCAGTTCAATCTCTTCCCGCACCTCACCGTGCTGGAGAACATCATCGAGGCGCCGGTCGCGGTCAAGGGCAAACCAAAGCGCGATGCAGTCGGACGAGCCCATGAGCTGCTGGAGCGCGTCGGCCTGGCCGGCCGGGAGAAGTCGTATCCGCGTCAGCTCTCCGGAGGGCAGCAGCAGCGGGTGGCCATCGCCCGCGCGCTGGCGATGGAGCCCGAGTTACTCCTCTTCGACGAGCCGACCAGTGCACTCGATCCGGAACTCGTCGGCGAGGTGCTCGCGGTCATGAAGGATCTCGCCAATGACGGCATGACGATGATCGTCGTCACCCACGAGATCGGGTTCGCCCGAGAGGTGGCGGACACCGTCGTCTTTCTCGACGGCGGACAGATCGTCGAGTCGGGTCCGCCCAGCGAAGTGCTGAGCAACCCGCGCAACGAGCGGGCCCGCGCATTCTTAGCGGCCGTTCTCTGAATCTCGCCGCCGTGCGCTGGCCCCACGGCAGCGAACTCATCCGTACTTGCTCTCTCAACCAGGTTCGACCACAGGGGTCGACCACCTCGAAAGGAACAGTTGTGAACACCGACGGACCCGACGCTAGCGACGAAGCTAGCGCCCGCCTGCACTCCCGTGTCGCCCGCTCGCTGACCCGCGTCGGCGGTGGGGTGGCTCTCGCCGCCGCCGTGGCCCTCTCGCTGGCCGCCTGCAGCTCCACATCGGCGACGGAGAACTCCGCGAAGACCGCGGCCGGGACGGCGGCCTCGACGGCGATTCCGACCCAGGATGTGGTCTCCGGCATTGCGGCAGACCCCAAGCTGAAGGCTGAGCTGTCGGATGCCACCCAGGCCAGTGGAAAGCTCACCCTGGGCACGACGCTGGCCCCCGGGGTGTCGGGGTTGCCGCACGGAGGCCAGGTGGACGGCAACTACATCGGCCTGGACGTCGATCTGCGCAACGCCGTCGCCAAGGTCCTAGGGGTGACATTTGCCGTCCAGAACGGAACCTTCGCCACGATCATTCCCGGGGTGCAGAACGGAAAGTACGACGTCGGCCAGGACAACTTCGGCGCCACCAAAGCCCGTGAGAAGGTAGTCGACTTCGCCAGCTACCTCACCGACGGCCAGTCCTTCCTCGGCTCGTCGAGCGTGAAGGTCGACAAGGTCACCGACATCACCGACATCTGCGGGCTCACGGTGGCCACGAGCCCCGGCTCGACCTTCCAGCAGATCCTCACCGGAGCGGCCGGGAAGTGCGCCGCGGCCGGCAAGCCGGACTTCAAGGTGCAGTACTTCGCCGACTCCGCGCCGATCTTCCTCGGCCTGGCCAACGGCAAGGTCGACGTCTACTTCGGTCCGACCCTGAGCCTGCAGTACGACGCGACGCACGTGCCGAACACCAAGTACCTCGGACAGATCAGCTCGACGGTGGTCGGCTTCGTCACGGCTAAGGGTTCACCGACGGCCAAGGCGCTCAGCGACGCGGTCAACGAACTGATCGCCAACGGCGACTACACCAAGATCCTCACCAAGTGGGGAGTACTCGAAGGTTCGGGGATCACAAAGTCGGAGGTCAATCCGACGCCCACCTTCTAGCCACCAATTCCCGTAGCGTCGACCCGGGCGTTCGCGAACGTCCCGAGAAGGAGATGACATGACCATTCAAGAGATCACCGAGATCCAGCCCGGCCCATCGGAGGAGACGGCCTTCGCCCAGCAGTGGCGCGATTGGCACGCCGCGCATGAGAAGGCACTGGCTGACCCCCATGGATTCCTGGCCATCACGAACCTGCACTGGCTGGAGGAGTCGCCCCAGCGATTCCCCGACGCGCCCGGTGAGTGGAGCACCGGAGAAGACGGCGTCCGGGTCACACTTGCCGCCGGCGAGAGCCTCGAGCTCGATGGCGTCACCATCACCGGAGAGCACGACTTCGGAGTGATCGCCGAGCGTGACAGTCTCTATCCGGCCTTCGGTGATGCGGTTGTCGAGGTCGCCAAACGGGGCGGCCATGACATTCTGCGTCCACGCCATCCGGGCAACCGGCTGCGCACCGAGTTCGTCGAGACGCCGGCCTACGCGCCGAGCCCACGCTGGGTGGTACCGGGTCGCTTCGTGCCCTTCGATGAGCCCCGTCCGACGACGGTCGGTGCCGCGGTCGAGGGGTTGCAGCATGTGTACGACGCATCGGGACAGATCGAGTTCGAGCTCGATGGCCAGTCACTGACGCTGACGGCGTTCAACGGCAAGGCCCCCGGGAGCCTGCACGTGCTCTTCACCGACGCCACGTCCGGGGTGACCACCTACGCGGCCAACCGCTCGCTCTCGGTCGATCGTCCGGATTCTGACGGGGTTGTCCAGTTGGACTTCAACCGGGCGGCGAATCTGCCTTGCGCATATACGGATCTGGCCACCTGCCCACTTCCGCCAGCTGAGAACCGGCTGCCCGTGGCGGTCGAAGCCGGCGAGAAGATCCCGAACGAACGAAAGTAAGCCCTCTCGCGGTCGTCCGGTCACAATCCGCGACCGGGCGGCCGCCTAGCGGCAAGTCATCAGGCGAACTCCGCCAAAACTTGATAGTTTCTCTGCTGTCACGAGCGCCAGCGTCAAGCCCCGGCTAGCTGGCCGGCAACCCTCCTCCGCGGTGGGGTGCCCCGGGTGACGACAAGGCCGACCCCAATCGGAGCCGGCAAGCGCAGGATCTGACTTCAGATCCCCTGAGTATCTGGAGCACCTCGGAATGACGACACTTCTCGACCCCACTAGTCACCCCGCGCCGACCGGCGCCGACGCAGAGGCCGCGCTGGCGGCACTGGTCGGGGCCGATCAGCTGGTCCCGCTCATAGACGGGCCGCGGGTCCGCTACGCCAACCTCGACTACGCCGCGAGCGCGCCGTCGCTGCAGGTCGTTGCCGACCAGGTGAGCGCCATCCTCCCGCTCTATTCGAGCGTCCACCGCGGGGCCGGATACGCCTCGCAGGTCTGTACCGCCGCCTACGAGGCGGCCCGCAGCACGGTGGCCGACTTCGTGGGAGCGAGGGAGGGCGACGTGGTGATCTTCACCCGTAACACCACGGACGCGCTCAACCTCCTCGCGTCGGCGATCCCGGAGACGCCGACTTCGGCCGTTGTCTACCTGGACATCGAACACCACGCCAACCTCCTTCCATGGCAGGCCCGGGACGGGCGGGTGGTGCCGGCCCGGGAGACGCTGGCGCAGACCGTCGCCGCGTTGGAGGTCGAACTCGCCCGATCGCCGGCCGCGCTGCTCGCAGTCACCGGGGCCTCGAACGTCACCGGCGAACTGCTGCCGCTGGCCGAGCTAGCCGACCTGGCTCACCGCTACGGCGCCCGAATCGCCGTCGACGGAGCGCAGTTGGTGCCGCATCGCCGCGTCGACATCGAAGCCGCAGGCATCGACTATCTCGCCTTCTCCGGGCACAAGATCTACGCGCCGTTCGGCGCGGGCGTACTCGTCGGCCGGCGGGACTGGTTGGACGCCGCTGCGCCTCACCTGGCCGGTGGCGGAGCGGTGCGCAGCGTAAGTCTCGAGGCAACCGTCTGGACCGACGCGCCGGCTCGGCACGAGGCCGGGACCCCCAACGTCGTCGGCGCGGTGGCACTGGCCGCAGCCTGCCGGGCGGTGCGGGAGCTCCCGGCCGACGCCGTAGAACGCCACGAGGAGGCGCTGCTGCGCCGGCTGGACGAGGGGCTTGCCGCAGTGGGGGCAGTCCCCCTGCGACTCTGGGCGGCGGAGACGGAGCGAATCGCCGTAGTGACTTTCGTACTCCCTGGCTTCACCGCTGAGCTGGTCGCCCAATACCTATCAGCCGAACACGGCATCGGAGTCCGGGATGGAAAGTTCTGTGCTCACCCGCTTCTAACCCGATTCAATGCCACCGACGGGGCGGTGCGGGCCAGTGTTGGTCTGGGCTCCCGGTTAGCCGACATCGATCGGCTCATCTCGGCCCTGGCCCAGCTGCGAGCCGACGGCCCGGCCTGGACTTATGAACGAATCAATGGCTATCTGGCTCCGTCGCCCGATCCGAGAGAGCTCCCGAGTTGGCTCGAGCCGGACGATGCCGGCGGCCCGGCATCGCCCTGCGTCACCGGCTAGCGCCCATTGCCAAGCAATGGATCAATGTCTATGTGTGAAGTAGACAATAGAGTCTTTCTCTTTGCAACTAAAGGTGATAGCTTCTTCTCACGGTCATGAACGCCAGTAGATAGCCCCGGCTTGCTGGCTGGCAACCCTCGCGTCGCGGTGGGGTGCCCCGGGTGACGACCAGGTCAAAACAAAGATGTTTCGACAAGTGCGACTGACGATCAAGGAGATAACTCGTGCGAAGCGAGAAGCTTGCCGCTGGCCAGGCCCAGCCGCATTCTCTTGGTTGCCTCATTGAGCGGCGACACATCGACCTTGCGCGCGTCGCCAGCGCGCTGTGTCGCCGGTAGCTCCGTCTCCCTCGTAGTTGCCAGTCCGCTCCACGCTTCGAGCCAGGACCAGCTAGCGCTAGTCAGTTGCGCTGGATGGCAGAGCTGAGGCTGAGTGCTGCCACCAATCATCCACATCTTGTTGAAGTCTGACCGTGCGCTGCCATCGGGCGCTCGCGACTCTGTAGGAGTAATCCATGACCAATTCCCTCGCCCCGACGACCTCGGTGCCCCCGCCGTCGTCGACGCAGGAATCGCCACCGCGCCCACTCGCGGCGCAACGGGTGATCCCGCTACGTCATCCGTTCCGCTGGATCGCGACGATCGTCGTGCTGGTGGTATTGGCCCAGGTCGTGCACGGGCTCGTTACCAATCCGTTCTACCAGTGGGATCGCTTCCAGTACTGGTTCCTGCGCCCCGTCATCCTGCGCGGACTGGTGATCACTCTGAAGGTGACCGCCTGGAGCGCGGTCTTCGGGTTGCTCGGCGGTATCGTCCTCGCACTCGGGCGACTCTCGAAGAGCCCGGTGCTGCGCGCGGTCAGCTGGATCTACATCTGGCTCTTCCGCTCGATTCCACTGATCGTCGTCCTGCTGATCCTTTACAACTTTGGTGCCCTTTACAAGACGATGAGCGTCGGAGTGCCCTTTGGGCCGTCCTTCCTGCGATTCCAGGAGTCCCACCTGGCCAGCGACATGGTCATCGCGGTCATCGGTCTGAGCCTGAGCGAGGCGGCCTACGCCGCCGAGGTGGTGCGAGCCGGGATTCTCTCCGTTGATCAGGGTCAGCAGGAGGCGGCCGCCGCGCTGGGGTTGCCGAAGGGCTTTCAATTTCGTCGGATCGTGCTTCCCCAGGCGCTGCGCGCGATCGTGCCGGCCTACGTCAACCAGCTCATCGGTCTGATCAAGGCAAGCTCGCTGGTCTTCTACGTTTCGCTCCTCGATCTCTTCGGAGAGGTTCAGAGCATGGGCAGTACCTACCCCGGCGACGTCGTCCCGCTGCTACTGGTGGCCACCGTCTGGTACGTGATTCTGACCAGCGTCGTATCGATCGCGCAGTTCTACGTCGAGCGGTATTACTCGCGGGGCGCGCTGCGGACGATGCCGCTGACACCACTGCAGAAGCTACGACGCGCAGTCACCAACAGCGATTCGCGCCTGGAGATCGGGATGGGACGATGAGCGTCACGACGGAAGCCGGTCGAACCGCGGCGATCACGACGGTTCAGCCGGCGGTGGTAGAGATCCACGACGCGCACAAGTGGTACGGAAACCATCGCGTCCTCGACGGCGTCGACCTGACGATCCCGGCCGGGCAGGTGACGGTGATCCTGGGGCGATCGGGCTCCGGCAAATCGACGCTGCTGCGCGCCATCAACCACCTGGAGAAACTGGATGTCGGCTACGTCAGCATCAACGGCGAGCTGATCGGGGTGCGGCGCCACGGCGCCCGCTTGAAAGAGCTGAGCGAGCGCACGATTCTGCGTCAGCGGGAGAAGATCGGCTTTGTTTTCCAGAGCTTCAACCTCTTCCCGCACCTCACCGCGCTGGAGAACGTCTCCGCGGCACCGATCGCGACCGGACGGGCGTCGAAGGTCGAGGCGACCGAGACGGCTCGTTCCCTGCTCGATCGGGTTGGGCTGGCCGACAAGGCCGATGCCTACCCACGGCAGCTCTCCGGTGGCCAGCAACAACGGGTCGCGATCGCCCGGGCCCTGGCCCTGCACCCCGGAGTCATCCTCTTCGATGAGCCCACCTCGGCGCTCGACCCTGAACTGGTCGGCGAGGTCCTCGCGGTGATCAAGGACCTGACCTCGACCGGCACGACGCTCGTCGTCGTGACCCATGAGATCGGATTCGCGCGCGAGGTTGCCAATCAGGTCGTCTTCCTGGACTCCGGCCGCATCGTCGAGCAGGGGCCGCCCGAAGAGGTTCTGGACCGCCCGCAGCACCCGCGCACCAAGGAGTTTCTGAGCAGGGTCCTCTGACCAGCCAGCAGTTCGTCTCGGCCACCGGCCCGTAACGCCGGATCGATCCACCCTTCCGCTATATCAATTAGGAGAAGCATGTCCACGGCAACATCGAAGTTCACGACCAACCTGACGAGAGCTATCGCGACCGGTACCGCACTGGTCGCTCTCGCGGCGGGCCTCAGCGCCTGCTCAAGCGGTTCGTCGGCATCCACCAATGCGGCGGACACCTCCACCACCGGTGGGTCGGGCACCACCGTCGCCGTTGGGGCGCTCTCCAACGGAGCCGCGACGGAGGTCGACCTGAAGGTCGACCAGGTCGACTCGATCCGCTCCGAGGTCCCGGCTGCCGTTCTCGGCCGGGGCCAGCTGGTCATCGGTCTCGGACTGCTGCCCTCCGGTGCTCCACCGTTGGGCTACATCGGGTCTGATCAGAAGACGCTGACCGGCTCCGAGGCGGATCTGGGCCGGCTGGTCGCGGCCGTCTTCGGCCTGAAGCCGGTGCTCGACAACGCAACCTGGGACAACCTCTTCGTCGGTATCGACTCGGGAAAGACCGATGCCGGCTTCTCCAACATCACCGACACCGAGCAGCGCAAGACCAAGTACGACTTCGCCTCCTACCGCGAGGACAACCTCGGTTTCGAGGTGCTCAAGTCGAGCAGCTGGAACTTCGACGGCAACTACGAGAACCTGGCCGGTAAGACGGTCGCCGTGGGGTCCGGAACCAACCAGGAGAAGATCCTGCTGCAGTGGCAGACCCAGCTCAAGGGGGAGGGCAAGACCCTGACCGTCAAGTATTTCCCGGACCAGAACACCACCTACCTCGCCCTGAGCTCGGGCAAGATCGATGCGTACTTCACGCCGAACCCGTCCATCGCGTACCACATCACTCAGACGGCGAACACGCCGAGCCCGACCCGCAGTGCCGGCAAGTACTCAGGTGCCGGCACCACGTTGCAGGGATTGATCGCGGCGACTACGAAGAAGGGCAGTGGGCTGGCCAAGCCCATCGCCGACGCGATCAACTACCTCATCAAGAACGGGCAGTATACGAAGTGGCTCGCGGCCTGGGGTCTGTCGAACGAGGCCGTCACGACCTCCGAGGTCAACCCGCCGGGACTGCCGCTGACCAACTCCTGACGGTAGCTGCAGAACAGGGTGGGGGCGGCCAGCAGCGTCGCCCCCACCACCCACGGAATGAAGGGAAAGTACCCCATGGCGTTACGAGTAGCGGTGGTGGGCGGCGGAGTCATGGGCTCCTCGGCGGCGTGGCATCTCGCCGCCCGGGGTGCCGACGTGACGCTGCTGGAGCAGTACCCGCCCGGCCATGACCGGGGCAGTTCCCACGGAAGCTCGCGCATTTTCCGGCTGGCCTACCCCGACGACCTCTACGTCGGTCTGGCCCAGCGCGCCCTGCCGCTGTGGCGCACCCTGGAGGAGCAGACCAACACCTCGCTCCTCACCCTGACCGGCGCCGTCGACCACGGGCCGGCCGAGGCCACCGGGGCGCTGCATGACGAACTCTCCGCGGCCGGCGCTCGCTCCTACCAACTCGGCGCGGCCGAGGCAGCCGAACGGTGGCCCGGACTACGGATCGACTCGACCGCACTCTTCCACCCCGATGCCGGGCGGCTGCACGCCGACCGTGCCGTCGAGGCGCTGCAGACGGCGGCCGAGCTACACGGAGCCTCGATCCAGCACGGCGTGCAGGTCAATCACATCTCGACCACCGAGACCGACCGCGTGCAGATCGTGACCCGCGAGCAGGAGGTGCTCATCGCCGACGCGGCGGTGGTGGCCGTCGGAGGCTGGGCCCCGCAGACGGCCGCCCCGCTGGTCAACGGCCTGCCGGCGCTGCGGGTCACGCAGGAGCAGCCCGCTCACTTCACGGCCGCGGACGCTCTGGACTGGCCGAGTTTCATTCATCATCCGGGGGCGGGGTTCGGTGTCGCCGGTGGCGTGTACGGGCTCGGCAGCGACGATGGCGTCAAGGTCGGCTTCCACGCGGTCGGGCCGGTGGTCGAGGATGCCTACCTCCGGGACCGGAGCATCGACCCGGCCGCATTGGCCCAGCTGCAGGCCTACGCCGAACGCTGGCTACCGGGCGTCGACGCCGCCAGCGCCGAGGGCCTCACCTGCCTGTACACCACCACTCCCGATCACAACTTCGTCATCGACCGTCAGGGCCCGATCACGGTGCTGGCCGGCTTCTCCGGTCATGGCTTCAAGTTCGGCTCGGTGATCGGCGAACTGGCCGCCGATCTGATCGACGGCAAACCCGGGATCGCCCGCTTCGCCCTCGGGCCGCGCTGAACTCCTCAGCTCGCCCGACCAACCCATTGAACTGGAGCAATACATGTCCCATCCGGCTGCCCCAGAGCTGGCCCATCTGCTGGACAATCCGGCCCGAGCCGCGCTCCTCGGCCCGCATGCGCACTTCGCCGAACGGCGCGGGGAGGTGCTGCGCTATCCGGTCGACGTGAGCCCCTTCCTCGCCCTGCCCGACGAGCCGACCGATCAGGACTGGCGGGACGTCGCTGACCTGGTCGGCCCGGGGGGCATCTTTCCGGTCGCCGGCCTCTCCGTCGCACCGCCCGAGGATTGGAACGTCGTGTCGCGCGGCGCGGGAGTGCAGTTGGTCGATGACGGGATCACCCCGGCCTTCGACGACGAGGCGGTTCGTCTCACTGCGGCCGACGTTCCCGAGATGCTGGCTCTGGTCGAGCGCACCAAGCCGGGACCCTTCCTCCAGCGCACGGTGGAGCTCGGCACCTATCTGGGGATCCGGCGAAACGGTGCCCTCATCGCCATGGCCGGCGAGCGACTGCACCCGCCCGGCTGGACCGAGATCAGCGCCGTATGCACCGATGCCGACTACCGCGGACAGGGGCTGGCCTCACGGCTGGTGCTGGCCGTCGCGGCCGGAATCCGCGACCGCGGTGAGACCCCCTTCATGCACGCCGCGGCCAGCAATGTCAACGCGATCCGGCTCTACGAGTCGCTCGGCTTCCGTCTCCGTCGCAGCACGACGTTCGTCGGCGTGCAGGTTCCCGAAACCGCTCAAGTGGCCTGAACGTAATCTCTACTCCGTAGACAGAAATAGTTAGGTAGACTCCCCGGATGAGCTGGCCAGACTTCTTTCTCATCGGCACCCCCAAGGGTGGTACGACGGCGCTGCACTCGGCCCTGGTCGGTCACCCGCAGCTCTACCTATCGTCGGTCAAAGAGCCGAAATTCTTCCTCTGCGACGGCCGGCGACCGGCTCGATCGAATCAGGTCGGCCCCGGTGATGCGCACAGTGCCCGGGAGTGGGTGTGGCGTGAATCGGACTACCTGCGGCTATTCGCCGACGCGCCGGCCGGCACGCTGACCGGTGAGTCCACGCCCTTCTACCTCTACGACCAGGATGCCCAGCGGCGCATCGCGACGACGACTCCGGATGCCCGCCTCATCGCCGTGATCCGCGACCCGGTCGACCGGGCCTACAGCAACTGGACGCACCTGTGGTCCGACGGCCTGGAACCGGTCGCCGACTTCAACGAGGCGCTCGCGAAGGAGGATTCGCGCGTCGCGGCGGGCTACGCACCGTTCTGGCACTACGCCCGGGTGGGGCACTACGGCGCGCAGTTGAAGAATCTGTACGAGCTCTTCCCACGGGAGCAGGTGCTTGTGCTGCGCTACCGCGAGCTGGCTGAGGAGCCGGACCGGACGATAGCCGCGGTCTGCGACTTCCTCGGCGTCAAACAGCATCCAGCCGCCAAGTCGAAGCCGGACAACGTGCATCCCTACGTATCGCCGGGCATCCGGCAGCGACTCCTGAGCTCCACGATTCGAGCCGGAGCCGCCGTCGGCTCCTACGCGCCCCCGCAGATCTGGCGCAGCGTCGAAGGGCCGCTACGGTCGGCGCTACACGCCGGCGGTGGTCGCCGCCCGCAGCTGACGGTCGAACAGCGGCGGGATGCGCTCACCCGATTCGCCGATGACATCGGGTTACTGGAGGACGTGCTGGGACGCTCCTTCGACGACTGGCGCAGCGACGCCGGCCGGGGCGAGTTCAGCCAGCGCTGGCGGGGCTGAGTTACAGGCTGATCAGTTGCGTACGGATCTGGTTCGAGCCGTCGTCGGATGCGGCTTCGAAGTAGGCCCGGCCGGTTCCGTCGCCGAGGTCGACGACGCTGGCGTAGCGCAGCGTGTGCCGTCCATGCGGAGACTCGGCGATCTCAGCTGACGATGCCGTGAGGGCGGCGCCGATCGACGGGCCGGTGAGGGTGCTCGTCCGCTCGTACCAGTTCTCACTGGCGTCGGCGCGGCCGTCGTAGAAACCGGTCACCGAGCCGTCGGCGCGGGGAAGGATCGCGGCGACCCGTCGGCCGCGCCGATCCCACCCCGTCCTCGGTGGCGAAAGCACGACATCGCCCCAGGTCCAGGTGAGCCCGTCGATGCTTGACGCGTAGCGGGTGGTCATGCGATCCTCCGCGCCCGCCTCGTCCAGTGGATGGCAGCAGATCCAGGCGTGCCAGTTACCGTCCGCGTCGACGATCACGACCGGATCCTTCACCGCGGTCAACGCGTCGCCCGGCCAGGCGGTGACCCGCTGACCGTCGGCGAGATCGGCCGGGTCTTCGGCGTCGAAGGCGTCGATCCACCAGTGCTTGGAGCCCGGCGTCGAGAGGCTGACGTAGATGCGCCAACCGCCGTCCGGGCGCCGCACCAGCGCCGGGCGCTCCAGTGACGCGCAGACGAGGTCGTCTCGGGTCAGCGTGCAGAGCGTCTCGAACCGAACTCCGTCGACGGAACGGGCGACGACGTTGGCGTAGCCACGCCCCTCATTGACCGGACGGCGCAGGCGGTAGGCCAGGTAGATCGCATCGCCGCCCTGGATCGCGCTTGGACCGCCGGCCCAGTAGCCGTCGCCGGCGCCGGGCGCGGCTACGGCCAGCGTGCTGCTAGCGAAATCCAGGTCGGTGCGAACGTCGGTCCTCGTCTCCACGAGTCATGACGTTATAGGAGCGCTCTGCGGCCGGTTTTAACCCTCGTCCGTCTGCGTCTGCATAACCGTCGGGAGCGGCGCGGAGCGCTCCCAGACCACGCCGCTGAAGCAGGCGATGGTGACCCACCCGTAGCCGAGGACCGCACACCAGGTCATCAGTCCCATCGCAACCCCGATCGGGCCGAAGCTGGTCCAACCGGCGAGCAGGTAGGGGAAGATGAGGCGGGTCGCCAGGGCCAGCACCACTCCGTCGATCAACACTCCGGCTAGTCCCGCCTCGGCCAGGACTCGCTTACCGCGGGCGCCGTCGCGCACGAGCAGCACCGGAGTCAGCGTCCAGAAGAGCCACACGGGCACTAGCGAGAGTGCGAAGAAGACTGGTTCCAGCAGGCCCTTGTGGTTGATTCCGAAGCTGATCCGCTCGCGGACGATCAGCATCGACAGGTACACCACGAACCAGATGGCCCCGCGCCAGAGGCGCTCCAGAATCGAGTACTGCTCCCGCCGCCACGCTTTGGCGAACATGCCGGCGACGGTGATCGCCATCGGGATGCCCCAGATCAGGAATCCGGCCAACCCGAGGACGGTCCAGGTGGAGCGCAGAGCGTCGGCGCTGCCGAAGGCTTGCCTGACGTTCTCCTCGGTCGCTCCGGTGAGATCGAGCTGCCGGTCGACCAGGTTACCGATGCTGGCGTCGCTGGCGAAGTCACTGAAGTACCCGAAGCTGAGGATCATCAGCGGGAGCACGGTGGTGAAGAGCTCGATGGCCATCAGCGCGCCGTAGGTGGCACCGTCGATCTCGACGAAGCGTCGCCCGATTGCGACAAACAAGCCGGTCCGTCGTCCCGCCTCGAGTCTGATCGCGCGCTGCTGGGCCGTCTGGCGGAGGCGGGCAAGTCGATCTGTTTCCACTGGCGGTGCCTTCTGGGTCGGGGCAGTAGCTGACCCTAACCCAACACCGCGGCGCTCGGTGTCGCCGCCTTGACTTGAAGCGCTTCAAGTTCTCCATACTCATGGAGTGCCTGATCTGACAATTTCCGCTGCGGCCGCACGCTCGGGCCTGCCGGAGAGCACGCTGCGCTATTGGGAGCGCATCGGGCTACTGCGACCCGTCCAGCGCGAGGAGTCCAGTGGCCACCGCCGCTACTCCCCGGAGGAGGTCACGCTGCTGGAGACGCTGGCCAATCTCCGCGCCGTTGGCCTGAGTATCGAGGACATGCGGGTCTACCTCGCTCAGCATCACCGTGGAGACGAGGCGGCGGCCGAGCAGCGGGCGTTGTTTCAAGCGCATGCCCAGAAGCTCGAGTCGGAGCTCGCAGCCCTGCAACTGCGGCAGACCTACCTGGCCCTGAAGGTTCGCTACTGGGACGCGCGCGAGCGGCGAGACCTGGCGGCGGCAGCAGAGATCGCGGCCGAACTCGGCCCGGTCATCCGGGCCATCAACCCACGAGAGAAGAGCTCATGAGTACACGCGTCGCATCACCCTTCGACTTCCACAGCACGGCGGCCGACGTCGTCGCCGGCCTCGACCTGAGCGGGCGCCGGGCGCTGGTCACCGGCGCGGCCAGCGGGATCGGCGTCGAGACGGCTCGGGCAATGGCCGCCGCCGGTGCGAGCGTGATCATCGCGGCTCGCGACCATGACGCCGCTGAACGGACCGCCGTCGACATCCGGGCCACCACCGGAAATCCGGACGTGCAGAACGCCCAACTCGACCTGCTTGATCGCACCAGTGTGGATCGGCTGGCCGCCGAGGTCACCGGCGCGCTGCACATCCTGGTCAACAACGCGGGTGTCATGGCGCTGCCGGAGCTGCGGCTGAGTCCGGAGGGGCATGAGCAGCAGTTCGCGACCAATCACCTCGGGCATTTCCGCCTTACCGTCGCGCTGCTGCCGGCGCTCCGGGCGGCGCAGGGGGCCCGGGTGGTGTCGGTCAGCTCGCGGGCGCACCTGAATTCCCCGGTCGTCTTCGACGATATCGACTTCGCGCACCGCCCCTACGACGCCGCCCTGGCCTACGCGCAGTCGAAGACGGCCAATGTTCTCTTCGCCGTTGGCGCGACTCGTCGCTGGGCCGAGGATGGGATCTTCGTCAATGCTCTGCATCCGGGTGCGATCGCCGACTCCAACCTCTCCCGTCACTACGAACCGGGAGTACTGGACGCACTTCGGGCGTCCGGGCGGTACACCTTCAAGACGCTGCAGCAGGGGGCGGCCACCAGTGTCTTCGTCGCGACCGCCCCGCAGTTGGACGGGATCGGCGGCCGCTACTTCGAGAACAGTCAGCAGGCGGTCGTGGGCGACCCCGGTGCCTGCGGGACGGACGCTGCCGGGGTGGCCCCGTTCGCACTCGACCCGCAGGCGGCCGAGCAACTCTGGGACGTCTCCGAGCGCTGACTCTCCGCTTCTGGCCATTTGGCCGGGAATCCCGCAGCGACGGATCACGAAACATCGTTGTCTCGTAGCGGTCGTATTCTGCGGTTCCGTTGACTGAGACAGCCCGTCAAGGGAACTCGGTCGACGCGGAGGTAGCCGACGGATACACCGAGGAGCGCCGTGCCCCGACGAGAGCGTCAACCGACCCGCATCGGCGCGCGACGAGATCCGGTGGTCGAGGTGGCTTCCCACGTCATCCATGGATACCGCCGCGTCTACCGGATCGCCGGTTCTGGGCCACCGTTGCTGTTGATCCACGGGATCGGTGACAGCAGCCGTACCTGGGAGGCGGTCATACCGGCCCTCGCCCGAAATCACCTGGTCATCGCCCCGGATCTGCTCGGCCACGGTCAGTCGGCCAAGCCCCGAGCCGACTACTCCGTCCCCGCCTACGCCAACGGAATGCGTGACCTTCTGGGCGTCCTCGGCATCGATTCGGTCACCCTGGTCGGGCATTCGCTGGGTGGCGGCGTAGCCATGCAATTCGCCTACCAGTACCCGGAGCGCACTGAGCGCCTGGTGCTCGTGGCCAGCGGCGGATTGGGCCAGAGCGTCTCGCCGGTGCTGCGGGCGGCCACCCTTCCGGGGGCCGAATGGGCGCTCTCATCGCTGCGGTTCCCGGGCACCCGGAGCATCGTGTCGGCCGGAGTCGGGATTCTGCAGCGCCTGGACACCGGCCTCGGAGTCGACGCCGGTGATCTGCGTCGGGTCGTCGACGCGCTCCCGGACGCCACCGCGCGGGCGGCGTTCATCCGGACCCTGCGCGCGGTGGTGGACTGGCGGGGCCAGGTCGTCACGATGCTCGACCGCTGCTATCTGGTGGCCGGTATGCCAACCCAACTCATGTGGGGTTCGCGCGACAGTGTGCTGCCGATCGGGCACGCGTACACCGCGCAGGCCGCGATGCCCGGCAGCCGGTTGGAGATCTTCGAGGGGGCCGGGCACTTTCCGTTCCGCTCCGACCCGATCCGCTTCACCCAGCTACTGGAGGACTTCGTCTCGACCACCAAGCCGACCGAATTCAGCCAGGAGGACTGGCGGGAGCTGCTGCGGGAGGGGCGCGGGGCGACCCGTCCGAAACGGGAGAATCCGGAGTTCGGACGGCAGCTGAAGGCCGCCAGCGAACGCTCTGCCACCTGAGGTTAGGCAGCCAGCCGATAGGCGTGGGAAGCTCGAAGGGGCACGATCTCGATCAGCAGAGACGGCTTGCGCGATAGGAGCCTTCGGCAGTGAGTAGTGAAGCGAAGCAGCAGACCGCCCTCCTCGAACGCATCCGGGCCTCGGTCATCGGCGACGACCAGGTGATGCCTGGCCCCTACGGCCGCCGCCGCGTCACCTACGCCGACTACACCGCCTCCGGCCGCGCGCTCAGCTTTCTGGAGGAGTTCCTCCGCGACGAGGTGCTGCCTCGCTACGCCAACACACACACCGAGTCCAGCGGAACCGGTCTGCAGACCAGCCGGCTGCGCGAAGACGCTCGCACGATCATCCGCGACGCCGTGGGCGGGGACGACGACACCGTCGTCATCTTCGCAGGCTCGGGGTGTACCGGTGCGATCGACAAGCTGATCGGCATCCTGGGACTGCGAATCCCGGCCGGGCTCGACGATCGCTATCACCTGAGCGAGAAGATCCCGAGCGTCGAGCGGCCGGTGATCTTCATCGGCCCGTTCGAGCACCACTCGAACGAACTGCCGTGGCGTGAGTCGATCGCCGACGTCGTCGTCATCCCGCAGGACGTCGACGGTCACATCGACGCGGCAGAACTGGAGCGCGAGCTGGGCAACTACGCAGATCGTGCCGTAAAGATAGGCTCATTCTCCGCGGCCAGCAATGTGACGGGGATCGTCAGCGACACCCATCGGATCTCGGCGCTGCTGCACCGTCACGGGGCCCTCTCCTTCTGGGACTTCGCCGCCGCCGCGCCGTACGTCGAGATCCAGATGTACGACGACCCCAACCGTGCCGACCATGACCCGCTGGCCTACAAGGACGCGATCTTCCTGAGCCCGCACAAGTTCATCGGCGGCCCGAGTACCCCGGGCATCCTGGTGCTGCGTCGCGAGCTGATGCGAAATCGCGTGCCGGATGTTCCCGGGGGTGGCACGGTGGCCTACGTCAACCCGACCGATCATCGCTACCTCGCCGACCCGGTGCAGCGCGAGGAGGGCGGAACGCCGGAGATCATCGGCTCAATCCGGGCCGGGTTGGTGTTCCAGTTGAAGGAGGCGGTCGGCATCGACCTCATCCGGGCCCGCGAGGAGGGCTTCCTGCGACGCGCGGTGGCTGCGTGGCAGCAGGAACCGGGCATCGAGATCCTCGGCAACCTGGATGCCGAGCGGCTGTCCATCGTCTCCTTCGTCGTCAAGGCGCCGAGCGGTCGGTATCTGCATCACAACTACGTCGTTTCGCTGCTGAACGACCTCTTCGGCATCCAATCCCGTGGCGGCTGTTCCTGCGCGGGGCCGTACGGGCATCGACTGCTCGGCATCGACCTGGAGCGTTCGCACGAGTTCGAACGCGAGATTGCCCATGGCTGCGAGGGGATCAAGCCGGGTTGGGTGCGGGTCAACTTCAACTACTTCATCTCCGACACGGTCTTCGACTACATCATCGAAGCGGTGCGGATGGTGGCTCGCCACGGAGTCGCGCTGCTCACCGACTACACCTTCGACCCGGCCAGCGGTCTCTGGCGCCACCGGGACGGGTTGGTCGAGCCGCCGCTGCGGCTGAGTCAGGTCGGGTACGGCCCGGACGGCTCGATGCAGTACCCCGATCGTGACGACACCGCCGCTGAGTCCGAACTCGCCGTCTATCTCCAGGAGGCGGCTCGAATCTTCGCGGCCGCGACGGCGGCGGACGGCGACGCGACCGGCGGCGGGGTGGTCTCCGACGATTTCGATCATCTGCGCTGGTTCGATCTGCCGGCCGCCTGCCTGGAGCCGGCCGGCTAACGAAGCAGACAACAGGGTCATTGCGCATCGCCGTCGGTGGGGGAGGACGTGCCGTGGGCTCTGACTGGGTCGCAGCCCACGGCACGCCTCAGGTAGTTATTGCGGGCTACGAGTAGTAGCAACTCCCCTGGTCGATACGGCTGCGCTCGACCTGGCCGACGGTGCCGCTGTAACGGGCTAGGTAGTGATACGAATCCGCGTAGTCGAGGACGCGAACCAGTGCGCCGGCCGGGATGTAGAAGACGATCGTGGTCGGACTGGTGTATAGCGGGGCGACGCTGTTGGTGCGGCACAGCTGGTTCGGCTGGGCTGCATGCGCGGGGGTAGCCGCCACCAGTGGGGCGACTACGGCGGCGCCCAGTGCGACGGTTGCGACCGCCAGACGAGTCCGACGCTTGGTGCCCGCAGGCCGAGAAACGGTCTTCATGCAGTTCTCCTTTGTGTCGCTGAAAGCCAGTAGCTTTCTCAGATCCCTGTTAGATCTGATTACAATAGTTACTCAAATATCTCATCACGATTACTCACCGTTGACAACCCCTCGGTAACTTGAGTGCTGGGATCTCCTCTTGGCTATTGACCCGGTGGGCAGGCCCGGGAGGCTCGCTGGTAATAAGCGGTACGAAGCGCTACGCGTCCCCTCGCAATACCTGTCGTCAAGAGCGTTCGACGACACGCCGCGCATTGCTGCGTTCATCTTCGCGTAACGCCCAGGGTGGGGTTCGCCGCTACGGTCGTTCGGCCAGGAGACGTCAGCTCCCGGCTGACACGGCACATCCGCCGTTGAATGGGGACTCACATGAGTGGAAACAACGTTCGACTCCAGGCGATCAAGGACGTCCAGGCCTACGTCCCGCCAGCGCCCTCCTACGTAACGGAAGAGGCGCCGGGTTCAGTCTTCGGCGAGAATGTCTTCAGCCTCGCGGTCATGCAGAAGCGACTGCCGAAGCTCGTCTACAAGTCCATCGTCGCGACGATCGAACACTCCGAGCCGCTCGACCCGATGGTGGCCGATGCCGTCGCATCAGCAATGAAAGACTGGGCAATGGAGAAGGGTGCGACCCACTACTCGCACGTCTTCTACCCGCTCACCGGCCTCACCGCCGAGAAGCACGACAGCTTCTTCGAGCCGGCCGGCGGCGGCCTCTCACTGGCCGAATTCGCCGGCAAGACTCTGGCCCAGGGCGAGTCCGACGGTTCCAGCTTCCCGAGTGGCGGCCTGCGCAACACCTTCGAGGCCCGTGGCTACACCGGCTGGGACCCGACCAGCCCCGCCTACATTCTCGACAACCCGAACGGCAAGACGCTCTGTATTCCGACCGTCTTCGTCTCCATGTTCGGTGACGCCCTCGACCACAAGACCCCGCTGCTGCGCTCCCAGCAGTCGATGGCCAAGCACGCCGAGCGGGTGCTGCGTCTCTTCGGTCACGAGAACCCGGACCACGTCGTCTCCTTCTGTGGCGCCGAGCAGGAGTACTTCCTGGTCGACCGGCACTTCTTCCTGGCCCGTCCTGACCTGCTCAACTCCGGCCGCACGCTCTTCGGCGCGAAGCCGCCGAAGGGGCAGGAGTTCGACGACCACTACTTCGGCGCCATTCCGGAGCGCGTCCTGGGCTACATGATGGATTGCGAGCGGGAGCTGTTCAAACTCGGCATCCCGGCCAAGACTCGCCACCAGGAGGTCGCACCCGGACAGTTCGAACTGGCCCCGATGTTCGAGCGGGCCAACCAGGCCGCCGACCACCAGCAGCTGATCATGACCACGCTCAAGCGGCTGGCCAACAAGCACGGCATGGAGTGCCTCTTCCACGAGAAGCCGTTCGAGGGCGTCAACGGCTCGGGCAAGCACGTCAACTTCTCGCTCGGCAACTCGACCGAGGGCAACCTGCTGCTGCCGGGTGACACCCCGCACGAGAATGCCCAGTTCCTCGTCTTCTGTGCCGCGGTCATCCGCGCCGTGCACAAGTACGGTGGCCTGCTGCGGGCGTCGGTAGCCTCGGCCAGCAACGATCACCGCCTGGGCGCCAACGAGGCCCCGCCGGCGATCATCTCGATTTTCCTGGGTGATCAGCTCTCCGACGTCTTCGACCAGATCGCCAAGGGCGGGGCTACGTCGTCGAAGGAGAAGGGGACGCTGATGATCGGCGTCGACACCCTGCCCGTGCTGCCGACCGACCCGGGTGATCGTAACCGCACCAGTCCGTTCGCCTTTACCGGCAACCGCTTCGAGTTCCGCGCACCGGGCTCGCTGCAGTCAGTGGCCGGCCCGATGGTCACCATCAACACCATCATGGCTGAGGCACTGGACTACATCGCCTCGGTGCTGGAGGCCGACGTGGCCAGCGGCACCGAGTTCAACGTCGCCGTGCAGAGCATTCTCGGCGAGATCATCACCAACCACGGTGCCGCCGTCTTCGGGGGCAACGGGTACTCCGACGACTGGCAGGTCGAGGCTGAGGCTCGCGGCCTGCCGAACCTGCGGACCACGATCGACGCCCTGCCGGAGCTGATCTCCGAAGACGCTATGGAGCTCTTCTCCAAGTACGGCGTCTTCAGCCACCGCGAGATGCACAGCCGCTACGAGATCGGCCTCGAACAGTACGCGCAGAACATCTCCGTCGAGGCGCGCACAACGCTCGAGATGGGGAACACGGCCGTTCTCCCGGCGGCGGTGCGTTATCAGACCGAGATGGCGCTGAACTTGAAGGCGCTCAAGGGGGCCGGCCTGCATGTCGACAAGGGCCCGCTGGAGGACGTCTCGGCCCTGGTGACCGACCTGCGCAACGGGCTTGACTCGCTGAAGGCGGCGCTGGTCGAAGGCTCCGGATTGGCTCCGCTGGAGGAGGCCACCCACGCCCAGAAGGAGCTGCTTCCGGCGATGGCGGCGGTTCGGGCCGCCGCCGACCAGCTGGAAGGCATCGTGGCTGATGACCTCTGGCCGCTGCCCACTTACCAGGAGATGCTCTTCATCCTCTAGCGCACGAGTCGGGCCCGAACCTCCTGCAGTATGTGCACTCCGACGCACATACTGCAGGAGGTTCGCCGTCTTCCGGCCTCTTCCGGCCTCTTCCGGCATCAGGTGAAGGCACTGATGCCGGTGATGGAGCGGCCGACCATCAATGAGTTGATGTCGCGAGTTCCCTCATAGGAATACAGCGCTTCGGCGTCGTTGAAGAAGCGGGCGATCCCGTATTCGAGGAGAATCCCGTTACCTCCCAGGAGCTCGCGGGCCCAGGCCACCGACTCGCGCAGCCGGGTCGTGCAATAGGACTTGGCCAGCGCCCCCTGCTCGTCCTGGAACACACCCTGGTCCTGCAGCTGAGCCACCCGTACCGCCATCCCGAAGGACGCGGTGAGATTGCCCAGCATCCGCGACAGCAGGTCCTGGATCAGCTCGAAGCTGGCGATCGGCTTGCCGAACTGTTCGCGGTCCTGCGCGTACTGCACGGCGATCTCGTAGACGGCCATCATGGCCCCGACGGCGCCCCAGGCCACCCCGCCGCGAGTCTGACGTAGCACGGTGTTGGTGTCGGCGAAGGAGTCCGCATGCTGCAGGCGGTTCGCCTCCGGCACCCGGACGCCCTCGAAGCCAAGGTCGGCGTTCTGCACCGTCCGCAACGCAAGCTTCCCCTCCATCTTGGTCGCCGTGAAGCCCGGCATCTCCTTCTCTACGACGAAGCCCTTCACCGAGTCGTCGGCGACGTCGCGGGCCCAGACGATGATCAGGTCGGCGAAGGTCCCATTGCCGATCCAGCGCTTCGCGCCGTCGAGCACCCAATCGTCACCGTCACGGCGGGCCGTCGTCTCCAAGCCGCCGGCCACGTCCGAGCCGCCGTGCGGTTCGGTTAGCCCGAAGGCGCCGATCTTCTCGAAACGTCGCATCGCCGGCAGCCAGCGGTCGCGCTGCTCGTCCGAGCCGCAGTGGTAGATGCTCCCCATCGCCAGCCCGCTGTGAATGCCATAGAAAGATGAGAAAGACGGGTCGATGCGGGAGAGCTCAAGACTGATGAATCCGGCTAGCAGCCGTCCCGCGCCGGGGCTACCCGGGAGGTCATACGGGACGCTCGCGAGGTCGAGCGCGGCGAACCCGGGGATGAGTTG
Source organism: Jatrophihabitans sp. GAS493 (assembly GCF_900230215.1). Lineage (NCBI taxonomy): Bacteria > Bacillati > Actinomycetota > Actinomycetes > Jatrophihabitantales > Jatrophihabitantaceae > Jatrophihabitans > Jatrophihabitans sp. GAS493. The sequence continues at coordinate 4,363,808 of NZ_LT907982.1, read as the reverse complement.
GAACGGAAACTCGGCCTGGGCCCACTGCTCGTCGGCGATCGGTGCGAGTTCGCGCTCCAGCCACCCCCGCAGCGTCTCCAGCCGTTCGATCTCCTCCTTCTCCAGCAGACTGCGATAGGCGAAGAAGTCGGCATCGAGATCGGCGCGGGCGCCGGGAATGGGATCGGCCATGCAGAGTTCCTTCCCAGAATCGGCGCGATCCACGCGTCTGGGGAGTTAAATGCCCGGAATCCGGGCATTCAACTCCCCAATCGACGGCAAGTGCGGCCGGGGCCTACCGTGAGGTGCATGCCTTCGCTGCCTGCCCTTCCCGGCCCACTGGCCGGCTTCACCCACCGCGCGTCGCTCATCCTGGAACTCGACCTCACCTCGCCACCGGCCTCACCGGAACCGGGGGATCGGCTGGCCGGGCTGCTGCTGCGGGGACGGCCTTTGCTCTCGCCGACCCTGCGTGCACTGCATGAGGCGGGGGAGGACCCGCGAGTCGGCGGACTGATCGTCAAGGTCGGAGGACGGCTGCCCTGGGCGATGGCGCACGAGCTGCGACAGGGCGTTCGCCGGTTCGTCAGCAGCGGCAAGCCGACGCTGGCCTGGGCTGAGAGCTTCGCCGACGGTGCCGACATGGCCGCCTACATGCTGGCCGCGGCCTGCGGGGAGGTCTGGCTACAACCCGGCGGTGGCCTGGGCCTGCTCGGGGTCGGCATCGAGACGACCTTCGTTCGCGGGCTCCTCGACCGGCTCGGGGTGGAGCCCCAGCTCGAGCAGCGCTACGAGTTCAAGAACGCCGCCGACCGGATCATGCGAACCGGCTACACCGACGAGCATCGCCTGGCGCTGGACCGACTGGCCGAGTCGATCTTCGACACCGCGCTGGAGGCGATCGCCGCCGATCGCTCGGTCGGCGCGGACGAGTTGCGCCGGCTGATCGACGGCGGACCCCGGACCGCGCCGGAGGCCCGCGACGCCGGTCTGGTCGATCGCCTCGGCTACCGCGACGAGGCGTACGCCGCGATCCGGTCGCAGGCGGGGGCGGACGCTGAGCTGCTCTTCGCCGACCGGTGGCGTCCCCGGCGTCGTCCGCCGACGCTGCCCGGACGGCGCCGGGGACACGTGGCGCTGGTCGAGGTGCGCGGTGGCATCGCCTCCGGGCGCTCGCGCCGCTCGCCGATGGGGCGCCAGACCGGTAGCGATTCGATCGCCATGGCGCTGCGTTCAGCGGCCCGCGACGAGCAGGCGAAGGCCGTCGTGCTGCGGGTCGATTCCCCGGGCGGGTCGGCGGTGGCGTCTGAGGTGATCTGGCGGGAGGTCTGCCTGCTTGGCGACGCGGGCAAACCGGTGATCGTCTCGATGGGGGAGGCCGCCGCGTCGGGTGGCTACTACATCGCCTGCCCGGCCGATGTGATCGTCGCTCAGCCCGCCACGCTCACCGGCTCCATCGGTGTCTTCGGCGGCAAGTTCGTCACCCGGGAGCTGAGGGAGCGTATCGGCCTGACCTCTGACTCGGTGCAGCACGGAGACCGGTCATTGATGTTCTCCAGCCGACGCCGCTTCAGTGACGCCGAACTGGAGCGGCTGGCCGCGATGATCGACGGCATCTACGACGACTTCGTCGCCAAGGTGGCCTCCGGGCGCAGGCGTCCGGCGGCCGAGATCGAAGGCCTGGCTCGTGGGCGGGTGTGGACCGGCGCCGACGCCTTGGACGTGGGGCTGGTCGACGAGCTCGGTGGGCTGCGCGACGCGGTGCGCATCGCCCGGGAGCGCGGTGGATTGCCCAAGCGGGCTCCGGTGCGGCATCCGGGGCACGTGCCGGCCATCGAGCGGCTGGGACGTCCGCGCAATAGCGAGGATCCCCGGGCACAGCTCACCACCCGGCTGCCGCGCCTGGGTGGGATCACCAGCGATCTGGCCGCTGATCTCGGCCTGCCGATGGAGATCGCCCTGAGAATGCCGGAGATTTCGCTTCGCTGAGCGCAGCCCGAGCGAAGCGAAGTCTCACCGCGCCTTGAACCGCCGAGCCGCCAGCACCGCCAACCCGCCCGCAGCCAGCAGCAATGCCCCGATAATTGCTGTCATCGCTTCGTCGCCGCCGGTGGCGGCCAGCGGCTGCTCGTCGGCGCTTGAGGGACCCGGGTCCGCCGTCTGGGCGAGCGCATCGACACCGGAGCTGGACGGCGTCGCGCCGCTCGACGACGCAGGCGCAGCAGCGGCGAGTTCGGCGTTAGGATTTCTGTATGGCGAGCCAGGGCCGGTCGCACTTGCCGCAGCAGCAGGTGCAGTTCTGTCAGGCACCGGACGGGGTGCGGATCGCCTACGCCGTTCACGGCCAGGGGCCGCCCCTGCTGATCTCCACCTGCTGGCTGAGCCACCTCCAGTTCGACTGGGAGAGCCCGGTCTGGCGGCATTTCCTGCGCGATCTCGGCCAGTTCGCCACTGTCATCCGCTTCGACGAGCGCGGGCATGGCCTATCCGATTGGGACGTCACCGACCACAGCCTTCAGGCACGCATCGGTGACCTCGAGGCGGTGGCCGACGCCGCCGGCTTCCCGACGTTCGCCTTGATGGCGATGGCTCAGGGCGGCCCGGTCGCCATCAGCTACACGGCACGCCATCCCGAGCGGGTGTCGCGCCTGATCTTCTACGGCAGCTACTCCAGTGCATCCCAGGGACTGAGCGCCGAGGACTTCGCCCTCGAGGACACCTTCGGGCAGCTGATCAAGGTCGGATGGGCGCGCCCCGATTCGACCTTCCGCCGCGTCTTCACCTCGCTGATGATTCCCGGGGCAACCGAGGAGCAGATGTGCTGGCTGGATGACCTGCAGCGGGTCGCGGTCTCGGCCGGCACTGCCTATACAGCCCGGCAGCAACGCTTCGCGGCCGACGCCGACGCGCTGTTACCGCAGTTGTCGTTGCCGACACTGATCCTGCACTCGGTCGGGGACCGGATGAACTCCTTCGAGTACGGCCGGCACCTGGCGGCCAGCATCGCCGGAGCGAGACTGGTCGCGCTGGAGGGGGAGAACCACATCGTGCTCGAGGAGGATGCGGCGTGGCCGGTCTTCGTGGCGGAGGTTCGCCAGTTCCTGGCCGCCGACGGGGTGGTCGACCGGGTGGACGGCGGGATGGGTAGCAGGGCGGGCGACAGCGGCCGTGAACGGCGTCCGCCACTCAACGGCTCGGTTGACTCCCTCCTGTCGCCTCGCGAACTTGACGTGCTGCGGTTGGTGGCCGACGGGCGGGAGAACGAGGAGATTGCGGTCGCCCTGCAGTTGAGCCGGCGCACCGTGGAGCGGCACCTGCAGAACATCTACGGCAAGCTCGGTCTCCAGGGCCGCTCGGCCCGCATCGCCGCCGCCCGCCTGCTCACGCCGGTCTGAACGACAGCGCGAGGACAGGGCAACGACAGCGCGAGGCCAGCGCACCGATAGCGCACGCACCGAGGCGAGTGGGGGCTAACTGGGCGTGTCCCATTTCGGGACCGGCTCGGGCCATGAAGCCCAAACGCACTCTCATGCCGATGAGCGTGTGCGGACTCGGGCAGGTCCGCCGGTATCGCCTACTCGGTGTCGCCCGGCAGGGCCGGGATGGCCGCGTATGGGTGTGCTTCGATCCGGACCGGCGGCTCGGCGAGCAGGTCGATGATCTCGTCGCGAAGTTCGTCGGCCATGTCGCTGGACTCGTAAGCGTCTTTGGCTTCGACGGAGCGGAATACCTCGATGTTCCAGAGCACGTCGGGGTCGGCGTCCTCGCGAAGCATGATGAACCGGTCGGACGAGTCCGACTTCGTCATGCCGATGGTCGCCAGTTCGAATAGGCGGTCGCCCTTTCCGGGCTTCGCGCGCATCTTGATGATGTATGAAGGCTGGTCCTTGAAGGCCATGATGTGGTCTCTTTCGCGAGGGCTGAACAGTGGGCTGTTGCATGCGGGGGATGGAGATCGGCGATCCTTCGCCATCATCCTTCGCCGGATCATGCGGACCGCCAGATCCACCTTCAGTCATAGCACAGCCAACGCACTCTTCTGCCGCATTCCGTGCGCAGTCACGCTGCGGCAGGGAGTGCGCCTCGACCGCCACGAGGCGCTTGGCGCCCTTCGTGCGGCCGTAGGGGCATCCTCGGGCGTGGAAGGTGAGCCCGCCGTTGGAGGCACCGCGCGTCCACCACCCGCCGCAGGTCCGGTGCGTGCTGAGGCCCGCGCTTGCCAGGCGTGTTGAACACCGGTTCCAGCAGCGCCCACTGCTCGTCTGTCAGGTCATTTGAGTACGGCATGCGGCCTACGATGCCGTCGACGCCGGCCACCGCAGTCCCAAACAAATGGGACACACCCGGTAAGCACTACGCGTTGACCGCCAACTGAGGCGCCGAGCGTGACGGAAGATGCGTAGTGACACCGATGTATGGGTGCCTGCCCCAGCCTTAGCGTTCGGATACGTCGCCGATCGGCGGCCGGATTCGAGCTGAGGAGTACGACGATGGAGCAGGCGGCAATGGTGCTGGACCCGATCAAGGCCAAGCACCGGGCAATGTGGGCAATGGGGGACTACGACCGGGTAGCCACCGAGGTGGTCGGTGAGCTCGGCGGTGTCCTCGTCGAGTCAGCCGCGGTGCAACCGGGCGAGACGGTGTTGGATGTCGCGGCCGGTTCCGGCAACGCCAGCCTTCCCGCGGCCCGGGCCGGGGCTCAGGTGCTGGCAACCGACCTCACCCCGGAACTACTGCAGATCGGACGGGAACGCGCCGCCGGACTTTCGTTGCCGGTGCAGTGGCAGGAGGCCGACGCCGAACACCTGCCATTCGAAGACGCCGCGTTCGACGTGGTGCTCTCCTGCCTCGGAGTCATGTTCGCGCCGTTCCACCAGCCGGTGGCCGACGAGCTCCTTCGGGTCTGCCGTCCCGGTGGCCGGATCGGGCTGATCAACTGGACGCCCAGCGGCTTCATCGGTCAGATGTTCGCCGCCCTGAAGCCCTTCGCGGCGGCCCCGCCTCCGGGTGCCACGCCGGGCCCGCTGTGGGGCGACGAGGAGCATATCCGGTCGCTACTGGGTGCGGAGGCCACTGATCTGCAGGCCGAGCGGCGGGTGCTGAGAGTCGACCGCTTCGCCTCCGCCGCGATATTCCGAGAGTTCTTCGCGACCTTCTACGGTCCGACCATCGCCGCCTATCGCAACGTCGCCGACGACCCGCAGCGCACAGCCGACCTGGATCGAGCCCTGATCGAACTCGCCGAGCGCTTCGGAGCCGCCAGTGGAGTCATGGAGTGGGAGTACCTGCTCGTCGTCGCGCAGCGGGCGTAAGAAACCCCCGAAGGCCTAGCTCACGCCTGCTCGCGGGCACACCACCAGGTGGTGCGGCCGCCCACCGTCCCGCGTTTCATGACCGATCCGCACCGCGGGCAGTGCGCATCATGCGTGCGGAACGGAATGATCGAGAGTGTGTGCACGCCGCCGCCGTCGATGGCCGCACCAACTGCGCGACGCACCGCCCGGTAGAGACGGTCGGTCTCGGAACGATCCAGCGTGTTCACCGGACGGGACGGGTTGAGCTTGGCCAGCCAGAGGGCCTGATCGGCCAGCAGGTTGCCGATGCCGGCGACCGCCTCCTGATCGAGCAGCCGCGCCTTCACCGGCGCGCTGCCCCGAGCCAGCATGGCGCGAAACTGCGGGCCGGTGATCTGGCGGGCGTCCGGTCCGAGGCGCTCGACGGGTGGATCGAGACGAACCCGTCCCAGGCGGCGCGGGTCGATGAGTAGCAGTCGGCCACCGTCGGCGAACGCCAATGAAAAGCGGGAGAATCGGTAGTCGCCGGCCGCCCGTCCGCGCTCCCAGTAGTCGCCTCCGTCGACCTCGCTGCCCTGGCCGTCGGCGATGACGATCTTGCCCGACATGCCGAGGTGGATCCCCAAGGTCGGACCGGGCGACTTCGACCGGCCGACGCCGGAGGTGTCACACCACATGCTCTTGCCTTGGCGATGGGCGACCGTCAGGCTGCGGCCCAGGAGCGCGCTGCGGATCTCTCCCGGCGAGTGCGGGCGGCATTCGTAGGTGTCCGAATCGTCCACGTCGACGATCACGCGATGCAACGCGGCCCGTTCGATGACGCTGCGGGCGGACTCGACCTCAGGTAGTTCGGGCACGGTGTCCAACGTAGTGGGTGCGTCCCCGGGGTCGTGGCGACGGCGGTCGGACTAGGTTGGATTGGTGCGGATAGCGACCTGGAACGTCAACTCGATCAAACAGCGCATGCCGAGATTCCTGCCGTGGCTGGACGAACGGCAGCCGGACATCGTCTGCCTGCAGGAGACGAAGCTGAACGACGCAGCAATCGCGGAGCTCCTCGACGACGAGCTGGCCGCTCGCGGCTATCAGGGCGCCTACTACGGGCAGGCGCAGTGGAACGGCGTGGCGCTGCTGTCCAAGGTCGGCCTCGATGACGTCGTCCGTGGCATCCCCGGCGCGCCGGGTTTCCCCGATCCGGAGGCCCGGGCCATCTCCGGCACCTGCGGCGGCATCCGCGTGCATTCGCTCTACGTTCCGAACGGTCGCAGCGTCGGCTCCGATCACTACGAGTACAAGCTGGCCTGGCTCGCGGCTCTGCGGGAGGACGTTGCGGAGGGTCCTGATGCTGCACTCGTCTGCGGCGACATGAACATCGCTCCGACCGATGCCGACGTCTTCGACCCGGGGGCCTACGTCGACCAGACCCATGTCACCGCACCGGAGCGGGCAGCGCTGGGAGAACTGCTGAAGCTGGGCCTGCATGACGTCGTGCGCGAGCGCTGGCCGGACGAGAAGGTCTTTAGCTACTGGGATTACCGGGCTGGAATGTTCCATCAGAACTTGGGAATGCGCATCGACCTGGTTCTGGCCTCACCCCCGGTCGCCGGACGGACCGTGGCGGCCTGGATCGACCGGCAGGCCCGCAAGGGGACCGGGCCGAGTGACCACGCGCCGGTGATCGTCGACCTGGATGAGGCACCGGACGGCGATATCGGGCCGATGGTGCCACCACCGTCAGCGGCTCGCGGCGCAAAGAAGACGATCAAGCTTCCGCAATCTCGCCACTGATGATTTGGCTTACTTGATTAGGCAATGCCCCACGCCGGGCGTTCTTAGTCACAGCGGTACGTCCGCTTGTGCGAGGGTAAGTGGTCTAGCGCTCAACTACCCATAGAGATGGGCGATCACTGCAAGTGATTCGAGGGCGCGTCGTTAAAGGGACGTAAATTTCGTCCGCCAATTTCGTCATAACACAGACTTAACAAATTGTTGAAATCGTGGCCGGAATTCCCGGCGTCGCGGAATCCACTCGACGCGATGGTATTTAATTCATGCCTTGTGCGCAGGTGCTATTCGTGAGATGTTGCGTTTCGCAGTCGCCATGCGAATGGATTCGATCTCCACCCCGCGACCGCGTGCATCCTGGTGCGTAACCCCCAACGCGCGCTCCATACGCTAAACGATTTCCGGTCCTCGCCGGACTCGCCATACTTCCGCGCGCCCAGCGCGCCATTCGTTCCGAACTCTCATGTTCTGCTCTCATGTTCTGCTCTCATGTTCTAGGTCAGGGGTCCTGTCATGTCGCGCCACCGTTCGTCCCGCCGCTCGTCGAAGAGATTCACGCGCCTCTCGTTCCTGCTCACCGCCGTTGTCGCGTTGCTACTGCCCCTCTTCGCCGGGACGACGCCGGCCGGCGCCGACTCGCCGGTGCAGGTGACGGTCGCCGACACCGGCGTGCTGAAGCCCACGACGGGTACCACCACGGTCGCGTTCACCATCCGGCTGACTCACCCCTCCACCAACACCGTCACGGTGAACTGGGCGACCGCTGACGGCACCGCCATCGCCGGACGGGACTACACCGCCCGGACCGGGGTCGCGAGCTTCTCGCCGGGCGTCGTCAGTTCCGTCGTGACGGTGACCATCACCGGCAACGCGATCGCCAGCGGCAATCGCTACTTCAATTTCCAGCTGACCAGCGCCTCCTACGGCACGATCATCCGCGGCACCGCCTACGGCACGATCATCGACGACACCCCCGCCCCGTTCGTCAGCGTGGCCGACACGGCGGCCAACAACGCGACCGGCGCGGCGGGCTCGATCACGTTCACCGTCACTCTGAGCCAGGCCAGCACCAATATCGTGACCGTCCGCTACCGCACCGCGAACGGAAACGCGCGGGCCGGGCTCGAGTACACCGCGCAGAACGGGACGCTCTCCTTCAGCCCCGGCACCACGAGCCAGGTGGTCAGCGTGGCGCTGCTCGGGCACGTGCCGCCGGAGCAGTCCTGGTACTTGAGTCTCGGGCTCAGCTCGCCGACCAACGCCACCGTGCTGGACGGGACGGGCTACGGCTACATCACCAACCCGGACCGGGTCGCCCAGGCGGTCGTCGACAACGTCGGCGTCAGCAAGCCGGCCTCGGGTACCTCGGTCGTCTCGGTGCCGGTGCGCCTCATCACCGCCTCCACGGTGGCTGCGACCTTCGACTACTACACCTCCGACGGCAGCGCCGTCGCCGGGACGGACTACGTCGGCACCCGTGGCACCATCACCTTCGCCGCCGGGGTCACCAGCGCCACTATCCCGGTGACGATCAACGGCAACGCGACGACGAGCACTCCGAAGTACTTCTCGGTGAACATCAACAACCCGTCAGCCGGGGCGGCGGTACTGGCCAACGCCTACGTGACGATCGTGAGCCCCGGTGCGTCGACGCCGCAGATCGCGGTGCGTGCGGCCGGCATCATCAAGCCGACCAGCGGGACCGCGACGATGAGCTTCACCATCACCGCGCAGCCTGCCCCCACGACCGCCCTCACCATGTCCTACGCGACCTCGAACAGCTCGGCGATCGCCGGCACCGACTACACGGCGACCTCGGGAACGGCGACCATCGCCGCCGGTGCGACCTCGACCACCGTCACCGTCCCGGTGCTTGGCAACCAGATCCCGACCGGTGACCCGTTCTTCTACCTGAACATCAGCAACAACTCAGCGGGGACGCTGACCAACAGCTACAACAAGGGCGTCATCGAGGCGGCCGCCGCCAGCCAGCAGTCGCCGTGGTTGTCGGTCAACACCTCCAGTGCGATTCTCCCGTCCACTGGCAGCGCCACGATGAACTACACGGTCACGCTGTCGCCGGCCAGTGGCAGCACGGCCACCGTCCAGTACGCGACCTTCAACAACTCCGCGGTCGCCGGCACCGACTACACCGCCCAGGCCGGCACGCTGACCTTCGCCCCGGGGGAGACCTCGAAGGTGATCAGCGTTCCGCTCATCGCCAGCAAGTTGCCAGGCGCGGACAAGTCATTCGGGCTCACCATCTCGTCGCCGACCAACAGCCGGATCGACACCGCCTCGGCCTACGGCACCATTCGCAACCAGAACTACCCGCCGGTGCTGGCCATCGGTGACGCGTCGGCCTACCGCTCAGCCCTCGGTACGGCGACGATGACCTTCCCGATCACCCTCTCGGCTCCGTCGGTGAATCCGGTTGTCGTCACCTACTCGACCTCCAACGGTTCGGCCGTCGCCGGCACCGACTACACCGCGGCCAGCGGCACCCTGACCATCCCCGCCGGGGCCACGACGGCGAGCGTGAAGGTGTCGATCCCGAAGTTGGCCGTCTACTCCGCGCAGCTCTACTTCTACTTGAACATCTCCTCAGCCACCAATGCGCTGCTGTCGAACAACTACGGTTACGGCTACATCATCAGTAACACGGTGGTGCCCGTGGTCTCGGTGACTGACACCGCGGTGGTCGCCTCGGCGGCCGCGACCAACGCCGTCTTCACCATCGGTCTGGGGGCCCCGAACAGCAACGCCGTGACGGTGAAGTACGCGACCTCGAACGGCAGCGCGGTCAGCGGCACCGACTACACCGCGACCAGCGGCATCGCCACCTTCGCAGCCGGCGTCACCAGTCTCACCGTCTCGGTGCCGGTCGCGGCGAATACCGTCTCGGTCGGGTCGTCGTATTTCTACCTCTCACTGAACACGCCGACAAATGCCTACGTCGGCCGCGCTACATCCACCGCCACGATCCTCTACCAGGCGGTCACGCCGCAGCTCTCGGTCGGCGACTCGACGGTGACCCGGCAGGCGACCGGCACCAAGAACGCGACGTACACCGTGACCCTCTCGCCGGCCAGTACGACCACCGTGACGGTCAACTACTCGACGAGCAACGGCAGCGCGGTCGCCGGCACCGACTTCACTGCGACCTCCGGAACGCTCACCTTCGCCCCCGGCACGACCAGCCAGACGGTCACCGTGCCGATCACGGCGAATGCGTCCAGCACGGCCGATCGCTACTACTACTTCAGCCTGGGATCCGCGGTGAACGCCAGCATTCTGCGCGCAACCGGCTACGGCGAGATCGTCGACACGGTGGCTCCGACCAGCGGCCTCTCCTACGCGACGGTGAGCGACGCGACGGTGATCGCGCCGGTGAGTGGCACGACGACGGCCACCTTCACCGTCTCGCTGCTGCCGGCCGCCACCAGCACCGTGACCATGTCCTACGCCACCGCGGACTCGAGTGCGCTCGCCGAGCACGACTACACACCGGTACGGGGAACGCTCACCTTCACCCCCGGCCAGACGAGTAAGACGGTGACCGTGCCGGTGTTGGCGCAGCAGTACGCGTCGGCCCCGCAGAGTTTCACGCTCGGGGTCTCGCAGACCAGCGGCCCGGTTACCCTGCAACGCTCCTACGGCTACGGGGTGATCCTCGACCCGCAGCCGGGTGGTGTCATCACCTCGGGTGCCGACAAGTCAGTGGTCCGCGGCACCTCGGGCTCGACCACCATGACGTTCAAGGTCTCCCTGATCCCGGCGCAGCTGGTGCCGGTCACCGTGGACTACCGCACGGTCGACGAGTCGGCGATCGCCGGGAAGGACTACGCGCCGATTACCGGCTCGCTCACCTTCGCCCCGGGCCAGACCAGCGCGACGGTCTCGACGACGGTCAAGGGTGATCACACGGCCAGCGCGACCAAGTACTTCGGGCTGCTGCTGGAGAATCCGTCACCGGTCGGCGTCGCGCCGTACAGCAGTTACGCCTACGGCTACCTGGATCCGATCGACACCTTCTCCATCACCGGCACCGTGCGCGACCAGGCCGGCGCGGCCGTCTCCGGAGCCACGGTCACCCGCACCGGCAACAACCAGCCCACGGTCGCGGTGACGACGGCGGCCGATGGGACGTACTCGATACCGAACGCGGTCTCGGGTTCGTACACGCTGACCCCTTCCGGTCTCGGACGTACCTATCTACCGGCTTCGGTGCCGGTGACGGTGGCCGGCAAGTCGATCGGCAGCCAGTCGATCATCGGCTACACGGGCGTGATCATCGGCGGCAAGATCAGCTCCGCCGGGGCGGCCCTGGCCGGGGCGACCATCACCCGGGCCGGCGGTGGGCTGCCGACGGTCACGGTGACGAGCAACTCGCTCGGTTACTACGCCGTCCCGGCCACCACCGCGGGTGCGTACACCATGACGGCGGCGCTGAGCGGATATGCGGCCTCGGCGCCGGCGTCGTACACGACGAACATCGCCGCGACCGCCGTCACCTCCGACAGTTTCTTCCTGGTTAAGGCGCCCTACATCACGGTCAAGCTGGTGGGGCCGGGGGGCGTGGAGGTGACGACGGCGACGGTCACCGCGAGCGGACCGATCACATCGACGGCTACCACGAATGTGCATGGAAACTATGCCTTCTCGGCGCTCTCGGCCGGCACCTACACGGTCACTCCGACGCTGTCGGGGAAGACCTTCACGCCGGCCAGCGCGCCGGCGACCATCACCGCGACGACCGGAGCGCAACTCACCTTCACCGAGAACTGAGGTCGGTCAGCGACACACCCGCCCAACATTTCGAACGTACGTGCTAGATCTGCGGTAGGCTACCGGCATGACGGCAGCGGCTGAGTGCTTTCAGAGCTCCCTCTTCGGCGGCGAGGAGGAGGTCAGTGTGCGGGCGCTGGGTCGGGCCGTCGAGCGCGACCAGCTCGGCAATGGCGCCTGGCTTGATATTCGGCGCTCCTGGCTGGGTGGGGCCGACCTGCTCTTCGAACGGCTCCGGCGCGACGTGGAGTGGCACGAGGAGCGTCGGGTCATGTACGAGCGGGTCGTGGATGTGCCGCGACTGCTGGCCTTCTTCGGCGAGGATGACGCATTGCCGGACGAGTCGCTGAACCTGGCGAAGTGCGTTCTCGACGAGCACTACATCGCCGAACTGGGGGAGCCGTTCCGCACTGCCGGCCTCTGCCTCTACCGGGACGGGCGGGACAGCGTGGCCTGGCACGGCGACCGGATCGGCCGGGGCAACACCGAGGACACCATGGTGGCGATCCTGTCGCTCGGCGCGCCCCGGGCGCTCATGCTGCGTCCCTGCGGGGGTGGGGCGTCGCGTCGCTACGAGGTCGGGCACGGCGATCTGGTGGTGATGGGCGGCAGTTGCCAGCGCACCTGGGAGCATGCCGTCCCGAAGACGACCCGCCCCATCGGTCCGCGGATCAGCGTGCAGTTCCGACCGCGGGGCGTGCTCTGAGCGGGCACGCCGTCGCGGGACGGAGGGGCAGCGGTTAGTTGCCGATGTAGAAGTTCCCGGCCGTGTCGGCCATCGCGCAGAACGTCGGTGACGGGCACGAGATTGCCTTAACGGTCAGGCCGTAGGAGACGTCCGCGTAGCTAACCCAGTACGTTCCGTTAAAGCCGTAGACCGCTCCGCTGCCGTCGACCGCCGAGCAGAACGTGGTTGATGCGCAGGAGACGGACACCAACGCGACGCTCTGGTCGCCGGTGACCTCCTGGCTGCTCCACGAATCGCCGTTGAACGCAAGGGCGTTCCCCTCTTGGTCGACCGCGACGCAGAACGTTGCGGAGGCACAGGAGATTCCGGTGAGATTGGATCCATCGACGTTGCCGCCGTACCAGGTCCCGTCGATGTAGAAGCCGACGTCGCCCGACGTCACGGTGGCGCAGAACGTCGACGAGACGCATGAAACCGGGCTGCCGGTGTAGCCCGGCACATTCGCCCAGCTACTGCCGTTGAAGACCCGGATATCTGTCTGGTTCGGACCGGCCGCGACACAGAAGGATGTCGAGACACAGGAGACCGAATCGTCCGAGGTGTTTCCGACGGACACCGGAGTGCTCCATGTGCTGCCGTTGTAGATCGTCGACATTGGGCTCGAGATCGTGCCGGTGATGGCGAGGCAGAAGGTCGCTGACTTGCACGAGACGGACGTGAGACCGTCCGCCGTAGGAGCCGTCGTGGATCCATCGAGGTGGCCGTTGACGAAGGTGTAGGCGGTGGTGGTGTCGTCTACCGCCATGCAGAACGCGGCTGACGAGCAGGAAATATCGGTTACCCCTCGCTGCGGGGCCGATGGCATCCAGGCGAGATGGGCCGCTGACCACGAGGCGCCATTGTAAGTCGCGGTGTGCCCCTTGTAGTCCGACGCGATACAGGACGTCGTCGACGCGCAGTCGATGGTGGTGGCGCCGTCCAAGGTCAGCCCGCTACCCGCGTTCGTCCACGTGGTGCCGTTGAAGGCCCAGGCCGTGCTCGAATCGTAGGGGCTGCCATCGAAGTCGATGCCGACACAGAACGTCGAGCTCTTGCAGGAAACCTCGTAGATCTCGTAGTTCGGGCGTGACGGGCCTTCGACGTCGGTCACCTGACCCCACTGACCGCTCTTGTAGATAATCGCATTCCCGGAGTCGTCGACCGCGGCGCAGAAGAGATCCGTCGTGCAGGAGACGGTGGTGACGCGGTGGGTTCCATCGATGTTCTTGAGGGTGCCCCAGGCGGAGCCGTTGTAGATCGTTGCGTCGCCGGTGTAGTCGACCGCCGCGCAGAAGCTGGCAGTAGCGCAGGAGACGGTGATGAAACTCTTGTTTGCCGAGATAAGTGTCGGGCTCGACCAGGTGCCGCTGTGGTACACGACGGCGTTGCTGTTGAAGTCCACAACCTGGCAGAACGTTGTCGTCGGGCAGGAGACGCTACTGATCGCGTTGTCGCCGTCGATGTCCTGGGCGCCGCTCCAGTTGGTTCCGTTGTAGATGAAGGCGTTGCCGTAGAAATCGACGGCAACGCAGAACGTGGTGGTGGCGCAGGAGACGGAGCTGAGGCCGCCGTCGTTGGAGTCGACCTGGACCGGGGTCGACCAGGTGACGCCGTTGTCGGTGGTGGTCGCGGCTGAACCCTTGGTGTCGACGCCGACGCAGAGCGTGGTGGACGGGCAGGAGATGTCGTTGTAGTTATCCGGATACATCGTTGCGGTCTGGTTCCAGCTCAGTGCTGTGGTGCCGGTGACGGTGGAGCGTGCTGCGTATCCGCTCGCGTCGTGCGGGAAGAGGGCGTAGGAGTAGGTGACGTTATGGGCGACTGAGGTGTCGGTGACGTACCCCTCGGTCGCCGTTACATCGCCGATAAGAGTGCCCGATGTCGGGCTGGTCGGGGCGACCGCGCCGACTGCTCGGCGGACCATCACCTGGCCGCTGGTGACCCCGGTCCGCAGCAGCCACGCGACGACGATGGTGGTCTCGTCGGTGTACACGATCGCAGCTGAAGCTAGGGGTTTCGCGGTCAGGACCGGCGGTGGGATGAGGCCGGTGCGCCAGGACCAGAGGGCTTTGCCGGCGACGTAGATGACGAGGTTGCCGTCGTTTTGGATGGTGAGGGTGGCTGAGGTGCCGGTGGTGTGGGTCGACCAGAGGGCTTTGCCGGCGTTGTAGATGACGAGGTTGCCGTCGGTCTGCATGCTGAGGCTGGCGTTGGTGGCTTTGGTGTGGCTGGACCACAGCGCTTTGGTGCCGGCGTAGACGACGAAGTTTCCGTCGGTCTGGATGGTGGTGCGGTAGGCGTGGTTGGGCGACAGGAGTGATCCGCCGCGGGGCAGTGTGTGCCCGGCGGTGAGGGATGCGGGTGTGGGTGGGGCGATGAGGCCGGTGCGCCAGGACCAGAGGGCTTTGCCGGCGACGTAGATGACGAGGTTGCCGTCGTTTTGGATGGTGAGGGTGGCTGAGGTGCCGGTGGTGTGGGTCGACCAGAGGGCTTTGCCGGCGTTGTAGATGACGAGGTTGCCGTCGGTCTGCATGCTGAGGCTGGCGTTGGTGGCTTTAGTGTGGGTGGACCACAGCGCTTTGGTGCCGGCGTAGACGACGAAGTTTCCGTCGGTCTGGATTGTGGTGCGGTAGGCGTGGTTGGGCGACAGGAGTGATCCGCCGCGGGGCAGTGTGTGCCCGGCGGTGAGGGATGCGGGTGTGGGTGGGGCGATGAGGCCGGTGCGCCAGGACCAGAGGGCTTTGCCGGCGACGTAGATGACGAGGTTGCCGTCGTTTTGGATGGTGAGGGTGGCTGAGGTGCCGGTGGTGTGGGTCGACCAGAGGGCTTTGCCGGCGTTGTAGATGACGAGGTTGCCGTCGGTCTGCATGCTGAGGCTGGCGTTGGTGGCTTTGGTGTGGGTGGACCACAGCGCTTTGGTGCCGGCGTAGACGACGAAGTTTCCGTCGGTCTGCATCGTCGCGGTGTAGGCCCCGTTCGGGGAGCCCAAGGAGGCTCCCGTAGCGAGGCTCTGACCGGCGCTCAGAACACTCGGCACCGAAGCGCCAGCCGGGCTAGGTGCGCCCAGCCCCACCACGGCAACAGCCGCTGACACCAGCAAAACTAGGAGAGATCGTGCACCGTGCGTAACCCGACGAGCCATTGATGTGAGTTCCTTAAGTAGATCGGCTCGGGCACTGTAGCAGGCGATCCGACATTTCCGAACGCCATACCTACCGTCCGGTAGGTATGGCGGATAAATACCCGTCAGGGCTTGTTCTGGCGAAGCAGTCGTTCAAGTTGAAGGTCGTCGATCTCGGTCCAGCCGAGGAACGGCGCCCGGTCTGGCTCGGCGCCAATATCGTGGGTGAGGGCAGACACCTCGCTGGCCGTCGCCTCCCACTCCGCCTCGCCGGTGTCTCTTCTGGCGTCGTCGATCACGGCGGCCGCCTGCCGGTAGGCGTCCTTGAGGAGAAAACGCATGGCGCCGACGACGAACGCGGTGATGGCGGCGACTAGCAGCAGCGTGGTCACTGGGTGGTCAACTGCTCTCTGATCGGAGTGGCCGGCACCTGCCAATCGGCGTCCGGTCCACGGAAACGAGCTCAAGTGACTCAGGTCGCGGTGAGCTGAGGTCCCGAGAGAACTCATACGACCGTCGAATGACCCGTTTTCAAGTCGATGTACGCCCAGAATCCTGATAATTTAGCGTCGTCTCATCCGCCGAGGATCGGCGGATAACCCGGCAGGAGCCCTCGATCTTGTTGCGATTCATCTCAGCACCGTCCCGTACGCGGCGCGCTGTCATCGTCCTGATCGCCGTTGCCGCGCTCGTATCGGTCGTGGCTAGCGGTTTTGGCCCCGGGCCTACGAAACCGACGAAGACCACGGCGGCTGCCGGATCGACGAGCTCCGATCCACCCGCGACAACCGCAACGTCGGGCTCGACCGAGACCTCGCCGTCCGCCGTAACGGCAGCGCCGAAAGCCAGCCCCGCTCTCAGTTCGGCGCCGCAGCCGGCGGCCGCTCACCCCACCCCGGCGCCTGCACCCGCTCACAACTCGGCGACGGGCGCCCTGACCGCGCCGGCTCGGCCGGTCGCCGACGTCCCGACGACGCCGAACTGTGCCATCGCCTCATCTCCGGGGCAGGCCCGCTGCCTGAGCGTGCGGGTCGACGGCACCCAACCGGCTGCGAGTGCGCAGCCGGCCAGTGCCCCGGGCGGCCTGAGCCCGGCCGATCTCGCGTCGGCCTACAACCTGAACTCGACCAGCGGAACCGGCCAGACGGTAGCGCTCATCGACGCCTACGACGCTCCCTATGTCGAGTCCGACCTTGCGGTCTACCGCGCGCAGTACGGCCTGCCGGCCTGCACGACGGCCAATGGCTGCTTCAAGAAGGTGAACCAGACTGGTGTCGCCACTCCGCTGCCGGCCGCCGACAGCGGTTGGGCCCAGGAGACGACCCTCGACGTGCAGATGGTCTCGGCGGTCTGCCCGAACTGCAAGATTCTCCTGGTCGAGGCCAATGATTCCTACATCAGCAGCCTGGGTGCGGGAGTGAAGACCGCCGTCCGGTTGGGGGCGAAGTACGTCTCGAACAGCTACGGCGGTCCGGACTCCGGCTCCGATTCCTACTACGACACCAACTTCTACAAGCAGGCGGGTGTCGTGATCACCGCCAGCACCGGTGACGACGGCTACGAGACGAATTATCCGGCCAGTTCTGCCTATGTCACCGCAGTCGGCGGCACCACCCTGACCACGGCGAACTCCGCTCGGGGCTGGGGCGAGTCGGCCTGGTCGGGGGCCGGCAGCGGCTGCACCCTCTACGAGGCCAAGCCCACGTTCCAGTCCGGCATCGCCACCGGCTGCACCGGACGGGCCGTCGCCGATGTCTCGGCCGTCGCGAACCCGGCAACCGGAGTCGCCGTGTATTACGGGGGATGGGGGGTCTTCGGAGGGACCAGCGTCGCGTCCCCGATCGTTGCCGCGGTCTACGCGCTGGCCGGTCCCCCCGCCGCCTCGGACTACGCCAATGCCTACCCATACGCCCACAGCACCAACTTCTACGACGTCACGTCGGGCAACAACGGCAGCTGCGGCGGCTCGCAGCTCTGCACCGCGACCACCGGCTGGGACGGGCCGACCGGGCTCGGTTCACCCAATGGCAGCGCCGGTTTCAGCAGCAGTGTCGTGCCGACGCCGACCCCGGTTCCAACGCCAACCCCGGTTCCAACGCCGACCCCGGTGCCGCTGAGCGCCTCGGTCACGGTGAGCGGGACGCCGGTCGCCGGACTGCCGAGTGATGTTTCGGTCGCCGTCACCCTGCCGTCCGGGGACACAGTCACCTCGATTCGCTGGACCGCCGACAATGCCGGCTGCCAGTTCAGCTCGCCGACCGTGGCCAGCACGACGCTCACCTGCAACGCGGGATCGGCCGACCCGGTGATCACGGCTCAGGTCAACGACCGCAACGGGTCGAGCGTGACCGCCTCCGCCACGGTGGCCTTCGACCAGCCCTCGATACCGCGAGACGTCGACGTCACGCTCTCCGCGGCCGGGCAGACTGGTGCCGACCAGTCGATCTGCCTCTCCGCCCCGACCGCCCTGCGGGCCACCGTGACCGACCACCTGACCGGCACACCGGTGCGCGGGGTGGCGATGAGCTTTAGCCAGCAGATCGGCCTGGACGCCGCGACCGACATCTCCTCGGTCCTGCTCACCGGGGCGGACGGTGTTGCCGCCACATCGTCGACCAGCGCCGTCTCGGTAATCTACGCGGCCGATGTGCAAGCAACCGGCGCCTTCGCCGCCGGCAGCACCAGCGTCAACGCCACCGCCGTGCTGTGCGCGCCCACATTGACGTCGAGTGTCAGCCGGGTGGTCGTCAATCCCGGCGTCGCGGTCACGGTGAGCGGGGTGGTCACCCGGGCCGGCGCCAACGGGAGTGTCCCGCTTCCCGTCGCCAGTGTGCAGATCATCGCGACGGTGGCCGGTCACGCGACGGTGCTGGCCACCGCGATCAGCTCGGCAACCGGCGCTTTCAGCGTGAACGTCACCCCGAAGGCCAGTGGGACGCTGTCGGCAGCGCTGCCGGCGACCGCTTCGTGGACGGCCGCCCATTCGGCGGCGACGGCGGTGACGGTGAACCCGATCCTGACCCGGATGACCGCCGGCATCAGTTCGCACAACGTCGGCTACGGCACGGTGGTCACCTTCTCCGGGTACCTACAGCGATCGCTCGGAGGCGTCCTGACTGCCCTTCCGGCCTCCCGAGTCAACATCTACGGAACGCCGCCCCACGCCGCGGCCCGGGTCGTGGCCACCACGATCGTCCACGGAACCGGGGCCTGGTCGGTGAGCCTGACCGGAACCGCGTCGATGAGCCTGACCGCGCGCTACGCCGGCGTGACGGCCCAACCGGCGGCGGCGGTGTCGCTGGGCTCGCTGATCGTCGGCAATTGGAGCACCGCGGCCAAACTGAAGGCTCAGCACACCCAGGTGGCCGCCGGCGTCCGCAGCCTCTACACCGGCTCGGTGACAAAGCGGTACGGCAGCGTGGTGCGGCCGGCCGCTGGGGTCTCGGTGGCCATCTACGGCCGCAATTCCAAGGGGCAGAACGTTTATCTGACGACGGTGGTGACCGCGGCCAACGGCACCTTCGCCGCGAAGGTGGCGCTGCGGCAGCAGGCCACCCTCACCGCGGTGGTGCGGGCCAAGGCCGGGATCCTGGCCTCCACCTCGCCCCGAGTCTCGATCACGATCAAGCGCTGACCCGCCTGGCGGCGTGTCCCGGACCGCAGCACTGTCCTAAGTACCCGCCTGCCCCCGCTTTGTCCTTCGAGCATCCGAGATCTGGCGAGCAGGCGGAACTTCGGGAGACAAAGCGGGCCGCGACGACGCTAGGGCTCCCGGGGCACGCCTAGCTTGGGTACGCCGCCCAGCCCCAGGTTGTAGCGGACGTGCTCCGAGTACTTGGCCAGTTCATCCCACAGAGCGGCATGAGCCGGCCACGGTATGGGATTTTCGCCATCCAGCCAGCTCTCCCCGAAGGTGATCCAGACCAGCGTCCACTCGGCGGCGATCTCCCAGCGGCCGTTGCTCCACTCGATGAGATTGCGGCGGATCTGGAAGGCGGCCTGCGGCGCGTCGGCGAACGTCTCGACCGTGTGGACGCGCCAGAGCCGGAAGTCCAGGGCCATCAGGGCCAGCTCCAGATCATTGAGCACGGCTGGGTTCACCAGCACCGTGGCCATGTTCTCGAAGCCCTGATCTCTCCTGCGCACGGATCAATTCTCCAACGGCCGGGCCGCCCAGTCACGACCGGCGTCTGATTGCTCACGTGTCGAACTGAACACGCACCGACCCGTCGTGTGGCAGCACCAGCACCGTCCCCCCGGATCGCCACTGATCCGGGATGAGGAACAGCTTCGAATCGGCCTCGACGAGCAGCCGCAGACCGCGGTAGCGAAACCTGAACTGCTGCCCGGCCGACGGGGGCAGCTGCGTCTCGACGACGCCTGAATCGTGCAACCAGAGCGGCTCCACCGTGTCCAGCACGACGCTCGGGCGACGGCTCAGGTGCAGGCTGAGATCCTCGGCCTGCCCCTTGCCGTAGTACCCGGCGAAGCTGTTGGTGAGCCAGAAGAGGCTGAGCACCGCGACCGTCACCACGAAGAACGCGGTGGCCCGCAGGTACCGCTCGGCCAGCGGCGGCACCGGGCGTCCCCGGGCCCCCAGAACGAGGCGGATCCCGACCAGCAGCAGTACCGGACCCAATCCCAGGCAGGCCGGCGTCGTACCGATCGGCTCCCGTTCGGCCAGCGCCGGGCTGAGGATGCCGACGACGGCGCGTACCAGCAGCAGCAGACCGGCAAGCTGCAGCGCGTACCCGGCGGACCGGACCGCCCGTCGGTGGGTCTCGCTCTCGATCGCCGCCCGGACGGCATCGCGGGCCATGTAGGCCAGCAGCGCCCCGACGGCGAGCGCCGCGGCCGGCACGTAGAGCGCCCCCACACTCTGCAGCGCCAGTTCCTGGTTGGAGAAGTTCAGCGAGGAGATGTCGACGTTGAAGTAGGCGTAGCGAGCGTAGGTGGTGACGTAGCCGAAGTAGTAGAGCAGGGCCGCCACCAGCGTCGTCGGGGCGATGACACCGGCGACCTTGCGCAGGATCACGCTCAGCGGTGGCGGCCCGTCCTCAGCCGCGGGTGCATTCGTGACGTGCCGGCGGGTTCCGGCGGCCCGAGTCGGGGTCACGGCACGGTGTGCCGGGCCGGGCAGTCGGCGATCGTGGGCACCGCGGCGAAGCAGGCCTGCAGCTTCACCTGATGCGTCCAACTGACCACCACCGGATGGCTCGGCGACGGGGCCACCACTGCGGCCTGATCACAGGGGCTCACCTGCTTGCCGGTGCAGGTGACCTGCAGGTTGTAGCGCAGCGCCGCCTCGGCGTCGGTTCCGGCCGCCGCGCTCGTCTGAATACCGAGCAGACAGGCTGTTGGGCGCCCAGCGGAGGCGGCGGGCAGCGTCACCCCACTGCGGCAGGAGGCGGGCTGGGTCAAGGTGAAGGTGGAGCCAAGGTAGCAGTCCCAGACCGGGGTCAGCGAGTTGCTGAAGTCGGCGCTGGACGGGTCCCAGAGACTGAACTTGTTCGCATCCGACGTGCTGCCACTGTTCACGATCGTCAACGTCAGGCGCACCGGGAGCGGGGTGCCGCTGTTGCTGACCTCGGCGCACTGCCGGGCCGGATCGGGCGGCTCGGTCTCGATGAAGCCCCACGTCCGTGGGTAGTCGTTCTGCAGGGTCGGGCCGGCGAGAACGGTAACCGATGAGGCACCGCCGTGCGGCTTGTTGACGACCCGCGACGGTTCGCGGGCGGGCGGGGCGAAGCCGGTCTCGACGGCGGGGCCGGAGGTGTGGCGCGGCGGCTTCGGGGTGGCGGCGGCCGACCGCCGGCCGGTCGGCGGGGTGCTCGTCGAGGCTCCCCGGGACGGGGAGGCCGCCGGCGTGGTCGTCCCCGCCGGAGTGGGAGAGAGCGGGATCGCGGTGTGTCTGGACGCCGTCTCCGTGGCGGCGGCCGAGCTACTCGGGTCGGCGCTGAGCGAGGCGACCGAGGTCGAGGTGAAGGTGCGCCGATTCGAGTTGCTCCTCGGAGCGGGTGAACTGCATCCGGCGATCAGAAGCACAGCGACACCCAGCGCCAGCAGGCCAGCCACTGGTGCCATGGCAAATCGATGTGACGGAAGTGCCGTCATCCCTGCTCCGCGATCGGTCGACATCAAGACCCGGATCGGGTCCTGCTGCCTCAGAGAGCGTAACGCTCCGATTGATACACGACCTCAGCTCGCGGCGGAGACTACCGCCCTGAGCGCGCCGCCCCAGAGCGCGAGCCAATCGTCGATGATCGGGGCGAGATCCTCGATCTGCGACTCCAGCAGGTACAGGCCCCGGGTCGGGCAGCTGGCCCCGATCTCCACCAGCACCGGTCGTAGCTGGGTCTCGACGGCCAGTGAATGAGCGGGCGACGCCCCGACCATCAGCGGGACCACAGCCCGCGCGGCGAGTTCGTCGCGACCGAATTGATCGAGGAAGGCCTTCAGCAACCCGGTGTAGGACGCCTTGTAGACCGGCGAGGCGAAGACGATCAGATCGCTGCCGAGCACCGTCGACTTGGCCGCGGCGATGCCGGGATCACCCCACGAAAACAGGGACGATCCCAGCTCGGCGAGCTCGATGACCGAGACCCCGAGGCCGACATCTACGTCGACGTCAAGCGACTCCAGCGACTCCAGGACCGCGGCGGCGACGGTTGTACCCGCGGCGGCCGTCCGCGACCCCAGCTTCGGATTGCCGACTACGACGCAGGCCCGCACCTTACTCAGAACTCCAACAGATTCTCACGGAACTGCTCATGGGTGTAGGACGTTCGCACCAGCCCGCGCCGCTGCAACTCCGGGACCAGGCCATCGGTTATCTCGGTGACGTAGCGGCGATTCAGCTTCTTCTCCGGGCTGGTGATGAGAAACCCGTCCCCGCCCACCTCGGCCATGAACTCGGCCATCTTGTCGGCGACGGTCTCCGGCGTGCCGACGAAGTCGTTGGCCCCACCCATACCGTCGTCGATAACGGCCTGCCGCAGCGTCTTCCCCTCGGCCCGTTTGGCGAACGCCTCCAGGAAACCCCGCTCGCCATTGGTGGTCACCGGGGGCAGCGGCTGATCCAGATCGAAGACGGAGAAGTCGATCTCGGTGATCGAGGCCATCGTGGTCAGCACCAACTCGATGAACATCGGGTCGGACATCCAGCGCAGCTTCTTGGCCTGCGCCTCCTCGACGGTGTCGGCCACGATCGGCGCGATGAGGAAGAGCACCTTGCAGTCATCGGGCTTTCGTCCCTGCTCGACCAGTCGGGCGCGGATGTCGTCGCGGAACGCCTTCATCCGCTCCGGCGTGTTGGCCGTCGCGACGATGGTGTCGGCGAAGCGCGAGGCGAAGGCCCGTCCGGGCGCGGAGGCGCCGGCCTGGCAGAGCACTGGATGCCCCTGCGGCGAGCGGACGGTGTTCAGCGGACCCCGCGACTTGTAGTACTTGCCTTCGAAGTCGATGGTGTGCACCTTGTTGTGGTCGGCGAAGGTGCCGGTATCCCGGTCGCGGACAATGGCGTCCGGCTCCCATGAGTCCCAGAGGGCGGTGACGAGTTCCAGGTATTCATTGGCCATTGCGTATCGCTCGTCGTGCTCGTAGAGCTTCTCCATACCGAAGTTCTGGGCCGAACGGTCCTCAGCCGAGGTGACGATGTTCCAGCCGAAGCGGCCACGGGCGATGTGGTCGATGGTGGCGGCGAGCCGGGCCAGCAGGAATGGCGGGTAGAAGGACGTCGACATCGTCGGCACCACACCCAGACGGGATGTGCCGGCGGCCATCAGCACGGCCAGCGGCACCGGGTCGTGCTTCGGATTCACGCCGTGCTTGAGGTCGGCCTCCATCGTGCCGCCCCAGGCCGTCGAGACCATCAGCTTGTCCTCGATGATGACGTAGTCGAAGCAGGCCCGCTCCAGATCCTTCGCCATCTCCACATAGAAGTCGCCGGACATGTCCTGCCCGCCGTTGCCCCAGGTTCCGTTCCAGTCGTCGGTGACGAAGTTCAGGAACCAGGCCAGATGAAACTTGTCAGCCTGCGATTTCTCAGCCACTGATACCAGCTGCCTTCCGGTGCTCGTCAATGTTCCAGAGGATGCCGTCGGCCAAGAGAACGCTCGTCTCGCCGTCGGCAATGGTGATCGGCGGCGGTGGCAGCGTCGCCTGCGCCGGCCAACTGTGATGCGGTGCCCAGCCGGCGATTCCGTCCGTGCCGCCGCCGAGCGTCCAGGCGACCGCGGCGAAACCGCCGCCTTCCGGCCGAGCGTCGACGATGGTCAGCGCATACGAACCGGTGCGGACCAGGCGCCCGTTGGCGCAGCTGAGGGCCCACTGCTCTCCCTCGCTGCCCGGCAGCCGCTGCCAGCGTTCGACGTAGCTGACATCCCGGCCACCTTCGGCGAAGGAGCCGGTCTCCATCATGTCCTCGCCGTCCCAGCTGATCACGCCGATGTCTTCAAAGATGCTCGGATCCAACTCGATCTCCGGGTGCCAGGTGAGGACCGGATCGTCCCAGGTCGTGGTGCCGGCAAAGGACATCACCCCCTCGGTACCGACCTGGGGAACGCGCAGGTCGCAGTGCTTGGAGGGTGCCTGCAGCCACCAGACGACCGTGGTCTCGATCGGGTCGGCGCCGTCGATGGCGATGCCGTTGCGCACCCAACCGCCGGTCAGTTCGGCCGGGATCATCCGTTCGTCGCGGCGGCGCTGACCAGGGTTGGGTCGGCGGCGCCGGTGGCCCCCCGGTTGAGGTCGGCCTCGCGCCCGAAGGAGCCGGTCTCAAGCCACACGTCGGGCATCGAGATCTCCCCGGCGGCCAGGCGCTTGCGCAGGTAGGCGAAGACCTGCACCGTCTGGGCATAGAGGTGTTCGCCCGCTTTCAGCGGCAGCTTGTTGGTGCCGTCGGCCCGCTGGAAGCGCTCCAGCGGGGCGACCAGCGTGTCGTAGTCGACGTTGAAGAAGAGCGGGAATGAGTAACGTTCTTCGGCGACTTTGCGCACCCGGTGGGTGGTGGAGATGAAGGCGCCGTTGGTCCAGATCTCGAGCATGTCGGCGATGTTGACTATGAAGGCGCCGTCCATCGGTGGCGCGTCGATCCACTCACCGGCTCCGTTGAGGACCTCCAGGCCGGGCTTGGTCGGCTTCAGGAGGGTGAAGACCTCGAAGTCGGTGTGCGCGCCGATGCCCTGGGAGTCGACCGCGGACGGGTCAAAGGGGTAGTGGATGAGGCGTAGTTGGCTGGGCGCCTTGGTGACCATGGCGTCGAAGGTCTCCGGCGCCTCGCCCAGGGCGAGGGCGAAGCCGCGCAGCAGTACCTTGCCGAAGGCCAGCACGGCGTTGTAGTAGCGGTTGACCGTCTCGGCCATCTCAGGCAGTTCCGGCCACTGGTTCGGACCGACCATCGGGTTGCCGGCCAGGTAGTCCGGGTCGTCGACCGGCAGGTCGAGGCTGAGGTCGAAAGCCTCTTTGAGGTCGGCCGGTTTCTGCTCGGCCTCACTCGTGGCCTCGTCGTAGCCACCCTCCTCGCCGGTCGGCACGTAGCCGCGGTGGTTGGAGGAGTTGCCGATATAGGTCCTCATCTTCTCCTCCAGTGGGAGGGCGAAGAACTCCTTCGTCACCGCGAGCAGGTCGTCGAAGAGCTCCTGACTGACGCCACTGCCGGTGACATAGAGGAAGCCGACCTCGCGGGCCACCGTGCTCAGCTCGGCGGCGACCGCCAGTTGCTCTTCGGTGCTTCCGTAGAGGCCGGAGACGTCGACCACCGGTATCGCCTGGAAGTTACTGAGTGTGCTCATGCGCCATCCAATTCGTCTGGCTCCCGGTCCGGTGCTTCGGACCGGGAGGTCGAATCTCCCGGGCTTTTCTCCCGCCGTGGCGCACCCCGAGTGCGGCGTGCGTGCGTCTCTCGGACCAGACCCGCGTGAGCGACGGAACCCTAGACGCGCCCCAGTCATGATCGAATGGGTCGACCTCTAGTCAACGGCGGTTCGGTTTCGAAGCTCGGAAGCTTCGGTTTCAGGCGTGTTACGCGGGCGAGATCATCTGGTCGCCAACCGGAGCCAGTCCGCTCTCACGGCCGAGTTGCTCCTCGACCGCCGGGTTGAAGTTCAGCGTGTAGTCACGGACCTTCCCGATCTCGGCCAGCGAGAGACGGCACCCGTCGACGCTGAGTAGCCCGCGCAACTTCTCCAGGTCGTCGTCATGGGCCCCCACCAGCGACTTGTCGATCGACCCCGACACCCGAGCCAGCAGCGTCAACATCGGATCGATCTCGGCCGCATCCATCGCCTTCCGCTCGTCGCTGCTGCAGCGATCCAGCTCGCGCAGCATCGTCAGAGACGTGTACGGCCACTGGCCCCACATGATGAGCCAGCGAATCACCGCAGCCGGGTGCTCCCGAAAAAGCGATTGCCGCTTGGCGAATCCGAGTGTTCGCACCAGACGATAGACGTTGATCAGGCGTTTGAGATGACGTGGGTTCGGACGCAGGTAGACGCTGAAGAGCTCGAACGCGGCTAGCTCGTCGGCGGTAAAGGAGACGGCCGGCGGCGCGGCATAGTCGGTTCCCGAGCCGCCTCCGGGATCGCTGCGGGCGACCGGGGGCGACTCCGGGTTCGCGTCGCGGTCCGGCTGGGCTGATGACGTGGCGCCGCGCCGCAACGGAGGAGCCGGTGAACGGACGAACGTGCCCGTCCCCGGCGGCGGCGTGCCTTCGGCGCCCGTCGACCCCTCGGGCCGGGCCTCGGCGACTACCGCTAGCTGACTTCGAAGGAACGCCTGGATCTCTTCGGTGTTGGGTTCGGGAATTCGGAACGGGATCTGGACGATCTTGTCGAGGTATTCGTAGCCGGAGGCACCGGCCTTACCCAGTAGCCCCGCGTAGTGCTTCTCGACGGCGGCGGTGATGATTCGGGCGTCGATGCCCAGGCAGACGATGAAGCTCTCGAAGTTCAGCAACAGGTTGACCGCCTGCAGGACCTCGACTGCCTTCTCCGGCTCGCAGCGATCGAGGTCGTCGATTATGACCAGGATCCGCCCCACCTGCTCAGGCTCGTGATCCGCACCGTTTGCGGGCGCGTAGAGACGTCGCTGCAACTCATCCAAATCGTGTTTGATCTCGGCCATCAGCGGGAGGCCGGCCCCGTAGTCGCTGTCGGCGAAGAGTGCGGTGATCCATTTGGCGATCGGATCGTTGGCCGCCTTGATGACGGTGCCGATGCCGAGCAGGCCGACGAAGCTCAGTACGCCGGCCCGGACGCCGCTACCGCCGACGGCGAAGGCCAACGCCGCGCCCAGAGCCAGAGCGGCAGAGGCGATCTTGATCCGGGCCGAATGCCATTCCCGGGCAAGGTTCCACTTGATCCGTGCCCAGATCCGCTTCCGCCGTGGCCAGCTACTGAGATCGTCGAGTTCCTTCACGATCTTTCGCACCAGCGCCGGCCAGATCGCCGCGGCCGAGGAGTACTCCCAAGCGTTGAACCGGACGCTGTGGATCCTGGGCCCGGGCTGCGACTCGCGCTGGCGCTCTTCGATGGTGGTTCGGATGTGCTCCAGCAGGAACGACTTACCCATGCCCCAGGAGCCGAAGATGCCGATCGTCAAAGGAGGTCTGACATCCTTGGACATGATCAGTGACGCGAATGCATCCACGTAGACCTGGAAGCCCAGCTGATCCTCGTCGGAGACGGTATCGTTTCGCGCGCCGATCGAGTTCCCGACGGTGAGCAGCGGGGGCGTGGGCGATGCTTCTGCGGTCGAGGGGTCGGGCTCATCCGGCGCCGGGGGGCTACCGGTGAGGACCTCGGTGATGACGTCTGCACCTAACGCGAAGAGTCCAGCTGAGTCCTGCAAGTCAAGGGCCGCGACAATCCCCACGACCTGACCATCGGCGTCGACGATGGGGGAGCCGTTCGACACCATGTCGTCAGGTTGAGGAACGTCCAGTACGACGGTGAAGGAGCGGTTGGTACCGAGTTCCGATTCGGCGACCGTTCCACTCAGGTAGGCCATGATCTTCACGGAGCCTTCGGAGACTGCGACGAACTGCACGCGGCTACCTGGCTCAGCGGTCGCGATCGGCGGTGTCAGCGCTGCGTCGTGGTCGGGAGCCGGAGTCAGACGAGCGGCGACCATGGTGCCGACGGTCCGTACGAAGTCAACACCTCCCTCCAGCACGACGAAGCTCTCTTCGCCCAGTGAGATGTCGGTGATCATCGACGGCGATACGGTCGTCACGATCGTGCCGTCGCTGGCGACGAACCCGAGCCCGGCTCTCTGGAACGGCGAAGTCGTGCGCCGACCGTGCCGGTTGACGATTGCCAAGAAACCCCACCCCGGTGAATCAGGGTCGGGGGGAGCCGATGGCGTCGGTGGCGTCGGTGGCGTCGGTGGCGTCGGTGGCGTCGGTGTCGGTGGCGTCGGGGAGGAACTGCCGGAGCCGCTGGGCACCGGGACGGCAGGCTGGGGTGAGAGATTCGGGAAGTCGCGGTCGAGGGCCTTGGCGTAGCTACCCTGACCTTCGGCCAGCCAATGCCGGTAGTGCTCGGCGATATCGTCCAGATTTACGTTGGGTAGCGCGTGCATCAGTAGACTGCGCGCAGTGCTCTCGGTACGGAGAACCGCTCCAAACAGGCACTCCAGGTCGATCTGCGGGCGATTGGTTTCGGCGCGCAGCCCGCCGGCGTCGATGAGGATACGATGTGCCCCACCGGTGAGCTCCGGCTCGCTCGTAAGCGATAGCGGGCCGGAGGGGGCGACGTCGAGCGGTGCCTCACTGCGCTCGAGTACATCGAGGACGTCGCGAGCTGACGCGTCGAAGCGTCGCAGCAGATCGTCGGCCACGCCCTTGTGGTCGCCGACCTGCAGAATTCCGACGAGTATGGCTCTAGTACCGATCGGCTGGTCACGGCTGGCGGCAGCGGCCCACTCGAAGACGCTGCGCCCCTCGCGTGAGAGGGCCTGCCACTCCCGGTCCGGCTGATCGGCCATTGCCATAAGGTACTCCGCTACCGGGCCCGGGCCACCGAAATTGCCGCACGAGTTCCAGTGCGATGAATCGGTATTTGGCTGCGGGTGTTGACCCTCATCTCGATACAGGACAAGTATCGACAGCGCAGACGTGAAGTAGCGACAGCGGGCTCGTATCGACGGCCGGCGGAGAGCCGCTGCGCTGACCGGGAGACTCGATGACGCATTCACTACGGGGCGACGACCAACCGGTCGTCCCGATCACCGGCCCATCGGTCGAGCGACCCATCGACCTGGGCCTGGGTGGGGCCTGGGGCTTCAGCAAGTCAGATCGGACAAGCCCGGTGAAGGCCGGACTCGCCGGGTCACTGCCGGATGCCGGCACCTTCACCGATGGGCTCAACAACGTCACCGAACTGCGCATCCACGGGGTCTCCGGCTCGGATGGCCCGACAATCCTTGAACATCCGCACGCGCTTCAGGTCGGCGGCGACGCCACCACGATGTTCTACCGGCGCTGGTCGCCCAGCGGCAGCGGCCCGAGCCGGACGGCCGGTCTCAGCGTGCCGTGGAAGTTGGAGGCCTACTCCTGGGGCGGGCTCACCGAATCACCGCTGGCCTCGGCCTCCTGGATCCTGCTCGCACCGTTCATGCTCTACAACCTGGCCCACTTCGCGCTCCCGCCGGCCAAGGAGTACGTCGCTGAGGTGACCACCAAGGCCGACCCGACGGTGCCGCCGCCGGCGCAGCGGCTCAGCCGCGACGGCAAGCATGCGGTGGCCCAGACCCTGCTTCGCCTGCTGGCCCTCACCGCCACGGTCGAGTTCATCGTCGCGGTGGCCGCGATCTTCCTCAATTCATTCGCCTTTCAGGCCCGACTGGCTCACTTCCCGTCGTGGCTGGGATGGTTCACCCGCTGGACGGTGGGTGAGCGCATGGCCGCGGCGCTGGCCGCGGTGGCCGTGGTGATCGTGCTGCTCTGGCTCATCAGTGTGAAGACCGCCCACTCCTACGAACGGCGGACCACCGAGAACCAATCGGAGGTCCGGTCCAACTGGCTGCTATCCCAGACCCGGTTCTGGAACGGCCTGGAACTGGTCCGCCGGCAGCGCAGCCTGCACGCCGCTGCGGCCGCGGCCAGCACCGCACTCATCGCCGCGCGCCCGACCTTCGCCCACAGCCCGGGTGGCTATCGCATCTTCGTCTGCCTCTTCGCCGGTGCCGTACTGCTCGCGGTGAGTGTGACGCTCTGCCTCAACCTGGCCGACCGTCACTCCGAGACGCTCACCTTCGACCGGCCGGTGACCAAGTGGAGCCAGGCCGCGCCGGCCACCTGGGTCTGCCGCACGCTATTGGGGGCCGCCGCGCTGGCCCTGCTGGCCTCGGTCTTCACCACTGGCTGGCCGAGTCTGAACGAGCCGACTCAGGCGGCGACGCTGCCCGGCCTCACCAACATCTGCCTCATCGTGCTGCTGGTGCAACTCGGACTGCTGGTCGTCCTCGGGGTGGTCGTGGTGCTGGTGAAGCGGGCGGCACCGGTGCTGGGCACGCGGCGGCCGTCCGGTTCGGATCCCTTCTGGCCGCGGCTGCTCGGACGCCCGATCGGCACCGACGGGCCGGAGCGTCGGCAACTCACCGGCCCCTTCGCCTACGGCCATCTCGCCACCGTCTTCGCCACCCTGGCCGTCTGCCTCGGCGGCACCTTCAGCGCGCTGGTGACGCTCTTCGCGACCCGGCTCGTGGGCACCCCGCTTCCGAGCGGAGGCGCTGCGACGAGCGGTGCCACCAATCCGCTGCAGATTCCGTGGCCGATCTACGCATTTGCGCTGGAGCCGATCGGGGTCCTCATCGGGGTCCTCATCGCGATCGTCTGGGTCTGGCGGACGTACGTGAGTAATTGGAAGACCTTCGACCGGGTGCCGAAGCGCAACGAGCGGGCCAGGTACTCCGCGATCGCCGACTTCTACGAGTCGCATCTGCCGGTGGCGCCGACCGCTGAGCCTGCCCTCGACGCACCGATGAGCTGGGTCGACGACTCCGGGCACAGCGACAACAAGACCCAGACCGCCAAGTCGTGGGCCATCGGCCTGCTGGTCGATCAGGCCGGGGTGGTCGGCGTCTGCGCGGTGATCGGAGGCGTTCTGGCGACGCTCATCGGTGAGATCGCCGGCGCCGCGGGCGACTCGCCGTTTGGGTCGCACCTGCATGGCCTGGCGGTCGCGGAGAGCCTCATCGGACTCTTCCTGGCCGGGGTGGTGGTCGCCATGCTCCGCGCCGATTTCAAGAGCGAATCGAGCCGCAAGAGTATCGGTGCCATCTGGGACGTGGCCACCTTCTGGCCACGGGCCACGCACCCGTTCGCCCCACCCTGCTATGCCGAGCGGGCCATCCCGGAACTGGTGGACCGGATTCGCATCCTCACCGAGACGGTGCCGAATATCAACACGCTGGAGGGGCAGCTCGACCCGGCTACCTGGCAGGTGCAGGACCACCTGCAGAACGAGGCGCAGCCGCCGATCGGGCCCACCGTCCCGGCCCGGACGGTACTGCTCACCGGGTACAGCCAGGGCTCGATCATCGCGCCCGCCGTCATCGCGCAGCTGCCCGCGCAGACGATGGAACGGGTGTCGCTGATGACGCTGGCCTGCCCGGCCCGACGCCTCTACGGTAGGGCATTCCCCGCCTATTTCAGGGAGTCTCAGCTCCGCACGCTGAACGCGCACCTCGGCGTCGCAGGTTCTGGAGCGGGTGCCGCCGAGTCGCGCTGGAAGAACCTGGTCCGCCGTACCGATTACATCGGGTCGTGGATCTTCCAGCCGTTCACGCCGGTGCCACGTCCAGATTTCAGCGTCGTCAGCCCGGAGGTCGATCAGCCCTGCTGGGACCCGGTGACGATCGCCCACAATCTCGATCAGGCGCCCCCGCCGACCCAGTTCCACACCGCTTTCTGGGCCGACGTGCGAGCTAACCAGCTCGGTGAGCACCTCATCCGCCGGCTCGGGGTCGGCGGAGAATCCAGCGGTTTATCGGCCGATGGGCTCACTCCGGCTGGTCTTGGCCCAGCGGGCCTGAGCGAAACCGAAGAGCCCGAAGGCGATCAGGCCTAGCGCGACCAGGCCCAGCAGCCAGGCCCCGAACGGTCGATCGGCCAGTGTGCGCAGGGCCCCGTCCATTCCGGTTGCCTTCTTCGGGTCGAAACTGATCGCCGCGTCGAGCACCAGCAGGCCAGTGATCACGAAGACGACCCCACGGGCGACGGTTCCCACCAGGCCGAGTCGCAGCACCCAGGTGCGGGTGGCGCCGGTGAGTTCGTCCAGGCGCAGTTCCTTCTCGAACTTCTTCTTCAGGCCGCCGACCACCATGACGATGCCCGCGACGATCAACACCAGCCCGACCACTCCGACCAGCCAGCGGCCGAGGTCGTGCTGCATGACCCGCGCCGTCAGGGTCGCGTGCTTCTGATCCTGGGACTGGCGGGAGCTACCGAGGATGAACGTGACCGTGGAGACGCAGAGAATTCCGTAGATCACACCCCGACCGGCCGACTTCAGCCGGCCCTTGGTCTTGTCGCCGTCGACCCCGCTCCCCGAGATGGCCTCACTGATGCGCCAGATGGCATACGCGGCGAATCCGACGGCCAGCAGCCAGAGCAGTGCGATGCCGAAGGAGTGCTTGGCCACCTCGGCCAGTGCCCCATGCTGATCGGCCTCCTGACCACCGTGGCCGAGCGCGATCTGCGCGGCGATCCAGCCCACGAGCAGGTAGATGAAGCCGTGGGCGACGAGACCGAAGCGCGCCAACCCGGTCATCGTCCGGCTGTCGGCGGCACTATCGGCCACACTGGAGGTGGCACGGTGTGCCGCCGTGAAGGATTCACGAACTTGGGTCATCGCGGTTGCCTCATCGATTTGGTGTCCCCTGCTGGCGAGCGCACCTCGGTACCGGTGACGCCCATGCCCAGCCTGCTGCTGTGTTGTTTACCCCGCAGCCCTAGCGCCGAAACAACACGTCAGTTCGCCGTTGACCCTGAGCACCTATCCGCAGGCGAGGGTGCAGGATAGGCACGTGGACGAGAGCGCAGTGCAGCCCGGTGCCGATGGATCGAGTACCGGCGCTGGTGATCACGGGCCGGTCTTTGGTTCGGAGACCGCGCCACCGGCCGGGGAGACAGTGACCAAGGCCTCGTCCGAAGTCGCCCTGCACCCGTCCCGGCGGCGCTCCAAGATGCAGGCCGGGATCACCCTGGCCGCCCTCGGCGTCGTCTTCGGCGACATCGGCACCAGCCCGCTCTACGGCCTGCAGACCGTCTTCTCGATCGACAACCACGCCGTCCGGCCGACCCCGGATGACGTCTTCGGCGTCATCTCGATGGTCTTCTGGTCAGTGACCCTGATCGTGTCGATCAAGTACGTCATGATCGTGATGCGCGCCGACAACGACGGCGAGGGCGGGGTGATGGCGCTGGCCGCACTGGCCCGCCGCGCCTTCGGTATCGATTCGAAGCGCACGGTGAAGGTGCTGCTGCTGGCGGTGATCGGGGCCAGTCTCTTCTACGGGGACTCGGTGATCACGCCGGCCATCTCGGTGCTCTCCGCGGTCGAGGGTGTCACCGTCGTTCAACCGAGCCTCCACGACTGGGTGCTGCCGATCGCGATCACCATCCTGACGGTCCTCTTCGCCGTACAGCGCTTCGGCACCCACAAGGTCGGCGCCCTCTTCGGGCCGGTCATGCTGGTCTGGTTCACCTGTCTGGCCCTCTCCGGTCTGCGCGGGGTGGCGCATGAGCCGAGCGTCATCCGCGGTATCTCGCCGACCTACGCCTTCGCCTTCATAACCAGCCACCCCAAGACCACTTTCATCGCCATGGGGGCGATCGTCCTGTGCATCACCGGGGCCGAGGCCCTCTACGCCGACATGGGGCACTTCGGACGGCCGCCGATCCGCCGGGCCTGGTTCTTCATCGTCTTCCCCGCGCTTACCCTGCAGTATCTCGGGCAGGGGGGTCTGATCCTGCACGATCCGTCGGCGGTCTCCAACCCGTTCTTCCTGCTGCTGCCGGGGTGGGCCCGGCTGCCGATGGTGATCCTCGCGACGGGGGCCACCGTGATCGCCTCTCAGGCCGTCATCTCCGGCGCCTTCTCGGTGTCGCGGCAGGCCAGCCAACTCGGGCTGCTGCCGCCGTTGACGGTGCGTCAGACCTCCGACGCCTCGGCCGGCCAGGTGTACCTGCCGGTGGTCAACGCCGTGCTTTTCGTGGGTGTTCTGGTATTGATGCTGCTCTTCCGCAGCTCGGCTCGGTTGGCCACCGCCTACGGGGTGTCGGTCACCGGGGCGCTACTCATCGACACCGTGTTACTGCTCTACGTCGCCCGCGGACGCTGGCACTGGGCCACCTGGAAGCTGGTGCTGATGGCGGTGGTCTTCGGCGGCACCGAGTTCACCTTCTTCGCGGCCAACCTGACCAAGATCGGCCACGGCGGTTGGCTGCCGCTACTGATCGCCGCGCTGGTCTTCACCGTCATGACGACGTGGCGACGGGGACGCGACATCGTCACCGACAACCGGATCTCCTCGGAGGGTCCGCTGCTGTCCTTCATCGATGAGATGAAGGAGCAGAAGGTGCTGCGGATCCCCGGGACGGCGGTCTTCCCGCATCCGTCGAAGGAGACCACACCGCTGGCCCTGCGGGCGAACGTCACCCACAACGGGGTGCTGCACAAGACCGTCATCATCTTCTCGGCCGAGCCACGGAACGTGCCGCATATCGATCCCACCGATCAGGTGACGATCGATCATCTGGGGTCACCGACCGATGGAATCGTCCACGTGACGATGCGCTACGGCTTCTTCGACGAGCCGAACATCCCCGAGGTGCTGGGCCGCTACGGCACGCCCGGCGACCCGGAGTTCGAGTTGGACCCTGAGCGCACGTCGTACTTCGTCTCGCGGGCCAGCCTCAGCGTCACCCGCGCGCCGGGCATGATGCGATGGCGCAAGAAGCTGTTCATCACGCTGGCCCGAAACGCGGCGAACCCGGTCGGCTTCTTCGATCTGCCGGAGGACCAGACCGTCATCATGGGATCGCAGGTCGAGGTCTAGCCGCGCTGCTCCTGTCGGCGCCCCGCGAACTGACACACGCCGGAAACACGAAACGGTATACCGTTTGCCCCCAGCGTCTCGCCGCCGGTCGAGCCTGTCGGCTTAGCTTCCCCGCTTAGCCTGCCCGTCGTTCGAGGAGCCTGCGTGAGTCGTCGGATCATGGTCGTGAACCCGAACACGACGCGGGCCATGACCGACGCGGTGGTGGCCGCCGCCGCATCCGTCGCCGCCCCCGGCACCGAACTGCTGGGCGCGACGCCGACCAAAGGAGTCAGCTCGGTCGAGAGCCACGTCGACGAGGTATGGGGTGCCGTCGGAGTGCTGGAGGAGATTCGCCGCGGCGAGGAACTGGGCGTGGACGGCTACGTCGTCGCCTGCTTCGGTGACACCGGCGTTCCGGCGGCCCGCGAAGTAGCCACCGGCCCGGTCGTCGGCATGACGGAGGCGGCCCTGATGACGGCCGCGCTGCTGGCCCACCGGTTCAGCATCGTGACCATGCCGCGCCGCACGATGGAGCAGTCCGATCGGGTGCTCCGAACGCTCGGATTGGATCATCGCTGCAGCGTGCGGGCCGTCGAGGTTGCCGTCGCCGAGGTGGAGGAGGGGTCCACGGAGTTTCTCGAGCTCTTCGCCGACGAGGCGCGGGCCGCGATCGCCGACGACGACGCCGAGGCCATCGTGCTCGGCTGCTCCGGACTCACCGACCTGGTAGCCCCTTTGCGGCATCGCTTGGGAGTGCCGGTGATCGACGGCGTGCTGGCCGCGGTAACGATGGTGGAGGGGTTGCTCGCCCAGGGACTCACGACATCACGGGCGAATACTTTCGCCCGCCCGTCGCGGCTGGAGCCGAAACTGGAGCCGAAACTATGACGGGCGTGACCGGTGGCTCGTCGAGCATCCTGTTCCGCGACGTGCTCGTCTACGACGCCTCGGTGGCCGGGAGCATCACCGCGGCGACGGACGTGCTGGTCGACGACGAGCGCGTCGCGGCCATCGGTGCTGAGGCCCGGCGGTGGATCAGCGAATCCACTCGGATCATCGAAGGTCACGGCCATCACCTGCTGATACCCGGGCTCATCAACGCGCATTTCCACTCGCCGGCCAACCACCTGAAGGGCTCCTTCGACAGCCTGCCGTTGGAGCTGTTCATGCTCATGGAGTCGCCAGCCGGAGCAGAGTTCCGGGCTACGCCGCGCGAGGCGTATCTACGCACGATGCTGGCGATTCTGCAGATGCTGCGCACCGGCACCACCGCGGTGCAGGACGATGCCTTCCTGATGCCGTACCCAGAGCCAGAGATCATCGACGCGGTGATGCAGGCCTATGCCGACGCCGGAATCCGGGCCAGCGTCGCGCTCGACCAGCCGGAGCTACCCGAAGCGGAGAAGCTGCCGGTGATGTCCGGCGACCGGGAGTTCCAGCGCGCTCTCACCGCGCCCGCGCCGATGAACAGCCGGGAGTTGCTGAAGATGTATGACCATCTGATCAGCAACTGGCACGGCGCGGAGTCCGGACGGTTGACCGCGGCCGTCTCGGTCTCGGCGCCGCAGCGCGTCTCGGTCGGATACTTCGAAGCCATTGACGACCTCAGCCGCCGGCACAATCTGCCGTTGTTCGCGCACATGCTGGAGACCAAGCTGCAGCGGACGCTGGCCCGCGAACTGCCACGGATGGGCGGGCATTCCCTGGTCCGGTACACCGCCGACCACGGCCTGCTCAGTAACCGGATGAACGTCATCCACGCCGTCTGGGTGGATGACGCCGATCTTGACCTGATCGCCGCCGCCGGGGCCACCGTCGCGCACAATCCGATCAGCAACCTGCGCCTGGGCAGCGGGGTGATGCCCTTTCGCCGGGTCGCCGAGCGGGGTATCCCGATCTGCCTCGGCGTGGACGAGGCGATCTGCGACGACTCGGTGAACATGTGGCCGGTGCTGAAGATGGCCGGGCTGATCCACAACATCAGCGGCCTGGAGAGTGACCAGTGGCCAACCGCCGGAGAGGTGTTGAACTGCCTCTTCGACGGGGGAGCCCGGGCGCTGCTGCAGTCCCATCAACTGGGGGCCATCCACCCCGGCTATCTGGCCGATCTGGCGTTGCTCGATCTGCATACCCTGCCCTTTACCCCGCTCAACGACATCGAGAAGCAGCTCGTCTACTGCCACTCCGGCGAGTCGGTGGTGCTGACCATGGTGGCCGGCCGGATCGTCTTCGAGGAGGGGCAGATCGTCACCGTGGATGAGCCGGCGTTGCTGGATGAGGCCCGGGCGCTCTTCGCCAAGACCCGGCGTGCCCGAGCCGGGGCCTACCAGGACGTGCAGCGAGTGCTGCCGAACTACCAGGCGATGGTCAATCGGGCCCGTACCACCGACGTCGGGATGAACCGCTGGGTGACCGGCTGATGAGCGATCGACCGGCGAGCAGCGCCGCGGCGGCTGGGTATCGCAGTCCGTACGGCTACTCACCGATCATCGAGCGACCGGCCGGACACTGGCCCGGCGGAAAGAAGCTCGCGGTCTACGTCGCGCTCGGCGTGGAGTCCTACCGTTTCGGCGACGGGCTAACCGAGAACCTGCTGCCGAGCTCCGGGGAGCCCGACGTGATGAACACGTCGTGGCGCGACTACGGCAATCGGGTCGGCGCGTTCCGGCTGCTCGATCGCCTGGCCGAACTCGGCATCCCCTCGACGATGCTGCTCAACACCGATGTGTACGACGAGGCGGCTGCGGTGACGGCGGCCGCGCGGCGGCACGGCAGCGAGGTCGTCGGGCATGGGCTCTCCAACTCCGACTCGCTGGCCGACTTCGCGCCGAATGAGGAACTCGCCTACCTTCGGGCGGTCGCGTCTCGGATCGCGGCGGAGGAGGGCGTGCCCCCGCTCGGCTGGTCGAGTCCGTGGTTGACCCATACTCCGAACACCCTTGATTCATTGGTCGCAGCCGGCTACGAGTACGTGCTCGACCTGCGGATGGATGATCAGCCGGTGTGGCTGTCTACCGGTTCGCGCCCGCTACTGACGATTCCGTACGCGCTGGAGCTCAACGACAGCTCGACGATCATCGGACGGGGTGCCTCGGCCGGCGAGTTCGCCGAGATGATCGTCGACGAGTTCGATGAGTTGCTGCTGGCGGCCCAGGAGCAGCCGCTGGTGATGAGCATCGTTGTGCACTCGTTCATCTCCGGTGCGCCGTTTCGGCTGCGGAGGCTGACCCGGGCGCTGCAGCATCTGACTGCGCACAGCGCCGAGGTCTGGTTCACCCAGCCGCGGCATATCTATTCGGCGTTCCGGCAGCTCTCCCCGCCGCCGAGCTGATCGAGGAAGCCGAGCGACTCGTCGCGGTCGCGCTCGATGTGCGCATAGGCGACCGCCTCGGCAACCCGCTGGTTCCCCGACGCGATCGACCGGTAGATCTCCAGGTGCCCGTCGTAGGCGTCGAACGGGTCAAGCTCGGTGGTGAGGAAGAAGAGCCACATCATCCGGCCGGAGACCGAGCGCATCAGCGAGCGCATCAACGCGTTCTCGGTCATGTCCACGATCGTCTCGTGGAACCGGGTGCTCTCCTGCGCGATGCGATATGCGTCGTGGCTGGCCATGACGCCGCGGCCGCGGTCGAGTACCGCCTTCAGTTGGCCGGCGCTGGCGCCGTTGGACACCTGCCGGGCCGCATACCCGGCTGCGCCCACCTCCAGGCAGAGCCGCAGGTCGAAGAGGTCGTTGGCCGCCTTCACGCTCCAGGTACTGACGACGGCACCCCGGCGGGGGACTGTGCGGACGAAGCCATCCACCTCCAACTGCGGGATGGCCTCGCGTAGCGGCACCCGGGAGACGTCGAGTTCTTCGGCCAGACGCTGCTCGGCGAGCCGGGCACCCTGCGGATACCGGCCGGTGATGATCCCCTCGCGCAGGATCGAATAGATCTGGCGGGAGAGCGATTCCGGCCGCTCCGAGCTGTCGAGCGCGTCGGACAAGGCAGGCCACCGGCCTCTCTTCTGCTGGTTCTGTAGTCCCTCGACATCCTAAAGGCCGGCGTCCGGCGAACCAGCGGCCGACGGCGAGTCCCGCTTGCGCTGACCATGCTCTATGGATGAGGCTTGCGACCGTGTCGACGACTAGCGTGGCGACGTGACGGCAGACGCCTACAGAGCGGCCGGTGACGACGACGGGTCGCCGACTGGGTCGGTTGTCGTGCGCCGAAACCGTCGCGAGGTGCAGGTGCCGGCGGTGGTCGACATCGGTATCGACGTCGCCGCCGGGGTGACCCGAACGGCGCTGGCCGTCACCCGCACCGGACTGCGGGTGACCCGCCCGCTGGTGGGAGTGCTGCTGAGGCCGCCGCTGATCGCACCGCGGTACTGGCCGCAGACCCGGCTGGCGGCGATGGCCGAGCGAGGTCGTGAGATCCGTACCGCCCGTGAGCGGCAGAGCGAGGAACTGCTCAACGAGATCGTTCCGGTTGTGGTGAACATGGTGCTGGATCGCCTGGATCTGACGCAGCTCGTTCTCGACCGGGTACAGATCGAGCGAATCGTCGACAACGTGGATCTGGATGCGATCGTCGCCACCGTCGACCTCGATGCAATCGTCGACCGGGTGCCGATCGACCGGGTAATTGACCGGGTGGATATCGATGAGATCGTCGCGTCGGTGGACATCGCACCGGTGATCGCCCGGGTCGACATAGATGGCATCGCCGCCAAGATCGACCTCGACGCGATCATCGGCCGCGTCGACATCCTCGGTATCGCCCAGGACGTCATCGACGGGGTCGACCTCCCCGAGATCATCCGTGACTCGACCGGAGCCGTTGCCTCCGAGACGGTGGTGGGCGTGCGGATGCGCGGCATCGAGGCCGATGAGCGAGTGAACCGGATCGTCGATCGGCTGATGCTGCGTCGCAATGGGCGCAACTCGGCCGCCCCGAAATCCCAGAAGCAGGCGGAGGAGCGAAATGCCACCGACTGACCACCCCTCGACCGTCCCGCTGCCCGCCCGCCCCTATCAGGGTCATCGGGCCGGCATCGTCACGCGCACACTCTGCGCGTCGGTGGACCTGCTGGTGGTGGTCATCATCGTGGCCGGGATCTACGGGGGCATCGCCGGCATCTCCTTCGTGCTCGACCCGCGCAGCTTCCAATGGCCCGATCACATCGGGTTGAGCATGGTTGCCATCGGCTACGTGGTTTCGGTCATCTATCTCACGCTGGCCTGGGGGACCACCGGACGCAGCTATGGGGCGTCGCTGCTCGGGCTGCGCGTGGTGAATTTTCAGGGCGAGTTGATGCGGTTCCCGATCGCTGCGCTGCGAGCCGTGTTCTGCGTGTCGTTCCCCATCGGACTCTTCTGGGCCGCCGTGAGCCGCTCCAACCGCTCGGTGCAGGACGTGGTGCTGCGGACGTCGGCGATCTATGACTGGCGGCAGAAGCCGCAGCGGGCCATCCTGCCCGAGGTGTCGCCGGAGACGGCCGCGCCCTCCGCCTGAGCCTTCCGCCTGAGCTGGGCCTCTCCGGCCGCCGGCTGCTTGCGCTCCCAGGCCCCGACACGGCAGGGTGAGGAGCGGTGCCTGCGAGCTGCCACCGCGAGCTGCCACCGCGCACAAATGAGCGCTGCCGTTCAAGAAGCGCTGCCGTTCAGAAGGGGACACTGATGCCCAGCAACGAGACTTTCGTGATCGTCGGAGCAAGTCTGGCCGGCGCCAAGGCGGCCGAGGCGCTGCGCGAGCAGGGCTTCGACGGCCGGGTGATCCTGCTCGGGGACGAGGTTCACCGTCCGTACGAGCGTCCGCCGCTCTCCAAGGGATACCTGACCGGAAAGGCCGAACGGGACTCCGTCTTCGTGCACCCGGCCAACTGGTACAGCGAGCAGAACGTCGAGCTACAGGTGGCCACCACGGTTACCGGCATCGACCGGTCGCGGCATCAGATCGTGCTGGCCGACGACGAGTCGATCCGCTATGACCGGCTGCTCCTGACCACCGGTGCCCGTCCCCGACCGCTGTCGCTCCCCGGCAGCGACGCCGCCGGGGTCCACTATCTGCGCACCCTGGACGACTCCGAATCGCTGGGGCGGGTTCTCGCCACGGCGAAGCGGTTGGTGGTGATCGGCGCCGGTTGGATCGGGCTCGAGGCGGCCGCCGCCGCACGTGCGGCCGGCGTCGAGGTGTCGGTTGTCGAGTCGGCCGAACTGCCGCTGCTGCGGGTTCTCGGCCCACAGGTCGCCAGCGTCTTCGCCGATCTGCACCGAGCTCACGGGGTGGACCTGCGGCTGGGGGTCCAACTGCAGGAGATCACCACCGCTGACGGACGGGCGACCGGGGTGAGGCTGGGCGATGGGAGCCTGATCAGCGCCGACGCGGTGCTGATCGGCGTCGGCGTCGTGCCGAACGTCAGCCTGGCCGAACAGGCCGGCCTGGAGGTCGACAACGGGGTACTCGTCGATGACGCGCTGCGCAGCAGCGACCCGGACATCTTCGCGGCGGGAGACGTCGCCAACGCTTTTCACCCCTTGTTGCAAAGGCGAATCCGGGTCGAGCACTGGGCGAACGCGCTGAAGCAGCCCAAGGTCGCTGCCGCCGCGATGCGCGGTGAGGCAGCCAGCTATCGCGATCTCCCGTATTTCTATACGGATCAGTACGACCTCGGGATGGAGTACGTCGGCTACGTCGAACCCGGCAAGTACGACGAGGTGATCTTCCGGGGTGACGCCGCGGCCAGGGAGTTCGTCGCATTCTGGCTGCTGGATGGTCGCGTGCTGGCCGGCATGAACGTGAACGTCTGGGACGTCGTCGAACCGATCAAGGCGATCATCAGCGCCGGCGAACGGCAGGAACCCCAACGTTTGGCGGAC
This sequence comes from Jatrophihabitans sp. GAS493, assembly GCF_900230215.1. Lineage (NCBI taxonomy): Bacteria > Bacillati > Actinomycetota > Actinomycetes > Jatrophihabitantales > Jatrophihabitantaceae > Jatrophihabitans > Jatrophihabitans sp. GAS493. Next base: position 4,322,208 of record NZ_LT907982.1, on the reverse strand, counting down.
GTGTCGATCCCGCTGGATTCGCTCTGACTCGCACTGCGCCCGGTTAGTACCGCTTGTATTTAGCGGAAATTCGAGTACCGCTAACTTTCGCGCCGGACCTGCCGTCGCGCAAGGAGAATTCTTCTCAGTTCAGCCTGCGAGTACCGGGAAACGCTGTTAGGTTGCTGTTAGCTACACGGCTGTCGAAGGATCGACGGCTTGCTTTCAGACATGGAGTCGCGATGAATCCCCCCGCCATCGGCCGCGTCGCTGTACCAGACACCGCTGCCGCTCCGCGCAACCGCCGACGTATCGCAATACTCGGCGTTGTCTCCCTAGTTGCCGGCCTGATCTCGGTCAGCCTGCAGAGCTCGGTCGCCCAAGCGGCCACGGTGAGCCCCCCGACGACCGACGTCGTCGCCAACTGCCCCGCCCCGGCGCCTGGGCAGGCGACCTGCCTCAGCGTCCGGCGCACGGATGTGCAGCAGACTGCGGCACTTGCCGCCGCCGCCCCCGGTCAGGTCGTCCCGATGAGCTCGCCCTCCGGCTTCGGTCCGGCCAGCCTCGTCGCGGCCTACGGATTGGACGCCTCACGGGGTAGCGGTCAGACCGTCGCCATCGTCGACGCCTACAACAACCCGAACGCAGAGTCCGACCTGGCCGTCTACCGCGCGCAGTACGGCCTGCCCGCCTGCACCACGGCCAACGGCTGCTTCCGAAAGGTCAACCAGAACGGCGCCGCGTCCCCCCTTCCGGCCACCAACAGCGGCTGGGCCGGCGAGATCGCCCTCGACGTCGACATGGTCTCGGCCATCTGCCCGCAGTGCAACATCCTGCTTCTGGAGGCCAACAGCTCCTACCTCTCCGACCTAGGTACGGCCGTGAACACCGCGGTCTCCCTCGGCGCCAAGTTCGTCTCCAATAGTTACGGCGGCGGCGACACCAGCGGATATGACTCCTACTACAACCACCCGGGCGTGGCCATCACGGCCAGCACCGGTGACAACGGCTATGGCGTCAGCTACCCGGCCAGCTCCCCGTACGTCACCGCCGTCGGCGGCACCTCGCTGAGCATCGCCTCGACGCCCCGTGGCTTCACCGAGACGGCCTGGGCCGGCGCCGGCAGTGGCTGCTCGACGGTGGCCAACCAGCCCACCTTCCAGATCGGCGTCGCCACCGGATGCGCCAAGCGCGCCGTGGCCGACGTCTCCGCGGTGGCCAACCCGAACACCGGTGTCGCCGTCTACAACGGTGGCTGGGGTGTCTACGGCGGCACCAGCGCCTCCTCGCCGATCATCGCCTCGGTCTACGCGCTGGCCGGCACGCCGGGCGCCAGCGACTACCCGAACACCTACCCCTACCTGCACACCGGTGACCTGAACGACGTCACCTCCGGCACCAACGGAACCTGCACCGTGCACCAGCTCTGCAGCTCCGTCACCGGCTGGGATGGCCCGACCGGTCTCGGTACCCCGAACACGGCCAACTCCTTCAGCGCCAGCGGGGTCGTCGGCCCGATCACCAAGCTCGGTGCGTCGGTGTCGGTGAGCAACCCGCTCACCCCGGGTCTCGGCACCACGGTGACGATGACTCCATCGCTGCCGGCCGGTGACGCGGTGGCGACGATCGCCTGGAAGTCGGCCCGCGCCGACTGCACCTTCGCTTCAGCGACCTCGGCCCAGACGACCCTCACCTGCAATGCGGCGCTGGCGACGACCAGCAGCATCACCGTGACCGTCACCGACACCGCCGGCGCCACGAAGGTCGTCACCTCGGCGATCACCTTCAGCATCCCGACCGTGAAGCGCGCTCTCTCAGTCGCCTTCAGTGTCGCGTCGCAGTCCGGCAGCAGCGCGAGCGTCTGCACGGGCGCGGGTGCGGTCATGCGGGCCGTCGTCACCGACACCGCCACCGGTGCCCCGGTCAAGGGCGTCACCGTCACCTTCACCAAGAAGAACGGGACGGCCGCGCTGGCGACGGCCGGGTCGGCTCTGACCAACGCCGACGGTGTGGCCGCCGGTTCCATCGTCGCCACCACCGCGATGACGCTCACCGTGTCACTGCGCAGCGTCGCGGTCGGTGCCTTCAGCGCAATGGCCGGTAGCAACATGCTGCTGGTGGCTTCGAAGTGCTCGCCGACGGTTACCGCCTCCGCCGACAAGAGCGCCTCCTACTACGGGGACGCGGTCACCATCACCGGCACGCTGACCCGCCCGGTCGCCTCGCAGAGCATCCCGTTGGCCGGCGCCACGGTGGCGATCACCGAGCCGATCAACGGCAAGGTCACCTCGCTCGGGTCGGCGGTCGTCGCGACCGACGGCTCCTACACCGCCGTCGTGCACCCGACCGTCTCCGGCACGATCACGGTCAGCCTGGCCGGCGGCGCGGCGTGGAACGCAACCAGCGCGGTCGCCACAACGCTGGTCGTCAGCATCCCGACGACCTCGCTCAGCGCGAGTGCCGACCGCACCCAGGTGGGCTACGCCGGGCCGGTGCTCGTCACCGGGACGCTGACCCGTAACGCCGGCGGGGTCGTCACCGGCGCCACCGCCGGGACGATCAGCGTCCGCGAGACGCTGTCGACGGGCGCGGTCATCGCCCTGGCCGCCGCAGCGGTGGCCAAGGACGGCACCTGGAAGGCGACCGCACTTCCGAAGACGGCTGGCACGATCAGCGCTGTGTTCCTGGGCGCGGCCGGCCTTCCGGCGGCCTCCGCCACCGTTGGCGCGATCGACGTCGGCACCTGGAGCACCGCGGTGAGTGTCGCCGCGGCCACCACCCAGGTCGCCGGGCTGCTCAATACGGTCACCGGAACTGCCACCCGCAGCTACGCCGGTAGCACCATCCCGGCTCCCGGCCTGGCGGTGAAGGTCTACCTGCAGACCCCGGCCGGGGCCAGCCTGCTCGTCGGGTCGGTCACCACGAACGCGGCCGGTGCCTACGCGGTGAGGACCTACGCCCAGGAGAACGGCACGCTGGTCGCCAAGGTGGCGGCGGTGACCGGTTACACGGAGGCGATCTCCTCGGCTGTCTCGCTCAGCGTGACGACCAAGGTAGCGGCCACCGTCGCTGCGGTCGCGCTGCACACAGCACCGGCCGTGGTGAAGGTTTCGGTGCTCGCCCCGCGGGCCATCGGCGTCACCGTTCAACGCCTGGTCGGCACCTCGTGGGTGGACCTCGGCTCCGCCACTACGGCGGCCAACGGAACGGTCGCAGTCTCGGTGACCGGTCTGCCGATCGGCCGGCAGACACTGCGGGTCATCTCGGCCGGCGACGCGCGGGCCGACGCCGGAGTGAGCGCGAACTTCGCGGTCACGGTCCGGTAGTAACGAGCAGTACAACCAAGCTGTAGGGCCTCGATCGATTCTCATCGGGGCCCTACAGCTGCGTTTGGCAGAGTGAGCGCGGTGAGCGACGGCGGCAGCATCATCGGTGAGGTCTGGGACCGCGCCACCAGCAGCCAGCCCGCTCCCTCACTAGGGCTGGTCGTCGGCACCGGCATCCTCGCCCTGCTCCTGGTCGCCCTCCCGCTCAGCTGGCGCTACACCCGTCATCTGGTCACCATCGCCCACGAGGCGGCGCACGGCGTCGCCGCGCTGATCAGCGGGCGGAGGCTGGAGGGGATTCGACTGCACTCTGACACCTCCGGCCTCACCCTCTCCCGTGGACGTCGCAGCGGCCCGGGGATGGTCCTCACCGCCTTCGCCGGCTACGTGGGCCCGGCCCTGCTCGGACTGGGCGGCGCCTATCTGCTCTGGTTGGGCCACCCGGTCGGGCTGCTCTGGTTGGCTCTGCTCCTGCTGGCGCTGCTGCTGATTCAGATCCGCAACTGGTTCGGACTCTGGTCGGTGCTCATCAGCAGTGTCGGTGTCTTCGCGGTGTCGTGGTGGGGCAGTGCGGTGGTGCAGTCGAGCTTCGCCTACGCCGGCACCTGGTTCCTGCTGCTGGCCGCGCCCCGGCCGGTACTCGAACTGCAGGCGCTGAGGCGGCGGGGGCAGGCTCGCAGTTCGGACGCCGACATGCTGGCTCGCCTCACCAGGATCCCGGGAATTATCTGGGTGTTGGCGTTCCTGGCCAGTGCCGGGGCGGCGCTGGCGGTGGGCGGTAGTTGGCTGCTGCGCTCAGCCGGTTGAGGTCGCAGCCGTGGACGTCGCTGCTCCCGTCACCGGTGTCGGTGTGACCACCGGCCGATCGGCGGGGACCGGCGTCACTGTCGGCGTCGGGGTGGGTGCGGTGGATGTTGGCGACGGGTTCGGTGACGCGCTGACCGGCGCGATCGGAGCAGTCTCCCGAGGCACGGCTGGAACGGCGGTCACCGCCCCAGGGGCCGCGACGGATACGGGGCGGCACCCCAGGAACGTGTTGGCGCGGGCCGCGCCGATGTTGATGGCGTAGAGGCAGACGCTGTGCGACCCCGGCGCCAGGTTGAGGGTGTCGACGAATCCGTGCGCTCCGGTGATGCCGTAGATGCGGTTGACGTCCGAGCGAGTGACGCTCGTTGCCGGCAGCCACCCGATCCCATGGGAACCGTCGTAGGCCGCGATCTGAACGCTGCTGGCCGGCAGATCGGGGTCGAAGGCCCACCCCGAGATCTGTACCGTGCCGTCTGTGCCGAGAGCGGTCACCGTGTCGAAGGCGCCGACCGGTGCGGCCGCAGGCACGTTTACCGTCGCGCAGCCGATCGCCGGGTTCCCGGTCGCAGCGCCGATGTTGATCGCGTAGACACAGACCCGATGGACGCCGGCCGGAATCGGCACGCTCAGATCGTATCCGTGGGTCCCGGAAGTGGCGTAGACCCGGTTGACGTCCGTCCGCAGGGTCGTCGTCAGGCCATAGGCGGGCGCACCGGCGTTGTCGTCATACGCGGCGACCTGGCTCACCGAGGTCGGAGCATCCGGATCGAGCGCCCACCCGCGCAGCGAGACCAGTCCAGTCCGTCCCAGCACCTGCGCGATGTCCAGCGAGCCGATCGGAACCCTCATGTGAATGGCCACCGGTTGGCAGCCGAGGCCCGGGTTTCCGCTCCCGGCTCCCACGTTGAGGGCGTAGACGCAGACCGAATGAGTGCCATCCGGCAGCGTCACCGTCAGATCAAAGCCGTGGAGTCCGGTGATCGCGTAGTGGGCGTTAACGTCGGGCCGGGGGAAAGTGGTCGGCACCGATAGATCTACGCCCTTGCCGTCAACGTAGACCGCGACTGAGGAGGAGGCGTCACTCGCGTCGGGGTCGTAGGCCCATCCCGCGATGTGGACCTGATTCGTGTTCCCCACCACTTGGACCTGGTCCAGGGATCCGATCGGTGCCGTGCGGACGACAACGGTCCGGCAGTTCAGCATCGAGTTTCCGGTTCCGCTGCTGACATTGATCGCGTAGATGCAGACGCTATGCGTGCCGTTGGGCAGCGCGACGGTCGTCTGGAATCCGTGGGTGCCGGTGATGCCGAAGGCCCTGTTCACATCGGGACGGTTCACGTTGGTGGTCAGCGAGGCGATTCCCTTGCCATCGGAGTAAACATCTACCCGAATCGACGTCGAAGGAGCGTCCGGGTCCTCCGCCCAACCGGCGAGCGACACCTGATCGTGGCTCACCGTCGAGGCATCGAAGCTACCCACCGGGTCATGGCTGAGCGGATTGTCGATAGCCCCATTGGGCATGACCATCTGGGCCATGCGGGTGACCACGGCGGCCTGGGCGGTGTTGAGACCCTGCGCATTCACCGAACCGTTGGCGGCCGCTTCGGAGAGGACGACGACGATGTAGCGGTCGGAGCCGACGAAGCCGGTCGTGTTCACCGTGGTGGTACGGGCCCGGTCGGCCGAGCCGTCGGCCCAGCCCTGCTTGACCGCGTAGCTGCTGGTGGCGGACGGGATCCCGAAGAACTGATGGGTGCCGTCCGCGGCCACCGGTTGCGCGTGCCGCATCGCGTTCAGCAGCCACGGCGCGACTTTCGGGTCAGCCTTGACCGCAGCGTAGAAGAGCACCATGCCGTGAGCGGTGATGTGCGTGTTGCCCCAGGTCCCGGCTCGAGTATTCGGTGAGCCCAGATCGCTGATGCCGTAGTGGCGGGCAATCCATGGCTCCAACCGGGTACCGAGCGCCCTGGGCCAGAGTGCCGTGGCATCGGCGTCATTGGAACGCACGATCATGTCGTAGGCCTGAGCGGCGACGGTGCCCTTCATCTGCCCGCTCAGCAGCAGATAGGTGGCGATGAAGACCTTCATCACCGATGCCGATCCGTAGACTCGCTCAGTGTCGCCGGCGCCCCAGTAGGTGCCGCTAGCCCTGTCATAGACCGCGATCGCGTTGCGCAAGCCGGACGCCGTGCCGTACCGACTGGCCTGCCCCACGGCGAGGTCGACGGTCGATGCCTGAGCCGGCACGGGGGAGTAGCTGAGGGCTACGAGCAGCGCCGCCACAACGGCGAGCAGGGCGGCGTAGCTGGCGCTCAGTCGCTTCTTCAAGCCATCGTCCTCTGGTCAGATCTGTAACGCGTCCGTCAATCGACCTTAGACGAACTCAGATAAGCGTCGACCACGATGTTGTAGTCGGCATCCACCCCGCCGTTTACCGCGCAGGTGATGAGGACGACTCGATTGGGCGTGTTGGCCATCAGCGACTTGACGTTGCCGGCCTGCTCCTTCGACACGGCGAAGGCCCGGGTGACCTGGTAGGTCAGGGTCCCGGTCGTTGTCTTCAGCGTGATTCGGTAACCGTTCATCGACGTCACCGGGTACGTCGGTATTCCGTTCTGCAGGAGGGGTTTCACCGTGGGAACCTGCTTCATAGCCAGCTCCGAGAGCGGGTTGAAGACCAGTGGCGCCTTCGACCACGAGTGCCCGAGGATGTAGCTCGTCCCACCGGAGTTGCTACCGGGAGCCACCCCGAAATCGCTCTTCACCCAGCAGACTGTGTGCCTCTGGTCGCCCGGCGGATCGAGCGGCCGGATGTAGGGCATCTGACACACCTTCGCCTTCACGTCGAAGGCCGGTCCGGCGATCTCGAAGCTGGTCGGCACCGCCGAGGGGACGACATCGTGGGGCGGACGCGGTGTCGGCGTCGGTCTCGGGAGGCCGGCGTGCTGGGCCAGGAGCGCCTTCACGGGTAGCTGCGGCGCCACCGAGGCCGCCGACGGGCGTGAACCGGCCGCCTGGGACGTCGACGAGTGCCGGGCATAGGCCACTCCCGCGACGGCGAGCAGGGCCGTTACGGTGATAGCCAGCAGTGTCTTGCGCATGCCGTCCAGTCGTCGTCGCGCGGGTTCGCGCCCCTCCACCGTAAACCGTGTGATTTGCTCAGACCATGCCGTCGGCCAGCGAACTGCACCTCGAGGTGGATCCTGCCTCGGCAATCCCGCCGTACGAGCAGGTCCGAGCCCAGATAGCCGCCCAGGTGAGCGATGGGCTGCTCCCCGCCGGGTTCCGGCTGCCACCGGTGCGCCAACTCGCCGAAACGCTCGGGCTGGCCGTCAACACGGTGGCGCGGACGTACCGCGAGTTGGAGAGCGCTGGGGTCGTGGAGACCAGGGGGCGCGGCGGCACTGTCGTGACAGCCGGCGGCGACCAGGCCCGGCGCCGGCTGCAGCAGGCGGCCCAGCAATTCGCCCAGTTGGCGCGCGACGTCGGGGTCGGGGCCGATGAGGCGCAGCGGATCGTCGCCGCGGCGGTCGAAGGGCTGCGCTGACTCCTGCTGGGCCACTGGGCCACTCCCATTCACGCCCGGTCAGTCTGGTTCACTCCAAGCCGGTGCGGCCGTCGATGCACTCCCGGAGCAGATCCGCGTGGCCGTTGTGCTGCGCGTACTCCTCGACCATGTGCACATAGACCACCCGCAGCGAATGGAGTTGGCCGCGGTGGGAGAAGGTCGAGTCCAGGTAAGCCGTCGCCGCGGCCCGGTCGGCCAGCGTGAACTCCTCCACCAGCCGCGCGTAGTCCTCCTCGGCCCGAGCGGGGTCCAGCTCGTTGAAGTCGGCGTCGTAGTCGCTGGAGCCGGCGTAGGGGGACTCGACCGCCTCTGCGGCCACGCGCTGCCGAAACCAGATGCGCTCGACCTTGGCCATATGCCGGATCAACCCGAGCAGCGAGAGGTTCGACGGCGGCACCGATCGCATCGCCAGTTGCTCCCCGGTGAGCCCGGCGCAGATGCTCAGCAGCCGGTGTCGCTGCTCGGCCAGAAACCCTTCGAGGATAGGACGTTCCGCGCCGACGAGGGGGGAGTCGATCAGCGGGGGAGGCGTCGGCGCGGTCCAAGTCGAAGGTGCCGAACCTGTCGAATCGGTCGAGTCAGTCACCGTCTCATCATGCCGCGTGCTCGCGCAGCCAGCGGGCGACACCCTCGACGGCATTGCTGCCGATCACCGCGGTGGCGACTCGCCTCGCCTCAGCTACGGCGTTGGCCACCGCGTAAGAGCGATCGGCAGCGCCGAACATGCCTAGATCATTGACGTTGTCGCCGAAGCAGACCACCTCATCGGCCTTCACCTCCGCCGCCACCTGCTGCAGCGCCGCCGCCTTCGTCCCGGCCGCTGAGGTGAGATCGAGGATGAATTGCCCGGGAACGTAGACATCCTCGGAGATGAGCACGTCGCAGTCGGCCAGCTCCTCCACCAGGTCGCTGCGGCACTCTTCGAGGTCGGTGAGTGGTCCGATGAGCGAGATGTAGAAGACCTGCTCAAGGCTCACCTGTGACCAACTGGCCAGCGGCAGCAGGCGCGGATCGTCGGTGCGACGCCGGAGGAAGTCGCCGGTGCCCCAGTTCAGCGGCCCGTCGATCCAGCAGAGCCGATCCCGGCCCGCGTGCTGGACGAAGACGAGCGGCTGCAGACCGCGCCGCGCGGCCGCCGTGATGAGCGTTCGCACAGCGGCGGCCGGGGGCGTCGCCGTTCGCAGCGTCCGACTGGTGACCGGGTCGGTGATCACGGCTCCGCCGTAGGTGATCAGCGGCAGTTGGAGGTTCAACGATTGGGTGAGGAGGGCGGCCCGGTACGGGGAGCGGGCGGTGGCGTAGGTGAAGAGGCCGCCGCCGGCGACCAGTTCATTGACGACCGCGGCGGTGAAGTCACCCAGGGTGCCGTCCGGCCGCAGCAGGGTCCCGTCGAGATCGGAGACGTAGAGCGTCCTGCGATCGGCGGCCATCCCAGGCAGCCTAGCCGTCAGCCCACATGATCTCGCTGCGACCGCGGGTCGGTTTGGCCGCCGGCCACCCTGTGATTGGGTAAGGCTGTGCGACCTGAATTGGCCCCGCTCCGCTTCGCGTACTCCGACCTCGGCGTGGTAGCGCTCTCGCTTAGTGAGCGGGACTCCTGGTGCGGCACGGGCTGCCCCGGCTGGTCGGTCCGCGACCTCTTCGTGCATCTGCTGGGCGACGCGCAGCGGGCGCTGGTCGCGCTGGCCACGCCGGCTGACCGGCCGGCTGATCGAACCGCCAGCAGTTACTGGATCGACTCTCCGGGCCAGGAGGATCCGGAGTCGCGCGGCCTGCGATCAGTCCGCACGATGGCCGCGGCCTGGCGGCTGGAGTACCTGGCCGCCACCTACGCCGAGACGACCAGAGCCGTCCTCACCCTCGCTGAACGCTCGGACTCCGAGAGCGTGGTCGCCACACAGGGGCACGCCCTTCAGGTCGGTGACCTCATCGACACCCTGACCGTTGAGGCCGGACTGCATCACCTGGACCTGCTGACCGAGCTGGATCGTCCGGGGCCGAACGCCCGCGTGCTGGCGACGATCCGGCGCACCCTGGACGGGCTGCTCGGCCACCCGGCGCCATCCACCTGGGATGACCTGACCTGGGCCCGCATCGGGTCGGGACGCAGCGAGCTCTCAGCGGCGGATCGGGCCGCCCTCGGCCCCGACGCCGACCGGTTTCCGCTTATCAAGTAAGGGCATCAGCTCTCCTCGGGGTTGCGGCTGGTGATGCAGTAGAGCAGGCCGACCGGATCTCGCAGCGTCACCCAATATTTGGTGGTGCGGATGGTCGTGGCGCCCAGCCGCTCGTGGCGGCGCCGCTCCTCCTCGAAGTCGTCGCAGGCGAAGTCGACGTGGGCGTGCGGTGGCTCCAGGTCATCGACGCCGTCGTCGTCTTCGACCCCCAGCCGTTGCAGCAGCAGACGCAGCGGGATGTGCGGTGGGCGCTGCAGGTAATCGAACTCGGCGAGCGAGCCGGAATGCTGCTCCCACCCGGTGAGCAGGCTCCAGAAGCGTGTCTCGCTCGCGAACGCGGCGATCGGGATATCCAGGCTGAGCTGGTCAAGGAGACTGCGCTGACCATCAGGCCAGACCCGAGGCTGCGCCCGCAGGTATGGTCCATCGGCGCTGAGGTCCGCGCTGACCAGGCAGAACTGCTGGCCGGCCGGGGAGCTCAGCGTGACCAGATTCGGAACCGACCGGGTTGTCTGCGCCCCGAGGTCGGCGGCGCGGATGGCGGCCTCCTCGAGGTCGTCGACGTAGAGGTCGGGGTGCCAGCTCACGGCGCCGGCTGGACGCTCCACCCGTTGGATCCACAGGTGCGGGGACTCCCCGGTGCCGGCCAGCGGAACGAATTGGCCGTGGCGCCCCTGTGCCGTGCCGGCGCGGGTCCGGGTCACCGCTTCCCAGAAGGCGACCACTTCGGCCAGCTCTGACGCGGGGACGTCGGCGAATGCGGCCAACCAGAGAATCTCCATCGCTAGACGTTGCCCAGCACGCGGGAGACGACGATCTCCAGAACCACTCGGCGCGGGTTCTCCCGGGGCTGCTTGTAGCGCAGGGCGTAGCGCCGGACGGCCTCAGCGACGGTCGCCGGGTCATCACGGAGAAAGGCGCGCCCCTCCAGGGTGGACCAGCGTCGCCCGTCGACCTGGCAGGCGGCGGCGGCCAGGCCATCACCGCCGGCGGCGGCCACCAGCCTGGCCTTCTGCGAGGTGCCCGAGGTGATCACCCACGCGGTGCCGGCGGCCGGGTCCACCGTCACGCCAACCGGAACGACATGGGGAGTGCCGTCCGGGCGAATCGTGGTCAGGCTACTCAGTGCCCGTTCGCTCCAGAACTGGGTGAAGTCGGGGTCCGTCGCGTCCATCAGCCTCATCAGTCGACCCTCTCATCCCGTTGGGCGCGCAGTAGCGGCGGCAGGTACGCCGCCCCCCCGGCCGGGACCGCGGCGGCGATCATGTCGCCGGGGTTGGAGACGGCGCAGCGTTGCATGGACAGGCAACCACAGCCGATGCAGCTCTGTAGCCCGTCCCGGAGTGCCTCCAAGGCGGCGATCTGTTCATCCAGACGTTCACGCCAATCGCGGGAGATGCGCCCCCAGTCGGCCTTGGTCGGGGTCCGGCCTTCGGGGAGGCGGGCCAGTTCGGCCCGTACCTCGTCCAGGCTCAGGCCGACATTGCGCGCCGCCCGGATGAAGGCCAGCCGGCGTAGCACGCTGCGTTCATAGCGGCGCTGACCGCCGCCGGTGCGGGTGGCCGGGATGAGCCCCTCGCGTTCGTAGTAGCGAAGCGCGGAGGCGGCGAAGCCGCTGCGGTGCGACACCTCGGCGACGGTGAGCGAATCAGTCGTCTTCATCTGACCATTCTACTTGACTTAAAGTTCACTTCAAGTTTAACGATGGTGGCATGGCCAATTCAGAAGAGAACCGCGTGGCGCTGATCACCGGCGCCTCGGCCGGACTGGGGCGGGCCCTGGCCGACGCCCTGGCTGCCCGTGGTTGGCGGCTGATCATCGACGCGCGCCACCCCGAACGGCTCGGACGGGTGGCGGCGGCGCTTCAGGCCTATGCTGACCGGCCGCGCCGCACCGTCTGGGCCATCGAGGGGAGCGTCGTCGACCTCGCCCATCGCGATCAGCTCGTCGCCGCGGTCGCCGAAGCGGGGCGTCTCGACCTGCTGGTGAACAACGCGAGCACCCTCGGGCCGACCCCGCTGCCACCGCTGCACGATCTGGATCTGCCGGCCTTCCGGGCGGTGCTGGAGACGAACCTGCTCGCGCCGCTGGCCCTGATTCAGCAGTTGCGCAGCAGCCTTCGGCGCGACGCGGTGATTGTGAACATCTCCTCCGATGCCGCAGTCGAGGCCTACCCCGGCTGGGGAGCCTACGGGGCCGCGAAGGCCGCGCTCGATCACCTGACCCGCACGCTGGCCGCCGAGGACGGCTCCCATTATTGGTACGCCATCGACCCCGGTGACATGCGCACCGAGATGCATCAGGCGGCCTTCCCGGGCGAGGACATCTCCGACCGTCCGCGGCCGGAGTCGGTGGTGCCCCAACTGCTGGGGCTGCTCGATCCGGAATCGGGCGCTGAACTGCCCAGCGGTCGCTACCGGGCGGCTGACCTGGCTCACCCTGCTTCATCCGATAAATTCATCCGCTAATTCAAAGGAAACCGCTCGATGACCGCACTCCTCCCGACGCCCACGACGATCTTCCGCCTCACCGACGACCTGACCGCGGCCGAGCCGCCGGAGCAGCGCGGCCTGTCCCGCGACGGTGTTCGCCTGCTCGTGGCCCAGCACCGGCCCGACCAACTGGAGCACATTTCGCACCACCGCTTCCGGGAGCTACCCGACTTTCTCGGGGCCGGGGACCTGCTGGTGGTGAACAACTCCGAGACGCTGGCCGGTGAGATCGAAGGGAGTTGGCGGCACTCCGAACCGGTCATCGTGCACTTCGCGACCGGCCTGGACGACGGCACCTGGGTGGTGGAGTTACGAAGCGCCCCGGACGGGGCTGCGCCGGTCCTCACCGCTACCGCGGGTGAGGTAGTCCGGCTGCCGCAGCAGCTGACGCTTCGCCTCATCGAGGCCTACGGCGGTATCGCCGCGTCGCCGACGGGGGAGGGGAATCGTCTCTGGCGGGCCGAGGTCGACTCTGCGGTGGCGGTGGCGGTGTATCTCGCCCGCTACGGACGCCCGATCAGCTACGGCTACCTGCGCCGGCACTGGCCACTGCGGGACTATCAGACGGTCTTCTCGCGGGAACCCGGGAGTGCTGAGATGCCGAGCGCCGGCCGTCCGTTCACCACCGAACTGGTCACCGAACTGGTGAGTCGTGGCGTCGGTCTCGCACCGATCACGCTGCATACCGGGGTCTCGTCGCAGGACGCGGGGGAGCCGCCGCAGCCGGAGCGGTTCGAGGTCGGCGCGTCGACGGCACGGTTGGTGAACCAGACCAGACGGGCCGGCGGGCGGGTGGTCGCGGTCGGAACGACGGTGACCCGGGCGCTGGAGTCGGCCGCGGACGACGCCGGCGAAGTGCAGCCCTGCTCGGGCTGGACCGAGCACATCGTCGGCGGCGAGAATCCGGCTCGGGTCGTCACCGGACTGATTACGGGTCTGCACAACCCGGAGGCCTCGCACCTGCTGCTCGTCGAGTCGGTGGCCGGTGCCCGCCTGACCCAGCTCGCCTACGACGCCGCGGTGGCTCACCGCTATCTGTGGCACGAGTTCGGCGACTCCTGCCTGCTGCTGCCGTAGCCGCGCAGTTGCCTGTTAGTCTCGCCGGTATGCATCGGCTCGCGATCATCACCCCACCACCCAGCTCCTGAGCGGAGTGTGGCGCTGACCCGTGCGCGCTTTCGTCGCCTAACGGCTTCTGAAGTTCGGCGTCACGGGTCGGATCAGCGAGCCTCGATTCGGCCGGCCGGCTGGCCTGCTGAGGCGTAACCCTCCGCTCCACGCGACCACCTTCCATCTCGTCGCAGGAGCTATTCAATGCAACCACTGGGCACCACAGAACCACTGGGCACTACAGAAGGACCGAGCACTTCAGAAGCACGTCTGGGCCCATCATCCCGTGTCTCATCGGGTCTTCTCTCACTCGTCATCGCCGGCCTGCTCTGGGGCACCGGCGGCATCACCGGAAGGGCGCTGGCCGACTCCGCGCACCTGTCGCCGATCGCTGTCGCGGCCTACCGCCTCGGAGTGGGGGGTGCGCTGGTCGTTATCTCGCTGCTCGCGACCGGGCAGCGACCACCCCGAGGGGCGGCGGCCTGGCGGAGGATTCTCGCCGTGGCGGTGTTGGCCGCGGTCTTCCAGGCCGCGTACTTCTCGGCGGTGGCGGTCGGCACGGTCAGCGTCGCCACCCTGGTGGCGATCGGATCCTCGCCCGTCTTCGTGCTGCTCTACGAAAGCGTCCGGCACCGGCGACTTCCGCAGCGACGCGCGACTATGGTCGTGGTGCTGGCGCTGATCGGGCTGACGATGCTGGTCGGTGTGCCGGCCGGAGGGCAGAGCATGCCGAAGGAGTTGGCCTGCGCCGGGCTGGCCGCCTTCTCCGGTCTCACCTTCGCCGCCTTCACCCTCCTCGGACGTCGACCCCTGGTCGGTGTCGACGAGCGTGGCGTGACCGGCTACGGGTTCGGCCTCGGTGGTCTGCTGCTGGCGCCGGTCGCTGCCCTCAGCGGAGGTCTCGGCTTCACGGTTTCACCCGAGAATCTCGGACTACTGACGCTACTGGCCATCGCGCCGACCGCGCTGGCGTACACCCTGTTCTTCCGCGGGCTGCGAACGGTCGCGGCCTCCACCGCCACGGTGGTGGCGCTGTTGGAGCCGCTGACCGGCACGCTGCTGTCCATCGCGCTTCTCGGCGAACGACTCTCGCCGGCCGGTTACGCCGGCGCGCTGCTGCTTGGCGGGGCCATCGTGATCTCAGCTCGGACGCAGACCGCCCCGACGAGCGGCGGCGTCTGAGAGCGTCGCCTTGTTGGGAAAATTGACGGCATCCAAGCCCGGCGGCCGGTTAGTCCGACGCCAGGAAGATGCAGAAGGGGTGACCGGAGAGATCGGCGTAGATCCGGATCGGTTCCTGCGGATCGTCGGCCAGGTCGCGAAGTAGCCGAGCGCCGAGCGAGGTCGCTCGTCGGTGGGCGGCATCGAGCGCCTCCCGGCTGCTGACCTGCAGATCCAGATGCCCCATCTGTGGGATGGGTCCCTCCGGCCAGGTCGGCTCCGGCAACTGCTCGACCTGCTGGAAGGCAAGTCGCGCACCGCCGGCCGGATTCATCAGAACGATGAAGTCCTCGCCGTTCTCGCTGGACTCGGCGCCGTCGGGTCGCTCATCCCCCTCGCGGTAGGGAATGCCCAGTAGAAGGCGGTAGAACTCGGCCAGTCCGCGGGCGTCGGTGCTGTCCAGGACGAATTGCCGGAGGGTTAGTCCATCGGTTGGCGGCATACCTCGATCGTGCCCGACGGTCGTGTCCCTGTCACAGGATTTCGAGTCAGGACTTGGCCAGGTACGCGCCGAGCTGGTCGAGGATGCCGCGGCTGCCCTCTTCGCGGGTCTCGAAGGTGTCCAGGCCGTCGAAGTGCACGCCCTGCTCGGTGTAGGTGAGTCGGGTGCCGTCGCCGTCCGGTTCGACCGCGATGGTGGTGAGTGACGTGGAGAGATGCTGCCCGTCGATCCACATGTCGTAGGTGAAGACGATTCGATTCAGCTCGACGATGTCGGTGTAGGTCGAGGCGAACTTCGACCTCGGGCCGCCGTGCCACTGGCCCTCTTCGACGGCGTGACCGCCGACCCGGAACTCGTGGGACTTGGCCTTGACATCGAAGGCGTCTCCGCCGCCGAACCACTGGTCACGGGCGTCGTTCTCCGAGAGGGCGGCCCAGACCTTGGCGACCGGGGCCGGATAGTTCCGCTCGATGACGAAGGTCGCGTGGGCCTGGCTGGGGGTGATGGTGTCGCTCACTTCATTCTCCTTTATTTCTCAGGGTTATCGCTTGGATCAAGTAGTTGACCGAGACGGTCCAGTCGCTGTTCGGCCAGCAGGCGCTGCCGCCCCATCCATTCGGCGGCTGGGGTCAATGCCGCCACCGAGAGCTGATAAGTGCGTACCCGCCCGACTTTGCTCGAGGTGACGACCCCGGCCGTCTCCAGCACGCCTAGGTGCTGAACGACGGTGGGCAGTGCCATGTCGAAGGGGCGAGCCAGATCGCTGACCGATGCCGGTCCGCGGGCCAGCCGCTCGACGATCGCCCGCCGGGTCGCGTCGCCGAGAGCCCGGAAGAGCAGATCGAGTTGTGCTTCATACTTAGGCACATGCCTAAGTATTGCCCCAGTCTCGATAGCTGTCAAGACCGGCAGCGGAATACCGGCGAATTACAGCGGAATCTCGTAGACGATGAAGCCGGAGTTATCGGCGACCTGATCGTAGAGCCGGCGGGCCGTGCTGTTCGTCTCCCGGGTTAGCCAGTAGACGCGGCTACATTGGCGAGCGCGGGCCCACTCGGTGACGGCCTCGATCAGGGCCCGCCCGACGCCGCGTCCGCGAATGGTGGGGTCGGTGTAGAGATCCTCCAGGTAACAGACGTCGGGTGCCGTCGTGCTGGCGTGGACGAGGAAGTGGGTGAAGCCGACCAACTTCCCGTCAACCGTCGCACCGTACGCGTGCATGACGCTGTCCTGCTGGAAGAGCGCCCAGGCTCGGTCGTACATCGACGGCTCGTAGCTCTGCTCGTAGAAGACGTTGTAGGCCACGAAGAGTCGCTCCCACTCGGTTCGATCGCCCGGATCGAACTTGGCGATACTCACCATTGCGCTTCGTCTCCGTTCGGGGTCGGGCTGCGAGCCTATCCGGTCCAGCCGGCGATATCGGCCGGAACATGCATGCTCACGACCCAATTCGGCACATCGACGATCTCCGAGATCCGCAGCTCACCGGTGAGGCTCAGCAGCAGGTAAGCCTCGACCGGGGCGAGGCCGGTTCCTTTCACCACCAGATCCACGGCGCGACGGGTGGCGGCCCGCGACGCCTCGAAGAGGTTCGGCGCGATCCCGGTCGTGGCGATCCACGCCGCCGCCGCGGGGGGAGCCGAATGCGCGAACCACGGCGACTGCAGCGTCCGCCCCTGGGCGCCGACCTCCACCCGGACCGTTAGTGTGGCGGCCAGTTCAGCCCCGGTGCCGCAGACCTCGCCGTCACCCTGGACCGCATGCGCGTCGCCGGCCGAGAGCAGGCCGCCGTCGACCTGCGCCGGCAGGTGCAGCACCGTCCCGGCGCCGAGCTGCGCAATGTCCATGTTGCCCCCGGCCTCGGTCGGCACGAGCAGCGGCGAGGTGCCGGCGGCCTTCGGGGCAACGCCGATCGTGCCGATCATCGGCCGCGCCGGCAGTTCCACCCCGATCGGCAGCGACACCACTGAGTCGTGCACCTTCGAGATCCAGAGATGGGGGTCGGGGAAGTCGTCACTGAGCAACCCGAATCCGGGGATGTTCGCCGTCCAGGCCCACTCCCGCGGCTCGATCGCCAGGATGGACACCACGAGGTCGTCACCGGCCAGCAGGCCCTCCACCCGGACGGGCCCGGTGCAGGGGTTGACCCGGCTCATGTCGAAGCGGGCCAGCGCCGACGCATCGTCGGTCTCAACCAGCTGGCCGCCGGAGGAGTCGCCGAGTTCGAGTGTCAGCTCGTCACCCGCCTCGACGACCAGCGCCGGCGGCAGCGAGTTGTCCCAGGCCAAGTGGCGCTGCTGCGACGTCAGGTGAAACGAGCCGGCACCCGAGCCCATGTCGGGTGCCTAGACACCCACCCGGAAGGTGAACGGTACGGAGGCAACCTCATCGGCGTAGCCGGAGGTCCCAACAGCGGCGAAGGGCTGCAGGGTGTCGACGAAGATCGTCCCCCGCTCGATCGACCCGACGGTTGCCGTCGGGTTGAGGTGCAGCGTCACCGTTGCGCTCCCGCCCGCTGGTACCGTCACCGGCGCCGCGGCCGGAGGCGAGGCCGAGACGGTGGCCAGCAGCGGGTCGCCGGTGCTCGAGGTGTAGTCGGCGTAGAACGTCCGGGCCTTGATGGTCGCCTGCATGCTGACGCTACCGGGAGCTGAACCGTCAGCCGGTGCCGGGCCGATCAGCGACGGGAAGGCCGCCCAGAGCGCCGAAGCGATCGGCGAGGCGGTGTGAACCGCCGTCGCCCCGGTGCCGGTGCTCGACTCGATATCCGGGCTGCTCGGTGCGTTCAGGGCGGTCGGGCTATCCAGCGGCATGATGTCGAAGGTGATCGGATCGGTCGCCGAGGCTCCGACGACCAGCTTCGACCCCTCGGTCGGCACCAGCCAGCCCGGCACGCTCTCACTCGGCAGCGGCAGCGCGATGCTCGCGGTGAACGGGTCGGTCGTCGCCGCCTCGGCCGCCACCAACGGATACGTCTGCTCCGACTGCCCACGGGGGTCGAGGAAGTAGGTCTGCGCCTGCGGACCGGTGTTGTGAATGGTGATCGTCTGCGTGGAGCCGTTGTGCTTGCTGATCACCGAGCCGGCGCTGTTGGGCACTCCGGCGGCGTTCACCGGAGTGGTCGAGAGTCTCGCGACACCGGAGTAATCCTCCGGGAGCCTGGTGCCCAGCACTGGGTTCACCAACTCGAGGGTGAGCTGCCAGATGCCGGCGGTCGGGTTGGCCCGGGTGACTTCAATTCCGGTACCGATGACTCCGTCTGGGGTCTCGTTCAGCACGGTGGAGAGTGGCTCGCCCGACGGATCGGAGAGGTGGGCCACCACCTCGTTCGCGGTGGCACCGGGCAGCGTGATCCGGAAGTCCAGACCAGCCGCCCCGCGGGGCACGCTGAAGAAATATGTCTTCGTCTGCCCGGGCGAGTAGTCCCGGCCGTTCGCCGTGGAGAATGTGCCGGTAAACGTGGTGCCTCGACCCGGCTGCAGCGAGAGCACGGTGCGCGTCACGATCGACGCGGTCGTGGTCTGACCGAAGGCGCCGGTGAGCACGATGGATGAGGCCGCCGTGGTGGTTCGCGGTGTGTGGGTGGTGATGGTCAGCGTGCGCGTCTGACCGGCGGCCAGGGTGAAACTGGCCGGGCTCACCCAGCCGCCGCCCGAGGCCGCTTCGTAGGAGGTGGTCGTCAGCGTCGCCGGGCCGGTGTAGCCGGCCGAGGTGGCCGAGGTCCAGATGATGGCCGTCCAGGTGCCGGCCGCCGGTGAGTGCAGTTCGACCCGGCCGAAGTTCCCGGCGCCCTGGGGCAGCGAGTAGCCGCTGAAGGTCCCCTGCGGGTCGAGGAGGCTGAGTCGCACGATCTGCCCGGGGCCGTCCCAGCTGATCGTCGAGGCCAGCCGGTCCACTCCGGGCGCCACCTTGAATGTCGTGGTCACATACGAGCGGGTGACCCCGATCGCGTCGACGAAGGTATGCGTCGGCGCCGAGGCCGAGAGGTTGACCGTCTTCTGCTGGGAGGCGGTCTGGGTGCTCACGTTTCGCAGCACTGCACTGACGCGCTGGGTGCCGGCTCCGTCGTTGGTTACCTTGATCTGCTTGGTGATCGTGCCTTCCGGGCCGGCCACGCCCTTGACCTGGGTCTGGTCGAGGAGCAGGTTCTGCCCGGTGTTCGGTGCCGCACCGAGGCTGGCCGCGAGCTGCACGGCCCGGTAGCTGTTGAGCAGCCCGGCGCCCTGCAGATCGGCCGGAAGACCGAGGTCGTCGGCGCTGCTGTCCAGTACCTGCCGCACCTGCTGCGGCGTCGGCGAGGCGCCTTGGTGGGTCTTACGGTAGGCCTGCACGACCAGTGCCGCCGCGCCGGCGGCGAGCGGAGCCGACTCGCTGGTTCCGCCGAACACCTCCAGGTTGCTCGGGTCGCCCTTGTTGTCGAAGCAGCCGTACTGCTGGTCGCCCGAGGGCAACTGCCGGTCCGAGCAGAGCGACCAGTTCAGGTCACCGGGGGCGGTGAGGTCCTGAACCCGCTGCGTCTGCGAGATGCCGCCGGAGGAGAGCGAGGAGAGCTGGTTGCTGGTGTACTTGCCGTTGCCCAACTGGAAGCCGTACGCGCTCTGCTGGGCGTAGACCTGCTCGGACGTGCTGGCTCCGACGCCGATCACCCAGGGATCGGTGGAGGCGGTGCCGAGGGTGCTGCCGCCGCCCGCGTCGCCGGTGCTGGCCACTACTGTCACTCCGGCGTCCACCGCGTCGTGGTTGAAGGCGCTGATCGGGTCGGTCGCGTTGTCCGGGTACGGGTTCGAGCCGAATGATTCGTTGAGGATATCGACGTGGTCGACGTTCACCGCCCAGTCGATGGCCTGGATGATCGTGGACGTCGGAGCGGTCAGCAGCGCATTCGAGAAGACCTTCAGCGCCACCATCGACGAGCCGGGAGCCATCCCCTCGACGCGGATCGTGCAGCCGGCCGGGAGTGGGTGAGCCGGTTCATGAAGGTCGAGATGTCGTAGGTCTGCCGTCCCTGGGCCGCGATCGAACTGGCGTCGCCGAACGCCTCGCCGCCGGAGGTGGGTGAGGTGGTGCCGTCGCCGGAGAAGTCCTGGTAGTCGGTGATGACGTGCGAGCCGTCGGCCCGGATGAAGTCGGGCTGATCGATGTCGAGGCCGTCGGCGATGAAGCCGACCTTCACGCCTGATCCGTCATACCCCAGCGACCGGGCGGTGGGGGTGTTGGCGTCGTCGGAGGCGGTGTGGGTGAGGGCCAGTGCCTCCGGCTCCAGCAGGGGCTTCGCCGGGTCCGTCGGGCAGATGCTCTGCGACGGGGTGGCGGTGCCGGACGCCGCCTTGACCGCCTTCTCGCCGGCCGAGGAGAGCTTCCACTGCAGATCGGGGACCACCTCAGCCACGGACGGGTCGCTACGCAGCGCGGCGACGGCGCTGCTGGGCAGCGTGGCCGCGACTGCGTTGAGGGTCTTGTAGGACTTGGTCGTCTTGCCGCCGAGTTTGCCGATGCGCTGGCGCAGCGGGGCCTGGTCGGCGCCGACCACTGCGGTCCGCTGACTCATCCCGGCTTTGGTGGCGGGTTTCTCCGAATGCTGATCTCGCAGCAGCACGATGACGTTCTGGCTGCCGGCCTTCTGGGCGCCGCTGGCGGCGTCAGCCGATGGCGCGAAGACCACCGCGACGAGAGCGGCTCCTCCCAACGCAATGGTGGCAATCAGGGCGGTACCGGTCTTCGCGGAGCTGAGTCGCATCTTCGTCATCCCGTTAGTGAGTGATCGAAAGGTTCGGACCAGCCGACTCAAACACTGACGGTCAGTAAGCGCAATAGTCTGCAGCGTGTCGACCGCCGCTTAGTTTCTGTTAGGTGGAATCCACAATTTGCGGAAGATGTCGACGCCGAATACAGGTCATTCCCAATCAGACTGACGCTCAACGGATGGCCACCCTTCGATGACTCAAGCCGGCGAGCGGGCTCAGCGGTGCCCGTCGCGGGGGTGCCAGACCGCTCGCCAGAAGACCGAGTCATGCCCGGGGATGACTCGGGCATCCAATCGATCCCCCTCGTCCATCAGTCGATTCACCGACGCCAGCGCCTTCGGCACGTCCTCGGTCTCGCAGGTCGAGCCGCAGGGAATCCGCTCCAGCAGGTTCTCGCCCAGATCGGCGGCGTCCGCGGCGAGCAACCAGCGCCCCGTCTCGGGCAGGTCGACTCGGAAGGAGTTGTGCCCCGGCGTGTGCCCGGGGGTGGCGACGATATGCACTCCCGGCGCGATCTGCTCGTCGCCGGTGACCGTCTGCCACTTGATCGACGCTGCGGTGTAGTCGCGGCGGTAGAAGGCGACCGCGCGCTCGGTGCCCTGCGCCGCGCGCTGCTGGCCGTAGTCGAGCTCGGCCTGCGCGATCACGATCGGCACCCCGGCCGCCGCCAGCAGCGGCACCCCGCCGGTGTGGTCGAGGTGGAGGTGGCTGACCGCGGCCAGAGTGATGTCGGTGACGCTGAAGCCGAGGCCGGCCAGCGCGACCTCTAGTGGTTCACCGGCCGGCCCGGTGGCGTGCATTCCCTCGCCGTAGATCTCAGTGAGGGCCTCCGGGTCGTTCAGCGCGGCGCCACTGATGCCGGTGTCCAGCAACACCAAACCATCGGCGGTCTCGACGAGTGCCCCGTAGATCGGCGTGGTGATCACGTGCTCACCGCCGCCCAGCACGGAGAGGGACTTGTGGACGAGTTCCTTACCGAACTCCAGCATGAACATCCGATTCGCGAGCATCGCCGAAGCCTATTGGCTGATCGCCTGACAGATATAGGGGAAATCGCGACACGCCGTTCAGCCCGACCGTGGGAGGTACTCCAGGATCTCCCGAACGATCAGCTCGGGCGCATCGGTGAGTGCCAGGTGTCCCTGTTCGGGAAGCGTTCTCAAGTCGCTCCCGCCGACGCTGCGCAGCAGGTCATCGCTGATCTGCCGGGCCCACTGGGGGCTCTGACTTCCGAGAAGTAACCGGGTCGGGACCTGAACCGCGCCGCCCAGGGTCGCGGGGTCGAACCGAAGCAGCGCGGCCGCCTCCCGCGGCATCGTCTTAAGGACTATCTGCTCCCAGTCGGGTTCGGCGTCCGAGCGTCGCATCGCGTCGAGTTGCTCCGGCGTGAGATCGATGATCTGGGTCAGGAAGGTCATCATCGCCCGTCCCGCCTGCCCGTCATCGACGTACTGGGTGATCGCCTCGACCCAGGCGGGCGGGACGGTGGCCGGTCCCGGCGGTTCGTAGAGGAGCAGGCTTCCGATCGCTCTGCGACCGGCACCGGCACCGGCACCGGCCGCTGCGCCGACGGCGCAGGTGGCGCCATAGCTGTGCGCGACCACATCAACCGCCGGTGCCGACTCCTCAACGATCGCGGCGGCGACGGCGGCGATGTCGTCGAACTCCATCTCTATCTGGTACCGGGGGCCGTCGCCGCTCGTGACTCGGCCCCGTCTATCCATCGCGGTCACTCTGAAACACTCGGTCAGCTGCGGCCAGATCGGGCCCCAGGCTCGGGAACTGCTCATGCCTCCGTGTACGAGCAGCAGGGCCGGCCCCGAACCCGCGGTGACGAAGCCGATCGAGGTGCCGTCTGCGCTCACGGCGACGCCCCGCTCGCCGTCCAGGTCCGGGTAGCTCACCAGACGTTCCCGACGCCGGGGGAGTAGACCGGCGAGGTGACGCTGCTGGCGGCGATGAGGGCATCGCACTCGAGCACCCCGTCGAACTTGGCGATCGGGGTGTGCAGGTTCACTGTCGCCGCCGTCACCTCGACCGTGGCTGCGGTGACCGCCACCTTGCCCGCCGAGGTGATCTCGACACTGCCGTTCGCCAGTAGCGACAGGGTGGCGCCACTGGTGGTCAGTAGTACCAGGTCCGACGCCGCGGCGGCCGGCCATCGAACGCCGGTCCAGATCGGGTAGTCGACACGGCCCGCTTCGAATTCGATCCAGATCTCCGCGCCGATCGCGGGCAGGGTCAGCACCCCGTGGGACGGATCGGTGTTGGGGATACACGCTTCGGCCCAGACCCCTGACACCGCGACCAGCGGGCAGTCGATCTGCAGCCGACCCTGGCTCAGCGGATCGAGGTTGTTCGTGACGGTCGCTCGATACTTCCCGTGGTGCGTCATGAGTCCATGGTGCGCCACCGCCCCCGCCGCCGCCCCGCTGCCGGGTCCGCCGCGTTGCCGCCACAGCACCTAGGCTGACGAAGGTGACCGCGCCGCCAGAGCCCCGCCATCCACTAGATCCCCTCGACGAAGGGGAGATCCGGGCCGCCACGGCGCTGCTGCGCCGAGACGGGCGGATCGGCCCCGGGTGGCGGATAGCCTCCGTCGAGCTCCGCGAACCGGCCAAGGAGGTGGTGCGCGCCTTCACCCCGGGCGACGCGATCACCCGCGAGGCCATCGTGGTCTGCTGGAATCGAGCCGATGGGCTTACCTACAAGGCTATTCTCTCGCTGACTGACGAGCAGGTACTGACCTGGACCGCTCATCCCGGTGCCCAGCCGAACGCCACCGTGGACGAGTTCCACGAGGCAGCGCACGCGGTCATCGCCGACCCCGCGGTGCTGGCCAAGCTCGCCGAACGCGGGGTGACCGACCCGTCGCTGGTGCTGGTCGACACCTGGACCTTCGGCGAGCATGTGCTGCCCGAGCAGTATCAGCACCGGCGGATGGGGTGGTCGGATCTCTGGCTGCGCGACCAGCCCGGCGGCAGCGCCTACGCCCACCTGCTCAGTGGCCTGAAGCCGATCCTCGATCTGAACACGATGGAGGTCGTCGAGATCGAGGATCACGGCGGCGCTCCGAACGCCCAGGTGATGGGGGAGTACGAACCGGCCCTGGTGCCGGGGCTGCGGGTCCGCGACGATCTGAAGCCGTTGGAGGTCACCCAGCCCGAAGGCGTCTCCTTCCAGCTCGACGGGTACGGGCTCACCTGGCAGGGATGGAGCCTGCGCATCGGCTTCAATTACCGGGAGGGTCTGGTCCTGCACCAACTGGCCTACGACGACGTTCTGGTCGGGCGCCGCCGCTCGGTGGCCCACCGCCTCTCCATCGCCGAGATGGTGGTGCCCTACCGTGACCCGACGCCGGATCACTTCCGTCGCACGGCCTTCGACGTCGGTGAGTGGGGCCTGGGTTTCATGACCACCTCATTGGAGTTGGGGTGTGACTGTCTCGGCGAGATCCGCTACCTGGACGCGGTGCTGCACGACACCGCCGGTGAGCCCTACACGATCAGCAATGCCATCTGCCTGCACGAAGAGGACAACGCGGTGCTCTGGAAGCACGTCTCCGATAGTGGGGCTGAGGTGCGCCGGATGCGCCGGATGGTCATCTCCGCGCACATGACGGTGGCCAACTACGAGTACCTGGTCTACTGGCGGCTGTACCAGGACGGCAACATCGAGTGTGAGGTGCGGGCCACCGGAATCATGGTGACGACCCCCTTCGAGGGTGACCCGCCGCCGTACGGCACGGTGGTCGACACCAACACCTACGCGCCGATTCACCAGCATTTCATTGTGGCTCGCCTCGACCTGGAGGTGGACGGCCCGCAGAACACGGTCGTGGCGACCGAGACGGTGCAGCTGCCGGTCGGGCCCGAGAACCCGCACGGTCTGGGCCTGACCGTTCGCTCGACGCCACTGCGAACGGAGTCCGAAGGCATCCAGGACGTCGACTGGGCCACCCAGCGAGCCTGGAAGGTGATCAACCCAAACGTCACCAACCACGTCGGGGCGCCGGTCGCCTACAAGCTGGTGCCGGGGACGGCGATCCCCCCGATGTTCGACCCTTCGTCACCGATCTTTCGGCGTTCTCAGGTGATCGGGCACACCCTGTGGGTGACGCCGTTCGACCGGGACGAGCGCTGGCCCAGCGGCGAGTTCGTCAATCAGAGTGGGGCGGATGTCGGCCTGCCCGTCTGGACGGCCGCGAATCGGTCGATCGAGAACACCGACGTGGTGCTCTGGTACGTCGGCGGCATCCACCACATCCCGCGCGTCGAGGACTGGCCGGTGATGCCGGCCGACGTCATCTCCTTCTGGCTCAAACCCTTCGGTTTCTTCGACCGAAACCCGACCTTGGACGTTGCCCCGACCGTGATGGCG
The DNA here is from genome assembly GCF_900230215.1 of Jatrophihabitans sp. GAS493. Taxonomy (NCBI): domain Bacteria; kingdom Bacillati; phylum Actinomycetota; class Actinomycetes; order Jatrophihabitantales; family Jatrophihabitantaceae; genus Jatrophihabitans; species Jatrophihabitans sp. GAS493. The sequence goes on along the minus strand of NZ_LT907982.1, from coordinate 4,296,962 downwards.
TGTGGCTGCCCGCCCGGGCACTGCAGCTGCTGAGCGTTCGAGCGTGCACGAGGTGGGGTGCCTACCCTGCACGGTCAGGCTGGAGTGCGGTGCCGGGGCAGCCAGCGCAGCGCCAGCAGTCCGGCGAAGCCCATGATCCCGGCCATTACGTAGAGGACGGTCCGGGTTGCTTCGGCGAAGTCGAGCTGGATGAAGGGCGGGATACTCTTCACCGATCCGCCGCCGTTGAGCTGGGAGATCTGGGTCGCCGTGCTGTGCGCCCGGCCGGACGGGACGCCCTGGGCGATGAGCGACGTCGCCACCTGGGCCTGGAACACGCTCACCTGGATCGTGCCGAGGATGGCCAGTCCCAGGCTTGCCCCGTAGTTGCGCACCGTCTGCGTTATCCCGGTCGCCTCGCCGTAGGAGGTGCTCGGCGCCTGGTTGAGGGCATCGGTGTTGGACTGTCCGAGCATCAGCCCCATCCCGGCGCCGGCCAGCACGATGCACCAGATCTGCTGCCCCATCTGCAGCGTCGTCACCCGCCCGGCCCAGAGCACGAGTCCGACACAGGCCAACGCGCAGCCGAGGACGATCGGCCGCCTCGCGCCGCGTCGGTCGAGCATCCGTCCGCCGATCTGAGCGGCGACGACGAAGCCGATGAAGAAGTACAGCAGAGTCAGGCTCGCTTTCGATGCCTCGAAGCGCAGGGCGATCTGGGAGTATTCGCTGGCGAAGAAGAAGATCGGGACGAAGACCATCATCGCGACGGCCAGGATCACGTTCTGGGCCAGGAAGATCCGATCGCGGAAGATGGTCACGTCCATGAGGGGTGAGGTCGTGTGCCGCTCGACCCGCACGAAGATGACGAGCAGCACCACCCCGGCCAGGATGCAGAGCGCGGTAAGCGGGTTGCTCCAGCCCCACTGCGCAGCCTGCTGGAAGCCGAAGACGCTCAGCGCGACCCCGGGGACGATGAGGGCCAGGCCCCGATAGTCCATCGGAGCAGGGCGGCGTTCGTTCGCCGGCTTGGCGATCACAACCAGGACCAGCGCGATGATCGCCACCGGGATGTTGACCCAGAAGATCGCCCGCCAGGTCCAGAGGGTCAGGTAGCCGCCGAGCGCCGGACCGACTGCGGTGAGGCCTCCGGCGATCCCGAAGAAGAGGGCCAGCGCCTTGCCGCGCTCCTTGAGTTCATAGGCGTTGATGACGATCGCCAGCGCGGCCGGATACATCAGGGCACCGCCGAAACCCTGGACCGCGCGGAACGTCACCAGCCAGGACTCGGCCAGACCGCCGGTCGGGGTCAGCCCGCAGAGCGCCGAGGCGGCGGTGAAGACGACGATCCCGAAGGTGACCATCCGGCGATGCCCCATCGTGTCGGCCAGCCGTCCGCCGTAGGCGAAGAACGCGGCCAGGGCGAGCAGGTAGGCGTTGATGGCCCACTGGATGCCGGTGCTGGTCAGCCCCAGTTCGCTCTGGATGCTCGGCGCGGCAACCGAGACGATGGTCTGGTCGATGAAGGTCATCGCGACCGCGAAGATCATCGCGGTGAGTGCCAGCCCTCGACTGGTACCAACCGACTCACGAGTAGACATCGAGTTGTCCCCTATCGATTGGGTTCCGGCGACCATTATCTGCCACGGCCAGCGGGCGCTTTACTAGACGCTCGCGGCGAGTGGCGGGAGCCAGCTGTCGCCGGCGGCCAGCGTGCGGGCGGCCTCCAGAGCTGCGGCGAGGTTGCCGGGGCGGGTCGGTGGCATGTCCATGCCCTCGGCCGTTATGAAGGTGAGGTCAGTGATCCCAATGAGCCCGAAGATCGCCCGCAGATAGGGTTCCTGGAAATCGAAGGCGTTCAGATGCCCGCCGGGCGAGTAGTCACCGCCGCGTGAGGTTATGCAGAGCATCTTCTTGCCCAGTACAAGGGGCACCAGCTGGCCGACATCGTCGTATCGGAATGCATAGCCCGGCTGCACAATGCAGTCGATGTAGTACTTCAGCGCGTACGGAATGCCGAGGTTCCACATCGGCACGGAAATCAGGTAGGCGTCGGCCGAGAGGAAATGCTGGATCAGCGCCTCGATTTGGCGCCATGACTCGAGATGCGCGCGGTCGATCGGCTGCCCGACCATGAGCGTGTACTTGACTTCGATGTTGTCTCCGGCCACCGCTGGGAGCTCCTGGTTGTACAGGTCTATGACCTCCACCTCTACGTCACCGCGTTCCTGCAGGCCCTCCAGAAAGGCGTCGGCGACCTGGACCGAGGTGGACTTCTCGCCGCGCGGCGACGCGACGATATGCAGCAGCTTCATGTGAGCTCCGGTTCGAAAGGGGCGATAAGGCGAATGGCCGCTTATGGCGTGCATTGAACCAGACTCCGGTTAACGCGAAACTGCGCACTACGAGAAATTTGCCGCGATAGGCACGCCGATCCGCTATTGCCACCATTCAGTTAGTAATCGATTACCGCCCGCATTCGAATATCGCCAAAGGGCGACCCGGTCCGCGCCATTCACCTATATGGCGCCGGTGGCCAGAGCGGAGTGCTTCAGTGCCGGGATGATCGTCTCGCCGTAGGCCTCCAGGGTCGCCGCCTTGGCGTCGTGCTGCAGGTAGACGGCGAACTGGTCGGCGCCGAGTGCCTCCAGTTCACGCATCCGCTGGATGTGGACCTCCGGCGGTCCGAGGACGCAGAAACGGTCGACGATCTCGTCCGGGACGAACTGGGTGTGCGTGTTGCCGGCTCGCCCGTGCTCGTTGTAGTCGTAGCCCTCTCGGCCGGCGATGTAGGCGGTCAGAGCCTCGGGCACGTCGCCGGACTCGCCGTATTTTGCGACGATATCGGCGACGTGATTGCCGACCATCCCGCCGAACCAGCGGCACTGCTCGCGGGCGTGCGCCAGTTCTGCTTCGGAGTCGCCGGCCGTGACGTAGGCCGGCGCGGCGACGCAGAACTTCACCGACAGCGGATCACGACCGGCCCGCTCGGCCGAGGCCCGTACCCGGGCGATCATCCACGCCGCGATGTCGGTGTCACCGAGTTGCAGGATGAAGCCGTCACCGATCTCACCGGCCAGGTCCAGGGCCATCGGCCCGTAGGCGGCGACCCAGACGTCCAGCCGGGACGCGCTACCCCAGGGGAAGCGAATGGTGGTGCCGCCGATCTCGGCCGTCCGCCCGTTGGCCAGTTCGCGGATGACGTGCACCGCCTCGCGCAGTGTCTTCAGGTTCGACGGCTTGCCGTTGAGGGTGCGTACCGCCGAGTCGCCCCGCCCGATGCCGCAGATGGTGCGGTTGCCGTACATGTCATTGAGGGTGGCGTAGGTGGAGGCGGTCACCGTCCAGTCCCGGGTGGCCGGATTGGTGACCATCGGGCCGACCAGAACCTTCCGGGTTTCATTGAGGATCTGGCTGTAGATGACGTACGGCTCCTGCCAGAGCAGGTGCGAGTCGAAGGTCCAGACGTGGGTGAACCCCTCGTTCTCGGCCTGCCGGGCCAGGTCGACGACCTTGGAGGCGGGTGGATTGCACTGCAGAACTACCCCGAAGTCCATCTGTGAAATCCCTTCAGATCAGGTTCTGAGACAGGCCACGCCTGATGAACTGCCCATGGCCGGCCCGTCCGTGGAAGGTGCCCTCGGAGATCACCACCGAGCCGCGCGAGAGCACCGTGTCGACGTGCCCGTCGATCTCGAATCCCTCGTAGGCCGAGTAGTCCATGTTCATGTGGTGGGTCTTCCCGACGCCGATGCTGGTGTGCCCGTTCGGGTCGTAGATCACCACGTCGGCGTCGGCGCCGGGGGAGATGATGCCCTTGCGTGGATACATGCCGAACATGCGGGCCGGGGTCGTGCAGCAGACGTCCACCCAGCGCTCCAGCGAGATCTCGCCCGACTTGACGCCCTGGAACATGAGATCCATCCGGTGCTCGACTGAGCCGATGCCGTTGGGGATCTTGGCGAAGTTGCCGATCCCCATGTCCTTCTGCCCCTTCATGCAGAACGGGCAGTGGTCGGTGCTGACCGTCGTCACGTCTCCGGTGCGGATGTAGCGCCAGAGCTCGTCCTGATGCCCCTCGGCCCGTGACCGCAGCGGTGTCGAGCAGACCCATTTCGCCCCTTCGAAGGCCCCCCACTCGCTGCCCTGCGCGCCCAACTGCTCCTCCAGCGAGAGGTAGAGGTACTGCGGGCAGGTCTCGGCGAAGACGTTCTGGCCACGGCCGCGGGCGGTGGCGATCTGCTCCAGCGCCTGCTTGGCCGATACGTGCACGACGTAGAGCGGTGCGCCGGTGACGTTGGCCAGCATGATCGCGCGGTGCGTCGCCTCCTCCTCGAGCTGCCAGGCCCGGGATGTGCCGTGAAAATAAGGGGCGGTGTCGCCCCGGGCCAGGGCCTGGGCGACCAGCACATCGATGGCGATGCCGTTCTCGGCGTGCATCATCAGCAGCGAGCCGGTCTCGGCCGCCGTCTGCATGGCTCGCAGGATCTGCCCGTCGGTGGAGTAGAAGACGCCGGGGTAAGCCATGAAGAGCTTGAAGCTGGTGACGCCCTCGTCGATGAGTTCGGTCATCGCCTTGAGCGCGTCTTCGTCGACCCCGCCGATGATCTGGTGGAAGCCGTAGTCGATGGCACACTCCCCGGCCGCCTTGCCGTGCCAGGCGGCGAGCGTGTCCTGCAGTCGCTCGCCGGGCGTCTGGACGACGAAGTCGACGATCGAGGTGGTTCCGCCCCAGGCCGCGGCCGCCGTGCCGGTGGCGAAGGTGTCCGATGCTTCGGTGCCGCCGAAGGGCATCTGCATGTGGGTGTGGCCGTCGACGCCGCCGGGGATCACGTACCTGCCGGTGGCGTCGATGGTGGCGTCGGCGCTTGCTTTGAGATCGCCGCCGAGCGTGGTCGAGCCGGGCTGCAGAACCGCCACGATCGTCTCACCGTCGATGAGGACGTCCAGTGGCTGGGAGCCGGTGCTGGAGACGACCGTGCCGCCGTGGATGAACGTTGTCGTCATGGGGTCGTCCTCCTACGGGGCGGTGATCTTCTGGTAGCTCTCGGGACGGCGGTCGCGATAGAACTGCCAGTCCTGCCGCACCTGGGTGATCTCGTCGAGGTCGAGGTCGCGGATCACGAGTTCCTCCTTGTCCTGCGAGGCGACGTCGCCGACGTAGTTGCCCCGCGGATCGACGAAGTAGGAGGAACCATAGAAATGCGGGGCGTCGGGGCCGAACTCGTCGATCTCCTGGCCGATGCGGTTGTTGGCGGCGATGAAGTACTGGTTGGCCACCGCGGCCGCCGGCTGTTCGAGTTCCCACAGCCGGTTGGAGAGGCCCGGCTTGGTGGCCGATGGGTTGAAGACGATCTGGGCGTTGTTCAGCCCGAGTTCGCGCCAACCCTCCGGAAAGTGCCGGTCGTAGCAGATGTAGACGCCGACCCGCCCGACCGCCGTATGGAACACCGGATACCCCAGGTTGCCGGGGCGGAAGTAGAACTTCTCCCAGAATGCCGGGAGATTGGGGATGTGGTGCTTGCGGTACTTGCCCAGCAGCGTCCCGTCGGCATCGATGACCGCGGCGGTGTTGTAGTACTCGCCTTCGTTCTCGACCTCATAGATCGGCAACACGATCACCAGGTGCAGTTCGGCGGCCAGGGCCTGGAACCGCTCGACCGTGGGGCCGGGTATCGATTCGACGTAGCGGTAGTACTTGGGGTCCTGGGTGGCCCCGAAGTAGGGGCCGTAGAACAGTTCCTGGAACCCGATGATGCCGGCGCCCTGGCGGCTCGCCTCGCGGGCGAGCTCCTCGTGACGATCGATCATGGACTGCTTCTCACCCGTCCAGGCGACCTGGGTGATCGCTGCGCGTACCACTGTCATCGAGCCAACCTCCTGATACGAGAACCTGTGATCTAAGCGTGTGAATGTGATCGTTGACGTTGCCTGGGATCGGTGAATATTTCAGCTATGTCAACAATTGCGTTCTCAGCTAGTTGAAGATGCGACTCCAGTCGCTCTTCATGCTTACCACCGTCCAGCCGCGTTCGGTGGCCCGATTCATCGCTTCCTCGGCCCCGTCGGGGTACGCGAACTCCCGGTCGGCGTCGTCGTGATCGACGAGCAGTCGCAGCCCGGCCCGGTCGTGGGAACGGGCGAAGCGAAGCATCTGCACGTCACCGTTGGAGTTCAGATAGGGGCGTCTCAACACCGGATGCGTCGAGGTGGCCAGCCAGTTGCCCACCTCGGCGGTGAAGTCGTCGATGCTCATGCCGACGAAGGCCGACTCCACCGCCCCCATCAGCAGCTTGAGGTCGGCGTCGTCGCCCCGGTAGTGCTTGACCATCGCCGCGCCCAGCCAATGCAGGTCATGCGCGACCGCGGCCTGGTAGGGCTGACGCTGGGCCAGCGTCGGGTCGGCCTTGGCCTGTTCGGCCATCCGGGCCTAGGTGAAGTCGAGCTGGATCGGGATCGGCTTCTCGGTCCAGAGCGTGCCGTGGTTGTCGAAGACGGCCACCCGCTCCGGCTCCGGCACGAAGGTGTCGCCGGTGGTGGTGATGTCGGCGATGAATGTCACGATCGCCTGGCGCGTCGGGGTATCCAGCCAGGATGCGAGTAACTGCTCCTGCGCCACCGGGTCAGCCGCCGTACTGCTGGCGCAGCTTGAACTTCTGAAGCTTGCCGGTGGCCGTCCTGGGTAGTTCGGTGACGAAGTCGACGCGCTTCGGGCACTTGAAGCCGGCCAGCGAGGCACGGCAATGCGCGATGACCTCCTCGGCGCTGACGTCACTGCCGTCGGTGATCACCAGGGCCGTCACCAGTTCGCCCCAGCGCTCGTCCGGCAGGCCGACGACGGCCACCTCGCGGACCGCCGGATGCGAATTCAGGACATCTTCGACCTCGATCGAGGAGACGTTCTCACCGCCGGTGATGATCACGTCCTTCTTGCGGTCAGAGATCACCAGGTACGAATCCTCGTCGATGTATCCGCCGTCGCCGGTGTGGAACCAGTTGCCGGCCAGCGCCTCGGCCGTCGCCTCGGGCTGCTCCCAGTAGCCGTCCAGGTTGTGGTTGGACTGTGCGAGCACCTCACCCTCGTCGTCGACCTTGACCCGCACCCCCAGAGCCGGCGCTCCGGCCCGCACCAGCCGGCGGGCCCGGCCGTGGGCGTCGAGATCGTCGAACTCGGCCCGCTGGCGGTTGATGGTGAGTAGCGGCGCCGTCTCGGTGAGGCCGTAGATCTGGATGAACTCCCAGCCGAGATCGCTGAGGACGCGTTCGATGGTGCGGGTCGGCGGTGGGGCGCCGGCGACCACGATCCGCACCCGGTCCCGTCCGGGGATCGGGCCGTCCCAGCTGCCGGCGGCGTCCAGCGCCGCGTTGACGACGGCCGGTGCCGCGCACATCAGCGTTACCCCATGCGTCTCGACCCGGCGCAGGATCTCGGCACCGTCTACCTGCCTAAGCACGATGTGCTGACCACCGACGCCGGTCACGCCGTAGGGCATGCCCCAACCGTTGCAGTGGAACATCGGCAGCGTGTGCAGCAGCACGTCTCGGTCGCTGATGCCGGTGTGCAGCCCGAAGACCGTCGCGTTGAGCCAGAGGTTACGGTGGGTCAACTGGACGCCCTTGGGACGGGCGGTGGTGCCGGAGGTGTAGTTGATGGTGGCGGTGGCACCCTCATCCGGGGTGGCCCAATCCTGCGGCTGCGCGTCGAAGTCGTAGAGGTCGTCGTCTTCGCCGAGGACGAATTTGTGGGTGACGTCGAGGGAGTCCAGCACGTCCTTGAGGGCCGGATCGGCGTAGACGACGTCGGCTCCGCTGTGCTCGACGATGTAGCGGATCTCGGCCGGCGCGAGACGGAAGTTGATCGGCACCAGGATTCGACCCCAGCCGCAGACGCCGAAGAATGAGGTGAAGAGCCGGGCCGAGTTCTGCGAGATGACCGCGACCCGGCCACCGACCGGTACGCCCAGACGATCCAGCTGGGCCGCCTGGGCGCGGGCTCGGCGGGCCACTTCGCGGTAAGTGAGGGCCCCGAGGCTGGCCGCGGGCTGGTCAGGCTCGTCGATGAGGCCGATGCGGTCGGGGTAGACCAGTTCGGCGCGGTCTATGAAGTCGCGGACGGTGAGTGGGAAGAACACGGCGCGGACGTCCTTTCGCGGTACCTGTGCAGCTGATTACACCCGAGTGAGCTGGGTAACACCATAGTTCCGGGGTGCCTGCTGCGTCGTCAGATCCAGCTGGGGAGCCACATGTGGGCCTGCCAGACGTTGGTCGGCATCGGCGCCCCACGGAAGAGCGGCCACATCCAGAGGAAGTCCACGATGACCACGGCCAGGTAGAAGGTCAGGGCCAGCGAACCCCAGAAGCGCCGCCGGTCCTCGGCGAAGAGGTAGGCCCGTTCCCGGAGCGCGGCGAAGGACCGCCCGGTCTCGCGCAGCGAGGGGAGTTCCGCCCCGGCCGGCCCGAGCAGGGCCCCGAGGGCCAGCGTCAGTCCCAGCACCAGGAACGGGATGAGCGGGGCCATGTAGAAGATGAACATGGTCCGCTTCGGGTCCTGGAACCAGACCAACCAGCCGGCGGCGAACATCACCAGCACGACTCCGGCCCGCCAGTCACGGGTGGTCACGTAGTGCCAGATGACCCAGATGAGGGCCGGCGTGAAGGCCCACCAGAGCAGCGGCGTTCCGATCAGCAGCAGCTCGGACGAGCAGTGCGTGGCCCCGCAGGACGTCCCGTTGCCGTCGTAGTAGAAGTCGACCGGGCGCCCCAGCACCAGCCAGCCCCACGGCTTCGAGCTGAACGGATGCGGCGAGTAGAGGCCTTCGTGGAAGGTGTACGCGTGGTAGTGGTAGTCGCCCAGCGAGCGGATCGCGTTGGGCAGGAACCCCCAGTTGAACGGGATACGCACCCCCAGCGGCAGGCGCAGCGTCGCCGACGGCGAATGCGTGTCGGCCCAGTGCCGGTTCCAGCCGTTGTTGCCGGCGATCCACCCGGTCCAGACCAGCACATACGTCCCCAGCGGCACCAGGAAGAGCGAGCCGATCGCGTAGAGCCAGCTGCGACGCACCGCCCAGCGCCACGACGAGCGCACCCCGGCCGCCCGCAGGGCGTACCGGTCCCAGACCAGGCTCAGGAGCAGCATCGCGACGTAGAAGGAGAGGGCTGACCACTTGACTCCGCCGGCCAGCCCGAGCATGACCCCGGCGACCAGCCGCCAGGGACGCGGCCCGAGGCGGGGGATCCCGTCGCGCAGCGGCACCCCGGCCTCGACCAGCGAGGCCAGCCGGGCCCGCATCCGCTCCCGGTCGTAGAGCAGCGCGCCGAAGGCCGCGATGAGGAACGGCTGCAGGAAGATGTCGAGCAGCGCGGTGCGGGAGAGGACGATCGAGAGCCCCTCCAGGGCCAGCAGCAGCCCGGCCACCGCGCCGAAGAAGTTGGAGCGGAACATCCGCCGGGCGACCCGGGTGAGGAGGATGACGGCGATGGTTCCGGCGATCGCCGGGGCCAGCCGCCAGCCGACCTCCGCGCTCCACCCCATCCGCTCGGCGAACGCGGTGCTGAGGCCGATGAGCCACTTCCCGAGCGGTGGATGCACCACGAACATGTAGCCACGGTTGTCCTCGTAGCCGAAGCGGATCAGCTCCCTCCCCTCGGTGGCGTAGTAGACCTCGTCGAAGACCTTCCCGCGCGGGTGGCCGACGTTCCAGACCCGGATCACGAAGGCGAGCAGGCCGATACCGGTGGCGAGGAAGATGCCGTGCCAGGGGTGCGGGTCATGCCAGGGCTGTAGCGACGGAGCCACTGGCTCGACCGGCGGCAGCTCCAGCGCAACGGGCCCGGATTCGGCGTCGGCAGCGTCGGCAGCAGGGTCTGCCGCGGGGTCGGTAGCGGATACGGCGGCCGACTCGGCGATGGGGGTGGTGTCGTCCCGGATGGGGTCCTCCACTGTCGCCGTCACGCTGTCGATCGTAGGGTCTAGCCGTGGGCAACCCCGGGAGCGGCTCTGACCAGGGCACCGATCCGGGCACCGAGCCGGTTGCCGCAGCCTCCGGTTCGACCCCCCGAACCGGTCGGGTACTGCTCGCGGCGACGCCGCTCGGCAACCCGGGTGACGCCTCGGCCCGGCTGATCGCGGCGCTCGCGCAGGCCCCGATCATCGCGGCCGAGGACACGCGCCGGCTGCGACGTCTCTGCGCCGATCTCCAGGTCACCCCGTCCGGACGGATCGTCTCCTTCTTCGAAGCGAACGAGACGTCCCGGGTGCCGCAGCTGGTCGACGCGCTGGTCGACGGCAGCGACGTGCTGGTCGTCACCGACGCGGGCATGCCCTCGGTCTCCGACCCGGGATATCGGCTGGTGGTGGCCGCGGTCGCGGCCGGCCTACCGATCACCGTGCTCCCGGGGCCGTCGGCGGTGACCACGGCACTCGCGCTCTCCGGTCTCGCTGTGGACCGGTTCTGCTTCGAGGGTTTTCTGCCGCGCAAGCAGGGGGAGCGGCGCCGGGCGCTGGAGTTGCTGGTGGCCGAACCGCGCACCATGGTCCTCTTCGAGGCGCCGCATCGGCTGGCTGAGCTGCTGAGCGACATGGTCGATCTGTTCGGCGCCGACCGTCCGGCTGCCTGCTGCCGTGAGCTCACCAAGACCTACGAGGAGGTGCGCCGCGGAACCTTGGCGGAACTGCTGCAGTGGGCAACGGGGGAGGTTCGTGGCGAGATCACCCTGGTCGTGGCCGGCGCGTCCCCGGTGACGGCGGAACTCACGCCGCAGCAGCTGGCCGACGAGGTCGCGCTGCGAGAGAGCGCCGGGCAGCCCCGTAAGGAGGCGATCGCCGAGGTGGCCAAGGAGCGTGGTGTGGCCAAGCGGCTCGTCTTCGACGCGGTGGTGGCCGCGAAGCGCACCTAACCCTCGCTTTGTCCTTGGAAGTTGCGCCTCCGGGGCGGATATCGGGACTTCGACGGACAGAGCGGCACCTGCCGAGGCGGGGACAACTGGCCGGACGGTGGCTGGCTAGGCTAGCGGTATGAGCCTGCCCGAGCGGCCACCACTGGACCCTGACCGCCTGCACGCGACGGACGCGATCGCCGCTCCGTGGCACGAGATCCGGGTCGTGGCCGAGTCGCCCTCCACCAACACCGACCTCATCACCGTCGCCGACAGCGCCCCCTCGGGTGCCGTCCTGGTCGCCGAACATCAGACGGCCGGCCTCGGGCGGCTCGGACGGCAGTGGGAATCGCCGGCCCGCTCCAGTCTCACCGTGTCGGTGCTGCTGCGTCCCGCGGTGGACCTCGCCCGCTGGGGATGGCTCGCCCTGCTGGCCGGCGTCGCCCTCCGCGAGGCGGTGGCCGAACTCGACGTCGCGGCCGCGCTCAAGTGGCCCAACGACCTGCTGATCGGCCCGGACGAGCAGAAGGCGGCCGGCATCCTGGCCCAGGTCAGCGGCACGGCAGTGGTCATCGGAATCGGCGTGAACGTGACGAACACCCGAGAAGAGTTACCGATTCCGGCCGCGACGTCCCTGGAGCTCAGCGGTGCGGCGAAGCTGGACCGCACTGAATTGCTCCTGAGCCTGCTCGCCAAGCTGGGCACCCGGTACCTCGACTGGGAGGCCGCCGGCGGCGACGCCCAGCGCAGCGGACTGGCCGACGAGTACCGCGCGCACTGCAGCACCCTCGGCCGCGCGGTCACCGTCGAGCACGCGGGTGGCGGCGCCCATGAAGGGACGGCGACCGGCATCGACGCCGACGGGCGACTGCTGCTGCGCACGAAGGGCAACGACGAGTTGGCGATCGGCGCGGGCGATGTGCACCATCTGCGAGCGATCGGCGATAGCCTGTGAGGAAATCGGCCAGAGAAGGGCATTAGTTAGATGGGGTATCCGGAGAAACTGCTAGCCGAGGACGAGACGGTCGTCGAGCATCTGCATCCGCACTGGATCACCCTCGTCCCAGCGACGGCGTGGTTCCTGGTCATCTGTGTCTTCGTCGGCATCGGTCTGGGCAACCTCCCGGACGGCGCCACCCACAACGCGGTGATGATCATCATCATCGTGGTCGCGCTCGGCCTCTTCGGCTACCTGGTGCTGCGGCCGCTCATCACCTGGCGCTCCTCGCACTACGTCTTCACCACGCACCGGGTGTTGATCCGCCGCGGAATCGCCCGGCACACCGGCCGTGACATCTCGCTGCAGCGCATCAGCGATGTCTCCTTCACCCAGTCGCTGCTGGATCGCATCGTGCGGGCCGGCTCCGTCACCATCGAGTCGGCCGGCGAGCACGGCCAGGAGACGCTGCACAACCTGCCGAACTCCTCGCAGCAGCAGCAGTTGCTGAACCAGCTCATCGAGCGTGACAGCGACCGACGCAACGGACGGATCAACCCGCAAGCCTGAGCGGTGACCGTCGATACACAGAGTATGTGGAGGTAGCTCCGACCCGACCCCTCCGCCGAGTCGGAACTACCTCATCCATACGGCTGGTGCTCGGGCGAACGCCTGAATCCGCCGAACTACCAACCGCAGGCTCTAGATCCAGCTATTTGCTGGAGGGTGACGTCGGCGCCGCGGAGACGCCGGGGAAGAGATCCACGTTGCAGACCGAGCGGGCCTGCGAGCCGATCGCCGCGGTGGCCGCGGAGACCGCGTTCTGCTCGCTCTGTGACTGCTTGGGCAGTGCCGCCCCGGAGGCCTTGGAGGCCGAGACCAGCAGCGCGGTGAGGGCATCACCGAAGGTGTTCCAGGAGGCGTGCAGTTCGGTCGGGGAGAGGGCCGTCAGCTCAGCGATCCAGGCCTTGGTCGACGTTGCGATCCCCGGGTCGGTTGAGGCCGCTCCGGAGAAGACGGACTTGCCCGAGGAGAGTGTGTCGGAGAGGACCGAGCAGTAGGTCTTGCTGTCCGGCTTCAACGCCGCCGCCGCGGCGGTCGGGTTGGAGATGTCGATCTTGCTGCCAGCGGAACCCGCAGCGTCAGACCACCATCGGGTGGGGATCACCGGCTTGTTGCTGGAGGTGGCTCCGCCGGCCGGCGTGACTTTGGCCGCGGAGGTGCAGCCGGCGACGCTCACAACGGCCACTCCGGCCGCGGCCAGGGTGGCGAAGGTACGGGTGAATGAGGACATGATTGCTACTACTTTCCAGCCGGGTGCAGCTGCTCGGCCGCGGTTGACGGGGAGACGAAGACGGAGACCGAGAGCTTCATGATCGACTGGGAGTTGATCGATTTGGCGTCGGTGCCGGCCTGCAGATCGGTCTGGTTGATCAGCGTGGCCCGGGGCTGAATCTTCTGCAGCTGAGCCAGGAAGGCCTGCAGTTGGTCGGCGCTGCCCACCGTCGTCACGCCGATCGGAATCGAGTAGAGACCGGCGGCAGGCGCGGCGGCGGTGGTGCCAGTGCTGCTGGTGGTGCCGGTGGCGACTGCGGCGCCGACGGTCGCGTTCGAGACGGGGGAGCCAACCGTCATCGAGGTGAGGTTGACCGGAGCGCTCGAGGCCGAGGAGACGATGTTACGGACAAAGGTGGTGAGTTCAGCACTGGTCGGAAGGGCCTGCTCCTCCGTCTCCAGCTGGGCCTTGAACTCGTCCAGCTTGGAGCTGTCCATCTTCAGCACGTTGATCTGTTCCTGCAGGCGCTGATTCGTGCGGGTGACGCTCTCCTTCTGCGAGTTCAGCGACGCGGTGTCACCGTTCTGCGGGCTGATCAGGAAGAAGTAGCCGAGCATCAACAGCAGAACGCCGCCGAGAACGCCGAGAATGATGGTGGATCGTTCGTTCTTCGTCATTTACCCGCTCCCGACGTCGAGCCGCTCGCGGCGCTTGAACTGAAGCGTCCGCCGGTGAGCAGCTTGGTGGTGAGGACGAAGGCGGCGCTGAAGGCGATGCCCCCATCGGCCTGCAGGATGCTGGAGGGCACCGGGGCGGTGACGCCGGGTACCTTGCTCACCGCGTCCACGAAGGCAGCCACGGTGTTCGGGCTCGACGCCATGCCGGTGACGGTCAGCGTGCCGACCTCGGCCAGCCCGCTGGTGTTCAGCAGCGCCGTGCCGCCGGCCGTAGTCGTCTTCGTGCTGGAGGCGTCCAGGCTGCCGCTGAGCGTCTGGATGCTCAGGCCCTGGGGAACGCTGTGGCGGACCGCCGCGATCAGATCACCCCACTGCAGGTCGCCGGAGAGCAGCGAATTCAGCGAAGCGGTGATCTGCTTCGACTGCGACTGAACCTGGCTGAGTTCGCCGTAGGAGTGTTGCTTCAACGTCAGTGCCGTGGTCTGCGCGTTCGCGGCGTCGATGTCGCTCTGCGCGCTGGAAGTCTGGATGCGGGCGATGACGTCCCAGCCGATGATGACGACCAGCAGCCCGGCGAGCGCCATGATGGCCATCTTCTTGGCCTTCTTGCCCTGGCGGGCCTCGACGATCTCCCGCGGCAGCAGGTCGGCGCAGACGTTGATCATGGTCATCGGGCCGGGGACCGGCAGCTGGGCCGGCCCGGAATCGGGCGCCTGTCGGGTGAGCATGGACATCACGCAGCTCCGAGGGTGAGGCCGACCGACACCGCGGCGGCGGATTCGAACCGGCTCATCGCGTCATGGCGACCGACCCGGCGAGCATCCTGGACCCGGACCAGTGGGTCCGCGACGTAGGTTTCGACCTTCAACTCACGGGTGAGCAGTTCGGCCAGACCGGGCAGCTGGGCGCCGCCGCCGAAGAGGGCCAGTCGCGACACCGGGTCGGTCGGACGGGTGGAGCGGAAGTAGGCGAAGGAGCTGCGGATCTCGTTGACCAGCGGGCGCAGGGCCTCGGCTACCACATCAGCGGTCTCCGGTCCCTCGGTGGCGTCCAGGCCGACGCGTCGCTTCAGCGACTCCGCCTCCTCGATGTTCGCGCCCAGACGAGCCGCAATCATCGAGGTGATCTCGGCGGCGCCACGCGGGATGGTGCGTACCACGCGGGGTGCGAACTCGCTGTAGACGATGAGGTTGGTGGCATGCGCGCCGAGGTCGACGACGGCCTGCGCCGACGGGCCGGCGGCGGTCGAGGCGCGCAGAGCGGCGAAGGAGGCGAGGTCGACCCGGTTGACCGTGAGGCCGGCCTTCTCAACCGCGCGTACCGAGGCCAGCACACCCGCCTTGGGTACCGCGATCAGCAGGCCGTGCATGAGCTCAGCGCCCTCGACCTGCTCGAGCGGGTAGAAGTCCAGCAGCGCGTCCTCGACCGAGAAGGGCACGATGTCACGTACCTGGAAGGGCAGCGCGAGGCGGCGCTCCTTGGCGCTGAGGTTCGGCAGATCGATCTCGCGGACGACGATCTGCTGGTTGTTCACGCCGAGCACGACCTGCTTGCTCTTGAAGTTCTGGGTGTTCCACATCAGCCGCAGTGCGTTGGTGATGGTGTCCTCGTCCTGCACGACTCCGGCCACGACCGCACCTTCGGGCAGCGGAAGCTGGCCGAAGTTGGTGACGATCGGCTGATCCTTGGTGCGCGTCGCCTCGATGGCCCGGATCGAGGTCGATCCGATATCGAGACCGGTGAGGGCCAGTGCTGCCATTGCGAGATCCTTCGCTTGGGGGAGAGCGGAGACGTTAGCTAACTGATCGGTAATCAGGGGGGAGACTTGAGTTACTGCGCCTTCGGATTGCTAGCCGATTCCGGCCAGCGTGCCGTACCAGCTGGCGATTGGCGTCGAGACGAACATGGCCAGCACCGCCGCGGTGAGCATGAACGGGCCGAAGGGAATGGCACTCTTGCGACCGGCGCGGTGGCTGAGCAGCAGGGCCACCCCGACCACGCCACCGAGTACGAAGCCTCCGAAGCCGGCCACGATCACCGCCGACCACGAGATGGAGCCCAGGAACAGCCCGAGCAGCCCGGCCAGTTTCACGTCGCCGAAGCCCATACCGCCGGGTTGGATCATCACGATCGCGAAGAAGATCGACCAGAGTGCGGCCATCGCTCCCACTGCTCGTAGCGCCGGTGTCCAGTCGTGATTGACGATCGCGGCCAGCACCAGCAGCGCAACGCCGACGGCGTAAGAGGGGAGCACGATGGCGTTCGGCAACCGCTTGGTGTCGATGTCGATCATGGTCAGCGTGACGACCAGCGCGCTCAGGTAGAGATAGGCCGGCAGTTCGACGGTGAGCCCGAAGTGGGCGGTCATCGCGGCGAAGAGCAGTCCGGTGGCGGCCTCGACCAGGGGGTAGCGCGGGCTGATCGGTTCCCGGCAGCTCGCGCAGCGGCCGCGGAGCACCAGCCAGCCGAGCACCGGCACATTGTGCCGATTCTTTATGGGCGAATCGCAGGACGGGCAGTGCGAGCTGGGAAAGAGCAGCGACTCACCGCGCGGAACCCGGTAGATCACCACGTTCAGGAACGACCCGATGGCCAATCCCAATACCGCGAAGAGCGCGACGATGACGGCCATGTCAGTTCCCGGTGGGGGAGGAGAGCGTGCCGACGCTCCAGCTGGTCGACTGGTCTTCCTTGGTGGGGATCCAGGGCAGTCCCGAGTTGGAGAGGTCGACGTAGTTGTAGCTGACGTCGTAGCCCGAAGGCGGGGTGTTGTCAGTGGTAGTGGTGCGCTCCCACTGGGTGCCGTTGGTACCACGGTGCAGTTGGTAGACACCGCCGAAGACGTTGGCTGATCCGCCGTTGGCGCCGAAACTGCCCTTGTCCGGGTTGTCGGTGGTGAAGGAGCCCTCCATACCGGAACTGGACAGCGTCGAGCCGAGGGCGAAGATCGCCGCGTTGATGTCGATCTTGCTGAGGTCCGGCCGCACTTCTACGTACTGCGCCGAGGGGTGGTTGCTGCCGAGCAACGCCTTCAGGGTGTTGTAGGTGTAGAGGCCGGTGGTGTCGTTCGGGCAGAAGCCCGCGTCGGTCGCGGCCAGGTAGGTCGTGGTCTGCAGCTTGCAGGCCACCGGGTGGTAGATGCGCACGTTGTTCCAGGCCGTGAGCGCGGTCGCGCCGGTACCGTTCTTGTAGCTCTGGGCCGCGCTGCCACCGTTGGTCAGCGTCCCGGTGTCGATGATGTCGTCCTCAGCGATGACGCTGAGCTTGCCGGAGTTGGATCCCTCGATGTAGGCGTCACCCGGTCCATACTTGCCGTCGGTCGTGTAGGTGTTGTACACCGTGCGGTCCGCCGAGACCGGGAAATTCGAGGTAGGGGACGAGATGATCGTCGGCGCCGTGTACTTGGTGGAGGTTGAGCTGTTGGTGACTGTGAACGCCAGCGGCGACGATGCCGGCGCGCTCCAACTCCAGGTGCCGATGCAGGCGCCGAGGACATTCAAGACCGAGCAGACCGCGTTCTCGCGGTAGACCGAGTAGACGGTCTTGCTGTCAGTCTTGGTGCCGTTCTGCCGGTAGGTACCGTCGCTGTTCTGCATCAGCGCGTCGGAGAACGACGGTGAGTAGGTCGTGGGGCTGGTTGCCACCGCGGTCGTCGTCGTGGTCGGCGAACCGGCGACTACGACGTAGCGGTGGTCGCTCTGACCCGATGGCGCCGGTGCCCCGTGGGTGGTGTCGGCTTTGGTGGTGAGGGTATTCGTCAGAGTGCCGATCGGATCACTGCTCGACTGGACCGTGGCCTGCAGCGATGCGTAGGTCGGCACCTCCGAGTCGAAGGTCGACTGGCTGTTCAGACTGGTCCCAGAGCAGAGCAGGACGCACGGCGGAAGGTTCTGGTTGGCCCATTTCGCTGTGAAGAGCGCGCTGACCTGAGTGGGTCCGGTATCGGCGGCCTGGGAGACTGCCCCGGAGCTCACCTTGAAGATCGGGTTGCTGCTGATCACCTGTCCCGCCGACGTCTTCCCGCCGGTCGCCAGATAGCTTCCGGCCGGCGACCCGGTCGAGGCCGGCCACTTGGTCCGGTCATTGTCGCCGGCGTTCTTGACCACAATGGCCGCGGTCGATGAGATCGTCGCGCCGGCCACGCCGGTCCCGGTAACCGGCTCGTTCTGCGCGGGATCCCAGACTCGCGGCGGGCTGCTCACCGACAGGCCGGGGGCGGAGTTGTAGCAGGGTGCGGAAGCGCTGGGGGAGGCCAGCGTCTCCGGGCTCGTTACCGTCGCCGTGGCGCCGTTCACGACGATCCGGGTCGGCCCGTAGTAGATGCAGGTCGGGGTCGCCGGCTCCGCCTCGGCCGGCAGCTGCGGGCGGTCCACCGGATCGCTCACCACGTTCGACTTGAGCGTCTGGAGGAGGTCCTCCTGGAACTGGACGTAGGGCAGGCTCGGCGCGCCCTTGTCGGCCGTCCAACCGGTGCTCGCCCCCTCCAGGAACTGCGGCCCGAGACCGGTGTTCGTCACCTTGGAGAGGTAGAGCGCGTCCTTGGAGTAGACCGGGCCGGTGAAGGTCTGGCCGGAGGTCATGGCGACCGCGCAGAGTCCGCTGTGCTGCTGCGCGGTGAGGGCGCCCAGCGAGATCGGGATACCGAGGAGGCTGACCAGCGCGAGGTTTCCGCCTTCGGTCCAGTCATAGCCAGTGGCCGGGGCCGGGTTGATCGATGACCGCAGCTGCTGGCGGCCGTAGGTCTGGCCGGTGATCGAACCGCCCATCCCCGGGTCGTAGAGGGCGCCGGTCGACGGGTCGTGTTCGTCGGTCGGGTAGTAGAGGTTGTCGCACCAGGTGGCCGGCGGGTTGCCGTTCCAGGTCACCGACGAGCCCGAACCCAAGCCCGCACCAAGGATGCTGGTCAGGCCGGTGACACCGGAGAGGACGCTGTTGAGCACCGACGAACTCGGCAGGGCAATGGTGCGCTTCGGGTTCTGCTGGGCGATGAGCTGGCTGCCGACGGTCTCGTAGGTCGAGGAGTAGGCGAGGTCGAGCGTCGACTGGGCCGGGGTGATGTCGGCGACGATGCTCCGGGAAACTTTGCCCACCGTGCCGGTCGACTTGATCCGGATCTTGTGCTGGCTGATGTACAGGTTGTTGGCCAGGTTGAGTGTGTCGACGGTGAACGTCGCCGCCAGACCGGCAGCGCCCGAGCCGGGGATGGTTATCGTCGTGCCCGGCGCGTTCACCGCGAGCAGGCCCGCCCCGGCGGTGCTGGTTGAGAGAGACGGGCACGGGGTGGAGGAGCTGAGCGTGCTACAGCGAATGTTCAACCAGGCCTGGTAGTACTGGACGCCGGCCTCGGCCGCCGCGACTGCGCGTGAAGCGTCCTGGCTGGTCTTGGCCGGAACGATTCCGTTGGCGGTTACGACGAGCATGGAGGTGGCGGAGATGAGGACGATGGTGGTGACGACCAAGGTGTAGATCAGTGCGAAGCCGGACTCGACCGCCTCGACACCCGTTCCCCGAACTCTCGCCATTCGGGCCAGAAACGCCCGGCGCGCCCTCTTCATGAGTTACCTCCAGGAACGGATGCGGCACCGGTCATCGCCGCCGCTGAGATGTAGGACTGGTTGGTGGCGACGCCGTCGCTCGTCGTCGTTGTCACAGTGAAGGCGATGACGATGCTGCTGGCCGGCACCGTCGTCGGCACCGTTGGGTTTCCGGATCCACACCAGTAGGTCGAGGTGTCAGCGTCGTTGCAGGCGGTCTTCATCACCGAGAGTCCGGGTGACCCGGCGTCGGAGGCGCTCATCGCCAGCTGGGCGCCGGCGGCCGAGCACGGAATGAAGAGCTGATTGATGGTCGACTGCGAAGTGCCACAGCCGGCCTGTGCGCCGAGGGTCACGTTGGTGGCCAGTACGCGGGTCGTGGTCGCTCCACCCACCGCTGGCGCGCCGGAGGCGTCATAGCCGCCGGCGTTGGCCGGGGTGTCGGGGTAGGAGCGCTCGATCAGTGACCCGTTTTCAAGGGCCAACCACATCTTGGTGCTGCTGGCCCGGCTGCCGGTGGTGGACCCGCGATTGCCGACATTTGCGTAGAAAACCAGGTTGGTCGCGTCGAGGTAGACGATCGAATCACCCTGACGGGCGTCGACGTCCTGGGCCACACTGTTGAGCACGACGTGCGTCGGGTCGTAGGCCGGGGTGTCGGCGACCCGGATGAGCTGCGTCCAGGAGTCAAGCGCGTCGCGGGCCGAGGCGCTGGAGATGTTGGCGGTGACGGTGCGACTGGCCGCGGTGTTCGAGGAGATGAAGAAGGCCAGCGTCATCGCACCGAGCAGGGTGGCCAAGCCCATTGAGACGACTAGTTCCATGAGCGTCATGCCCGACTCGGCGCCGGACTGGCCGAGGGCGCGGTGCCGTACTGCCCGGAGGATTCGCTTGGCCGCCATCATGCGCTCACGCAGGCCAGTGCCGTGTCCGAGCGGGCCGGTGCGGACGCACCGTTCCAGCTGACCGTCACCGTGATGTAGAGCATCAGCGGCAGCAGCGAGTTGTACAGCCCGGTCTGGTTGGGAGCGGTGGCGCAGGTGACACCTGCGGCGAAGGTCAGACCGGGTTGGCCGACGCTCACCGAACGGGTGACGGTGAAGGTCTGGGCACCGACCTTGACCGAGGTCGGCGAGATCGCGGTCACTTGAGCCGGCGACATGCTCCGGGCCTGCTCGATGTAATCGCGGGCGACGTTGCTCGCGGTGGTACGCACCCGGGTGGCGTTCGAGGCGTGGATGCCGTTGCCGATTCCCACCATCACGGTGCTGCCGATAATAATCAATAAAGTAAAGGAGACGACGACCTCGATGAGGGTGAAGCCGCCCTCTGATCGTTCAGTTGTGGCGTTGTCGCTCTGCGTGTTCAACGCACGACGGAGGTGCCCAGTGACGGCAGCAAAGAGTTTCGCTGTGGTCATCGGACACCTCCTGTTGGGTCGTGCGGCTCGACGAACCGCGTGCGTCGCTAGGCGCCTACCGGGTTGCCCTCTTTGCCGAGCGCCGAGGTTCGCTCGCTCGGCAAAGAGGATTGGCCAGTGAACTAGGCGCAGTCGTTGACGTTCGTCGCGCTCTTGTCGAGCTTTCCGGTGACCGTGCTGTACGTGTACCACTGGCCGCCGTCCTTCTGCATGGCGCAGACCATGTAGCCAGCGGGGCTTGCCAGCGGCTTGTAGACAAGCGTGACATCCGTCGATGCGTTGGCCTTGGTGGTCGTGGCACCGTCGACCGACACGAATGACATGACACCGCTGGTCGCGTCGACGGTGACAGCCGCTGCCAGCGGGTAGGCGCTGTTGTCGGCCTGGTACTGCTCGATGACGGGGATCGCGTTGCGGACGTCCGACTGGGCCGATTTGTTCTCGGCGCCCTTCTTGTAGTTGCTGTAGAGCGGGATCGCGATGGCGATGAGGATGCCGATGATGACGACAACCACGAGGAGCTCGATGAGGGTGAAGCCGCGGTCGCCTTCGGCGCGCTCTTCACGGATCGTCTTGAGCTTGGTGAGTAGTGATGCGAGCATTTCGTTCTCCTGTGTACGGGGGTGACAGGGTGGTGAGGTGATGTCCGCGCGAGTAGGCGGGGGTCCTAGAGGCGCGATGCGATATTGATGGTGGTACAGCGGTACTGCTGCCGGGTGCGGCGCTCGTCCACGAGCGCCGCACGCGACGATCCTTCAGGTAATTACGGGTTGATCTTGCCAGCGCCGGTGGCAGTGCCGCTGGTGTAGCTGTAAAGGGTTCCACCGTCGGTGTTCTTCGCAGTGATGGTGTACGCGGTGGCAGCGGAGTCCCAGGTGTACTTGAGCGTGTTACCGGTCGATACGGTGATCGTGCCGTTCGGGCACTCGGCGCCGAACGTCAGGTTGGCGCTCTCGGCCGGCGCCTGGGTGGTGGTCGGGTACTTGTTGCCGTTGTCGGTGTAGCACTGCTCGATGACCGGGATGGCGTTGCGAACGTCGGACTTGGCCGACTTGTTCTCGGCGCCCTTCTTGTAGTTGCTGTAGAGCGGGATGGCGATGGCGATGAGGATGCCGATGATGACGACAACCACGAGGAGCTCGATGAGGGTGAAGCCGCGGTCGCCTTCGGCGCGCTCTTCACGAATCGTCTTGAGCTTGGTGAGCAGTGATCCGAGCATGGGGTTCTCCTGATTGGGGGATGGTATTCACCGGGCTGGGGTCCGGCGTCTTGTTGGGCCAGCCACCAAGCTCGGTGACCGTTCGATCCGTGCAGCTACTGCACGAAACTCCTATCGGCAGTTGTGCCTGGGTAGTTAGCTCGTTCAGCGAGCAATTAGTTCAAGTTCGGCGGGATCCACTGGGTTCCACCCGGTGCCGGCGTCGGCGTGGCGCCGCCGGTCGGGGTCGCCGTCGGAACCGGCGTGGCCACCGGGGAGGAGGTCGGCGTCGGAGTCGGCGTCGAGCCCGGCAGGTTGTTGCCACCGGTGCCGGTAGGCGTCGGAGTCGGAGCGGAGGTCGCACCCGGCAGTGCCGTTCCGGTTCCGCAGTTGGTGTAGGCGTACTTCAGATCGAGGAGGTTTCCGAAGTTCGTTCCGGAGAGGCCGCTCGGGGCACTGATGTAGAGACCGCTACCCATGATGTTGAAGCCGAAGTTGAAGGCCAGGTCGAGGCCGATGGCCAGCCCCCAGGCCTCGGCGGAGTTGGTGGTGGTGACGCCGCCCGGACCGATGTGGATGGTGAGCTGGATCGCGGCGGTGACCGGGCTGGTGCCCTGATCGGCGAAGAACGAGCTGCCCAGGCCGGAGCTGGTGGTGAGCTGCCCCGGGTTCAGCGCGAGCTGCACGTAGAGACCCTGGTTGGTGACGGTCGCGGTGAAGTGCGTGCCGTTGGCGTCGCCCAGCGTGCCGCCGACCGGGGCGGTGCTGATCGTCTTGCCACCCATCGACGCGCTGAACGGAGCGGAGCTGCTGCTGCTCGCCGTCTGGGTGGTGATGAGGCCGCCGAGCAGGCTGGTGGTGGCCATCGTCCAGGTGGCGGCCGGCGAACCGGCTGTGCCGGTGACCGGGCAGGAGACGCCGGAGGTCGGGCCTGCGTTGGAGAAGAGGTTGAAACCAAAGGCACTCAGGCTCGAGCTGTAGGACTGGGCCTTGGCGCTGTAGGCCGTGGCGTCGGCGGTGGTGAAGCCGACCGGGCCGCTGGCCGAGAAGCTGATCAGGTTCGGGACGCCGGCGCTGAAGCCGGTGTTGTAGCAGTTCACCGAGCTGAATCCCGGGGAGGTGCAGGACGGGAAGGCGCCACCGGCCGGCATGGAGACCGAAGAGGTGGGGGTGGTGGCCTTGTACTTACCGAGGATCGCATTCGTGATCGCGTTGACGATCTCGGTCGGCATCGCGGCCACGCCCTGGATCAACGGGTTCACCACGGCGTTGAGAATGGGCTGCAGGAAGCTGAGCAGGCCGGTTGAGGTGATGGTCGGCTTGAGCAGGCCGGGGCCGGTCTTCACCGCCGCCGAGTAGGACGTTCCGGTGGGCGTCGCGGCACTGGCCGGGACCATCGGAACGCTGACGCTGATGACTGCTACTGCGACTCCGGCCGCGACTGCGTACCGGGCTCTGCGCGTAATCGACCTTTTCACGATGTCCCCTGAACATGCTGGTAGATGGTAAACATTGGGAGGTATAGGCAGATCACCATCGAGCCGACGATGACGCCCATGAAGACAACCATGATCGGTTCAATTGACGCCGTGAGAGCTTCGGTGGCGTCCTCGACTTCCTGGTCGTAGAAGTCGGCAACCTTGTCGAGCATGGTGCTGATCTGGCCGGTCTGCTCGCCGACCTCGATCATCTGGGTCACCATCGCCGGAAAGATTGCGTGCTTACGCAGTGGTGTGGTCATCGGCTGCCCGTCGCGGACAGCCTGCTGAATATCCTTGGTTGCTTCGGTGATCACCGAGTTCCCCGTGGTGTCACCGACGACTTCCAGCGCCTGGATCACCGGCACGCCCACCGAGAGCAGCGTGCCGAGGTTGCGGGTGAAGCGGGAGATCGCGATCTTCTGCAGCAGTTTCCCGAATACCGGAAGTCGAAGTTTGAAGGCGTCGAAGGCGAGCCGGACGCTGGGCTTGTTCCGCAATTCACGGCGGAAGAGCATCGTGCCCGCGATCGTCGTGCCGGCCACCAGCGGGAACGCCCACCACATCTGGTGACTGGTGACGACCAGGATGCGGGTCGGCAGCGGCAGCTGCCCGCCGAGAGATTTGAACATCTTCTCGAAGACCGGAACGATGAAGACGATGACGCCGACGATCATGATGAGGCTGAAGGCGAGCACGATCACCGGGTAGGTCAGGGCGCTCTTCACCTTGCCCTTGAGCGCCGCCTCCTTCTCCAGGGTGGTGGCGATTCCGTCCAGGGCGCCGTCGAGGAAACCGCCGGTCTCACCGGCCCGGATCATCGCGACCATGAGCTGCGGAAAGATCCGGTCGTGCTTGGCCAGGGCGCTGGACAGCTGGGCGCCGCCCTCAACGTCGGTGCGCACGTCACGAAGTGCCTCGCGCAGCTTCGGCTTCTCGTTCTGCTCTTCCAGGATGGCCAGCGAGCGGATCAGCGACATGCCTGAGGAGGTCATCGTTGCGAACTGGCGGGCCAGCACGGCGAGGTCGCGGGTCTTGATCCGGCCACCGAGGCCGGGGATCGCGATCTCCTTCTGCATGCCGGTGCCGGCTTCGGCGATCTTCAGGGGGGTGAGGCCTTGCTGCTCCAGGGTTGCCGCGGCCGCGGCCTGTGACTTGGCCTCGATCTTGCCCTTTGCGCGACTACCGTCGGGGGAGATGGTCTCGTAGTCGAACGTCATGGTCATGGTTCTTTACCGCCGTCCAAAGAGCCGGTCGAAGTCCTCGGGGGAGTGGGCCAGCCCGCGAGCGGTGCGTTCGTCGATCGCGCCGGCCCGCACCTGCGAGGCCAGTGACGAGTCGAAGGTGTGCATGCCGTTGAGGCTGGAGGACTGCATGAAAGACGGGATCTGGTGGATCTTTCCCTCGCGCACCAGGTTGCGGATGGCCGACGTGGCGACCAGCACCTCGGTGACGGCGACGCGCCCCGGCCGGTCGATGCGGCGGACCAGAGCCTGGGTGACGATGCCCTGCAGCGTGTTGGCCAGCTGAGCGCGGATCGTGTTCTGCTGCTCGTGCGGGAACATGTCGATGAGACGGTCGATCGTCTGGGCCGCGCTCGAGGTGTGCAGCGTGGCCAGCACGAGGTGACCGGTCTCGGCCGCGGTGATGGCGACGGCGGCGGTCTCGATGTCTCGCATTTCCCCGACCAGAATCACGTCCGGATCCTGACGAAGAGCGGCCTTCAGCGCGATCGCGAAGGAGGCGGTGTCACTGCCCACCTCGCGCTGGGTGATCTTGCTCTTGCGGCCGTGGTGCACGAACTCGATCGGGTCCTCGATGGTGAGGATGTGTCCTGACCGGCGGCGGTTGATCTCGTCCAGCAGGGCGGCCAGCGTGGTCGTCTTGCCCGAGCCGGTCGGACCGGTCACCAGCACCAGGCCGCGGTGCAGGTTGCCGAAGTCGCCGAGAACTGAAGGCATCTCCAGCTCGGCCAGCGAACGAATCTCGTGCGGGATGGCCCGGAAGACCGCGCCGTAGCCACCCCGTTCGCAGAAGACGTTGACTCGGAAGCGGGAGATGCCGGGTACGTCGTGGGCCAGGTCCAGTTCCTGGGTGCGCTCGAATCGCTCCCATTGGCCGTCGGTGACGATCGAGCGGATGAGCATCGCGATGTCGGTGGCGGTGAGCTCGGGATAGCCGTGCATGTCGTAGAGATCGCCGCTGACGCGCAGCTTCGGCGCGACGCCGGCGCCCAGGTGCAGGTCGGAGCCCTTGGCCTGGACGAGCTCGGTGAGCATCGTGTCCAGGGCAGCGCGTTCCTCGCTCAGATCGACCGATCCGTGCGAACGCTGCGAGACGTCTCCGACGGTGTGACTGGTCACCAGTGCACCCTTAGCCCTTCCGTGGCCTGAAATCCTTTACGAACGCTTAACGCGCCGTGGGCTAACGGTAGGGGTGATCCGGGTGACTCGCAATTTGGAACGGAAATTAGTTTCCCGAGAATGCGTGGATAACTTGACTTTACGTCAAACTAACTTTGCTAGACAGCTACTCGAAGAACTTCTGCGACGGTCGTAAGCCCATCGGCCGCCTTGCGCAGGCCGTCCGTGCGGAGGCTGTGCATGCCTTCGGCGGTGGCGACTTTGCGGATCTCGTTGGCCGATGCGCGCTCCACCGCCAACCGCTCCACCTGCTCGCTGACGGTCATTACCTCGTGCAGCGCGACCCGACCGCGATACCCGGTACCGGCGCAGGATCGGCAGCCGACCGGATGCCAGAGTTCCTTCGGTAATTCGATGAGATCCACCGGCCAGCGCGAGGCCAGCAGATCGACCTCCTCCGGACGGTAGGACTCGCGGCACCACTCGCAGAGGCGGCGGGCCAGGCGCTGGGCCAGGATGCAGTCAACCGACGAACCGACCAGGAAGGGCTCGATCCCCATCTCGATCAGGCGAGTAATTGCGCTGGGTGCATCGTTGGTGTGCAGGGTGGAGAGGACGAGGTGGCCAGTGAGCGAGGCCTCGACGGCGAGCTGCGCCGTCACCTTGTCCCGGATCTCACCGACCAGCGCGACGTCGGGGTCAGACCGCAGAATGGCCGGCAATACAGCGGCGAAGGTGAGGCCGGCTTTGATGTTCACCTGTACCTGATTGATCCCAGGTAGGCGGTACTCGACCGGATCTTCGACGGTGATGATGTTGACCTCTGGCGTGCTTATCTTGCTCAGCGTGGCGTAGAGAGTGGTCGACTTCCCGGAGCCCGTCGGCCCGGTAACCAGAAGCATTCCGTGCGGCTTGGTGAATGACTCCGAGAAGCGTGCGTAGTTGTCATCGGTGAAGCCGAGCTTGCGCAGATCGAGGTCGATACCGCCGGTGTCGAGTACTCGCAGGACGACCTTCTCGCCCCAGACCGTCGGTAGCGTAGCGCTACGAAGGTCTACTGAACGTGACCCGAGGTTGACGGTCATGCGGCCGTTCTGGGGCACTCGCCGTTCGGTGATGTCCAGCGCCGACATGATTTTGATGCGCGAGATGAGCGCGGACTGCACCGCGTGCGGCACGGTGTCGATCTCGTGCAGCACGCCATCGATGCGGTAGCGGACCCGCAGATCACTCTCGGTCGGCTCCAGGTGGAGGTCGGAGGCGCGGTTGGCGATCGCCTGCTCGATGAGCGAGTTGACGTAGCGAACGATCGGGGCGTCCTCGCCGCTGGCCTGCAGGTCGGCGTTGGTGTTCTGGGTCGGTGACCCCAGAGCGGCCGCCACCTCGCCGAGGTCGTTGTCCTCGCGCTGCAGTCGCTCGATGGCCTTGAGCAGGTCGTCGCGCGCGGCCACCACCGGACGGATCGACATCCCGGTGGATGCCCGCAGGTCGTCCAGGGCCAGTACGTCGTTGGGGTCGCTCATGGCGACGATCAGTTCGCCCAGTTCGATCCCGACGCCGAGCACGGTGTGTCGGCGAGCCAGCGCCAGTGGCACCTTCTGGGCGGCCTCATTGTTGAGGTCATGGGTCACCAGGTCGATGACTCGCAGGCCGTAGGCCTCGGCCGTCGCCTCGGCGAGGTCGGCCTCGGTGATGACGTGGTCGTTGACCAGTACGTCGCGGAGCTCTCGGCCGCTGGCGTGCGCGCTGGCGATCGCCTGATCGATCGCAGGCTCATGTGCCCCGCGCTCGATCAGCTTCTCTAGCACAGGCGCCAACGACTGATACATGGGGTCAGGTTAACCGAGAATTACACAGAGTGCCCTGTTGAAAGCGCCGTTTGTGAGTCGACTAAACAACCTTCATCGAGCGCTACGATCCGGGCGCCCACGCCACCCCGGCTTGGTGCCAGTTGTGCGGCAACTCTCGGCAGAGCCTCACCTCTCAATGCTTACTGCGTTATTCTGCGCCAGTGATGTCGCCGAATCCCGCCTCCGCCCGAGTCCCGACGAAGGCGCGTGTGAAGTCGTCCAGCAAAGCCAGTGCCGACGATGCGACTGTCGACCCTCGCGGGTCCGACGGTTCGAAGACGACGGGCAGTGGTTCGCTGGCCCGCGTGCAGGGCTGGGGGCGCGACCGGCTGACCCACCGTCCCGAGCTGGTCATCCTGACCCTCTTCGCGCTCATCACTCGCCTGGTCGGGGTGACCAAGCCGGCTGCGGTCGTCTTCGACGAGGTGTACTTCAAGACCGCCGCCGGTGACTACCGCACGCACCAGTACTTCTTCGACCCCCACCCGCCGCTCTCCAAGCTGCTTATCTCGCTCTGGTCGTGGGTGGCCGGGCAGAACCCGAACGTAGTGGCCAGCAGCACCGAGGCCGACACCGCCGTTCGCTACCTGCCGGCCTTCGCCGGCGCCATGCTGGTGCCGATCGTCTGGATCATCCTGCGTCAGCTCAAGGCCAGTCGGCGGGTGGCGGCGCTGGGCGCGACCGCGGTGCTGCTGGATAACGCGCTGATCGTCGAGTCACGCTTCGTCCTCACCGACTCGATGCTCGTCGCGTTCGGCGTCGGCGCCATCGCCGCCTACCTGGCCACCCGGACCCGCACCGGCTGGCGCTTCTGGGCCTTCGTGGTCCTGGCTGCGCTCCTGGGCGGCGCGGCGTTCGCCACCAAGTGGACCGGGGCCACCGCGCTGGCCCTCATCGCTCTCATCTGGCTCTACGACGTCGTCGTCAAGTTCTACGGGGACGTCATTCGGGCCAAGCGTGGAATCGACCGCAGTTGGTGGCGGGTGGCCGGGGTCGCCGCCATCTTCCTGGTACTGCCGCCGCTGCTGTACTTCGCCGCCTTCTGGATCCACTTCGCGCTGCTGACCCACACCGGGCCGGGCGACGCCTATATGTCGGCCCGCTTCCAGCGCACCCTGATCGGTAACCCGAACTACGACCCGAACTATCACATGACGTTTTGGGGCAAGTTCTGGGACACCTATCACGCGTCGACGCTGTACGAGAAGGAAGTCACCAAGATCGGCCACCCGTACGGCTCGCGCTGGAATCAGTGGCCGCTGATGAACCGCTCCATCTACTACTGGGCCGGGCCGTCGGTCGGGGGCGAACAGGGCAACATCTACCTCATCGGCAATCCGATGGTCTGGTGGGGCGCGGTCATCGGGATGATCGCCGTCGCGTCGAACATGCTCTTCCAGCTGCGCCGCTTCGCCGGTTACATCTTCGCCCTCTGCCTGCTTGGCGTGGGTTATCTGGCGAACTGGCTGCCCTTCGAGCGCATCCACCGCGTCATGTTCCTCTACCACTATCTCTTCGCTCTGCTCTACAGCATCATGTTCGCCGTGCTCGGTCTCGGCGTGCTGATGAACTGGAACCGCGAATCGGATGAGCACTTCTGGTCGAACTGGGAGTGGAAGCGCGACTGGCTCTACGTCACGATCTTCGTCGTGATGCTGCTCGGCTTCCTCTTCATCGCCCCGCTCACCTACGGCTGGCAGCTCTCCTCGGGCGGTCTCGACCTGCGGATGCTGCTGAACAAGTGGCGGTAGCCGGTTACCTGCAGGAACGAGAGAACCCCGTCAGCCTGAGGCCGGCGGGGTTCTCATCGTCTATGTGGTCGGCACTGCCCTGTGCTCAGCGCCAACCGAAGCGCGGTAGTGACTAGTGCGAGACCTTGGACTTCGCGGAGCGCTTGACCCGCTCGACGCGGTGAATCTTGACCCGCAGCGCGACCAGTTCAACGAAGGCCTTGGCGACGACCTTGAGGCTGGCACCGGTCGCCTCGCCGGCGGTGCGCTCGAAGTGCTGGACGCCGACCTGGGCGAACGGGTGATCGGCTCGCTTGAGCTTGCAGAGCAGCTCGGCCGAGATGACGGCACCGTCGGACTCCAGCGGCATGATGTCCTCGAGCGCGGTGCGACGGATCAGCTTGAAGGCGCAGTCGAGGTCCTTGACGCCGACGTTGAGCACCATCCGAACCAGAAGCGCCCAGAGCTTCGCGTTGACCTTGCGGCCGAAGTGGTCTTTGCGCCCCTCGCGGAAGCCGAGGACCACGTCGAACTTCTCCGTGCTCGGCAGGAAGCGGGCCAGGTCGCCCACGTCGAATTGGCCGTCACTGTCAGTGAAGAGCACCCACTCTTTGGTAGCCGAGGTGAAGCCGGTGCGCAGAGCCGCTCCGTAGCCTCCGTTGACCGCGTGGTGCACGACCCGGACCCCGGCGACCTCGTCGGCCAGTCGGTCGGCGAGCTCGCTCGAACCGTCGCTGGAGCCGTCGTCGACCAGGATGATCTCGAAGTCCGAGATACCGATCTGGGCAATGGCTTTGGCAGCGTCCGTCGTGGTCTGCTCCAACAAGGCGACCTCGTTGTAGACCGGAAAGAAGAGGCTGAGAGAGGTGAGCTGGCTCATAGTTACCGAAGCGTAGCTGCTATTACTTTCGACGCCAAGTGATAGCGAAATGTTAGGGTGATCGAATGTCTGAGCGGCCAGTATGACCGCGCTGCTCTACCTGATTATCAGCCTTGCGTTCGGTGTGAGCGCGACTCGGTGGGTGGGTCTGCGCCTTAACGTATTTGAGTTCGCCGCGGCATCTATCGTGGTCGGCAGCTTCGGCTTCACCTGGATCATGCTGCTGCCCTGCATCGTCTTTCCCTACTCGGTTGCCCTCCCGCTCGGGGCGCTGTTGGTGGTCGCGCTCGGCGTGCTGCTGTGGCTGCGCGGGCGGTGGCGCGGCTTCGAACCGCTCAGCCGGCGGATGCTCATCGCCTGGTCGGTGATCGCGGCGCTGTCGCTGCTCTTCTGGGCCACGCTGAGCTGGACGCACGACCTGAATCCGGTCAACGGGACGCTGATGTCGGCCGGCTCGACCTGGGCCGACTTCGGCCTGCACGCCAACATCGCGACCCATCAGGCCTACGCCGATCGGCTCCCGGGCAATCTCCCGATCGCCAGCGGCACCAACATGACGTACCCCTTCCTGATCGACTTCCTCTCGGCTCTCTTCCTCAAGGGCGGGTGGAGCCTGCACCTGGCCCTGGCCATTCCCGGCACGCTGCTCTGCTGGTCGATCACCCAGCTCATCCTCGGTTTCGGTCGCCGCCTCTTCGGCAGCTTCGCCGGCGCCGTCGTCGGGTGCGTACTGACGCTGGCCGGCGGCTCCTTCATCGGCATCACGCTGGCCTGGCACAGCTACTCCGACAGCGGCAAGAGCCTGACCAAATGGCTCGGCAATCTTCCAGACGGCTTCGCGGGCTCCTGGGAGCACAATGCGCCGTTCTTCAATCCGGTCGCCGACCTGCTGCTGCCGCAGCGGGCCTTCCTCTTCGGCCTCGGCATCTGGCTGGTGATCGCGATCCTCTGGCACCGCAGCTTCGTCGGCGACGCCGGCATGCCGGTGCCGCTCGGCGATCTGGATGGGTCGGGCTCGGCCGCCGGGTCGGCCATCGATCCGGGTAGCCGTTCAGCCAAGTCGCAGACTTCGCGACCGGCCCGAGCCGGCACCAAGGCGGCGGCCCGCAGCAGCGTCAAGGCGCCGGTCGTGGTGACCCAACCGGCCGAGGTGCCGCTCGATGCGACCGGTCGGCGGGCGCTCTTCAGCGGTGCCGTGCTCTTCGGCCTCATGCCGATGACGCACGCCCACTCCTTCATCTGCGCCGCGGTGCTCTTCGCCGGGCTCTTCGTCTGGGTGGTCATCCACCGGCGGGCCGAGATGAAGACGTGGCTCATCGCCGCCGCAGTGGCCATCGTCATCGCGCTGCCGCAGTTGGCCTGGCAGCAGTTCGCCGTCGAGAACGGCACCGGCGGGCACGTCACACACGGCTGGGTGCGGGTCGCCGGAGATCCGATCCTCTCCTTCGAGTGGCGCAACTTCGGGTTCCTGCTCATCGTTCTGCTGGTGATCATCGCGCTGCTCTTCCGTCCGGGCTGGCGGCTGTACCGCCCCTGGTACATCCCGTTCCTGATCCTCTTCGTGCTGGCCCAGCTCTACAGCGTGCAGCCGCTGGCCTATGACAACCTGAAGCTTTTCTTCTACGTCTTCATGCTGGCCATGCTCTTCCTCGGAGCCTTGATCATGCGTATCAAGCTGCCCACGTCCTGGGCCACCGGCGGGCTGCGAACCGTCGCCGTGGTGGTGGCCTTCGCCGTGATCGGAACCGGCGGCGCATTGACGATCGTGCGGGAGTACCAGCTCAAATACCAGTTCGCGTCGGCCGATGACTTGGCGTTGGCCGACTGGGTCAAGGCGAACACCTCGATCAACGCGATCTTCGCCGGCACCCCGTCCACCGGGGAGGCGGCCGGTACGGTGGCCGGTCGCAATCTGCTGCAGGCGTATCCGGGGTGGCTCTTCAACTACAACCTGGACACCACCGGGCGCGACGCCGCGCTGGCCGCACTGATGCGGGGCGATCTCACCGACCCGAACGTCGCCAAGTACAAGCCGGATTATCTGGTGGTCGGCAGTAACGAGGCTCCGGGCACCACCGACCCGGCGGGGCTGGCCAAGCTGAACAAGGTCTACAGCAACGACAGCTGGACCGTCTACAAACTCCGCTGACCGTCGAGCCCCCGCTTTTCACATGGAATCACCGGTTTCCGCGCGAAAATCGGCAATTCCGAGCGAAAGCGCCGAAGCCAAAAACGGTCGGGTACGTCAACGGAAATCGCGCGACGTCGAGCGGAGCCCGAGCGGTAGTCGCTCGATCCGTTCGGCACTGACGTTGGTCACCCCGTCCGCCCGCTCCAGCATGCCGCGGATGAGCAGCCCGCCGGACATCCGGGCCACCTTGCGATAGCGGGTCCAGACGATCGGGTCGCAGATGACGTTAACCATGCCGGTCTCGTCCTCGAGGTTGATGAAGGTGACCCCGCGGGCCGTGGCCGGGCGCTGCCGATGGGTGACGATCCCCCCGATAATCACCCGTGTTCCGTTGCTGATTCGCTTCAGCTGGGCCGACGGGATCACTCCCAGTGCATCCAGCCGGGGCCGGATCAGCGCGGTCGGGTAGTGCTCACGCGATATCCCGGTGGCCCAGAGGTCGGCCATCAGCTGCTCGGGTTCGGTCATCGCCGGCAGGTCGGGGACGCTCGTCTCGTCAAAGGTGCGGACATCGAGCTGCCCCGGTCGCGAGGAGGAGACGGCGCCGGCGATCCAGAGTGCGTCCCGGCGCCCGATCTCGAAACTGGTGAAGGCACCCGCGGTGGCCAGCGCCTCCACCTGGTCGGTGCTCAGCCCGACGCGGCGGGCCAGATCCCCCATCGAGGTGAAGGGGCCGTTGCTCTCCCGCTCGGCCACGATCCGCTCGGCGTGGGCGTCGCTGATGCTGCGCACGCTGCTCAGCCCCAGCCGGACCGCGGGCTGCACCGGCCCGGGCCCGGAGTACGGAGCCTCGGCGAACCCTCCTGCACTATGGGCACCATGGCCCTCAGAATGCAGGAGATTCGCGTCAGAAGCGGGCAACCACTCCAGGTTGGCCGCAGCGAGGGAGATGTTGATGCTCGGCCCGAGCACGGTGACGCCGTGGCGCTTGGCGTCATGCACCAGCGACTGCGGTGAGTAGAAACCCATCGGCTGTGCGTTGAGCAGCGAGGCGCAGAAGGCCGCCGGGTGGTACAGCTTCAGCCAGGAGGAGGCGTAGACCAGAAACGCGAAGCTGATCGAGTGGCTCTCGGCGAAGCCGAAGGCGGCGAAGGCCTTGATCTTGGTGAAGATGCCATCGGCCACCTCGCCGACGATCCCGTTGGCCGCCATCCCGTCGTAGAGCCGCTGCCGCAGCGCCTCCATCTTCTCGTGGGAGCGCTTGGAGCCCATCGCGCGTCGCACCGCATCCGCCTCGCTCGGCGAGCAGCCGGCCGCATCGATGGCCAGCTGCATCAACTGCTCCTGGAAGAGCGGAATACCCAGCGTCTTTTTAAGGTGTTTCTTCAACTTCGGGTGCGGGTAGGTGATCTCCTCCAACCCCTTCCGGCGGCGGATGTACGGGTGCACCGACTCGCCCTGGATCGGCCCCGGGCGGATCAGCGCGATCTCGATCACCAGGTCGTAGAACTCGCGGGGGCGCAGTCGGGGCAGCGTGCCCATCTGGGCCCGTGACTCGATCTGGAAGACGCCGACGGTGTCGGCTTCGCAGAGCATGTCGTAGACCAGCGGATCCTCAGCCGGCACCTCGTGCAGGCCGTACCGCTTGCCGTGGAACTCTTCGACGAAGTCGAAGCAGTACTTCAGCGCCGAGAGCATCCCCAGGCCGAGCAGGTCGAACTTGACCAGCCCGATCGAGGCGCAGTCGTCCTTGTCCCACTGCAGCACAGTGCGGTTCGGCATCCGCCCCCACTCCACCGGGCAGACCTCGACGATCGGACGATCGCAGATCACCATGCCCCCCGAGTGGATGCCGAGGTGGCGCGGGGCGTTCTGCAGTTCGACGGCCAGGTCGAGAACCCGCTGCGGGACCTGTGCCTCCGACTGTGACTCCGACTCTGACTCTGACTGTGACTTCGACTGTGACTCCGACTGTGACTGTGACTCTGGACTTGATTCGACTGTTGCGAAGGTGTCCGGGGTCCAGTAGTAGCTCAGGTCGATCTCCTTGCTCCAGGCATCCTGCTGCCCGGCGGAGTAGCCGAGTGCCTTGGCCACGTCCCGCAGCGCCGACTTGGGGCGGTAGCTGATCACGTTGGCCACCTGGGCTGCATGGTCGCGGTCGTAGCGCTGGTAGACGAATTGGATCGCCTCCTCTCGGCGGTCGGACTCGATGTCGACGTCGATGTCCGGCGGCCCGTCGCGGTCGGGGGAGAGGAAGCGTTCGAAGAGCAGCCCGTACCTCACCGGGTCGACGGCGGTGATGCCGATGGCGAAGCAGACGGCCGAGTTGGCCGCCGATCCCCGGCCCTGGCAGAGGATGCCTCGTGAGTGACAGAACTGGGTGATGCCCCAGACGACCAGGAAGTAGCCGGGAAAGTTGAGCTGATTGATGATCCGCAGCTCATGCTCGATCTGCTGGTAGGCCGGCTCCGTCTCAGCCGAGCGGGCGCCGTAACGCTGCTCGGCCCCGTTCAACGCGAGCTCGCGCAGGTAGGTCATCTCGTTGTGACCCGCCGGCACTGGGAAGGGCGGCAACTCGGGTGCGATGAGTTTCAGCTTGAAGGCGAGCTCGGTAGCCAGCCCGGTTGCCGTGTCGGTGAGGCTGGCGCCGGCGGCCGACCCGCTGAGGCCGCAGTTGCGCCAGCGGCTGAAGCGGGCCGCCATCTCATCACCGCTACGCAGGTGCTGATCCGACCAGCCCGGCAGCCAGCCGTCCATGTCGTCCAGCGTGCTGCGGGCCCGGACGGCGGCCATCGCGGTGGCCAGGGGACGTCGTACCGGTGCGTGGTAGTGCGCCGCGGTACTGGCGATCATCGGCAGCCGGGCCTCTTCGGCCAGCAGCGCGAGGGCGTCGTAGCGGTCGTCGGCCAGCGGATCGAGACTGTGGGTCAATTCCACGACGACGCTCTCCCGGCCGAAGCGGGCGACCAGTTCGTCCAGGGCGGCGCGGGCCGGGTCAAGGGCAAAGGTGCCGTACCTCGACGGGCTCTCCAGCGCCCCCCGGACACTGCCCTTGCGGCAGCCGGTGAGAATCAGCCAGTGCCCGTCGGCGTCGGCGGTGAGTTCCTCCAGGTCATAGACCGGCCGTCCCTTGACCCCGCCTCGGCGGTGGGCGGCGCTCATCGTCCGGCAGAGCGAGGCGTATCCGATCGGGTCGCGGGCCAGCACGAGCAGATGCCGCCCGGGCGGGTCGGGAATACCGGCCCGGGCGGCGATCATCCGCTCCGACTGGGTGCGGGGAATCTCGACGTCCAGGCTCAGCTCGGCCCCGAAGATGGTGGGCAGGCCCAGCGCGTCGGCCGCCTCGGCGTATCGGACGATGCCATAGACCCCGTCGTGGTCGGTGAGGGCCAGCCCCTGCAGCCCGAGCCGCACCGCCTCCTCGGCCATCTCCTCCGGCGAGCTCGCACCATCGAGGAAGCTGAAGGAGGAGTGCGCGTGCAGCTCGGCGTAGGGAGTCCGATTTGGCTCAGGTGCCAGGCGCTCGGGGCCCGGGATGTAGGCCTCGCGCTTGCGCGACCAGGCCGGAGAGTCACCGCCGTCCCCCGGCACATCGTCGAAGTGTGGATCGCCCGGACGAGGCTCAGCGGAGCGCCCGTCACTCCGGCCGGAGAGGCGCCGCTCCAGCTCGCGCCAGGGGATCGGCGGATTCTGGAATCCCATCCACCCATTGTCGAACGTAAGTTCGAAATGTCAAACCGGGAGGGGGCGCCGCCCGGAGGATCTGACCGGCGTCTCAGGTTCGGCCTCGCGCAGCCGAATGAAACCGGTAATGACCTCCGGAAGGAATACATAGATGTCTGCCCGCAACAATCGCATCGGCGCCCTGCTCGATGACCGGTCCCTACCGGTCAAGATCCTCTCGGCCGTCGTGGTCTCGCTGATCGCCACGGTTGGAATCACCTGGATCTCGGTGGCGTCGATGAAGTCGATCCGCACCACCTCCCAGCACGCGGCCAACGTGGCGCTCAGTGCGCAGGGGGCGCTGGCCGACTTCCAGGCGGCTGCCGTCGGGGTGACCGGCGATTCGCTCGCCGCGCAGATCCCGGCCTACTCAAACGCGGGCAAGTCGTCGATGGTGGTGGACCTCAAGGCCGCCTCGGACGCGGTCGTCAAGCTGACCAACATCATGGCCGGCACTCCCGGCGAGTCGGTGGCCGCCCAGCTGGCCGCTTCCTGGAAGGACTCGGTCGCCTTCAACAACGAGACGCACGCCCCCAAGTCGGCAGCCGAGGGTCAGGCCATCGTGGTCGAGTACAACGACCTGGTGGCTAAGCAGCACGCGGCGGCCCAGGCCACCAAGGACTACGTCGCCAAGCTCATCGCCGACACCACCAAGCAGAGCAAGGACGCCCAGAACCGGGCGATTCGCAACGTGCTGCTGGCCCTGATCGCGTCGGCGATCGTCTCGCTGGGCCTGGCCTGGTTGGTCGCCTCGCGGACCCGCCGCAACCTCGGCGCCCTCGGCGTCGTGGTAGACGCGCTGGCCGCCGGTGACCTCACCAAGCGCACCGGCCTGGACTGCAAGGACGAGGTCGGCACCATGGCCAAGGCGCTGGACAAGGCCGGCGTGCAGTTGCAGCAGGACTTCTCGCTGGTCGCGTCGAACGCTCGTGATCTCTCCGCCGCTTCCGGGCGCCTGATCTCCGTCGCCGCCACCGCGGCCGGGTCGGTCGAAGAGGCCTCAGTGAAGTACGAGCAGGTCGCGGAGAACGCGCAGGCCGTCTCCAGTGATGTGCACACCATCGCCACCGCCGGTGAGCAGATGGCGGCCTCGATCCGGGAGATCAGCACCAACTCCTCGGAGGCCACCCAGTTCGCCTCGCACGCGGTCGAGGTAGTGGAGTCGACCAACGCGACCGTTACCCGCCTGGGCGTCTCCTCGTCGCAGATCGGCGACGTCGTCAAGGTGATCACCACGATCGCCGCCCAGACCAACCTGCTGGCCCTCAACGCCACCATCGAGGCCGCACGGGCCGGTGACGCCGGCAAGGGCTTCGCGGTCGTCGCCGGTGAGGTGAAGGACCTGGCCCGGGAGACCGCCAAGGCCACCGAGGACATCACCCGCCGGGTGCAGGCGATTCAGGCCGACACCACCGGTGCCGTCCAGGCGATCGCTGAGATCGGCGAGATCATCGAGAACATCAACCGGTTCCAGCTGACCATCGCATCGGCGGTGGAGGAGCAGAGCGCGACGACGGATGCGATCAACTCGACGCTGAACTCGACGGCCAACCAGTCCGGTCAGATCGCCAGCAACATCAGCGACATCGCTGCGGCCACCCAGCAGACGGCTTCCGTCGTCGCCGAGACCAATGCGGCTGCCCGCAACCTCTCGGAGATGTCGGCCCAGCTCGACACCCTGGTCGGACGCTTCCAGTTCAGCGACAACGCCAAGTAACGACAACGCCAAGTAAGCAGAAGTAGGTAGCTCCAACGCAGAAGGCTTCGCCCGGACGGCTGTCGTCCAGGCGGAGCCTTCTGTCGTCCAGGCGGAGCCTTCTGTCGTCCAGGCGGAGCCCATTTTGCAGCGAGCGGGATCGTTCGGAAATAAGATCGTTCGACTTCCTTAAGACCTGGCTCTGACGGCCGATGTGGTTCAGGACACCCCCACCAGAGGGTGCCGCTGGGCACGGACCTTTCCGCCGATTGAGCAGGAGTTGCCAATGACCGCGTTGATGGATTCTGTAGTCACCGAGATTGCCCCGCGCCGCGCGGCGAAGTTGGCTCCCTACGCCGATCAGCGGTCACCCCAGACGACCTTCACCGACTCCGGCATCGCCGACCCGCTGCGCCTGCTCACCGCGGCCGACCGCGCACTCACCAACGACGCCGCGGTCACCTGGCTCATCCTGCTGCTCAGCCAGTCCCAGTCAGCCTGATTCAGCGGTCGGCACGACCCTCGCGCAGCATCGACACCGCTTGCGCAACCCGGCGCTGTCGGGTCTCCTCCTTCTTGGCCTGCAGGATCCAGTCGACGTAGCCGCGTCGGCGGCTCAGCGACAAGCCGGCGAAGAACTCAGCGGCGACCGGGTCCTCAGCCAGCCCCGCCGCCAGATCATCCGGGACCTCGAGCGTCCTGACCTGGGTGTCGAGTTCGACCTCGACCTCCAGCTCGTCGCCGGCCGCGATACCGGCGCTCTTGCGCACCTCGGCGCTCACCGGAATCAGAAACTGGCCACCCCGAGCCGCCACCGTGCTCGGGTAGGTGAAGCCGTTGATCGTCACCTGCACGGCCGGGCGTTTGCTGCCGCCGAGCGTCGCGACCACCTCGTCCGGAACGACCAGGCCAGTTGCTGTTTTGCCGTGCAACTCAAGGGTGCTGCGAAATTTCATACCCCAGCCTACGACGCGGGCAGGGGCCGGCGTACGGCCGGTGCCAGCTGTCTAGGGTAGGGAAGTAGCGACGCCGCACCGGCCCCGCGTGCATAGAGACGAGACTTCTGATGCCATCGAATGCGATCTCAACCTGGGCCCTCGCGGTCCCCGCCGTCGGTGAAGCGGCCCGCCCCACCAGCATCGACCGCCGAGCCGTCGGGCCGCACGACGTGGCGATCGACATCAAGTTTGTGGGTATCTGCCACACCGACATCCACCAGGTCAACGGTGACTGGGGCCGCGGCACCTTCCCTATGGTCCCCGGCCACGAGATCGCCGGCGTCGTGTCGGCCGTCGGTGCGCAGGTGACCAAGTTCGCCGTCGGGGATCGGGTCGGGGTGGGGTGCTTCGTCGACTCCTGCGCCGAGTGCGAGTACTGCCTGGCCGGGGAGGAGCAGTTCTGCGTCAAGGGCGTCGTCTCCACCTACAACTCCCGCGGGTATGACGGCGAGCCGACCTATGGCGGATACAGCCAGGCCATCGTCGTCACCGATCGCTTCGTGGTCCGTATCCCGGATTCACTCCCCCTGGACGCGGCGGCCCCGCTGCTCTGCGCCGGCATCACCGTCTTCAGTCCGTTGAAGCGCTACGACGCGGCGACGAAGAAGGTCGCGATCGTCGGTATGGGTGGGCTAGGGCATGTAGCCATCAAGATCGCCCATGCGATGGGGGCCGACGTGACCGTCCTCTCCCAGACGCTCGCCAAGCAGGCGGACGGGCTGGCCTACGGTGCGGGCGCGTACTACGCGACCAGTGATCCGGCCACCTTCAAGCAGCTCTCAAAGCAGTTCGACGTCATCCTCAACACCGTCTCGGTGAACCTGGACGTGAACAATTACCTGCGGCTACTGCGCATCGGCGGCGCGATCGTCAACCTCGGCATCCCCGCCAAGCCCGACACCTTCAGCGCCGGGCTGGTGGTCGGCTCCCGGCGCAGTATCACCGGCTCGAACGTCGGCGGTATCGCCGAGACCCAGGAGATGTTGGACTTCTGCGCCGAGCACGGCATCACGGCTGACATCGAACTCATCGATGCCACTCAGGTCTCGGAGGCCTATGAGCGGATTCTGGCCAGCCAGGTGCGTTATCGCTTCGTCATCGACGTCGCGACGATCCCCGCCTCGTAACCTGAGCGGCCAACTATCTAACGGGATCGTGGCGAAGCTCTCGAAATTGCCCGGATCGGAATCTGATCGGCGTCGCGGCGGGTTGCCTCCTGTGAGCTGTCCACTGCGGCAGCCGCAGCTATCGATGACTGATCGATGGCAACCTGACCGACGATGACGCGAGGAACGTGACGATGCCAGACCTTTTCGAACCAGTGAACGTGGGGAAGCTGAACCTGGCCAACCGGGTTGTGATGGCCCCGCTGACCCGAAACCGCGCCGGCTCCGGACAGGTTCCGCGAGACATCGCCGCGACCTATTACGGGCAGCGCGCGGGCGCCGGACTCATCATCACCGAGGGAACGCAGCCCAGCGCCGTCGGCCAGGGCTACCTGAACACGCCCGGCATCCACACCCCGGCTCAGATCGAGGGTTGGCGCAACGTCGCGGACGCGGTGCACGCGGCCGGCGGCCAGATCGTCGTCCAGCTGATGCACGCCGGACGTATCGCCCACCCGGAGAACAAGAACGGCCTGGAGTCGGTCGCGCCGAGCGCAATCCCGCTCGAAGGCGAGATCGTCACCGCCACCGGTCCTCAGCCGCACGTGGTTCCCCGCGCGCTCGAGACCGAGGAGATCGCCGATGTGGTCGCCGAGTTCGTCCACGCAGCCCGCTCGGCCATCGAAGCCGGCCTGGACGGTGTGGAGATCCACGCCGCCAACGGCTATCTCGTCCATCAGTTCCTCGCCCCGTCGGCCAACCAGCGCAGCGACGCCTTCGGTGGCTCGCCGCAGGCCCGAGCTCAGTTTGCGATCGCGGTGACCACGGCGGTGGCGGAGGCGATCGGGCCGGAGCGGGTCGGTATCCGCATCTCGCCGTCGCACAACGTCCAGGGGGCCATCGAGACGGATCCGGTTGAGACGGCCGAGACGTACACGACCCTCGTCGAGGCGATCGCGCCGCTCGGACTGGCCTACCTGCACATCCTGGCCGACCCGAGCAGCGAGCTGGTGCGCAGCCTGCGTGCCAAGTTCGACGGCGCGGTTATCGTCAACGACGGGTTCGGGTCGGTGACCGATCTGGCCACGGCGCAGCGCTTCATCGACGAAGACCTCGGCGATCTGGTCGCGGTCGGACGCAATTTCATCTCCAACCCGGATCTGGTGCAGCGCTGGAAGCAGGGTGCGCCGCTGAACAAGCCGGATCAGTCCACCTTCTACGGTGGCGACGCCGCTGGCTACACCGATTACCCATTCCTGGAGTCTTCGCCCACGGCTTGACCCACTCTCGCGTTCCGCACCGCACAGCGACGTACGGTGTAACTGGAGAGAGAGGATCGAAACGTGTCTGGAGCAACGCCGGCACTTGGTAACCGTCCATCCCGGGGTCCCTTCGCCTGGGCCAAGGCCTTCACCGGGTTTTATCCGGCGCAGGCCAGCGAGCTGGAGGGGCTGGATCCGGTAACCCGGTTCCTGTACGCCGCACGCAGCGTGATTCTGGT
This sequence comes from Jatrophihabitans sp. GAS493, assembly GCF_900230215.1. Classification (NCBI taxonomy): domain Bacteria; kingdom Bacillati; phylum Actinomycetota; class Actinomycetes; order Jatrophihabitantales; family Jatrophihabitantaceae; genus Jatrophihabitans; species Jatrophihabitans sp. GAS493. Next base: position 4,255,607 of record NZ_LT907982.1, on the reverse strand, counting down.
GATCTCCGCCCAGGCGGCGGCGATCGCCGGGTTGCTGGCCGCGACCGACCGTCGTTTCCAGGTCGTGCCGTTCATCCTGGTCTTCGTCGGGTACGTGGTGCTGCACGGCATCAGCAATCTCTCCAACGACTACTTCGGTTACCGCCGGGGACACGACACCGAGGATTCGCCGCGACGCCGCTACACGCTTCACCCCATCTCCAGCGGCGCCTTCACGATGCGGTTCCTGGCCACCGGGCTGATCCTGCTGGCCGCGGTGGCGGTGGCGATCGGTGTGTACTTTGTTGCGCTGCGCGGGGTGGCGGCGCTGGTGCTGGCGCTGGTCGGCGGGTTGCTGCTCTATGCCTACGACGCCGCTCCGCGAGCGTTGAAGGAACTCGGACTGGGCGAGGTGGCCGCGTTCGTCGTCTGGGGTCCGCTGATGATCGGCGGGGGTTACTTCGTCATCACCGGTCACTGGTCGGGTGATGCGTTCCTGGCCAGCATCCCCTATGGACTCGGTGTCGCCTCCATCCTGATCGGCAAGCACATCGACCAGCGGGCCTTCGACACCTCCCAGGATCAGCGCACGCTGCCGGTGTTGCTGGGGGAGCGGGGTGCCCGGCGGCTCAACGAATCGGTCGTTGTGCTGATGTACGTCTTCACCGCGGTGGCGATCCTGCTCGGAGCGCTGAGCCCGTTCCTGGCCGTTGTTTTGGTGGCGGCCCCGCGGGCGCTGCGCGCACTCTCGGTGATGTCTCGACCGGCACCGGCCCAGGCGCCGGAGGGCTACGTCGGCTGGCCGCTCTGGTACCACCGGGTGTGTCTGGTGCACAACCGAGCCTTCGGCTGGCTGTTCATCATCGGGTTGGCCGTGGGCGCATTCTGGCCCTCACTGCGCATCGGCAGCTGACGTATCGCCCCTGGCTTTCGTAGTCCACAATTCCCCTTATCAACTAGGAGAAACATGTCTGTCCCCAATGTAACGCTCAACAATGGTGTCGAGATCCCCCAGCTGGGATTCGGTGTGTACCAGGTGAAGCCCACTGAGACCGTCGAGGCTGTCACGGCCGCCTTCAAGGTCGGCTACCGGCACATCGACACAGCGCAGATGTACGGGAACGAGAAGGAGGTCGGGCAGGCGCTGGCGCAGTCGGATCTTGAGCCGGCTGACGTCTTCATCACCAGCAAGCTGAACAACGGTTTCCACGGCTTTGACAGCGCGCTGAAGGCCTTCGACCGGACGCTGGCCGACCTGCAGCTGGAGAAGATTGACCTCTTCCTGATTCACTGGCCGTTGCCGAAGGTCGGGAACTTCGTCGAGACCTGGAAGGCATTGGAGCGTATCTACTCCGAGGGTCGCGCCCGCGCGATCGGCGTCTCGAACTTCCATCCGCATCACCTTCGTCGGCTGCACGAAGAGACCGAGATAACCCCGGCCGTGAATCAGATCGAGGTGCATCCCTACCTGACTCAGCAGGAACTGCTCGCGTTCGACGCTGAACACGGTATCGCTACCGAGGCGTGGTCGCCGATCGCGCAGGGTCTGGTGTTGAATGACCCGACGATCACCGCCATCGCCCGCGATCACGGTAAGTCGCCGGCCCAGGTGGTGCTGCGCTGGCACATCGAATTGGGCAGCATCGTCTTCCCGAAGTCGGTCACGCCCGCTCGTATTCAGGAGAACTTCGAGATCTTCGACTTCGAGCTGACTCCGGCCGAGGTCGGTCTCATCTCGGCGCTGAACAAGGATGAGCGCACTGGCCCGAACCCGGACGAGTTCAACTGGATCCCCAACTAAAGGCGCTAGCGTTAGCGCTCGTCTCGGTGCCCCGCTGCTCCGCGGCTGTCCCTAAGAGTGGTTGGTCGGCGGTGGTTACTCGGTTGTGGTTACTCGGTGGTGGTTAGTCGGCCGCGTCGCCGTCACCAGCGCAGTTCGGTCCTGGTCGGGTTTGATGCGTAACTGGACTTGACCGGCCTGGAGCGTGGGTTGAAGTCGCCGACGACGAAGTCCTGAGACCGTGCTGCAGGAGACTGCCGCCAGGAGAAGGGCCACCGCAGTTGCGGTACTGACGCATCCCTTTACCGGCTAGCTGACGCTGCGGATGCGTCATGAAGTTCGGACGGATGTCACGAAGATCGGACGGATGTCATGATCGATAACCCCCAGGTTAAGTCGAAGGCTAGGTCATCGGCATCGACGCTGGCAACGCGCCTGGCGTGAGCTAATTTGGCCCTGTGCCCAATCCACTGCTGCTCGTCGTTCATCACACCACCTCACCCGCAATGGCCGGGATGCTCGAATCGGTGCTCAGCGGTACCGCAGCGGAGGGGATCGAAGGTGTCGACGTAGCGGTTCGGGCCGCGCTGGCGGCAACGGCGGTCGACGTGCTTGCGGCAGATGCGTTTCTGCTCGGAACACCCGCAAATATCGGCTATATGTCTGGCGCGCTGAAACATTTCTTCGATCAGATCTACTATCCGACCCTGGCCGAGAAGGTGGGCGCGCCGTACGGATGCTTCATTCATGGCAATAACGACACCGCCGGCGCCCTGCGTGGGGTGCAGGCAATCGCGAAGGGCCTCGGCTGGAGAGAGGTTCACGAGCCGGTGCTGACGGTCGGCGCGCCATCCAAGGCCGACCTGGACGCCTGCTGGGACTTGGGCGCGACTGTCGCGGCCAGCCTCCTTTAGGGGCTGGATCCCTGTTGCGGTGGGGGGCCGTCGCCGCCGAGGTCGCAGTCGCGATCCGCGCGGATCGGCGCAGCATCGATCGGTATGGGGGGTGGGTGGTGTTGGGTGTTTCGGGTGGGTTGTTGGGTCGGGTCGATCCAGGGTGGTGGGATCCAGTAGGGGATGCCGTTGGTCATGGTGAGGGTCCAGCCGAGTTGCTCGAAGGTGCGGTGGTGATGCCCGCAGAGCAGGGCCATCGTGTGAATTGAGGTCTTCCCGCCGCGGTGCCAGGGGATCTGGTGGTGGACCTGGGTCCACTGGACCGGGATGGTGCAGCCGGGGAAACAACACCCCTGGTCCCTGGCATACAACGCGAGCCGTTGAGCAGGAGATGCCAATCGTCGTTGCCGGCCGTGGCTGATGACCCCACCGGTCGGGTTGAGCAGCACCGACACGACGTCGGCTTCCTCAGCCACTGTCATGGCTTCCGGGATGCTGATGAGGTCGCCGTGGCTGGTGGTGGCGTACCCGGTCTGGGTGCGGAACTGCTCGTCGCTCATCGTGATCAACAACGTGGTCGGTACCCCACCGCTGGGTGGGAGCCCACCGTCGGCCAGCAGTCGGAGGGAGGAGTCCAGCAACGCGTCATGACGGCGTTGCGCCGGGGTCCGGGAGTCACGTTCCACCACCCCGTCACCGACACCGCCGCTGTCGCCGGCCGCGCCGCCCGTCGTGCCGGTCTGGCCGGCACCGGCATCGGTGTCGCTGGCCGGGGCGGGGGTCGCGGGGGTGGGTGCGCTGAGACAGTCGAGGACAGCTTCCAACGCAGCGCCGCAGGCCGGGGTCAGTGCCCCGGTCGGGATGACCATCCCATCCGGGCGCCGGGCCAACGTGAACCCCCGGTTCTGCTGCTGCCGGGTGTCAGACGGTTCGGTGCCGTCAGGGTCGAGATGGGCCACGATCCGGGTGGCGAGTTTCGCGAGGTCTCGGGGGGTGAACCAGCGGGCCTGGGCCACCAGCTCGGCCTGGACCCGGGCCCCGTGGGCGAAGTCCAGGTCCTCGCTCAACCCGTCCAGCGTGGTGGTGATGACCTTCGCATGCCCGGCCGAGATCACCCCCGTCTTCTGCGCGGCCGCGGTCTCACCGAACACCGGTTCCAGTTGTTCCCCGGTCAGACCGGTCCGCGGACCGAGGTCCTGCGCCGCTCTGACCCGGGCCTTCGCCTCCCCTGGATCGACCCGCAACACCCCCACCAACAACGCCTGCGGGGACGCGAACCCGAACTCACCGGCCACCCCTCGTCCCATCACCGCCGACAGCAGCAGATGCTCCACCGCGACCTCCCGGCGGCGGTGCGTCTCCCAGCCCTGCACCAGTTCCAGCAGCTCGGTGGAGGTCAGCGACGGCAACGGGGCGTCGAGCAGGGTGTCGACCGCCGCCGTGACCGCCTCCAACAGGGCAGCCACTTTCGGTGATGCGTCGACTTCAGGCCCTCCAACCATGCCCCCGACACTACTCGAACACGTGAGCGATGACAACCCGAATCATCAACAAAAATAAGGTGATTCGCACAATCAAAGAAGGCTGGAGTGGTCCCGCCGCGAACCTACAACATCCCACCGACAATTCACCCGGCCTATCCACAGCGAAGGAGCTTCGCCCAGCGTTATCCACAGCGGCGGGCTGACGCGACTCGCCAACCCCGTTCTTGTCAGACCATCGCTCTACGTTCAGTTGGTCGGAGCGGGAGGCGCATCCGATTGCCGTAACAGACTTTAAAAACAAGGGAGTTGAGATGTGCACGATGTGCGAGGGTGCCGACGCGAACACGGCGATGCTGGGGTTGCTGTCGAAGATCGACGCGACCGGCTGGGCGCTCGTCGGTGTAACCGAAAGTCCGGGCGACCCCGGACCGCCGTTTGCCTACACCGTTGGGTTGACGACGTTCGGGCATCCGGAGCTGGCGATCTATGGCCTGTCGACCGAGGTTTCCAGTCGGATTCTTAACGCGATCGGAGACGGGATCGTCGCCGGATGTCCGATTGCCGCCGGTAGTCGACTGACAGGCTTGGTTGATAAGGCAGATGTCATCTTCGAGGTGATACAGATGACCGACACGATGGACCTGATCTATGTTCGCGAGATCTATGGAGCGTGCGAGGAGGCGCTTCAGATCGTCTGGCCGGATGCGCGCGGCCGGTTACCCTGGCAAGAGAATTGCGCGCAGAAACCTGGACGTCAACCTCTATATGGGCCGGCACCGGTCCGATAGAGGAACAACCCTGGGCGCTCGACTACTCGGCAAGTGAGGGGGGAGGGGCTAGTACTTGCCGTTCCAGGCGAGCGCCCAGGTGTTGGGTCCGATGATGCCAGTGACGGGTAGCCCATTTCGTGCCTGCAGTCGCTTGGCGGCAGCAACAGTCTTGGGTCCGAACTGGCCGGTTCCAACGAGCGGTGCACCCCGCTTGCCCATCTGAACCTGCCAGGCCGCGATCACGGAGTTGTAGTCACCGATGTTGTAGTTGCGAGTTCCTCGCCAAGCCGGCGCCTTGCTCTTGGCCGGAATCGCGACGCTGCCGTCGCTGGCTACGGTGATGTCGCTGGTGCGTCCGCTCCGGGCATCTGAGTCATTGGTAAGTCCAATGATGCGGGCGCACTGCCATGGCTGCCAGCCGCGCTTGCGGTAGAGCATCAGGGCACGCTTGTCCTGCTCGGCCGGCGAGGCGAGGTTGGGGTAGCCGTTCCCGCCCACGCTGCGCCAGGTCGAGAGATCGAACTGGTATGCGCCGTAGTGGCTGTTGCCGGTGTTGATGTCATATCGATTGCTCGACTCGCACATGCGCAACCGGTACCAAGCATTTGCCGACGGGTCAGCCGAGGCGGATGTGAGTGGAACCAGTGCGATTGAAGCAGTCGCGAGCGCCACGATCGCGGCAATGCGGCGCGGGCGTCGCCAGCGCTTCACGGCGGGGACGGGCTCGCCAGCCTCTTCGATGAGCAACTGCTGCTCAAGAGAGTCCTCGTCTTCGTTGGTGCGTCCGAAGAACGACAGGCTGCTGGTGGGGCCAAGTAGCTGCGACAAAACTGTGCCTCTTTGGTCTGAGGGGATCGACGTCTGTACCGATCGACCGCCCCAAACGTAAATCAAGTCCCACTAGACCACAAGTGCATCACAGAACTCACAAGTATCTAACTGCCCCATACGTAACTCGCGACGACACGCCGAAGGAGATTAAAATGCATATCCGATTCGATCCCGTGCGAGTCCTCGGACCGCTCCTTCCGGCTATCACGCGATTGTTCTGGCTGTCACCGATTGTTCTGGCGAATCACGATCGTTCTGGCTAGTCATAGGTGGCGTGCAAGCTCCAGCGTGCCGTGAACTCCTCGCCACCTCCGGCTTCGATCCGATCTGAACTACGGCCGCCGCCGGGTCTCGCGCCATCGTTGGTGCTACTGACGCCACCAGTGGTGCCCGCACCGCGAACGCCGTCGGAGCCACTCCGGGGAGCAGCGTCGAGACCATTGCTGGGCCGAGTGCTGAGCATTTCGCAGCCAACCAGGTAGGCCCGCCCGTGCACGTCGACCAGTTGGAATCGGGCCAGCTGACGACCCGATTCATTGCTCCACCAGCGCTCATCCACCGGCCAGGGCCCGGCCCACGAGGTCACCGCAACAGTCCTCTTCTCTATGACCAAATGCGCCGGAGGACTGGGGACGGTGCCGCGTGGAGTGATCGTGACTGGGCGCCCGGTGACGTCAAGGACCTGCGCCGGACGTGGCGGGTCGAAGAGAACAGAGGGAGCGGGAGCCGGAAGGTGCCCGGGCCAGGGCTGCTCCGGGGAACGTAGTGGCGTGGGTTCATCGCCCCAAGCAGTCATCCCGGTGCGCTGCAGGGGATCTCGCCCGCCTTGGACCACGGCGGTGAGTACGGACCCATGCCCCAGCAGTGTCTGCACTCGGGCCAGCGCGCGGTGCGCTCGCTCGTCGTTTGCTCCTGAGCCTCCCCAGAGCGCTTGCTGATGAGCGCCAGTGGGAACCGTCTCGAGCGGGACGAGGCAGAGGCGGGTCACACCGCCGGAGTTCGGGCCATGCGTGCTCATCCAGCCTTCGAGCTGCCAACGTATCCGGTCCAGTACGTCTATTGAGCTCAATACACCGGCGTGACGCCACCGGCGAACCGCCTCGGTGCCGTTCTCGGTCAACACCTGCAGCTCGAAGCAGGTGCAGGCCAGCCCATTGTCGGCGAGGTCGGCAACGAACTTCTCGGTGCTGGCTCGGGCGCTGAAGGCCACCGTGTCGACCCGGTCCACGGCGGGCTCGAAGTCGAGGGTGACGGTGAACTCGGCTGGCGGCCGTCGTCCGGCCACCGGACGGTCGTCCCGGCCGCCGGCCTGGCGATGGGCCCAGGCGCCGTCTGACCCGAAGCGGGCCAGCACCTCCCGAGGCGGTAGTGCGGCGAAGGCACCGAGAGTGCGCAGGCCCAGCCGCAACAGAAGGTCGACCAAGGCGGATGTGCCGGATGGATCGAGAGTGCGTACCGACAATGGTGCGAGAAAATCAGCAGATTCTCCGGCTGGCACGATGAGCGCGCGGCGGGCGGCCTGTTCGGCGGCGAAGGATCCGTCGGCCACGCCCAGCAGTAGATTTGCACCGACACCAATGCCGGCGTTCGCCTGCTGCAGTTCAGCGACGGAGCGGGAGAGCACATGCAAAACTTGGGCCTCGCCGCCGAAGTAGCGCGTGGGACCACGGACGCCGATCGCCGCCAGGCCAGGACGGGTGACCTCGACACCGGGAGCCAGTGACTCCAGAGCCAGCACCACCGGCTCGAAGGCACGCGCCTCGGCGGCCTCGTTGCGGGTGAGCACAGTCAATTCTGGGCAGCGGGCCTGGGCTTCGCGCCGGCGCAACCCCCGGCGTACACCCGCCTCCCGAGCCGAGTGCGAACAGGCCACCACTCGGTTTGCGGTGAAGACGGCCGCTGGCACCTCCGTCGGATCGACCGCCAGTGTGGGCCGCCGGGCGTCGGCGGCCGCCAACTGAGCGGCGGTGACCGGCCAGTCGGGGCACCAGATGGCGATCATCCTGGTTGCAGAGATGACATCGACGGCCATCTCAACTGGCCTGAGCCGGTAGCGGGGCCGCGGTGACCCCGACGGGCAGCGGGAGAGGGGTCGGCGTGGAGGAACCAGCCTCGGCACCGCCGCCCCGAGCGGGTAGCCAAAGCGTTGTAGTACGAGGTTGAGCGGCCTGGCCCCGTCCCTGGACCGTGACCGCGAGCTGTCGCTGCCTCAACCGTCCGTACCCCTCGCCGATCCCGAGCCACTCGCTCCCCTCTGCGGTTAGTCGGAGATCAGCTCCGGGCCACTGTGAGCTGCCCGCCCCGGGCTGGCCGGCCGGGCGACTCGCAGTGGTGCCGAACGGGAGGAGGACGGCCTCTCGGGTGCGGACACGAGCACTGAGACGGCGGATATCGCCGTCGGCGACTCGATTCGGCACGCGAGTGGCCACCACGTCGACCGCATCCAGCAGCGCCCCGACCGCTGTGGTCCAGCCTTTTCCGGGGGAGGGCACGAACGCCAGACGGGAGAGTTCGATGCCGTATTCGCTGGCCGCTTCGGCGCTGATGTGCGGCATGCCGACCAGCGCACACCAGGCCCCGTCGGCCGAGGCCGCCCCCATCACGGCGAGGAGCAGGGAGACCGAACCGGTGATACTGACGGTGCTGCCGCGTCGGAGACCGTTCGGGAGCAGAGGGGCCAGAGCCGGAAGTACCGGTAACGGGGGAGCGGCGCGCGAGCCCAGATCGATGACGGTCTCGCCGTCTACTCTGCGAATCGCGACATCCAGCACCCCTCAATATTCGAATGCCTGTTCGACAATGTCAAGTTGACTTCGGCGCGTCGGGAAGGGCTGTCGGGGGGTGAGGGAACGCCCTCGACCGTGTGACCTAAATCGCCGCGACGTCGCTCCGGGTCGCCCGTACGATCGCGAGACTGCTTCGAGTGCGTCGAAGCAAAGGGAGGAAGAAATAGTGACGAACATAGTGCCCGGTTGGTACCCGGATCCGGCCGGAGCGCCGGCAGCGCGCTGGTGGGACGGCGGCAAGTGGAGTGACTCCACTCGTCCGTTGCAGGGCGCGCCCCATGTCCAGCAGTCGACCTACGGAGTCCAACCCACTTACGGTGGACAGCCGGTCTACGGCGAGCAGATCTTCTCTGAGCAGCCCGCCCAACCGCAGCAGAGCGGGTTCTACGCGCCGCCGGTCGCGACCTCCGCGCAGCAGAACTATGCACAGCAGAGCGCGACCGGACTGCTGCAGCGGAACAAGTTCACCGCCATCACGCTGGCAGTCTGCGCGGTCTATGCATTCCTCGCGGTCGAAGCGCACATCGCTGTACTCGGCGTGCTGCCGGTTCTGCTCACGGCTCGGGCTTTTCGAGCCCGGGAGCCGTTGGCGATCCTGGCCGCCGTGGCCGCCGCAGTAGCCGTCATCTTCGCCATCACCCAGTTCGCGCACTAGCGCGGCAAGTCGAGCGCGGCACCCGCGCCGTTGACCCCTCTGGAGGTATCGGTGTGGGTGCTGCGAGACTTGCCAAATGCCTTCGACCACCCGATCGGCCGACAACACCGCGCCGGTCACCGTGCGGCGCACCGCGAAGTTCAGCGAACTCTAGGGACAGGCTGACAATATGGCTCGTCGCGTCCCAGAGGGTCCGCCGCCACCGCCGATCGTGCAGCGAGTGCGATTGCGCTACGCCAAGCGAGGTCGGCTGCGGTTCACCTCGCATCGGGACTTCGCGCGAGCATTTGAACGTGCGCTCCGGCGGGGAAATGTCCCAATGGCCTACTCTGCCGGTTTCTCGCCGCATCCCAAGATCAGTTACCTCGGCGCCGCGCCGACCGGCGTGGCCAGTGAAGCGGAGTACCTGGAGATCGGTCTCTCCACCCGCATGGAGGTTGAGGAGGTCCGCACCCGCATCGACGAGGCGCTGCCGGACGGCCTGGACATCGTCGAGGCCGTCGAGTCCGCCGGTGGCTCACTGGCTGAGCAGATGCAGGCCTCGAGCTGGGAGATTCAACTCCCCGGGGTGACCCAGACGCAGGCCCGTGCGGCGGTGGAGGCGTTTCTGGCCGAGTCCGAGGTGCCCGTGGAGCGCCTCACAAAAGACGGTCGACGCACTATCGATGCTCGAGGAGCCGTGCTCGCTGCGACCGTGCATGGCGCGCCTGCGGAGCCGGACGACGAGAACCGTGCGATACTGGCACTGGTAGTACGACAGGAAACCCCTGCCGTGCGCCCCGATGATGTACTTGCCGCCTTGCGATCCGTCGCGGGTCTCGCCCTTGCTCTGCCGCCGTTGGCGGTTCGGCTGGCGCAGGGACCACTCGATGAATCAGGTGTGATCGGCGATCCGCTCGCCGCAGACCGAGCAGCGCGACAGTCAGATTCGTAGCTTTTTGATTTGAACGATCTACCCGCGAACCCACGGGAAGATCGCCCGCAGACTTTGCAGTCGGCCCAACTGGACCGGTTGCCAGAACCGCCTCCGTGCGGCCGCGAGTATTCGCTTGTGCGAGTGCCTGCGCCCGGGGGTGAGAAGGAGTGACACAAGTAAATGTCCGAACCAGAAAACCCCACAGAGTCGACCGCAAGCGCTTCAGACTCGTTGGAGACGACGGCCCCCGCACCGCGGAAGGCCCCCCGCAAGTCCACCCCGCGCAAGGCCGCCGCAACTTCGGCTGAGCCCACTGCTGAATCGTCCGGGGCTGAGGTGACTGCCCCGCCGGTCAAGAAGGCCCGCAAGAGCTCACCGAAGAAGGCCGCCCAGCCCGAGCTTGTCGAGTCGGCTCCTGCTGACACCGGCAGCGCCGAGTCGGCATCCGACGCCCCGACCGCCCCGACCGCGCCGGTGAAGACGCCGCGCCGCCGGACGTCCAAGAAGGCACCCGAGGCCGAGACTTCGGCTGATGTCTCCAGCGCCGTCGATGTCACTCCGGACGCCCCAGCCGACGCTGCACCGGCCGCACCCGCCGCAGCTACTCGGCCGCCTCGCCGCCGGTCATCCAGGGCGGCTGGCGCCTCGACCTCCACTGAAGCTTCAGACACTGATGCCGCAGACAGTCTGCCGCCAGCCGTCGCCGCACCGGCCTTCGTAGCTCCGTCGGTGCTCTTCGTGCCGCCGTCCGAGGCGATCGCTCCGGCCCCCCGCACCCGTCGCCGCAGCAGTTCCGCCGCTACCTCCCCGGCGGCCGAGCACCCGATTCCGCCCACCGACGTCGACGAGGAACTCTCCGAAGAGGAACTCATCGAGGCGCTTGACGCCGCCGGTGGCCTCGAAGCCGTCGAGGTCCTCGACGCCGAAGAGGCCCGCGAGGTCGCGGCTGAAGAGGCGACCGGAGCCCGTCGCCGTCGCCGTCGTGGACGTCGTGGCCGTGGCGGACGCAATGGGGCCGAGGCCGGTGCCGAGGGCAGTAGCGATGACAACAGTGTCGAGGGCACGGACGGTGACGCCGATGTGACGTCGCAGAGCGACGCCCCCTCCGAGGCGACCGATTCAACTGGGGGCGACGAGCAGAGTGACGAGGGCGGCGGCAGCACGTCGTCGCGTCGCCGTCGCCGTCGCCGCCGTTCGGCCGATGGCTCCAATGACTCGGCGGAGGCCAGCGACACCGACGACCCGCCGAACACAGTGGTGCACGTCCGCAACACCCGTGGCGGTGGCAACAACAACGCCTCCGACGACGATGGCGTGCGGGGCGTCAAGGGTTCGACGCGGCTAGAGGCCAAGCGGCAGCGCCGTCGTGACGGCCGGGACACCAGTCGTCGTCGGCCGCCGATCCTGACCGAATCCGAATTCCTGGCTCGCCGTGAGTCGGTGGACCGGGTGATGGCCGTGCGTGAACTCGGCGACCGTACTCAGATCGCCGTCCTCGAAGACAACATCCTGGTCGAGCACTACGTCACTCGCGCCTCCAGCACCGCTTACGCCGGCAACGTGTATCTCGGTCGCGTGCAGAACGTGCTGCCAAGCATGGAGGCCGCATTCATCGACATCGGCAAGACGCGCAATGGCGTGCTCTACGCCGGCGAGGTCAACTGGGACGCGGCCGGAATCGACGGCAAGTCCCGGGCGATCGAGAATGCGCTGAGCTCCGGTGACACGGTGCTCGTGCAGGTCACCAAGGATCCGGTCGGCCAGAAGGGCGCTCGCCTGACGAGCCAGATCTCGCTGCCGGGCCGCTTCCTGGTCTACGTGCCGAATGGTGCGATGACCGGCATCAGCCGCAAACTTCCCGACGTCGAGCGCACTCGCCTGAAGTCGATCCTGAAGAAGATCGTCCCCGAGGATGCCGGCGTCATCGTCCGCACCGCCGCCGAAGGGGCAAGTGAAGCCGACCTCACCCACGATGTCGAACGTCTGAAGGCGCAGTGGGAGGCGATTCAGGCGAAGGCCGCCTCACCAAAGTCGGCCCCGACTCTGCTCTACGGTGAGCCCGATCTGGCGATCCGGGTCGTGCGAGACGTCTTCAACGAGGACTTCAACCGTCTCGTGGTGCAGGGTGACCGCGCCTGGTCGGAGATCTCGGGCTACGTCAACGACGTCGCTCCGGATCTCGCCGAGCGGGCCAGCAAGTACGTGGGAACCGGTGATCTCTTCGGAGACCTGCGGGTTGACGAGCAGTTGACGAAGGCACTCGACCGCAAGGTGTACCTGCCGTCTGGTGGCTCGCTGGTCATCGACCGTACCGAGGCCATGACAGTCGTCGACGTCAACACCGGCAAGTTCGTCGGGGCCGGCGGAAACCTCGAGCAGACGGTCACCCGCAACAACCTTGAAGCGGCCGAGGAGATCGTGCGCCAGTTGCGCCTGCGTGACGTCGGCGGCATCGTGGTCATCGACTTCATCGACATGGTGTTGGAGAGCAACCGCGATCTGGTGTTGCGACGCCTGACCGAATGCCTCGGTCGTGACCGGACGAAGCATCAGGTCGCCGAAGTCACCTCGCTTGGGTTGGTTCAGATGACCCGCAAGCGGGTTGGCGAGGGCCTGCTCGAAGCGTTCAGCGAGCCCTGCGAGCACTGCAAGGGACGCGGTGTGATCGTGCACAGCGAGCCGGTCGGTATCTCCTCGGCCGCGGTCGAGGCCGTCGACGAGGGTGGATCGAAGCGCAAGAGCCGCCGTAGCCGAGGCAAGGGTGCCGCCGCCGCCGAGTCGATCGAGCTGCCCGAGCCGATGACCGAGGAGCAGCGCCGCGCCGCCGCGACCGCAATGGCCGCGATGGCCGGTGTGCTCAACGCCGGTGGAACTGCCGATCACGGACACGATCACGCTGAATCCGCTGATGATTTCGATGATTCGCTCGAGATTGAGCCGATCTCGGCCCAGATCGGCTCATCCGATGAGTCGACGCTGGCCGACGAGATCCTCGATGGTGGCGACGCGGTCTCCTACGAGGCGTCGTTAGACGTCGACGCGGCCGCGGCCGAAGACATCGAGCCAGTGGGAAGCGACTCAGCCGCGAATGGCTACGAGCACGAACTGAACGGCCACGGCGTCAACGGTGGTTCCGACTCCGGCCCAACCGGCTCCAGCTTCAATGTGGCCGTCGATTGGGTCAGTGATTCGACGGCTGATCTTGGCACGACCGTCGCTCTGGAACACCTCAGTGGTTCGGCGAGTGAGTCGACCGACTCCGAGTCAGCCGCTGCCGTCGTCGAGCCGATCGTTGTGCCGGTGGCAGCGCCGGCCGGACGCCGCCCTCGTCGACGGGCTGCGAGCCGTCCGGCTGGACCGCCGACCTCATCTAGCTGATCTCTGCACGGCGCGCGCGTTTCGTAGTACTGCCCCAGCAACCGTCTCGGCTGCTGGGGCAGTCTCGTCTCGCCTGCGGGCTCGTCGTCGTGCCTGTTCGCCCGCACCAAGTCGTCGTCGGCCGCAGTGTGCCCGTTTCGTGGTGCCCGTTGGTGCCCGCTGGCGTCCGCTGACGTTCGCTTTTCACCCGGATTGATCGGTCTGGGCCGCTCCAAGCGGTGATTTCGGGAGATAAGCGGGCTCGCCGGAGAGACGTTATCCACAGTCTGGCGAAAGCTGATGCCGAGCTGATGCTGGTCATGAGAGGGTATCCGGCATGGGGAGGAAGGTCGCGTTCTTAGCGACGGCGCTGACGCTTGTATTGATGGGTGCCGGGTGCTCGAAGAAGAACTCGCCGGAACCGGTGAAGTCATCGCCCGCGCCGACTACGTCAGCGGCACCGACGGCGGCCGCGCTGCCGACCTTCCCGACCACCGGCCCGGACATCAAGCCAGGTGAAACCCCGCCAACCCTCGCCGCAGTAGGCCAGACAAACACCCCCGCTGGCGCGTTTGCCTTTGCCGACTTTTACGTGGCCGCTATTGACTGGGCTTCGAAGTCGATGAACTCAGCTGCCCTGAAGCAACTCTCACTGACTGCGTGCAAGACCTGCCAAGAGAACCTCATTGCCGAGATCGACCACGATGCTGCGCAGAACCGTCACTGGATGGGCTCGCACAGCCAAATCACCTTTCGGGTGCTGGACCAGAACGACGGAACTAACGGTGCCACCGAAGTCATCCGCGCCCACCTCAACATCGCTGACGAGTCACTTGTCTCATCGGCCGGGTCCGTCATTCGCACCGCAACCGGTGCTTCGGGCGTCTACCAGTTCTATCTCAAGTGGCAGGGCGGCCACTGGATGATGGCTGCGATTAGGCACTGAGATGATCCGGAGTTTGGGAATATGGCTGGTCGCCGCCGGCCTGGCGTGGTCGGGCCTTTCGTTTACAACAACGGCGCGCGCCGAACCGAAATGCACTCCGAACCCGAGCACTAGCGGCAGTTGGTTCGGAACGAGCGCAGATGACGGCGCGACCATTGGCGGGGCCGTAGCGTGCGCAGGCACCGCGGGGTCGCACGGCGGCGGCGGATCGCCTGGGAGCACCGTAACCCCGCCTCCGTTCGAGACTGTGACCGTACCTTGCAATGGCACGACGGCGGCATTGCCGGCTGGAGGGTCGGTCGCGACGACGACGACGCCAACGACGCTTACCGAACACGGCTGTGAACTTGCGAGTACCTGCGCTACCGCTGACGCCGCGAATCCGGAACGTGCGGTTGTGACCTACTCGCGCCCCACGAACCCCGCAAACTCTGAGTGGACATACGCCGGGATGCGCTGCGTGGCCGCCAACGCAGCAACTGCACCGGCGACCCCGCAGGTCACCGACGCGATGGTGCTGGCCAGCGTCACCAAATTCCTGCCCACCACACCGCTGGGTGTCACCCCGGCCGGCGGCACCACTCTCGTCAATATCCAGACCATCTTCTGGCTCGACACCCCAGCCGACCGCACCCTCGCCACCGTCACCCTGCTCGGCCATCAGGTCCGCATCACTATCCATCTCCACGGCGTCACCTGGAACTTCGGCGACGGCCACACCGCCACGACAACCACGCCCGGCCGCGAATACACCGCCAGCGACCGCTGCTCCACCCCGCAATGTCCCGGCTTCTTCGGACACATCTACACCGACACCAGCCGATCCGGACCCGCCACCGTCACCGCCACGGCAACCTGGACCGCCGCCTACTCCGTCGACAATGGCCCGACCAACACCATCAC
Source organism: Jatrophihabitans sp. GAS493 (assembly GCF_900230215.1). NCBI lineage: Bacteria > Bacillati > Actinomycetota > Actinomycetes > Jatrophihabitantales > Jatrophihabitantaceae > Jatrophihabitans > Jatrophihabitans sp. GAS493. The sequence goes on along the minus strand of NZ_LT907982.1, from coordinate 4,240,307 downwards.
CACACCGATCACCGCCAAACCCACGACCACCAACATCACCGTCACCCAACAACGTGGCCAACTCATCCCCGAACCCACCCCGTGACGCGATCCGCGTGTCTCGGCGGCGATGACCGGGGATCGACCATCCCGTTGATCGTCGGCTTCTTCGTGCTGGCCCTGCTCGTGGTGGCCGGCTCCATCGCCGCCGGTGACGCGGCTATCGACCAGCAGGGCCTGCAGAGTCTCTGCGACTCCGCCTCACTAGCAGTCGTGCGTCCAGATCTGGCCGACCTGAGAGAGACCGGCAAACCGGATAAAGCGCTCAGTCAGAGCAGTACGGACACCGCCCTGGACGCCTACATCCGTCGTGATCCGGAGCGCCAGAGCGTCGACTTCCACATCACGATCGCGCCGGACCAGTCCAGCCTGATGCTGCACTGCTCCGAGGAGATTCCGGTGGCGATGGGGTGGCTCTTCGGACGATCCAGCGTCCGGCACAACGCCTACTCACCGGCCGACGCCCCAACGACCACCTGACGGTTACTCTGGAGGTGCCCAGCGTTGCCCGATGGTTGGCACTGTTTTGCATTGCCAGTGCCGGATAACGTACTCTGGACAACGGCCCTCGTGAGAGGGTCCTCATTTTGCGTGCGTCAGTCAGCGCGGCCGGTAAAATCGGCCGAGTGCGAGGCAGCGCCGCAGAACTTGCTCATAGACCCAAAGAATGGAAGTTCTCGATGTACGCGATCGTCAAGACCGGCGGCAAGCAGTACAAGGTCGCCGTCGGCGATGTCGTCCAGGTCGAGAAGCTCGACGCCTCTGCCGGCGAAGAGGTTGCCCTGCTGGCGACCCTGCTCGTCGATGGTGAGAGCGTCACTCACGAGGCCGACAAGCTCGCCAGCGTGGCCGTCACGGCTGAGGTTGTCGCCCAGGTCAAGGGCCCGAAGATCAAGATCCACAAGTACAAGAACAAGACCGGCTACCACAAGCGTATGGGCCACCGTCAGAAGCTGACCGAGCTCAAGGTCACCGGTATCGACGCATCCTCCGGAAAGAAGTAACGACATGGCACACAAAAAGGGCGCGTCCAGCTCGCGCAACGGTCGCGATTCAAACCCCCAGTACCTGGGCGTTAAGCGCTTCGGTGGCCAGACGGTCAACGCCGGCGAGATCCTCATCCGCCAGCGTGGCACCAAGTTCCACCCCGGTGACGGCGTTGGTCGCGGCAGCGATGACACGCTCTTCGCGCTCGTTGAGGGAAGCGTCCTCTTCGGTCGCCGTCGCGGCCGCAAGACGGTCAGCATCGTTCCGCCGGTCCTCGTCGAGGCCTGAGCGCATCAGCTGATCCACTACAAGCTCATGAGAAGCGGGCCCCGGGTAATCCCGGAGCCCGCTTCTCGCGTTTCACCCGAGAATTACTGCAGTTCATCAGTGCCGCAGTTCCCGCCGACAAGGTCGGCACAACAGTCGAGGAGTACTCGTGGCGTCATTCGTTGATCGGGTCGTACTACACGTCACCGGTGGCAATGGCGGTCACGGTGTGGCCTCCATCCACCGCGAGAAGTTCAAGCCGCTCGGCGGCCCGGACGGCGGCAACGGCGGCAAGGGCGGCGACGTCATCCTCGAGGTCGACCCGAACGTCCACACGCTGCTTGACTTCCACCACCACCCGCACCAGAAAGCCGGCAACGGCAAGGGCGGCGCCGGAAGCCACAAGAACGGTGCGAGCGCCGACGACGTGATCCTCCGTGTCCCCAACGGAACCGTTGTGCACGACCCTGACGGCAACGTGCTGGCCGACCTCTTCGGCAGCGGCACCCGCTTCGTCGCCGCCCGCGGCGGACGTGGCGGCCTCGGCAACGCCGCGCTGGCCAACACCCGGCGCAAGGCCCCCGGATTCGCGCTTCTCGGCGAGCCGGGCGAACCGCGTGACGTCATCCTGGAGCTGAAGAGCGTCGCCGACGTGGGTCTGGTCGGCTTCCCCTCGGCTGGGAAGTCGTCGCTGATCGCGGCGATGTCCGCCGCGCGCCCGAAGATCGCCGACTACCCGTTCACCACACTCGTCCCCAACCTAGGGGTCGTCAGCGCGGGCAGCGAAGTCTTCACCATGGCCGACGTCCCGGGCCTGATCCCGGGCGCGGCCCAGGGCAAGGGCCTCGGCCTGGAATTCCTGCGGCACATCGAACGCTGCGCCGTCCTGCTGCACGTTCTCGACTGTGGCACCCTCGACCCCGGACGCGACCCGCTCACCGACCTCGACCTCCTCGAGGCCGAGCTCGCGCAGTACGAGGGGTCGCTGGGTGATCTGCTTGAACGTCCGCGCCTGGTCGCACTCAACAAGGTCGATCTCCCAGAGGCGAAGGAACTAGCCGAACTTGTCCGCCCCGACCTCGAGGCCCGCGGCCTGAAGGTCTTCGAAGTTTCGGCGACCAGCCACGCCGGCCTGCGTGAACTGGGATTCGCGCTCGCCGCCGCGGTCGCCGCGGATCGGTTGGCTCGCCCCGAACCGGAACCCGCCCGCATCGTTATCGCCCCGCGCGCCTACGGCGAGGCGGGCTTCACCGTCACGCCGAACCCGGCCGAAGAGGGTGCCTTCATCGTCCGCGGCGAGAAGCCCGAGCGTTGGATCCGCCAGACCGACTTCGGCAACGAAGAGGCGATCGGCTTCTTGGCCGACCGCCTGGCCCGCCTCGGCGTCGAAGCCGAACTCGGCAAGCAGGGAGCTGTTCCCGGCGCTGCGGTCACCATCGGGCTCGTCACCTTCGACTTCGAGCCGACGCTCGGCATGGCCGATTCGGAGTACAGCCCGACCCGGCGCGGAACCGACGAGCGACTGGCCACCGACACCCGCCCGCGCGCGGACGAGCGGCTGGCCTCGAAGAAGGCGCGCCGGCAGCGGGGCGACGACGTCTTCTACGGCGAGTGGGACGAGGAGGGCCTCCCGATCTACGACGACGAGATCGAGACGGACGAGATCGAGGCGGACACGATCGAGACGGACACGATCGAGACGGACACGATCGAGACGGACGAGACCGTCACCGCTGAATCCCTCAGCGACGCGGCCAACGACGATGCCGCCAACGACGATGCCGCCAATGACGATGCCGCCAATGACGATGCCGCCAACGACGATGCCGCCAACGACGATGAGGTCACGGAGTAGGAATGAGTCGCGAAGGGATCGCTGCCGCGGCGCGCAGCGTCGTCAAGGTGGGCTCCTCCTCACTGACCTCGGCCGGTCGCCTGGAACCGAGCCGGCTTGACGCGCTGGTGGATGCCCTGGCCGCGCGCCGCGCTAGCGGACAGCAGGTCGTCCTCGTCTCCTCCGGTGCGATCGCCGCCGGCATCGCGCCGCTCGGACTGCGCAGCCGCCCCCGCGACCTGGCCACTCAGCAGGCCGCGGCCAGCGTCGGTCAACTACTGCTCGTCGAGCGTTACGCCGCATCCTTCGCCCGACATGGGCTGCAGGTCGGACAGGTGCTGCTCACCGCCGACGACCTGCACCGGCGCGGCCACTACCGCAATGCCAGCCGCACTCTGGAGCGGCTGCTCGCGCTCGGGGTCATCCCGATCGTCAACGAGAACGACACCGTAGCCACCCACGAGATCCGCTTCGGCGACAACGATCGGCTCGCCGCGCTGGTGGCGCATCTGGTCCACGCCGACGCGCTGGTGCTCCTCTCTGACGTCGACGGCCTCTACACCGGTGATCCGCGTCGCCCCGACTCCAAGCTCATCAACGATGTGTTCGGTCCGCAGGATCTGCGGGAGGTCAGTATCGGCGGTACCGGCAGCAGCGTCGGCACCGGTGGAATGACGACCAAGATCGAGGCAGCGGCCATCGCCACCGGCTCCGGCATCGCCGTCCTGTTAGCCGGTGCCTCCTACGTCTCCAGCGCGCTGCGCGGCGAAGGTGGCACCCTCTTCCATCCGGTCAGCGACCACACCACATCCCGACTCTTCTGGCTGCAGCACGCCTCGACACCCCGTGGCACGTTGGTCATCGACGACGGTGCGGTGACGGCCCTCACCAGCAAGGGCGCCTCACTGCTCGCGGCCGGGATCGTCGACGTGCAGGGGGAGTTCGAGTCCGGCGACGCGGTCGAGATCGTCGGAGTCTCGAGCCAGGTGGTGGCCCGGGGCCTGGTCAGCTTCGACTCGGCCGACCTGCCCGGCATGCTCGGACGCCGCACCAATGACCTTCCGGCCGAGTTCCGGCGCGAGGTCGTGCACCGCGACGATCTCGTGTTGCTCTGAGCACAGCGGGCAAAGAACTGGTCCTGCTCTGAGCTCTGCGCCTAGGATCACGGGGTGACTTCGGAGACCTCAGAGGCGGAAGTCCGGGCGGTTGCCGCGCGGGCCAAGGAAGCCGCCGCGGAACTGGCACCCCTCGGACGCGCGGCCAAGGACGTCGCTCTGCATGCGATGGCCTACGCCCTCGACGGCGCGGTGGAGGACATACTCGCGGCGAATGCGAAAGACGTGGCCGCCGGTCGGGAGGCCGGCATGTCGGAGTCGCTGATCGACCGGCTCGCCCTCAATCGGGAGCGCATAGCCGCGATGAGCGCCGGACTGCGCGATGTGGCCTACCTCCCCGACCCGGTGGGGGAGGTGCTGCGCGGCTACAACCAGCCCAACGGCCTTGAGATGAAGCAGGTACGGGTGCCCTTCGGCGTGCTCGCGATGATCTACGAGGCTCGTCCCAATGTGACGGTCGATGCCGCCGCGCTCGCCATCAAGAGCGGCAACGCCGCGCTGCTGCGTGGCTCCGGCTCGGCCTACCACTCCAACAGCGCGCTGGTCGAGGTGCTCGCCTCGGCCGCCGAGAAGGCCGGCCTACCGCGCGACAGCATCCAGCTCGTGCCGGGCACCGACCGGGCCAGCGTCGCCCATCTGCTGCACGCTCGTGGACTGGTGGACCTGGTGATCCCGCGGGGCGGCGCCGGGCTCATCAACTACGTCGTGGAGAACTCGACGGTGCCGGTGATCGAAACCGGTGTCGGCGTCGTGCACATCTATGTGGACGCCTCGGCCGATCAAGAGATGGCCGAGCGCATCATCGTCAACGCCAAGGTGTCGCGCCCCAGCGTCTGCAACTCGGCCGAGACGATCCTCGTCCATGAGGCGATCGCCGACGAGTTCATCCCGAAAATCATGGATGATCTGCGCAGCAACGGCGTCACCGTGCACGGTGACGAGGCCTTCGTCGCCGCCGGGGCCGAACCCGCGACCGACGATGACTGGGGCACCGAGTACCTCAGTCTCGACATCTCCGCCCGTGTCGTCGCCAGCACCGACGAGGCGCTGGCCCACATCCGTCGCTACTCCTCCGGTCACACCGAAGCGATCATCACCCGTGATCTGCGGGCGGCCCGCAGATTCGTCGAACGCGTTGACAGCGCCGCCGTCATGGTGAACGCCTCGACCCGCTTCACCGACGGGGCCGAGTTCGGGTTCGGCGCCGAGATCGGCATCTCCACCCAGAAGATGCATGCCCGGGGTCCGATGGGTCTCACTGAGCTCACCTCGACGAAATGGATCGTGTACGGCGACGGACAGACCCGCTGACGGTGACACGCCCCAACGACAGCGACAGCGACAGCGACAGCGATAGCGACCTCGGCCGAGGCGAGCGCGACGGTGGCCGGCGACCCCGCCGGGTGGGAATCATGGGTGGAACCTTCGACCCGATCCACCACGGACACCTGGTCGCAGCCAGCGAGGTGGCGCAGCTGTTCGAGTTGGACGAGGTGATCTTCGTGCCGACCGGGGCCCCCTGGCAGAAGTCCAGCCGCCAGGTCAGCGCGGCCGAGCACCGCTATCTGATGACGGTCATCGCGACCGCATCGAACCCGCGTTTCCTGGTGAGCCGGGCTGACATTGATCGGGACGGCCCGACCTACACGGTGGACACGATCAGTGACATAGCGAAGATCCGTCCGGGTGCTGAGCTCTTCTTCATCACCGGCGCCGATGCGCTGGGACAGATCCTCACCTGGAAGGACACGGATCGGTCGCTGCAACTGGCCAAGTTCATCGGTGTAACCCGCCCCGGTTACGAGCTCTCCGACGCTCATCTGCCGCCGAACTCGGCCACCCTGGTCGACGTGCCGGCGATGGCTATCTCATCGACCGCCTGCCGGGAACGGGTGCATGCGGGCCGCCCGGTCTGGTACCTCGTCCCGGACGGAGTCGTGCAGTACATCGCCAAGCATCGGCTCTACCGCGAGTCGGCGTAAGCGTAAGCTCGGTCTCCGTGACTGCTACAGATTTCGCCCAGGACCTCGCGCTCGCCGCCGCGGCCGCCGCATCCGAGAAGCTAGGTACTGACATCGTCCTCATCGACGTCAGCGAACGACTGGCAATTACCGACATTTTCGTGATCGTCACCGGAAACAACGACCGGCAGGTCTCGGCCATCGTCGACGCCGTCGAGGAGGCGCTGCGGGCGAAGGGCTCCAAGCCGCTACGCCGCGAAGGACACCGTGACGGTCGCTGGGTGCTGCTGGACTACTCCGACGTCGTGATTCACGTGCAGCAGGCCGAGGAGCGCGTCTTCTACTCCCTGGAGCGGCTCTGGAAGGACTGCCCGGTCATTCCGTTCACGCCCGAGGGTCCGCAGAACCCTTCCAACAACTCCAGCCCCCGCGTCGTCGCGATCGATGCCGCCGTCGAGGATGACGCCGACCTGGCCATCAGTTCAGACGACTTCGAAGAGATCTGATCGTGCTGCGGGTGCTGCTGCTTCGCCATGGCCGCACGGCCTGGAACGCGCAGCGACGTTTCCAGGGGCAGGCCGACCCGCCATTGGACGATGTCGGGCGCGCGCAGGCCTACGAAGTCGCCGGGCTCGTCGCGGCCTTCGAGCCGAAACTGATCATCAGCTCTGACGCGCAACGGGCGAGCCAGACCGCCGCACCGATCGGTGAGGTCACCGGGCTGAGCGTCCAGGCCGACGCACGGCTGCGGGAACGCTCGCTGGGCCACTGGGAGGGGCTGTCGAGGGAGGAGGTCCAGGAGCGCTACCCGGACGAATTCGCCGACTGGTTGGCCGGGCGGGATGTGAGCCGTCGTGGAGGTGAAAGCCGGGCCGAAGTGGCTATGCGCGCCCGTGAGCTCTTCGATGAATTGCCCGATTTAGAGACCATAGTTCTGGTTACACACAGTGCAACGGCGATGGCTCTCTGTTCGGACATTCTCGGAATGTCCCAGAAACTTCACGTTCTCGGTCCGCTGGCCAATTGCCACTGGTCCGAACTGCGCTTCGAAGAGGAGCACTGGCGGCTGCGGGCCCACAACGTAGGCTCGCCGGGACCGGTGATTCCGCGCCTCAAGGTTGAGGATGACGGCGACAACGCGCCGGACGCCGAGGCCTGAGCGGACTCTCGTGGCGGCCGGGCAAGGCACGAGTAGCCGAATTAGCGGTGTTAAATCTCGTTAAAGCCCCGCAGATGGAGCGGTTCTCAACTATGTCGGAAGAAAGTAACCGAGGACACACCCTGCAAGCGGTTGCGACACCCCTGGTGCGGACTTAAGCTCCTTGACAGGTGCCCCCGCGTCCGGCGGCGACGGACGGCGGACGTGGGGCGAGCACTAATTGCTGCTAAGTGGCCCGAAGAGGTCGCCGTCAAGCACTGATCCGCGGTGAATTTCCCCGCGATAGGATTTCGCTCAAATGACATCCTCAACGCAACAGCCCAATGACATTCCCCCGTTTCGGTACACGGCTGCCCTCGCCGAGCAGATCGAGACCGGTTGGCAGGACCGCTGGGAGACTGAGGGCACGTTCAACGCGCCCAACCCGGCCGGGCCGCTGAGTGACGGTTTCGGCGAGGTCGCGATCCGCCCGCACGCGTTCGTGATGGACATGTTTCCGTATCCGTCCGGGGCCGGACTGCACGTGGGACACCCGCTCGGCTTCATCGGCACCGACGTCTACGCCCGTTATCTGCGGATGACCGGAGCGAACGTCCTCCACACGATGGGCTTCGACGCCTTCGGGCTGCCGGCTGAGCAGTACGCCGTCCAGACCGGCACGCACCCGGCGACCACGACGTACGCCAACATCGAGGTCTTCTCCCGGCAGCTGCGCCGGATGGGCCTGGGGCACGACAAGCGGCGGGCCATCGCCACCACCGACAAGGCCTACTACCGCTGGACGCAGTGGATCTTCCTGCAGATCTTCAACTCCTTCTATGACACCGAACTTGATCGGGCCCGTCCCATCAGCGAGCTCGTCGCCGAGTTCGAGGCCGGTACCCGGGTGCCGGAGGCGGGCGAGTGGCCGCAGCTGAGTGAACTGCAACGTCGTGAGGTCGTCGACGGTTACCGGCTGGCCTACCGCACCGAATCGACGGTCAACTGGTGTCCGGGCCTGGGCACGGTGCTGGCCAACGAAGAGGTCACCGCCGACATGCGCAGCGAGCGGGGCAACTTCCCGGTCTTCCGCAAGCCGCTGGCCCAGTGGATGATGCGCATCACCGCCTACGCCGACCGCCTGGTCAACGACCTGGACGGCATCGACTGGCCCGACAAGGTCCGGGCAATGCAGCGGAACTGGATCGGACGTTCGACCGGTGCGCACGTGAAGTTCGAGTCGGACGCCGGCGACATCGAGGTTTTCACGACCCGTCCGGATACGCTCTTCGGCGCCACCTACCTCGTCCTGGCGCCTGAGCACGAGCTTGTCTCCCGTCTCACCGCGTCCAGCTGGCCGGAGGAGACCACCCCGGTCTGGACGGCCTACGCCGGCTCCCCGTCCGACGCCGTCGCCCAGTACCAGGCCGGCGCCGCAGCCAAGACCGAGCTTGACCGGCGCGCTGAGTCCAAGACCAAGACCGGTGTCTTCACCGGCTCCTTCGCGACCAACCCGGTGAACGGGGTGAAGGTCCCGATCTTCATCGCCGACTACGTCCTGACCGGCTACGGCACCGGTGCCATCATGGCGGTGCCGGCGCACGACGAACGTGACTGGGACTTCGCCCAGGCCTTCGAGCTGCCGGTGGTACAGACCGTCCAGGCTCCGCCGGGGCATGAGGAGGGGCTGTACGTCGGCCCTGGCGCGGTGATGAACTCGGCCAACGACGACGGCCTGGACATCAACGGTCTGCAGGTCGACGAGGCCAAGGAAGCCACCATCGAATGGTTGCAGTCGCGCGGACGCGGCCGCGGCGCAACGACGTACCGGCTGCGGGACTGGCTCTTCTCCCGTCAGCGTTACTGGGGCGAACCATTCCCGATCGTCTACGACGAGACGGGATTGCCGATCGCGCTACCGGAGTCGATGCTGCCGGTCGAACTCCCTGACACCGACGACTTCTCGCCGACGTCCTTCGAACCGAACGACGTCGACTCGCTGCCCGCTCCGCCACTGGGACGGCTGACCGACTGGGTCTCCGTCAGTCTGGACCTGGGCGACGGTCCGAAGCAGTACCGGCGCGAGACGAACACCATGCCGAACTGGGCCGGCTCCTGCTGGTATGAGCTGCGCTACCTCGACCCGACCAACGACGAGAAACTGGTCGATCCCGAGGTCGAGCAGTACTGGATGGGTCCGGACGCGAACCGCCCGATGGGCGGCGTCGACCTCTACGTCGGTGGCGTCGAGCACGCGGTGCTGCACCTGCTCTACGCCCGCTTCTGGCACAAAGTGCTCTTCGACCTGGGGCATGTCTCCAGCCGCGAGCCGTTCCACCGGCTGGTGAACCAGGGGTATGTCGAGGCCTACGCCTACCAGGACGAGCGCGGAATGTACGTCGAGGCCGCGCAGGTGGAGGAGAAGGACGGCGAGTACTTCTTCGAGGGGAAGGCAGTCACGCGTCTCAACGGCAAGATGGGGAAGTCGCTGAAGAACGTGACCACTCCGGACGAGATGTATGCCGCCTACGGGGCGGACACCCTGCGTCTCTTCGAGATGTTCACCGGCCCCTTGGAGCAGTCCCGGCCGTGGGACACCAAGGCCGTCGTCGGATCGTTCCGGCTGCTGCAGCGCATCTGGCGAGTGGTACTGGACGAGCAGACCGGTGCGCCGCATGTCAGCGACGACGCCCCCGACGAGGAGCTGAATCGCCAGCTGCACAAGACGATCGCCGCGGTCCGGGACGGCTTCGTCGCGCTGCGTTTCAACACTTCGATCGCCCGGATCACCGAGCTGACCAACACGCTGACACAGAACTTCCCCGACGGCGGAGCGCCCCGGGCGGTGATCGAACCGCTGGTGCTGATGCTGGCTCCGTTGGCTCCGCACGCGGCCGAGGAACTCTGGGCTCGACTCGGGCACGAGACTTCACTGGCCTGGACCGACTTCCCGGTCGCCGACGAGGCACTGCTGGTCGATGACAGCGTCTCAATCCCGGTGCAGGTGAACGGCAAGGTCCGCACCGTCCTCACCGTGGCGGCAGGTCTGGAGAAGGACGCTTTGCAGGCAGCCGCCAGCTCGGATGAGAAGGTGATCGCGGCGCTCGACGGTAAGGAACCCAAGCGGGTCATCGTCGTGCCCGGACGCCTCGTCAACTTCGTCGTCTGAGAGGCGTGCGGTGCGCAGGAAGGCAGTAAGAGTAGCGGTATTCACTGATTCGACGGCCTACCTGCCCGGCGCGATGCAGGGCGTGACGGTCATACCGCTGCAGGTGACCATCGGCGAACGAACCGGACCCGATGGAGAGATCACCTCCGCGCAGGTTGTGGAGGCGCTGCACCGTAAGGAGGCAGTGACGACCTCCCGCCCCTCACCGGCCGAGTTCGCCGCCGCGTTCCGGACGGCGCTCGACGCCGGCGCCGACAACGTGGTCTCGGTGCACCTCTCGTCCCGTCTCTCGGGGACGTGGGAGTCGGCCGTGCTGGCCGCGCAGGACTTCGGTCACGGCGTGATCCGGGTGGTCGACTCGCGCTCGACCGGCGCGGCGCTCGGGTTCGCGGTGCGGGCGGCGCAGCTGTGTGCCGAGGGTGGCGGCACTCCGGCCGAGGTCCAGGACGCCGCGGTCCGGACGGTGGATCGCACCCGCACCTACTTCTATGTGGACACCCTGGAGTTTCTGCGGCGCGGTGGGCGGGTCGGTGCGGCGGCCGCGATGATGGCCACCTCCCTTTCGGTGAAGCCGTTGCTGCACATGCTGGATGGGCAGATCGTGCCGCTGGAGAAGGTGCGTACTTCATCCAAGGCGATCGCGCGACTCGTGCAGCTCACAGTGGCCGCGGCCGGCACCGCGGACGTCGATGTAGCGGTGCAGCATCTCGGGGCGCCGGAGCGGGCCAATGCGACGGCCGATCAGTTGCGCGCCCAGATCCCGTACCTGCAGGAACTGCACATCGCCGAACTGAGCCCGGTCGTCGGAGCGCATCTCGGGCCCGGCGGTCTGGGTACCGTGATCTCGAAATCCCTTAAGAAATAGGGATATCCACAGGCGTCGGCGGTATCCACAACTGTCCTCGGTGTGTCCCGGTGCGGCCGTTGCGGCTCTAGCTTTGAGGCATGCGGGTACTGAGCAACAGCGCTGAGCGCAGCGCCATCGCAGAACGGGTCCGGGCGCTGCTCGACGTCGGTGAGCCGCCGGGTGATCGCCGGCCGGCCTCGGAGCCGGTGCCGGTGCCGGCCCTCCCTGCGCTGCCCTCTACCGGGCCCACTTCAGTGCCCCAGCGACAGCATCGCGCGCGCGTCGACCCCGGTCGCCGATCGGCGGCCGCGGTGGGAGTGGTCGCACTGGTGGTGGCGGTGATCTGCATCTGGTGGGTCAGCAACGACCGGCCGCAATCACTTGCGGTCTCGACGAGGACGGTCTCGGCCGCGGCCTCTACGGCGGTCTCTTCGGCGACCGCGATGACGAGCAATCTCCCCGCAAGTCTCTCGTCCCCTCCGATCCCGACGGGGAGCAGTGCTCCCATGCCCTCCGCGCCGAGCAACCTGGTTGTCGATGTCGCTGGACGGGTGCGGCACCAGGGTGTGTACCGCTTGCCGCCCGGATCTCGCGTGAACGACGCGATCAAGGCGGCCGGGGGAGCGCTGCCCGGGGTCGACTTGAGTGGATTGAATCTGGCGAGCCTGGTGGCCGACGGCCAGCAGATCGCGGTCGGCGTGCCGGGCGCCGGATCGGCGCCGCCCGTCGCCTCCACCGCCGCATCGGCCTCAGGGGCGGGCCTGGTCGATCTGAACACCGCCAGCGCCGAACAGCTGGACACGCTGCCCGGGGTCGGGCCGGTGCTGGCGAAGAACATCGTCGAGTGGCGTACGGCCCACGGCAGGTTCGACACCATCGACCAATTGCGCGAAGTCACCGGAATCGGTCCGGCCAAGTTCGCCACCCTCAAAGGCGCCGTCACGGTATGAGCGGTGTCCGCATGCCCGGTTTCGGCGCGCCTGGGCCGGATGATGCCGGCTTGGCCAGCTTCGGCTTGAGAGGGTTTGGGGCGAGCGGCGTCGATACCGCCCTTCGACGAGTTCTCCGCGGCGCCGATGGAGAACAGACCCCACCCGTCGACCTCCGGCTGGCGGTCGGCGCGGCGGCCGCGTGGGTCGCGACGCTGATCGGTCTTGGGTGTTCGCCAGCCACCGTGGCCAAGCTTGCCGCCGCCGCGCTGTTCGTCGCCGGTCTCGCGGCTTGGCTGGCCCGTCATCGGGTGGTGGCCGGACACGACCAGCACGAGGACCTTACGATTCGGGTGAGTTGTGGCGTGGCGCTGGTCGGGGCGGTGCTGCTGCTGACACTCGCACCATTGTCGGCCCGAATGGAACGAGTACGTCAATCGCCGGTCACCAGTCTCGCGGCGGCGCACACGGCCGTCACTGCCCAGCTGCGAATCACCGGCGACCCGCACCCGTTGGCCGGTGCCGGAGTCGGGGGCGGAGGTCCGCGGGTCATCGTCGACGCCACGCTGCTGTCGATTCGGGTCGGTACGAGTCAAGTCGCTGCCCGGGGCGCCGTCCTGGTCTTCGGGGCCGCCGCGGATTGGGCGCAGCTGCTTCCCGGCCAGCGAATTCGCCTGGATGCCCGCCTGCAGCCTGCGCGGGGCGATCCGCTGCGCGTCGCGGCACTGGTCGGGGAGTCCGCGCCGACGCTGCTGGGGCACCCGCCGTGGTGGCAGCGCGCCGCGGGTGTAGTCCGCTCCTCACTGCGCGACGCGTCGGCCGGGCTTCCGACGAGTGTCCGGGGGCTGCTACCGGGACTCGTCGACGGCGACACCTCGCAGCTCGATCCGATTCTGGCCGAGCACTTCCGAGTCGCTGGTCTCACCCACCTGGTCGCCGTCTCGGGAACGAACTGCTCGATTCTGGTCGGCGCCGCACTGCTGGTGATGCGCCGCTTCAGACTGGGCCCGGTCACCACAGCCTTCATCTCCGCCGTCGTGCTGGCCGGCTTCGTGGTCATCGCTCGCCCATCACCGAGCGTGCTTCGGGCGGCCGTGATGGGAGTGATCGTTCTGGTTGCGCTGGCTCTCGGGCGACCGAGGGCGGCGCTTCCAACTCTGTCGGCCGCGGTGCTGCTGCTGTTGCTCTACCAGCCGGACCTGGCCAATGACGTTGGTTTCACGCTGTCGGTCATCGCGACCGCTGCGCTCGTGCTACTGAGCCCGCGCTGGGCGCAGGCGCTGCGGCGACGCCATGTCCCGCCGGTGCTGGCCGAGGCGATTGCGGTCGCCTCCGCGGCGCACGTGGTGACGGCGCCGGTCATCGCGGCAATGACCGGACACATCAGTGTCGTGGCGATCCCGGCTAACGTGCTGGCTGAGCCGGTGGTCTCGATGGCGACGATCGTCGGCTTCGCGGCGGCCCTCACGGCGCCGATCTCGCTCGGCCTCGGGGCAACCCTCGCGCAGCTGGCGGGGTGGCCGTGCCGCTGGCTGGTCTGGGTGGCGGACTTCTTCGGCGGCCTGGACGGGGCCTCGCTGCCCTGGCCGGCGGGCGCAGTGGGGGCGATGCTGCTTGTCTGCGCGGCCGCGGGTGCCGTCGCGCTGGCCCGGCACGGTTTACTGCGGCGAATGCTCATTGCGGCAACCGTCGTCGGGCTGTTGGTGCAGCTCCCGGTGCGCTCCGCCGTCGCCGGGTGGCCGGCCGTCTCGAGCGTTCTGGTGGCTTGCGATGTCGGGCAGGGTGATGGCCTGGTGCTGCCAACCGCACCCGGTCGCGCCATCGTGGTGGATACCGGTCCCGAACCGGTGGCGATGGACCGCTGCCTGCACGATCTCGGGATCACCGACATCCCGCTCGTTGTGCTCACCCACTTCCACCTGGACCACATCGGTGGTCTTGCCGGGGTATTTCATGACCGCCGGGTCGCGGCGGTGGTAACCGGGCCGCTGGACGAGCCGCAGTCCGGAGTGGAGCAGGTGCAGAAGACCCTCGACGCCCACGGGTTGACGCTGGGCCGGGCTCAGCCCGGTGAGTCCTTTGCCGACGGGGCGGTGCTGCTGCAGGTCCTCGGGCCGCCGACCGCTTACCGCGGCACACGCTCGGATCCGAACAACTCCTCACTGGTCATGCGGGCCACCGTCGCCGGGAAACGGATCCTGCTGATGGGCGACGCCGAGGTCGAGGCGCAGCAGGCCCTTCTGGACGACCACGTTGACCTGACCGCCGACATCCTGAAGGTTGCGCACCACGGGAGTGCCTACTCGGTACCGGCGCTGCTGGCCGCGGTGCATGCGAAGGTGGCGATCATCAGTGTGGGCGCCCACAACGACTACGGCCTGCCATCGGCCGTGCTGCTGTCCGAACTGCAAAGGTTGTCGATTCCAATCCTGCGGACCGACCAGGACGGAGACATCGCGGTTACCGTCACCAACGGCCAGCTGAAGACGGTGATCCGAGGCGTCGCCGCGAGTGAAGCGGCTTAGCCGGTGCGTGGCCTGAGACGTGTCGACCTACTCGACTTCGACCCAGCCCAGCGTGCGCTGTACCGCCTTCTGCCAGCCGGCATACCCGTCGCGGCGCTGCTCATCGCTCCATGTCGGCTTCCAGTTCGTCGACTCGTTCCAGTTATCGCGAAGCTCATCGGTGTCCGACCAGAAGCCGACGCCGAGGCCGGCTGCATAGGCTGCCCCCAGGGCCGTCGTCTCGGCCACCACCGGCCGACTCACCGGAACGCCGAGGATGTCAGCCTGAAGCTGCATACAGAGATTGTTCGCGGTCACCCCGCCGTCCACCTTGAGCACGTCCAGGTGCACGCCGGAGTCGGCCTCCATCGCCTCGGCCACGTCGCGACTCTGGTAACAGATCGCCTCAAGGGTCGCTCGCGCCACGTGGGCGTTCGTGTTGAATCGGGAGAGCCCGACGATCGCCCCGCGGGCGTCACTTCGCCAATAAGGCGCGAAGAGGCCCGAGAAGGCGGGCACGAAGTAGACACCCCCGTTGTCGCTCACCCCGGCGGCCAGTCCTTCGATCTCGCTGGCGCCAGAGATGATGCCCAGCTGATCTCGCAGCCACTGCACAGCCGAGCCGGTCACCGCGATCGATCCCTCCAGCGCGTAGACCGGTTTGGCCTCCCCGATCTGGTAACAGACGGTGGTGAGCAGGCCGTTGCTGCTGCGAACCAGCTCCTCGCCGGTGTTCAGCAGCATGAAGTTTCCGGTGCCGTAGGTGTTCTTGGCCTCGCCCGGTGCGAAGCAGACCTGGCCGAACATCGCGGCCTGCTGATCGCCGAGGATGCCGGTCAGCGGCACTCCCTCCAGCCCGTGCGGGATGGCCGTCTCGCCATAGCCGCGCGGGTCGGAAGACGGCCGAATCTCGGGCAACATCGCTCGAGGAATGTCAAAGAATCCCAGGAGTTCGTCGTCCCAGGCGAGCGTCTGCAGATCCATCAGCATGGTGCGGCTGGCGTTGGTCACATCGGTGATGTGGATGCCGCCGTTGACCCCGCCGGTGAGGTTCCACATCAACCAGGAGTCGGTGTTGCCGAAGATCGCCTCGCCCTTCTCGGCATCGGCGCGAGCCTCGGGGACATTCTCCAGAATCCACTGGATCTTCCCGCCGGAGAAGTACGTGGCCGGGGGGAGACCGGTCTTGCGCCGGATCACCTCGCCCTGCCCACCGCGCTCCAGAGCGCTCGCGATCCGATCGGTGCGGGTGTCCTGCCAGACGATGGCGTTGTAATACGGACGTCCGGTGCGGCGATTCCAGACAACCGTCGTCTCGCGCTGGTTGGTGATTCCGATGGCCGCCAGATCCGACGGCCCGAGGCCGAGGAGGTTCGCTGTGGTCTGCAGGACCGAACTGGTCCGCTCCCAGATCTCGATCGGGCTGTGTTCCACCCAACCGGCCTGCGGCAGGATCTGCTCGTGCTCGAGCTGGTGGCGTCCGACCTCGTTGCCCCCGTGGTCGAAGACCATGAACCGGGTGCTGGTGGTGCCCTGGTCGACCGCCCCGACGAAATCTGCCATCTGCGCTCCCCTCGCGAAGCACCACCGTATCTGGTGAGGTTCGCGCGGCTGCTCCTACCGCGCCGGTACCCAGTTGCCGTGAAACCCAGCCGGCACCCGCACTGGCAGGGCGACGGTGGCTATGCTCTCCATCGTCGCGGCATCCAGCAGTGCCAGTTCACTGCGCTGCACGGACGGGTCGAAGACGAAGCCCATCAACACCCCGTCGTCCTCGGCGGAATCTGCGGAGTTGGGGACGAAGACGAACTCACTCGACTGCTTCCCAGCACCGAAGTGATGCGCCTGCGTGGACCCGCTGACCAGGTCGTGCTTCAGCACGGCATCGGAGGGCTCCACATGCCGCGCCAGGTCCATCGAATAGCCGAAGCGGTGCCGTCGGCCGACGAGGCGCTCGTCGATCCGGGGGAACTCCTGCGCACGATCGTCCAGCCGCGATTCCTGCACCTTCCCGGCATTGAGGTCGACGATCCAGCGATCGAGCGTCGGCGCGCCTTCGCCGGGTCCGTGCAGATCGGTGTCGAACATCTTGGGGTGCCGCACCAGGTCGAGCACGATCGTGTCGCCGTCGTCGTAGGCATTGAGCGGGTGAAAGACATAGCAGGGGTCGACATCGAACCATCGCACCTGGGTGCCGTCGCCCTCACGCGCCATCACCCCGACGCGGGCCGGATGCTCCGGGTTCCAGCGGTAGGGCATCCCGCCGTTGGCCGGTGTCTTACGCCCGAGCGAGGCAGCGACCGGATCGGGGACATGGACCCGGCCGAGCAGGGCCGACATGGTCAGGCGGGCCGGCGCCCGCATGAACTTCGGCACTGTCGCCGCAACGGCCTGCTTCACATCGAAGGTGACCGGAAGGTCATAGAAGACAACGTATTTCTCAGTCAACGAGAAGTCGTGCATCATCGGTCCGCCGCTGACCGGGATGTCGATCACGCGACGGGCCCGCCCGTCCACCCCGATCACCGAGTACTGGGCGCTGTTCGGACGGGCGAAGAAGTAGGAGACCGCATGCAGCTCACCGGTCTGCGGGTCCAGCTTCGGATGTGCGGTGTAGCCACCGGTTATGGTGCCGTCGAAGTCGCAGGGACCGATCGTGTCGAGTTCGTCGGTCAATTCGTGACAGGCGGAGCCGCCCTCGATGAGAGCCAGCGTCCGGCCGGCGTGAGAGATCACATTGGTGTTCGCGCCAACGAACTCGATCGGCGCGGCCCGACGGGTGCTGCTCAGTGCCTCGCCGAAGCGATGGGCCAGCTCAGGAGTGCGGACCCAGCGATTTCGGTACCACTCGGCCCGTCCGTCGCGCAGCCGAATGCCGTGCACCATCCCGTCGCCCATGAACCAGTGGTAGGCGTCCTCATCGATCGCCGACGCCGGGTTCGGGCCGTTGCGAAGGTAGCGGCCGTCCAGATGGGGCGGGATGGTGCCGGTGACTTCCAGCGTGGTGAGCGTCTGCTCCTCGCGCACCGGGGCTAGGTTCTGGCTCAGATATGCATTGACCATGGTGATCCACCCTCTCGGCATAACATGATTATGGATCATGTTATAACAAGGTTATGGAATGATGGCAAGGATGAACTCGGAGAGCCCCCGCGATCGGCTACTAGCCGCCGCGCTGCGTCTACTGGCCGATGAGGGGCCGGACGCGCTGCAGGCGCGGCGCGTTGCGGCCGAGATCGGCGCCTCGACGATGGCCGTCTACACGCATTTCGGTGGCATGGGGCAGCTGGTCGAGGCGGTTGCGGTCCAGGGTTTCGTCGAGTTCGGTGCGGGGCTGGCCGCCGTGCCGCCCCACGACGACAGCCTGGTCCACCTCTTCTCCATCGCACTGGCCTACCGGGATTTCGCGCTGAACAACGCCAACCTCTATCGGCTCATGTTCGGGCTCAGCCCCGGCAAGTCCCCGGCCGCCGTCGACTTCACCGCCGGCCAGATGGGCGCGGCCGGGCCGGAGGGGGCGGCCGCCTTCGGTCACCTGCTCGACGGCGTGACTCGGGTGATGGCATCGGGCCGGATCCACCAGGGTGACCCGATGTCGGCGGCGCTGCAGCTCTGGAGCGCGATGCACGGGTACGTGTTGCTGGAGATCGCCGGCTTCTTCGGTCCGGATGGGGACGGGATCGAGCTGGTGCTGGTGCCGCTGGCCCGAAACATCCTCATCGGCATGGGGGATACCGCGCCGCCGTCCCTGGAGTCGATTCGGGCGGTGCTCGCCACTGTCCGAGCGACCTGAGACGATGGACGGATGATGCCCGAATCGAGCCCGACCCCGATCCCGGCGCTGATACTGGTCGTCGGCGACGAGGAGCTGCTCGTCACCCGGGCCATCGAACAGATATCGCTGGCCGCCATCAAGGCTGACCCGGACGCAGACGTCCGCGAATATCAGGCCAGCGAGGTCGAGGCGGCCGAGATCTATGAGGCCCTCAGTCCCTCGCTCTTCGGGGGGCGCCGCGTCGTCGTGTTTCGCTCGGCCCAGGACATACGAGTCGCACTCCTCGACGCCCTGAAGCCTTTCCTGGCCGCCCCCAGTGACGATGTCACCATCGTGCTGCAGCATCTCGGCGGGGCGAAGGGGAAGGCGCTGTTGGATGCGGCGAAGAAGGCCGGTGCATCCACGATCACCTGCGCCAAGCTGACGAAACCGGGCGAGCGACTGGACTTCATCAAGGCTGAAGTGCGCCGGGCCGGCGGCAGTATCGCGCCGGACGCGGCCCAGCTGCTGGTGGACGCCGTCGGTACCGATCTGCGCGAGCTCGCCGCAGTCTCGGCGCAGCTGGTCAGCGACTCCGGTGGCCGGATCGACACCGACATGGTGTCGCGGTACCACCAGGGACGGGCCGAGGTGAAGGGCTTCGAGATTTCCGACAAGGTCGTAACCGGGGATTCGACCGGAGCGCTGGAGTCACTGCGCTGGGCCCTGGCCGACGGGGTGCCGCATGTCGTCATCGCCGACGCGCTCGCCCAAGGGGTGGAGGCGGTGGCCCGGGTCGCCGCCGCCGGCCGGGGAAACCAGTACGACCTGGCCCAGAAGCTGGGTATGCCGCCCTGGAAGGTGAATCGGGTTCAGGGTCAGGTGCGCGGTTGGAGCGAAGCTGGCCTGCGTGAGGCGTTGGGTCTCGTCGCTTCGCTCAACGCCGACGTCAAGGGTGCGGCGGCTGACCCCAACTACGCCATCGAACGCACCATCCGTCACGTCACCGCGGCCCGCGGCAGCCGCTGAGGCGAGCCCCAGCGCAGGTAGCTGACCTCGCCGCCCACGATCGTCACATCGAGTGCTGGCCGGAGGCCGAGATCGCCCGAACCCGCCTCGGCGAGTTGCATGGGTTGGCTGAGGAGGTACGCATCGGTGCTCGGCTGGATCTGACAGCGCGATGCGCTCGCTGCACTGGGGCGAGCCCGAACCCTGCTGAACTCCGAATTGGGAGTCGACCCGGGACCGGAGTTGCTGCAGCTGGAGCAGCGCGTGCTTCGGCACGACCCCGAACTGCTGCGCTAGTCGGCGCGAACGCCAAAGAGCCCGCCGACGGATCCGGTGAGGATCGTCTGCGGGCTCGACTGGGCTGCCCGAACGGGCAGCGTCAGTAGCTGGAGTTAGAGAGCGTTGACGCTCTTCGCCAGGGCCGACTTCTTGTTGGCGGCCTGGTTGGCGTGGATAACGCCCTTGCTGGCGGCCTTGTCGAGGGCGCGGGAAGCGTCGCGGAAGGCGACGATGGTCGCCTCTTTGTCGCCAGCCTCGGCAGCCTCACGGAAGCGACGCACAGACGTCTTCAGCGCCGACTTAACGCTCTTGTTGCGCAAGCGGGCCTTCTCGTTGGTCTGGATCCGCTTGATCTGGGACTTGATGTTCGCCACGAAGGAGCCTCAAAAATTTAGCAGTGGTAAGGACAGAACTGGATTGCCGCCGAGACGGCAACCATCCCAGGTTACCAGCGCGGCGCCGGGGACCCAAATC
This sequence comes from Jatrophihabitans sp. GAS493, assembly GCF_900230215.1. Taxonomy (NCBI): domain Bacteria; kingdom Bacillati; phylum Actinomycetota; class Actinomycetes; order Jatrophihabitantales; family Jatrophihabitantaceae; genus Jatrophihabitans; species Jatrophihabitans sp. GAS493. Next base: position 4,220,002 of record NZ_LT907982.1, on the reverse strand, counting down.
CCTGCTCGCGCGGAGCTGGCTCGCCTCAGGAGGTCGCGCGGATGTGCACCAGTTCGTGCTTGGTGTACAGGTACAGCCGCTCGCCGTCTTCGGTGCTGATCTGGTCGAGCACCGGCTGGTCGTCGGAGTCCGTCTCGCCCACCGTGAGCGCCGTCCCGTCGACGAAGTAGACGGCGGCGTCGACCGGCGCCAGGTCGCTGAGCTGGACGAGTACGTAACGGCCGTCCAGGCTCTTCACCAGCTCGGTGACCTCCTCGGTGGCGCCGGCCAGCGACTCGACGCCCGGGTAGACGCCCAGCACCTGCTGCCAGTCGTCCCCGGCACCGGGCTGGGTGTTCACGAGGTCACCGACCACCAGTTCGGCGGCGGGAATGCGGTATTCAACGGCGGTCCGGGGATCCGGCAGGGAACTCATCCGGACATCATTCCACGAGTCCCCGGGTTGCTCGTGCCAGACAGGCCCGGTCGGACGTGGGACCATGGAGGAGTCCGAGCCGCAGCGCCTGCCCGTCATCGAGGGCGTCGAACGCTCCCACCAGCTAGCGAAAGACCCCATACCCACGCATGAGCGCACCCTCTGGCCCCACCGGTTCCGATCGGAACACCGGCAGCGGCACCGACCGGAACCGCACCGATCCGGCCATCATCCGTAACTTCTGCATCATCGCCCACATCGACCACGGCAAGTCGACGCTGGCCGACCGGATGCTGCAGTTGACCGGTGTCGTCGACGCGCGGCAGATGCGGGCCCAGTACCTCGACCGGATGGACATCGAGCGCGAGCGCGGCATCACCATCAAGTCGCAGAACGTCCGGATGCCCTGGACCTCCCGTCTGGACGGCGTCGAGTACGTCCTCGACATGATCGACACCCCGGGCCACGTCGACTTCAGCTACGAGGTCTCCCGTTCGCTGGCCGCCTGCGAGGGTGCCGTGCTGCTGGTCGACGCTGCGCAGGGCATTGAGGCGCAGACGCTGGCCAACCTGTACATGGCACTGGAGAACGATCTGCAGATCATCCCGGTGCTGAACAAGATCGACCTCCCGGCCGCGCAGCCCGATCGCTACGCCGAGGAGATCGCCCACATCATCGGCTGCGACCCGGACGACGTGCTGCGGGTGAGCGCCAAGACCGGGCTCGGCGTGGAGGATCTGCTCGACGTAATCTGCACCCAGGTCCCGGCCCCGATCGGGGAGGCTGATTCGCCGCCGCGGGCGATGATCTTCGACTCCGTCTATGACATCTACCGCGGCGTCATCACCTACATCCGGGTCATCGACGGGGAGATCCTGCCCCGTCAGCGCATCAAGATGATGTCCAACGGCGTGACCCACGAGCTCCTCGAGGTCGGCGTCATCTCGCCCGAGCCCAAGCCGACCCAGGGACTCAGCGTCGGCGAGGTGGGCTACCTCATCACCGGTGTGAAGGACGTGCGGCAGTCGCGGGTCGGTGACACGGTGACCACGGCGAACAAGCCGGCCACCGAGTCACTCGGCGGCTACCGCGACCCGCGCCCGATGGTCTACTCCGGCCTCTACCCGCTCGACGGCTCGGACTACCCGCTGCTGCGCGACGCGCTGGACAAACTGCAACTCAACGACGCGGCGCTGGTCTACGAACCGGAGTCCTCGGCCGCGCTGGGCTTCGGCTTCCGCTGCGGCTTCCTCGGGCTGCTGCATCTGGAGATCGTCCGGGAGCGGTTGGAGCGCGAGTTCGACCTCGATCTCATCTCGACCGCGCCGAACGTGGTCTACCGGGTCGTGCTGGAGGACAAGCAGGGCGAGTACATCGTCACCAACCCCTCCGACTGGCCGGCCGGGCGCAAGATCGCCGAGATCTGGGAGCCGGTGGCAAAGGCGATGATCATCGCGCCCAGCGAATACATCGGCGCGATCATGGAGCTCTGCCAGGGCAAGCGCGGGATTCTGCAGGGGATGGACTACCTCTCCGAGACCCGGGTTGAGCTGCGGTACACGCTGCCGATGGGCGAGATCATCTTCGATTTCTTCGACAGTCTGAAGTCCCGCACCCGCGGTTATGCGTCGCTGGACTACGAGGTGGCCGGCGAACAGCTCGGCGACCTGGTGAAGGTCGACATTCTGCTGCAGGGCGAGGCGGTCGATGCCTTCTCCGCGATCGTGCACAAGGACAAGGCCTACGGCTACGGGACGTCGATGACCTCCAAGCTGCGCGAGCTCATCCCGCGCCAGCAGTTCGAGGTGCCGATCCAGGCGGCCGTCGGGGCCCGCATCATCGCCCGCGAGTCGATCCGGGCGATCCGAAAGGACGTGCTGGCCAAGTGCTACGGCGGTGACATCACCCGTAAGCGCAAGCTGCTGGAGAAGCAGAAGGAGGGGAAGAAGCGGATGAAGATGGTGGGCCGGGTCGAGGTTCCGCAGGAGGCCTTCATCGCCGCCCTCTCAACCGGTGAGACCGGGGACACCGCCAAGAAGTAGGCGGATCAGCGTCGCCCGGTGGCGCAGTCGATGCAGGTTCGCGCCGCCGGCCGCGCGGCCAGCCGCGCCGCTGAGATCGTCGCGCCGCAGCTCGTGCAGCGGCCGTAGTCCCCGTCAGCCAGGCGGATCAACGCGGCGTCGAGGTCAACGACCGTCGCCCGTGCCTCGTCGAGGAACGCCTGGGCCTGTGCCCGTTCGAAGGCGATCGTCGACCCCTCCGGATCGTGTTCGTCGTCGGCGTTGCTGTCGGCCGATGCGGCAACCAGCGAGGCGATCTCGTCGGCCAGCCGCCCTATACGCTCGATCGTCTCGGCTCGACGCTGCTCCAGCATTTGCTGGGCATTCTCCGAATCGATCACGTTCTCACAGTAGTGTCTGTAGCCATGGTCGGTCCCGGGAATCTCAGCTGGCAGGGCATCTCGTCGGAGTTGGTCGCCGATCCAGTGGCGGCCGCGGTCAGCGGCTGGAGCCGGGGCGCCGACGTACTGGTGGCGCCCATCGATCCGGACCTGGCAGACACCGCGGCGTTCTGCGAGAAATACCAGGTCGAACTGGCCGACTCGGCGAACTGTGTCGTGATCGCCGGCCGCCGCGGGGAGAGCACCCGCTACGCGGCCTGCGTGGTGCTGGCCACAACCCGGGCCGACGTGAACGGCGTCGTTCGTCGTCGCCTAGACGCCCGGAAGGCCTCCTTCGCGCCCATGGCCGACGCGGTGGCGCTCTCGGGGATGGAGTTCGGCGGGATCACCCCGATCGGCCTCCCTGCCGAATGGCCCATCCTCATCGACGCCGCAGTACTGGAACGCGAGGTCGTGGTGATCGGCAGCGGTCTGCGCCGCTCCAAGATCGCGCTTCCGGCGGCGGCACTCACCGACCTGCCCGGCGCGGAAGTCGTCGATGGGCTGGCCTCCGCAGTGGCGTAGCAACCCACGGGCGGCCAGCAAACCAGCGCGGCTAGAGAGTGATGACGATCTTGCCGACCAGGTCGCCGGACTCCATGGCGGCCAGACCATCGGCGATCTGCTCCAGCGGGATCACCCGGTCGATGAGCGGGCGGATCCCGGTGGCGCGCATGAAACCGACCAGGTCGTGCAGTTCCTGCTTGGTCCCCATCGTCGAGCCGACCACCTGCAGCTGCAGGAAGAAGATGCGGGAGAGGTCGGCCGGCGGGTTGGAGCCCGTCGTCGCACCCGAGATGACGATGCGCCCGCCGGGACGCAGGGAGCGGGTCGAGTGCCCCCAGGTCGCCTCGCCGATCGTCTCCATCACCGCGTCGACCTTCTCCGGCAGCCGTGCCCCGGAGGCGAAACTGGCATGAGCGCCGATCTCCAGAGCCCGGGCCTGCTTGGCCTCGCTTCGGGCCGTCGCCCAGACCCGGATTCCGGCCGCCCGGGCCAGCGTGATGCAGGCTGTCGCCACACCGCCCGACGCCCCCTGGACGAGCACGGTCTGACCGGGGCGCAGCTCGGAGTTGACGAAGAGCATCCGGTACGCGGTGAGCCACGCGGTCGGCAGGCAGGCCGCCTCCTCGAAGGAGAGCTCGACCGGTTTCGGCACCACGTTGCGCTTCGGGACGATCACGCGTTCGGCCAGGCTGCCCTGATGCTTCTCCGACAGCAGCGATCGGCCCGGGTCGAGGGTCTCGTCACCGCTCCAGTCCTCGGAGCTGATGACGCTGTGCACCACCACCTCCGCCCCGGTCGACTCGTCGATTCCGGCGGCGTCACAGCCGAGGGTCATCGGGAAGCGGTCGGCGCTGATCCCGACGCCGCGCAGCGTCCAGAGGTCATGGTGGTTCAGGCTGGCCGCCTTCACCTGTACCGTCGTCCACCCCTCCAGGGCGACCGGATCCGGCCGTTCTCCAACGACGAGACCGGCGAGAGGGTTGTCGGGTGTGGCCGTGGTGGCGTAGGCAGCTCGCATGAGTCGAACCTTAGCGGGGGCCGTTAGAGTGAGCCGATGTGACTCGTCTCCGCCGGCCGCAGATTGCGCTGATCCTGCTGCTGGCCGCGCTGGTTATCGGGTACACCGTCAGCGCGGTGCGACACGACAGTTCGCCGACGACCAAGACCACGACCGCGACACCGACGGCCACAGCCGCCACGTCGAAGTCGGCGGCTGAGAAGCATTCGCCGGCGCCGCTCTCCTCGCTGCCGAGCGAGGCCGCCGCCACCGTCGCCCTCATCCAGCACGACGGCCCGTTCCCGTACAGCCAGGACGGCGTCGTCTTCAACAACAACGAGAAGCTGCTCCCCGAGCAGCCGACTGGCTACTACCACGAATACACCGTGCCGACGCCCGGCTCGAGTGATCGGGGAGCCCGCCGGATCATCCACGGCGCCGGCGGGGAGTACTACTACACCGACGATCACTACGAGAGCTTCGTTGCGGTGGACATCACCTCATGACCGGGTACTTACGCGTCGTTGCGCCGGCCAGTGACAAGCGGGCGGCGATCGGCGCCATCTATCGGGCCTTACAGGCCCCGGAGTGGGCCAGCCCGAATCTCGACGGGCTGGCCGATGTGCTGCGAGACCTGAGCTGGCTTCCGGACGGGCCGGTGCGCCTGCTCTGGCAGGTCGCCTCCGAACTGCCCGAGCAGGATCGAGCCGGCATCGAGCGAGTGCTGCGCAAGGCTCAGGAGCAGAGCAGTGAGGGGTACCGTCCGCTCGCGGTGCGCATCGAACCAGCCGGCCCGTAGCGGCGTCGCGCGGCGTCCTCCAGCCCGTCGGAGACGCCCGGATGGCCTACTCCCGCCGCATTCGTTACAGTCCGGCTCATGGGCGTTCTCTCGGTGGTCACCTTGCCGTTTCGGATCGCCTCGGCCTCGGTCGATGTGCTCTTCGCGACTCGCGACCTGATCGTCCCCGACGGCCCACTGCGCCGTCCGGGCGGATACGGCGAACGCCTGAAGGTGATCCTGGCCGACGGCGGCGTCCTGGAGCAGCTCGCCCGGCTGGCCAGCCCGACCGGTCCTCTGGCCCGTCTGGAGCAGCTGGCCCTGCTCACCGCCGACGACACCGCGCTCGGCCGCGCGCTGGGAAACGACGGCACGATCAGCCGGCTGCTGGCCGACGACGGCCCATTGGACAAGCTCTTCGAGCCCGGCGGAACCTTGGAGCTGCTCTTCGCGCAAGGGGGCGGGATCGAGAAGCTGATCGTCGCCGGCGGCCCGGTCGACCAGCTCGCCGAGCTGCTGCCGATGCTCTCGTCCCTGGTCACCTCGCTGGAGTCGCTGCCCGAGCTGGCCGGCCAGATGGGCGCCATCGAGGCGCAGGTCGCCTCGCTGGGTGCCGTGCTCTCCCACCTGGACCCGATGCTGGACGCGCTGCAGAGCAGCGTCGGCGAGCTGCACGAGTCGGCCAAGGCGATCGGACAATCGGTCGAGCCGCTGGGGCGGCTGGCCGGGCGGGTTCCCGGTGGGCGTCGGCGCGGGGGAGAGAACGTCATCGACGGCACCTCCCTGCCGGGCGCGGTGGAACCGCTCTAGCTCTTCACCCTGCATAAACTCGGGGTATGGCTGTGCAACCCCAAGGCGACACACCCCCCAGGGACGGACGATTGCCCCGCGAGTCGCTGCAGAACCTGCGGATCACCCCGTTCGGCGTCTACGTCCATATCCCGTTCTGTCAGACTCGCTGCGGCTACTGCGACTTCAACACCTACACCGCGGCCGAACTCGGCCCCGGCGTCAGCCGGGGCAGCTACGCCGACACCGTGCTCTCCGAACTGCGACTGGCGCGGCAGGTGCTGGACGGAAATCTGCCGGCCGTCTCAACGGTCTTCTTCGGCGGTGGCACGCCGACGCTGCTGCCGGCCGAACACCTCGGGTTGATCCTGCGCGAGATCGACGAGCTCTTCGGGCTGGTTCCCGACGCCGAGGTCACCACCGAAGCGAACCCGGAGTCGGTCACGCCGAAATACTTCGAGAAGCTACGGGAAGCAGGATTCACCCGTGTTTCATTGGGGATGCAGTCGGCCGTACCCAAGGTGCTCGAGGTACTGGACCGCAAGCACCGCTCGGGGCGCCCGGAGGAGGCGGTCGCCGAAGCGCGGGCCGCCGGCTTCGAGCACGTGAACCTCGACCTCATCTATGGCGCGCCGTATGAGACCGACGCCGACTGGCAGGCCAGCCTGGACGCGGCCATCGGGGCCGACCCGGACCACATCAGCGCGTACTCCCTCATCGTCGAGGAGGGGACGGCACTGGCCCGCCAGATCGCTCAGGGGGTGGTCCCAGCCCCGGACGACGACGCCATGGCCGACCGGTACCTACAGGCCGATCAGGCGATGGCCGCCGCCGGCTACCACTGGTACGAGGTATCCAACTGGGCCAAGAACGCCGACGCGATCTGCCGGCACAACATCCTCTACTGGCGCGACGCCAACTGGTGGGGCGTGGGCCCGGGTGCGCACAGCCACATCGACGGGGTGCGTTGGTGGAACGTCAAGCATCCGGTGCGCTACAGCTCGATGCTGGAGACCGGTGGCAGTCCGGCCATCGGGCGCGAGACGCTCGACGCCGCCGCTCGCCATACCGAGAAGATCATGCTCGGCGTCCGGCTCGGTGAGGGACTGTCGATGCTGGATCTCGATGAACAGGCGCAGCAGAAGGTGCCGCAGCTCGTCTCGTGGGGGCTGGTCGAGACCAAGTACTTCGATGCCGGGCGGGTCGTGCTGACCCAGCGCGGCCGGCTGATGGCCGACGCCGTCGTGCGGGAGCTGACGCCCTGACGAGCTTGCGCGAATCGACGCTGTGACCGGGTTCCATAGAACCTGACTGGCCGGACGCTCAAGTCGAGGGTTTTGGTGCCGATCGTCCGCAGGTGAGGATCCATTATCTGATCGATGAGGGTGGCGGCTGCGCCCACGTTCGCTGCGTCCTTCCCAGCGTCGAGCTGGCTCGACGCGGTCATCAGATCGATGGTGGCTGGGGTGTCCCGCTGACCGACGACGTCGATGTCGTGGTCGGCATCCGTGTGTGGCAGGAGACCAGCTCCGTCGAGTGGCAGCGCCTCGCCGCCGAGGGGCGGACCCTGATCTACGACCTCGACGACAATCTCTTCGACATCGACCCGGCCAATGTCGGCCCGTACTCGGCATACACCCCGCAGGCTTTGGCCCGGGTCGCGGCCAACCTTGAGGTGGCCACCGCCGTCACCGTGAGCACGGAGCCGCTGGCCGAGGTGGTGTCGCGGTACAACCCCAACGTCTTCGTCCTCGAGAACACCGTCGATGGGTCACTCCTGCACTGGCAGCGCCCGCAGCGCGATCGGGTGACGATTGGCTGGGCCGGTTCGGCGTGCCACGATGCCGACTGGGCCAGCGCGCGCCGGCCGCTCGCCGCCTTCTTCGCCAAGACTCCGACCGTCGACCTGCACCTGGTGGGTGGGGACTATCGCGCGCTGCTGAACCGCCCGGACGCCCGCCGAACTGACTTCGCCGCCGCTGGCGATTACCACCGAAGCATCGACTTCGACATCGCCGTCATCCCACTCTCATGGCATCGCTTCAACCGCAGCAAGAGTGATCTGAAGCTGATCGAGTTCTCCGCTCTCGGTATCCCCACCGTTGCCGCCGACTACGGCCCGTACTCCCGTATCGAGCACGGACGTACCGGCTTCCTGGTGAATCAGGATCACGAGTGGAGCAAGTACCTGCGGATGCTCGTCAACGACCCGCAGTTGCGGGCTGAGGTCGGGGAGCGAGCCCGTGAGTGGGCCGCCGGTCGAACCATCCAGGGGAATGCCCATCGCTGGGAGGAGACCTACGCAGCGGTGGTCGCCGCCAGAGTCGGCGGGGCGAGTTATCAGTGGCCGGAGTTGTCGGCCGGCTTGAGCTGATCCAGGTCGAGCACCCGCACGTGCAGCACGTTTCGCTGCTGCAGCGCCGCGCGAAGCGCGCGATGGATGCCCACCTCCAGATAGATCTCGCCGTCCCACTGCACGGCGTGCGGGAAGAGGTCGCCGTAGAAGGTCGAATCCTCGGCCAGCAGCTTGTCGAGTTCGAGCACTTTCTTGGTTGCGATCAGCTGATCCAGCCGCACCGCGCGCGGCGGCACGTTGGCCCAGTCTCGGGTGGAGAAGCCGTGGTCGGGGTAGGGCCGCCCGTCGCGAACGGATTTGAAGATCACAGCGCCCCCTCAGCGGTTCTCGCAGTTACGTTCGCCTAACGTTACGTGACCCGCTCAGGCCGCATTCTCACAGATGCTTGCGAGTTCTCCTAAGCTGTGGCGGATGATAGGGCGGATACTTGTGGTCGTCGGGCAGAACCAATCCAGCATGGGGGCGAAGCGAAGGTGAGCGTGGAGGAGCGCAAGCTCGAGGTTCTGCGCGCGATCATCGAGGACTTCATCGCCACCAGCGAACCGGTCGGCAGTAAGACCCTCTCCGAACGGCACAATCTCGGCGTCTCGCCGGCGACGATCCGCAACGATATGGCCGCACTGGAGGACGAGGGGCTGATCGCCCAGCCGCACACCAGCGCCGGCCGGGTGCCGACCGATGCCGGCTATCGCCTCTTCGTCGATCGACTCGCCTCGGTGAAGCCGCTCTCGGGGGCTGAGAAGCGCGCCATCTCCACCTTCCTCGACAACGCCGTCGACCTGGACGACGTGCTGCACCGGGCGGTGAAGGCACTGGCTCAACTCACCCGCAACGTCGCGGTGGTGCGCTACCCCTCGCTGTCGCGCAGCCGGGTCCGGCACATCGAGATCGTCTCGCTGAGCACCTCCCGGTTGATGCTGGTGCTCATCACCGACACCGGGCGAGTCGAGCAGCGGGTTGTCGAGCTTCCGGCTGCGGTCTCCGACGAGTCGGTGGCCGAGCTGCGGGCCACCCTCAACGGGCGCCTACGCGACCGCCTGCTCACCGAGACACCTGAGATCGTCAGCGAGCTGCCGGCCAGCGTCGCGCCGCAGTTGCGGGGCCTGGTGACGACGCTCGTCTCGGTGCTGTTGGAGACGCTGGTCGAGCAGAGCAGTGAGCGGATTCTGCTCGGTGGGACGGCCAACCTGACCGAGCATGGCCTTGATTTCCCGGCTATTCGCCCGGTGCTCGAGGCGTTGGAGGAGCAGGTGGTGCTGCTCCGATTGCTCGACCAGTCGCTGCTCTCCAACCAGATCGTCGTGCGTATCGGCAACGAGCACACCTACGAAGGGCTGCAGACCACCTCGGTGGTCACGGGCAGCTACGGTCTGGGCGGGGCGACGGTGGGTGCGGTCGGCGTGCTCGGTCCGCGGCGTATGGACTACGCCCAGACGATGGCGCGAGTGGCTGCGGTGGCCCGCTACATGGGCGACATCCTCGCCGAGCGCTGAGTCTGCTGTTGCGCTCGCAGCGTGTGCGGCTGCTCGTCGCGATCGGGGTGGTGTTCGCCGCGCTGCTGGTCGCGGAGTTCGTCGTCTTCGTGAAGCCACCGTCGTCGAAGCCGGCGGCGGTCGATGTGGTCGCGGTGCTCGGCGGCGGGGACTTCACTTCGCGCAAGCAACTCGGAATCGATGTGGCCGGACTGCGCCCGGGGACGATCCTGATGTTCTCGCTGGAGGACCCGTCGGTCTGCCCGTGGAAGACCTATCTGCCCCAGTTCGAGGTGATCTGCTTCCGGGCTGACCCGGCGACGACCCGCGGCGAAGCCCGCTATGTCACCGCACTGGCCCGCGAGCGCGGGGCGAGCTCGATCGCTGTGGTGACCAGCGCCGACCAGCTCCTGCGAGCGCGACTGCGTTTCTCCCGCTGTTGGGAGGGAGATCTTCGGATGGTCGAATCACCGTCAAGCTCACTTAGTGTGATCGCCCGAGTGCCCTACCAGAGCATGGCCATGCTCAAGGCGCTGCTGCTGCAGCGCACCTGCTGACCCCGACCTCGCCCGAAAATCTCAGGTGGAATAAGGGGTCTCCCGGTCGGCAAGTTCGGGAAGATACCGTTTGGCATGTAAAGGTAACGTCAAGCCCGACCTTTGGGACAAATTTTCGCCGTTCCTGATACATCCTGTGGCTAATCGCGCTTCAACTTTCCGTGAAGCGGATGTGTTAGTACGCTAAGGGGATGACAATCTCGGGGGAGTTTGTACGTCGGTTCTCGATCGTACTCGGCAGCGTAGCGGCGATGTTCGTCGTGTTTCTAGCGCTCGGTTCAATGCACGCTTCGGCGGCACCGCACAGCAACAGCACCGAAGCTGTGCCACCACCATGTTCTACCACCTCAGCCGCGTCGCCCGCGTCCAACGACGTCGCGCCATTCGTGGCTGCGGACGCCGTCTGCGTGGGGCTGCACAGCATCGCGCCGAGCGCGCCGGCCTCGACTGATCCGGGTGCCAGCACCGCAGCGCCGACCACCGGCGGCAGCGGCGTCGACAGCACCAACGCCAACCAGACCGGCGGCAGCGGCGTCGACGCGCTCTCGCTCAACGACTCGAGTGGTTCGGGCAGCTCTGGCCTGGCCTCCACCGGTGTCGCCGTGCTCTCGATCCTCGGTGTCGCGGTCGTGCTTCTGATTGCCGGGCTGGTCTTCATGTACAGCGGACGACGTCGCTCGCAGCACAGCTGAGCCAACCGAAGTTCGCTGCATCCTGACCATCAACACCACCGACCTCCACACCACCGACCATCAACACCATTAGGCGACACATCTCTTGACGGGCATCGAACCCGGCGGCGCGGATTCTGAAGATGCTTCGGAGTCACCGGCCGTCGGGGCGCAGGACGACACGGCAGACCAGACGGCCGAGGACGCACTAGACGGGGCGGCCGACGAAGCCCGGCGACGCAAGATGCGCCGCTGGGGTCGCCGGCTGGTGATCCTCGGCTTCGGCACGCTGCTCCTCGTCTCGCTCGCCTGGCTTGCGGTCAGTGCGCTGCTGGCCCGCAAAGAGGTCACCGCGATCAAGGCCGACATGACCACGCTGCGGTCGTCGGTCAGCGCTGGTGATGTGGATTCGGCGAAGGCGACGGCCAACGATCTCGCCGCGCACGCCCATCGCGCCGCGCAACTCACCGCCGGCCCGGTCTGGTCGATCACCGGCGCCATCCCCTACGTCGGTTCGCCGTTCAAATCCGTGCAGGCGCTCACCGAGGTCGCCGACCAGCTCGGGCGCAGCGTGCTCCCGGACCTGATCGAGGCCTCGAACGAACTCGACCCGAATCAGCTGCGCTCCGGCGCCAGCGGGATCAACGTGGCGAAGGTGGCGGCCGCGGCGCCGCTGGTACACCGCAGCGTGCTGCTGCTGCAGGATGCGTCCAATCGGGTGAACGCGCTGCCGCCCAAGACGTGGCTGTCGTCCGTCGACGACGCCCGGGCCAGTGTCATCACTTCGCTCGACAGCCTGCACGGTGGCCTGGCCGGACTCGACCGGGCGACCTCGATCATGCCGTCGATGCTCGGCCAGAAGGGCGAGAAGCGCTACTTCATCGGAATCATGAACGAGGCGGAGTCGCGCGGGCTCGGCGGGATTCCCGGCGCCTTCGTCATCGCCACCTTCAACAACGGCGTCGCCTCCTTCGACCACTACGGCAGCGACGACGAGTTGAAGAACGTCGACTCAGGAGTGAAACTCGGCGCCGAGTACGACGAGCGCTACGCCAACTCCGACAGCACCAAGTTCTTCCTCAACAGCACGATCAGCCCGAACTTTCCGTATGTCGGGCAGATCTGGGCCGCCACCTGGGAGAAGGCCACCGGACAGCACATCGACGGTGCCATCGCCGTCGACCCCACCGCGCTGAGCTACTTCCTGGATGTCACCGGTCCGGCCACCGCGCCGGACGGGATGAAGGTCGGCAGCGACAACATCGTGGCCCTGACCCAGTCGACGCTCTACTCCAAGTTCGGCTTCTACGACCAGGCCGACCGCAAGGCCTACCTGCTCGACATCGCCTCGGCGGTCGACGGGCACATCCTGCAGAGCCAGAGCCGGGCCGCCGATCTGGTCAAGGCGGCCTTCAAGGCGGCCGACGAGCGACGACTGCTGATCTGGAGCGCCGACCCGGCCGCGGAGAAGGTACTTCAGACCACCTCGTTCGCCGGAGTCATCCCGACGACGCCCAACCCCTACGCCGGGTTGGTGGTCACCAACGGTGCCGCCGACAAGTTGGACTACTACCTCGACCGCAGCCTCACCTGGACCCGAACCGGCTGCGGCTCGACGCGGGACGTGACGGTCACCATCAAGCTCACCAACGGTGCCCCGAAGTCGGGCCTGCCCCGATACGTGACCACCCGATACGACACCAACGCCGCCGGGAAGCCCCCGGGTGACCAGCGTCTGCAGGCCGTCTACTACGGAACCTCGGGCGGCGGGTTGGCCAGTGTGACGGTCGATGGGAAGCCATCGGTGGTGATCCCGGCTTCCGAGCTGGGGCACCCGACCTACTTCATGGACCTGGAGATCCCGGCCGGAGCCACCAAGACCATCGTGCTCAAGCTCGTCGAGCCCGCCGGCAGCGGCGCGCCGACGCTGCTTGAACAGCCCCTGGTCCGCCCCATGACGACGACGGTCAACGACGCCAAGTGCGGTTGACCCCAGCTCTGATCCCGCCCCAGCGGAACGTCCGTACACTAGATCTGGCACTTGGCTGACGCGAGTGCCAGCTGGCGAGCACCGTCTGGGTGGGCGCCCGTGACCGTCTAGCACTCGAGAAGGCAGAACGACCAAGTGGCACAAGCACCGCGCGACTACTACGCGATCCTCGGCGTCTCCAAGGACGCCACCGCAGAGGAGATCAAACGCGCTTACCGCAAGCTGGCTCGTGAGCTGCACCCCGATGTGAACCCCGATCCGGCGGCGCAGGAGAAGTTCAAGGCGGTCACCGCGGCCTACGAGGTGCTCTCCGACGACGAGAAGCGGCGCATGGTCGACCTCGGCGGCGACCCGCTCTCCTCCGGTGGCGGCGGCGGCCAGGGAAACCCCTTCGGTGGTTTCGGTGGTTTCGGCGACGTCTTCGAGGCGTTCTTCGGCAACGCGGCCGGTGGCGGCTCCGGTCGCGGCCCGCGTAGCCGGGTTCGCGGCGGGGCTGATGCGCTGCTGCGTATCGAGGTGACGCTGGCCGAGGCGGCCTTCGGTGTTCGACGCGAGATCGCCGTCGAGACGGCGGTCGTCTGCGAGACCTGCACGGGCACCGGCTGCGCGGCCGGCACCTCGCCCCGCACCTGCGACGTCTGCGCCGGACGGGGTGAGATCCAGACCGTCCAGCGATCCTTCCTCGGTCAGGTGATGACCACGCGCGCCTGCTCGGCCTGTGGGGGCACCGGTGAGCAGATCCCGTCGCCCTGCCCGACCTGTGGCACCGAGGGCCGGGTCCGGGCCCGTCGCACCATCACCATCGACGTCCCCGCCGGGATCGAGGACGGAATGCGCATCCGGCTCTCCGGCCAGGGTGAGGTCGGCCCCGGCGGCGGTCCGGCCGGCGACCTCTACGTCGAGGTGACCGAGGCTCAGCATGACGTCTTCACCCGGGAGGGTTCGGACCTGCACTGCACCGTCGCCGTTCCGATGACCGCCGCGGCGCTCGGGACCGACATCGCGCTGGAGACCCTCGACGGTGAGGAGAAGCTCGACCTGCGACCAGGCACCCAGAACGGCGCCGTGGTGACGCTGCGCGGCAAGGGCGTTCCCCGTCTGCGCAGCAGCGTCCGGGGCGATCTGCACGTGCACGTCGAGGTCCGGACGCCGACCAAGCTGGACGAGGCACAAGAGCGACTGCTTCGTGAACTGGCCGCACTGCGGGCCGAGGAGGTCTCGGTGGCCAGCGCGCATACCGGCATCTTCGGCAAGGTGCGCGAGGCATTCGGCGGCCGCTAACACCCTTTCCGGGTAAGCCAAATCTAATGACGCCACCGCTCTTCCTACTCCCCGAGCTTCCGCCCGGAGTCGCCGTGGGCGCGCTGCTCACCCTCAGTGGTGACGAGGGGCGGCACGCGGCACGGGTGAAACGGATGACGGCCGGCGAGGCGGTCCTCGTCGGAGACGGGCGTGGCCTCGTCGTCGAATGCGAGGTGCAGCGGGTCGGCTCGGACGAGGTCGTACTCAGCGTGCTCGCCGTGCGGGTGCACCCGGCCGCATCGCCGCGCCTGGTGGTGATCCAGGCGTTGCCGAAGGGGGAGCGGGCCGAGCTCGCCGTCGAGGTGATGACCGAGCTCGGCGTGGATGAGATCGTCCCCTGGTCGGCGTCCCGCTCGATCGTGCAGTGGCACGGCGCGCGGGGGGAGAAGGCACTGCAGCGCTGGCGCAGCACGGCACGTGAGGCGGCCAAGCAGAGCCGCCGATCCTTCATCCCGTCGGTGAGCGCGCTCGCCTCCACCGCAGCCGTCGCCGGCCGGCTGCGCGCGGCGACCACTGCACTGATACTCCACGAAGATGCCTCGGTCGGGATCTCCGCGGCGCCGTTGTCGACCGCGGGCGACGTGCTGCTGGTGGTCGGGCCGGAGGGGGGCATCAGCCCGGACGAGCTCGCCGCCTTCGCCGACGCCGGGGCCAGCGCGATCCGTCTGGGCAGCGAAGTGCTGCGAACCTCCACTGCCGGCGCGGCGGCGCTGGCCGCCCTCTCGCTACGACTGAAGCGCTGGTAGGTCCAACTTCAGCGGTCACGGCGGCCGGGTTCTCGGTGGGCTCCGGTTAGGCTCGAACGGTGACCGATGACTGCCTCTTCTGCAAGATCGTCGCCGGTGAAATTCCGGCCACCATCCGCTTCCGTGACGACTCGGTGATCGCCTTCGAGGACCTGAACCCGCAGGCTCCGACTCATCTGCTGGTCGTACCGAGGACGCACGTGCGCGACATCGTCGAGCTCGGACAGGACCCGCAGCTGGCCGGGGCGTTCGTGGCCGGGGTGCGCGCCACGGCAGCTGAGCTGGGTCTCACCGCGTTCCGGACCGTCTTCAACACCGGTGCCGAGGTTGGGCAGAGCGTCTTTCACGTGCACGCACATCTGCTCTCCGGCCGCCCCATGGGGTGGCCACCCGGCTAGCGGCCAGCACCGGCGGCAGATAAAGCGCCTGCTCGATGTCGGTGTTCCCGGCTAGAATCAGAGCATCAGCCGCCAACGAAAGCAGTGAACCGTACTTGACGTCGACGTCCAGCACCTCGAGTCCTGCCAGTCCTCGGTCTTCTGTCAGCTCCGCTGTCAGTTCACCGGCCGGCTCAGCTGTAACTGCTGACCCGGTCTCCACGACCTACGTGGTTCCGACTGACGTTGCGATGGTGGCGCTCCTCGGCTCCGGAGACGAGCTCCTACGGGTGATCGAACGAAGCCTCGACAGCGATGTCCATGTTCGCGGCAACGAGATCACCATCACCGGCGAGCCCGGGAACAACGCCATCGCGGCCCGGCTCTTCGACGAGCTGGTCGCCCTGGTCACCGGTGGAAATCACCTCACGCCGGACGCGGTCAGTCGCTCCCTGGCGATGCTCACCGCGGACAACGGCGATCGCCCCGCCGAGGTGCTGAGCCTCAACATCCTCTCCCGGCGCGGCAAGAACATCCGTCCCAAGACGGTGAACCAGAAGAACTACGTCGATGCGATCGACAAGAACACCGTCGTCTTCGGCATCGGTCCGGCCGGCACCGGGAAGACGTACCTCGCCGTGGCGAAGGCCGTCCAGGCGCTGCAGGCTAAGCAGGTGAGCCGGATCATCCTGACCCGCCCGGCCGTCGAAGCCGGCGAGCGTCTCGGATTTCTGCCCGGCACCCTCTACGACAAGATCGACCCGTACCTGCGGCCGCTGCTGGACGCGCTGCACGACATGCTCGACCCCGAGTCGATCCCGCGCCTCACTGCGGCCGGCACGATCGAGGTGGCGCCGCTGGCCTACATGCGCGGGCGGACGCTCAACGATGCGTTCATCATTCTCGACGAGGCCCAGAACACCACGCCGGAGCAGATGAAGATGTTCCTGACCCGGCTCGGGTTCGGCTCCAAGATGGTGGTCACCGGCGACGTCACCCAGGTTGACCTGCCGGGCGGGGCGAGTGGCTTGAAGGTGGTGCGGGAGATCCTCACCGACATCAATGACGTGCACTTCGCGAAGCTCTCCAGTGCGGATGTGGTTCGTCACCGGCTGGTCGGTGAGATCGTCGACGCTTATGAGCGTTACGACTCCAGCAACGCGATCGCCGCGCCGGCCAGCGCCCACCGCGCTGCCCAGCGATGAGCGCCAGCGAAGAGCCGTGTGCCCGATGAGTGAGGATCGCAGCGAGGTACGAGTGAGGACCGGAGCGAATCCAGCGATGAGCGCCAGCGAAGAGCCGTGTGCCCGATGAGTGAGGATCGCAGCGAGGTACGAGTGAGGACCGGAGCGAATCCAGCGATGAGCGCCAGCGAAGAGCCGTGTGCCCGATGAGCATCGAGGTCAACAACGAATCGGGTATCGAGGTCGACGAGCTCGTCCTGCGTGAGCTGAGCCGTTTCGTGCTGGACCGCCTCGGTATCGACCCGCTGGCCGAGCTCTCCATCGTCCTGATGGACTCCGAATCGATGGCCGCCCTGCACGTGCAGTGGATGGACATACCAGGCCCGACGGACGTGATGTCCTTCCCGATGGACGGCTCCGACTCGCCGCCGGATCACAGCGACCTCTCCGGGCCACGCGCCTCGGCGCCGCAGCAGCAGGTCGAGACGCTGCTGGGCGACGTCGTGCTCTGCCCGGAGGTCGCGGCCACGCAGGCCAAGGCCGCCGGTCACAGCACCGCGGCCGAGCTGCACCTGCTGACCACCCACGGCATCCTGCACCTGCTGGGGTATGACCACGGCGACCCGGAGGAGGAGCGGGAGATGTTCGCCCGCCAGACCGAACTCCTCGCCGCCTGGTCGGCCAGCTCCGGACACGGGCCGATCAACGCTCCGCTGCCCGGCACCGCGGGCGAGGTCCGGGCCTGGGCTCATTCGGAGGCTCATTCGGAGGCTCATTCCGAGGCCCAGTCCGATCCGACATGAGCCAATCGGACGTGATCGTCCTCATCGGGGCGATCCTGCTGGTCCCGCTGGCCGGTGGCCTGGCCTGCGTCGATTCGGCACTGGCCCGGGTGTCGGTGGCCCGCGTCGACGAGTTCGCCCGGGAGCGACGCCGCGGGGCCAAGACGCTGGCCCTGGTTGTGGCCGACCGGGCCCGCTACACGAACCTGTTGCTGCTGCTGCGGATGACCTGCGAGCTCACCTCGACGGTGCTGGTGACGATCGTCGCGCGCGCGCAGTTCGGCCCGCACTGGCCGGTGACCGTGCTGACCATCGCCGTGATGGTGGTCGCCACCTACGTGCTTGTCGGGGTCGGGCCGCGCACCATCGGGCGGCAGCACCCCTACCGGGTGGCGCTCGTCTCGGCCGGCGCCGTGCACCTGCTCGGACGGGTCTTCGGCCCGCTCGCCTCGCTGCTCATCGTCCTCGGCAATGCGGTGACCCCGGGCAAGGGGTTCCGCGAGGGTCCCTTCTCATCTGAGGTCGAGCTGCGGGAACTCGTCGACATGGCCGAGAGCCGCGGCGTGGTCGAGCACGACGAGCGCGAGATGATCCAGTCCGTCTTCGAACTGGGCGACACCATCGCCCGCGAAGTCATGGTGCCGCGCACCGAGCTCGTCTACATCGAACGCACCAAGACCGTGCCCCAGGCGCTGGCCCTCGCGCTGCGCAGCGGCTTCTCCCGCATCCCGGTCACCGACGAGAACATCGACGACATCATCGGCGTCGTCTACCTCAAAGACCTGGCTCGCCGGGCCCAGGACGCCGACCGGGCCCGCATCACCACCGTCGACGAGGTGATGCGCGTCCCCGTCTACGTCCCGGAATCCAAGCCGGTGGATGAGCTTCTCCGGGAGATGCAGGCGCACCGCACGCACATCTCGATCGTCATCGACGAGTACGGCGGCACCGCCGGGCTGGTCACTATCGAGGACATCCTGGAGGAGATCGTCGGGGAGATCGCCGACGAGTACGACAACGAGCGACCGCCGATCGAGCGGATCGACGCCGACACCGCGCGGGTCACCGCCCGTCTCGCGGTGGAGGATCTGGCCTCGCTCTTCAACGTCGACCTCCCCGATCGCGATGACGTCGAAACGGTCGGGGGACTGCTGGCCGAGAGCCTCGGCACGGTGCCGATCCCGGGTTCGACGGCGACGATCCGGGGTCTGGAGCTCACCGCGGAGAGCGTCGGCGGCCGCCGCAATCGCATCGATACAGTGCTGGTGCGTCGCGTCGAGACGCCGGCGGCGGGCGCCGACGACCCCGATTCGACAACGCCGCGCTCGGGCCGGGAGGATCGTGGCAGCCGGGAGGAACGCCGGCGCGACGACGACAAGGTCTCGAATTCTTCAGGAAAAGGTGAGCGAAAGTGACTGAGCTGTCAGCCGAGGACGCGAAACTGGTGACGCTGGCCAGATCGGCCCGGGCCCGCAGCCGGGCCGACCAGGGAGCGGCCGTCCGGGATTCGGACGGCCGCACTTATGTGGCCTCCACCGTCTGGCTGCCGTCGCTCTCACTGTCGGCCCTGCAGCTGGCGGTGGCCATGGCCGCCTCGTCGGGCGTGAACAAGCTGGAGGCGGCGGTCATCCTCGGTGAGTGGACCACCGACGAACCGGGGATGGCCGCGGCCCGTGAGCTGGCCCCGAACATCGTGATCTTCACCGCCGACCCGTCCGGAGCAGTGGCTCCCGCCTAGTCGAGCGCGTCTGTACCGCTCAGCTGAGGAGT
Organism: Jatrophihabitans sp. GAS493; assembly: GCF_900230215.1. NCBI lineage: Bacteria > Bacillati > Actinomycetota > Actinomycetes > Jatrophihabitantales > Jatrophihabitantaceae > Jatrophihabitans > Jatrophihabitans sp. GAS493. The sequence continues at coordinate 4,200,869 of NZ_LT907982.1, read as the reverse complement.
TCGGGGAGGGCATCGAGGACCGTCTGCCACGCCGGATCGGAGACGTCGATGAGCTCCATGTGTCCGCCCGCCAGGTCGGCCAGCGTCGCCTCGTCGCCAGCCTGCCGGGCCGCCCGGACGTAATGCTCGCTCTGCTGAAACGGCACGTCGTCATCACCGTGCCCGTGCACGCAGAGCACCCGCGCGCCGGTCGGCAACAGCTGAACCGGGTCGGCCACCGCGTAGCGCTGCGGTACCTCCTCCGGCGTCCCGCCGAGCAGGTCGAGCACCGCGCCGTCTCCGACCACGCTGCCCGCCGCCTCGGCCAGGCAGAGCACCCCGGCCTGGGCGACGGCCGCGGTGACCTGAACTCGGGGCTGCGCGCCGGGGACACCGGCGGGCAGCGTCGCCCGCCCCGCGGCCCAGACCGCCAGGTGGCCGCCGGCCGAGTGCCCGACCGCGGCGACCCGGCTCAGATCGAGCTGGAACTCCCCGGCCAGGTCAGCCAACCGGTCGATGCCGGCGGCGACGTCGTCGAAGGTCTGCGGCCAGCCGCCGCCCCCACCAGTGCCACCGCCGACCCGCCGGTACTCCAGATTCCAGGCGGCCCAGCCCCGCGCCGCCAGGTCGAGGGCGAGCGGGCGTCCGAGCCCCAGGTTGTAGCGGCTGCGCCAGAAACCGCCGTGGATGACGACCACGGTTCCCGGGCGTCGCTCCCCGGCGGGGAGGTACAGCTCGCCGAACTGGGACGGCTCATCGCCATAGCTGTGCTTGCTGACGGCGGTCGGGGTGGCGGCGCTCATCCCACCATTCTCTTCCAGCGGTCCCGTCCGGGGCCGCGGGCGTGGGAGACTGGGGCACGTGTCAAGTTTTCGTTCCGGTTTCTGCTGCTTCGTAGGACGCCCAAATGCGGGGAAGTCCACCCTGACGAATGCCCTGGTCGGCAGCAAGATCGTCATCACCAGCGACAAGCCGCAGACCACCCGCCACGCCGTGCGGGGGATCGTCAACCTCCCGGACGCGCAGCTCATCGTGGTGGACACCCCCGGGTTGCACCGGCCGCGGACGCTGCTCGGACAGCGGCTCAACGATGTTGTGCACGACACCCTGGCCGACGTCGACGTGATTGGTTTCTGCCTGCCGGCCAACGAGAAGATCGGCCCCGGTGACCGTTACATCGCGGCCGAGTTGGCGAAGCTGAACAAGACCGTCATCGCCGTCATCACCAAGACCGACGTTGCCAAGAAGGACGAGATCGGCGCGCAGCTGCTCGCCGTGAGCCAGCTCGGTGACTTCGCCGAGATAGTGCCCGTCTCGGCTGTCGCGGGCGAGCAGGTGGAACTGCTTGCCAGCCTCTTCGCCGCCCGGCTGCCCGAGGGGCCGGCTCTCTACCCGGACGATGTGCTCACCGACTCCGAGGATGAATCCCGGATGGCGGAGCTGATCCGGGAGGCCGCGCTGGACGGGGTCTTCGACGAGCTTCCACACTCCATCGCGGTGACCATCGAGGAGATGCGCCCACGGGCCGGCAACCCGAATATCACCGAGATCTTCGCGACCATTCATCTGGAGCGCGACAGCCAGAAGGGCATCATGATCGGGCACAAGGGGGCCCGGCTGAAGCAGATCGGGATCACCTCTCGCAAGGGCATCGAGGAGCTCATCGGCAGCAAGGTGCATCTGGACCTGCACATCGCCGTGATGGCCGAATGGCAGCGTGACCCGAAGAAACTCGATCGGCTGGGCTTCTAAGCAACTGCGATGCTCGACAACTACCGTACGGTCTTCCGTACTCCTGGCAGTGCTGCGTTCTGCGCGGCGGCCTTCGTCATGCGCAGCGCGATCGCGCTCTACCCGCTCGGGCTGGTGCTGCTGATCTCTCTGCGCACCGGGCACTACAGTTTCGCCGGTCTCCTCTCGGGGATCTACGTCATCTCCTCCGGTGCCGGCAACCCGGTGCTCGGCCGCTATGTCGACCGCTACGGGCAGACCCGGTTGCTGCTGCCGTTCACCGCGATCCACGTTGCCGCGATCGGCACCATGGCTCTGCTGGCTGAGCTCAACGCACCGGACTGGACGCTGATCCCACCCACCGCGATCGGTGGCTTCTTCTACTTGGCGGTCGGTTCGCTGGTCCGTGCTCGCTGGTCCTACGTGCTGAAGAATCAGGCGGAGTTGACGACCGCCTACTCCCTCGAAGCGACGTTGGACGAGTTGATCTTCGTGCTCGGGCCGGTCATCGCGACGGTGATCGCCACCCAGCTCGATCCGACGCTGGTGCCGGTGCTCGGCTGCCTGGTCGTCGGGGGTGGCGCCATCTGGCTCTCCCGGCTGACCGGCAGTGCCCCGCCGCCGCACCCGCAGGGGAGTGAGCGGACCCGCTCCGCGCTGCGCTTCCGTGGGGTCCCGCTGGTCTTCGCGGCCATGATCTGCACCGGTGGCTTCTTCGCCAGCGCCGAGATCACCATCATCGCGTTCTGCGGCGAGCGCGGTTCGGCCGGCGTCAGCGGTGCGGTGCTGGCCTGCCTCTCGCTGGGCAGCGCCTCATCCGGCTTCGTCTACGGCGCCCGCCACTGGGGACCGCCGCTGCTGCAGCGCTTCTGGTGGCAGAGCATCCTCTTCGGCTCGATGCCGGTGCTGCTGCTCTTCGCCACCACCATCCCGATGCTGGCGCTCATCTCCTTCGTGGTCGGGCTGGCCACCGCGCCGCTGCTGATCACCGCGTTCGGGCTGGTCGAACGGATCGTCCCGGACCGGGTGCTCACCGAGGGAATGGCCTGGATGACCACGGGGTTGAGCCTTGGCTATGGGCTCTTCGCCGGCGTCGTCGGGCGTATCGCCGACACCCACGGTGCCCGCCCGGCCTTCAGCGTCGCCATCGCCTGCGGGCTGGTCGAGGCGGTGGCCGCCTTCGCGGTGTACTCGATGCTGCGCGGGGCGCCGCTGCCCGGTGACGCGGCTGATGCGGCCGCGCTGCCGACCTGAGCGGCGCCTGCGGAGTTTTGTCCGACCCTGATGGGAGGATCGTGCCGTGCCGCTCTACCGAGATGAGGCGGTCGTGCTGCGCGTCCACAAGCTGGGCGAAGCCGACCGCATCGTCACGCTGCTCACTCGCCGTCACGGTCGGGTCCGGGCGGTCGGCAAGGGTGTGCGCCGCACCAGTTCGCGCTTCGGGGCGCGTCTGGAGCCCGGAAGCCACGTCGACGTGCAGTTCCATACCCGGCACAACCCCGAGCAGGCCGTCTCCGGTCACTCCTCGCGTGGCCTCGACTTGGTGACCCAGACCGAGTCCATCGCAGCATTCGGGGCACAGCTGGCCAACGACTACCCACGGTGGACGGCGGCGTCGGCGATCTGTGAGACCACCGAACGGCTCACCGAGGAGGGTGAACCGGCGCTACGCCTCTACCTGCTGGTCGTCGGCGCGCTGCGGGCGCTGGTGGAGCGCGAGCACGATCCCAGCCTGATCCTGGACGCCTTCTTCATCCGGGCGATGGCGAACGCGGGATGGGAGCCGGCGCTGCGTGAGTGCGCCGTCTGCTCCGCGCCGGGGCCGCACAGCTGGTTCAACGTGCAGGCAGGCGGGGCGGTCTGCAACGACTGCCGCCCGACCGGTTCGGCCCGCCCTCAGCCGGCCACCATCGAGCTGATGGTTGCGCTCCTGTCCGGCAACTGGGCGATCGCCGACCTCAGCGAGAGTTCACCGCGCCGGGAGGCCAGCGGGCTGATCGCGGCTCACCTGCAGTGGCACCTCGAGCGGGGGCTGCGCTCGCTGCCCCTCGTCGACCGGTAGCCCACTCGGCCGAACTCCCGAAGGTTCTGCGAATGGAGGGCTATAGCCCCCAGATCGCAGGACATTCGCTCCTATCGTGCCTGCTATTTCTAGGCTGGGGCCCAAAAGGCCGGAGCGTTCACCAGGTCGCGGGATGTGGTCGCCATTCCTAGTGAACTACGGTGATTGACGTGGCCGCGAACTCCTCCAGCACCGACCGACGATCGTCACGGACCAGCCGCTGGCCCGATCCGCCGCCACACCCCTCCGGCGCCACCCCGCCCGACATCCCCCAGCAGTTCGTCCCCAAGCACGTGGCCGTCGTGATGGACGGCAACGGTCGCTGGGCTCAGCAGCGCGGACTCCCCCGGACCGAGGGGCACAAGGCCGGCGAGGCGGCCCTGCTCGACGTACTGCACGGCGCGATGCAGGTCGGTATCTCCACCGTCTCGGCCTACGCCTTCTCCACCGAGAACTGGCGCCGCTCGCCGGAGGAGGTGCGCTTCCTGATGGGGTTCAACAAGGACGTAATCCGCCGCCGCCGGGATGAGTTGAATGCGCTCGGCGTGCACATCCGCTGGGCCGGCCGCCGCCCGCGGCTCTGGCGCTCGGTGATCGACCAGCTTGAGGACGCCGAGCAGGTGACCCGCGGCAACGACCGCCTCACCCTGCAGTTCTGCGTGAACTACGGTGGCCGGGCCGAGATCGTCGACGCCGTCCGGGAGATCAGCCGGCAGGCCGCCGCAGGCAAGCTCAACCCGGCCAAGATCGACGAGCGGACGATCAGCGAGCATCTGTACGAGCCCGACCTCGGCGACGTGGACCTCTTCATCCGCACCAGCGGCGAGCAGCGCACCTCCAACTTCCTGCTCTGGCAGTCGGCCTACGCCGAGCTGGCCTTCGTCGACACCCCGTGGCCGGCCTTCGACCGTCGCCACCTCTGGCAGGCCTGCCTGGACTACGCTTCCCGCGACCGCCGCTTCGGCGCCGCCGGGCCGGTCGAGGCGATCAACACCGACGCGGCCGACGGGATCAACCCGTGATCTCGGTGACCCACTTCGACGCCGGTGACGACCTGAGCTTCGCCGAGCGGGCTCAGGCCGCACTCGCCGCCCTGGCCGCCCGCCCCGGCTACCTGGGCGGCAGCCTCGGACGCTCCACCGACGACGACGGGCAGTGGATCATCGTCACCGAATGGGCCGACGTCGGCTCCTACCGGCGCGCGCTCGGCGGCTTCGAAGTGAAGATGCTGGCCACACCGCTGCTTGCCCAGGCGATCGATCAGCCCAGCTCGTTCGAGCAACTGGTGCTCATCGACGCCGACCAGCAGGTGACGCTGCGGCGCAGCGACCGGGCCTGAGCTGCGGCCAACGCCGTGGTCGCCGACCCTGCCTGAGCAGCTGATGAGTTGGCAGCGCCCGATATCCTTGAGTCGTCTACCAACGCATCACCGCCACTGATGGAGAAGCTGTGCCCGCCGATCGCAACGACAACGTAGTCAACCTCGCCAAGAAGCGGGGTTTTGTCTTCCCGTCCAGCGAGATCTACGGCGGAACTCGCTCAGCCTGGGACTACGGCCCGCTCGGTGTGGAGCTGAAGGAGAACGTCCGCCGGCAGTGGTGGAAGGCGATGGTCACCTCGCGCGAAGACGTCGTCGGCCTGGACTCCGCGGTCATCCTCTCCACCGACGTCTGGAAGGCCTCCGGCCACCTGGAGACCTTCACCGATCCGCTCACCGAGTGCACCCACTGTCACAAGCGATACCGGGCCGACCATCTCGAGGAGGAGTACGAGGCGCGCAAGGGCCGGCTGCCGGAGAACGGACTGGCCGACATCCCGTGCCCGAACTGCGGCAACCGCAACACCTGGACCGAGCCGCGTCCCTTCTCCGGGATGCTCAAGACCTTCCTCGGCCCGATCGAGGACGAGTCCGGTGTGCACTACCTGCGCCCGGAGACCGCCCAGGGCATCTTCCTGAACTTCAAGAACATCTCGCGCACGGCTCGCAAGAAGCCGCCGTTCGGCATCGCCCAGACCGGCAAGAGCTTCCGCAACGAGATCACCCCGGGCAACTTCATCTTCCGCACCCGCGAGTTCGAGCAGATGGAGATGGAGTTCTTCGTCGAGCCCGGCACCGATGAGAAGTGGCACGAGTACTGGCTCGAGGAGCGCTGGAACTGGTACCTCGGCCTGGGCATCAACCCCGACAACCTGCGCTACTTCGAGCACCCGAAGGAGAAGCTCAGCCACTACTCGACGCGCACCGTCGACATCGAGTACCGCTTCCAGTTCGGCGGCTCGGAGTTCGCCGAGCTAGAGGGCATAGCCAACCGCACCGACTTCGACCTCAAGACGCACTCCGAGCACTCTGGCACCGACCTGAGCTACCTCGACACCGAGACCAACGAGCGCTGGACGCCGTATGTCATCGAGCCGGCGGCCGGCCTGACCCGCGCTGTGCTCGCCTTCCTGCTCGACGCCTACACCGAGGACGAGGCGCCGAACGCCAAGGGCGTCATGGAGAAGCGGACCGTGCTCAAGCTCGACCGGCGACTGGCCCCGGTGAAGGTGGCCGTGCTGCCGCTGTCGCGCAACGCCGACCTCTCGCCGAAGGCCCGCGAACTCGCCGCCACGCTGCGCCAGCACTGGAACATCGAGTTCGACGACGCCCAGGCGATCGGCAAGCGGTACCGGCGCCAGGACGAGATCGGCACGCCGTTCTGCGTCACCGTCGACTTCGAGACGCTGGAGGACAACGCGGTGACGATCCGCGAGCGTGACTCGATGGCCCAGGAGCGGATCGCCATCGATCAGGTCGAGTCCTACCTGGCGGCGCGCCTGATCGGCTGCTGATGACACTCCAGACGCTGCCGAAGCCGCTGACGCTGTCGTCGAAGGTGGTCGTCGACCCGCCGGTGGTGCTCGCGCCGATGGCCGGGATCACCAACATCGCATTCCGCCGGCTGGCCCGCGAGGCGACCGCCACCCAGCTCGGCGAGCGCAGCGGTGCCCTCTTCGTCAGCGAGATGATCACCTCTCGGGCGCTGGTCGAGGGGAACGAGAAGACCATGCGTCTCATCCGCTTCGGCGCCGAGGAGCAGCCCCGCAGTATCCAGCTCTACGGGGTCGACCCGGTGATCGTCGGGCAGGCCGCGCGGCGCATCGTGGAGAACGACTGGGCCGACCACATCGACCTCAACTTCGGCTGCCCGGTCCCCAAGGTCACCCGCAAGGGCGGGGGAGCGGCCCTGCCCTGGCACACCGACCTCTTCAGCGACATCGTCGAAGCAACGGTGAAGGCGGCCGACGGAGCGGTCCCGGTGACGGTGAAGATGCGGGTCGGGATCGACGACGAGCACATCACCTTCCGCGAGGCCGGCCTCCGGGCCCAGGACGCCGGCGCCGCGCATGTGGCGCTGCACGGGCGCACCGCGGCGCAGTTCTACGGCGGCCAGGCCGACTGGGATCGAATCGCCGAACTGGTGCAGCTGCTGGACATTCCGGTGCTGGGCAACGGCGACATCTGGGAGGCCGACGACGCGCTGCGAATGGTGCGTGAGACCGGCTGCGCCGGGGTCGTGGTCGGGCGCGGTTGTCTGGGACGTCCGTGGCTCTTCGCCGATCTGGCGGCGGCCTTCGCGGGCAGCCCGCAGCGCAGCCGACCGGGCTTGGAGCAGGTCGCGGCTACGATGTTTCGCCACGCCGAGCTGCTGGCCGATTTCATCGGCGAGGATCGCGGGCTGGCTGATTTCCGCAAGCATGTGGCCTGGTATCTCAAGGGATTCTCGGTCGGTGGCGAGTTGCGAACCGCCCTGGCCAGCGTGCACACCCTGGTCGAGCTGCGCTCGCTGCTGGATCTGCTCGACCTACAGCAGCCCTTCCCGACCGCGGTGCTCGGGCAGCCCCGGGGGCGCACCACCGGCGGCCGGGCCGTCTCGCTGCCGCAGGGGTGGCTCAGCTCGCGCTCGGATCGCAGCGTCCCGCGCGATGCGGAACTGGCCGACTCAGGCGGCTGAAAGTGCGCCGGCAACAGTCGCCGGGAGGCCTAACTAGAACGCGTAAGTAAGGGGGTTAGATACATCCCATTTATCGGCGGATCCCGGTTGTAAGCGTTCTCGTCATCTAGTCTTTCGAAATCTCGACCTCACGCAGCGCCTGACCGAATCCTCCGAGGGTCAGTGCCCGGGTAAGCGTCGAGAACTTTGGTTTTACGACCGTTCATTCGATCAAGACTCGACGAAACAGGTGTCCGCCATGACGAAGTTCGTGTTCGACTTTGCCGAAGGCAACCGGGATATGAAGGACCTGCTGGGAGGCAAGGGAGCCAACCTCGCCGAGATGACCAATCTCGGCCTGCCGGTTCCGCCCGGCTTCACCATCACCACCGAGGCCTGCCACGCTTTCCTGAAGAGCGGCCGCGAGCCGGAGGGCCTGAGCGAAGAGGTCAGCACCCATCTCGAGGCGCTCGAGGCCCGGATGGGCAAGAAGCTCGGCCAGTCGGACAACCCGCTGCTCGTCTCGGTCCGCTCCGGGGCCAAGTTCTCGATGCCGGGCATGATGGAGACCGTCCTCAACATCGGTCTGAACGACCAGTCGGTGCGCGGGCTCGCGGCGCAGGCCGGTAACGAGCGGTTCGCCTTCGACTCCTACCGTCGCCTCATCCAGATGTTCGGAAAGACCGTGCTGGGCATCCACGGTGAGTACTTCGAAGAGGCCATCGACGCCGCGAAGCACGCCAAGGGCACCACCAATGATCTCGATCTGGACGCCGAGGACCTGCGCTCGCTGGTCGAGACGTACAAGGACGTCGTGATCAAGCACGCCGGCCGTGAGTTCCCGCAGGAGCCGCGGGAGCAGATGGATCTGGCCGTGAAGGCGGTCTTCGAATCCTGGAACACCGACCGCGCGGTGATTTACCGCCGCCAGGAGCGCATCCCGGGTGACCTCGGCACCGCCGTCAACATCTGTTCGATGGTCTTCGGCAACCTGGACATGACCTCGGGCACCGGAGTCGCCTTCACCCGTGACCCGGCCTCCGGCGCCAAGGGTGTCTACGGCGACTACCTGCAGAACGCACAGGGCGAGGATGTCGTCGCCGGCATCCGTAACACCATCCCGCTGGCCGACCTGGAGGAGATCGACAAGACCTCCTACGACGAGCTCATGAACATCATGTCCACCCTCGAGGGGCACTACAAGGACCTCTGCGACATCGAGTTCACCGTCGAGCGCGGCAAGCTTTGGATGCTGCAGACCCGGGTCGGCAAGCGCACCGCCGCGGCCGCCTTCCGCATCGCCACACAACTGGTCGACCAGGGCCTCATCGACATGGACGAGGCGATCCAGCGGGTAACCGGCGCTCAGCTGGCGCAGCTGATGTTCCCGCGATTCGACGAGTCCAGCGGCATGAAGCAGATCGCCAAGGGCATGAATGCCTCTCCGGGGGCAGCGGTCGGGCGGGTCGTCTTCGACTCCTACACCGCCGTGAAGTGGTCCCGGTCGGGTGAGAAGGTGATCCTGGTCCGTCGCGAGACCAACCCGGACGATCTCAACGGCATGATCGCGGCCGAGGGCATCCTGACCAGCCGCGGTGGGAAGACCTCGCACGCCGCTGTCGTGGCCCGTGGCATGGGCAAGACCTGCGTCTGTGGCGTCGACTCGATCGACGTCGACACCAAGAGCCGGGTCATGCGCGCGCCGGGTGGCGTGGTCGTGCAGGAGGGCGACGTCATCTCCATCGACGGGACCTCGGGCAAGGTTTACCTGGGCGAAGTGCCCGTGGTCGCCTCGCCGGTGGTGCGCTTCTTCGAAGGGGACGAGACGGCCGTCGGTGACGAGCTGGTGGCGGCCGTGGCCCGGATCATGGAGCACGCCGACAGCAAGCGCCGGATGGCGGTGCGCACCAACGCCGACAACGCCGAGGACTCGGAGCGGGCTCGTCGCTTCGGCGCGCAGGGCATCGGGCTGTGCCGCACCGAGCACATGTTCCTCGGCGAGCGTCGTCAGCTGGTGGAGGACCTTATCCTGGCCGACACCGACGAGGAGCGGGACTCCCGCCTGGCCGAGTTGCTGCCGCTGCAGCGGGCCGACTTCGTCGCCATCCTGGAGGCGATGGACGGGCTGCCGGTGACGATCCGCCTCCTCGACCCGCCGCTGCACGAGTTCCTCCCGGACATCACGGAGCTGTCGGTGCGCGTCGCGGTGGCCGAGGCCCGGGGCGAGGAGCGCGAGGGTGACCTGCGGATGCTGCAGGCGGTGAGCCGCCTGCACGAGCAGAACCCGATGCTCGGCCTGCGTGGGGTGCGTCTCGGGGTGGTCATCCCCGGGCTCTTCGCGATGCAGTCCCGCGCGATCCTGGAGGCGGCCGCCGAGCGGGCGAAAGCCGGCGGTGACCCGCAGGTGGAGATCATGGTGCCGCTGGTCGGTGCCGTGCAGGAGTTCGAGACGGTCAAGCAGGACATCATCCAGGTCGCCCGCGACGTGCGGGCCGAGACCGGCGTCTTCCTCGACTTCCTGGTCGGCACGATGATCGAGCTGCCGCGCGCCGCACTGACGGCTGATCAGATCGCCGAGGCGGCCGAGTTCTTCTCCTTCGGCACGAACGACCTCACCCAGACGACCTGGGGCTTCTCCCGCGACGACGTCGAGGCGGCCTTCTTCTCGGCCTACCTGGAGAAGGGCATCTTCGGTGTCTCGCCCTTCGAGTCGATCGACCGGGAGGGGGTCGGCGAGCTGGTCCGCATCGGCGTCGAGAAGGGCCGCCTGATGCGCCCGGGACTGAAGCTCGGCGTCTGCGGCGAGCACGGCGGCGACCCGGATTCGGTGCACTTCTTCGACATGGTCGGACTCGACTACGTCTCCTGCTCACCGTTCCGGGTGCCGGTGGCCCGCCTCGAAGCCGGCCGCGCCTCCGGCTGAGCCGACCGCCTCCGGCTGGGTCGGCCGCTGTCACCGGCGACGAGTAACTTCAAGAGCATGCTTGTGCAACGCCTGCGGGCGCTCGTGGGCCTCAACGGCGGGCGCTCCTCCGGGATGACCGGTGTTCCGCTGCCCTCTCCCCATCGGCTGGGGAGTGCGCTGGTCGCCGGCACCCGCTTCGGCTCGTCCGCCTCGACGCTCGACGAGACGGTGGTATTGCCCACCACAGAGTTTCTGCAGCAGGTGCTCGACGACCATGAACTGCGCCACTTCGTAGACGCCGACGGTGACCTGACGGTGCGCTGGAAGAACTTCAGCATCTACTTCTTCCACTACGGAAAGCAGCGCGAGGTGCTGCAGGCCCGGCTCTACCTGGATCGGCGCTTCGAGGTGGAGTCGCGGGCGGCAGTGGCGCTGGCGCTGGACGACTGGAACCGGACGAAACTCTTCCCGAAGGCCTACACCGTGCTTCCCGACGACGGGTACGTCGGGATCTGCGCCGAACAGTGCTACGACTTCGAAGTCGGGGTCACCCGCGCGCAGTTGACATACACGATCGGGGTCTGGATCGAGACGCTGGTGCGCTTCGCGACCTGGGTCGAGGAGCAGGTCTGGGTCGGTGAACAGTGAGCCGATCACTGCCTGAATCTGCCACCTGAGATGGGCCGTGGTTACGACGCCCATGCGGCGGCGCGGCGTGAAGTCGAGCCCGCAAAACGGGCCGACGCCGACCGGGGCGGAGAGATGCGCAGCCAGTTCGAGCGCGACCGGGCGCGGGTGCTGCACTCTTACGCCTTCCGGCGGCTAGCCGACAAGACCCAGGTTGTGGTTCCGGGTTCGGACGACTTTCCGCGCACCCGGCTGACCCACTCGCTGGAGGTGGCGCAGATCGGCCGTGAGATGGGAGCGGCGCTGGGGTGCGACCCGGACGTGGTGGATACCGCCGGGCTGGCCCACGACCTCGGGCATCCACCCTTCGGGCACAACGGCGAGCTGGCCCTGAACCTGGCGGCGGCCGAGATCGGCGGCTTCGAGGGGAATGCCCAGACGCTGCGCATCCTGACCCGGCTGGAGGCGAAGGTGCTCAACTCGCAGGGGCAGCCGGCCGGGCTCAACCTCACCCGGGCCACCCTCGACGCGGTCTGCAAGTACCCCTGGTCGCAGCGGGCGGGCACCCCCAAGTTCGGTGTCTACGCCGATGACCGCCCCGCCTTCGAGTGGGTTCGCGCGGGCGCGCCGGCGGGTACCCGCTGTCTGGAGGCCCAGGTGATGGACTGGGCCGACGATGTCGCCTACTCGGTGCACGACGTCGAGGATGGGGTGCACGCCGGGCACATTCGCCTTGAGAACATTGATGATTCGGCCCGTGAGTCTCTCTGCGAGCTGGCCGCCGCGACCTATTCGCCACTCTCGGCGGGGGAGTTGGCGCCGGTACTGGATGCACTGCTCGAGCTGCCGACGCTGCGCGACCTGAGCGGCTACGACCGTTCGTACCTGGCCCAGACGGCGGCCAAGCGGGCGACCAGCGAACTGACCGGGCGGTTCGTCTCGGCCGCCGTGAGTGCGACCCGACAGACCTACGGTCCAGCGCCCATGCGCCGCTACGACGGCGACCTCGTCGTGCCCTCGCAAACCGCGGCCGAGTGTGCCCTGCTGAAGGCGGTGGCGGCTCAGTACGTGATGAGCCGCCCCGGCGTCTTGGAGCGCCAGCACGACCAGCGGGTACTGCTCACCGAGCTCGTCGCGGCCCTCGTCGCGGCGTCACCGGGGCGGTTGGACGTGCCGCTGCAGCCGGCCTGGCACGCGGCTGACTCCGATGCCGCTCGGCTGCGCGTGGTCATCGACCAGGTGGCCCAGCTGACCGACACGTCGGCCCAGAGCTGGCACACCCGCCTCTGCCGATAGTTGCGGCTACTGCTTGGCGACCGCGATTCGGTAGCGCTCCTCTGGGTTGATGAGGTGGTCCTGGTCGGCGGCCGCCGCGTCGATGTCGATCTGAACCCAGGCGACGCGGCCGTTGAAGTCATTGCCGGTCGGCCCGTAGTCGGGCACCACGGGAGTTCCGGCGTCCGAACCTACCTCCGTCGTCTCATCCATCGAGAAGATCCCCCAGTGGGTCCGTTCGACCCGCCCTTCGCCGACCTTGGCGCCGTCCAGGAAGAGGCTGACCGTTCCGCCCTTGCCGATGCCGCCGCCGTCGTAGGCGAACTCCATCCGCACCTGATGGGTGCCGGTCGGCAGTGGGTCGTCGGTACCTACGTAGTACTGCTTGGCCCCGACGAAGTTGTACCCGTAGCGCAGTTTGCCTTCGTGGACGTAGAGGCTCCACCCCCCGGTGCTGCCGCCCTGGGCGATGATCACTCCCCGCGCACCGCTGTCGCGGATCTCCACCTCGGCCGTGACGGAGTGCGTCTTGTTCTTGACGTTGATGACGACGTTCTCCTGCAGCCGATGCATACCGCCGAAGAGCAACTGAGTGCTGCCGGCGACGGGGTTAGGGCGTCCAGCTAGGTCAGGGTTGAAGCGTTCGGCGAAGCGTGGCTCCAGCGGCAGCACGTTGTACTTCGTCGCTTCGATCAGGAAGAGCCGCTGCAACTCGGCGAGTTTCTCGGGCATCTCGTCGGCCAGATCGTTGGCCTGGGTCCAGTCGACGTTGGTGTTGTACAGCTCCCACACGTCGGCCTCGACATCTTCGCTTCGACCGCTGAAGACCCACGGGACAGCGTGCTTGGTCACGGCCGTCCATCCCTTGTGGTAAATCCCGCGGTTGCACATCATCTCGAAGTACTGCGTCTCGCGGCGCTCCGGCGCTGACGGGTCGTCGAAGGAGTAGGCCATCGAGACCCCGTGGAACGGCTCCTGGGCGATGCCGTTCACACTCGTCGGGAACGGCAGGTTCGCGGCCTCCATGATGGTCGGGGCAAAGTCCACCACGTGGTGGAACTGGCTGCGAACTTCACCCTTGGCCGCAATGCGAGACGGCCAGTGCACGATCGTGCCGTTGCGGGTGCCACCCCAATGCGAGGCGATCTGCTTCGTCCACTGGAAGGGCGTGTCCATCGCGTGGGCCCACCCCACTGCGTAGTGGTTGTAGGCCCGTGGCGTGCCGAGGTCGTCGATGTGCTCGATGAGCCACTCCGGTGTCGCCAGATCGGGGGCTTCGGAGACCATCAGTTCATTGGTGGTGCCGAGGACGGTGCCCTCGCCCGAGGCGCCGTTGTCGCCGATGATGTAGTAGATCAAGGTGTCTTCGAGCAGTCCCATGTCAGCCAGCGCGTCGACGACGCGACCCACGTGGTGGTCGGCGTAGGAGAGAAAAGCGGCGTAGACCTCCATCTGACGAGCCAGCACGGGCCGTAGTGCCTCGTCCATCTCCTCCCACGCCGGGATCTCCTCGGGGCGGGCCGTCAGCTCAGCGTCGGCCGGGATGACGCCGAGTTCCTTCTGCCGGGCAAAGGTCGCCTCGCGCACCGCGTCCCAACCCTGGTCGAACTTTCCCTTGTATTTCTCGATCCAATCCTGCGGCACGTGGTGAGGGGCGTGGGTGGCGCCCGGGGCGAGGTAGGCGAAGAACGGACGGTCGGGAGCCATCGACTTCTGCTGCCGCATCCAGCCGATGGTCTTGTCGGCTAGGTCGTCCATCAGGTGGTAGCCGTCCTCCGGACCGCCCCAGGGCTCGACCGGCGTGGTCTGCTCGTAGAGCGCCGGATACCACTGGTTGTTCTCGCCGCCGATGAACCCGTAGAAGTACTCGAAGCCACCGCCGGGGTGTGGCCAGTGGTCGAAGGGACCGATCGGACTGGACTCGAAGACGGGCACTTCGTGGCACTTGCCAAACTGTGCCGTCGAATACCCGTTGAGCCTCAGCATCTCGGCCAGCGGCGCGCAGGTGTTCGGGCGCAGCGAGTTGTAGCCCGGGGCGGAGGTGGCCATCTCGGTGATCGCACCCATCCCCACCGAGTGATGATTTCGCCCCGAGAGCAGAGCGGCTCGGGTCGGCGAGCAGAGTGCCGTGGTGTGAAAGCGGTTGTACTTCAGGCCTTCGGCCGCCAGCCGGTCGGCCGTCGGCGTCTCGCAGGGACCACCGAAGGCGCTCGCGGCACCGAACCCCACGTCGTCCAACAGCACCACAAGCACGTTGGGGGCGCCGGTCGGAGGTCGCAGCGGCGCGATCGGAGGGTAGGACGTATCCGGGTCGGTTGTGACGTACGTCGTCAACCCGATGTGCTTGGCATCAGCTATCGGCAGAACTTGACGCTGTACATCGCTCACTACGACCTCCGAACCACCTGGACTCCAGGATGAGCCCACCTAGTCGACAACTCTGCTTGGCACGGACTCCCGGTGTCTCACCCGAAGCGGGTGAGACACCGGGCTAGGGTGGGCGGATGGCTGACGACGACCTCGCTGAACTCACCACCCTGGCCGCCCGCGCGCACAGCCGCCTGGAGCCGCTGCACGCCTTCATCTACTTCGCCCCGGAGCTGCAGGAGGAGCTGGCCGTGCTCGGGCTGAAGCCGGGGCGGATGGTCTACTTCGCCGGTCGCTCGGCGCCGATGGGAGCGGTCGGTCCGGGTACGGTCGCCGCCACCTTCTACAACTTCAGCCCGAGCCTGATCGGGCACCTGATGCCCCGCGTCTGGACGCTCACCACGCCCGAGCAGGTGATCGAGGGTCGCCTGGTCGCCGTCGACCGCGGGCTGCAGCGGCTGCTCGGCGAGCTGGCCGACGCCGACGTGGTGGCCGAGACGGCTGAGCTGGTCCGCGAGGCGACCACCGCCTGCGAGGTGGCCGGGCGCCCGCTCTATGCCGCCCACGCCGATCTCGACTGGCCGCAGTCGCCGCTGCTGCAGCTCTGGCACGGCATAACCCTGCTGCGCGAGTACCGCGGCGACGGGCACATCGCGGCGCTGGTCGCCAGCGGCCTCACCGGGATCGAGGCCCTCGTGACGCACACCGCTACCGGCTTCGGCTTCACCGAAGAGGCGGCGAAGGCCACCCGGGGCTGGTCGGATGAGGAGTGGTCCAACTGCGTCGCCGACCTGCAGGCGGCGGGGCTGCTCACCGCCGACGGGTCCCTCACCGAGGCGGGCGGCCTGCTGCGGCTGGAGATCGAGGCGAAGACCAACGAGCTGGACCTGGCTCCGTGGGAGCAGCTCGGGCCGGAGAGGACGCTGCACCTGATCAACGCGGTGAAGCCGCTGCAGCGACAGCTACTGGGAGCCGGGGCGTTCGCTCCGGGCGTTTTCAGCCGCGGGTAGGCGCCGCGGCAGCGGGTTCAGCCGCGGCTGAGCGGCCCCTGCCGCGCGCATAAGATGGACCGGTGGCGGGCCGAATCAGAGACGAAGACATCGCCGAGGTTCGCGCGAAGACGCCCATCGACGAGATCATCGGCGAGCACGTCCAGCTGCGCAACGCCGGCGGCGGCAACCTCAAGGGCATCTGCCCCTTCCACGACGAGAAGTCTCCTTCGTTGTCGGTGTCACCGGCTCGCGGCCTCTTCCACTGTTTCGGCTGTGGGGCCGGCGGCGATGTGATCCGGTTCGTCGAGCGCATCGAGCACCTCAGCTTCAGCGAGTCGGTCGAACAGCTCGCGGCCCGGGCCGGCATTCAGCTTCGCTACCTCGAGGGGAGCACCGGTGGCAAGCCCTCACGCGGTCAGCACACCCGGCTCATCGAGGCGCATGCCGCCGCCGCCAAGTTCTACGCCGAGCAGCTGCGCACCCCGGAGGCGGCGCCGGCCCGGGCCTTCCTGGCCGAGCGTGGCTTCGATGACGCCGCCGCCAGCACCTACGGCTGCGGGTTCGCCCCCGGTGGCTGGGACTCGCTGACCAAGCACCTGCAGGCCCAGGGCTTCACCTCAGCCGAACTCACCGCCGGCGGCCTGGCCCGGGAGTCGCAGCGCGGCTCGCTCATCGACCGTTTCCATCGCCGGCTGCTCTGGCCGATCCGGGACGTCGGTGGCAGCGTCGTGGGCTTCGGGGCCCGCCGCCTCTTCGACGACGACAAGATCGAGGCGAAGTACGTCAACAGCCCCGAGACGCCGATCTACAAGAAGAGCCAGCTCCTCTACGGGATGGATCTGGCCCGCAAGGAGATCGCCCGCCAGCACCGGGCCGTCATCGTCGAGGGGTATACCGACGTGATGGCCTGTCACCTGGCCGGGGTACAGACCGCGGTCGCCACCTGCGGCACCGCCTTCGGCAGTGAGCACATCGGGGTGCTGCGCCGCCTGCTGATGGACTCCGACGCTTACACCGGTGAGGTCATCTTCACCTTCGACGGCGACGCGGCCGGGCAGAAGGCGGCCGAGCGGGCCTTCTCCGATGATCAGAAGTTCATGAGTCAGACCTTCATCGCGGTCGAGCCGAACGGCAAGGACCCGTGCGAACTGCGTCAATCCGCTGGTGACGCGGCGGTGCGCGACCTGGTAGCCCGGCGGGTGCCGCTGGTCGAGTTCGTGCTGCGCCAGACCGTCTCCCGGTTCGATCTGGACACCGCTGAGGGGCGCTCGCGGGCGCTCGACCTCGGCGTGCCGCTGGTCGCCCAGATCAAGGACACCGGGCTGCGGGTGGAGTACTCGCAGAGCCTGGCCCGGATGATCGGCGTCGATGACCCGGATCGGGTGCTGACCCGGGTGCGGGAGGACGTGCGCCGGCGCATGTCGGCTGGTTCCGGCGGTCAGAGCAACGCCGGGCCGGGTGGGCGCGGTGCGGAGCCGCGACGAGACCGCGGTGGCTCCGGCCAGCCGGCGCAGTCCCCGGCGGCGGTGCAGACGCAGCAACGTTCGGCCGAACCGGTCGTCGATGAGCAGGTCGCCTTCGTCGAGCGGGAGGTTCTGAAGGTCGCGCTGCAGCTGCCCGGCGTCGCCGGCCCGACCTTCGACTCGCTGCCCGAGGACGCCTTCATGGTGCTGGCACACCGGCAGCTGCGCAGCGCGATTGCCGCCTCCGGGGGCACCGCGGAGGCGGTGAGTGGCCCGGGCTGGGCTGGGGTCATCGAATCCGGGCTGCCGGATGATCGGGCTCGCACCATCGTGCACGCGCTGGCCGTGGAGCCGCTGCACTCCGGCAGGGACTCGCAGGAGCGTTACGCGGCCGCGGTGATGGCCCGGCTGCAGGAGATGGCGATCTCCCGGCGGGTGGCCGCGTTGAAGTCCAAGCTGCAGCGCATCAACCCGGTCGACGCGGCCGAGGAGCACACCCGGCTCTTCGGTGAGCTGATCTCGCTGGAGAGCCAGCGGCGGGCCATGCGTGAGCGCGCGATCGGGGACGAGTAGTGGCCCTGCTGTCGCGCCGCCCCCGGCCCCCGGCGGAGATGCTGGCGCGACTGGAGAAGGACGAACGGGTGGTGTCCTGGGCGCCCGTCGTGGGGGTTGAGGAGCCGACCGCGGTCGTCGCCACGCCGCGCGGTCTCTGGTGGCCGGAGCCGGACGGCCCACGACTGATCGGCTGGCATCTGGTCAGCAAGGCGGTGTGGCGCGATTCGCGGCTCATCGTCACCGAGGCTGAGCTGGTGGATGACCTGCTACTCGTCGATCGGCCGCCGGTGAGCCTGACGCTGGCTGAGCCCAAGGATCTGCCGGAGAAGGTGCGGCAGCGCGTCGAGGCGAGCGTCGTCTACTCCGAGACGGCATCCGTGGAAGACGGGTCGGTGCGGTTCGTCGGGCGGCGAGTGCCCGGCCAGGACGGTCTCAGCTGGTGGGCCCGGCTGGAGGGTGGGGCCACCGACAACCCGCCGCTGCGGGAGGCGGTCACGCTGCGGTTGGAGCGCCTGCGGGCGGCCTGGACGCCGTCGGAGTAGGTCCTCGACCCCCGTCGGATTGTGCCTCGACGCCGTCGGATTATGCCTGGGCGCCCGCCGGTCAGGGGTGGTAGCCGTTGGTGGAGACGCCGGCCGGCTGTGATGTCGGTGCCGAGTTCAGCTTCTCCGTCACCCGTCCGACTGCCTTGCTGCGTAGGCCGTCGACCTGGGCGTGCAGCACGCCGGCGGTTGACTGCACGGTCTGGCTGCCCCGGACCTTGCGCCCGACCCGGGCGATCTGCTCGTAGCGTTCCCGGCCGGCCCGGGCCCCGAGGATGTATCCGATAGCGACGCCGACAAGAAGCGAAAGCCTCATCTGGTGGTTCTCCGTCAGCTAGAAGTCCGTGGTGTCGATCCTCGACACCCGTGGCGCTGGTTGCTCCGTTCACCCAAGCGTAACCCTGGCGCGCGGACCTCCGTGGATGGGCTATCCTTCAACGGTTGCCTTCTTACAGCCAGTAGTAATATGGACGGCGATGTTTTGATCCCCTATAGCTCAATTGGCAGAGCGTTCGACTGTTAATCGGAATGTTCCTGGTTCGAGTCCAGGTGGGGGAGCTAGAGGCCTCGCAGCGCGGGGCCTCTCGTCATTTCCGGGCTCCGTTGCTTGCCCGTGCCCGATTCTCCGCCGATCCTCATCGGCCTGGCCTGCCCCGTCGCCTGAACGCCCAGGCCTGCGACCGCCCGGTCATTGAATGCTCCAGCGTGCGGCGAGGCGCTTTGTGAGGGAAACTGCTGTTCCAGGCTGTTGCGGATGAACAGCCAGCGTTTAGACACGGAGTGTCCGGTGAGTACTGACCTGCGAGCGCAGATGACGGATGTGGCTATTCGCCGCGCCGACTCGACGCCTCGCGCCCGGGCCCGCGACCTGTGGGCTCTGGCCCGCCGCAAGCCGGCCGTCGCCTCTCGTCGCACCTTCGCCCTGACCACCGGCGGCTCCTATGTCCTAGCCGGCCTGATCGGTTTCGTGGTGCTGGCCACCGCCCCGGTCTCGCTGAAGCACGCTGCGCTGCTGAGCTTGATCGCGGCGCTGGCCGTTAGCGGCGGCACGCTGACCGTGCTGATCGGTCACCTGGTTCCCCATCGAACGCTTCATCTGATCCTGGCCGCCGGCACTCTGTTGATGACCATCGCCGTCAGCCTGATCAGTGACTACCCGCCGGCCGCGGTGGATGACGGGATGATGTTCCTGGCCATCACCGTGGGATGTGCCTATTACTTCGATCTGGTGTCGGCGGCCATTCACGTCATCGCGGCTGAGATCTGCATGTATATCGCCGCACAGTTCTGCGGGCTCTACGAAGGCGAGATCGCCTACTTGCAGGCGATCCTCGTCTTCGTCGCAGTCGCCGTAGCGTGGCTGACTCGCGCCGCCGCCGCGGCTGACCGGGATGCCCTCACGGGGCTCTACAACCGCAGAGGCTTCGACCTCCACCTGGGGCGGGCGATCGCAGACGCTCAGCGGGACGACCAGTCGCTCGCGGTGGTGGTCATCGACCTTGACGACTTCAAGTCGGTCAACGACCTCTCCGGGCACGGGGAGGGTGACCGACTGCTGGCCGCCATCGCGCAGATCTGGGGGCGCAACCTCGCCCCGGGCCTGACCATGTGCCGTCAAGGCGGCGACGAGTTCGCCCTGATCCTGCCGGGATTCACGGCCAATCGGGCCGCTGCAGTCGCCGACGAGTTGCGGGCACTGGTGCGTCACGAGACGTCGTTCTCGGCCGGCGTCGCCGAACTCCGCGCCGACGACTCGCAGTCGATGCTGCTCGGCCGGGCCGACGTGGCGCTCTACAACTCCAAGAGCGGAGGTGGTGGTCAGACCTGCCAGTACGGCGTGACCGACGACGGATCGACGTCGACTGAGTTCTATCGGGCTCTGGCGGACGGCGAGTTCGAGGTGTATTTCCAGCCGATCCTCGATCTGAGCATCGGCGAGGTCACCGGCGACGAGGCCCTCATCCGGTGGAATCACCCGACCCGCGGCATGGTCTCGCCGCTGGACTTCATCCCGCTCGCCGAGAGCGTCGGTGCGATTCACGCGATCGGCGCCTGGATCCTGCGCGCGGCCTGCGAACAGACGGTCGGCCACAACCAGCAGACCGGGAGATCTCGCAGCATCTCGGTCAACGCTTCCGGGCACGAGCTGACCAACCCTGACTACGCCGCGAACGTCGCCACGGTGCTGGCCGAAACCGGGCTGGAACCGTCGTTGCTGATCATCGAGGTGACCGAGTCGACCTTCGATGCCGACCATCAGCGCGTCCTCGCTGTGCTCCGCAACCTGCGGGAACTGGGTGTGCGGATCGCGATCGACGACTTCGGGACCGGCTACTCCTCGCTGAACCGGTTGGAGAACCTGCCCGCCAACGTGCTGAAGATCGACCAGTCTTTCGTCGCCGCCATTCCCGAGAGCGGGGGAGACGTTCCCGTGCTCCGGGCGATCGTGTCTATGGCGATCGCGCTGAACCTCAAGATCGTCGCCGAAGGGGTGGAGACAGCCCGGCAGGCGCAGGTGCTGGCCGAACTCGGCTGCTCGCATGCGCAGGGCTACTACTTCGGCCGGCCCGCGCCATATCAGCAGGACCTGCCGGCGAACTCGATCCACCGCCGTCGTACGGCCGTGCGGCACCTGCCGGCCGACGCGACTCGCCGCAACAAACCGGCCGTCGCCTAGCCGACCAACCTCAGCCCGCTACGGTGCGACGAGTTCGATGAGATCGGCGTCGGTTCCGCTCGCCCCGATCGCCGAGAGCCCGACCGGCAATGGCCCCCGGGCCAGCAGCGGCGCGCTGATCGCCGGTAGTCCGGAGACCGAAGCCAGGAAGGTGAGTTTCAGCGTCGCCGTCCGCACTGCCTCCATAGCTGCGGGATCGAGGTCTCGCACCGGGGCCGGCCCGCTGGTCGCTGGGAGCAGCAGTGCGGTTCCCGGGGGGACGGCCTCGATGATCCGGGCTCGGGCCTCGGCAGCGATACTTTCGACGGCTTCCCGCTGAGCCGGAGTGACCGCCGCCCCGATGTCGAAACGCGCCTGGACGGCCGGGCCGAGCGACGTTGGGTGCGTCTTCAGCCAGTCGGCGTGCAGCTGCCAGGCCTCGATGGCCTGCATAGTGCGAAATGCCTCTAACCACGTGTCCAGAGCGCCATCGGAGAGGGAGGCGATCACGCGAACCGGCAGCCTCTTGCGGCCGGAGAGTGCCAGCACCGCGGCCTGGAACGACTCCTGCACCTCCAGGTCGGCCAACCCGACGAATTCGCTGACCACGAGCAGGGTGCGCACCGGCTGCGCCGGCTCGGGGAGTCTTGCGGCCCGGGCGACTGCGCGCAGCGTCGCCACCTCTCGGGTGAGAAACCCGACGGTGTCAAAGGAAGAAGCCAGGCCGGTGAGCCCGGCTCGCGACACGACGCCATGCGTTGTCCGAAGACCGTAGAGGCCGCAGTAGGAGGCCGGGACCCGGATGGAGCCGGCGGTGTCGGTGCCGAGGCCAATCTCGGCGGCACCGGAGGCGACCGCTGCGGCCGATCCGCTGGTTGAACCGCCGGGTATCCGTCCCGGCGCTCGCGGGTTCGGCGGCGTGCCGTAGTGGGCGTTGGCCCCGGCCAGGGCGAAGGCGAGTTCGTCGGTCTGCGTGATTCCGGCGACCTCGGCACCGGCGTTCAGCAGATCGTCTACCGCCGTCGCGGCGTTCGTCTCCACGGGCGCGTCGGCCAACCAGTCGGGATTTCCGGCTCCTACGCGGTGGCCCGGCAGTGCGAAGAGATCCTTCACCGCGATCCGGGTGCCGCTGAGCGAGCCGTCAGCGGTGCTGGGCAGCAGCGGCGTCCCGTGCTCGCGCCAGACCGTCCGATCCGCGGCCGGTATCGGGGTCGGCACCGGCGCAGCGGGCGTCGGCATCACCTGCGCGACGGCGATCCGCCAGCCATCCACTGTTAGCTGCCAGAGCTGGAGCTGTGTGGAACCGGTGCCGCTCGGAGTGCGCGTCTCGGCGATGAGCGCCGCTGCATCGGCGCTGATGCGGCGGTGGTGCAGTCGTTCGACCGTGCGGACGCCGGGTGGTGGGCGTAGGCGTCGGAACTCGGCGATGTCGCCGCGGCCGGAGAGCAGTGCCGTCGGGTCGCTGCGGATCGCCGTGGCCGAATCGAGGAACCAGTTGGCCAGTGCCGTCACGTGGTTGGAGATCAGGTCGTGTTCGTAGGCCCAGAAGCTGGTGAGCAGCTCGTCGCTGGGTGGGGATGCGTCGATCACGCGACGGTGGCTGGGTGGGCAGGCACGGGCGTCATGGGCACTGCCTGATCCTAGTGGGGCCCGGTAACCAGCCCCCGCGCGCTGTGTCGGGCCTCGTCGTTGGATGTGGGTCGCGGTCAATCTGTCGCAAATGATGGATGATTCCGGCCCGGCCGCAGGGGGCATGGTCCCACGGAGCATTTCGGCGTAAGTTCACCACCATCGGGCGGCTGGTACCGGTGGCTCCGCAGCGTTGGGGATCGATGGCGGCGCCGGTCGTCGGAAGTCGTCGCATGTATCAGGGGGATCGGCGGCTCCTCTGCGACGGTGACAGACCTAATCGAGAGCGACTCACGGAATCCGGGGGACGGAGTCGTGAGCAGCCGAAACGAGGAGAGACCAATGGCGACTTCGTCCAACACCGCTGCCCGCTTGGGTTGGGTACGCGATCTACCGGATGCACGCGACCACATCTTCACCGCGCCCCGGATCAGCACCATCGTTGTCCCACCCAAGGTGGACCTGCGGCCGCAGTGTCCGCCGGTCTATGACCAGGAACAGATCGGCAGCTGCACGGCGAACGCTATCGGCGGCGCCTTCGAGTTCGAGCTGCTGAAGCAGAAGCTGACGGACTTCATGCCGTCGCGGCTGTTCATTTACTACAACGAGCGGGCGATGGAGCACAACATCGGCAGCGACGCCGGTGCCCAGATCCGCGACGGCATCAAGAGCGTCCACAAGCTCGGTGTCTGTCCCGAACCCGACTGGCCCTACGACGGGACGCCGGCCAAGCCGGACGGAACCTGGCCGGCCGGCGACCCGGCGGGGAAGAAGCCGCCGGCCAAGTGCTACACCGCCGCCCTGAAGAACCGGGCGACCAGCTACCAGCGGGTGGTGGCGACCGAGCAGCAGTTGCGCGGCTGTCTGGCCGCCGGCTACCCGTTCGTCTTCGGTTTCACGGTGTACCAGAGCTTCGAGAGTGCGGCGGTGGCGAAGACGGGAATCGTGCCGATGCCGTCGCCGAATGAGTCGGTGATCGGCGGTCACGCGGTGATGGCCGTCGGATACGACGACTCGGCGCAGCGCTTCATCGTCCGCAATTCGTGGGGGACTGGTTGGGGCGACAAGGGGTACTTCCACATGCCGTACGCCTACCTGACCGACAATGGCCTGGCGTCTGACTTCTGGACGATCCGGGTCGTCACCTGATCTCTCGCGACTTGGGGAGTTTTCTTCCCGGAATCCGGGACAAAAACCCCCCAAGTCGCTGTCTGTGGCGTTGACACTGGGCGATTTGTCAGATTTTGCCCCGACGCGCCGCGCTGGGCTACCGCACACTAGAGTTTGGATGTTCGCGCGAGGATCCGACGCGCGACCGTGGGTGCGCAGGTGATTTGCCGGCCGACTCGCGCGGGGCGGTAGCTCAGCTGGTTAGAGCAAGGGACTCATAATCCCTGGGTCGTCGGTTCGAGCCCGACCCGCCCCACAATCCCTGTAAATATAAGGCCTCTACGCTCATCAACAGAGGTTCGAAATCCCACACAGGCATTACGGACGATTACACTCGTCGCATGCCGAAGGTGAAATCGCCCGCTGTGGCGCCTCTCGTCGGGCTACTGCCCGACTGACGGATCTCGCGGCGGGCCTGTGGGCGGTCGCTCGCCACCATTGCGTTATACCTGTCGGTGGGGGAGTCGTTCACCGACTATCTCGCCGCCAACGGGATGTCAGACGGGGCGGGGACGATCGCTCGCGAGCACGGCGAGATCCCGCGCTCGCCGATGGAGCGGATGAGCCCGCCGTCGGTTCCCGAGCAACCGGTGCCGATTCTGACGATGCGGCGCTGTCGGCATTGCTGGTTACGTGCAAGGGCAACACCTTCGAGAACCGTCGTGACACTGCGATGATCCGGTTGCTGCTCGACACCGGGATGCGGGCGGGGGAGCTGTGCGTACTGCGCGTCGAGGACGTCGACTTCGAGCATCAAGTCGCGCTCGTTGTCGGCAAGGGCGGGCGCAACCGTGCCTGCCCGTTCGGGTCGAAGACCGCCGACCCTCTGCGCCGATATTTGCGTTTCCGTGGTCGTCACGCCGCTGCGGACTCCTCGCCGTTCTGGCTCGGCGATAAGGGGCGCATGACCGACTCAGGGGTACGTCAGATGCTTGAACGGCGGTGCGTAGACGCGGGGGTTCCGCCCGTGCACCCGCACCAGTTCGGCATACGTTCGCCCACGACTGGCTGGCGACCGGTGGGCAGGAGCACGACCTGATGCGGCTGGGGGGGTTGGCGGTCGCGGGAGATGGTCGGGCGCTACGCCGCGTCTGCCGCGGACGGCCGGGCCCGTGACGCGCACCGGCTCGGGGCCCGTGGGGATCGGCTCTGACGTGGCGAACCTTCGAGCATGTATGACATACTCGACATGACTGGGATACGGGTTGTGCGTTCCGGTCGTCGACACAAGATCGGAGTCGCGCACATTGTGGCGGTGATGAACTCGGTGGATCCGATTCAGGTCGGCGATCAGTCCGAGTTTAGAAAGGGGCAGGGTGATGGCGAGGAAGACGAAAACTGAGTACGTGGTCGGACCTGACCTCGGCCTGGACGAGGAAGAGTTCATCCTCAAGGATGGCCGCCGGCTGACGAACGAGCTTGCGGATGAGATCGCCAACGAGATGTTGGCCGAGGTACGCCGTCGAAACCTGATCCCGGGCGGCAAGTCCTTATCGGGCGGCTCGGTGCATTCCCCGCGCGTGCAGTTCAGGGTGCCGGAGGAGTTGCGCGCGCAGGCAGAGCGAGTCGCCGAGGACGAGGGTGTCAGTCTTTCTGCACTGGCTCGGCACGCGCTCGAGGACTACGTGCGTTCGCGCGCTTCCTAGCGCGATGCCCGTCGTCGCCTGGGGCATCGATTGCTGGCCCGGGTGGCGATCCTGGCCGCGAAGCTGGTCAGCCGTCGTCGCCCACGGAGAGCCTGAGGAACTTGAGAGCCACGGGTTCGCGCAGCAGTGCACCCATCTCGGCGTCGAGTCGATGGAACGGACCTAACTTGACCCCCTCCGAAAGCGTCCGTCCGTGACGGCGACAGTTGCTCATTGCCAAATTTCCACATCGCGACGACGGGTGGGACGTCATGGCGTGGGAGAAGACCACCCTCGACCTGGCGGAGTTGGCGGGCATCCGCGTGCTCCGGAACACGCTCACACAGATCGATGACCGCTCCGTCCTGTTGTTGGAGCGGTTCGACCGGCACCAGAGCGGCAGCAGAGTTCCGTAGCTTCCTGCACCAGCAGGCCGCTGGCGGCTATCCCCATTATTTGACGTCAATCCCAATCCCGACACCGGCTCTGCGAGAGTGACCGGAATCGGGGGCACCGACCAGCGCGCGGGCGCACCGGCCGCCCTCCAGCAATACGCCGGGGACTTCGATCTCACTCCCTCCAGATCCCAGCAAACCCTGAACGAACTTACGGACGCTGATCCCGGCTTGCGCGGAGATGGGTGAATCTCGTTTAGATTCCGGTGATCCGAATGCCGGCGTGCGTCTTGTAACGCCGGTTTGCAGCGATGAGGTTGGCCGTTAGCGCCTCCACCTGGCCGGCATTGCGTAGCCGTCCGGCGAAGATTCCGCGTACCCCGGGCAGCAGTTCGGCCAGTGCGGCCACCGTGTCGGTGGCATCTCGGTCATCGCCGAGCACCATCACATCGAGGTCGAGGTCGGCGACCGCCGGGTCAGCCAGAAGCACCGCGCTCACATGATGAAAGGCGGCCGTCACCCTTGACTCGGGCAGCAGCTGCGCGGCTTGCTCGGCGGCGCTCCCCTCGGCACATTCGAGCCGGTGCGGGCCGCGCTCGTCGAAGCCAATCGGGTTGACGCAGTCGATGACGATCTTCCCGGCCAGGTCAGCGGCCAGTGGGGCCAGCGTCGCTGCGTGCGCGCCCCACGGGACGGCGATGATCGCGAGATCGGCGTCGGAGGCGACATCGGAGTTCGTCCCGCCCCGCACGGATCCGGCGGTGATCATGGCCGAGAGTTCGGCGGCGGTGACGGCGGCCCGTTCCGGATCGCGGGAGCCGATCAGCACCCGCATTCCGGCGCTCGCGAAGCGATAGGCCAGCCCACGCCCCTGGTCCCCGGTCCCGCCGAGAATGGCCAGCGTCTGTTCACCGATGGCGCCGCTCAACGCACGCCCCTGCTCCCGATGCGACACTGTAGCCGCGGATTCACCGGTAGGCCGAGATTCCGGTGAGCGCCTGGCCGATCGCCAGCTGGTGCACCTCGCTGGTTCCTTCGTAGGTCAATACCGACTCGAGATTGTTGGCGTGGCGCAGCACCGGGTACTCGGTGGTGATGCCGGATCCGCCCAGAATGGTGCGGCAGGTGCGGGCGATGGCGATAGCCTCGCGGACGTTGTTCAGCTTGCCGAGGCTCACCTGTTCCGGGCGCAGGGTACCGGCGTCCTTCTTCCGCCCGAGGTGCAACGCGAGCAGCAGTCCCTTGTAATACTCGAGCGCGGTGTCGGCCAGTTTCGCCTGGGTCAGCTGGAACCCGGCGATAGGGCGATCGAATTGTTCGCGGGCGCCGGCGTAGGCCAGCGTCGATTCGAGACAGTCCCGGGCCGCACCCAGTGCGCCGAAGACGATCCCGAACCGGGCCTCGTTCAGGCAGCCCAGCGGACCGGAGAGCCCGCGGGCCTCGGGGAGCATCGCCGACTCGGGCAGACGCACGTCGTCGAGGACCAGTTCGGAGGTCGTCGACGCCCGCAGTGAGAGCTTGTGGTGGACGTCGCTGGTGGTGAAGCCGGGGGTGTCGCGCTGCACCAGGAAGCCACGAATCCCATCGTCAGTGCGGGCCCAGACCGTCGCGACATCGGCCAGGCTGCCGTTGGTGATCCACATCTTGGTGCCGGTGAGGCGCCAATCCGAACCGTCCCGAACGGCGCGAGTGCGCATCCCGGCCGGATTCGAGCCGAAGTCCGGCTCCGTCAGGCCGAAGCAACCGATCGCCTCGCCGGCGGCCAGTCGGGGTAGCCACTCCTGCTTCTGCTCCTCCGAGCCGTACTTCCAGATCGAGAACATCGACAGCGAACCCTGTACCGACACGAAACTGCGTAGTCCGCTGTCACCGGCCTCCAGCTCCAGGCAAGCCAGGCCGTAGCTCACCGCGCTGGTTCCGGCACAGCCGTAGCCGGTGAGGTGCATGCCGAGCAGGCCGAGACCGCCGAGCTCGGTGGCGAGCTCCTTGGGAGAGATGCCCTCCTCGAACCACTCGGCAATATAAGGACGAACTCGACGGCTGACGAACTCCCGGACCGTCTTGCGAATAAGTCGTTCATCCTCTGAGAGGGTCGAATCGATGTCGATGAGTTCGGTCAGCTCGGTGGCCGTCATAGGTTCTCTCCAAAAGTCGGTCGGGTCGCGTGGGACGCAGGCGCGGGCACTGGCACGAGTCAGAGGCTCCCCGCGGCGCTGCGCAGGTGGGTGGCCAGCGCGGTGAGTTCGTCGGTGGCTGACTCGGGTCGCAGCAACTCGCCGTCGGCTTCGATCTCGCCGAGCGCGTCGGCGATCATGTCGGCCGTCGGGGCGGACGGAGCTTGCCAGCCGCTGGTGAGGTCGGTGAAGACCCGGGCGAAATGGCCGCCGCCGGCCGAGTAGACGGCGTGCGTGCGCTCGCAATCTTCGCTGCAGAGATACGTCACCAGCGGAGCGACCTGCTCGGGGTCCAGGGCCGCGGCCAGCGGTCCGAGCATCGACTCGGTCATCCGGGTCCGGGCGATAGGGCAGACGACATTGCTCCGGATTCCGTAGCGCTCGCCCT
Organism: Jatrophihabitans sp. GAS493; assembly: GCF_900230215.1. Taxonomy (NCBI): domain Bacteria; kingdom Bacillati; phylum Actinomycetota; class Actinomycetes; order Jatrophihabitantales; family Jatrophihabitantaceae; genus Jatrophihabitans; species Jatrophihabitans sp. GAS493. The sequence continues at coordinate 4,172,360 of NZ_LT907982.1, read as the reverse complement.
CGATGGCGGTGGCCCCGGAGAGGCCGACCAGCGCCGCCTTGGCCGCGCCGTAGACGGACTGCCCGAAGTTTCCGAAGGTGCCGGCGTTGGAGGAGGTGAAGACGAGTCGGCCGTAGCCGGCCTTGCGCATCTCGCGGAAGGCGGGCTGGGTCACGTGGAACGCGCCGCGCAGGTGCACGTCAAGTACCGCGCCGACATCGTCCCAATCGAGCTTGCCCATGGTGCGGTCGCGCAGGATGCCGGCATTGTTGATCACCGCGTCGAGACGGCCGTACGTCGACATCGCCAGCTCGACCATCGCCTCGCCGCCCTCAGGGGACGCCACCGAGTCGTAGTTGGCGATCGCGCTGCCGCCCAGGGCGACGATCTCGGCGACGACCTGATCGGCCGCCGGCGGCTCGTCCGGGTCGGTGCCGTCACCGCGCAGGCTGCCGCCCACGTCGTTCACCACCACGGTTGCTCCGTGACGAGCCAGGTCCAGGGCATAGGCTCGCCCCAATCCCCGTCCAGCCCCGGTGACCAGGGCAACGCGGTCGTGCATCGATACCTGCATCCGAATTCCTTTCGCGATAGTGCTGCGTACGTTACCAAGCAAGTGCTTGGTGTACTAGACTCTAGACGGAAATCGATTGGGAACGAGCGAGGAGAATCATGAGTCACTATCAGGCTAATCGGCGTGACGTCGAGTTCGTTCTCTTCGAACTGCTGAACCGCGGCGCTGTTCTGGGCACCGGCGACTGGGCTGACCTGGACGAGCAGACGGCCCGGACGATGCTGACCGCCGCCGAGGAACTGGCCGTCGAGCGCTTCGCCGAGTCCTTCCCCGACGGTGACCTCTCCGAGATGACCTTCGACCCGGTCGCCGCCGAGGTGAAGCTGCCGAAGAACTTCGGAGCGGCCTGGCGGGAGTACGTGGCGGCGGAGTGGTGGCGTCTCGATATCGAGCCGGAGCTAGGGGGCATAGCCGCCCCGCCGTCGCTGCGCTGGGCGATGGCCGAGTTCACTCTCGGCGCCAACCCGGCGCTCTTCATCTATGCCGCTGGGTGGACGCACGCCCAGGTGCTCTACGAACTCGGCACGACTGAGCAGCAAGAGCTGGCCCGGACGATGGTCGACCGGGCCTGGGGGGCGACCATGGTCCTCACCGAGCCGGATGCCGGGTCGGCCGTGGGGTCGGGGCGCACCCGAGCGGTCCCACAGGCCGACGGCACCTGGCACATCGAGGGGGTCAAGCGATTCATCACCAGCGCCGAGCACGATCTCACCGAGAACATCGTGCATTTCGTGCTGGCCCGTCCGGTGGATACGCCGGGGGCTGGTGGCCCGGGCACCAAGGGGCTCAGCCTCTTCGTCGTCCCCAAGCTCCTCACCGACCCGCAGACCGGTGAGCTGACCCGGCGCAACGGCGCCCGAGTCACCAACGTCGAGCACAAGATGGGGCTGCGCGTCTCCTCGACCTGCGAGGTCACCTTCGGTGCGGGCGAGCCCGCCATCGGGTACCTGCTCGGCGAGACCCATGACGGCATCGCGCAGATGTTCCACGTTGTCGAGTACGCCCGCATGCTGGTCGGTGTGAAGGCGATGGCGACCCTCTCCACCGGGTATCTGAACGCCCTGAACTACGCCAAGCTGCGCCGGCAGAGTCCGGACCTGAGCCGTCGCGGCGACCGCAACGCCCCCGACATCCCGATCATCGGCCACCCCGACGTGCGGCGCAGTCTCTTCCAGCAGAAGGCGTACGCCGAGGGACTTCGGGCGCTCGTGCTCTACTCGGCCTCGGTTCAGGACGAGCGCGTCCGGGCGCTGGCGGAGGGGCGGGACGCCGGCGAAGCGACTGAGCTGAACGACCTGCTGCTGCCGGTGGTGAAGGGCTTCTCCTCCGAGCGGGCCTATGCCCTGCTGGCCGATTCGCTGCAGGTCTTCGGCGGGTCGGGTTACCTGCAGGACTACCCGATCGAGCAGTACATCCGCGACGCGAAGATCGACACGGTCTATGAGGGGACGACCGCGATCCAGGGCCTGGACCTCTTCTTCCGCAAGATCGTCCGGGATGACGGCCAGGCCCTCGGCCGTCTGCTCACCGGGATCGAGACGTTCTGCACCGTGCCCGGGGCCGGCTCCAAGAGTGAACTGGCTGCGGCTGTCGAGGCCTTCCGTGGCGCAGTCGAGCGGATGCGGGAGTGGCAGCGGGCTGCCGTCACTGAACCGACCGAGCTGTACCGGGTCGGGCTGCAGGCAACGCGCCTGCTGATGACCCTCGGCGAACTGCTGGTCGGCTGGCTGCTGGCCTGGAGCGCAGACGTGGCGGCGGCGGCACTGGATCGGTCGGCCGCTGACGTTGACTTCTACTCGGGCAAGGTCGCCGTGTCGGCGTTCTTCGCGGCTGAGCGACTGGCCCTCGTGCCGGCGGAGTGCAGCCTGGTGCTGGCCGGGTCGCTCGACATCATGAACGTCCCCGACTCCGCGCTCTGAACTCTTCGTCGTCCTTGGTGGACGACTCGACGCGCTCTCACGGCGTGCGAGTGCCGCTCTGTCGTGCCAGAATCCGTCCGTGCGGCGACGTGTGGCGAGAAGCCTGAGAGGGTCGCTCAAGCCACTCACTGGAGAGACCGCAGCGCAGGTGCTCCTCCTGCTGGTCGGTGTCTTCGTCATCCTGCTGTCTCTCAACGCGCTCGATGACGCGCAGGCGTTACGCGATCACGGGGTACGGGCAGAAGCGCGCATCGTCGCGGTCCACGACGGCGCCAAGCCGTCAACCTCCTTCGTCACTCTTGTCTTCCAGGGGCCGAAGGGTGAGGTGCGGGCCGACGTGGGCAACTTCAAATTTAGCCCGGAGCCGAAAGTCGGCCAGCGACCAACTGTGGTCTACGACCCCCGCGATCCGGCCGGCAACGTCGCCGACATTCGGATGGGTCCGGAGATGGCGCTGCCGCTGGTGGGGATCATTGCCGGTGTGGTCGCGGTCTGTGTCGCAGTACTGGCGTTCTTCGGTTTCATCCGACTGCCGTCGAAGGGCCGCCGCTATCGGAACACGCCCAGACGACGGCCCAGTAGCCCGCGCGGTTAGCTGCGGGGGAGGCTCAGCACTCGCTGCGCGACGATGGTGCGCAGTACCTCGTCCGTGCCGCCGCCGATCCGCAGACCGGCCAGCGTCAGCGCGAGTTGGCTCCAGCCGAAGTCATCGTCCAGTTCGGTGACGAAGGATCCCCCGAGGATGCGCTGGGCGAGCGCGGAGATGCGCTGCAGGTTGTCGGTCAGGCGGAGTTTGGAGAGCGACATCTCCGCACCGGGCATCCCACCCTCGGCCCGATCAAGGAAGTCCAAGGTCATAAGCGAGTCGGCCTGAGCCCGTGCGTAGATGTCGGCGGTGGCCTCGCGGACCACTGGGTCGTCCCAGCAGCCGTGACGCCTGGCCAAGTCGATGAGCCGGGGCACCAGGGCCAGATCCACCGCGCCGTCACTGCCGATGACCGCCCGCTCGTGGCGAAGGGTTGTGTTGATGACGTCCCAGCCGCGCCCGATCTCGCCGACCAGCGACTGCGCCGACACCCGCGCGTCATCGAGGAACACCTCACTGAACGATTTGCCGCCGGTGAGCTGTTGGATCGGGCGGACTTCCACGCCGGGCTGGTCCATCTCGATCATGAACACCGACAGGCCGGCGTTGCGGCGACTGCCCGGCTCGGTACGGGCCAGCAACATGCCGACCTCGCTGTAGTGCGCTCCGGACGTCCAGACCTTCTGCCCGTTGATCCGCCATGAGTCACCCGACTCACCGTCTCGCCCGGCCCGGGTCCGCACCGACGCGAGGTCAGACCCGGCGTCGGGCTCGGAGAAGAGCTGGCAGGAGACGATGTCGGCCCGGCGAAGCGCCCGCAGATACCGTCCGTTCAATTCGGGGCCGCCGTGGGCGAGCAGCGTCGGGCAGAGGATGCCGACGCTGAAACGGGTGTACCCCTCGTCGGGCACCGCGTATCGCCGCTCCAGTTGCCGGTAGGCGTCGGCGTAGCTCGGCGGCAGGCCCCGTCCGCCGAACTCGGCCGGCCCGTCGATCCAGCCGAAGCCCGCGTCGAACGTCGTCTTGCGCCACTGGATCGCCTCCGGAAGCTCGGCTGCCTCCTGCGCGGCGCTCCGCTCCGGGATCACCGCCACCGCGGCGTGCTCGCTCCCCGCCCGTGCGGAGCGGCGTGGATAGTGCGCCGAGATGAACTCCTCGGCCTGCTGGCAGAAAGTCTCCAGATCGATGTTCATCGATGGGCTCCTCACTCGTGGCTGATCGTGCTAGCCTAGCGCTTGCTTGGTAAAGAAGGGAGACCCATGCAGCTGGGAAGACGATTCGAGGGGCGCAACGTCCTGGTGGTCGGCGGCGGCTCCGAGGGGAGCGTCGGCGCGGACGCGCCCATGGGCAACGGGCGCGCCATCGCACTGCGCCTGGCCGCCGAGGGAGCTCGGGTGGCCGTCTCCGACCGCGACCTGGACCGGGCGCAGGCCACCGTCGACGCGCTCGAGGAGTCGCGGGGCGTGGCACTGCGAGCTGACGCCGGATCGATCGAGGAGTCGGCCGCACTGGCGCGCGCAGCGGCCGAGGCGATCGGCCCGCTGGACGTGGTGATCTGCAACGTCGGCATCACCGGTTCGCTCCCGGCCCGCACGCAGACGGTCGAGGACTGGGCGCTCATCAACGACGTCAACGTCCGGTCGCACTGGCTCGTCGCCCAGGGGGCCTTGCCGGCGATGCTGGAGCGCGGCCACGGCGCCTTCGTCTTCGTCACGTCGATCGCCGGCATGATCTGCAGCGGCTCGTCGCTCTCCTACGAAGCCTCCAAGGCCTCCCTCATCGCGGTCTCCCGGCATTTCGGGGTGCGCTACGCCGAACGGGGAATCCGCTCCAACGCGCTCTCCCTCGGTGTCATCGACTCGACGATGGTGCGCCGCGACTTCGGTGATGATCCCGTGCTCAGCCACCGACGCGACCTCATGCAGCCGATGCGCCGCCAGGGTCGACCGGAGGAGGCCGCCGCGGCGGCGGCCTTCCTGGCCTCCGACGACGCCGCCTTCATCACCGGACAGGTGCTGGTGGTCGACGGCGGGCGGACGGCCGACGGCAGCTATGAGCGGCGCTACCAGGCCCGCGACTGATTGAAGGCGTTCAGCTGGGCGCCGTACTACCGAAGCCGAAGCCAAGCCCCATACGAACCGAAAGAGACGAGGGACGATGCGGAAAACAGTGGTGAGTGGGGTCGGAATGACCCCGTTCGGGCGTTACCCCGACCGCAGCATCAAAGACCTGGCCAGTGAGGCGATCAACGCAGCTCTGGCCGACGCAGAGGTCGGGCTGGACGACATTCAGGCTGTCTTCTTCGGCAATGCCACCGCCGGTGTAACCACCGGCCAGGAGTGCATCCGTGGCGAGACCGTCATGCACCACATGGGCGCCGGCGCGCTGCCGGTGAACAACGTGGAGAACGCCTGCGCCTCAGGCGCCAATGCGCTGCACCTGGCCTGGAGCAGCGTGGCCGGTGGCCAGTACGACACTGTCCTCGCAGTCGGGGCGGAGAAGCTCTTCTTCGAGGACAAGACGAAGAGCTTCATGGCCTTCATGGGCGGCATGGACATCGACTTCCAGGACTTCGGAGAGGGGGCCGGTGTCACCCGCAGCCCCTTTATCGATCGATACGCCAAGGTCGCCGACCTGCTGATCAACGAACGGGGCGTCACTCCGGAGGCCTTCGCGACGGTGGCGGCGAAGGCTCACGCCAATGGCGTCCTCAACCCGATGGCCCAGCGCCGGACCCCGCGCACGGTGGCGGAGATCATGGCCTCCCGTTCGGTGCTCGGCCCGCTGACCGTCCTCATGTGCTCACCGATCGGTGACGGCGCGGCGGCCGCCGTGGTCACCGCGGTCCGTGGCCGCGGCGGGGAGCGCGACGTCGCGATCCTGGCCTCGCAACTGCGCTCGCTGCCGGCCCAGACGCACGGGCCCTCCGATTCACACGAACTGTCGGCTCGCGCCGCCTTCGAGCAGGCCGGTCTCGGTCCGCAGGACATCGACTTCGCCGAGGTGCATGACGCCACCTCACCGGGCGAGATCGTCTCCTGGGCCGAGTCCGGACTCTGCCCGCCGGGCGAGGAGCAGAAGTGGGCCCTCACCAACCACACAGCACTCGGCGGCGCGATGCCGGTGAACCCGTCCGGTGGACTCGTGGCCCGGGGGCATCCGATCGGGGCAACCGGGATGGCCCAGGTCTATGAGGTCGTCCAGCAGTTGCGCGGGGACGCCGGCGCCCGTCAGGTCGCCGGCGCTCAGCGTGCCTTCGCCCAGTGCGGTGGTGGCCTGATCCGGGCCAGCACCGCCGTCTCCTGTGCCCATGTCTTCGAAAGGTAGAAACCCAATGGAACTAGTACCGTTCTGCACCTACACGGCCTCCGTTCTCAAGCCCGACTTCGTCGGGGACACCCCAGCCGGCACGCGCATGATCGTCGGCATTCGCGATGCGCGCTGGGAGGGCGCCGGCTTCCAGGCCGGGCAGCGCGGCGAATCAGCGGCCGACTGGCTGCTGATGGCGCCCGACGGCACCGCCAGCCCCAACGTCCGGATGTCACTGCGCACAGACGACGGCGCCTTCGTCTACGTCGAATACCACGGGCGGGCCGACTGGTCGGCCGGATCGGGCTCGGCGCCGGTCTACATCTCGGTCGGCTTCGAGATCGAGGACGAGCGCTATGCCTGGATGAACAAGGTGCAGTTCGTCGGCAAGGGCGGTCTGGCCGACGGTGGCGTCCGCTACGACATCTACTCGCTGCGGTAGGGCACCCAGCCGAACGGGAAGTCCACCTCGCCGACCACCTTGAGTGTGCGCGACTGCAGGCGCCAGCCTGCGGTCGTGCGCACCGCGGTGTCGACGTAGCGAGCCCAGAGATAGCCGTCGGGACGCTGCTCCCGGAACCGATGCCACGCGTAGAGATACGACTCCAACTCGACGATGTCCTTACCGGTGAACACGAAACTGGTTGACGTCACGTGATGGCTGGTCGCGGCGAAGGTTGAGATGAGCAGTTCGACCCGGGCAACGATGGCCGGCCGCCCGGTCGCCGTGCCGTTGCGTCCGGTGGAGGTGACGAAGACTCCATCGCCGACGAAGAGTTCGCCTACCGCCTCGGCGTCCCCGCGGTCGATGCTCTGGCAGTAGGCCTGGACGAGATCGCGCAGTTCCTCGCGATCGCTGAGTTCTTCAGTGTTCATAGGTGAACTCCTCGCGATCGGAGGCGCTCGGGGCGTTCACAGCAGGGCCAGCGCGTTGGCTGGGGAGCCAATGGCCCCGGGGACGTTGAGCGGTGCGGACATGAAGAGGAAGTCCCAGTTTCCGCTGGCCCGGCACTCGTCGGCCAGCTCGTCGAGTGCGAAGAGCTCGCCCAGCGGCATGCCGAGCATCGTGAGTAGTCGGTGGTGCAGATAGCCGACGTCCCGGCTTCCCGGCTGGACCTCGACCGCCGGGTTGTCGCAGGCAACCGCGGCCACGCCCAGGTCCCAGAGGAAGCGGGCCGTCTCGACTCCGGCGTGGAGCCCGGCGCCGTGCGCCTCGGCCGTCCCGGCGGAGCTGCTGGCGGCATCTGTAGAAGTTGCCATGTCGGCGCTCTCCGCGCTGCCGGTGCCGTCAGCACTGGACTGGTCGGCCCGGGCGTGGGCAGCCAGCCAGCCGAAGCGCAGGCAGAGGATGTCCCCTTCGCGTAGCTCGACGCCCTGCGCCTCGGCTACCCGCAGGAGATCCTCGGGCGGAACAGCGGTCGGCTGCAGTGGGTCGAACTCTTCCCCGGCCTCGCGGTAGTACGTCTCCAGGTCGAGCAGGACGCCGCGGCCGACGATGCCGTGCTCAACCCAGCGTTGAATCCCCAATTTGTCAAAGGGTTCCGGCCCGGACTGGCGTCCGCCGTAGAAGCCGTAGGTGCGGTGCTGAACGTGCAGCAGGCCGTCCCACTGGCTCGAGGCCTGCATGTCCAGACGGGTGATGCGGTCATCCCAGCTGAAGCTGCTGGTACGGAACACCTCGTGCTGCAGGGCCAGTCGTCCGAAGGGGGCCGCGGCCGGTTCAGTGAGGGGGAGCGAGAGGTTCACCGTCCTCCCCTGGCGGGCGAGTGTGGCAGCCGCACGCCGCCGCTGCTCGGTGAGCAGGTTGAGGGTGCCGAGTGCATCGCCGTCGCCGAAGTAGTCCCACGCGTGCCGCAGATCGGTGTCGGGTAGGAGGGGAAGTTCGCTGTACTTCGGGCGCATCTGATCCGTCCGTAAGAAGTCGTTGTTCTGGTCGTCGAATGGGGTTACCCTACCCAAGCAAGCGCTTGGCTGTCGATAGCATCATCGAAAGGATCAGCGTGGATCTCGAACCGCTTTGCCGTTTCACCGCCTACTTGAATCGACCGGAGATGGTGGCTGACACGCCACGGGGTCGCCGCCTCATCGGGCCGATCGTTCGGGCCGAACTCACCGGCGATAGATTTCACGCCACCCAGGCCGGGACCTCAGCCGCCGACTGGCTGGTGATGGGTCCGGACGGAACCACCTTCATCGACGTGCGGATCGCATTCCGCACCGACGACGGCGCCCGCCTCTTCATGAGCTACCTCGGTCGGGCCGACTGGTCGGGCGGCGTGATGAGCGCACCCGTCTTCTCCACGCCCGTCTTCGAGACGGCGCACCCGGACTACGCGTGGCTGAATCGCGTTCTCTGCGTCGGAAAGGGGAGCGTCTTCGAAGGCGGCGCCGAGTACGAGCTCGCGGTCCTGCGATGAGCGCAGCGAGCGGAACCGCTCAGGTGAAGCTGCTCTTCTGCCTGCGTCGCCGGGCTGACCTGACCCGCGAGGAGTTTCAGGAGTATTGGCAAGGGAGCCATGGGAAACTCGGGGTGGAGCTGGCTGATGACCTCGGCTTCATCCGGTACGTGCAGTCGCACACGCTCTCCGCGCCGCTGAACGATGCGCTGCAGGCGTCGCGAAGCGCCCCGCCGGCCTATGACGGTGTGGTCGAGCTCTGGTTCGAGAGTGTCGAAGCGGTGGAGCGCACGTTCTCGACCCCGAAGGGGCGTGCCGCAGCCCGTCGACTCGTCGAGGATGAGTCGAATTTCGTTGATGTTTCGGCGTCGCCCATCTTCCTGGTGTCGGAGCACGGCATGTATGAGAAGCCGCTCTGACGTAACGATTCACACCTTGTGCTTGACATCACATGGGTGCCTGACCATACTCACAAAACAAGCACTTGCTTGGTTAATAGATCGGACTTCAATGCACATCGACGTGACGCTTATGGAGAAGGACCTGCGCCGAGCCGGTGAGCTCGCGGCGGGTGCCGAGGCGGCCGGGCACTCCGGGGTCTGGTGCACCGAAGCCGGCGTCGACCCGTTCCTGCAGGCCTACGAAGCGGTCCGCTCGACGGAGAAGCTGCAGGTCGGCACGGCGATCGCGGTGGCTCTGGCCCGCACCCCGATGACTGTGGCCTACAGCGCCTGGGGCCTGGCCCACGCCTCGCAGGGGCGGTTCGCCCTGGGATTGGGCAGCCAGGTGAAGGCCCACATCGAACGTCGCTACTCGATGCCGTGGATCAACCCGACCGCCCAGATGCGCGAGTTCGTGCTGGCCACCCGCGCGATCTTCAGCTCATGGCGCACCGGCGAGCGCCTGAACTTCGAGGGCGAGTTCTACCGGCACACGCTGATGAGCCCGTTCTGGGTGCCGGCCCCGCACGAGTACGAGATTCCGATCCTGCTCGCGGCGGTCGGCCCGCGGATGATGCAGATGGCCGGCGAGGTGGCCGACGGGGTGCTGCTGCACACCTTCACCACGCCGCAGTATCTCGAGAAGGTCGCCTACCCGGCGATCGCGGCTGGGAGCCAGACGGCCGGTCGCGACCCGCTCGCGCTGCAGCTCTCCATCCCGCTCTTCATGGCGATGGGGGACACCGAGGAGGAGCTGTCGGCCATGCGGGCGGATGTGGCTCGCCAGCTTGCCTTCTACGCCTCGACTCCCGCCTACCGTCCCGTGCTCGAACTGGCCGGCTACGACGGCCTCCAGCCGGAACTCACGAAGCTGTCCAAAGAGGGGCGCTGGAGCGACATGACAGACCTGGTCGATGACGAACTCATCGATCTGTTTTCCATCTCCGGAACTCCGGAACAGATGCCCGACCTAGCCCGTGCGCACCTCGGTGACCGGGTTGGGCGGGTCACCTCGTACTTCGGCTGGCCGGTATCCGACCCGGATCGCCTCTCCGCGATTCTCGCGAGTTTTACAACCAAGAAGGGTGCAGCATGAAGAAACGCTCTCGTAGTCTGACGGTCGTTGCCGGAGTGGCCGCGATCGTCCTGACAATCTCAGCTTGTGCTAGCGACAAGAGCAGTAGCTCATCCGGCGGCTCAGGCTCCAGCAGTGGCACGATCAAGGTCGGCGTCGTCCTTCCGTTCTCCGGGGTTCAGGCCACGATCGCCGGCCTCGAGGGCCAGGGCGTGCAGACGGCGATCGACGAGATCAATGCCAAGGGTGGCATCAAGGGTCAGAAGCTGGAGATGGTCAAGGCCGACGACCAGCTGAGCGCGACCCAGGCCGCGACTGTCATGCGCGACCTCAACTCCAAGGGCGTGAAGCTCGCGGTGGGTGGGCAGACCAGTGACCTCTGCAAGGCGGAGGCGCAGGCGGCCAATCGCTTCGGCATCATCTTCATCGGGGCCCACTGCACATCTAAGACGCTGGTGAACCCGCCCGTCTCGCCCAACTTCTGGATGACCGGCCAACTCGACACCGACCTCACTCGGGCCAACGGGCAGGCGCTCGCCGCGCTCTTCCCGAACGTCCAGACGTGGGATGTCTTCGCCTACGACCAGTCCGTGACCCGTGGCTTCTGGACCCAGACGCGGGACGAGATCTCCAAGGTGACCGGCAAGGAGGTCGTCACCAATAAAGAGGTGTATGTGCCCGCAACGGCCACCGACTTCAAGACTCAGCTCTCGGCCATCGCCAGCAGCCAGACCGGCACCAAGGAGACCCGCGGCCTCTTCCTCGGCGTCTACGGCGCCGGAACCACGAGCTTCATCCAGCAGGCCCGTCCGCTCGGTCTCCTCGACGACTACGCGGTCATGGCCCAGACCGGCGTCTACTGGAGCACCGCTGTGTCGCTGAAGGGGACCGCGCCGCCGATCTACGACGTGCACGAGTACTTCTACAGCTGCCAGAACAACCCGACGAACACGGCCTTCATCGCCGACTTCAAGAAGGTGGCCGGACAGCTGCCGGACACGGGTGCCTACCAGGGCTACATGGCCATCGAGATGCTCTCCGCGGCCATCGCCAAGGCCGGCAGCGGCGACCCGACCGCGGTCGGGAAGGCCATGCCGGGCATCTCGGCCATGACGCCGACCGGAGAGACCATGACGATGGACGGCACCAGCCACCACGCGGACGGTCCGATCACCACGGCGCTGCTGTCGGGCGACACCAGTGCGCCGGAGAACGTGTCGGTCACGGACTGCAAGACGGTCCTCAGTTCAGCCATCAAGTAACGCACTAAGCGATGGGAGTCGCCAGATGAATGCCTTGTTACCGGCCATTGTGGCCGGCACCGCCCAAGGGGTCCCGATCTTCGTGATCGCAAGCGGGTTGACCCTGATCTACGGGGTGATGCACGTGCTCAACTTCGCCCACGGTGCCTTCTTCCTCGTCGGTGCCTACGTGGTGACGACGGTGTTGCGCGGTAGCAGCATGTGGGCTTTCTTTCTGGCGGCTCTCATCGCGGGTGTGGTGGTGATGGCCGTCGGCATAGTCTGCGAAGTGGTCGTCTTCCGCCGCCTCTACAAGGCGGGCCCACTCGTCGGTTTCCTCGGGGCATTCGCCCTCTTCCTGACCATCGGCGGGCTGGCGGTCCATATCTGGGGCAACAATCCCCGTACGGTCGCCTACCCCGACGGGCTGGGGGGCTCCATCTCGATCGCCGGGTCCCGCATCGCCGTCTACGACTTGGTCGTGGTCGGAGTCGGGCTGCTCATTGCGGTAGCCCTCTGGGGGTTGCTCACCCACACCTCCATCGGGGTCCGGGTCCGGGCCCTCTCACATGACCGGGCCATGGCCTCGGCGCTGGGCATCCGGGCCCCGCGCGTCGGCACGCTTGTCTTCGCCATCGGTTCCTTCCTGGCCGGTATCGCCGGAGCCCTCATCACGCCGGTCACCTCTATCGACACCAGCCTCAGCGCCTCCTACCTGATCCCGGCGTTCATCGTCGTGATCGTCGGCGGCCTCGGTTCGGTTCCCGGGGCGCTGGTGGCAGCGGTCGCCCTGGGCGTCATCGACAGCCTGCTCTTCCGCTACGTCCCCGCTCTCGGAGGCTTCAGCTACTACCTCCTCGTTGCGGTGATCCTGATGGTCCGGCCACAGGGACTCTTTGGCCGCACCTCTCGTACAACCCAGATTGCACGGTGACTCTCATGCCAGAGCAGGCTCGCGGCAGCGCAGTGCGTGCGTTGACGCAATCAACGGCCTACCGAATGGGCCGCGTCGGCGGACTGCACGTCCTGGCCGGCTTCATCGTGCTGGCGGTCGTCGTGCCCCACCTGGCGACCGGTACGTATCTCTTCACCTGGGCCACCGCCATGATCTGGGCCGTCTTCGCCCTCTCCACCAATGTGCTTTTCGGATGGTCGGGCCTGCTGTCGTTCGGGCAGACGGCCTTCTTCGGGCTCGGGGCCTATACCCTGGCCGTCGTCCACGAGAAGGCACCCGGGGTGGATGCCCTGGTGTTGCTGGTCATCGCCGCGGCGGTGGCCGCGATCATCGGCGCGGTCTTCGCGTTGATGGCGCTCCGCAGCAGCGGCGCCGAATTCGCCGTGCTGACCCTGGTTCTGGCCCAGGTCTTCTGGCTGCTGACCTACCGGGTCGCCGGACTGCACGGCGACGACGGGTTCGCCGGCCTCACCGACATCAAGGTGGGCGGAACGACGCTGCTGTCCGACCTCGACATCTGGTACTACATCGTGATGATCGCGATGGTCTGTGCATGGCTGCTGTGGCTGCTGCACGGATCGACGCTGGGCACCGCGATGCGAGCGGTCCGCGACGATGCCCATCGGGCCGCCGCGCTAGGCATCCGGGTTCGCCGGGTGCAGGTCCTCGCCTTCGCCATCGGGGCGGCCGGCTCCGCCGTTGCCGGTGGACTGCTCGCGCAGCAGCAGGGCGTGGTCAGCCCGTCCGTGCTCTCGCTGACCATCTCCGGTGAGGTGTTGGTGGCCTGCCTCGTCGGCGGCCTGCGCATCTTCGGTGGCCCGATCGTTGGGGCCGTAGTGCTGATTCTGGCCGAGCAGGCTCTCAGTGGGGTCACCACCGACTCGACCGTCTTCGTCGGCGTTTTCCTCTTGATCATCGTGCTGGCCCTGCCGTCCGGGCTCACCTCGCTGCCCGCCCGCTGGCGCGCCGCCTGGACGGGACGGCGCCATGGATCGCGCTCTCCCGCCGCATCGCCTCCGGCTACCCCCGGTTCGATCGCCGGATCTCCCCGTGTCCAGGTAGAGCGGGAGAGCGTGTCATGACCGACGTTCTGCTACAGCTGGCTACGGTCTCGAAGAGCTACCGAGGTGTGCCCGCGGTCTCCGACGTCGACCTGGAGGTACGGGCCGGTGAACGCTTGGCCATCATCGGACCCAACGGTGCCGGCAAGTCGACCCTCTTCGGCATGATGGCCGGCGAGCACCGCCCGACCAGCGGACGGGTGCTCTTCGGAGGGCGGGACGTCACCGGGTGGGTTCCCTCGCGACGCAGTACGGCCGGAATCAGCCGTACCTTTCAGGTGGCTCGCCTCTTCGACTCGATGTCGGTGCGCGAGAACATGATGGTTGCCGCGCTCTCGGCCCGCCGCCGGCCGCACGCCTGGGACGCGTTCTCCCGCCATCGTCGCGCCGAGAAGACGGTCGACGAATTGCTGGCTCAGACCGGCCTGGAGGCGCTGGCCGACTCAGGCACGGCGACCCTGGCTCAAGGAGCCCGCAAGAGTCTGGAGCTCATCATGGCCATCGCGCAGGAACCCCGTGTCCTGCTGCTGGACGAGCCGACCGCCGGCATGTCCTACGACGACGCCCGCTCGGCGGTGACCCTGCTCAACGAACTACTGGATGCCCGTCCGGAACTCACGATCGTGCTCACTGCGCACGACATGGACGTGATCCACCGGGTCGCCCGGCGCGTCGTGCTGATGGCCCGGGGACGGGTCGTGCTGGAGGGGACACCGGCTGAGGTCGCGGCGCATGAAACCACTCGTGAGCTCTACCTCGGTCGGCAGAAGGGCACGGTGCAAGCATGAGCGACGAAGCGGTGCAGAGCGAGAGCGTCGAGACGATGCTCAGCCTGGAGAGCGTCGATGCCTGGTACCGCTCGGCGCAGGCGCTCTTCGGGGTGAGCCTCTCCGTCGGCGAGGGCGAGGTGGTCGGGCTGCTTGGACGAAACGGTGCCGGCAAGAGCTCCACTTTCAACGCGATCATGGGCCTCGAAGTACGCCGACGCGGACTCATCTCGGCCGTCGGGCGTTCGCTCGACGGGATGTCCACCGACGCGATCGCCCGGCTCGGAGTGAGCTGGGTGCCGGAGGATCGCCGTATCTTCCCCGGGCTCACCGTTCGCGAGAACATCGAACTGGCCCGCTTCGCGGCCAACGGTCGAGGCCTCGTCACGGTTGACGAACTAGCCGATGCGCTACCGCTGCTGGGTCCGTTGCTCGGCAAGCAGGGCAACCACCTCAGCGGGGGAGAGCAGCAACTGGTGGCGGTGGCCCGTGCTCTCGTCCCGCGCCCACGGGTGCTACTGCTCGACGAGCCGACCGAGGGACTGGCGCCATTGGTAGTCGATGAACTGGCGTCGGCGATCGCTACGCTGCCTCGGAACTTCGGCGTCTCGGTGCTGCTGGCTGAGCAGAATCTGGATTTTGTAATCGAGCTCAGCGACCGGGTCTACGTGCTGGAGACGGGGCGGATCGTCCACGCATCAACCACCAAGGAACTAGCAGCCGACGCCGAGGCACAGCACAGATTACTCACAATTGGCGCCGGATAACGCGCCACTTCCCCGGATGCGGCCGTAACAAGCTAGCGTCTGGTTGACACCAATATCAGGTCGGGAGGACCTATGGCACAGACCGGCAGCACCAAGACGGGCCGGCGCGCACCAGCGCCGTCCAAACGCACCAACGGCAACGGCCAGGCGCGCTACGACGAGATCGTCCAGATCGCCGGGGCGCTCTTCGCCGAGCGCGGCTTTCTCGCGACGACCATCCGCGACATCGCCGACGCGGCGAACATTCTCTCCGGAAGTCTCTACTATCACTTCTCGTCGAAGGAGTCGATCGCCGACGAGCTGCTCAAGTCCTACTGGAACGAGCTGCTGAGCATGTACGACAAGATCGTCGCGTCGAAGAAGGAGCCGACGGAGACGGTCCGCGAGCTCCTCGGCGCGTCGATCCTCATGCTCGAGAAGCACGAGTACGCCGTCCGGATGATCCTCAACGACTGGGCCTACCTCACCGGCGTGCTGCCCTACCTCGAAGAGAACATGGTGACGATCCGGCGCATCTGGACCACTCAACTGCGCAACGGAGCCAAGTCCGGCCAGTTCCGCTCGAGTCTCGACCCGAACCTGACCTACCGCACGATCATGGGCTCGATCTCGGGCGCCGGCCGGTGGTTCGAGGCCAGCGGCAAGGTGACGACGACGCAACTCGCGCAGGAGATGGCCGATCTCTTCCTGCTGGGACTGCAGCCGTCCGAACCGGCCAAGTAAGCCGCCGGATTACATTGACCACAACCGTGGAACGATCTAGGCTCGTACCAAGCAAGCACTTGGTTTAGAGAAAGAGGTGCAACGTGGCCGATCAGATCGGGCGGATCGTCTCCAGCGCAGCAATGCGGCATCCGGAGTTGGCTGCACTCAAGACCTTCGACGGGCTGGTACGAACGTATAGCGAGCTCGATCTTCGGTCCACTCGGCTTGCCAACGCCATTCTCGACAGCGGCTGCCTCCCCGGCGACCGGGTGGCCGTCTGGTGCGACACCCGTCCGCAGTATCTCGAGCTGTACTTCGCGCTGGCCAAAGCCGGGCTGGTGCTGGTGCCGATCAACAGCATGTTCACCGAGCACGAGGCCGCGTATCAGGTCCGCGACTCCGGAGCGATCCTGCTCTTCCACTCTGAGGAGCTAGAGGCCGGCGCCAAGGCGGTGGCCGAGGCGGTACCGGCGGTGCGAACACTCATTCCGATCGGCGACTGGAATGCGTCGGAGAGTCAGTTCGAGCGTCTCGTGGCCGGCGGCAGCGACGTGGCCCCGCCCGAGCCCGACGAGGACGACCTGTACATCATCGCGTACACCAGTGGCACCACCGGCCGCCCCAAGGGCGCGATGGTGACTCATCGGACGCTGCGCAACACGCTGCGCCAGCACGCACACAGCTACCGCACGCCGCAATACAGCACCTGCATCTACCACTCGAACATGTCCTTCGTCGCTACCGTGCTTGGGCTCATCATGGGGCACATGTACATCTGCGGCACCGTATACATGACGGGGCGGGTAACGCCGGAGGAGCTCCTCGACGTGATCGAGCGGGAGCGTGGGACGTTCACCTTCATCCCGTCGCCGTGGATCGTTCCGATGACTGAGCTCGTCCGGGCCCACCCGGAGAAGGCGGCGACGATCCGGACCTTCGTGCATTCGGCATCCAAGGCCAATCCGGCCGACCTGCAGCGCTGGGCCGCGGTCGTAGGGCACCGCTTCCTCGAGGGGTGGGGGATGACCGAGGTCTCCGGGGCGCTGGTCACCGTCACCGATATCGCCGATGTGGTCGAAGGCAATGCGGCCGACGACCTATATAGCTCCGCCGGCCGTCCGGTGCTGGAGGCGGTGGTGCGCGTCCTGGACGAGGACGGGAACGAGCTGCCCCGCGATGGCGAGTCGGTCGGCGAGCTCGTGGTCCGCTCATCCAGCGTGGTGATCGGCTACTGGAATCGCCCCGAGGAGTCGGCTCGGACCTTCCGTGACGGCTGGTACCACAGCGGTGACCTGGGCAGTGTCGATGCCGCCGGCTACGTGTATGTCACCGAGCGGCGTAGCGATCTCGTCGTCACCGGCGGCATGAACGTCTACCCGTCCGAGATCGAGGCCTGCATCTCCGAGCTCGACGGTGTGCGCGAGGTTGCCGTGGTCGGCATCGCGCACGAGCGCTGGGGGCAGACTCCGATCGCCACCGTGGTCCGTCAGCCGGGTTCGGCGATCACCGAAGAGGATGTGATCGCTCACTGCGCCGAGTACCTGGCTCGGTACAAGCGTCCGTCAGCCGTCTACTTCATCGACGAGCTGCCGCGGAGCGCGAGCAACAAGGTGCTGCGCCGGGTCCTGCGCGACCAGTTCGGCGCATCTGCGTGAGTACCGGGCAGCTGGTGGCGCCCCGGCTGGGCCGCAGTGACCGGGCCGAACTGGCCGAGGGTGTCGCGGCGGCCTGTGCGAAGTGGTTTCCGCTGCCGGTGACGAAGGAACGGACCTCCGATTCGCCGCTGGATCGAGCGGCCTGGGCTGGTCTCTGCCGCGAACTCTCGCCCCTCGGCCTTAGGCTCCCGGTCGAGCGGGGAGGGGCCGCGCTGCCCTTGGCCTACCTGGCCGTGGTGTCTGAGGCGGCGGGTGCCGCGCTCGTGCCCGCACCGCTGACGACGGGCGCGGCGATCACCGCACCGCTGCTGGCGGCCGTCGACGCTGAGATTCTCCCGTCATTTCTAGATGGTTCCGCTATCGTGTCCACCCACGATGGGCGATCCCTGACTTCTTGCGAGGCGGTTGATGGCTGGCGGGTGAGCGGTTCGGTCTCGCTCGTCGAGTGGGCCTGCGACGCCGACGGACTATTGGTGACACTCGACTCGGCCGAGGAGGATTGGCTGGAACTCGGCTGGACGCCGCTGCCCGTCGGGGGTGCTCAGCTGGAGCGCTTGGGGCGAGTCGACGCGACCCGCTCTGCCGCTCGGGTGACGCTGACCGAGGTGCCGGTGACTCGTCTGGGGCGAGTCTCCAAACGGTTCGTTGCCCAGCTGCGAACCGAGGCGATGCTGCTCTGCGCGGCCGAGGCCATCGGCGCGAGCACGGCTATGCTCACCCAGACGATCGAGTACGCGAAGCTGCGCACGCAGTTCGGCCATCCGATCGGCAGCTTCCAGGCCGTTCAGCATCGATTGGCCGATCTTCACGGGGAGTTGGAGTCGGCCCGCGCCGCCCTCTGGGCCGCCGTCGACTCGGATGCGGATGCGGATGCGACGGACATTGAGCCGGCGGCGCTGGTGGCGTCGATTCGCGCTTCGCAGGCGGCGGAACTGGTGGGGCGGGAGGGGCTGCACCTGCACGGCGGCATCGGTTTCACCTGGGAGCACGACGCCCACCTTTACTTCAAGCGTGCCCTCTCCGGCGCCCAGGACTTCGGTGGCATACCGGCTCGGTTGCGAGCCCTGGCCGACCTGCTCGCGGCTAGCTCGATCTAGCTGTTCTGGCTCTAAATCGTCGGGACTGGTACCTGCTTTATTACCAAGCAAACGCTTGGTATGCTGTCAAAGATTGAAAGGGAGAAATCGGTGGCTGAGGCTTACATCGTCGAGAGCGTCCGGACCGCAGTGGGGCGTCGCCGTGGCGCGCTAGCCGAGGTGCACCCGGTTGACCTGGCGGCGTTCGCGCTGCGTGAGTTGATGGAACGTTCCGGGGTCGACCCGGCCGCCGTCGAGGACGTCATCATGGGTTGCCTGGACAACATCGGTCCGCAGGCCGGCTGCATCGCCCGCACGTCGTGGCTGGCGGCCGGACTCCCTGAGGGGACGCCGGGGGTGACGCTGGATCGGCAGTGCGGCTCGTCACAGCAGGCGGTGCACTTCGCCGCGCAGGCCGTGATGAGTGGCACCGCTGATTTGGTGGTGGCCGCCGGCGTGCAGAACATGTCGATGATTCCAATGGGATCGTCCGCGCTGGCCGGTGAGTCGCTCGGCCTTGGAACCGATTCGTTGGCCCGCTCGATTGGCTGGCACGACCGCTACGGCGACACTCCAGTCTCGCAGTTCCACGGGGCCGAGCAGATCGCCGCGCAGTGGGGGATCGGGCGCGAGGAGATGGAGGCTTACGCGCTGCGCAGCCACGAACGCGCTCTTGCCGCGATCGACGCCGGCAAGTTCAAAGAGGAGATTGCCCCCTTCGGTGACTTCGAGACCGATGAAGGACCGCGCCGGGGGAGCACTCCGGAGACCCTCGCCGCGCTCAAGCCGTTGAGCCCGGGTGGACGTCTCACCGCCGCCGTCTCCAGCCAGATCTCCGACGGTTCGGCCGCGATCCTCGTCGCCAGCGAGCGGGCAGTGAAGGAGCACAACCTGACTCCGCTGGCCCGTGTCCACCAAATGAGCGTCGTCGGCAGCGACCCGATCCTCATGCTCACCGGCCCGATTCCAGCCACCCACCGCGCGCTCGAGCGAAGCGGCCTGCGCCTGGACGAGATCGGCGTCTTCGAGGTGAACGAGGCATTCGCGTCGGTCGTCCTGGCCTGGCAGCGGGAGTTCGACGTCGACCCGGCCGACCTCAACCCGAACGGTGGGGCCATCGCCCTCGGGCACCCGATCGGCGCGAGCGGTGCTCGCATCATGACCTCGATGCTGCAGGAGATGCGTCGTCGCGGCGCCCGCTACGGCCTGCAGACGATGTGCGAGGGCGGCGGTCAGGCTAACGCCACCGTGCTGGAACTTCTGACATGAGGCCCGAGTTGCTGGCGGTGTCCCCGGTCGATGTCACGGCTGCGGTCCAGCTTCGATCCGGACCCGAACCCCGGGCCTGCACACTGTTGTTGGCCCGTCCGGAGCGCGGTAATGCGATCGACTCCGACTTCGCGGCGGCCCTGCTACAGGCCGCCCGTGGGGTGAGTGAGTTGGTGGCCGGCGGGGGCATCGACTGCGTGCTGATTGCGGCCGAGGGAAAGGCGTTCAGCGTCGGCGGCGATCTGCGTGACTTCCCGACCGACGGTGACCGCGCTGTGCCGCACATTCAGGCGATGGCCGCCGTGAGCCATGAGGCGATGGCGTTGCTGCTGGAGTTGCCGGTGCCGGTGATCGCGCAGGTTCAGGGCGTGGCGGCCGGTGCCGGTATCGGTCTGGCCGTCTTCGCCGATGTGGTGATCGCCTCGACGCATGCTCGCTTCAAGGCCGGCTACCCGGCCGTCGGGCTGAGCCCGGACTGCGCGACGACCTGGCTGCTGCCGCGTCTGGTCGGTGAGCGGCGGGCTATGGACCTGCTCCTGACCAACCGGAGCGTGGATGCGACCGAGGCTGAGCGCTGGGGACTGGTGTCGCGTGTAGTCGCCCCCGAGGAGCTGGAGGATGCGGCCCGACAGGCGGTGCGGGCCGCGCTGCAGGGTGGCCGCGACGCAGCGATCGAGACGAAGCGATTGCTGCGATCCGCGCCGCAGGACACCCTGCGGGCGCACATGGCCGACGAAGGCACGACGATCGCCCGGCTCGGGGGTACCCCGACCGCGGTGGCCGCACGAACCGCCTTCCTCGAGACGAGTCGACAGCAGGAACGGAGCCGGACATGACGACACTTGAACAGACGTCGCTGCACCCAGCAGAGATCTTCGCGCGCTGGGTCGCGGAACTGGGCGATGCCTTCGAGCGCGCCGACGCCGAAGCGGTCGCCGAGCTCGTCGACGCGGACGGATTTTGGAAAGATATCCTCACCTTTCATTGGGGATACCGCACCTTCTCCGGGCGAGACAGCATTGTCGAAGGACTGGTGACCTCAATCCCCACGGCTCGTCCGCGTAATTTTCGGGTCTCGCCGAACCGGCACGCGCCGCGCGTGGTGAAGCGCTCCTCCCGACCACTCATCGAGGCCTACTTCGACTTCGATACTGATCTGGGCAGCGCCACCGGCTTTGTCCGGCTGAACTACGACGCGGACGACCCGACCCCGCGGCGGGCCTGGATCGTGCTCACGACTCTGCAGTCTCTCTGGGGATTCGAGGAGCGTCTCGGGGCGCGCCGCCCGACGGGTGAGGAGTACTCGCACACATTCAACGGCGACAACTGGCTCGACATCCGGCAGCGCGAGCAGGCCTTCGCCGATCGTGATCCGCAGGTACTCGTCGTCGGCGGCGGCCAAGCCGGTCTGATGATCGCCGCTCGGCTGCGGCAGATGGGTGCCGACACGCTCGTCGTCGAGCGGCACGAGCGTGTGGGTGACAACTGGCGCGAGCGCTACCACTCGCTCACTCTGCATAACGAGACATGGGGAAACAGCCTTCCCTACGTCCCGTTCCCGGATACCTGGCCGACGTTTCTGCCCAAGGACAAGCTGGCCGACTGGCTCGAGTTCTACGCCGAGACGATGGAGCTGAACGTCTGGGCCGGTACCGAATTCGTTGGAGCCGAGCGCGATGAGAGCGCCGGTGTCTGGACGGCGACGGTGCGTCGGGGCGACGGTGCTGAGCGGGTCTTCACGGTGCCGCACATCGTCTTCGCCACCGGCGGCCACAGCGGAGTGCCTTATGTTCCCGAGGTAACCGGGCTGAATGAGTTCACCGGTACGGTGCTGCACTCCAGCCGGTTCACCGACGGGCGCGAGTACGCCGGCAAGCGGGCGATCGTCTTCGGCACCGGCAACTCCGGACATGACATCGCGCAGGATCTGCACGCCAACGGCGCCACGTCGGTGACGCTGATCCAGCGCAGCCCGACCTGTGTCGTGAGCCTCAAGCCGAGCGGCACGCTGGTCTACGCGATCTACTCCGAAGGGGTCGCGGCCGAGGACGTCGACCTGATCACGGCGGCGATTCCGTACGACGTTCTTCGTGACACTTACCAATGGCTCACGGCCCGTACCTGCACACTGGACCGGGAACTCATCGACGGACTCGAGGCGGCAGGCTTCCGCACCGACTATGAGCCGGATGGCACTGGCTTTCACATGCGATACCTGCGCCGTGGTGGTGGCTACTACATCAACGTCGGCTGCTCGGACCTGATCATCGACGGATCGATCACCGTCGAGCAGGGGTCTGAGGTCGACCGGATCGTGCCGGGTGGTCTTCTGCGCCTGGACGGGCGGGTCATCGAGGCCGACGTGCTGATCTTCGCGACCGGCTATGCCAACCAGCAGGAGGGGGTGCGCCGGCTGCTGGGTGACGAGGTGGCCGAGAAGGTCGGCCCGATCTGGGGCTTCGACGAGAACGGGACGATGGCCAACATGTGGCAGCGCACCGCTCAGCCGGGGTTCTGGGTGATGGGCGGCGCGTTGATGGAGGCCCGCTTCCAGTCGCGCTTCCTGGCCGTGCAGATCAAGGCTGAACTCGAAGGTCTGGCCCCGCCCCGGGAATGAGCGGACGCTTCTTCGGGAGCAATCTGCGGTGCGTCGCTACCTGGTTCAGGCGGCTAGGTGGAAGGTGTTGGCGAAGCGGTCAAGCAGCTCACCGCGGCCCCGCAGCACCTCGACGACGCCGGTCGCGATCGCCCGGTCGGGGGTGAGCTCGCCGGAGATAAGCCGGCGGACCCCCGGACCGGCGGCGAATGCGAGGTCGACCGGCCCGTCCCCGCGCGTCACAGCCAGCGCCGGACCGTCCACCCGGATGAGCAGCTCAGCGGGACCGAAGTGCGCTGCGTAGGCGGTTGCGGGCAGCGCCGCCGCCACCTGCGGCCGGAACGCGGTGCGCAGCGCCATGGTCATCGAGTCGGGGGTGACGACCTGCTCCTCCCTCGGCTCGCCCATCGCCTTGAAACCCCAGGCTCCGAGCGCGAGCACGAGGGGTTCCAGCTCCTGGCCATAGGGCGTCAACTCGTAGATGATGACGCGTGATCGTGGCGCCCGGCGGATGACACCAGCCGCCTGCAGCTCCTTCAGCCGGGCGGCCAGGATGTTGGTGGGGATGCGGGGGAGCCCCGCCGCCAGTTCACCGTAGCGGCGGGGTCCGACGAGCAGATCGCGGATGATCAGCAGCGCCCAGCGCTCCCCGACAAGCTCCAAGGCCCGCGTGACGCCGCAGTACTGCCCATAGTCGCGGGCGGCCATCGGCCTCAGGCCTGCTGCTGCGCCATGTACGCCTCAGGTCCCTTCTCGGCGGCCACCGGATCCATGTAGCCGAACTCGAGGATGTTGCCGTCAGGATCGGTCAGCTGCCGCTGGTACATGAAGCCATAGTCCGAAGCCGGCTGCGCCTCGGTGCCACCGGCGGCGAGGCCGGCGGCCACGGCCACGTCGACCTCCTCGCGGCTGTCGACAAAGATTGCCGTGGCCGAGATCGGTGACTTCGCCGGGTCGCCGAGGGGCAGATCGGTGAAGGTCTGGAAGAACTCGCGAAGCAGGATCATGAAGTAACTGTGGTCATCCTCGACCACGACGCAGGCCGCGTTGTGATCGGTGAATTGCGGGTTGATGGTGAAGCCGACGGCTGTGTAGAACGCCTTGGCGCGATCTAGGTCGGTCACCGGCAAATTGACGAACATCTTGGGCATCATGTCTCCCTTGGTGGAGTGAAGCGTGTGGGCTACCCCCACGCTTGCAAAAAGCAAGTGCCATGTCAAGGCCTCCGCGCTACGGGCGTCGCCCGAACCAGTCGAGGAGTCGGCTCTGCTGTGATGCCTCCGCCGGCACGGTGCCGCTCGGGCCCGAGCCGTATGCGCCGTAGGCGAGCATGCCGTCCAGGTGGGGTTGCACAAGCTCCGCCAATGCAGCAACGATTTGCGGGTCGAGTGTCTCGTCCAGACGTGCGGCGCGAAGCAGATCCCACGCATGGACCACGAGGTCAACGAGACGGAATCGCAGAAAGGCGACGGCCGGGACGTCACCCTTCGGCCCCGCGACCAGTTGCCCTGCTGGGACGCCGGCGAATGCTCGGAGCTGCGCCTGCGCCGACTCGACGACCGCCCCGACCGGGTCTGCGCCGAGTTGATCACCGGCGAGCCTGGCTTGAGCCTCGCCGCGGGGGACGCCGGCCAGAAGCAGCACGGTGAAACGGTTGCCAACTACAACGTGCTCAACCAATTCGCGCACTGACATCTGCACGGGCGTCGACCATTCCCAGCAATTCACGGGCAGTTGCCGCACGACCCGTTCGAACTCAGCCGACGCCGATTCAAGTAGCTCCACGCAGCCAGGCTAGCGCCGTCGAACGGATCGACAGCGTTAAGCGGCGGTCGTATTCAGGGCGGCCACGATGTCCTCGATCGCCGCCTGCTCCAGCTTGCTCACGTCCTGGTCGTCTTCGCGGTGGGCTGCCGCGACCATGTGGGTCAGGGTGACGATGAACTGGCGGTACTCCTCGACCTCGGCCGGTGTGGCCTTCCGGGCGAGCACCTCGACTGACTCCCGCACATGCTGCAGCGTGTGCTCCTTGAGCTCGTCGGGTGAGTGAAAGTGAGTGTGGTCCCGCTTGGGTTTGGCCGAGACGATCTCATCGAGTAGCTCACTCTGCCCGTGCTGCTCGCGCGTCTGTGCGTAGGCCTTGGCCATCGCGATCGTCTCGCGGAACATCCCCCCGCGTTGGGCCGCCACGACGAGCAGGCCGGCACTCGGTGGCGCCTCCAGGATGAGCCGCCACTCCTCGGGTGAGAAATCAGACTTCGACGTCATCGCGCTCCCATCGGTGCTGCATTGGCTGACTGTTCTCGCGTCAGCGTAGCGATCGCTTCGAAGAGTGCCGACTCTGGCCGAGTCGCCGACCGGTGCTCACCGGCCGCTGACTCGATCCAGACGCGTGTGCTAGCAGCAGCTGACGGCGGATGCGGCCGGCTCGGCACCGACTTCGGCCTCGCAGCAGATCGCCCCATCGGGCTGTTCGGCCGCGAAGGTTTCGGAGTCAGCCAGGACGGTGTAGATCTCCCAACGTTCGCCGTTGGGTGCACCTTCGACCCAGAACTTGTCCTGCTTGGCGTAGCAGCAGGTGGTGCCCCGCTCGTCGATCGACGCCAGCCCGGATTCGGCCAGGCGGCTCTGTTCGGCGTCCACGGTGTCGACGTCAGCGACCTCGACCCCCAGATGGTTGATGCTTCCACCCTGACCCGGGTTCTCCATGAGGATCAACTTCAGTGGCGGCTCAGTCACCGCGAAGTTGGCGTAGCCGGGTTTCGTCTTGGTCGGTTCGGTGTTGAACAACCGGCTGTAGAAGCTGATCGCTTCGTCAAGGTTGTCGACGTTGAGAGCGAGTTGGACGCGGGACATGAGACCTCCAGAGCTAAGACATCGATGGCTATCGATGTATTGGACGAGGCCAAGATTGCCTGACGCATCGACATCTGTCAATATAGATGCGTGTCGAAGTCATTGGTGGTCCTGAACCCGGTCGAGACGGTGGCCTGCTGCTCGCCGCTGTCGCGGGAACCCTTGTCGCAACCGCAGGCCGAACAGGTCGCGCCGCTGCTGAAGGCGCTCGCTGACCCGGTGCGCTTGCGGTTGATGTCGCTGGTTGCCTCCCACGAAGGGGGCGAGGCCTGCGTCTGCGACCTCAACGACGCCTTCGATCTGTCCCAGCCGACCATCAGCCATCACCTGAAGGTGCTGCACGAGGTCGGGTTGCTGGAGCGGGAGAAGCGCGGCGTCTGGGTGTACTACCGCGCACGCACTGACGCGCTGGCGAATCTCGGCGCCCTGATCGGTGACCCCTCGGCATGACCGACCTGGCCCGGCGCGCATTGGCCGAGTTCGTCGGAACCGCGTTTCTCGTCGCCGCCGTCATCGGCTCCGGCATCGCCGCAACCCGGCTCTCGCCGCATGATGTCGGCCTGCAATTGCTGGAGAACAGCATCGTCACCGGGGCCGCGCTGGTCGCGCTGATACTCGCGCTGCAGCCGGTCTCGGCCGCGTTCAACCCCGTCGTGACGATGGTCGAGCGCGCCCTGGGAGCGGTATCGACACGCGACGCGGCTGTGCTCATCGCGGCCCAGTTCACCGGCGGGTTCGTCGGTGCCGTCCTGGCCAATCTCATGTTCGACCTGTCGGCCGTGAGCATCTCCACCCATCATCGTCAGGGTGGTGGTGTGCTGCTGGGTGAGGTGGTGGCGACGCTCGGACTGCTGGTCGTCATCTTCGGCACCCTCCGCGCCGGCCGCTCAGACCGGGTGGCCTTCGCCGTCGGCGGCTACATCCTGGCGGCGTACTGGTTCACCAGCTCCACCTCCTTCGCCAACCCCGCGGTCACCGTCGCCCGGATGTTCTCCGATACGTTCGCCGGCATCGCACCGTCCTCGGTCGCCGCGTTCGTTGCCATGCAGCTGGTCGGCGGGCTGCTGGGGTACGTGCTCGTACGTGGTCTCTACCCATCCGCGTCAGCCATCGCCGCCACCACCACCATGACCACCGCCGCCGTCACCACGCCAACGGAGAATGCTCGCCCATGACCAACAAACCCACCGTACTTTTCGTCTGCGTGCACAACGCCGGCCGCTCGCAGATGGCTGCCGGCTGGCTGAGAGACCTCGCCGGCGACCAGATCGAGATCCGCTCGGCTGGTTCCCAGCCGGCCGCTCAGATCAATCCGACGGCCGTCCAGGCGATGCGCGAGGTCGGCATCGACATCGGCACCGAGGTGCCGAAGATCCTGACCACCGACTCCGTCGTTTCAGCCGATGTGGTCGTGACTATGGGCTGCGGCGACACCTGCCCGTATTTCCCGGGTAAACGTTACGAAGACTGGCAGCTCACCGACCCGGCCGGCCAAGACATCGAAGTGGTTCGAGGCGTCCGCGATGAGATCAAGACACGGGTCATCGCGCTGATCAGCGAACTCCTCCCCGCCGGCTGAGGCTTGCGGCTAGGGTTACCAGATCAATCGCGGCGACGGTCTACGAATCGGTGGATGACTGAATATGACGTTCACGGAAGTTATCGAAGACGTCGGAAAGATTGTGGACGGCGCTGGAGTCACGGTCACCGTCATCGGTCTGATCGTGGCCACTGCCAACGCGGCCCGCCGCACGCTCAACCGCGCACCCGACGTCTATCGGGGTTTCCGGCGCGAGCTGGGGCGCTCGATTCTGCTCGGGTTGGAGCTGCTGGTGGCCGCGGACATCATCCGCACGGTCGCCGTCACCCCGACGATGGAGAGCGTCGCCGTGCTGGCCGCCATCGTGCTGATCCGAACCTTCCTCAGCTTCTCCCTCGAACTCGAGATCACCGGCCGCTGGCCATGGCAGAAGCCCGACCCGGGCCCGACTCAGGCGCGCACCGGTGCCGAGGTCGCCACCGGTGGGTGAACGGTGAGCCAGTCCCGCGCCATGTCGACAAGCGTCCAGCCATCAGCCGTCGCAGCTGCGTAGAGCTCGGCCGTGCCGCTACCCAATATCGGGTCCCGATCGTAGTTGTATTCACGTTCGGCATCGGTGTGCTGGATGACCAACTGCAGGGTGCGCCCGGGGTGCGCTGCCGACCACTGCAGCATGGCCAGGTCACCGTCGGTGTTGCCGGCGGCCAGGATGGGGCGCTGTCCCACGTGACGGTGGATCGAACTCGGTTTCTGCGCGCCGTCGTTAACGATCTGGACACCCTTCTTGACCAGTTCCGGACCGTTGGCTCCCGTCCGCAGCTCAGTCTCGCCGACGCTGCCGATCACGCGATGCGGCGGAATGCCATAGACGTCGGTGGCCCAGGCACGCATGAAATCGGTGCCGCCACCGGAGAAGATCCAGCACGAGAAGTCGTTCTCGGCGAGGAAGGAGAGCAGTTCGAGCATCGGCTGGTAGACCAGTTCGGGGTAGTGCCGGCCGAATCGCGGGTCCGTCGCCGACGCCAACCAGCGCCGGCAGGCCTCGTCGAACTCGTCGGTCGTCATGCCGGTGTGGCTCAGGGTCAGCAGCTGCATCAACGCGGGCATGCCACCCTGGTGCAACTCCTGCAGCGTCGTCGGGTGGCCCAGCTCGGCCGCTCGATCCAGGGCGTACATCAGCTGTGCGTAGACCGGCTGTTCGGTCCACAGTGTGCCGTCGTTGTCGAAGACCGCGACCCGGTCCGGCGGTGACAGGTAGTCGGGAGAGGTCGGGTCGGTGATCGCGGCGACGAAGTCGAACACCGCCTGCTTGGCCGGTGACTCACGCCAATTGGCTAATGATTTCTCATTCATCTGGCGTTTCTCTCCGCTCGTCCTTATCATTTTCGTGGCCTCGGTGAGGTCGCTACTGATCCTGACAGGCCCGCCTCGCCGCCGCCTCATCCTGCTTAGGTGATGCTCCGTGAGGACAGTGCGGGAGACGATGGCCTGGGCCACCGTAGGCCCCTGAGGAGCGAACATAGTGAAGTCATTCGGTGGCGTGGTCAATGTCGATATCCGTGATTCGGTGGAGGACTGGTCCCCCTTCGAACCGCCGAAGGCACCGGAGAACGCGCCGAGCGTGGTGTACATCGTGCTCGATGACGTGGGCTTCTCGGCGATGTCCTGTTACGGCGGCCCGATCGACACCCCGAATATCGACAAGATCGCGCAAGACGGTGTCCGGTACACCCAGTGGCATACCACCGCGCTCTGTTCGCCGACCCGATCCTGCCTGCTGACCGGGCGCAACCACACCCGCAACAGCATGGCGTGCATCACCGAGGGCGCGAGCGGCTTCGCCAACGCGAGCGGCACCATCCCACCGGAGAACGGGATGCTGCCGGAGATTCTCGGCGAGCAGGGCTGGAACACCTACATGGTCGGCAAGTGGCACCTGTGCCCGACGGTGGAGATGAACCTCGCCTCGACTCGACGGAACTGGCCGACCGGCCGCGGCTTCGAGCGCTGGTACGGCTTTCTCGGTGCCGAGACGAGCCAGTGGTATCCCGAGCTGACCTACGACAATCACCCGGTCGACCAGCCCAAGACTCCCGAAGAGGGCTACCACTTCGGCGAGGACATCACCGACAAGGCGATCGAGTTCATCATGGACTCGAAGGCGGTCGCACCCGACAAGCCGTTCCTGCTGTATTACGCGCCTGGTGCCTGTCATGCTCCGCACCACGCGCCCACGGAGTGGATCGAGAAGTACAAGGGCCAGTTCGACATGGGGTACGAGGTAATGCGTGAGCAGACCCTGGCCCGCCAGAAGGAGATGGGGATCGTCCCCGCCGATACCGAGTTGCCGCCGATCAACCCGCTCGGAACTTCCGAGACACGCTCGGGTCCGGACGGCCAGCCCTTCCCGCCCCTGGATGTGACCAAGCCCTGGAATGATCTCAGCGAAGACGAGAAGCGACTCTTCGCCCGGATGGCTGAGGTCTATGCCGGCTTCCTGGCTCACGCCGATCATCAGATCGGGCGACTGCTGGAGTATCTGGAGAAGACCGGACAGCGTGAGAACACGATGGTCATCGTGGTATCCGACAATGGCGCCAGCGGCGAGGGTGGTCCCGACGGGTCGGTCAACGAGATGAAGTTCATGAACGGCATCCCCGACGACATCACGGCAAACCTGGCCATGCTCGACGACCTGGGGGGCCCGAAGACCTACAACCACTACCCGAACGGTTGGGCAATGGCCTTCAACACCCCGTTCAAGATGTGGAAGCGGTACGAGTTCAACGGCGGGACCTCCGACCCGTGCGTCATCTCCTGGCCGGCCGGATCACCGGCCCGCGGCGAGATCAGAACCCAGTATCACCACGCAATCGACATCATGCCGACGATCCTCGACGTCCTGGGGGTCACGCCGCCGCAGACGATCAAGGGACACGCACAGAGTCACTTCGACGGCGTCAGCATGCGGTACAGCTTCGACGACGCGCAGGCGGCCGGAGCGAGGAAGACGCAGTTCTATTCGATGCTCGGGTCCCGCGGAATCTGGCACGAGGGGTGGAAGGCGATCACCACGCATCCGACGCTCGCCGGCTGGAGCAACTTCAACGACGACGTCTGGGAGCTCTACCACACCGAGGTCGACCGCTCCGAGTCACATAATCTCGCCGAGGAAATGCCCGACAAACTCAAGGAGATGGTGAACCTCTGGTACGCGCAGGCGGGAGCCAACGAA
This sequence comes from Jatrophihabitans sp. GAS493, assembly GCF_900230215.1. Lineage (NCBI taxonomy): Bacteria > Bacillati > Actinomycetota > Actinomycetes > Jatrophihabitantales > Jatrophihabitantaceae > Jatrophihabitans > Jatrophihabitans sp. GAS493. The sequence goes on along the minus strand of NZ_LT907982.1, from coordinate 4,142,359 downwards.
GGGTTCCCGCTGGATGATCGGTCGGCCCTGGAGATCTTCATCTCGCCCCGGCCGCAACTCTCGGCTCCCCGGACGCGGTATGCGTACTTCCCGAACCACGCTGAGGTGCCGGAGGCGCAGGCGGTCGTGGTGCGCGGCCGCTCCTTCACCATCGGGGCGGTGGTTGACCTGCTAGAGGTCGGGGCGCAGGGCGTGCTCTTCTCCCAAGGTTCCCGATTCGGGGGGCATACCTTGTATGTGAAGGAGAATCGGCTCCACTACGTGAATAGCTTCGTCGGCATGTTCGAGCAGATGATCGTGGCCACCGAGGATCTACCGACCGGTACCGATCTGATTCTCTCGGCCTCGTTCGAGAAGGACGGCGAGGATCCTCCTCCGGTCGCGACCGGCATACTCTCCCTTTTCTACGGCGACAAGAAGGTCGGGGAGGGGCGGATCAAGACCCAACCCGGCGGCTACATGATCGCCGGCGAGGGGCTGGCGATCGGCCGCGACGTCGGCGATCCGGTCACCCTGGACTACCCCGGCGAGCGCCCATACCGCTTCACCGGAGGCACGATCCAGCGCGTCGTCGTCGACGTCTCGGGAGAGCCTTACATCGACCTCGAACGTGAGGCTCAGGCAATGCTCATGCGCGAATAGCGTTGACGCTCGCCGGAGGGCTACGGTCGACTTGACCAGATCATTCGCATACGCGGAGGCCATAGATGAGTGTCCTAGTCAGCTACATCCCGACGCCTGAGGGGTGGGCCGCGTACCAGCTCGGGCTCGAGGAAGCCAAGCTGCGCGGCACGTCGCTCGTCGTGGTCAATGTCCGCACCGGCAACAACGCGGCCTCCGTCACCTCGGCCGATGAGAAGGATCTCGACGACGTGCGGAGCGGGCTGGTAGCCGAGGGAATCCCGCATGAGATTGTCCAGGTGGTGGACGCCGTCAATGCCGCCGACGCCATCTTGAAGATCGCTTCCGAGCGCCAGACGGACCTCATCGTCGTCGGACTACGTCGACGATCACCGGTACGGATGGCGCTACTGGGCAGCAATGCGCAGCAGATCATCCTCGCGGCCGAATGCCCGGTCCTATCCGTGCGCCCAGCGGCGAGCACGGGCTGACCGCGACCCGTTTCTGGAACGAGTTCCGAGGCCGGTGTCGGATTGAGCCGGTTGCGTTCGTAGAAGGGGTGAACGGGCGCCAATGGCGCGTCCCAGACCACAGGAGATGACCTTCAGATGCAATACCTGATTTCCGTGATCCACGATCAGATCCCCGGATTGGCCGACGAGACCGAGATGGCCGCCATCGACGCCTTCAACGACCGGATGATGGCCGAGGGCTACTGGGTCTTCGCCGGCGGCCTGGCCGCACCCAGCACGGCTACCGTCATCGACAACCGCAACGGAGAAGCGATCTTCACCGACGGGCCATTCGTGGAGTCGAAGGAGTACCTCGCCGGCTTCTGGATCTTCGAGGCCCCAGACCTGGACGTGGCGCTCAAGCTCGCCACCGAAGGGTCGAAGCACTGCAATCGAAAGGTCGAGGTGCGGCCGTTCGTGAGCCTGTGAGCCAGAGCGACGCGGACGAGGCGATCACCCGGGCTCACCACGAGGAGTGGGCCCGGGTGGTGGCCGCGCTGACGAGGCACTTCGGTGACCTCGACGTCGCTGAGGAGGCGGCGGCCGAGGCGTTCGCGATCGCGGTGCAGCGGTGGCCATCCGACGGGGTACCGCCGAACCCCGGCGCGTGGCTGACCACCACCGCCAACCGCCGCGCCATAGACCGCATCCGACGGGAGAAGAAGCGGGGGGAGAAGCAGCAGGAGGCGCAGATGTCCTACTACTACGAGCCGCCCGAGCCGCCCGAGCCGCTCGGCGCCATCGAGGACGAGCGGCTTCGACTGATCTTCACCTGCTGCCACCCCGCGCTGGCGCTGCAGACCCGGGTCGCGCTGACGCTACGCATGGTCGGCGGTCTCACCGTCGCCGAGATCGCCCGCGCCTTCCTGGTGCAGGAGAGCACCGTGGGGCAGCGGATCACCCGCGCCAAGGCCAAGATCAAGGCCGCCCGCATTCCCTATCGGCTGCCGTCGGCCGAGGATCTCCCGGGCCGCGTCGGCGGAGTACTCACCGTCCTCTATCTCGTCTTCAACGAGGGATACCTGGCGACGGGCCCTGACAGCGATCCGGTACGTCACGACCTCACCACCGAGGCGATCAGGCTGACCCGGCTGCTGCGCAGCCTCCGGCCGGAGGATGGAGAGGTGGCCGGCCTGCTGGCGTTGATGCTGCTGACCGACGCCCGGCGCACGGCCCGGATCTCAGCGAGCGGGGAACTGGTGACCCTCGGTGAGCAGGACCGTGCCAGCTGGGATCCGGCACTGATCGCTGAGGGTCATGCCCTGGTGCGGGAGCGACTCGCGGCCAGTGCCGCCGGGCAGGCGGCGGGGCGCTACCAGATCCTCGCGGCCATCAACGCGGTGCACACCTCGGCCCGGCAAGCTCAGACGACCGATTGGTCGCAGGTCGTGGCCCTCTACGACCAGTTGCTGCGCATCGATCCCTCGCCGATCGTCGCCCTCAACCGGGCCATCGCCGTTGCTGAACTCGATGGTCCAGAGGTGGCGCTGGCCGCCGTCGATCGCCTCGGCGGCGAGTTGGCCGGCTACCACGCCTACCACGCGACCCGGGCCGATCTGCTGCGGCGACTGGAGCGCCGTGAGCAGGCGCGGGAGGCCTACGACAGCGCCATTGCGCTTGCCGGCAATACTGCTGAGACCGCCTTCCTGACCCGCCGCCGCGACCAGCTGGGGTGGGGCCGCGACCAGCTGGGGTGGGGCGCCGACCAGCCGCCGGCCGCCCTTTGACATACTCCGCCCACAGACGATTCCTAGGCCCTGCGCTGTTCAATCCGTCGGCAACGAGGCTGATTGATTGCGCATAAATTACGTCGCGCAGGCCGTCGTATTGGGGGCTTGCCATGAGCACGGTGCCGAGAAGCTTCAACCGGATCGCCGCCGTGGTGCTGGCGACCGCCGTCGTAGTAGCCGGTTCGATCGTCGCAGCCGTCCCGGCGGCGGCGGCGACCTCGATGACGATCAGTTCGGTGTCGCCGGCCAAGACCTCGGCCGGGAAGTCCATCACCATCAACGGCACCGGCCTGAGCAAGGTATCCCAGGTCCAGATCCACGCGACCAAGCTCAGTTACAAGGTCGTCTCGGCCACTCAGCTCACGGCCGTAGTTCCGGCCGGGGCGACCACCGGAGTGGTCACCGCCGTCGCGCCGGATGCGAAGGCCACCAGCACGCAGGCGCTGGTCGTGGCCGCGACCGTCACCTCCATCTCGCCGACGTCGGGTGGGCTGGGCACCGTGGTGACGGTGAACGGAACCGGATTCACCGCACCGGCGACGGTCTCCTTCCATGGTGTGGTCGCCACCGCCACGGTGGTCTCGGCGACGAAATTGACGGTGCCGGTTCCCGTCGGCGCCAGCACCGGTGCGGTGAGCGTGACCTCCTCCGGTTCGACCGTCAGCGCCGGGACCTTCACGGTGACCACGAGCGTCGTGCTGAGCGCGGCCAGCGGGTCGCCGACCACCACAGTGACCGTCTCCGGGGCCGGCTTCGGCGCCAACGAACTCGTCGACCTCTACTTCGGATTGACCGACCAGGTGTTGGTCTCCACCAACTCCACTGGCAACTTCAATTACGCCAGCCTGGTCATCCCGGCTTCAGCCCAGCCGGGAACGAGTTGGATCAGCGCGGAGGGACGCCACAGTGGCCTCGGGGCGCAGGTGTCGTTCGTGGTCCGCACGAGTTGGACGCAACTCGGGTTCAAGGCCAGTGGCGGCCGGTACAACCCTTATGAAAACACGCTTAATACTTCGAATGTGGGCGGCATCGGGCAGGCCTGGGCCTACTCGCCGGGCTCGGCGATCTCGAGTTCGGTGACGGTCTACGGCGGGAACGCCTACATCCTGTCAGCATCGAACGGTCTCTCCGCGGTCGACGCCACGACCGGTGCGCTGAAGTGGAAGTACGCCGCGGCCGGGGGCGGATACAGCACTCCAAATGCCACCAAGGGCGTCATCTACGTCGGCTCCGCCGCCGGCACGGTCTACGCCGTGAACTCCACCTCCGGCGCACTTCTGTGGAGCCGTTCGGTCGGCACCGGTCTCTCCTCGTCCCCGGTGGTCGTCAACGGGATCCTCTACATCGGCTCCTACGACGGCAGTGTCTACGCGCTGAACGCGACGACTGGGGCCGTGGTCTGGAGCTACGCGACCGGCGGGGCGATCTACTCCTCCCCGATGGTCTCCAACGGCATCCTCTACGTCGGCTCGAACGATGATTACGTCTACGCCCTCGACGCGACGTCCGGGGCCCTGGACTGGCGCTACCTCACCGGCGGCATCGTCGAGGGCGTGCCGGCTGTGGTCAACGGAGTCGTCTACGTCGGTTCCGACGACTCGAAGGTATATGCGTTGAATGCGGTCAGCGGTGCCGTGGTGTGGACGAACGCGCTCGGCGCCACCGTCTACGGCTCAGCGGCGGTCGCCAACGGTCTGGTCTACGTCGGAGCCAGTAACAGCCACATCTACGCGCTTCGGGCCAGCACCGGAACGATCGTCTGGGATGCCACCACCAGCGGGTTGGTCGGGGCGTCGGTCACGGTCGCGCACGGTGTCGTCTACGGGGCCAACTACTCCGACCAGCTCTATGCCCTCGACGCCTCCTACGGCGGAGTTCTCTGGACCTACACCGCGGGTGGCACGTTCTTCTTCGCCGCACCGACCGTGGTCAACGGCAGCGTCTACATCGGCTCCGGGGACGGACGGGTGCGCGCCTTCACTCTGGCCGGTGGGATGAGCGGGGATGCCCGGCCGGTCGCGCTCAGCCAGCTCCGACCGAACCGTTCGCTGCAGCAACGGTAGCTTCGGCCACCACGTTCGGCGGGGTGCGCCCCAGCCACTGCGTGATCACCTCGGCGGTCTGCGCACCCGACTCCGGGGCCAGGGTGGGACGGCCGGCCGGCGTCCGGGAGAAGCGCGGCGCGGGCGCCGGCTGCACGATCCCGCCCAGTTCGATGAAGGCTTCCCGCGCAGCGAGTTGTGGATGCTGCGGCGCTTCGGCGAAGTCGAGGACTGGCGTTACGCAGCCGTCGGTGCCGGCGAAGACGGTCGCCCATTCGTCGCGTGGACGGGTCGCGATGGTGCGGGTCAGGGTGCTCCGCAGCTCGGGCCACCCCTCGCGATCAGTGTGGTCGTAGCTCTCCTCATAGGGAAGTTCCAGACCGGTGCAGAGGATTCGGAAGAAGGCCGGCTCAATGGCTCCGACCGCGAGGTACTTGCCGTCAGCGCATTCGTAGGTGTCGTAGAAGGGGGCCCCGCCGTCGAGGAGGTTGACCCCCCGCTCATCCGACCAGGCGCCGACTCCCCGGTAGGTCCAGATCATCTGCGCCAGCAGGCCGGCGCCGTCGGTCATCGCCACGTCGACGACCTGCCCCTGGCCGGAGTGACCTCGCTCGAAGATGGCGGCAAGGATGCCGACCAGAGCCAGCATCGAACCGCCGCCGAAGTCGGCAACCAGGTTCAGCGGAGGCACTGGTCGCCCATCGCGGCGCCCGATCGCCTGAAGATTTCCGGTGAGCGAGAGGTAGTTGATGTCGTGACCGGCCCGCTGGGCCAGCGGGCCCTGTTGACCCCAGCCGGTGACCCGGGCGTAGATGAGCCCTGAATTTCGGGCGTGGCACTCCTGCGGCCCGACTCCGAGGCGTTCGGCCACTCCCGGGCGGTACCCCTCGATGAGTACGTCGGCCACCGCGGCCAGCTCCAGCAGAGTCTCGCGATCGCGTTCCTGCTTGAGATCGAGGGCGACCGAGCGGCGTCCCCGCAGCATCGGATCGGGGACGCCGACCGGAATCGGGTACGGGTCGGTGCCGGGCCGGTCGATGCGCACGACGTCGGCTCCGAGATCGGCAAGCACCATCGCCGCGTGCGGGCCCGGTCCGATGCTGCCCAGTTCCACCACTCGAAGTCCGGCCAGGGGACCGGTCATATCACTACTCCGGCCCGACTCAAAGGAACTCGGGATCGGGAATCTTGCGCCACGCCTGGAAGTACTCCGGCAGGTCCGTCGAGACGCTCATCGGGAACTCGGCTGGGCGCTTCTGCAGGAAGGACGAGACGCCCTCGGCGGCATCGGGCTCACGTCCGAGGGAGAAGATGCCGCGTGAGTCCAGTTCGTGGGCATACGACGGCGTGCTCGCCCCCAGCATGCGCCAGAGCATCCGGCGCGAGATCGCCACCGCTACCGGGGAACTGGCGTCGGTGAGCTCGTGGGCCAGCGCGTAGGCCGCCGGAAGGAGCTCGTCGACCGGGTGCACGCTGCGCACCAGGCCGGCCCGCAGTGCCTCGTCGGCATCCATGATCCGGCCACTGTAGATCCACTCGGCGGCCCGACTTATGCCCACAATCTTCGGCAGAAACCAGCTCGAGCAGGCCTCGGGGACGAGTCCGCGACGGGTGAAGACGAACCCGATCCGGGCCGTCTCGGAGGCCAGCCGGATATCCATCGGCAGGGTCGAGCTGATGCCGATACCCACCGCCGGCCCGTTGATGGCTGCGATGAGCGGTTTGGTGCTCTCGTAGAAGCGACGCGCCAGGGTGCCGCCGTAGTCGGCGTCGCGCTCCATCGAGAACTCCGCGGTGTCGTGTTCGAAGATTTCGGTGCCGCCGGCGAGGTCGGCTCCGGCGCAGTAGGCGCGACCGGCGCCGGTGAAGACCACCGCGCGGACGTCGTCGTCGGCGTCGATGCGATCCATCGCGGCCATGATCTCGTCGCCCATTTCGAAGATGAAGGCATTCAGCCGCTCTGGGCGGTTCAGCGTGACCGTCGCTATGTGGTCGGTGACCTCATAGCGGATGTGTTGATAGGTCACCGGTCAGACCCGCTCGATGAGCATGCCGGTGCCGAGGCCGCCTCCGCAGCACATGGTAATGAGCGCGTAGCGCCCCTGAATGCGCTCGAGCTCGTTGAGGGCCTTGGTGATGAGCACCGCGCCGGTGCCGCCCAATGGGTGCCCCAGTGCGATGGCTCCGCCATTGGGATTGATCTTGGCCGGGTCGACCCCGAGCTCACGCTGCCAGGCCAGCACGACCGACGCGAAGGCCTCGTTGATCTCATAGACGTCGATGTCATCGACGCCCAGGCCGTTGCGCTGCAGCAGCAGGTCGGTGGCCGGGATCGGACCGGTGAGCATCAGCACCGGGTCGCTACCGACCAGACAGGTGTCTACCACCCGGGCCCGTGCGCGCAGCCCCAGATCCTCGACTCTGGTGCTGCTGGCGACCAGCACCGCTCCGGCACCGTCGGAGATCTGCGAGGCATTGCCGGCGGTGTGGACGCCATCCGGCCGAGCTACCGGCTTTAGCTTGGCCAGCCCCTCGAGCGTCGTCTCGCGCAGGCCCCCGTCGGTGGTGACCAAGCGGGTCTGCTCGGAGACCGATCCGTCTTCATTGCGCAGTGGGGCGGCGACCGGGACTATCTGCCCGGTGAAGCGCCCCTCCTGCCAGGCTCGCTTGGCCTTCTCCTGGGAGGCGAGGCCGAACTCGTCGGCGTCGGCGCGGGTGATGCCCCACTTCTCGGCGATCCGCTCGGCACCCTCGAACTGCGAGGTGAACTCGATGTGGTTGCTGTACTCCGCCGGGATCGGGAAGCCCAGTCCGAGTTCTTCGCGCATCGCCGAACCGATCGGAATCCGGCTCATGCTCTCGACGCCGCAGCCGACCGCCAAGCCGACCAGGCCGCTGCCGACCAGGGCACCGGCCAGCGCGGTGGCCTGCTGGGAGGAGCCGCACTGCGCGTCGATGGTGGTCGCCGCGACTTGCTGGGAGAGGCCGGCGGTGAGCCACGCGGTGCGGGTCACGTTGGTGGACTGCTCGCCGATCTGGCTGACGCAGCCACCGATCACCTGGCCGACCTCGGCTGAGTCGACGCCGGAGCGCTCGATGAGGGCCGCTTGGACGGCGGCGAGGAGATTGGCCGGGTGCAGGGTGGAGAGTTCACCATTGCGGCGTCCCACCGCTGACCGGACCGCTTCGACAATCATGACTTCAGACATAGATGCAAGATAAGTCGACGGCCCGGGTGGCAGCACCTACCGTGGCGGTCGCCTCTGGAGGTTTCTCCAGTGACGGGGCGGTCCGGGCTGTCGACGATCGGCACCGGTGACCGAGGATGGGCCCAAGGTCACCAAACCGGACTGCAGAGCGGAGCACACAGGTATGGCGCTGGTCGAGGTCTCGACGCCGGCTGATGGGGTCCTACAGCTGACCCTCAACCGCCCCGACGCGCTGAACACGCTCACCCATCAGCTGGTCGGCGAACTCACCGCCGCGTTGGAGCGGGTCGAGCGTGACAGGGACTGCCGGGTGCTTGTCATCACCGGCGCCGGGCGGGCCTTCTGTGCCGGACTGGAGCTCTCCGGCTACGGCGACGACGAGCTGGTCGAGGACGAGGGCGAATTGCGCCGCACCCTGGATCGTCAGCGCGAGATAGCCAACCTCACGCTGCGGCTGCAGACACTGCGTCAGCCGGTGATCGCCGCGGTGAACGGGGCGGCCGCCGGCGGCGGGCTCGCGCTCGTACTGGGCAGCGATATCCGAATCGCGGCCGAGGGCGCGATCTTCGCGGTCTCCTTCATCCGAGCCGGCTTCTCGGCCTGCGATCTCGGCACGTCGTGGCTGCTGCCGCGTATCGTCGGTGCCGGCCGCGCGCACGAGCTGATGCTCACCGGACGGCGCTTCGATGCCGCCGAGGCGCTGCGCATCGGCCTGCTCACTGAGGTGCACGCCCCGGCGCAGCTGCTACCGGCGGCGCTGGCCAAGGCCGAGCAGATCAAGCTCAACGCACCCTTCTCGGTCGAACTCACCAAGCAGGCCATGTGGATCGCAATGGCCACGGCGAATCTCGCCGCGACGATCGAGTTCGAGAATCGCCAGCAGGTGCTGACCGCGTTGACCGATGACCAGTCGGAGGCGGTAGCCGCGTTTCTGGCCAAGCGGCCGCCGCAGTATCGCAATCGCTGAATGTCCAATACAACGAAGGGAAGACTCCGTGCGTGACGCGGTAATTGTCGACATCATCCGGACCGCATCGGGTCGCGGCAAAGCTCGTGGAGCGCTCAGCGGGGTGCACCCGGTGGACCTACTGGCCGCGACCCTCGCCGCGCTCGTGGAGCGCACCGGCATCGACCCGGCCACCGTCGACGACGTCATCGGTGGCTGCGTCTCGCAGGCCGGTCAGCAGTCGATGAACGTCACCCGCAGTGCGGTGTTGGCCGCCGGGCTGCCCGAGTCCATCCCGGCCACCACCATCGACCGCCAGTGCGGGTCGAGCCAGCAGGCGGCCCATTTCGCTGCTCAGGGCGTGCTGGCCGGCGCCTACGACATCGTCATCGCCTGTGGTGTGGAGTCCATGTCGCGGGTGCCGATGTTCTCTCCGATGCTCGGTGAGGACCCGTGGGGTTCCCGGCTGGGGCTTCGCTATCCGGATGGTTTGGTCAGCCAGGGAATCTCGGCCGAATTGATCGCCGCCCGGTGGAAGCTGGACCGGCAGCAGTCCGACGAGTTCTCCGCGCGCTCGCACACCCGGGCCGCGCAGGCTCAGGCCACCGGGCTCTTCGCCAAGGAGATCGTGCCGATCGAGGTCACCGACGCCGATGGGTTGAGCAGCTGGCACACGGTTGACCAGACCATCCGCCCCAGTACCACCGTCGAAGGTCTGGCGGGACTCAAGTCCTCCTTCTACGATGCCGCGCTGGCTGAGCGGTTCCCCGAATTGGCCTGGCAGATAACCCCGGGCAACTCCTCGCCGCTCAGCGACGGGGCCTCGGCCGCGCTGATCATGGAGGCCGAGACCGCGTCCCGTCTCGGACTCACTCCCCGAGCCCGCTTCGCCGCGTTCGGAGTGAGCGGCGACGACCCGCTGCTCATGCTCACCGGCGTGTTGCCGGCGACGAGGAAGGTGCTGCAGCGCAGCGGTCTGAGCATCGACGACATCGACACCTACGAGGTCAACGAGGCCTTCGCTCCGGTGCCCCTGGTCTGGGCGCACGAGTTCAACGCCGACCCCGCCCGGCTCAACCCGCGCGGTGGGGCGATCGCGCTCGGGCACCCGCTGGGCGCCTCCGGGCTGAGGCTGATGACGACCATGGTGAACCACCTGGAGCAGACCGGCGGCCGTTACGGCTTGCAGACCATGTGCGAGGGTGGCGGTATGGCCAACGCCACCATCATCGAAAACCTGTAAGGGATCACTGTGCAAATCACTGAATCGACCGCACTCATCACCGGCGGAGCCTCCGGCCTGGGGCTGGCCACCGCCAAGCGGCTGGCCCTGGCCGGCGCCCGCGTCGTCATCATCGACCTGCCGAGCTCGGCCGGCGCCCAAGTCGCCGACGAGCTCGGGGGTGGGGCCCTGTTTGCGCCTGGTGACGTCACCGATCCGGACGCCGTCACCGCTGCCCTCGACCTCGTGATCGAGGGGCCACCGCTGCGTATCGTCGTCAACTGCGCCGGTATCGGGCCGCCGGCCAAGGTCGTCGGCAAGAAGGGTCCCTTCCCGCTGGACTCCTTCCGCCGAACCATCGAGGTCAACCTGATCGGCACCTTCAATGTGCTGCGCTTGGCGGCCGAGCGGATCCTGGCTCAGGACCTGCTCGGTGAGGAACGCGGGGTCATCGTCAACACCGCTTCGGTCGCGGCCTTCGACGGCCAGATCGGGCAGGCGGCCTACGCCGCGTCCAAGGCCGGGATCGTCGGCATGACGCTGCCCATCGCCCGCGAACTGGCCGAGCGTCAGGTCCGGGTCGTCACCATCGCGCCCGGGCTCTTCGAGACGCCGCTGCTGGCCTCGCTCCCGGAAGACGCCAAGGCGTCGCTGGGGCGCCAGGTTCCCCACCCGAGCCGTCTCGGCTATCCGGACGAGTACGCCTCGCTGGTCGAACACATCATCGGCAATCCGATGCTCAACGGCGAGACGATCCGGCTCGACGGCTCGATCCGCATGGCCGCACGGTAGCTGCAGGAACCATGGACGCGCCCGAAGTCACCGCCACCCGCCAGGGTGGTGCGTTGATCATCTGCATCGACCGCCCCCAGGCTCGTAACGCGGTCAACCTGGCTGTAGCGCAGGGAATCTCGACCGCCCTGGACGAGCTGGAGTCCGACGACGAGCTCCGGGTCGGCATCATCACCGGCGCCGGCGGCACCTTCTGCGCCGGCATGGATCTCAAGGCCTTTGTCCGGGGCGAACTCCCGATCGTCGAAGGGCGCGGCTTCGCCGGCCTGGTGAACGGGCCGCCGGCCAAGCCATTGATCGCAGCGGTCGAGGGTTACGCGCTGGCCGGGGGCTTCGAGATCGTTCTCGCCTGCGACCTCGTCGTCGCGGCTAAGGGGGCTAGCTTTGGCATCCCCGAGGTGCGGCGCAGCCTGGTCGCCGGTGGCGGCGGCCTGCTCCGGCTTCCCCAGCGGATCCCGTACCACCAGGCGATGGAGTTCGCCCTGCTGGGGAATCACTTCAGTGCCGAGCGGGCCTGCGAACTGGGACTGGTCAACCGCCTCGTCGACGACGGGGATGCGCTCACTGCGGCGCTCGAGCTGGCCGGCCAGGTGGCGGCCAATGGCCCGCTCGCAGTCATTGCCAGCAAGCGGATCATCGTCGAGTCCCGCGACTGGTCAAGCTCGCAGGCCTGGGATCTGCAGGACGCTATCGCAGACCCGGTGGCCCACTCCAGCGACGCAATCGAAGGGGCGACCGCCTTCGCCGAGAAGCGAGAGCCGGTCTGGCGGGGCCGCTGATCCACCTGCGCTGGCAGCTGGCAGGACGCAGCACATCGAGCCATCAGCCGGGCGCGACTCGCAAATTTTCCCATATTAAATAAGGCTAAACTGTCCTAGTCGGATTTGCCTTCTCGTCTACGGGCGGTATAATCAAACGCATGTTCTCCCGCCATCAAGTGCCGTCCCGCGCGGCGATGCTTGTTGCGATCAAGGACGCACTCGCCGAGGCCCCCGAGGCCGACTCTGCTGCGGAGTTGATTGATCAGATCCGGTTGTTGGAGGAGATCAAGGCGGTGGCTGCGGCTGCGCAGGCCCGGGCAACGGCGAAGTTTGTGGTGTCGCAGCGAGCCGGTCACGTCGCAGCTGGGGTGGCGGCCGGAGTGGCGGGGCAGCGGGCCGGACGCGGGGTGGCGGCGCAGGTCGCGTTGGCCCGGCGGATATCGCCCCACCAGGCCACCTGCTATATCAGCCAAGCGGTCACCCTCACCACGGAACTCCCCGCCACCTTCGAGCGGCTGGCGGCCGGCGCTGTGCCGGAGTGGAGGGTGCTGCAGATCGTTGGGCAGACCAGCTGGCTGAGTCCGGAACACCGAGCGGCCGTCGACGCGGAGGTCGCGCCGCAGTTGGAGCCATTGGGTCACCGTCAGGCCCTGGACCTGGTCAAGAAGATCGCCTACCGTCTCGACCCGCACGGGTATGTGGGCCGGTTGGCTCAGGCTGAGCAGGATCGGCGGGTGTCGATTCGCCCGGCGCCGGATTGCATGGTCCGGGTCAGTGCCCTGCTGCCGGTATCGCAGGGTGTCGCCTCTTACGCCGCGCTTCACTCCCATGCCTCCACCGTGGTCGGGGTCGGATCGGAAGACCGCAGCCGGGGTCAGGTGATGGCCGATACGTTCGTGGAGCGTCTCACTGGGCAAGCCCGTGCCGTAGATGTTCCGGTCGCGGTGAACCTGATCATCACCGACCAGGCCCTCTTCACATCAGGCACCGGCACGGACGAACCGGCTCACCTCATCGGGGCCGGGACGATCCCCGCCGGGCTCGCCCGGCGGATGGTCACCGACCCCAGCGGGGAGACGGCGATGTTCCTGCGCCGCCTCTACACCCACCCTGACACCCACCAGTTAGCGGCGATGGAGACCCAATCCCGGCTGTTTACCGCCAACCAGCGTCACTTCCTGTTGCTGCGTGACCAAACCTGCCGCACCCCGTGGTGTGATGCCCCGATCCGCCACGCCGACCACATCCAACCGGCGGCCGACGGCGGCCCGACCAGTGTTACCAACGGGCAGGGGCTGTGCGAAGCCTGCAACCACGCGAAGCAGGCCCCCGACTGGACCCAAAACCTCAACCCGGAGTGCCCGGGGGAGGTCATCACCACCACCCCGACCGGACACCGCTACCCCAGCCGCCCGCCCGACCCACCAGGGCAACCCAACCCCGAACACCAATCAACACAGCACAACCGCGCCGCCGCATAAAGGACTTGGCTCGGGCGTCGGGCCAAACCTTGCTAGTCGTATACCCAAACCTTGCTTGTCGTATACCTAGCGCCCGGTGAAGGTCGGGCGCTGCTTCTGCGTGAAGGCGACCGTCGCGGCGGCGAAGTCTTCGGTGGCGGTCATCTTGCCCTGCAGAGTGGCCTCGAGATCCAACTGCTCGGACAACCCGCCGAGGGCGCTGCGGTTGATCAGCTGCTTGGTGGCAGCGTATGAGAGCGTCGGGCCGGCGGCGAGGCGCAGGGCCAGCTCCTCGGTCACCCCGACCAGTTCGTCGTCGGCCACCACCCGATCGGCCAGGCCCCAGCTCAGCGCCTCGGCGGCGGGCACCCGTTCGGCCAGCAGCGCCATCACGAACGCTCGTCCCATGCCGACCCGGGCCGGCACGGTCAGACTGGCGCCGCCATCGGCGGTGAGGCCGAGATTGGCGAAGGCGAGCAGGAAGAAGGCCGACTGCGAGGCGACCACCAGGTCGCAGGCCAGTGCCAGCGAGCAGCCGATGCCGGCCGCCGCCCCGTTCACCGCCGCCACCACGGGCTTGGGCATCTCCCGCAGCACCATGATCGTGGTGTTGCTGACTTCGCGCAGCCCCCGCTCGATCTCGCCCGCAGGGGGCGGCCCGGATTCGCCGCCGAACTCGCTCTTGATGTCGGCGCCGGCCGAGAAGGCCCGTCCGGCACCGGTGATCAGGATGCTGCGCACCGAGTCGTCGGCGCCCAGTTCACGCAGCACACGCAGTAGCTCGACCGAGAGTTCGGAGTCGAAGGCGTTGAGCTGGGCCGGGCGGCGAAACTCGACGCGCGCGGCGCCGTCACGCAGTCCGACGCCGAGGAATGGGTGGCTGCCTATTTCTTGCCAGTCGCTCATGACTGCTGACCTTAGCGATCGCGGTCCAACCCGAGAACGTCGCGGATTGAGCCGGCTTGGAGATTGCTCCAAACCGCCCGTCGCCGGCCTGCGGGGGCGATGCCGCCGCGATGCTCTAATCGCGCTCAAGCAAGGTGTTTTCACTCAGGGAGGTGACCGTGCGATGGACGAGCAGCGGCTGGTCGAGTGGTTGGAGAGCGCATCGATTGCGGTGAGCCCACCGCTGACGCTCACCCTGATCGCCGGGGGACGGTCGAACCTGACCTACCGGGTCGACGACTCGGCCGGGCGCAGCTATGTGCTGCGCCGTCCACCGACCGGCGGGGTGCTGCAGTCAGCCCACGACATGGGGCGTGAGCATCGGATCATCAGCGCGCTGGCCGATACGCCGGTGCCGGTCCCGACGACCTTCGGTCACTGCGAGGACCTTGACGTCATCGGGGCGCCGTTCTACGTGATGAACCTGGTGCCCGGTGTCGTGGTGACCACCGACTCCGACGGCGGCGCCTACCCGCGGCCCGCCCGTGCGGCGGCGTCGGCCGAGCTCATCGACGTGCTGGCCCGCATCCACCTGCTCGACCTGGACGCGATCGGGTTGAACACCCTGGCCCGCCGCGGGCAGTACCTGCAGCGCCAGCTCAAGCGCTGGCACCATCAGTTCCACGCATCCACCGGGCGGGACCTGCCGATGGTCGACGAGGTGCACCGCCGCCTGTCGCGGACGATCCCGGTGCAGCGATTCACCGGGCTCGTTCATGGCGACTACCGTCCGGGCAACCTGCTGCTGGCCCCGGACGGTCGGGTGAACGCCGTCCTGGATTGGGAGCTGGCGACCCTCGGCGACACGATGGCCGACCTGGGCTGGCTGCTGGCCACCTGGCGCGAACCGGGCGAGGTCGAGCTGCTCGAATCACCCACCGCCCACCCCGGATTTCTGCGCCGGGACGAGCTGGTGGAGCTGTACGCCCGGGCAACCGGGCGGGCCGTGGACGGCCTCGACTACTACCTCGCCTTCGCCCTGTGGCGCCTGACCTGCATCAGCGAGGGCATCTACCAGCGGTACCAGACCGGTGCCATGGGCGACGACGGGTTTGACGTCGAATGGCAGCGTGAGCAGGTCTCGGTTCTGGCCGCCGCCGCTTTACACGCACTCGACCGGGCGGGATGAAGGTGCACACTGTGGGAGAGGTCATGAGCGTGCGCGGCCCAGCCGCGGCGGCCGCATGGCGGACGGACAGGAGCGATCGGTGACAATTTCAGAGCTCTTCGCTCTCGAGTCCGCTGGTTCCGGCGAGCTCTACGGTGAGGTTGTGGGCGCCTTCGAGGAGGTCGCGCTACTCACTACCAGCGACTCAGCCGAGATCAACGACGTGCTTCGGCTGGTCGGGCAGCGCCTCTGCGAACTGCTGAAGGTCAGTCGCTGCTCGGTGTACCTGCGCCGCGACGACGGCCGCTTCCAGGGCCAGGTCGGTTACTGCGTGGGGCGGCGCATCGACGCTGGGGTCAGCCGGCTGGTGGCCGGCGTCGACGACGACCAGTTCACCGCCGAGATCGTGCGTACCGCGGCTCCCGTCCTCGTCCAGAACGCCACCCAGGATCCGCGCACCATTCAGCGCACCATGCGCCAGTGGGGAGTTCTCGACATGCTCGGCGTCCCCCTCGTGGTGGGCGGCGAGGTCATCGGAATCATCTACGTCGACAATCAGGGCGAGCGGCACGAGTACACCAACCGTGACGTGAAGCTCGCGCAGGCCTTCGCCGGGCTGAGCGCGCTGGCCGTGCGGCAGGGCTGGCTCTACAAGCAACTCGGCGAGCGGGCCCGCATCATCGACGAGCAGCGCCAGGTGCTCGGGGCGTCGGCGGCCGTGCACAACCGGGTGACTCGGGCGGTACTGGACGGCGCCGACATCGACGCCATCCTGTCGCTGATCGTCGAACTGCTGGGCAAGCCGGTGGTGCTCTACGGGCCGAAGCTGGAGATGCTCTCCTGGGCCTCTCCGGAGTCGCTGGAGATGAAGGCGTGTCCGGCGATCACCCCGGCCCAGGTGGAACTGCAGTGGGTCCAGGACGCGCTCGGTGCGTTGGATGACGGCCGATCGACGGTGATGATGCGCGCCACCCCCGAACTGCGCTGCCGCCGGCTACTGGTCCGCATGCTGATCGACCGGGAGTGCGTCGGCTACCTCGAACTCTGCGAACTGGGGCGATCCTTCAGCCAGGTCGACTCGAAGGCCCTGGAGCAGGCCGCCATGGCGGTCTCGCTCAAGCTGCTCTCCGATCAGCGCAACGCCGACATCTACCGCCAGGAGCGCGAGGAGTACTTCGCCGACATCCTCTACGGGCGGCGCGATCTGGAGTCGCTGACCACCCGCGCCGAGTCCTTCGGCTTCGATGTCGACCGGCGCCACGTGGTGCTACGCCTGCAGTACGCCGACGGCTTCGACGACATCGACGCGACCGGCAACACCCGGCGCAGCTCGGCCGCGCAGCTGGTCTCCAAGTCGCTCGACGGGTGCGCGAAATGCGTGGCCTATACCGGGGTCCCGGGTGCCGACCTGCTGCTGCTCGAAGTACCGGTGACCGAGACGGGGGCGGCCGGCGCCGCACTGGCGGAGGCGCTGAGTCACGCCTTCGCACCCCTCAACGAACGCTTCGGGGTTCGATTCGCGGTGGTCTCCGACCCCTGCCGTTCACTCGGTGAACTTCCGACGGCGGCCGAGAAGATTCGCGAGATCGCCGGGTTGCTGCGCGACGCGGCGACCGAATCACGGCTGGTCTTCGCCCGTGACCTGGAACTGATCCGGCTGGTCACCCGCCGGGACGGCATCCAGGGCGCGCTAAAGCACGCCGAGGATCTGCTCAGCCCGCTGGTGGAGCACGACGAGGCGAACGCCGGTGCCCTCGTCGAGACACTGCGGGCCTTCGTCGGCAGCCAGGCCCAGATCCGGGCCACCGCGGCGACTCTCGGGGTTCACGAGAACACGGTGCGATACCGCCTCAACCGCATCCGCGAGGTCTCCTCGATCGAGCCCGAACGGCTGGATGCGCTGCTGACTGTCTCGGTGGCGCTACAGGCGCAGAGCCTCTTCGCCACTGGCCTGTCGAGGCTGTCGACTACCACAAACGCGACCGAGGAAGTCTGAGCAGAACCTGCGCCGACCTGTTCTGCTCAACTCATGAATTCGGTCGATCTGCACGTACCCCTCACTGACCGCACGATTCCCGCGCTGCTCGATGCCGGGGCGCGGCGCTGGCCCGACCGGACGGCACTACTCGATGGCCATCGCCGGGTCAGCTACGCCGAACTGGCGGGCGAGGCCGATCGCCGTGGCTCGGCGCTGCGCGAGCTGGGCATCGGCTGGCAGCAGGCCGTGCTGCTGATGCTCGACAACCACGTGGACCACGTGCTGACCTGGCTGGGGGCGAACTACCACGGCCGCGTGCAGGCCCAGGTGAACACCGCCTACCGTGGCGGCCTGCTAACCCACGTCATCAACAACTCGGATGCCGACACCATGGTCATCGAGGATCAGTACTGCGAGCGGCTGGCCCTCATCGAGGCCGACGTCCCCGCGCTACGGCGGGTGATTGTTCGCGGCGGCACCGGTGCCGCGCTGCCCCCCGGACGCTTCGAGGTGCTGGATTTCGACGCCGTGCTCACCGACGGCCCCGGTGGCGGAGCCGAGGAGCCGGTTCAGGTCTGGCATCGATCGGCGATCGTGTACACGTCGGGGACCACTGGCCCGTCCAAGGGTGTGGTGCAGCCGCACGGGCTGGGCTTCAGCTACGTCAGCGTCGAGCACTGGGGGCTGGCCACCCTCGACGACGTCGTGCTGGTGACACTGCCGCAGTTCCACATCGCCGGGCAGTGGACCGGGGTGCTCGCGCCACTTCAGGTCGGCGGCGCGGCGGCGCTGGTCGAGCGGTTCACGGCCACCGGTTTCTGGGACGACGTGCGTCGTTTCAGCGCGACCCAGACGACGATGATCGCGGCGATGGTGAACTTCGTGCTGGCCCAGCCGGAGCGACCCGACGATGCGGAGACCACGCTCTGCAAGGTGGTGATGGCGCCGATCGTCAACGAGAACGAGACGTTCAAGAAGCGGTTCGGGGTCGAGATCGCCGGCGGCCTCGGTCAGACCGAAGCGGTGCTGGCCCTGGCCGCACGCTATGGCGAGGATCTGCCGTTCTGCAGCGGACGGGTGCGGCCGGACTTCGAGGCCCGGGTGGTCGACGCCAACGACCTGGACGTGCCACGGGGCGAGATCGGCGAGTTGATCGTGCGCCCCCGTGAGCCCTGGTCGACGATGCTTGAGTACCAGCACAACCCGGAGGCGACGGCGCTCAAGTGGCGCAATCTATGGCTGCACTCCGGCGACCTGGTGCGCCAGGACGAAGAGGATCGCTTCTTCTACGTCGACCGCAACGTCGACGCGATCCGGCGGCGCGGTGAGAACATCTCGTCGGTCGAGGTGGAGGCGGAGATCATGCGGCACCCCGAAGTGAAGCTGGCCGCCGTTGTCGGGGTCAACAGTCCCGACGGTGAGCAGGAGGTCATGGCCTGCCTGCAGCTGGAGCCGGCGGCGAAGCTCGATCTCGCCGCCCTGCACGCCGCCCTGCGCGAGCGACTGCCGTACTTCATGGTGCCGCGTTACATAGAGATTTTCCAGACACTGCCGCTCACCCCGACCGAACGGGTGCAGAAGGGCGAGCTGCGTAAGGCGGGCATCGGGCCGGACTGCTGGGACGCGCGGGCGCACGGGCTGGAGGGTCGGCACAGCGACCGGTGAACCGTTTGGATGGAACTCCAAACGGGCACCGGCCGGACTCTCGCCGAAGTGTGGGGGCGGCGCTAGCGTGACCGGGCACACAGAATCCGCCATACGGGTAGGGAGCACGAATGCAGCGTCCGGACTTCGGAGTTGGCCAGGCCATCACCCGTTCCGCCCGGCTCTTTCCGACGCTGCCCTGTCTGCTCGATCCGGCTGGGTCTGGTCGTACCTTCGCGGAGGTCGAGGAGCGGGTCAACCGGCTGGCCAACTCCCTCGCCGCGCGAGGGGTGGTCAAGGCGACCCGGGTCGCTGTGCTCTCGGTCGACACCTTTGAGTACGTGGAGCTCTTCCTGGCCTGCCTCAAGCTCGGCGCGACCTTCGTCCCGCTGAACTTCCGGTTGGTCGATGAGGAGCTGCAGACCCTGATGGGGCGCGCGGATGCCGACTTCCTCTTCGTCTGCGATCGCTACGTCGCCGTGGGGCGCAGCCTCGTTGAAGCACTGCCGGCCCCACCGCAGTTGTTGTCACTGGACGGATCGCTCGGCGATGACCTCTCCGACCTGATCAGTCAGGGTGACTCGGGTGAGGTGCGCATCAGTGTGGCCGACGACGACATTCTCATCATCATGTTCACCAGCGGAACGACCGGGCAGCCGAAGGGCGTCCTGCAGTCGCACCGCATGGTCAAGGCCGTCGCGGCCCAGCTCTGGGAGTGTCTGCCGAAGCCGGGCGAGGTGCGCTACACGGCCTCGCCACTGTTTCATGCCGCCGGCCTCTTCGTCGTGCTCGGCCAGCTGACCGTCGGGTGCGCCTCCCTGATCACCGAGCAGTTCGATCCACAGGTCACCGATGAGGCGATGAGCTCAGGTCTGCTCACCGGATGCTTCCTGGTGCCCACCATGATCAACGCGATTCTCGACCTGGAGCGGCCGGCCGCTGCCTCCGAGCGCATGCGGCAGATTCTCTACGGCGGTGCCCCGATGCCACCGGCGCTGCTGCAGCGGGCACTGGCCCGCTGGCCGGAGTGCGATT
Organism: Jatrophihabitans sp. GAS493; assembly: GCF_900230215.1. NCBI lineage: Bacteria > Bacillati > Actinomycetota > Actinomycetes > Jatrophihabitantales > Jatrophihabitantaceae > Jatrophihabitans > Jatrophihabitans sp. GAS493. The sequence continues at coordinate 4,122,354 of NZ_LT907982.1, read as the reverse complement.
TCTGGAACCTCTACGGCTCGGGGACCGAGTCGAACCTGCAGAGCTACCTCCGTCCGGAGGACCACCGCCGGGCGCTGGCCGGCGAGATCGACCTGCTCACCACGGTCGGTCAGTCGATCATCGGCGTCGATCTGCGCATCCTCGACGAGGACGGCATCGAGGTGGCGGCCGGCGTCGTCGGCCACATCGCCGCCCGCACCGACGTCGTGATGAGCGGCTATCTCGACGATCCGGAAGAGACCAGGATCGCCCTGCGGGACGGGTGGTTCTTCAGCGGTGACCTCGGCTACTTCGATGAGCACGGGTACCTGACGCTCGGCGGGCGCAGCCGTGACGTGATCATTCGCGGCGGCGAGAACATCTACGTGGCCGAGATCGAGACCGTACTCTCCCGGCCGGCCTCGGTGACCGCGGCCGCCGTCGTCGGACGCCCGGACCCGTACTGGGGCGAGCTGCCGGTTGCCTTCGTCGAGTACCGCGGTGACCCGCCGTCGCCCCTGGACCTCGAACTGCTCTGCCGTGATCACCTGGCCGGCTACAAGGTCCCGGTCGACTTCTACCTGCTGGCCGCGCTCCCGCGCAACGGCACCGGCAAAATCCGCAAGGACGCGCTTCGCCAGCTGGCGGTCACCCCCAGCCCTTCCGGCACCGCGGCGCTGGAGACCATCACCTCTCCCGGAGGAAGATCATGACTGAAAATTTGGATGCCGCCCGAGGGTATCTGGCGACCCCGGCCTTGGCCTCAAGCCTGCGAATCACGCTTGGTGAGGCGCTGCCCCTCAGCGCCGCCCGTGACCCCGACAAGCCCTGCTTCCTCTTCCCGGACCAGTCTTTTCTGACCTTCTCCGAGGTCAACTCGCGGGTGAATCGACTGGCGTCAGCGCTGGCCGCCCGTGGGGTGGGGAAGGGGGATCGCCTCGCGGTCTTCGCCCTCGACTCCAACTGCTACATCGAGGTTGTGCTAGCCGCGTTAAAACTCGGGGCCGTCTACGTGCCGCTGAACTACCGCCTCACCCGGCCGGAGGTCGCGGTGCTCATCGAACGAGCCCAGCCGGTCGCCCTCTTCTACGATTCCGCCTACGCCGATCTGCTCGCCGGCTTCGCCGACACCGTGGAGAGCATCCGGATCTACGTGGCCTTCGACGGTAACGGCGACGGTGACGGTGACGGTGAGCAGAGCGAGTATGCGCAACTGCTGGCCTGCGGCGTGGACGTCGAACCGCCCGTCGTCTCCTCCGACACTGACACGATCGGATTGGCCTTCACCTCCGGAACGACCGGGCTACCCAAGGGTGTGGTGCAGTCCCAACGGATGATCAAGGCGATGATCGCCGGGCACATCGCCGACTACGACCTGCGTACCGACGACCTGCGCTACGTCGCCGCCCCGACCTTCCATATCAGCGGAGTCTGCGCCCTGCTGGCCAGCGTGTGGTACGGCTTCACGTCGCTGATCCTGCCGCAGTTCAGCCCGGACGATCTCCTTCCGATCCTGGTCAAGGACGAGATCACCGCGATGTTCATGGTGCCGACCATGATCAGCATGCTGCTGCAGCGGCCAGAGGTCGACGGACTGCAACTGAGGAACCTGCGCTGCATCTACTATGGCGCCTCGCCCATGTCACCGACCCTGCTGCGGCGGGCAATGGACGTCTTCGGCTGCGACTTCATCAATGCCTTCGGCGCCGGCACCGAGGCCGGCCTGCAGGCCGTCCTCTCCGCGGCCGACCATCGCCGGGCGATGGCCGGCGAGCCGGAGCTGCTCGGTTCCATCGGCAAGCCCTCGCACGGCGTGGCGTTCCGGCTGGTGGATGACGACATGAACGACGTCCCGGTGGGCGAGGTCGGCGAGATCGCCACCCGCAGCGACATGCTGATGGACGGCTACCTGGACATGCCCGAGGAGACGGCGCGGGCCTTCCGCGACGGCTGGTTCCGGGCCGGTGACATGGCCTACGTGGGCAAGAACGGCTACCTGTATCTGCACGGACGCAAGAAGGACATGATCATTCGCGGTGGTGAGAACGTCTACCCGAGCGAGATCGAGACCGTGCTGGCCGAACACCCCGCGGTGGTGCAGAGCGCGGTGATCGGCGTCGCCGACGAGCACTGGGGGGAGATCGTGCGGGCCTTCGTTACCGTTCGCCAAGGTGTGGTCGTCACGCCCGACGAGTTGCGCGAACACTGCGTTGCCCGGCTGGCCAAGTTCAAGGTGCCGGCGGAATTCCGATTCGTCGACGCCCTGCCCACCAACGCCAGCGGCAAGATCCTCAAGCGGGAGCTTCGCCTCCAGCCCTGATTTACCGACTTTCATTGGAGTTCTGACGTGCAATCGGTACCGATAACGACTTACCAAGGCGATGGAAGTTACACCTCGTTCAACGTGCTGCCCGGTGATTGGCTGCGCCTGGCGGCGCGGCGGGCCGGCGACACGACGGCCCTGATCCTGGGCGACGGCCGGCGGGTGACCTACAACCAGCTCAATCATCGGGTGAACCAGCTCGTCGACCTGCTGCGCGAGCAGGGTATCGGGCCCGGCGACCGGGTGGCGACGATGGCGACCGACGGCCTGCGTCACGTCGAGGTGCTGCTGGCGACCCTGAAGCTCGGCGCCACCTTCATGCCGCTGAATTTCCGGCTCAGCCGGCGGGAGGCCGACGTGCTGCTCTCCCGCGGTGAGCCGAAGGTGCTCTTCCACTCGGGGCGCTACACCGAACTGCTGGCCGGCATCCAGGACCAGCACGCCTCGCTCGAGCACGTCGTCTGTCTCGACCGCAAGACCGAGGAGGCCGGGTTCTACGAGGATCTGCTCCTCGGCCGTCCGGACGCCGAGCCCGCACCCAAGCAGGCGGGAGCTGAGGACATCGCGATTCTGGCCTTCACCAGCGGGACGACCGGGATGCCGAAGGGCGTGCAGACCTCCTACCGGATGACCCACTCGGTCTGCATCGTCCAACTGCTCGAGACGTCGATGAGCCGCAGCGACGTGTACCTCACCTCGTCGCCGCTGTTTCACTCGGCCGGCTACTTCCAGACCTTGATGTGCATCTACTTCGCCGTCCCGATCCTGCTCCTCGAACAGTTCGAGCCGGTTGAGGTGCAGTCCTGGCTGGCCCGGCCCGACGGCCCGACCGCGGTCTTCCTGGTCCCGACCATGCTGCAGACGGTGATGAACGTGCCGGGGGCCCGCGAGGCGAACTACGACCAGCTGCGCATCATCAGCTACGGGGCCGCACCGATGCCGCCGGCTCTGCTGCGTGAGGCGATGGAGCTGTTCGGGTGCGATTTCACCAACTGCTTCGGAGCCGGGACCGAGAACGGATCGGCCAGTTGGCTCACCCCGGCCGATCACCGCCGGGCCGCGGCCGGGGAGGAGCGGCTGCTCGGTTCGGTGGGTCGCCCCGGCGTCGGCATCGAGATGCGCATCTGCGATGAGGACCTCAACGACGTGCCGACCGGGACGGTGGGGGAGATCGTGACCCGCAACAACTGCACGATGTCCGGGTACCTGGCGATGCCCGAGCGCAGTGCCCAGTCACTGCCCGGCGACGGCTGGTTTCGGGCCGGTGACCTCGGCTACCTCGACGAAGAGGGTTATCTCTGGCTCAACGGCCGGGCCAACGACATGATCATCCGCGGCGGCGAGAACGTCTACCCGCTGGAGATCGAGCACGTCCTCTCCGAGCACGCCGCCGTCTCGGAGATCGCCGTCGTCGGCGTGCCGGATGATCACTGGGGCGAGGCGGTGCGGGCCTGGGTCGTCGTGCGGCCGGGCGTCCAGACCACGCCCGCCGAGCTCTACGCGTACAGCAACGAGCATCTGGGTCGGTACAAGGTTCCGACGGAGTACTGGTTCGTATCCGAGCTACCGAAGAACGCCAGTGGCAAGGTCCTCAAGCGCGAACTCACCGACTGGAGCCCCGGGGTTGCGGCCGTCGGCGGCGGCGCCGTTTAGGCGGTGGAGGTTTCTCCAAGCAGCTGCGGGCGGCCCCTGGAAGAAGTCGTCCAATGCTCGTCATGATGGCCGCACAGACCTAGAGGAGTAGCACAGTGCTCGGTGGCAAACAGTATGTGGATTCCCTTGCTGACGGTCGGGTCAGCTACATCGATGGGCGGCGGATCGAGGACCTGACGACCGATCCGACGACCCGGATCGCCGTCGGACTGGTCGCCGACTGCTACGACACGTTCTACTCAGACGATCCGGGTGCGCGTAATCCGCTGCTCGCCCCACCGCGGTCGGCGGCCGCGCTGCGCGAGATCGTCGGTCTGCTGCGCGGGGTGGACATGCTGGCGCACACGACCTTCACCTCGGTGATGACCCTGCGCACCGTGCTGCCCCAGCTGCAGGCGGCGCACCCGGAGTACGCCGAACGGGTACGGGCCCACCTGGACTACGTGGCCGACAACGACCTGCGCGTGACTGAGTGCATCACCGATGCCAAGGGCCATCGCGCGCTCTCGCCGAGCAAGCAGCAGGACGTCGACGCCTACCTGCGGGTCGTCGAGCGCCGCCCCGATGGTGTCGTCATCCGGGGGGCCAAGCTGCACATCACCGGCGCATCACTAGCCCACGAACTCTTCGTGATGCCGACCAAGAAGATGGGGCCGGGCGAGGAGGACTACGCGATCGCCTGTGCCGTGCCGGCTAACGCCCCGGGACTGTCGACGATCAACACCACGTACGCGTTCCGGGGTGAGGATGACCGTCACTACCCGATGTCGCGCAAGCGGCAGATGCCGGATTGCTTCGTGATCTTCGACGATGTCTTCGTCCCCAACGAGCGCATCTTCCTCGATGGGCAGACGGAGTTCTCCGCTCTCTTCGCGCATTCGCTGGGGCTCTGGGAGCGATTGGGCGGGGTGGCCGAGATGGCTCATGACGCCGACCTGCTGGTCGGGCTGGCCGAATTGGTCTCCGAGGCCAACGGGTTGGGGCGGGTCGCGCACGTGAAGGAGAAGATCAGCGAGCTGGTCATCTACGCCACGCTGGTGCGCTCCGGGCTCGAGGCGGCCATCGCGCACGCGCGTAGCACCGAAGACGGGTTCGTCTACCCCGATGAGCTCTACACGAACGCCGCGAAGTACCACGGGGCGGCCGAGTTCAACACGATGGCCCGGAATCTGATCGACATCGCGGGTGGCTCGGTGCTGACCGCGCCGACGATCGGCGACCTCGAACTGCCTGAACTCGAGGGGCATATCCGTCAGTACATGACCGGAAACCCCGACGTCTCCGGGGAGGACCGATTGCGGATCATGCACGCCATCCGGGACATGGTCGCCGATGCCTTCGGCGGCTGGCACTACGTGACGAACGTGCAGTCCGGCGGCGGCCTCTATGCGCAGCGCATCGTCACCCGTAAGCACTACCCGATGAAGGAGTCGGTGGCGATGGCCCGTGAGGCGGCCGGGTTGAGCCCGAAGGAATGAGCCGCCGGCAACTGGGTCGCCGTAGATGACCTCGCTCAGCGGTCGAACGGTGGTCATCACCGGCGGGAACCGGGGCATCGGCCTGGGCTTGGCCGAGGGCGTTGCCCGAGCCGGGGCGGCGGTGGTGATCCTCGCCCGCGACGAGGTGGCCAGTGCCGCCGCCGTGCAGCGGCTGGGTGTCCACGGGGTGGCGGTGCACAGCTTCGCCTGCGACGTCAGCGACGAGACGCAGGTAGCGCTGGCGTTCGCCCAGGCCATCGAGCGCGCCGGCCCGATACACGCGGTCTTCGCCAACGCCGGTATCTCCTCGGTCGCCGCACCATTCCATGAGCAGAGCACCGAGGAGTGGCACCGGGTGATGGCGGTGAACGTCGACGGTGTGGTCGCGACGATGCGGGCCGCGGTCGCGCACATGCTCGAGCATGGTGAGGGCGGTGCGCTGGTGGCCGTCTCCTCGATCGCCGCCCGGCACGGCATGCGCAACTTCGCGCCGTACAGCGCGAGCAAGGCAGCGGTGGTCGCGTTGATGCAGACGATCGCGATCGAATACGCCCGCGCCGGGATACGTTCCAATGTGCTGCTGCCCGGCTGGGTCGACACTGACCTGACCAGCCAGGCCTCGGAGAAGCTGCGCGGGCGGATCGTGGCCCGCACGCCGCTCGGTCGATTTGGCCGGTCGGAGGATTTTGCAGCGGTGGCCGCTTTTCTGGCCGACCCGACCCAGATCTTCCACACCGGTGAGTCGATCGTTCTCGATGGCGGCTACCTCAAGACCTAAAGGGTTGAGCTTTTCTCCAACCGGGTTGATTCCGCGCCCGCCGCATTCGGCGATCAGGTCCACCAGAACGCTCGCAGGCGGTGCCTCTACCCGCCCCAGCCGGCCGATGTGTCGCCCAGCGGGTCGGCCAGCGGGTCGGCAAGTATCGCTGTGCGTATCGCCTGTGTCGATTGCGCATCGGTACCGCGCGAACCTCACACATTCGTTTGGAGCCCGCTCCAATGAGGCCTGAGTCACTTCGTTGACAGTCCATTGCACTGCGCAGAGGCTCACCTCCAGCGGCGGAAAGCGGGCCCGCAGACCTGACATTGCTGGGACTTTCCAGCATTGCTCGACAACTCATATGGAGGAACGGTGCTTCGCATCAAAAGAAAGAGATCGTTGGCGGTGGCCGCAGCTGCGGTGACCGCACTTCTGGTCGTCAGCGGCTGCAGCAGCTCGTCAACGAGTAGCTCTGGTTCGAACGCGGCGTCCACCGGAAGCCTGGCGGCCGGCAAGGTCGCTACCGGCTCGACCATCACCATCGGCGCCCAGGCCCCGATGAACGGCGCGGCAGCGTTCCCACAGACCGGTTACGGCGTGGAGGCTGCCGAGTACTACATCAACAACGTGCTTGGCGGCATCAACGGCCACAAGCTGAAGGTGGATCTCTGCGCCGGTGACGGCAGCCCCGAGACTTCGGTCAACTGTGCCAACGGGTTCGTCTCGAAGAACTACCCGGTGGTCCTCGACGCCTACGACACCAGCATGGGCGGCGAGAAGCCGATTCTGATGGCGGCCAAGATTCCGGTGGTCGGCACACTGGCCGGCTCCGGCCTGATGGACACCACGCCGTACCCGCTCGGCTTCTACCTCACGGGCCCGACGGCGGTCAGCGCGGTCGGCTCGATGACCATCATCAAGAAGCTGGGCAAGACGAACGCCTCGCTGGCCATCGTCGATGCGCCGGCCACACACACCTACGTGAACTCGCTGATCAATCCGATCGCCAAGAACCTGGGCCTCAACGTCCAGGTTCAGTATCTGGACGAGACGAGCGTCAACTACACGGTTGCCGCCGCGGCCCAGCTGAAGAGCAAGCCCGAGGTCGGCGGCATCATCGCCCTCTCCGAGGACGGCTGCACCAAGCTGTTCACCGCGCTTCGCGCCCAGGGTTTCCAGGGCACGATCTTCGCCGGCTCCTGCTCACAGTTCGTAGCCAAGATGGGCGAGTCGGCCGCCGGTTCGGTATCGCAGCCCCGGCTGTGGATCCCGAGCTCGCGTTCCTACGCACCGCCGGCCATTCAGGCGCAGCTCGACGCGTTCGCCGCGTCGATGAAGGCCACCGGACACCCGGGGGAGCAGTCGGCTCGTTCGCTCTACTCCTTCGCCGGCCTGGTAACACTGGCCCAGGTCATGGACGGAATCACTGGTGACATCACGGCCAGCGCGGTCTCGACCGCGATGAGCCAGGTGAAGGACCTGCAGATGTTCGCCGGCGGAAAGATCACCTGCGACGGCAAGCAGTGGCCGGGTGCACCGACCGCGTGCAGCCACCAGGCGATCTACTTCGTCGTCCAGAAGGACGGGACGCTCAAGCCCGGCGAGCCGGACGGCTACTTCGACCTGGACACGTCGGTTCTCCCGAGCACCTGACGATGAGTGCGGCTGCCGGCGTCCCCGCCGCCGGCAGCCGCACCCTCCAGTATTTCCGGCACTTTCTCTCTAGTCGTTCCGAGCAAGCCGCTGTACCGAGGACAAGGTAGGAGTCACATGGGCACGTATCTGCAGTTCGCAGTATTGGGACTGGGGCTAGGCGCGATCTACGTCGGCCTGGCCAACGGCCTCGTGCTCGTCTACCGGGCGACCGGCATCATCAACTTCGCGATGGGTGCCATCGCCATGTGGGGCGGCTACGTCTACGCCCAGCTGCGTATCGACGGCAAGCTGGTGCTGCCGATCGGCTCGATCCAACTGGGAAACCAGCCGATGACCACAGCGCCGGCGATGGCCATCGGTATCGCCTCCGCAGTGCTCGTCGGCATCCTCGTCCACTACCTGGTCTTCCGTCCCGTCCGCCGCGCCCCGGCGCTGGCCCAGGTGGTCGTGTCGGTGGCCCTCATGATCACCCTGCAGGCGCTGGTGATCATCCGTTTCGGCTCGGACACCGTCCAGGTGCCCGCCCTCATGCCGGACACGACGTACATCATCTTCGGCGCACCGATCGCCCTGGCCGAGATCCTGATGGCGGCGGTCATGGTGGTGCTGTCGGCGCTCATCTGGGCCTACCTGCGATTCACCCGGGCCGGCGTTGCCACTCGTGCCGCCTCGGACAACGAGCGCGCGGCGATTCTGATGGGATTCTCGCCGGACCGCCTGGCCGGAGTCGCGCTGGTGCTCGCCTCGGCGTTGAGCACCATCGGTGTCATCCTGGCCAGCCCGCTCACCGGCATCAACCCGACCAACTACACGCTCTACGTCGTGCCGGCGCTGGCGGTCATGCTCGTCGCCCGGATGTCCTCGATCGTGGTCGCCACCATCGCCGGTCTGCTGCTCGGTGCGCTGCAGTCGATCCTCACGTTCATGGTCACCTACACCTGGTGGCCGAAGTGGGCGGCCGCGGGAATCGATCAGGTCGTGCCGTTCATCATCGTCATGATCATCCTCTTCGCCATCGGTAAGCGGCTGCCCTCCCGCGGTTCGCTGCAGACGATGCGGCTGCCTGACGTGACGATTCCCCGTATCCGCCCGATTCCGGCCACGATCGTGGTCGTCGTTGTCGGGGCCGGCCTGGCGCTGACCAACGGCGTGTACCGCTTCGGGCTCACGACGTCGATCGTCATGATGCTGCTGGCGCTCTCCTACGTACTCATCACCGGCTACCTCGGCCAGATCTCGCTGGCTCAGGCCGCCTTCGCCGGTGCCGCCGGTTTCGCCCTGTCGAAGGTGACCACGAACTGGAATTGGCCGTTCCCGCTGGCGATTCTCTTCTCGGCCCTCGTCGCCTCGGCGCTGGGCGTGATCGTCGCGCTGCCGGCGCTACGGATCCGCGGTGCGCAGTTGGCGATCGTCACGCTGGCCGCGGCGCTGGCCATCGAACGCTTCGTCTTCAACAACTACAGCCTCACTCCGGCCGAGGGGAATCCGATCGCCGATCCCCACCTCTTCGGTATCAACTTCTCGATTCGGGCCGGTCGCGACGTCAGCCGCCTCTCCTTCTCGATCATGGTGCTGGTCATCGCCGTTATCGTGGTCCTCTTCTTCGTCCGTATCGTCTCCGGTGACCTCGGGCGGGCCTTCCTGGCCGTCCGGGCCAATGAGCGGGCCGCGGCGTCGGCCGGTATCAACGTCCGCTTCACCAAGCTGATCGGCTTCGCGCTCTCGGCCTTCATCGCCGGGGTCGCCGGCTGCCTGCTGGGCTACGGGCACGGGCAGCTGTCGGCCGCCTCGTTCACCGTCTTCGTCGGCCTGCAGGTGCTGGCGATCGCCTACCTGGGCGGCATCACCTCGTGGGGCGGCGCGGCGGTGGCCGGCTGCCTGGCCCCGCTCGGGATCGTCTACACGATCATCAACCAGATCTGGGACACCGGGAACATCTACGCGCTGATCTCCGGCCTGGCCCTGATCCTCACCGCGATCATCAACCCGAGTGGCATCGCCGGCGAGACCGTCCGGCAGATCGACTGGGTCCGCCGGTGGATGTCCGAGCGCAGCAGCCACCCACCGCTGAGTCCGCCAACCGAGCCGGTGCGTACGCCGGTTCCGGCTGAGAGGAGTGCCGCGCATGTCCAGCACTGAGCCGGTTACCAGTTCCTCCGACGGGCTGCAGGCCCGCGGCATCACCGTCCGTTACGGCGGCGTGGTCGCTAACCAGGACGTGTCGATCTCGGTGCCACCGGGGCAGATCGTCGGGCTCATCGGCCCGAACGGTGCCGGGAAGACCAGCTTCGTCGACGCGCTCACCGGATTCGCGAAAGCCAGCGGGGAGATCTCGATGGGCGGCCGGCGGATCGATTCGCTACGACCGCATCAGCGCCGGGCCGCGGGGCTGTCGCGCACCTGGCAGTCGGGGGAGTTGTTCGCCAGCCTGACGGTGGCCGAGAACATCCTGGCCGGGGCGCGCCCACCGCGACCATCCACCATCTTCCGCGACCTCTTCCTGCGCCACGATCCCGGAACGGCGATGGTCGAGCGAGCGCTCGAGATCGTGGGACTACCCGGTTCGGGCGGCGTACGGGCTGGTGACCTGACGCTCGGGCAGCAGAAGTTGGTCGGGGTCGCCCGCGCACTGGCCGGCGGGTGCTCCACCCTGCTGCTGGACGAACCGGCGGCCGGTCTGGATAGCGCCGAGAGCGAGGAGTTCGCCGGACGTATCCGGCGCATCGTCGACACCGGTCCCGGAGCGCTGCTCATCGATCACGACATGGGCCTGGTGCTCAGCGTCTGCGACACGATCTACGTCCTGGAGTTCGGGAAGCTGATTTTCCGGGGCACCGCAGACGAGGCTCGCAATGATCCGGCCGTCATCGCGGCCTATCTCGGAGTTCCGATTGAGGCGAACCATGGCTGACGTTGTCCTGCAGGCAGATGCGATCACCGCCGGTTACAACCGGGTGGCCGCGATCCGTGACTTCTCCCTCACCGTCGAGCGGGGCGAGGTGATCGCCCTGCTCGGACCGAACGGTGCGGGCAAGACGACCTCGCTGCTGTCGATGGTCGGGCTGATCGACCTGATGGGTGGTTCGGTCACCGCCCTCGGCCGGGAGGTCACCTCGCGGCGCACGACGTCGCTGGTGCGGGCCGGGCTGATGCTGGTGCCCGACGACCGCGGCGTCTTCGCTGACCTAACCGTGCGGGAGCACTTCCGGATGGCTCGGGCCAAGCCCAGCAAGACACGGGAGCAGTTCGTGCTGGATCGCTTCCCCGCGCTGCGGAATCTGCAGTCCCGCAAAGCCGGTCTCCTCTCCGGTGGCGAGCAGCAGATGCTGGCCATCGGCAAGGCGCTGCTGGCCGAGCCGAAGATCCTGCTGATCGACGAGATGAGCCTCGGGCTGGCCCCGATCATCGTCCAGGAAATGCTTCCCGGTATTCGCGATCTGGCCAAGGACGAGGGGATCGCGGTCGTCCTGGTCGAGCAGCACGTTGCCCTGGCACTGTCGGTCTCGGATCGGGCCATCGTGCTCAACCACGGGCGAATCGTGCTCGAGGGCAGTGCGGCCCAGTTGCTCAAGGAGCAGGGCCGCGTTGAGTCGGCTTACTTCGGGGCGAACGAGTTCGCTGACACCGCCCACGAGAGCCTCCCGGCCTGAGCGGCGGCACCGCGCACCGAGCCCGACCTGACCGACCGAACATATAGACCTGAGCCGATCTGCCGCGGGAGTCAGTGCGGGCCGTGGCTGGTCTGCTTGGATACCAGAAGCTCATCGCGGTAACAGAACTGGTAGATCGTCGGGTCGATGCCCGAGCTCGGGCCTTCGTAGTACTCGCAGGCCGTTTCGGACGGCGTCGGCGCGAAGAGCCAGTCAACCGGCTCGCGCAGCGGCCGCCCGAGCCGCTCGCGGACCTCGCTGTGCGCGTCGCCCGGTTGCGGGGTTGCGTATTCGTGATCGCTGATGACGCCGATCGTCTGGTCGTAGGAGGTCAGACCGACGGGCACGACGAACAACACCGGCGCGGTGAGCGCCGCAAGGCAGATGAGAAGCCGTGGGTGGCGCATTGTCACGCCGCGGGCGCGGTGTTCGAGACGGACGGCTGCGACCAGCAGCGCAGCTATGGCGATTGGGCCGACCAGCAGCAGCAGTCCACCGCCGATGTTGGCGCCGACAACTCCGGCCGTCTCCTCCCGCCACGCGGCCGCGACGAGCGCACCCGCCGCAGCCAGCAATGCTGTTGCTGAGCGTGTCGGGCCTCGTTCGGCAGACCGGTGGCCACGGTAGGACCCCGCGATGCCGACGACCGCAGCGGCGACGATCACGACGGCGGCAACGCCGACGGTTCGTTCCAGCCCGAGCGGCACGTGGTACGGCCCGAACTCGTGGTCGGGCCAATGCCGGCCGATGGGTCCGATCGCCCACCAGGTGAGCGCGGGTGCGGCGAGCACCAAGCCGAGCGCAGACCACAGCGGCACCGGACCGCGACGAACGCCTACCGCACGCCCCCGGCCGTCCACCGATACATTGTGCGGCCCGGTGGGCAAATGTGCTCGCTGGATGTGCGGACTGCCTCAGGCCCCGCTGATGCCGGCGACCTTGAGGGCCAGCGCTCGGGCCCGCGCGATGTCGTAGTGCTTGCGAGTGACCAGCCGCTGCGCGAAGAGGCCGCCGCCGGACTGCAGGTTGGTGACCAGGTGCCACCCGCCGTGGGCGTCAGCGGTGAGGTCGCGGATCGCATGGAACAACTGGGTGCGATAGCGGCCGGAGAAGGCGGGGTACGCCTGCATGTACTTCTCGACATAGGCCGCGGTGGCCGGGTTGTCGAAGTCGGCTACGGAGGGCGCGGTGATCGCTCCGCCGCCGGCGATGTCGTGCAGGTGGCGCACCATCATGTTGAAGTTCGCCGCGCCCTGGTATTTCACGGCGTTGGTGTACAGCTCGTCCGGGTAGTAGTAACCCTCCGGCGTCTTGTGAGCCTTGGAGAGTGCGGCCTCCAGTCCGGCCCGCAGCATGGTCGCGTGGATCATCATCTCGTCGATCTTCTCGCGGATGTGCGACACCTTGCTCAGCCCGTTGGCCTCGGCGATGAGGTGAGCCAGGCCAACCAGTTCGTCGGCCTGCTCGCACATGAACGACGTTCCGCCCAGACGTTCCCACAGTCCCAGGGAGTGGGCGAAGACGGCGGCATGCTCCACCTGCCCGTCCAGGAAGACCCGGTCCCAGGGGACGAAGACGTCGTCCAGAATCACGAAACCGTCCGGGGTGGCCAGCCGATCACTGACCGGATAGTCGCGGCGGTCACGCCCGCGTGGATCGTTCGTCGTGTTGATGATCGACACACCCGGAGAGTTCACCGGGATGGCACAGGCGATGGCCCACTCCTCCTCGCCCGGCTTCATCTTCTTGGTCGGCATGACCATCAGCTCGTGGCCGAGCGAGGCGGCGGTGATGTGCAGCTTCGCCCCACGGACCACTACGCCGTCCTCGCGCCGCTCTACCACCCGCACATAGGCGTCGGGATCCTCCTGCCCGATCGGAGACTGACTGCGATCGCCCTTGGCGTCGGTGATGCACTCGGTGACCCGGATGTCGCGCAGCTTGGCGTCCTCGACATACGTCTCGATCCGCTCCGCGAGTTCAGGCGACACCGGCCGGATCCGAGGCGCGGCGACGAGCAGCGTCATCAGTGACTGGTAGGTGACGTTGAGGGCCTGGTCCAATTCGACAAGGATCGGAATCCGGCTGCGCAGCTCGTCCTGGCTGCGCGGCGCGGTAACCATCGGATTCACCGCGCCCGGCTCGGATGTGTAGTACTTGTCGTACCCGTCGGCGGTGGCCTGCACGGCAACCGCGAAGGCAGGCTCAGTCGCCTGATTCTCCACCAGCCGGCCTTCGAAGTAGATCTTGCGACCGTCGTTGAGGGAGGCCTTGTATTCCTCGCCTGTCATCATGGGCGGAGTTTCCCTTCATCGCGGACGCCACGTTTATGGCGACCTTTCGCGATAGTGCGTTGTTCGGCGAACCGGCGTCAAGTGAGCCCGCAGGCCCTGACGGCAGGCCTTTGTCGAACAGTCCAAAGCCCCGGCGGCGGCGCGTTGGAACTGGACGCCCGCTCCTCCAAGCTGATTCACATGGAGTTCGCCTGGACCGATGAACAACGCAGCCTGCGATCGAGCGTGCGACGGATGCTGGAAGCGCGCGCGTCCCTGAGATCCGCCCGCGACCTCGCCGAATCCGGAACCCGTCATGACCCGAAACTGTGGCGCGACCTGGCCCGCCAGGCCGGGCTGCAGTCCCTCGCCATCCCGGAGGTCTTCGGGGGAGCCGGCGCTTCACCGGTCGAGTTGGCGATCGTGGCCGAGGAGACCGGGCGGGTACTGCTCGGCGGGCCGTTCCTCTCCACGGCCGTCCTCGGGGTTCAGACGATCCTGGCCGCCGATGACGATGCCTACGCCCACGAGGTGCTGCCGGCGGTTGCCGAGGGCGAGCTGACCCTGGCGCTGGCGGTCGTCGAGGCCGATGGACGATTCGACAACCGGGCATTGAACACGGCGGTGAGCGCGACCGCTGACGCCCGCGGACGGATCTCGGGTGCGAAGGCGCTGGTGCTCGACGGGGCCGAGGCCGACGTTCTGATCGTGGCGGCGCGGGAGGCCGACGGCCTCTCCCTCTTCGCTGTCCAGTCGGACGAGGGTGTGCGGCGAAGCCCGCTGGCGGTGCTCGACCAGACCCGCGCCATCGCCGCGCTGGAGTTCGACGGTGCACCCGGACGCCGAATCGGTGCCGCCGGTGCCGGCGCATCGGCGATCGAGAAGATGCTGATCAACTCCTCGATCTACCTGGCCGCCGAGCAACTCGGCGCCAGCGAGCGGGCCACCGAGATCACCGCCGAGTATGCCCGCACCCGGCGGCAGTTCGGCCGCGAGATCGGGGCATTCCAAGCCGTGAAGCACCGGCTGGCCGACATGGCGGTCCGGGTCGAGCTGGCCCGCTCAGCGGTGTACTGGGCCGCCTGGCAGCAACCGGGCAGCGAAGCAGCCGCGATGGGGGCGAGCGTCGCCGCCGCCTACTGCGGGCCGGCCTTCCTGCAGACCGCGAAGGACATGATTCAGCTGCACGGCGGAATCGGGTTCACCTGGGAACACGACGCCCACCTCTTCCTGCGGCGCGCGCGGGCCACCCAGGCCCTGCTGGGTGACCCGGCCGCGCACCGAGCTCGGCTAGAACCCTTTCTGCTGCAGGAGGTATCGGCATGATCGAGATCGGTGCCGCCGCGTCGGCGGCCGAGATCGCCACGATCGCTCGGGCCTGGTTGGCCGGCAATCTCCCCGAGGACTGGCTGCAGGCCTCCGAACTGGGGCAGTGGGAGCTCGTCGACGCGATCCTGGCCGACGAGCAGCGCAGCGCCGAGTGGTTCGTCAAACTGGGTGAGGCCGGCCTGGCGACTCCGACCTGGCCGATCGAATACCGCGGATTGGGTCTCACCCCAGAGCAGGCCGCCGGTGTCTCCGAGGCACTCTCCGACCACCGGGCCGGCCGGCCGGAATCCGACTTCGTCGGCCTGGCCCTCGCCGGCGCGACCATTCTGCAGTGGGGCACCGACGAGCAGAAGCAGCGCTTCCTCCCGCCGTTGGCCCTGGGGCGGGAGCGCTGGTGCCAGCTCTTCAGCGAACCCGGCGCTGGATCGGACCTGGCGTCGCTGTCGACCCGGGCCGTCGAGCACGATGCGGGCGGGTGGCTGGTCAACGGCCAGAAGGTCTGGAGCTCCTTCGCGCACATCTCCGACTTCGGGTTGCTGATGGCCCGCACCGACCCAACCCTGCCTAAACACAAGGGGATCAGCTACTTCCTGCTCGATATGCACTCCGCCGGCGTGACGCCGCGTCCGCTGCGTCAGATGACCGGGGAGGCCGAGTTCAATGAGGTCTTCCTCACCGATGTCGTGGTTCCCACGGAGGCGCTGCTCGGCGAATTGAACAACGGCTGGGCGGTGGCCATCAGCACCCTGATGTCCGAACGTAACGGCATCAGCGGGCGTCCGTCGGTCGGGCCGGGACGGGCCGCCGCGCTGGCCGGACTGGCCCAGCGCACGGGAGCCTGGGAACGACCGGTGCTGCGCGATGAACTGCTAAGGCTGCATGTGGCGGAGAAGGTCCTGCAGATGACGACGATCCGCTCGCACGCCGAAGCCGGGGACTCGGCCCCCGGCGCCGAGGGGTCGGTACGCAAGCTGGCCAACGCTGACCTCGATGAGTGGGCCGGCACGCTGGCCGGTGACATCGATCCGGTCTCCATAGTCGGTTGGCCGACGAGTGGGCCGGCACCGGATGCCGTCCAGCAGTTCCTGGCCATGAAGACCATCAGCATCGCCGGCGGCACGTCGGAGATTCAGCGCAACATCATCGGAGAACGCCTGCTGGGGCTGAGCCGGGATAGCGATCCCGAGAAGAATCTGCCCTTCGAACAGCGGCGACGAGCATGAACGAACTGCAGTCGAGGATGCGGGCGTTCATCGACGAGACGGTGATCCCGGCCGAATCAGTGCTGCTGGCCGGAGGGCCGGCCGCCGAGGCGGCGATGGCCCAGTTGCAGGGGACCGCGCAGCGAGACGGGCTGTGGGCGCTGGGACATCCGGCTGAGATCGGTGGCGGTGGCCTGCCGTTCATGGAGTACGTGCTGGTGAACGAGATCATCGGCCGCTCCTACTTCGGTCAGCTCGCCACCGGAACCAGCACCACGCAGGACTCGATCATGCTGCAACTATTCGGGACCGCCGCCCAGCGAGAGCGGTGGCTGGACCCGATGGTCGCCGGACGCGTGCTGCCCTGTGTCGCGATGACGGAACCCGACGTGGCCGGCTCCGACCCGACCCAGATCCGCAGCCACGCCAGCCTGGATGGCGACGAGTGGGTCGTCAATGCGCACAAGTGGTTCACCACCGGGGCCAGCCGGGCCGGATTCACCACCGTCTTCGCCCGCACTGAGCCCGCGGGCGTCGACGCACACCGCGCGCTGTCGGCCATCCTCGTCCCGATGGACACCCCGGGGCTGAAGATCGACCGTGTTCTGCAGACGATGGGCACCACGCTCGGTGACCACTGCGAGATCAGCCTCACCGACGTCCGGGTGCCGGTCGACAGCCTGGTCGGCGCACGGGGCGACGGTTTCGTGGTGGCCCAGCGCCGGCTGGGGCCCGGTCGGATCTTCCACTGCATGCGCTGGCTCGGCCAGGCACAGCGGGCCTTCGAGCTCATGTGCGATCGGGCGAAGTCCCGCTTCGCACACGGGTCCTACCTCGCCGAGAAGGGCGAGATCCAGCGTTATATCGCCGAATCGGCGGCGGAGATCCAGGCGGCGCGGCTGATGACGCTCGACGCAGCCCGTGCCTACGACCTCGACGGACGAGCCGCGGTGGAGATCAGCCTCATCAAGTTCTGGGGCGCCCGGATGCTGCACAACGTCATCGACCGCGCGATCCAGGTGCACGGGGCGCTCGGCCTCACCGAGGACACCCCGCTTGATCTGATGTATCGCGAAGCGCGCTACGCCCGTATCTACGACGGACCCGACGAGGTGCACCGCATGGTGGTGGCCCGCCGGATCCTGGCCGACCAGGGCAAGGCTCCGTGGAACCGCTCCGAGGAACCGTCCCGATGAGCGCTGACCTCGCGGCGTCACCGTCGCCGCAGGCCGTCGGCAAGCTGTTGGTGGAGCTGGGTCTGGCCGACCCGACGGACGACGTGACGCTGCGCCGGCTCACCGGCGGCGCCTCGCGGGCGACGTTCCTGGTCGAGGTCGCCGAGACCCGCTATGTGCTGCGAGTCGACGGCGACACCCTCGGAGCCGGTCACCCGCTGGATGTCGAGGCCGAGCTGCTCTCGATCGCCGGCGCGGGTGGCGTCTGCGCTCCGCGGGTACACGCCGTGGAGAGCGGACTCGCCACGCTCGGCGCCCCTTTCCTGCTGATGGAGTTCGTCGACGGCCGCACGCTGCCCAAGCGCATCCTGCACGACCGGGAGCTCGCCCGCGCCCGCACGCTACTACCGGCGCAGCTCGGCGACGCGCTGGGCCGATTGCACCGCATCCCCCTCGACCACGCGCCGGCCGCGCTGGTCGCCGCCGGTGACGAGGTCGCACGCTGGCGTGATGCGCTGGATTCCTATGGCCAACCCCATCCGGCCTTCGAGCTGGGGCTGCGTTGGTTGGACGACCATCGCCCGGCTGCGGTGCCGGAGGTCATCCTGCACGGCGACTTCCGCCTCGGGAACCTGATCGTCGACGAGTCCGGGCTGCGCGCGGTGCTGGACTGGGAGTTGGCCCATACCGGTGACCCGCGCGAGGACCTGGGATGGCTCTGCGCTTCGAGCTGGCGATTCGGTGGCCCGCGGCCAGTGGCCGGACTGGGCGAGTACGAGCCGCTGCTGGATGCCTACGCCGCCCAGACCGGGCTGGTCGTCAGCGTCGAGGAACTGCACTGGTTCGAGGCGCTGGCCACACTGCGCTGGGGCGTCATCTGCCTTGGACAGACGATGCGGCACCTGCGCGGAACCACCCGCTCGGTGGAGCTGGCCGCGCTCGGTCGGCGCGTCTGCGAAGTCGAGTGGTCCCTGCTGGAGGCGACCGCGTGAGCCAGACACCCCACGACGTGCCGTCGGCGATCGACCTGCTGGCCGCGGTCGAGGAGTTCCTTACCGAATCGATGCTTCCGGCCGCCGACGACGACCTGCGCTTCTACGTGCGGGTGTCGGCCAACGTGCTGGCCGTCGTCCGCCGCGAACTCACGCTCGGGCCGGAGCTGGCCCGTCACCATGACCGTGACCTGGAGCTGATCGGCTGTGCCGATGAGACCGAGCTCGCCCAGCGACTGCGGTCGGGGTCACTGGACTACCGCAACCCGCTCGTACGCGACGTGATCACCCGAACCGTACGGGCAAAACTGGCGGTCGCCCGCCCGTCCCTGCTCACCGATACACCCTAGAGAGGCCTGCTTCGTGGATGTAACCAAGTTCCTACCGCTTGACCTGTTCGCCGGCCGAGTCGTCTTCGTCACCGGCGGCGGAAGCGGTATCAATCTCGGGATCGCGTCGGCCTTCGCCGCCCTCGGTGCCGACGTGGCCATCTGCGGGCGCAGCGCCGACCGGCTGGCCGGTGCCGCCGAGCAGCTGAACGGATTCGGACATCGTGTGCTCACCCAGGTCGCCGACGTCCGCGATGCCGAGCAGTTGGCGGCGGCCCTGGACGCGAGCGAGCGGAGCGCCGGCCCCGCCGACGTGGTCGTCTGCGGTGCTGCCGGCAACTTCGTGGCCGCGGCGGAGAATCTCAGCCCGAACGGGTTTCGCACCGTCGTCGATATCGATCTGCTGGGGAGTTTCAACACCTCCCGGGCCGCCTTCGACCAGTTGCGTCGCACCCGTGGGGCGCTGCTCTTCGTCTCCGCCGCCCAGGCTTACCTCCCCTTCGCTTATCAGGCCCACGTCGGCGCGGCCAAAGCCGGCGTCGACAGCCTGATGCGTAATCTGGCGCTGGAGTGGGGTCGCTACGGCATCCGCTCCAACTCCATCGTGCCCGGACCGACCGCGGGGACAGAGGGTATGCGCCGCCTCGGTGACGTCGCCGGGGAGGAGACTTGGACGTCGATGGTTCCGCTCGGGCGCTACGCGGAGTTGGAGGAGATAGCGGCGATGGCCGTCGTGCTCTGCTCGCCGCTGGCCGCCTACGTCACCGGCGCCCAGGTGATCGTCGACGGTGGTCAGGGACTCAGCGGGTCGGCGCTGTTCAACAACGCGGTGGGTACGGCATTGGACAAAATGCCGGATGCCGTGCCGGACAGAGTGCCGGATGCCGTGCCGGCCGACGCCGTGTCCGGCACCCGATGACGAGAGGCAGCACCGTGGATCAACGTGAGTTAGTGAGCTCGACCGCACTGCAGGTGGTCGCCGAGTATCCACCCGAGCAGGTTTCCCAGCGCGAGTTTCTCGAGGCATGCTTCGACGCGGGACTGGCCTGGGTGCAATTCCCGGTCGGGTTGGGTGGGCTGGGTGTTGCCCCCGGCCTGCAGTCGGTGAGTGACACGATCCTGCAGGCGGCCGGCGGGCCGGAGGTGTTTTGGCTCAATCCGATGGGTTACGGCATGGCGGCCCCGACACTGGTCGGGCACGCGTCGGTGGAGCTGCAGCATAAGTTGCTGCGCCCGCTCTACATCTGCGACGAGATCTGGTGTCAGCTCTTCAGCGAGCCCGGCGCGGGGTCTGACCTCGCCGGTCTGGCCACTCGGGCCGTGCGGAGCGGGGATGGCTGGCTCATCGACGGGCAGAAGGTCTGGACCAGTGCGGCGCATAAGGCGCGGTATGGCCTGCTGCTGGCCCGTACCGATCCGGATGTGCCCAAACATAAGGGAATGACGTACTTCGTCATCGACATGCAGGCGCCGGGAGTCGAGGTGCGGCCGCTGCGCCAGATGAACGGCGAGGCCGAATTCAACGAGGTCTACCTGCAGCAGGCCTACATCCCCGATGGCTGGCGCCTCGGCGAGGTCGGCGCCGGTTGGTCGGTGGCGATGACGACGTTGATGAACGAGCGCAACGCGATCGGCGGCGGCTCCAGCGTGCGCAACGCCGGCACCATCGCCGATGCGTTCCAGCTGTGGCGTTCCCGCCCGGAGCTGCACACGCCGGCGCTACGTTCGCGGCTCACCCAGCTCTTCGTAGACGCCGAGGTGAACCGCCTCTCCGGTGACCGGGAGCGCGCCGAACACGGCCGGGCCGACGCCGGACCGCGCGGCTCCATCGGCAAGCTCTACGGCGCTGAACTGAACCAGCACGTCTACGAGTTCTGCATGGAGCTGCTGGGTGTGGAGGCGACGCTGTACGGATCCTACGAACGGCAATACGACGACGGCGATGACCCGACCCCCTTGCAGCGCAAGCACCTTCGCGCCCGGGCGAACACGATCGAGGGTGGATCGGCCGAGATCCTGCGCAACCTCATCGGCGAACGCGTGCTGGGTCTGCCCGGCGACATCCGCGTCGATACTCGCATCCCGTGGCGCGAGGTGCCCCGTGGCTGATGCTCCTCTCGCTGGTCGGGTCGCCCTGGTCACCGGGGCCGGGCGCGGAATCGGCCTCGGCATCAGCCAGGCGTTGTCGGCCGCCGGCGCGGCCGTCGCGATCACCTACCGCAAGGACGTGAAGTCGGCTGAGGCTGCCGTGGCCGCGCTGCCCTCCTACGGCAAGGCCTACTGCAGCGATGTCGCCGACGTCGACGGTGCGCAGCGCCTCATCGCCCAGGTGGTCGAGGACTTCGGCCAGCTCGACATCCTGGTGCACAACGCGGGCATTGCCAGTCGGGGTCATGACGTGGCCGGCACGAGCGTCGAGGAGGTGCGCCGACTGCTGGAGGTACACGCGGTCGGGCCGCACCAGCTCAGCCGCGCGGCGCTGCCGCATCTGCGCCGCAACGCCCGCTCCGACATCGTCTTCATCTCCAGCATCGCCACCCGACATCACATGGCCGGCGGTGCACCGTATTCGATGGGGAAGGCCGCCGTCGAGGCGCTGGCCCACACGCTAGCCATGGAGGAGCGAGACCGGGGCGTGCACGTCAACATCGTGGCTCCGGGCCTCGTCGACACCGACATGGGGCAGCGCATGATGCGGGCGACGCGTGGCATGGAGGACATCCGCGACGCCGACGCGGAGTCGCCGTTCGGGCGCGTCTGTGCCCCGAGCGACGTCGCCGCCGTCGTCTGCTTTCTCGTCGGATCGGGTGCGCAGTACCTGACCGATCAACGCATAGTCGTGGACGGCGGCACGTTCTGATGGAGGAGAAGAAGGTTATGGAATTCGAATTCTCGTCGGAGCAGCTGGCCCTGCGCGACCTGGCCGCGAAGGTGATCGCCACGTCGTGGCCCGAGTCGATGGCCCGGGGGGCCTCGGTCGCCACCGAACTCGACCGCGCGCGCTGGCGGGAACTCGGCGAACTCGGCCTGATCGGTCTGGGTGTGCCGGAGGAGCTGGGCGGGGGAGGTGCGGGTGTGGTGGAACTGCAGCTCGTGGCCGAGGAGCTTGGTCGCTCGCTGGCCCAGACGCCGTTTCTGGCCGTGGCCGGATTAGCGGTGCCGGTGCTGCTGGCGAGCGGGGATGTAACTCTGGCCCAGAAGTTGCTGCCCGGCGTCTGCGCTGGTGAGTCCATGCTGGCCGTAGTCGCCACCGATCGCCACGGAGCCTGGCTGCCCGCGGTGTCGGGCGTCAGTGCTCACCAGGACGCTGCCGCCTGGACCCTGGAGGGAAGCGCGGCACATGTGCTCGACGGCTGCGACGCCGATCAGCTGCTGGTGCTGGCCGACGAGTCGTTGTTCCTCGTCGACGTCACGCAGCCCGGCTTGAGCCGCACGCCGATGGGCTCGCTGGATGCGACCCGGCGCCAAGGCGTTCTCGACTTCGCCGCGGTGCCGGCCCGGCTCGTCGGCGCGCCGGGGGCTGGGCGCCAAGCCGTGGAATCAGGCACCGATCGCGCGGTGGCCCTGCTGGCCGCCGAGCAGCTGGGCACGGCTGAACGCATGCTCGACCTCTCGGTCGAATACGCCAAGACCCGGCTGCAGTTCGGTCGGCCAATCGGGTCGTTCCAGGCGGTGAAGCACCGCTGCGCCGACATGCTCGTGCAGGTCGAGCACGCCCGGTCAGCCGCATATCACGCCGGTTGGGCCTTCGATGCCGCCGTCGACGACACCCGCATCGCCGCCAGCCTGGCGCACGTCGCCTGCTCGCAGACCGCCGCCGACGTGACGGCCGGAGCGATTCAGGTACACGGGGGCATCGGCTTCACCTGGGAGCATGCCGCGCACCTGTACTTCAAACGCTCCACGGCCGATCGACATCTCTTCGGTGGATCGCCGCGGCACCTCGAGCGACTGGCCCAACTGGTGATCGACGCCAGCTGATCGACGCCAGCTGATTGACACCGGCTGGTGCGGCGCCGGCCGTGCGAGAACTCGCCTGTGAGATCGCACAACGCGTGGCCGCAACGCCCTAGGAGAACGAGGTGCGCCTCCCTATTCTCGCAGAATGTACTTTGAGAATAGGGTAACCAGCGCTCTCGGCATCTCCATTCCGATCCTCTCCGCCCCGATGGGGTGGGTGGCCCGGGCCGAGCTGGTCGCGGCGGTGTCGGAGGCCGGAGGTATGGGTCTGGTGCCGGGTTCGCTCTCACTCGAGGAGGTTCGCAGCGACATCCGCGGTGTGCGGGAGCGAACGGACAAACCGTTCGGAATCAACGTCCCGCTGCTCTTCGCCAAGGATCCGCGGGTGATCGACATGGTGATCGACGAGGGTGTCCGCTTCATCACGACCTCGGCGGGCTCGCCGGCCACCTACACACCGATGCTCAAGGCGGCCGGATTGACCGTCTATCACGTCGTGCCGTCGCTGGTTGCCGCGCTCAAAGCCGTCGCCGCCGGTGTGGACGGGCTGATCGTGGAAGGGAACGAGGGGGCCGGCTTCAAGAGCCCCCGTGAGGTATCCACCACCGTGCTGGTGCCGCTGGTGGCCTCGCGGGTGAACGTCCCGGTCATCGCGGCCGGAGGGATCGTCGACGGCCGTTCCCTGGCGTCGGTGCTGGCTCTCGGTGCGGAGGGAGTGCAGATGGGCACCCGCATGCTCGCCTCCCGGGAGTCGGCTGTGCATCAGAACATCAAGGCGGCGGTGGTTGCCGCGGCCGAGACCGACACCGTCCTCATCAACCGCGCCGTTGGACGGCCGATGCGGGTGCTGCGCACCGAGCTCTCCAATCGCCTGGAAAACATGGAGGATCCGGACGTGATCTCGGTGCTGGCCCAGGTCACCACGCTGTACTACGGAGGCGACCTCGAGTCGAGCCTGGCCCAGCTCGGCCAGGTCGCCGGTCGCATCGACGAGGTGCTGTCGGTGGCCGAGATCTTTGAACGCACGCTGACTGAATTCCGCGATGTGGTTCGCGAGCTGGCCCAGTCGGCCCGCGACTGATTCTCAGGCTGTCGAGAAGTCCAAGGGCGCCGCTGCCCGCCCTGGTGGGCCGACGCGCGGTCGGTTTCACTGAGGGCCGTCACAAACTGGAAGAGGAGCAAAACATGCCAGGTCTGCATAATCGCGTCGCACTGGTCACCGGTGGGGCGCAAGGCATCGGCGCCGCCGTCGCATCGCGTCTGGCCGCGGATGGCGCGAAGGTCGGTGTGCTCGATCTCAATGCCGCACTCGCGCAGCGGACGGCCGATGAGATCGTCGCCGCCGGCGGATCGGCCCGTGCTTTCGGGGCCGACGTGACCCGGCGGGAGGAGGTGTCGGCCGTGGTCGACGAGCTGGTCGGTGAGTTCGGCGGCCTGCACATTCTGGTGAACAATGCCGGTGTTCTGCGGGACAACCTGCTCTTCAAGATGAGCGATGACGACTGGTCGACGGTCATGAACGTCCATCTCGGCGGTGCGTTCATCTGCAGCCAGCTCGCGCAGCGGCATATGGTCGAGCAGCGCTACGGGCGCATTATCAGCATGTCGTCGACCTCGGCTCTGGGCAACCGTGGGCAGAGCAATTACTCGGCGGCCAAGGCCGGGCTGCAGGGGCTGACCAAGACGCTGGCCATCGAACTTGGCCCCTACGGGGTAACGGCGAACGCGATCGCCCCCGGCTTCATCGAGACGGCGATGACCTCGGCCACCGCGCAGCGGATCGGCATGACAATCGATTCGCTGCGCGAGTCGGTCGCGGCCGCCCTGCCGGTGCGTCGCGGCGGGCTACCGGCGGATATCGCCAACGCCGCAGCCTTCCTGGCCGGGGAGGAGGCAGGCTACGTCACCGGCCAGGTTCTCTACGTCGACGGTGGCAGCGAACTGGTCTAGGCCCGGCCGTCCGCGCTGGGGACCCGGTGCTGTTGCTCGAGCGTCGTCTTGAGGTTGCGCAGGGTGATGTGGATGTTGCGGGCGTTGAACTCGGCGAAGGACTTCTTCCGGGTGACGATGCGGTCGAAGACGGCGGCGATGACGTCGGGCCATTTCGTGCGGTCGTCGGTCCAGGTCTCAGTGACCCGGGTACCCCCCTCGACCGTCTCCAGCGTGTACTCCCAGCTCGCGATCGGTGCCGAGACTCGAGGCGTGCCGAGCCCCATCTTGTGGGCGCGGAAGGCGAAGCGCCGCCCGGGCTCAGCGGCGGTGACCGTGCACTGAGTACACCAGCGAAAGCCGTGGCGCTTGTTCCGTCCCACGAACGTCGCTCCGGCTGCCAGCCCGTTCGCCCCGATTGACGCGGCGGTGGCGCCGGTGTTCTCCGGGCTCCAGCGGGGCGTCTGCGTCGGATCGCTGAGATGCGGGTAGATGGCCTGCGGATCCAGCGCGATCACGATGCTCTCGGACACGGTCATTCGCCTCGGCATGGCTCTCCCTCAGGGGCATGGCTGTCGCGCAGCCGGTTGGTTTCAGCGAAGACTACTAGCCAGTAGGGTTTCACGGTGCGAGGGAGACCGCCGGGTGGGTGGGAAGGCGCCCAAGTGCAATCACCCTCCGGGGATTAGGCCGTTGCGGGGCGAGGCTGAAACGCTACAGTCGGCGGCTAGTCGCCTAAACGCACACTTCGGCGGGAGAGGCGGTGCCATCGGTGCAGTTCGCACGTTCTCGGCGCTTTCTCGCCGCGTTGCTCGTCACCGCGCTGGCCGTCGGCCTCGGTGTCGGCTTCGCGCCCGCCGCGCAGGCCGCCGTCGAGGCGCCCCTCTCGCTCGCCTTCGATCAGCAGGTCTACGGCGACGCCCTGCTGGCCGGCAACGCCAACCTCGCCTGTCCGGCCGGCAACACCGCCTGCACCTCGGCAACAACCCGTAGCGGCACCCAGAGCAGCGGCGTCAACGACAACTTCTATATGACCCAGACCGGCGCCGACACGGGTAAGAACTGGTTCAACTCCTCGAGCATCCGGCTGACGATCCCGACCGGGGCATCGATCGCCTACGCGCGGCTGCTCTGGGCCGGTGACACGGGTGTCTTCCGAACCGGCACCAACTCCACCGTCACATCGCGCTGTAACACCAGCAACTCGCCCAGCGCGGTGCAGCCGCCCGGTGCCGCCGCCTCCACGCCGGTGCAGCTGACCGTGGGGGCCAACCCGACGATCGCGGTGGGCGCCGGGCGCTACACGGCAGACACGATCAGCAACGTCGCCGTGAACCAGCCCCAGTTCTACTCAGCGGCGGCGAACGTGACGCCCTCCTTCGCCAACGCCCCGACGGGCACCCCGCTGACCATTACCACCGCGAATGTCTGGACGCCGGCCGGCTTCGGATGCATGGGCGGCTGGTCGCTCGTACTCGTCTACTCCTACCCCGCGGCCGACCCGGTGAACGCGCCGACCAAGCGGGAGGTCTTCGTCTACGACGGGCATGTCCGGCAGAACTCCACCGACTCGCCGACGACCACATCGATCTCGGGGTTCCGGGTCAGCGGGCAGGCGACGGTCGGGGTGGTGGCCTACGAGGGTGACTGGGGAATCACCGGTGATCAGTTGTCGATCAACGGCACGGCCCAGACCGACCCGGCCGGTCCCGGTGCCTCCAACACCAACTTCTTCACATCATTCGCGCAGAGCACCTACCCCAACACCGCGGTCAACAACTTCTCGGTCGACGCCAAGCAATTCCCCGTCGCGCCAACCGTGATCAAACCGGGCGACACGGCGGCCAGCCTGAGTTTCAGCACCTCGGGTGACTCCTACCTGGCCCAGGAACTGGTCATGTCGGTGCCCATCCCGGTCCTGCAGATCACCAAGACGGCATCGCCCTCGACGGTGCATGCCGGGGACACGGTCACGTACACGATCAGCGTCACCAATCCGGTCGTCGGCAGCACCGCGACCAGCGTGGTCGTCAACGACCCGGTGACCCCGGCCTGCAACAAGAACATCGGGAACCTCAACGGCACCACGACGTACACCTGCACGGGGGTCGCCGGGTCGAGCACCTTCACCAACGTCGCCAACGTCTCCGGCACGGATGCCCAGGGCGACGCACTCTCCGGGGCCGGGCAGGCCGTGGTCACCGTCCTCAGCCCGTCCATCTCCATCAGCAAGACGGCCGACAAGGCGGCCTACCGCGTCGGCGAGACCGTCACCTACACGATCACCGTCAACAACACCGGCAACACCAGCCTCGCCTCGGTTGCGGTCACCGACGCGACCACCGCCGGCTGTGCCCGGGCCATCGGGACTCTCGCGGCCGGTGCCTCGACCACTTACACCTGCACGGCGACGGCCCCGGTGAGCGGAAACAGCAACACGGCTTCGGTCAGCGGCGCGGATTCGTTGAACCGCACGGTGACCAACTCCTCGACCGTGCCGGTGCCGACCATCCGTCCGGCCCTGACCCTGGCCAAGACGGCGACCCCGACGACGGTCAACGCAGCCGGCAAGACCGTCACCTACTCCTTCCGGGTAACCAACTCCGGCGACTCGACGATCAGCTCCATCTCGATCGCCGACACCCTCACCGCGCCGGCGGGCCCGGTTCCGGTGATCACCTGCCCGGTCACCACCCTCGCCGCCACCGCCTCGACCACCTGCACCGCCACCTACCCGGTGACCCAGGCCGACATGGACAACGGCAGCATCGTGAACAGCGCGGTGGCCAACGGCGCCGACATCGTCGGGGGAGCGGTCGCCTCGAACGCCTCCACCGCCACCGTGAACGTCACCCGCACGCCGGCCCTGACCATCCGCAAGACGGCGGCGCCGACGACGGTGACCGCGGCCGGACAGTCGATCGCCTACTCCTTCGTCGTGACCAACTCCGGAAACGTGACCCTCCACGGCATCTCGATCGCCGACACCTTCACCGCGCCGGCGGGCCCGGTTCCGGTGATCACCTGCCCGACGACGACGCTGGGCCCGAATGACTCGACGACCTGCACCGCGACCTATGCCACCACCCAGGCCGACATCGATCAGGGGTCGGTCACCAACTCCGCCACCGCCTCCGGTCTGGACCCCACCAACGCCGCGGTCGTCTCGACCCCGTCGGTGGCCAGTGTGACCGCGGCCCCGGGGGCATCGCTGTCGCTGGTCAAGAGCGCCTCGCCGACGGTCGTCTCGGGCGCCGGGCAGAAGGTCACCTATTCGTTCCTGGTCACCAACACCGGCAACTTGACGCTCAACGCGCTGGCCATCACCGACACGTTCAGCGCGCCGGCCGGGCCGGCGCCGACGGTGACCTGTCCGACCAGCACGCTGGCCCCGAACGCCGCGACAACCTGCACGGCCACGTACACCGTCACCCAGGTCGACGTCGACAACGGCTCGATCAAGAACGCCGCCATCGCCAACGCAACCGACACCAAGGGGCGGGCGGTCGCCTCGGCGCAGTCCACCGCCACCGTCTCGGTGAGCGCGTCCCCGAAGCTGACGATGACCAAGACCGCGCTGCCGACGACGATCACCGCGGCCGGGCAGAAGGTGGCCTACACCTTCGCGGTGACCAACAGCGGGAACGTCACGATCCGCAACCTCTCGATCCTCGACGCGATGACCTCGCCCGCCGGGCCGACACCGACCGTCACCTGCGCCACCACGACCCTGGCGCCGGGCGCGGGTACCAACTGCACCGCCAGCTACACCGCGACCCAGGCCGACGTGGACCAGGGCACGATCAAGAACTCGGCCGTCGCGCAGGGCAGCGACCCGGGGGGCAACACCGTCACCTCGCCGGCCTCGACCGCGGTGGTCACCATCCCCCCGACCGCCTCGCTGAACCTGGTCAAGACGGCGACGCCGACCACCATCACCGCCCTCGGCCAGCAGGTCGGCTACCAATTCCTGGTCACCAACACCGGCAACGTCACGCTATCCAGCGTGGGAGTCTCCGACACGCTCTCCGCCCCGGCCGCGCCGGCCCTGGTCGTCAGTTGCCCACCGGCGACCCTGGTGCCGGGAGCGAACGTGCGCTGCACAGCGACGTACACCGCGACCCAGGCCGACGTCGACAACGGCTCGATCAACAACACCGCGCTGGCCAGGGCGCTCACACCAGCCGGGGCTACGGTCTCCTCCACGCCGTCGACCGCCGCCGTGACGGTGAACGTCACCTCAGCGCTGACCCTGAGCAAGGCAGCATCGCCGACCACCATCAGCGGCCCCGGGCAGAACGTCAGCTACACCTTCACCGTCACGAACTCCGGGCAGACGACCATCTCCGGCATTACCGTCAACGATCCGATGTTCACCGGCGTCCATGCGCCGACCTGCGCGGCGGCCGCCCTTGCCCCCGGTGCGGCGACGGTCTGCACCGCCTCGTACCTGAGCACCCAGGCCGATGTGGATCGCGGCTCCATCGTCAATACCGCCACCGCGAGCGGAACGACCCCACAGGGCGCCCGGGTCACCTCCGCCCCGAGCACAGCCACCGTCACCGCCGCCACCAGCCCCCGGCTGCAGCTGACCAAAGCCGCCAGCCCCTCCTCCTTCGCCACTGCGGGCCGGACCATTACGTACACGTTCACCGTGGTGAACACCGGCAACGTGACCGTCTCTGGCATCGCGATCAGCGATTCACTCGCCGCTCCCGCCGGACCGCAACTGACGCCGATCACCTGCGCGGCCACCAGCCTCGCGCCCAACGGGTCCACCAGCTGCTCGGCCACCTACCTCACCACGGCCGCCGACCTCGACAACGGCTCGATCAACAACACCGCGACGGCCACCGGCACCGCCACGGGAGGCTCCGCGGTGACCTCCAACCAGTCCACCGCGACGGTGAACGCGGTGACCAACGCCGCCCTGTCGCTCTCCAAGTCCGCCGCGCCGGCCACCATCAGTCAGGCCGGCCAGGTCATCACGTACTCATTCGCCGTGACCAACTCGGGCAACCAGACAATCACCCACCTCGCCGTCACCGACATCAACCACGCTCCGGCGGGGCCACTCTCCGGCGTCGTGAGCTGTCCGGTGACCACGCTGGCGGCTGGGGCGACGACGACCTGCACGGTGACCTACACCGCGTCCCAGGCCGACGTGGACCACGGCTCGATCGCCAACACCGCGGTGGCCAGCGGCGCCAATCCGGCCGGCACCTCGGTGGCCTCCAACTCCTCATCGGCCCTCGTCACGGTGAACCAGTCGCCGGCGCTGTCGGTCGCCAAGACGTCCTCCCCGACCACCGTGATCCGGGCCGGGGAGCAGGTCGTCTACACCTTCGTGGTCACCAATCAGGGGAACGTCACGATCAGCGGGGTCTCGATCGCCGACTCCTTCAGCAGTCCCGCCGGCCCGCCGGTGACTCCGATCTGCCCGGCCACGGCGCTGGCTCCCGGGGCCAGTCTGACCTGCACCGCCACCTACACCGCATCGCAGGCGGACGTCGACAACGGCACGATCGGCAACAGCGCGACGGCGAGCGGAACTGGGCCCGATGGTGCACCCATCACCTCACCGCCGGCCACCGTGGCCGTCGCGGTGCCGCCGCGGCCGTCGCTGAGCCTGCTCAAGGCGGCCACACCGGCCACCGTCACCGCGGTCGGCCAGATCGTGCAGTACACCTTCACGATTCGCAACACCGGCAACGTGACCCTGAGCGCCAACGGCGTCACGGATTCGTTGACCCCGCCGGCCGGTCCGGCGCTGTCCGTGAGCTGTCCCAGTTCATCGCTGCCGCCGGGCGCGGTGATGGTCTGCACGGCCAGCCACAGCGTCACCCAGCTCGACGTCGACAACGGCTCGATCAGCAACTCGGCGACGGCCCACTCCATCGACCCAGCCGGGAATGCGGTTGCTTCGCCGCCGTCGACCGCCACCGTAGGCGTCACCCAGCAGGCTTCGCTGAGCATCACCAAGTCGGCCTCGCCGGCGACGATCACGGCGGCCACCCAGAGCGTCACCTACGCCTTCGCGGTGACCAACACCGGCAACGTGACGGTGACCAACCTCGCCGTCGCCGACACGCTCGCCGCCCCGGCGGGCCCACAATTGGCGCCGATCGCCTGTCCGGTCACCGTGCTCGTGCCGGGCGCGAATACCATCTGCAGCGCGACCTACACCGCCACCCAGGCCGATATCGACAACGGTTCGATCAACAATTCGGCCACCGCCAACGCATTGGACCCGGCTCGGAGTCCGGTCGTCTCCGACCCGTCCACGGCGAGCGTCACCGTTGCCGCCGCCCCGTCCCTGAAGTTGGCCAAGACGGTCAGCCCGACGATCTACGACACCGTCGGCCAAGTGCTGACGTACACGTTCACGGTGACGAACAACGGCAACCAGACCATCGCGGGCCTTGCCGTCACCGACCCGATGTTCACCGGCGCCAACGCTCCGCTCTGCGCGACGGGCACCCTGGCCCCGTCGGCCAAGACGACCTGTACCGCGACCCACGCGGTGACCCAGGCTGACCTGGATGCGGGATCGGTGCAGAACACTGCGTCCGCGTCCGGAGTTGGTCCCGGCGGTGCCACGGTCACGGCACCACCGGCGACGGCAACGGCGACCGGGAACGCGACCCCCCTGCTCAACCTGGTAAAGACGGCGAACCCGACCTCCGTCACGACCGCGGGCTCCACGATCGCCTACACCTTCCACGTCACGAACACCGGCAACGTGACGGTAAGCGGTCTGGCGATCGGTGATCTGTTCGCACCCCCCGCCGTCCCGACCGGCGCCGGGATCAGTTGCGCAGCGACCACCCTTGCTCCGGGGGCCGCGACGGACTGCACCACCTCCTACGTCGTCACCCAGACCGACATCGACAGCGGGTCGATCACCAACACGGCCACCGCGACCGGGCTCACCCCGTCGGGGAATCCGATCACCTCCCCGCCCTCATCCGTGATCGTCGCGGTGCCGGCCACCCCCGCGCTGAGCGTGGAGAAGAAGGCGTCGCCGGCGACGATCACCACCGCCGGGCAACCGGTCACCTACACCTTCGTGGTCAGCAACGTCGGCAACGTGACGATGTCCCTGCTGTCGATCAACGACACGCTGGCCGCCCCGGCCGGGCCGCCGGTCATCGCGAGCTGCCCGCAGCGAAGCATCGCGCCCGCTGCGCAGATCACCTGCAGCGCCACCTACACCGCGACCCAGACCGACATCGACCACGGCTCGATCGTCAATACCGCAACCGCGAGCGCGCAGACTCCGGCGGGTTTGACGATCACGTCGCCGCCGTCGACCAGCACGGTGACGGTGGCCCAGAACGCGGAGCTGACGCTCGTCAAATCGGTCTCCCGCAGCACCGTGACCGAGCCCGGACAGGTCCTCACCTACACCTTCACCGTGACCAACACCGGAAACGTGTCGGTGGGGGCCATCGCCATCGACGATCCGATGTTCGCCGGCGCGGCCGCCCCGGCCTGCAGCGTCACGTCGCTGGCACCGGGCGCCTCGACGACCTGCACGGCCGACTACACCACCACCCAAGCCGACATCGACGCCGGCGGTATCGACAACACCGCGACCGCCGGTGGTAGCGATCCGCAGGGGCAGCCCGTCACCTCCGCACCCTCGACCGCGATCGTGACGGCTACCCAGAACCCGGCGATGCTGCTGATCAAGTCGGCGCTTTCGGGGAGCATCGACACGGTCGGGCAGTCGGTCACCTACGCGTTTGCGGTAACCAACACCGGCAACGTGACCATCTCCGACCTGACGATCCTCGACACGCAGGTGAGCCCGGCCGGGCCGGCCTCGGCCGCGGTCTGCCCGGTGACCATCCTCGCCCCCGGCGCCTCGACCACCTGCCTCTCCAGCTATGTGTCGACGCAGGCCGACTTCGACACCGGCACCATCACCGACACAGCGACGGCCAACGGCCTTGATGCGCAAGGCAATCCGGCGTCCTCCAACCCGTCGACGGCGATCGTGATCGCCAACACGAGCCTGGATCTGCTGCTGCAGAAGACCGCGACCCCGGCTCAGATCGCCACCGCCGGGAACCAGATCGTCTACCGCTTCATCGTGACCAACGCAGGCAGTGTCACCATCCACGGCCTCGCGGTGCAGGACGTCTTCGCCGCGCCGGCCGGTCCTGAATTGAGCGTGACCTGCGCGCAGACCACGCTGGCCTCGCTGGCCAGCACGACCTGCAACGCCACCTACCTGGCGACCCAGGCGGATGCCGACAACGGCGTCATCAGCAATACCGCGACTGTCACCGGCCTCGACCCCAGCGACGGCGTGGTCACCTCCAACCCCTCCACCGCGACGGTCGTCATCAACCCGTCGGCCTCCCTCGTGCTGACCAAGACGGCCGATCCGACGAGCGTCGAGCGCCTCGGCCAGTCGATTCAATACAGCTTCCAGGTGCGCAACACCGGCAACGTCAGCGTCAATTCGCTGGCCATCGACGATCCACTGCTGAGCGCGTCGGCGCCGGCTGCCTGCGCCCCGGCGACAATTGCGCCCGGTGAGACCTCGACCTGTACCGCGACCTACTCCGTCACCCAGGCCGACCTCGACCGCGGTCAGATCACCAATGTCGCGGTGGCCAACGGGGTCACACCCGGCGGCGGCCCGGTGAGTTCCGCGCAGGCCACCGCCACCGTCGCCGTCACCCAGATCCGCGAGCTGGCGCTGGTGAAGTCGGCGATCTACACCGCCCCGGTCGTCGGCGTGGGGGCACCGATCGACTACGACTTTGCCCTTACCAACACGGGGAACGTGACCCTGACCGGCCTCTCCATCTCCGATCATCTGCACGCCCCGGCCGGGCCGGCCCTGGCCGTGGCCTGCCCGACCGCGCCGCTGCCCCCCAACGCCACCGCGCTCTGCACCGGTAGCTACACGACGACCCAGGCCGACGTGGACAACGGGTCGATCGACAACGACGCCACGGCGGCCGGCACCGCACCGGACGGGAGTCCGGTCGCCTCCCTCGACTCGACCGCGTCGGTTCCGGTGAGCCAGAGCCCGGCCCTGACGCTGAAGAAGTCGGCGAGCCCGACG
This sequence comes from Jatrophihabitans sp. GAS493, assembly GCF_900230215.1. NCBI lineage: Bacteria > Bacillati > Actinomycetota > Actinomycetes > Jatrophihabitantales > Jatrophihabitantaceae > Jatrophihabitans > Jatrophihabitans sp. GAS493. Next base: position 4,088,581 of record NZ_LT907982.1, on the reverse strand, counting down.
ACGGAGACGGCCGTCGGTGACCGGGTGAACTACACCTTCGTGGTGACCAACAGCGGAGACACCACGATCACCGGCCTGGCCGTCGATGACCTGCTCACCGCTCCGGCGGGGCCGCCACTCTCCGTCTCCTGCCCGGTGACCGCCCTGTCGCCGACTCAGAGCACCACCTGTACGGCCAGCTATCTGCTCACCCAGGCGGATGTGGATCATGGCTCGGTCGGCAACTCGGCCACCGCGACCGGCCTGGCCCCCAGCGGCGCCGTGGTCAGCTCCGACCCATCGACCGCGACGGTCACCGTACCGGCGGCCCCCGGACTGTCGCTGGTCAAGTCGGCGGCGCCGACGACGGTCTCCGACTCCGGCGCGGTGGTCGGCTACAGCTTCCAGGTGACCAACACCGGCAACGTGACCCTGCATGGGCTGGCTATCGAGGACACCTTCGACTCGCCCGCCGCCCCGCCGCTGGCCCCGATCACCTGTCCGGTGACCACCCTGGCCCCGCACGGCACCACCACCTGTCTGGCCAGCTACACCGCCACCCAGGCCGACGTGGACAGCGGGCAGATCCGCAACACCGCGCACGCCGCCGCCACCGATCCGGCGGATGACCCGGTCCGGTCGAACGACAGCGTCGCCACCGTCACCATTCCGCAGACGCCGGCCCTGTCGCTGGTCAAGAGCGCCGGCCCGGGCAGCGTGTCGGCGGTCGGCGATGAGATCAGCTATGAATTCCTGGTCACCAACACCGGCAACGACACCATCTCGCAGTTGGCCATCACCGACGCCCTGATCGCACCGGCTGCTCCCGTATTGGCGGTATCGTGTCCGGTCACGACCCTCGCGCCGGGCGATTCGACGACCTGCACCTCAACTTATGCGGTCACCCAGGCCGACCTCGACAACGGCAGCGTCGGCAATGGCGCCACCGCCGGCGGAGTTGACCCGACCGGATCGGCGGTCACCTCAAACCCGTCGAATGCCTCGGTGAACGCGACCCAGTCGCCGGCGGTGTCGCTGGCCAAGTCGGCGACCCCGAGCACCATCACCGCCGCCGGGCAGACGGTCGACTACAGCTTCGTGGTGAGCAACACCGGCAACGTCAGCGTCACCAACCTGACCATCGACGACAACCTCGCCCCACCGGCCGGCCCCGGCATCGCCATCAGCTGTCCGGCGACTAGCCTCGCACCCGGCACCTTCACGACCTGCACCTCGACCTACACGGTGACCCAGGCCGATGTCGACCACGGGCGGGTCGACAACTCGGCGGTGGCCAACGTGGTCGGCCCGGCCGGCCAGCACGTCGCCTCCAACTCCTCGACCGCCGACGTCGTCGTACCACCCGGACCGGCGTTGACGGTAGCCAAGTCCGCCTCACCGACCAGTGTTGTGGCGGCCGGAGCCGACGTCGCGTACACCTTCGTAGTCACCAATACCGGCAACGTCACGCTCACCGCTCTTTCGGTCGCCGACACCTTCACCGCGCCGGCCGGCCCGCCGCCGACCGTGCTCTGCCCGGCCACCCCGGTGGCCCCGGGCGCGGCCGTAACCTGCACCTCGACCTACCGGGTGACCCAAGCTGACATGGATCACGGACGGATCGACAACAGCGCGGTGGCCAGTGCGATCGGCCCATCCGGCGCCAGCGTCGACTCCGCTTCGTCTACCGCGGCCGTGCTGGCCAACGCTGCGCCGGCGCTGTCGGTGGTGAAGTCCTCGCTGAATACCTTGGTGTCGAAAGCCGGTGAATCGGTGAGCTACGAGTTCGAGGTGACCAATACGGGCAACGTCACCTTGGACGACGTCAGCATCGCCGACACCCTCGCCGCCCCGGCTGGACCGGCGCTCACCCCGGTCTGCCCGACCTCGTCCATCCCGCCGGGCAGCTCACTTACCTGCACCGCCGACTACGTGGTCACCCAGGCCGACATCGACAACGGCGTCATCTCCAACAGCGCCACCGCGAGCGCGACGGATCCGGACGGGACGCCGACGACCTCAGCGCCGTCGACGGCGCTGATCCCCGTCTTCGTCGGACCGCCGTCGGTCAGCCTGGTCAAGCAGGCGACCGTGACCGACTCGAACAACAACGGATCACTCGACGTCGGTGATGCGGTGTCCTGGACCTTCCTGGTCACCAACACCGGGCCGTTCACACTGCGGGTGACGGTGGTGGACCGCGTCGCCGGGGCGGTCACCTGCGCGCAGCCGCTCCTGCCTCCCGGTGAGGCGACGACCTGCACAGCCGATCAGCCACACATACTCACCCAGGCCGACTTCGACGCCGGCTCCCTGAACAACACGGCAACGGTGATCGCGACCACGGCGGGCGGCAGCGGCGGTAGCCAGGTCATCTCGCCCCCTTCGAGCGCCACCGTCGCCCTCCCCACCGGCCCGAGCCTGGAGCTGGTCAAGCGAGCCCAGGTGATCGACAACAACGGCGATGGTGTCACCGGCCCCGGCGACACCATCCTCTGGACGTTTGTGGTCACCAACACCGGCAACGTGACGCTGAGCAACCTGGTCGTCCACGATGCCCGGGCGGGGGCGATCAGTTGCCCGGCCGCCGCGCTGGCCCCGACTCGATCGGTTACCTGCTCGGCGGCGCCCCATGAGATAACGCAGGCTGAGGCCGCCGCCGGCGACATCGTCAATACGGCCACCGCGACCGCGACCCCGCCCGGCGACCGAGCCCCGGTGAGTTCGCCGTCCGCGACCGCAATCGTTGTGATCGGCGCGGCGGTGGGCGGTGCTGAAGTCGGCGGTGACGGCGGCGGCTCCGCTACGACGACGACGCCACCGCATCTCTCCACGACCGGAGTCCAGGCCCTCGGCCCGTCGATATCGTTCGGCCTGCTGGCCATACTCCTCGGAGCGCTGCTGACCGGCGCCGGCCTGATCCGCAGGCGGGGTGAGGATGGGTAATAGTCTCGTTTCATGTCCGGTCCGACTAGGAGTCATGTGTTCGCAAAGGTAACCGCCGCTCTGCTCATCTTGTCGACCGCGGCGGTGCTCTGCGGCTGCACCTCCTCCACCTCCACACCGCCCCCGAGCAAGTCGCCGACCTCGGCCGCGAAGACCTCGGCGAGCAAGGCCTCGGCCAGCCCGCTTCCGGTGCAGAACCCGCTGCCGTCGCCGGGGCAGATCCCCAATGACGTGAAGCTGCGCCGTCAGGTGTCGATCACGAGCTGCACCGCCAAGCCAGGCGGCTGGCAGGCCAAGGGGAAGGCGGTGAACACCGGCGGGAAGAAGGTCATCCTGACGATCACCGTCTTCTTCACCACCACGTCGGCCACCGTGCTGGACTACGCCACGACCAAGGTCAGCGTCCCGGCTGGCGGAACCGCCGACTGGACGGCGGCGGCCACCTTCGCCGCCGAACCGACGATGCGATGTGTGCTGCGTGGGGTCGGCTAGCCCGGTCAGAGCGAGCTGGCCGCTTCCGGCAGGATGGACGTCATGACTGCCTACTGGATCAGCACGTACAAGGAGATCATCGACGAAGCCAAGCTCGCGGCTTACGCGAAACTGGCTGGGCCGGCGCTGGTGGGAGCCGGTGGCACCTTCCTGGCCCGCGGCCTGCCCGAGCAGATCTACGAGGCCGGCGAACTGACCCGCACGGTGCTCATCCAATTCGCGTCGGTGGAGCAGGCCCGCAGCGCCCACGACAGCGCTGAGTATCAGCAGGCCCTGGCCGCGCTGGACGGCGGAGCAGTGCGGGACCTGCGCATCGTGCCCGGTGCGGCCTGAGCCGACCCGGCCTTAAGCCGACCCGGCTTGCGGGGGAGCGCCACAGTCACACCGAGAGGAGGCTACCGGGAAGTGCCGGGAACCGTCTCGGGGCTGCTGGTTCCGGCTAGGCCTTCGACTGGTTGAGATCCACCGCGGCCCGCACCAGCGCCTTGAAGGCGGCCTCGTTCACGGCGTCGCCCTCGTGGAAGTCGATGGCGCGGCGGATGTTGCCTTCGAGGCTGGAGTTGAAGAGCTTGGCCGGATCATCGAGCTTCGCCCCCTTGGCGAAGGTCACCTTGACGATCGCCTTGTAGCTCTCCCCGGTGCAGAGCATGCCGTCGTGATACCAGGTCGGGACGCCCCGCCACTTCCACTCCTCGACGACCTCCGGGTCGGCCTCCTTGATCAGGCCGCGGAGCAGGCTGAGCGTCTCACCGCGCCAGTCGCCCAGGTCGGCGATTCTTCCGTCGATCAGTTCGGATGGCGACTTGCTCGCCGCTTCGCTCTTGGTCATGCGGGGGTCTCCCTCAATTGCCGATTGCCGATTGCCGATTGCCGATTGCCGATTGCCGATGACGGTCGACTCTAACGCGGCCGAAGGTGGCCGTCTCAGGCCGGAGCGCCGAGCGCCTCGGCCAGCGTGCTGTGCACAGCGAAGACATCGGTGAGACCGGTGATCCGCAGCAGCGTCTCGACCCGCTGGTTGGGATCGAGGACGAGTGAGAAGGTGCGTCGCTCGCGGGCGGCGAGATTCGCGGCATGGACGAGAACACTCAGCCCCATCGAGTCCATGTAGTCGACCGCGCTCAGATCGACGACCACGCCTCGGCAGTCGGATTCGGGGTCGAGCGCATTCAACAGGGGAGTGTCCACATACGGCGCGAGTCCGAAGTCGACGTCACCCGTCACCGTGAGCACAGACTGCTCGGCCAGTCGGGTACTGGTGACCGAAGCCCGCATCGGATTCTCCTGACAACTAGATTGATTCAGAAGAGCGTATTTCGGGTCCCCGCACGGCGAGACTGCGTCCAGAAGAACATTGCGTTAATCACAGACCGACCAGCCCGACATCATCGGGCGATGCCAGTATTGCTGAGTGACTGAACGGGCACGACGCTTCGGGGCGGTGGCTGCGGCCTACGAGCAGTATCGCTTCGGGTATCCCGACGAGGTCGTCGACTCGGTGCTGGCCTACGCCGGTCGGCCCGTCCTGACCGCACTGGAGATCGGTGCCGGCACCGGCAAGGCCACCCGGGTCTTCGCTCGGCGCGGAGTGGCCGTCACCGCAACCGACCCTGACGCCGCGATGCTCACCGAATTGGCGAAGCACGTCCCGCCGACGGTGGCGACGATCTGTGGCGCCTTCGAGGACCTTCCGCTCACACCTCGGCTGACTGCTCAGCTGACCCCGCAGCTGACCCCGCCGCTGATCAACACCTACGATCTCGTCTTCGCGGCGGCATCGCTTCACTGGACCGAGCCGGTTCGACGCTGGGCGCGGGTCGCGGCACTGCTCAACCCGTCCGGGACGTTCGCCTCCTTCGGCGGACCGATCCGGCTCGCCGACCCGGACGTTGAGCAGGCGGTCCGCGCAGCCAAGCTGAGGTTCGTGGCCGCCGACGACGTACCCTCGCCGGACGGAACACCGGAGCAGAGCCTGCTGCAGTGGCCGGCCACAGAGTTGATGAGATCAGTTCAGTTCAGCGACGTGCGGCAATCCACGATTGAGCGCCGGTTCACGCTGCCGGCTCACGAGTACGTTGGCCATCTGTCGACGATCTCGGCCTATCTCGAACTGCCCGCCTCAGCGCGGGCGGAGGTGTTCGATCTGATCCTCAAGGCTCTCCCGGCCCAGGTGGCGGTGAGCGCCGACCTCACCCTGCACCTCGCTCGCCTCAGCCAGCCCGCCGCCGCACCGAGCCCGACGCTGCTGATCTGACTCTCGCCGACTGATCGAGGTAGCCAATCGCGCGTAGGGTAAGGGTGTTGATGCTCCTTCGTGTGCCGGCCGTCATTGCCGGCGCCGCCATCGACGATTCACGAGGCCGACCGTGACACATGGTCAGCGATGAGGCGCACGATGACATCCGTCCACCCCAGCACCGCGACGAACGTCTTGGCCGAAGCGACGGTAGCCTGCCCGGTCTGCCAGCACTCGCTGGCCAATCACGATGTGATCGGTCAGCGATTCTGTAAGGCGACGCAACTCAACGCGATGTCCAGGCAGTGCATCTGCCGCAAGGTCGACCACCGCTGACCGGTGGCTCGAGTCGGACTCATCTCATCAGCGCCGAGCGATAGACGGTGCCGATACTGACACCGCCCAGCCATTCGGTGAGACGCCGCGCCTCGTCCTGCAACGCGCGGTTGGCCCGGGCCGAGACCGCCTCCAGCAGTCGCACGCGCACGGCCCCCACCTCGTCCTGCACCCAGCATCCGACCACCCGCCCGTCCACCCAGGCGGTGGTTCCGGCGTTGCCCCGGGTGTCGAAGATCTGCTCGCGATGCGGTCCGAGGTAGAAGTCCCGCCCCTGCCACCCCATGACGCCCGGATCCAGTACCGGCAGCAGCGCGGCCCACGGCTCGGGGGTGGTCACGACCTCCAGATCGTCCGCAAGCAGCCAACCCACTGCGCCGCCATCGAGTGATACCGGTACGGCGTCGAGGTCGGTGAGAGCGGCCCGCACCACACTCTTCGTCGCTCCGAGCCACCAGACGATGTCCGCTTCGGTGCCCGGGCCGAAGGTGTATAGCCAGCGGCGCACCAGCTCTCGGTACCCCGCCGCCGCCGTCCCGGGAGCGAGGGCCGGGGTGAGCTCGCCGAGCCAGTGCCGCGTCAGCGTCCAGCGAGGACGGGATGTGTTCCAGCGCCCGGCGTTGACTCCTCGCATGATGTCGCCGGTGGCACCGAGATGGGTAAGCACCCGTGACGCCGACCAGACCTCGCCGGAGGAGCCGGTCACCTTCAGGTCGATCATCGGCACGCCCTGGCGGATCGCCGTAGCCGGATACCCCGATGGGGCGGCGCAGAGAAGGGCCAGGACCTCGCCCCGGGCTCGGTCGAGCCAGTCGTCGCCGTCCGCGGCCAGACCGCTCTTGACCACGTCCCGGGACATGCGCGCGCGCTCGGTGCCGGCCACCCGGGCCGATGCGCTGGGCCAGACCGCCGGCAGAAGCTCGCGCGGGAAGACGAAGAGGGTGCGTCGCATCGCCAGTTGCTTCACCAGGCTGCGGTCCTCGTACAGGGCGCGGTCGATATCGTCGATGGTGATCGACCGTCCGCGGGCCCAGCAGGAGAGATAGACCGTGGCGGGCTCGGTGGAGTGCAGCACGGTCATCGCCTGGGTGACGGCTTCGGGCGAACCGACTTCAGACTCGGGACCGAGTGCGTGCCGCCGTCCCAGGCGAGCCCGACGCTCGTCGTCGCCAACATGGCGCATCACATCTGGGTGGCGCATCACACCAGGTTGGCGCATCACGTCTTGCTGATCATCGGGTCATCGGGTCATCGGGTCATCGGGTCATCGGGTCATCGGGTCATCGGGTCATCGGGTCATCGGGTCATCGGGTCATCGGGTCATCGTGTCATCGTGGCACAGCAAGCCGACAACGCGGGGCAGAGTGCCGGGGATGACTAGAGCGCGAGGTCGTCCTTGCTGCGTTGATAGGAGGCCAGCGACGCGGCTTCGTTGGCGACGGTGTCGCGCAGCGAGGCGAGGTCCCGTTCGCGGTCGGCCGCCGCCGTGCGCAGGATGGTCTGGCGGGCGGAGTAGCTGGTGTCGATCAGCTGCTGCACCTGCGGGGCGACCAGCGCCAACGCGGCTCGCTGCTGACCGGGATCGACGAAGCGTTCGATCTCGGCCAGCTCGGCGTCCAAGCCGCCGGCGGTGGTGAGTATGTCGATGAGCACCGGCCCGGCCTGCGCCTGAAACATTCGAGCCTCAGGGGCCGCGGTGAGCATCTGACGACTCGAGCGCATCTCGTCGGCCAGCCGGCGACGCAGCGTGATCGCGTCCCGGCGGGGCCCGGGTGCGGTGACGTAGGAGCGCGCCCCGAACATCCGCGCGCGCACCTGGCGCAGGGATCTCCAGACGAATCTCAACACAAGCACCCCGGCGAGCGCGAAGACGGCAAACGCCGTCAGCGCGATGATGGCGAGCGTTGTCATGGCACCTGCTCCCGACCTCGATCAGAATTGTCCACCCAGCGTACGACGCCATTGGCGGCTACGGCGCGGGCGTGGCGGGTATCCGATACCGCACGTGCGGTGACACATCGGTGACACATCGGCCTAGCCTGCTTCATTTCGTGGCGACAAGGTGAGCGCGACGGGGCAGACTTGAGGGCGTTGTTGTGGAGACAGCAACCGTTCGGTCAAGACAATGGAGTGTCGTGTGCGTACCTACGGTGGTAAAGCACTCCTTCAAGCTGCCCCGAACACCCAGAAGAACACCCAGAAGAACACCCAGAAGACAGCTGTCACGCTGAGCGCGCAGCGGACCTGGGCCCTGGCCACCCGCAGCCCGGCGGTCGGCTCGCACCGCTTGTTCGCGCTCTTCACCGGTAGCGCCTACATCCTGGCCGGCAGCATCGGCGCCGTCACCCTGATGCTGGGCTCCTCCGCCCCCTCCACGCGCTGGATCGAGTGGACGCTGGCCGCGATGTGCATCGTCGGCGGGTACCTGATCGTGCGCTTTGGACACCACTTCAAATTGGGCGGCCTGCAGGATCAGATCCTGATCTTCGGCGGGACGATCCTGGTCACCCTGTCGGTTCGCTACATCGGTCGTCCCGGTGCGACCGTGGACACCTCATATCTGTACCTGCTCCCGGCCGTCGGCTGTGCCTCCTTCTTTCCCTGGGTGAAGGCGCTACCCCAGGTGCTGTTCATCGAGGTCTGCGCCTGCTTCGCCTTTCGCAAGGCCGGCCTTCCGTTGTCGGATGTCGCTATTCAGCACGCGATTCTCTTCACGGTGGCCTGCACCGTCGCCTGGCTGGCTCGGGCTGCGGCCGCCGCCGAGCGAGACTCGTTGACCGGGCTGGCCAACCGGCGCAAGTTCGACTCCCGACTGAGTGAGACGATCACTCAGGCCCAGCGAAACGGCCAACTGCTCTCAGTCGTGCTGCTCGACCTCGACGACTTCAAGGCCGTCAACGACGTCCACGGCCACGGCGAGGGGGACCGGCTGCTCTGCTCGGTATCCGGCACCTGGCGCCAGATCGTCACCCCTGGGCAGCTGCTCTGCCGTCAGGGCGGTGACGAGTTTGCGCTTATTCTTCCGGGCTATTCGGCCAATCAGGCCGCGGCGCTCGGTGACCAGCTGCGCCAGGCGGTCATCGGCGAGATCGCCTGTTCGGTCGGCGTGGCCGAACTGCGCGAGGGCGATTCGCGCACGAAGCTGCTCGGACGGGCTGACCTCGCTCTCTACGACTCGAAGAATCGCGGCGGTGGTCGCACATCGCAGCACGGCGTCGACGTCAGCGATGGCGCGGCCGAGGAGATCTACCGTGCCCTCGCCGCCGGCGAGTTCGCGGTTCACTTCCAGCCGGTGGTCGACCTGCGCACCGGCAGAGTGGTCGGCGATGAGGCACTCGTGCGCTGGATTCACCCCGACCGCGGCCTCGTCGGGCCGGACCGGTTCATCCCCGAGGCCGAGAAGAGTGGGGCGATCCACCCGCTCGGCGAATGGGTTCTCGAGCAGGCGTGCGCAGCGACGGCGGCTCATATGGGGCGCACTGGAATGCCGCGCAGCATCGCCGTCAACGCCTCCGGGCACGAGCTCCGCAATCCTCAGTATGCGGAGAACGTCGCCGCGGTCCTGGCCAAGACCGGCCTCGGCGCCGAGCACCTGACCATCGAGGTCACCGAGTCGACCTTCGACGCCGACTACCCAGAGGTGATCGCCACGCTGAGCCGGTTGCGGGAATTGGGCGCGGAGATCGCCATCGACGATTTCGGCACCGGCTACTCGTCGCTGAGCCGGCTGGACAATCTCCCGGCGACCATCCTGAAGATCGACCAGTCGTTCGTCGCCTCCATCGCCTCCGGCGGCAAACGGATGACGGTGCTGAAGACGATCGTGGCCCTGGCTGACGCGTTGGAACTGACGATCATCGCCGAGGGGGTCGAGAACGCTTACCAGGCCGAGACTCTCCAAGCGCTGGGCTGCGGATTCGCCCAGGGCTATTACTTCGGTCGCCCGCTCGCCCAGTGGCAACTGGAGCCGGCCGGTGCCCTGGACTCATGGAGTGAGCAGGCGGCGTAGCCAAGCCACCGCAACGCAGCCCGTTACTATCGGATGGTGACCTGTCGCCGTGCCGTGCGCTGTGTCGTGGGCGCTGCGGTGTGGTCTGCCGGGGCCCCGGGGGACTTCCTCCTCGGGTTCGAATGACGTTGGCGTCGCCTCAGGGTGGGGCTCGGCAACTATCGCGTAGCGGCGTTGTGCTCGCCGTCTGCGGTGTCATCCTCCTTCTTGTCGCGCTGAACGTGGCTGACCACTATGTGCACGGCAGCAGCCTCTGGCTCGGCCCGCTGGCCGCCGTCGTGCTGTTGGTGCTGGCCCGCGCGATCGGGCTGAGCTGGAGTGAGCTCGGGCTGGGCCGGGACCGGCTCGGTACCGGTCTGCGCTGGGCCGCCGTGCTGATCGCTCTGGTCGCGCTCGTCTACCTGGTCGGCGTGCTGATTCCGCTTACCCGTGACGCCTTTCGCGACGACCGGTATCACACCGGTGCCGCGGCCGCGTTCTTCACGGCCTTCGTGCGCATCCCGATCGGGACGGTGCTGCTGGAGGAGGTCGCGTTCCGCTCTGTCCTCTGGGGACTGCTGAGCCGGGTCCTGAAGCCGCGCTGGGTACTCATCTCGACGTCTCTGCTCTTCGGATGCTGGCATGTGCTGCCATCGTTGAATCTGGCCGCGAGCAACGACGCCATTCGCAATGCGCTCGGCGGGTCGAGCGGCGCCGCCCAGGTCGTCTCGGTACTCGGCGCGGTTATCTTCACATCTCTCGGCGGTGTGGTCTTCGGCGAGCTGCGCCGGCGAAGCGGCAGCCTGTTGCCGAGCATCGGACTGCATTGGGCCACCAACGCGCTGGGTGTGCTCTTCGGGTTGCTGGCCTGGCGGCTGTCGGCCTGACCGCGGCCGGCGGGGCTACTCCGCCGGGAGATTCTCGCGGGCCCACATCGCGGCCGAAGTCCGGTCGGTCACGCCGATCCGCTTGAAAATGTTGCTCAAATGGACCTTCACGGTGCTCTCACTGATGCCCAGGCGCCGTCCGATCTGCTTGTTGGCCAAGCCCGACGCCGTCAGCCGCAGCACCTCGACCTCGCGGGCACTCAGGGTCTCGGCCGGCTGCGCCTGTCGCGTCGGCAGCAGCGCGCCGGCAACCCGCGGGTCCAGTGGCACCTGGCCGACGGCCGCCGCACGCACCGCGGCCAGCAGCTGCGCCGGAGTGCAGTCCTTGAGCTGATACCCGACGGCCCCGGCCGTCAGGGCCTCACTCACCCGCTGATGGTCGGAGAAGGAGGTCAGCGCGACGACTCGCGCCGGCGGTGCCTCGGCGCTGATCCGCCGGATGGCGCCGACGCCATCGAGCACCGGCATCGACAGGTCCATCAGCACGACGTCGGGTAGTAGCTCGAGCACGGCGTCCGCGCCAGCCGCGCCGTCGGCCGCCTCTCCGACCACCTCGATGTCGGGCGCGGCGTTGAGGAGTGTCGCCAAGCCGGCCCGCACCAGCTGATGATCGTCCACGACGAGAACGCGAATCACGCTGCCACCTCGAGTTTCAGTGCGGTTCCCCGCTCGTCGCTGGCGACGGCCAACCGGGCCCCGCAGCGACGGGCCGCGTCGCCCATGAGCCGAAGCCCGAAATGGTCGCTGCCGGCCGGCTCGGCGACCGTGAACCCGTGACCATCATCCTGCACGAGTAGGCAGACCGTCTCACCCTCGGTGAAGAGCGCCAGCTCAACCCGGCTGGCCTGCGCGTGCCGGACGGCGTTGCGTAACGCCTCCTGGGCCACGCGAAACATGGCCTCCTGTGTCGCCTCCGGCAGGGTGCTGGCGGCCGCCTCATCGATGCGCGCCTGCACTTCAACTCCGGCCGCCGCCTCAGCGCGGGCCAGGTCTCGCAGAGCCGGCGTCAGTCCCGACAGGCGCAGGCTCGGCGGGTAGATGTCGACCAGCAGTGAGCGTAGGCCGGCGATGCTGCCCCGCACGGTGTCGGCGAGTGAGTGCAGCCCGGCGCCGAGCGGTGTGTCGCCCGCCTGCTCGGCGTATCCGGCGGCGGCGAAGGAGGTGGCAGCCAACTGCTGGACCACCCCGTCGTGCAGCGAGGCGGCGATCCGTCGACGCTCCTCCTCCGAGGCGGCCAGGGCCTGCCGCACCACCTCCTCCTGGCGGGCCCGGACCCGGCGGGCCCGATTGAGCAGTAACCAGACCAGCGGAGCCAGCAGTAGCAGAAGGGCCAGCAGGCTGCTCAGCATGACTCCGGCGAAACCGCGCCATAGTTCGTGACTGCGCTGGGCCACACTGTCGTAGCGGAAGTAGGTTTCGAAGAGCAGCGGATGCCCGTCCGGGGTCCAGATCGGACGGTAGACCTCGAGTAGCTTGCCCTGGGTGCGCTCGAAGGAGTTCTCCGGCCGGCTCAGGTCGCTGATGTCCGCGTCGGTGCGGGCCTCGGTGAGGGCCTCGGTGGCCTCCTCTTCCAGCGGAAATGTCTGCCCGACCAGCCGTGGCTCGTCGGAGTAGAGCACGGTGCCGGAGGGGCTCCAGATCTTCACGCGAACCACCGACGCCGGCAGCAACCGCTGGCGCACCAAGGGATCCAGCGCGGCCGCGGTCCTGGCCGGATCGGTCGGCATCTGGTCGCTGAGCGCCGGCTGGATGACACCGTCGGCCAGCACATCGGTCAGTTGGGCTACGTCGTGGACGGCCTGCGCTTCGGCGATCCGCCGGCTGACCAGCGAACCGACCACCGCGACGATGAGCGCCACGGCGATCGCGGCCGCCGCAATCGGCAGCACCAACCGGCGCAGTTGCACCGGCGGTTCGGGTGCGCCTGGGGGAGTGGCTTCGACGAGGGTCACCCACTCGCGAGTGCCGTCCCTCGCCTGCTCCCGGACCTCGCTCAAGACCTCAACCCCGACCGTGTTCTCCACTGGGCGAGGATGACCCTCGGCGGCTGTCGTCGCCGGGCTCATTCGTGACGGATCCAGTGCTGGCGGGTCCAGTGGTGGCGGTGACGGCGCCGCCGTGATCATCGCCCGGCTCGATGGTGGCACCACGATCGTCACCGAGCTCAGGTGAGCGGGCCGGTGCAGCGGAATGGCGCTCCTGGGCATCGGGTGACGGGCTGGGATGAACCGGCGGGTGAGCGGCGGAGCGTCCGGCGCTGGAAGGGGCAGCCGAGGGCGACGAGCTCGGGGACGCCGTGTCGTCTCCCTCATGGGCAACCAGCAGTGGCGCCAGGGTCTGAGCCGGCACCCGGACCGGAAGTTGATGGCTGAATGAGGGGTTGCCGGAGAGGCCGGCGACGGCCGGGGCCGCCGCGACCGCTGCGGCCGCGACTGCGAAGGCCGAGATGAGCAGAGGGCGTTTCATGATTTTTCCTTTCAATGGGGTTACTACGTTTCTCCCGCACCGAGAGTTCAGTTCGCCATAGGCCGATCGGACTACGACCTGCTCAATCGCCCGGTACTACTGCGATCGGCGTATGGGAACTAGTACCTCCGATACGGGAGAAAGTGAGGAGTCGCACGACGCGGCCACTCCTCTACCCCCACTACCTACGGAGCCAGAGATGATCCCCTCCCACCCCTCCCGCCACGTGCGCGGTGCTGCCGTCGCGCTGCTCGCAGCAACGCTTTCGGTCGGTCTCGTGACCGCACCCACAGCCGATGCCAAGGCCAGCGCGACCGGCGACTTCGCCGTCACCGTCAATGGCGTCACCTACAACCCGGCCCTCGGCAAGGACGTCAAGTTCAAGGACCTTGCGGTCAGCGGCCGTATCGCGGTGCGCGGCATCAACGTCACCTTCGACATCGATCCGGCGACCCTGGGCGTCTACAGCTACTCGCTGACCGGGGCACCGACGCCCGATCGCATGGTCAGCAAGCCGACGGTCATCTTCGCCTCCAAGGTGCCGGTGCTGACCGGCGCGCAGCGATCCGGGGCCCGGCTCTCCGAACTCGAGGTGAAGGACGACAGCCTGGTGGCGACCCTCTCGACCTCGGGCGGAAAGATGAAGGTACAGGCCAAGGACGCCCCGACCGGGGGCATCTTCCAGATGGAGCCGGAGTTCGGTACGCCCGTGACGTTGGTGCATGTACTCGGCCCGACTCTCTTCTACTTCGTGAATCCCTTTACCGGCAAGGTGAATTACGGTGACGGGCTCGATCCGGTGACACCGGCGCAGAGTGCCACCGGCTACCACCAGATGCTGCTGGGCAAGGACAGCCCACAGGTCGCCACGAAGACCTTCCAGGACGGCACCACCACCAGCTGGAGCGTCACCTCAGGCGGGCGGATGGGCGGCGTGCTCGGCGAGGACGCCATCGAACTCTCCGCCGGTGCCTCGAACTGCACCAGTAAGTGCCAGGCCCAGGACCGCATCCGCGGGTCGCTGCCGGTGCCGCCGCTGCCGATCGACCCCACTCCGATCGGTAGCTGACGCCCCAGGCAGGCGCCGCCTCCGCGACCCCGACCCCACGGACGCGGAGGCGGCGCTCGCTGCTGCCCCCGTCGGAGACTCCGCGGTGAGGGTTGACAGAGTCGCCTAGCCAAGGTCATAGTGCTAGTTACCTAGTTAATTAGCGCAGGCCACTTTTGGCGTGAGCGGACGGGACACGATGATCGAGTTCAGGTTGGATACACACTCCGGAGTCTCGCCGTATCTGCAGCTCGTGCATCAGGTCCGGCAGGCCATGCGTCTGGGGCTGCTCGACGAGGGCGATCAGTTGCCGACGGTGAAGGACGTCGTCGCGACGCTGGCCATCAACCCGAACACCGTGCTGAAGGCCTACCGCGAACTGGAGCATGCCGGGTTGGCCAGCGCCCGCCCCGGGGTGGGCACCTTCATCACCGCCACCCTCGGTGAGGGCGGGCGGGCCGCTCACCCGGCGCTGCGGCGCGACCTGGAACGCTGGCTCGCCAAGGCCCGGCTGGCCGGCCTCGACCCGGAGAGCATCCGGGCGCTCTTCGATGCCACCTTTCGCGACGCCGCCGAGGAAGTCGTAGCGTGAGCGCGGTCCTCGAAGCAGCGGCGCTGGGCAAGCGCTACCGGCGCAAGTGGGCGCTGTCGGACTGCACTCTGGAGATTCCGGACGGACGTGTGGTCGGGTTGGTCGGCCCGAACGGTGCCGGCAAGTCGACTCTGCTCAATCTCGCCGCGGGCCTGCTCGCCCCGTCAACGGGGTCGGTGAGTGTGCTGGGCCAGCCGCCCGCGGCGAATGCTGAGCAGCTGGGGCGAGTCGGCTTCGTCGCCCAGGACACCCCGACCTACTCCCGGCTGAGCGTCGCCGATCACCTGACGTTGGGTGCCCGGCTGAACCCGAATTGGGACTCCTCGGTGGCGGCGCGTCGTATCGCTCGGCTAAATCTCGATACCGGGCAGCGAGCCGGCAAGCTATCTGGCGGCCAGCAGGCGCAGCTGGCCCTGACGCTGGCGACGGCCAAGCGCCCCGAATTGCTGCTGCTGGACGAGCCGGTGGCCAGCCTCGACCCGCTCGCCCGCCGCGAGTTCCTGCAGACACTGATGGAGATCGTCGCTGAGGATGGCGTCAGTATCGTGCTCTCCTCGCACCTGGTCGCGGATCTGGAACGGGTCTGTGACTACCTGATCGTGCTCATCGACTCCCGGGTGCGGCTCATCGGCGACGTCGAAGAGTTGTTGGGCAGCCATCACCTGCTGGTCGGCGCGCGTCGTGACACCTCGACGCTGCCGAGTGATCAGACGGTCATCTCGGCCAGCCACACCGATCGGCAGAGCACGCTGCTCGTCCGCACCGAAGCACCGATCCACGACCCGCACTGGACGGTGGAGCGGGTCAGTCTGGAGGACCTTGTGCTCGCCTACATGAGCCCGACCACCGAACGGGTCATCCATGATCGCCCGACCCTGGGGATCCGACGATGACCTGGCTGACCTGGCGGCAGTTCCGCACGCAAGGGCTCGCCGTCTGTGCGCTGCTGGCCGCGCTCGCGATCATGCTCGCCTTCACCGGCTTTGACCTGCGGCATATCTATACCGTCGGTGGGCTCGCGACCTGTCCGAGCAACCCCAACTGCGGCGGCCCCAACTATGACGCCTTCCTCTCCCACTATGCGCCGGTGCGACAACTGCTGGGGCCCCTCCTGCTGGTGCTGCCGGCCGCGATCGGAGTCTTCTGGGGTGCGCCGCTGGTTGCCGGCGAGCTGGAGAGTGGCACGTTCCGGATGGTCTGGACGCAGGGTGTGTCCCGCGTTCGCTGGCTCACTGCGAAGGTGGCCATCGTCGGAGTCGCGGCGGTCGGAATCACCGGGCTGGCGAGCCTCGTCGTCACCTGGTGGTACAGCCAGATCGACGAGGTGAACAACAGCCGCTTCCAGGAGGACATCTTCAACGAGCGCAACATTGCCCCGATCGGTTATGCCGCCTTCGCCTTCGCCCTCGGCGTCTGTGCGGGGATTCTGCTGCGTCGCACACTGCCGGCGATGGCGGTGACCCTGGTCGGGTACATCGTGATGCAGGTGCTCGTGCTGACCAGCATCCGACCACACTTCCGCAGTCCGCTGCGCGCGGTCGGTCCGATCGATCCGCCGCCGGGGATTCTGCCCAAGACAGGCACGCCTGCGGTCGGACTGACCCACTCCGGGGACTGGATCATC
This sequence comes from Jatrophihabitans sp. GAS493, assembly GCF_900230215.1. Lineage (NCBI taxonomy): Bacteria > Bacillati > Actinomycetota > Actinomycetes > Jatrophihabitantales > Jatrophihabitantaceae > Jatrophihabitans > Jatrophihabitans sp. GAS493. The sequence continues at coordinate 4,071,987 of NZ_LT907982.1, read as the reverse complement.
TCCAACTACGTCACCGACGCGTCCGGCCACAGCGTGAGCAGCATCGAGATCAGGCCCGACTCGGAGTGCCTGAACACCGGTCACTGCCTGGCCGACTATCAGCAGCACGTCACCTACCAGCCGGCCGGCCGCTACTGGACCTTTCAGTGGTACGAGTTCTCGCTCTACGTCGGACTCGCGGCGATACTCATCGGACTGTCGTTCTGGTTGATTCGCCGCCGTCTCAGCTAACCGTGCGCACCTCGATCAGCCCGGCTGTAGGTCCTCGGTCAGCTTCGCGAGAGCCTCTTCCGGGGACATCGCGGCGGTGACATAGCTGGTCGCGCGTCCGGCCGTCACCGTCCAGGCTCCGGATTCCCACCGATAGGGGTCGACCGGATCAGCCGGAGAGATCACGATCCCCAGCGTGGGGTCGATCTGGTCAACGACCTGTCTTGCCAGTTCGGCGATCTCGCCGTTGGTGATAGGCATGCGTACATCAGACCATCGGACGCCGCATTGCCGCTAGAGATGCCGCTAGAGATGCCGCTAGAGATGCCGCATGGCGGCGTGCGCCAGGCCCATCTCGTGTTCCCGGGTGACGCCCTCCCGAATCCATAGCGACAGGGTGGACGATGAACCCATGGATCTGGTTGACCCTGCCGCGTTCGAGCAGATGGTGTCGGTGGCTCTGGACGGCCTCCCCCCGAAGCTGGGCCGGGTGATGCGCAATGTCGCGGTCACCGTTGACCAGGATTCGCCGCAGCTGGGCATTCTCGGGCTCTACCGGGGCGTTCCGCTGACCGCGCGGACCTCGCACTACTCAGCCGTGCTGCCGGATCAGATCACCATCTACCGGCACGCGATCTGCGCCGTCTGCCGAAACGAGCAGGAGGTGGTCGAGCAGGTGCGGCGCACCGTGATCCACGAGGTGGGTCACCACTTCGGTATCGGCGACGAACGGCTGCACGAACTGGGCTGGTAGCACCTCACCCGGCGACGGTGCGGAAGTAGCTTCCTTCGTCTAGGTCGGCGATCAGGCCGGGTTGCGTGGGCTCCCAGCTCATCAGTTCGCGGGTCACCTTATTTGCGGCCGGGGCGTCGGCACCGAAGAAGCGTCCGATCCAGTTGAAATGTTCATCGGCCTTCTCGGCCGGAATGGACTCGACCGCAACGCCGAGGCCACGGCCGATCGCCTCCGCGATGGTCCGCGTCGGAATACCCTCTTCGGCGACGGCGTGCAGCACCGAGCCCGCGGGCGCCTGCTCAACTGCGAGGCGGACCAGGCGGGCGGCATCGAGGCGATGCACGGCGGGCCAGCGGTTGCTGCCGTCGTCGATATAGCCGGCCACGCCCTTCTCGCGGGCGATGGCGACGAGAACGGCGATGAATCCATGATCACCCGGACCATGCACGGTGGGTGCGAAACGCACGGCTGCCGAACGTACGCCCCGATCGGCGTAAGAGAGTGCCGCGGATGAGTTGGCAACCCGCGGGTGGACGCCGGGGTCGGGGGTATCCGCTTCGGTCCCGACTCGACCCGGAGCCAGGCCGAGCGTTCCGGAGGCGATGACCAGGGGTCGACCACTGCCCTCCAGGACTGCGCCGAAGGCGTCGATGGCCTGCCGATCCAACTGTGCCGCCTCCGCCATCTGGGAGAAATCGTGGTGATAGCCGAGATGAACCACGCCGTCGGAGTCGACGGCGCCGGATCGCAGCAGGTCGAGATCGTTGAGGTCGCCCCGGAGGACCTCAGCACCAAGATCGGCCACCGTCGCCGCTGCCGCATCAGAGCGGGCCAATCCGACCACCTCGTGGCCCGATTCAAGTAGTTGCGAGACGACGGCGGAGCCGATCCAGCCGGATGCTCCCGTGACGAATACGCGCATGACTTCCTCCGTAGGTCCTCGCTCACCGTCGAGCGTGATGTCACTTGATGACATCACTACCGTAGCACTTCATGTCATACCGTGACATCGCCTAGACTCGCTCCATGGTGAGATGGCAGCCGGATGCGGCTGGTCGGCTGGGACAAGCGGCGATGGAGCTTTACATCGAGCGCGGATATGAGCAGACGACGGTTGCCGAGATCGCCGAGCGGGCTGGCCTCACTGCGCGCACCTTCTTTCGCTACTACGCCGACAAACGAGAGGTTCTCTTCGCGGGCTCGGGCAATTTTCAGGCGAATATCCTCTCCGCACTGGACGCGTCGCCGGCTTCGGTGTCTGCGATGGAGGCGATCTCGCTGGCCCTGGGTGCCGCGGCGTCGGCGCTTGGCCCGCACCACGAACATGCGCGCCAGCGCTACTCGGTGATCGCCGCCAACGCAGAGTTGCGCGAGCGGGAGCTGACCAAGATGGCGTCGCTGGCCGTCGCCCTCGCCGCTGGACTGCGTGGCCGCGGGGTAACGGAACCGGAGGCGAGCCTCGCCGCGGAGACCGGGGTAGCCGTTTTCCGCGTCGCCTTCGAGCGGTGGGTCACCGAACGTGACGACCTTGACCTCTCGCAGGTTCTCCGCGATTCCTTCGCGCAGCTGAGGTCGTTGTCCGTGGCCTGATCGCAGCTATTCGATCGCGTCCTGGCGCAGCCGGCGATGACTGTGCCGCGCCGTCGCCAGCTCCTGATCAGAGGCCTCTTCAAATGCGATGAGGGCATTGTCGGCGTGCGGCAACGCGCTGAGTATTTCATCGAGTTTGCGATTGCTGACCGATCGGTCGCGCTCCTGGGTGTGCTGGATGACGAAGACCATCGCCAACGTCAGCGCGGCGACCAGGGTCTGGAAGATGGTCTCCAGCCGGGCCGGAAAGCCAATGCTGACGCTGATGAGCACCCAGACCACGTCCGCCGCGACAACGACGACCGCCAGCATCGGTCGCGACGCGAGGCGGTCGATGCCGTGCAGGAGCCGGCTGGTCGGGGCGCGATTGCCGGCCGGAGAGTTCGCTTCGCTCATCGGATGACGGCGTCGACGACCTTCTTCAGCGCGCTCGGTTGGGCGGGCGAGCGCGGCGCTGTCTTCTTCAGCTCCAGCATCTGGGCGCCGAGGTCGGCTAGCTGCTTGCGCCCGAGGCCGGCTCGAACCTGCGGGAACCACTCCTGCTCCTCTTCGTCGATGTGGTGGGTGACGTTCTCGATGAGCACGGTCGTCTTTGCGTCGAATCGCTCTGCATCCGGGCTGAGGACCGCCAGCTCCGTGCAGAGCAGATCGGCCACATGGTGCTCTTCATAGGACTCGAGGACGTCGCCTTCCAGTTCCGGTATGAGCCTGCGGACCTCGGGGTAGATGAGCTCGTTCTCGAGGTAGGTGTGCACGGTCAGCAGTTCGATCATGCGGTTGACCAGCGTGCCCTTCGTCTTGTGGGCGCCATCGCCGGCGCTGGCGAAACTGCGGAAAACGGCCTTGATCTCCCGGTGATCGGCCTTGAGCAAGACCAGTGCGTCGGTGGACATGAGCGGAACCTTCCCTTGAGCTGGGAGAGTCCGATTGACGTGTCCCGTTCTTCCTCTACCCGCGTTCGAGCCCTTCGAAACTCGACAGCCCGGGCTGGGTCGCGATCGACCGGCGGCTGGTGTCAGGCGGCGGCTGGTGTCAGGCGGCAGCCGTGCGGAGCTTCAGGATGACGTCGTCCACGTGCAGGCGCGAGCGCATCAATTGTTCGGCCGGAGTCAGCTCATCGGCCGTGGACCAGTACGGCATGTATTGGCGCAGAGCAGCAACCACCATCAGCGCCTCGACCACCGAGAGCTCAACCACGATCCGATCACACTCAGAATCATGTGCCATGCCTCGATGCTAAGACTCGGCGCGGAAGATGGAAGCAGTTTTCTGCGTGAAATGATGGGCCAATGGCCAGTCGCCGACCGGGAGCCCCAGTGAAGGCGGTGAGCGTCGACCGCGGCCGAGCCGACCTCTCCGCGTGGCCGTACACGATGCCGGTCGTCGCGCAGGTCGTCGAGGAGGGGCTGAATCTCAGCCCGGGGCTGACGATCTTGATCGGGCAGAACGGCTCCGGGAAGTCGACGCTGGTCGAGGGGCTGGCCGCTGCCTGGGGCCGGCGTATCACGGCATTTCGGAGTGACTGGCTGCAGCGCGCGGCGGCCGAGTCGTCCCGCGAGGACTCCGATCTGAACCGATCGATGCGTCTTCACTACACCGTCGGCGGCGCGACGGGCGGCCTCTTCCTGCGAGCTGAGCGTCTGCATGCTCAGGCCGACTGGTTCAGCGGCGGTGGTCGGTGGGGGGAGCGGATGGGCGGCATCGACGTACTCGCCCGCAGCCATGGCGAGGGATTCCTGGAGATCCTGGCCGCGATGGTCTCTGACCCGGGGCTCTATGTCCTCGATGAGCCCGAGTCGGCCCTCTCCTTCGACAGCTGTCTGGTGCTGCTCACGCTCATGTCGCAGATGCTGGCCGCCGGTAGCCAGATCGTGCTGGCGACGCACTCACCGATCCTCGCCGCGATGCCGGGTGCCCTGCTGCTGCAACTGGACGAGAGCGGCATCCGGCCGGTCGACTACGACGAGACGGACCTGGTTACGTCTTGGCGCGGTTTTCTCGCCTCCCCCGAGCGCTTTCTGGGCCACCTGACCTGACGTCAGAGAGGCCCGCACCGAACCGGTGAAGGCCTCTCTGACACCCCCGCAGGGTGATCTAGCAGTTGTTGGTCGGCTTGCTCCCGGCGAAGCGGGCGGCCAGGAAGTTGACCATGTCGGTCTGCTGAACGACCGCCTCCAGGGCGTGCTCGGCGAAGAGGTCACGGTGCGTCTGGATGACGGCTCCGCCCTTGCACCAGTTCTTCACCAGGGCGTCGTCCTGGGCCAGCGGGACGATCTCGTCGGGAATCGCGTGATAGTCGTAGATCGGGTTGCTCGACACCGGTGCCGTGGCCCCGAGCGTGTCGAGCTTGAGTACGGCGGCCACCGAGGGGACCGTCAGCGGGTCGGCGACCGTGACATCGTCGGACAGTTTGCGGAACGCGTACTTGGAGAGGATGTCGGTGAGGCAGAGTCCCTTCGAGGCATCCGCGAAGTCGGCTCGCCCACGGTCGTTCAGCAGGCCGGTGATGCCGGATTCCGGGAACTCCACGGCGAGTGAGTAGGAGACGGCGTACTCGAAACCGGAGAAGATGCCGCCGTCGATCGATCGGGCTACCGCGGTCGGGTCAGCCGGCAACCCGCCGACCGCCGTTCCGAGCAGCTTCACGTCGGGGGCGTAGGAGGGCTGCAGTTGTGCCGCCCAGCCCGTCGCCTCAGCACCGCCGGAGTAGCCGGTGAGGGCCCATGGGTTGGTGGCGCCGATCCCCAGTGTGTTGAACTGCTTCACCGCCCGGATGCCGTCCAGAATGGCGTGTCCAGCCTCAGGGCCGGCCAGGAAGACCGACTTCGGGCCCTCGAAGTCGGGGATCGCGACGGCCCATCCCTTGCCGAGTAGGGCGGCCAGCGAGTCCAGCGGCTCGCCCGCGCCCGAGGCGTAGGCATAGGAGGGTGAGCACTTCAGCCCGACGCTGTCCTCTGGTTCCTGCATCGAGACGACTGGGCGCGCCCCTTTACCCGTCCAGGTCGTACCCGGCACGACGATCGTGGTGACGGCGAGAATGGCCGCATTGTGCGAGTCATTGCTGCGGTAGGAGATCTGGGCGGCGGTGGCCTTCACTCCTGAGACGCTGATCGGCGACGGACGGCTGGCCACGATCTGACCGGGCTGGTAGGTGTCGATGTTGGCCGGTGCCGCGTAGAACGGATCCTGATCCGGCGGCACCGATCCGGCCGTGACGGAGGAGGCGGCAGAGGCTCCTTGGGCGAGTGGGACGACGGCGATACCACCAGCCAGGGCCAGCACCGCAGGAACTAGAAAACGAGCACGCATGGCTCTCCCCGAATGTATCCGAGCATGCCAAATAAGCCGCAAATGTATGGGCGTTCGTGCACGCTATGAGTGTGCCGGTACCGGCGGTACCGGCATCGACAGTGTGACGCTAGACGCATCGGCCGGGCGAAGGCAAGAGCGCGGCGCATGAATTTTCTGTTGGTTTGTCCACTGACGCCCGCCCGTCCTTCCGATCGGGGCGCGAGAACCGTTCACTAGTGTCGAGAGAGAACTAGTGGCTCCGACCTAGGTAGGTAACGGCCGCAGACCGGCGGCCGGGCAACCAGCCGCGAAGGAGATTCGTCGTGAAGTACGTGATTCTGATCCACAGCAACCCCGATCCGTGGGGGCACCCCACCTCCATCTACACCGATGAGGGGCGAGCACTGCCTCAGGAACTGAACGACAAGATGGATGCGGAGTTCGGCGAGCTGCTCGAGGAGATCTCAGCGTCGGGGGAGTTCGTGAGTGCCGAGGCCCTCGGCGACCCCAGTTCGTCCACCATCTATGCGTGGAGTCCGCAGGGGCACCTGGCGACCGACGGACCATACGCCGAGACGAAGGAGCAGTTGGCCGGCTTCTTCCTCATCGATTGCCAGACTCGGGCCCGGGCCGAGGAGATCGCCGCGCAGTTCGCCCAGCCGGGCGGAAGCGTTGAACTCCGGCCGGTCATGACCCTCGGCAGCGAAGACGACTAGCGCCGACGGGCTGGAGGACCTGTGGCGTAGCTGCGCGCCGCGAGTCCTGGCTGCGTTGCTGCGTCGCTACGGGGACTTCGAGGCGAGTGAGGACGCGCTGCAGGAGGCCATGCTGGCCGCGTCCAGGCAGTGGCGGCGCGACGGTGTCCCGGATGACCCGACGGCCTGGCTGATCACCGTCGCCTCCCGACGCCTCCTCGACGGCTGGCGGAGTGACCGGGCGAGGGCCCAGCGTGAAGATCTCGTCGCCCGGCAGACCTCGACTCGGGAGCCGCTCTCGCGGGGCGCCGATCAGCAGCCCGTGGTGGATGATTCGGTGCTGCTTCTGTTGCTCTGCTGTCATCCTGCGCTTCCGCGGCCGGCTCAGGTGGCACTCACGCTGCGGGCCGTCGGCGGGCTGACCACTGCTCAGATCGCCCGCGGATTCCTGGTGCCGGAGGCGACGACGGCCCAGCGGATCAGCCGGGCCAAGGCGCGTCTGCGGCAGCTCGACACGCCCTTCACGACGCCGCCCCCAAATGAGCTGCCGCAGCGCGTCGAGGCGGTCACCCAGGTGCTGTACCTCATCTTCACCGAGGGGCACAGCAGCACCTCCGGGGCCGGGCTCTTCGACATTTCCCTTACAAACGAGGCGATTCGTCTCACCCGTGAGCTACATCATCGACTTCCTCGGATCCCTGAGATCAGTGGGCTGCTGGCCCTCATGCTGCTCACCGATGCTCGTCGCGCCGCCCGCACCGACGCCGACGGACAGCTGATCCCGCTCGCCGAGCAGGATCGGACGCGCTGGGATCAGGCTCGGATTCGGGAAGGCGCGACTCTGATCGAGACGGCACTTCCAGCTGGGCCAGTCGGCCCGTTCCAGCTGCAGGCGGCGATAGCCGCCGTCCACTCCGAAGCAGCGGCGAGCCACCTCACCGATTGGCCCCAGATCGAGGTGCTCTACCGGATGCTGAGCGACATCGCGCCAAGCTCCATCGTCACCCTGAATCACGCGGTGGCGGTCGCCATGGTGCACGGACCGCGCGCCGGACTGACCCGCATCCAGCCGCTGCTGCAGGATCGGCAGTTGCGCCAGAGTCACCGCCTCTTCGCCGTGCGGGCCCATCTACTCGAGTTGGACGGGCAGTTCGGCGCGGCGCAGCGTGACTATGCCGCCGCGGCCCGCCTCACCAACAGCATCCCCGAACAGCGCTACCTGAACGCGGCCGCGGCCCGGCTGGATACCGCCCCTGCGTAGGGTGGCGAAATGACCAGTCCCGCGCTCGACTCCTGGCGAACTGCTCGACCTATCTCGGTGTGGCTGGACAACTCGCAGCGACCGCCGGTTCGCCCCGCGCTGGAACGGGACACCCGAACTGACCTCCTCGTCGTGGGCGGTGGGTTCACCGGCCTCTGGACGGCGCTGCTGGCCAAGGAGCGCGACCCCGATCGTGACGTCCTGCTCATCGAAGGCGAGCGAGTCGGCTGGGCCGCCTCCGGACGCAATGGGGGTTTCTGCGCGGCGAGCCTGACCCACGGCGAGTCGAACGGGCGAGAACGCTTCGGCACTGAGTACGAGACGCTGCACCGGCTCGGGCTGGAGAATCTCGATCAGATCGAGGAAGCCCTTATCCGCTATGGCATTGACTGTGGATGGGAGCGCACTGGAGAGTTGGACGTCGCAACCGAGCCGTACCAGGTCGATCAGCTGCGGGCCGCCGACGGCGAGTTCCTGGACGCCGAGGCGGTGCGCCGCGAGGTCGACTCCCCGACCTACCTGGCTGGGAGTTGGAACCGCCGCAACACCGCCATCCTCGACCCGGCCCGGCTCGCCTGGGGGTTGGCGAAGGCCTGTGAAACACTGGGTGTCCGCATCTGCGAGACGACCCGGGCAACCGCTCTGGATCGTGACGGCGGCGATGTGGTGGTGACGGTGGAACCAGCTGCGGGGTCAGTGCGCGTCAGGGCGAAGCGAGTTGCCCTTGGCACGAACGTCTTCCCGAACCTGCTGCGCCGGGTGCGACCGTTCATCGTCCCGGTCTATGACTATGTGCTGGCGACCGAACCGCTCACCGTGGCCCAGCTCAAGGCCATCGGCTGGCGCAACCGGCAGGGCATCGGTGACAGCGCCAACCAGTTCCACTACTACCGCCTCACCCCGGAGAATCGCATTCTCTGGGGCGGTTACGACGCGGTCTACTACTTCGGCGGCTCGGTGAAGCCCAGATACGACCAGCGGTCGGCGACGTTCGAGTTGCTGGCCCGTCAATTCGCCGAGACCTTCCCCCAGTTGGCCGAGGTTCGGTTCGACTACCGGTGGGGCGGCGCCATCGACACCTGCACCCGCTTCTGCGCCTTCTACGGCACGGCGCTGGGTGGGCAGGTGAGTTATGTGCTCGGCTACACCGGCCTCGGCGTCGGTTCGACCCGGTTCGGGGCCAACGTCATGCTCGACCTCCTCGCCGGCCAGGCCACGGAACGCACCGAACTGGAGATGGTGCGTAGCCGCCCGCTGCCCTTTCCGCCCGAGCCGGTGAAGTACGCCGGAATTCAGATGACCCGGCGATCGCTGGCCAAGGCCGATCGCAATGAAGGACATCGCGACGTCTTTCTGCGCACCTTGGACCGTCTCGGTCTCGGCTTCGACTCCTAGCCAGCCGTTACCGGCCGACCGCTAACCGACCGCTAGCCGATCGTCAGCACCCGGAAATTACTGAAGGAACCGATTGCCCCCTGGCCGAAGGCTCGTTCGGACGCCGGGATCGACACGCTGTAGGGCGACGTCGCCGGGTCGCAGACCCCAGGCCCGTCGGCGCTCGGCGGGGTGCAGCCGAACTGGAACGGGAAGGCGTCGAGCAGGCTGAACAGACCGTGGCCGATGGCGACCGACTTTATCTTTCCGACGAGTGGCTCCCCGGACCCGAGTGACGGGTAGGTACCGCTGAAGGCGGCGTGCTGCTTATCCAGCGGAACGCCGACATTGGTAACGATCGCCACCGGTATGCCGTCCAACGAGTAGGTGACCGAATTGAGCGAGCCGATCTGACCGTAGGTGATCGCGACGTTGTGGCTGACCCCGGCCCGAATCGGGATGTTCTTGATGATCTGGGTGTAGGCCTTGTCCAGACCGACGGTCGTGGCCCCGGGGCAGTTCGGGCTGGTGGTGTTATTGGTGATGCTGGTGGGGAGTCGCTCGATCAGCGGGAACGCGTAGTTGCTCGAGATGAACCAGTCGAAGAGTTGCCCACTGCAGAAGTCGATCATGTTCAGCACGACGCCGGCCTGCTGACCCTCCAGCACCGATGCCTGGTACGGCTTGGCCGAGAGATTGCCCGGATCGTAGGAACCGGGCGGCCCGTACTGACCGTGCACCACGTGCCCGGCCACCGCGCCGGGCGTACTTGCCTTGATATCAACCGAGAAAGTGACGGTTCCGGTCTTCGGCACGGGGAACGTCTCGTTGCTGACGGCCATGTACTTGAGGTGGTCGAAGACGCTGTAGTCGACGCCGGTCTTGAACGGGGCGTCACTGGCGGTGAAGACACCCTTGCTCGATACGCTCTGGGTCGCGTTGTCGAGCGGGCCGTAGATGTTCGACCACTTGGTGTTGTACTGCGCCAATGACGTCGAGTCGTAGCTGACGAGCGAGACGAGACTCGCCGCACTGGCGCTGCTGGCCGGCACTGCGGTGAGGGCGGCCGCGAGCAGGACCGAGGCCAGGGTGGCGACGGCGCCGCGGCGCAGGAATCGTGAAGGCGAAGATTGGCGCGGATGAGCTGGACGCAGTGACGGTTGCATATGGCACCCCTCGGGCAGGCGGTGGACCAGAGGCCCAGGCGCCCCCAGTCTCACATCCGCTTCACGTAACGTAGTCGACTGTCGACAGTTTGCCAAGAGGCTCAGGCGCACCCCTGTCAGGGTTGCCGATTAGCCTGTTGGCGTGTGCAGAGCGCAACCGGTGAGCGATCGCAATGGCTGACCAGACCGACGTCCGCGATGTCGCGCTCGCGCTGCCGGGTGTGGTCGAGATCGAGTCCGAGGGCTTCGATTTTCGTGTCCTGGGGAAGGGATTCGTCTGGTCCTACCCGGAGCGAATCCCGGGTCGACGCCGGATCATTCGCACCGATATCGCCGTCCTCTTCGTCGGTGATGAAGCGGAGAAGCAAGCCCTGCTCCTCGGAGAACCCGAGACGTTCTTCACCGTATCGGGTTACGACGGCTGGCCGTTGGTGATGCTGCGCCTGGAGCAGGTCGGCGCCGATCGTCTGAAGGAGCTGATCACCGACGCCTGGCGAATGCGCTCGGGCGATGAGTTGGTCGCAGATCTCGACAACCGACCGCGACGAGGTAGCCCGGGCCGGCCCGGTCCATAGCAGACCGGGCCGGCTCAACGCTGACCAGCTGGACTCCCTTCCTCAGACGGCGGTGGCGATGTTGAAGGTTGTGCTCAGCGGGGTATTGCGCTCCGACGAACCGACGTACAGCGTGTAGGTACCCGCGGCGATCTGCCACTTGTCGTTGGTGGTGTTGAAGTAGCTGAGCGGGTTCGTCGGACCGGCCGGATCGATGGTCACCGTGATGGCACTGACGCCGCCCGCCGCGATCGTGCGCTTCGCGTAGCCGACTAGGCGCTTCGGCGGCTCACCCGTACTGCTGGGCAGCCCGACGTAGACCTCGGCCACCTCGGCCCCGGAGACGACGCCAGTGTTGGTGACCTGGAACTTCACGTTGACTGGTGTCTTCGCGGTCACCACCGCCGGTGTGACCCTCAAGTTGGCGTAGCCGAAGGTTGTGTATGACAGGCCGAAGCCGAACGGGAAGAGCGGCTTGATACCCGCCACGTCGTAAGCCTTGTAGCCGACGTTGATGCCCTCGCCGTAGGTCACGTTGAGATTGGTCGCGGTGGCCCAGGGGTTCGTGACCCCCGGCGGGATGGCGGTGTCGCTGGTCGGGTAAGTGACCGTGAGCTTCCCGCTCGGATTCACATCGCCCCACAACACGTTAGCCAGAGCGGCGCCCTGCTCCTGGCCGCCGAAGTACGTCTCGACGACCGCGGGTACTGAGCTGAGCCACGGCATGGTGACCGGTCCGGAGTTGGCCAGCACCACGATGGTGTTCGGGTTGGCGGCCCGGACCGCAGCGATCAGTTCATTCGAACTCTGCGGCAGTTTCAGCGAGACGCGGTCACGCTGTTCGCCCTCGTAGGTGCGCACGTAGACGATCGCGACTTGAGCCTTCTTGGCCGCGGCGGCCGCCGCTTTGATCGCCGGTGAGTAGGTGCTGGCCGGTGTCTTCCACTGCAGCAGCAGCGTCCCCGGCTCCAGGCTGTCGAACGGATGCGTCGCCTGGTAGGTGATGTGCAGCGTGTGCGGCACCCCGGCCGCGAGGGAGAGCACCGGCGAAGCGGCATTGGACTTGCGCCCGTCGGCTCCGGTCATATTGATGATCTGGTTGCCGTCCAAGCTCAACGTGGCCTGCCCGAACCCGGTGAGGTCGAGGACGTAGTCGCCCGTCTTCGGCGCGGTGATCTTCCCGTCGTAGACGACCGACTGCTGATCGGTCGGCGATGTCACCGGGGGTTCGGGAACCTGCGAGGTCTGTCCGGCCCACAACCCGAACGTGGTCAGAAAGCCGACGTCGTAGTTGACCTGCTGCTCCACCCGACTGGTTGCCGGCGAGCCCTGGAACGACGTGTTGTCCCAGTAGTAGGCCTGCAGGCCGGTGCCTATCCCGTTCGTCGGGGTCAGTACCGAGGACGGCACCGTGGTCATACTGCTCGCCTCCAGCATGGACGCGGCATTGACCGGGTCGTTCCCAGCGACCCAATTGACGCTGGCATTCCCGGCATGGGCCAGGATTCCGTTGAGCACAGGCGTCTCCTGCGTGGGGCTCACCCAGGGCGCGCCGCTCGGTGCGGCCAGGATGTTCGCGTCCGCACCGATCACCGCGATCGACTTCGTCGCCGGGCTGAGGGGGAGTGCCCCGCCTGAGTTCTTGAGCAGGGTGATGGCCGACTCCTCGGTCTTGCGGGCGACGGCGTCGTGAGCGGCGACCGGAATCGCCGACGGCGTGTAAGAGCGGTCGAAGACACCCAGACGGAACATCGTGGTCAGGATGCGCAGCACGCTCTGGTCCACCTGGGCCTCGGAGGCCGTTCCGTTGCTGACCGCGGCCAACAGCGCGCCGTCATAGACGGTCAGCGTGCCGGTCTCCATGTCGGTGCCCCCCTGCAGCCCCTTCAACGTGTCGTGCAGAGCGCCGAAATCGGTGAGCACGAAGCCGGTGAATTTGAGCTGCCCTTTGAGCAGATTCCGCAGGGTTAGCGCGTTGTCGCAGGAGTACTCGCCGTTGATCTTGTTGAACGAACACATGACCGAACCGGGATCAGCCGTCTTTACAACGGATTCGAAGGCAAGGGCATAGACCTCGCGCAGCGCTCGCTGGCTCACGACGTCGTTCTGGCCGCTACCTCGGTTCGTCTCCTGGTTGTAGCCCAGGTAGTGCTTGAGATCGGCGATCACGTTCTGGGACTGCACCGCATTCACGTAGGCCCCGGTGATGTTCGCGTTGAGGGTCGGGTCCTCGCTCTCGGTCTCATCGGCCCGTCCCCAGAATGGCTGACGGATGATGTCGGCGTCGGGGCCGAGCAGCACGTTCTGCCCGGCCTCGAGCACCTCGGCCGCGACCACTTTGGCGTAGTTGGTGGCGGTGGTGGTGGACCAGGTCGAGGCCAATGCCTGCATGGACGGAAGCGAGGTGGCGTTCTGACCTGTGTCGAGCAGCGACCAGCCGCGGGGTGCGACTCCTGAGCTGGCATCGGCCATCTTCAGGGCCGGAATGCCCAGGCGGACGATGGGTGCGTTGTAGTAGGCGTACGGAGCGTCTCCCTGATTGCCGGTCATCAGATCGACCTTCTCGGGCAGGGTCATCTGCTTTATCAGCAGGTTCGCCCGCTGGGCCGGAGTGAGGTCGGTGGCCAGCCAGGGCCGGGCCGTCACCGACGGAGCGAGGGGTCCCGGAGTTGCCGCGCCGGCCGTGGTGACGGTGGCCGCGAAGGCGGTCGTGACGAAGGTGGTGGAGGCGACGGTTGCTGCGACTAAGGAGTAAAGACGACGGCGACGCATAGGTTGCACCTGCTTACTTGAGGGGGATTCTTCACTCGCACAGAGCGATGTGATCTGGACCATAGACCCCCTACCGAGTAATCGGTAGGGGGTCTGCGGCGGGTTTCGACACTCCGCCTAGGCGCGGAACGAGGTCACCGTGGCTTTACAGGCGAAGGAGTAGAACGCCCGATACCATCGGGCCATGACGAGCGCTACGCAATCCGAATCTGTCTCGAAGCGGGACCAGATTCTGGATGCAGCGCAGGAAGCGTTCGCCACGAAGGGATTCCGGGGCGCGCCGATGGCGGCGATTGCGACGACCGCCGGTCTGACCCAGCAGGGGCTGCTGCACTATTTCGCGACGAAGACCCATCTTTTGCTGGCGGTTCTGGAGCGGCGGCAGGATTCGGATGTGGAGAATTTCTGGGACTTCCAAGGCAGCTATCTGGACGCGCTCATTGAACTCACGTCCGAGAACGCGCAGCGGCCGGGACTCATCCGGCTCTTCGCCACCCTCTCGGCCGAGGGGGTTGACCCCGAAAATCCCGGCCACGCCTGGTGGACCGATCGCTACGCGATGATGCGCTCGCTGGTCGTCGAGGCGCTGCGGCGAGATCAGGCCGCCGGCGTGCTGCGAGCGGATCTCGACCTTGCAGTCACGGCGGTGCAGATCATCGCGGTCATGGACGGGCTGCAGTTGCAGTGGCTGCTGCACCCGCAGGAGATCGACATGGTCAAAGCGATGGAGTCGTTCCTGCAGACGCTGCGAGCTAGCTGATTCGAGCGAAGCTGATTCGAGCCCGTCAGGAGAGCAGCCAGCGCTGGGCTGCCGTGCCGTTACAGTGATAAATCTGCAGCTGAACCCCGGGCACGGCCAAGCCGGCCGGAACATCCAGGCAGAGTCCTGCCCCTGTGTTGACCAGCGCGGAGGTTGAGCTGGGCGTCCACTGCTGGGCCGCCGTGCCGTTGCAGGTGTAGAGCTGGACCGGCGTTGCGTCCGTCCGGCCGGCGGAGGCGACGTCGAGGCACTTTCCGAGCGCTCGAAGGGTGCCATCCGGATGCCGCGTCCATTGCTGGGCGTTGGTGCCGTTGCAGAGGAAGACCTCCACTGCGGTGGCGTCGGCGTCGGAGGCCCCCCGCACATCAAGGCAGAGGCCGCCGAGTCCGGTGACCGGTCCGGTGAGCGCGCTGCCGTCGGGTGCCGGGTTGACGGTGACGATGAACGTGGCCGACCCGGACGCTCCGGCCGCGTCGGATGCGGTCACCGCCACCGTGCTCGTGCCGGCACGCAGCGGTGTTCCGGAGAGCTGGCCGGAACTACTGATAGCCACCCCGGCGGGGAGCCCGGTCGCGCTGAAGCGCAGCGTTGCCCGGGCCGAGTCGGTGGCCGGCAGGGCTCGTGTGAAGCCGACGCCGGCGGTGACGTCCAGCGGCCCGGGATTGGTGACCGATACCGTTCGTCCGGGACGGCCGGAGGTTATCGGCAGGACCGCATGCAGTGGTAGGTCACGGGAGGAGTCGCCGACCCAGATGCCATAGGTGCCGGCCGTGGTGACGAATGCGTTCGCCGACGTGGACCAGGCCGCCAGATCCTTGAGGTTGAGCGGTAGATACACCCGGGTACTGGCCCCGGGACTGAGGGTCACCCGCTTGTATCCCTTGAGTTGCTTCGGCGGCTCCCCGACCACAGCCGGCGCGGTGATGTAGAGCTGCGCGACGTCCGAACCGCTGCGGGTACCGGTGTTGGTGATGGTCGCGCCGACGGTCACCGTGCCGCCGGCGTTGATGGGTGAGATGCGCAGGTCGCTGTAGGCGAAGGTGGTGTAGGACAGGCCATAGCCGAACGGGAAGAGTGGGCTGATGCCCTGCTGGTCATACCAGCGGTAGCCGACCTGCAATCCCTCGGAATATTGGACATTCCCGTTGAGGCCTGGCCACTGGGCCGTGGTCTGCGCCGGCACGTCGGCCAGTGACCGTGGGAAGGTGACCGGTAGGTGGCCGGCGGGGTTGACGTCGCCGAAGAGCACTTGGGCGATGGCGGTGCCGTTCTCCTGCCCCGGGTACCAGGCTTCGAGTACGCCCGCTACTTCGTCGATCCAGGGCATCGTGACGGCCGATCCGGTGTTCAGCACGACAACGGTGTGCCGATTGGCCGCGGCGACGGTCCTGATGAGCGTGTTCAACGACGCGTCCAGGTCGATGCTGCTGAGATCACTATCCTCGGTCTCGTACTTGCTGGCGAAGACGACGGCGACGTCGGCCTTGGCTGCGGTTGCCGCCGCTGATGACGCGCTTAGGCCCGGGTCGAAGAGGACTGAGGTGCCGGCCGGGGCGCGACGTTGGATGCCGAGCAGTGGCGCAACCTGGTAGTCGGCCCGTACGTTGGCGCTGCCCCCTCCGGTGTACTGCGGATGATCGGCCGCGTCGTCTCCGATCACGGCGATGGTGTGGGCGGCGGCGGTGATCGGCAGGGTGCCGGCCGTGTTCTTCAGCAGAACCGTCCCCTCCGCGGCCACCGCACGGGCGACTGCGATGTGCGCGTCCGTCGTCACCACACGGGTTGGCGAGCCGGTTGGCGCTCGGTCGAAGAGACCGAAGCCGAACATCTGCGTCAGAATCGCGCTGACCATCGAGTCGATCGTGGCGACCGAGACGGTGCCGGCTCCGACCGCCGCCGAGAGAGCGCTGCCGAAGTAGGTGTCGCCCGGCATCTCGATGTTCAGACCGCCGTTGGCCGAGGCGACGGTGGACTTGGTCGCGAACCAGTCCGACGTGACGAAGCCGTTGAAGCCGAGCTGGGATCGCAGCACGCTGTTCTGGAGGTAGTTGTTCTGGCAGGCCGGGGTGCCGTTGACGGTGCTGTAGGAGCACATGGCCGAGGCGACCGCGCCCGACTTGACGGCGGTGCCGAAGGCCGGGAGGTAAAGCTCCTGCAGGGCCCGAGTCGAGACCACCGCGTTGTCGGCGGCGGTGTTGCGGTTCGTCTCCTGGTTGTAGGCGGCGAGGTGTTTGACCTGGGCGAGTTCCCCCTGGCTCTGGATGCCCTGGATGAGCGCCGAACCGGTTCGTCCAGCCAGGTATGGGTCCTCACCGGTCGACTCGAAGGCCCGTCCCCAGCGTGGATCGCGCACCAGGTTTACCGTCGGTGCCAGCGTTATCGTCGTTCCCTTGCCGGCCTGCTCGGCGCCCAGGACCGCCCCGTACTGCCGCTCGGCCACCGGGTCCCAGGTGGCGGCCGCGGCCACCGGCGCCGGGAGTTGGGTCACTCCGGTGAGTCCGTCGCCGACACCGGCCGGCCCGTCCTGGAAGTTCATGGCCGGGATGCAGAGGTCCGGGATGGCGGGGGTCAGCCCCGCGTAGGAGGAGCCGTACTGCCCGTGCAGCAGGGTGATCTTCTCGCCCAGCGACATCGCGGCCACGACCTGGCTCACCCGGGTCGGCACAGGCGCGGTGGAACCGACCCACGGGCAGCGGGTCGCTGCGGCCCGGGCGGTAGCTGCGGTTGAGAAGGCGCTGACCAGCAGGGCGGCGACGAGGCATACGAGCATGGCGAAGGGGGTGGTTCGACGGCTCACGGGGGACTCCTGTTCAACACTGAACGGATGGGCGGCTCGATCACGG
This sequence comes from Jatrophihabitans sp. GAS493, assembly GCF_900230215.1. Taxonomy (NCBI): domain Bacteria; kingdom Bacillati; phylum Actinomycetota; class Actinomycetes; order Jatrophihabitantales; family Jatrophihabitantaceae; genus Jatrophihabitans; species Jatrophihabitans sp. GAS493. The sequence continues at coordinate 4,054,735 of NZ_LT907982.1, read as the reverse complement.
GGGGTAGCGCCGAGCGGTGTCGAGGAATATGTTGTGGGTCACAACATACACAGATCACTCCGGGCTGTATACGGTCGGTGGACGAACAAATTAGTCCACCGTGACCCTGTGGCACCGGTTGAATATGTCTGTAAACATTGATGATTCTCGAAGCAATGCGATGCCGGCGCACCGGTGTGGTCGCTGAGTGCCTTTACGGAATGCTGCGCGGTCGATAGCGTCGATAGAACGTCTCGAGCAGAAGGAGAATCATGCGTATTGTCAGGCGATTCAGGCAGTTGTCGCGCGTAACAAAGACCTTACTTGTGGGGCTGGCTGCGGTGTTGGTCGCCGCCGGGGGAGGCGTCGCGTACAGCGCGGTCGCCCAGCCGGCGATCCACACCTTCACCCCGCGCTCGGCCGACCAGATCACCAACATCGACGTCCTCCGGCAGCAGATTCGCAACTACTACGGAGATCCACTCGGCACCGGAACCTTCGCCGCCGACAGCAACTACGCCAGGGAGGCCAGCCGGGTCGCGGCCGACGGCACCCGCTACCTGAACTATGCGCATTCCCATAAAACCAAGGCGATCGTGCTGGATGTGGACGACACATCACTAGCCACCTGGAACTATGAGATCGCCAGCAACTGGGCCTACAACCCCACCAGCAACGCCACCTTCGTCAACGGCCAGCTCTTTCCGGCCGTCCCCGGAATGGTGGCGATGGCGACCTCGGCGGCCAAGCACGGCTACGCGATCTTCTTCCTGACCGGCCGCCCGGCGGCGCAGGAGGCGGTGACACTGGGCAACCTGACCGCCGACGGTATCGGTGTCGACGCCGGCTACCCGGCCCCGACGACACTCAATGACGGTGAGGACGGCCTCTTCACCAAGCCCGCCGTGGCCGACTACCCGGACTACCTCAAGAAGGCCTGCGCCGACGACCCGAACGGATCCTGCACGACGATCCACTACAAGTCCGCGACCAGGGCACATATCGAGTCGCTCGGGTACGACATCGTCGCCAACTTCGGAGATCAGTACAGCGACTTGACCGGCGGCAGCGCCGACCGCACGTTCAAGTTGCCGAACCCGAACTACTACCTGCCGTAGCAGTTCGATCGAACTCAGCAGTTCGATCGAACTCAGCAGTTCGATCCGAACTCCCTTCCCGTCGGGTGACCGCGTCTGGCCACCCGACGGGAAGCCTTGCCTGGACCAGATGATCGGAGTTACATGACCAGCGATGATTGGCTGGCCCGGGTCGCCGCCGACCTCGGTGTCGAACCCCTCGCGAAGACCGATGATCTTCTCGACCTGACCCGAGAGATAGCGCACTCACTCGAGCGGCGGTTCGGCCCGCTCACCCTCTTCCTGCTGGGTCAAGCGGTAGCCGCCGGCGGTGACCGCGACGTTCTCGTCGCCCGGCTGCGAGCGATGCTGCCCGCCGGCTAGGTATCAGCCGACCCACTCGGCGCTCTGCTACTCCGGCATATCCCACCGGAGTAAAGGACGTTCTGTGATCCGCCCAGCTGCTCGCATTCTACTGATCAGCACCGCCACCGCCGTGGCTGCCGCCGGCACCCTGGCGCTGCTGCCGGCTCAGTCGGCATCGGCCATCAATCCCTGTAACGGCCCGGTGCCACCGGCGAGTTGCGATGGCGGTGACCCGTTGCCCAGGCCGACGCCGACTCCGCGGACCGCGGCGCCGACCGGCCTCACCCTCTCCAACGTCAGCTCGACCGCCGCCACGCTGAGCTGGAGCGACACGGTCAGAGACGAGACGGCCTTCCTCGTCACTCGTACGTCGCGGCCGACGGCCGCATCGGCCGGGATGACGGTCCAGAGCACAGTGGTACCGGCCGCTGGCCAGACGAGCTTCGCCATTGCCCAGACCGGACTGCCGGCCAACCAGACCGTGAGCTGGTCGGTGGTCGCGACCTCGCCGTCGAAGGCGGCCTCCGCGGCCGCCACCACCGGCACACTGACCGTCGACATCCCGACCTGGCTGCCGGCGCAGCCTCAGCTTCTCGCCTTCCGTTCGGACTGGGCTACCTCGGCCTTCCCGAACGTCGGCAAGGCGGCGACGCTGGCCGATGTCGTGCGAATCCTGAGCAACCCGAGCGGAAGCATCAACCAGGCCGCGACCGGAGCCTGCGGCCCGGCCACCGCCGAGTTCGAACTGGTCCGCCGCGATCAGCCGCGCTTCGTCGATACGCTGCATTCGATCGCCAACGGCGGCGCCTTCACCACGCCGGACGGCACGACCTACACGGCGAGCAGCGAGCTGCGCAGCAGCCCACCCAACACGACGCCAGACGGCAACGGGAACGTCATCACCGCGGCCAACTGGCTGTTCCTGGCGACGATCAAGGACTCGGGTAATTTGACGGCCCGGATCACCAGTGCCACCAGCGGCGATGACGCGGCCTGGATCAGTTCGCCGGCCGACGTCGACAACTGGCTGTCGCACATCGCGGGGATGCACACCACGACGGCTACCGCGATCCTGCGTCCCTTCACCTATGGCTCGGCCATCATGCCGGGTGCTGAGGCGCTACGGAAGGCCGGGGGCGCGGTGGTGCTGCTGATCGACGCGAGCCTGCTCGGACCCACGCCGGGTGGCCTCTCCTACCCCAACCACTACGTCGACCTGCAGTCGTTCAGCTCCACGAGCAGCACCGTCACCTTCACGGTGGCGACCTGGGGCTTCGTGACCAAGCCGATTACGGTCAGCTGGGACACCTTCGACAGCCGGACGTGGGATGTTCTCACCGCCCGCTGACGAGGCGGCTACTTGCCCGAGCAGCTGAAGCTGACGTAGACGCTGTCGGGATCCCTGGAGTTGCGCTTGACGATCTGCTGCAGGCTCGTCGTCTCCTCGATGGTCTTCAACCCAAGGGGGGAGAAGGTCTGCGGCGAGTAGACGTGCCGGGCCAGCAGCGGATTCGTCAGGGCCTGGGTGAAGGCGTCGTTGGCGACCATCGAGGTGAGCAGCTCACCCATCATCATGTAGTCGGGATACCCCTCGGCGAAGATCCCGACGTACCACTCCAGGTTGTCGATGTCGCCGTAGAGCGCCTCCAACCGCTGCTGGACCACCTTGTCGTGGGTGAGTTCGGAGTAGCTGGACATCGCCTTGTAGCCGTAAGCCACCCGATATTCGTTGTAGGAACGCAGCCGCGCCTGGCGACCCAGCTGGACCGTGCGCTCCTCGATCGAGGGGGAGTCACCGTGACGATCAACCAGGAAAGTAGGCGTGTTGAAGAGCCCGATCTTGCCGGCCAGCACATTGGAGCAGTGCCGCATCAACGCTTCGATTCCTTCTGAGATCACCAGAGGGTTGTTGTTGCGGACGGCGTCCGGCCCGATCTCGTCCGGCCCGGAACCGATCGCGTCCGGGACCAGCATGTGCCAGCGATAGAGGATGTTGAACTCCACCGCGGCCCAGTTGGTTCGGTTCCACCGCTCGCCGTCGGCGATCAGATTGACCATCTCCACCGGCACGTCCCAGGGGCCGATGTGCTTGATGTACTCCTCGACCACGATCTTGAGCAGCAGCACGATGGTCACGTTGCGAGCGGTTTGGAAGACCCGCTCGTCGTCCCACTCCGGGTATTCGGCGGCGAGTAGTCCGGCCAGGCGGTTGTGCTCGCGCAGCCAGACGATGTTCATGATGGTGTTGCCGATGGTCGAGTTACCGTGGGCCAGGCCGACGGCGAAGAAGGAGTCCTTGCGGTCATCCGGCGCGTCACCCAGGATGACGTTCAGGACGAAGTTCTCGTCGAATAGTCCGATGAACTCCGGCTTCACCGCGAGCGCTGCGCCGGGATCGCGCGGCTGGAAGTAGAACTGCGGGTACTCCTCGCCATCGATCAGCTGACTCTTCAGCCGACCGCCTTCGTGGGCCCGGAGCAGGTCGGTCTGGCTGGGCGAGAGACCGTAGATCTCGCAGAGGTCGATCTCGTGGTTGGAGTGATTGCGGCGGAAGTCCACCATGTCGGTGGCCAGAAAGCTGTCCACGAACCACTGGGCGAAGAACATGAACATGACGCTGGTGTCGGTGGACTTGATCTCCTCGTCCCGACGAAACAGCGCGACGACGTCGGCCAGTGGCGGTAGCGCGGCCATCGTCTCATCGCTGGCCGGGGGGAGGTGGCGACCGGAGTAGCTGCGGTCGGTGAGACTCTCCCAGCTCGTGTAGTCGCTCATCAACGACAGCGGGCGCGGCCGGAGCGTCGTCGAGTAGCTGAACTCGTTGATGATCAGGCCGCTCAACAGGCCACGAACCGCTGGGACGTCCCGTAGCGGCCCGACCAACTTCGGAATGAGGTGATTGATCGACTTCGGCAGCTGTGGAAACATCTGGCCCCCAGATTTGGGCGTGGTCGGCGAGACCATCCGCCTGCACTGCGGATGGTAGCCCCGACGGCCCTTCCGGTAGAAGAGCGAATTGGGCGCTACGGCGTGTCGACGACGGCGGCCGCCCAGCGCTATTCGGCGCGGTATCCGGGGTGCACACCCTCGGTCAGATCGAGGCTGGCGGCGATACGGGTCAACAATTCCCGGAGGGTTGCCGCCTCATCGTCGGAGAGGCTGCCGGTGATGCGCTGCTCGTGGCGGCGCGCAGTGGTGGCTATACCGGCGAACGCCCGGCGCCCATCGGCGGTCGGTGAAATGATGTTGGCCCGCCGATCATTGGCGTCACGGGTGCGGGTGATCCAGCCGCGCTGCTCGAGGTCGTCGACATAGGCCACGACGCGGCTCGGTGCGGTTCCGAGGGTCAGCGCCAATTGCTGCTGAGTCATCGCGGCATCGGCCATGAGCAGCCGCATGATGCCGGCGACACCCGGGCTGATGTCGAGCTCGCTGAGCGAGCTGGCGAACTCCTCGGCGGCCCGGGCGCCGACCTGAGCCAGCAGAAAGGCGACGCCGGGACCACGCTGGCTCTCGGGCGGACGAGATCGGGGAGCGGGCATGCGCCCCAGCCTACTGCATACCGTTCTGTGCAATAATCATTCTGTGCAGAACGATTTGCGGCTTGAAGCATCACCGCGACCCGGCGCCCGGCGCAGGCTCTCGGCGGTTGAAGTTCTCTGCTGCGGCATCGGAGTAGGCCTCATCCTCGTCGGGCTGAGCCACCTCCTCGCCCTCTGGGCCTACCCTCGCCCGTGGCTCGGGCCGCTCTCCTGGCGTAAACCGATCACCTTCGGGGTCTCCTTCGGCGTCGTTCTCCTCTCGATCACGTGGGTCACCTCGTACCTGACGATGTCGTCGCGCCTGCGTGGCGCGCTACTTTCCGTCTTTGCCCTCGACTGCGTCGTCGAGGTGGCCGGCGTGACTATCCAGGCGTGGCGAGACGTGCCCTCGCACTTCGACACCGCGAACGCCTCGGACAAGGTCGTCGCCTTCAGCCTGGCCGTCGGTGGGGCAGTCCTGATCGTGACCCTCGGAGCCTTCGCCGCTGCGTCGCTGCGGGCCGGCGTGAACGCCTCGCCACCCATGCAACGGGCCATCCGGGCTGGGTTTCTGCTCCTGATGGCTGGACTCGCGGCGGGCATCGCGATGATCGTGCGGGGTGAGCAGCTCATCCACTCCGGTCACCTGACGCTGGCCTACAACACCGCCGGCTTCCTCAAAGCGTTCCACGGCATCGCGCTGCACGCGATCCTGGTGATCCCGGCGATCGCCTGGTGGCTCAATCGCACCCGGCTCACCGTGGCCCGGCAACTGAGTCTGATCAACCTCACCATCGCCGCCTACCTGCTCGCGGCCGCGGTCAGCCTCGTGATCTGCTTATCCCGTGTCTGAAACTCAAGAGACGTCGACCGGTCTGCGGATTCTGGTCGCCGACCCGAAGCACGGCCCGCTGCCGGCGCTGCTGCTCGTGCTGACCATCGTGACGGGCGCGGTCGACGCGGTGAGCATCCTGAGTCTGGGCCGGGTCTTCGTGGCCAACATGACGGGCAACGTCGTCTTCGTCGGCTTCGCGCTGGCCGGTGCCCCCGGCTTCTCGCTCAGCGCGTCGCTATTCGCCCTCGGCGGGTTCCTGGTCGGTGCCGCGGTGGGCGGCGCTCTGATCGGGCGGATCAAGTCACAGCGGGCCGCGCTGCTACGCGCCTGCGTGACCGGGGAGCTACTCCTGCTTACCGCCGCCCTGCTGATCGCGATCATCGCCGGCACGCCGTTCACCGGCGTGGCCGTGGACTCGTTGGCGGCTCTGGCCGCGGTGGCGATGGGGCTGCAGAACGCGGTGGTACGGAAGCTGGCCGTCCCCGATCTCACCACCACCGTCCTCACCATGACGATCACCGGGCTGGCCGCGGATCTGCGCGGCGGCGGCCACGGTCCGGCCGTCCTGCGGCGCCTGCTGGCGGTGGCGATGATGCTCATCGGGGCGGTCGCCGGTGCGCTGCTGGTGCTACATGTGGGTGCGGCCGCCGGGCTCGGATTGGCGGTCGGGCTGCTGGTGATCGCCTGTGCCGGCAGTGTGTTGGCGGCGCGGCAGCCGGCCGGGTGGAACTGAATGAACCCGTATCAGCGCTGGCCCGAACCGGCTCGATCGATCGCTGCGGCGCTCGATGCGGTCGTCACGGCGAGCCGGGCCGGTGACCTCGTCGCCTTCGACGACGCGCGCGGGGAGCTGCTGCGTCTGGACCGTGAGCAGGTCAACGGCCTGATCGGCTCGGTGACGCGTGATCTTCTGGAGCGGCTCAACCCGGATGGCCTCGACGCTGACGGCGCCGAGGCGGCGGTACGCAGCTGCGCCACCACCACGGCCGGGTGGTATCCGCAGTTGGATGCCGAGACGCTGCTGTGGGCCCTCGTCGGTGCCCTCGGAATGGCCGAATCCGAGGAGCGGGCCGACACTTCGCCAGACGTTCAACTGGCCCACACGCTGCTGCTGATGAGCAGCCTGCTCGCCGATGCGACCCGGATTGACGCGACGACCACGACCGTCGACGTGCTCTGCGCCGCCCTGGCCGAAGTCAGGCGAGCCGAGACGATGGAGCTGCCCTGAGCTGGAATTCCCTCCAGTGATGATCAGGTGATGATCAGGCGGTGAAGCGGCTGATGACACCGCGCAGCTGCGCACTCATGCCGGCCAGTTCGGTGGCCGCCTCGCCCGAGCGCCGGGCGCCGTCGCTGGCCGTCTGGGTCGCAGCGGCGACGGCCGAGATGCCGTCGGCGATGGAGGCCGAGGTGACAGCGGCCTGGCCGACATTGCGCCCCATCTCATCGGTGGTGGCATTCTGCTCCTCGACGGCGCTGGCGATGGTGATCTGGAAGCCGTGCACGTGGCCGATCACCTCCGAGATCCGTTCGATGGCCTCGACGGCGCCGGCCGTATCGGCTTGGATCGCCGAGACGCGCTGGCCGATGTCGTCGGTGGCGCGGGCCGTCTCCTGAGCGAGCTCCTTGACCTCGCTGGCCACGACCGCGAATCCCTTTCCGGCTTCCCCGGCCCGGGCCGCCTCGATCGTCGCGTTCAGGGCGAGCAGGTTGGTCTGGGCGGCGATCGAGGTGATGACCTTGATGACATTGCCGATCTCGACGCTGGAGTCGCCGAGCTTGGAGATCGTCTGGGTGGCGGTCTCGGCGACGGCCATCGCATCGGCGGCGACGGTGGCGGCCTGGCTCGCGTTGACGGCGATCTCGCGGATGCTTACCGACATCTCGTCGGCGCCGGTCGCCACAGTGGCCACATTCGCCGACACCTCCTCCGAGGAGCGGGCTACGGATGCGGCCTTGCCGGCCGCTACATCAGCCGACTCCGAGATCGAGGAAGCAACTCCCGTGAGGTTGTCGCTGGCGTCGGCGAGATCGCCGGCCGAGGTGTTGATCAGGCGGACCACCTCAGCCACGGACTCAAGGCTGGTGTTGAGCGACTCACCCATACGGGCCAGCTCATCGTGGCCCCTGGTCTGGACCCGGCCGGTGAGGTCACCGGCGGCCAGACGCTGCAGGACCGCCTCGGTGCGACGGATCGGGCGGATCAGCGAGCGGGCGGTCAGCAACGCGATCGCCACCCCCACTCCGAAGCCGAGAATCATCAGCACGATGATCAGCGTGCGGGCGCGCGTATACGCGGATTCGGCCGCCTTGGCCTGGGCCTTGGCGCCGTTGAGCTGAGCGGTCGCCGCCGAGGCCAGAATGGCCGGAATCCCATTCTGGATCTCCTGGGTCTCGGCCAGCAGTGAGCTCGTCTGGCCACGGTCACCCGAGGCCAGGGCCTGCGGCAGCAGCGTGATGTCCTTCAGGTAATTCGCGACGTCGCTGGCCAGTGTGGTGACCGCGGCCGAGGCAGCCGGGGTGAGCGGCATCTTCTGCACGCTGGCGATGTCGTCGGTCAGCTTCTTGATCTGAACCTTGCTGTCGGCGGTGACGGCCGCGATCTCGGCCGCCGGTAGCACCGCAGTGAGGCCACTCTGCGTCAAGTCGGTGGTGTAGTGGAACCAGGTGCCTTCCAGACCCCGGACCGCCTCGGCTGGAACCGCGCCGGCGGCATAGATGCCCTTGGCCTTTGCGTTCAGTGCGGCAAGCTCGTGCAACCCGACGAGTCCGACGGCCACGGTCGCCATCGTCACCACCAGGAAGGCCGCGACGAGACGACCGGCGATGCTGGACATCACGACCGACGTTGGCCGGCGCCGAACTTCACTCATGAGAATCACTCCGTACTGAGGGGCATCGATGGATGCCTGTGAGAGCCCTATCGGCACGGCTGGGGCTCAGCTGAGCCGGTGTGGTCTCTCCGCAGCAGCGGGTCTCATGACTGATCGCGGGCGAAGTAGTCCTCGAGCGTCTCGCGGCGCACCACTGCTCGGGCGTCCCCGTCGGCACAGAAGACCACCGGTGCTCGCATCGCGCCGTTGTAGTTGTTGGCCATCGTGTAGCAGTAGGCACCGGTCGCCGGGACGGCGATCAGGTCGCCCACCGCAGGATGGTGCAGTCGTACCCCGGAGCTGATGCGATCCCCGGACTCGCAGTGCCGCCCGACCAGATCGACCTCTTCCCCGGCAGCCCCGGCCACCCGGTCGACGAGCGCCGCCTCGAAGCGCTGGCCGTAGAGGGAGACTTCCAGGTTGTCGGCCATGCCGCCGTCCACGGCGACGATGGTTCGCTCGCCACGTTTGATTCCGACGATGCGGTACAGCGTGAGCCCAGAGCGGGCGACCAGGCTGCGCCCCGGCTCGATGAGCAGGCGTGAGGCCGCCGGCAGGTAGCGCCGGGCCGCGTCGGCGAGCGCGCCGATCCATTCCTCGACCTCGGGCGGGTCGTCGCTGTAGGTGTAGCGAACCCCGAGGCCGCCGCCCAGGTCGTAGGTGTCGAACTCACCGAGATCGGCGAGCACACGCACCGCCTCGGTAAATGGCTCGAGATCCATGATCTGGCTGCCGATGTGCGTATGCACTCCGGCCAGATTCAGGTTGGTGCTGGCCCGGATGCGCTTGATCGCCAGTCGGGCCTGTTCCGGCGGCAGGCCGAACTTCGATCCCTTCGCTCCGGTCGCCACCGCCTCGTAGGTGTCGGCTCTGACGTCCGGGAGCACACGGACGAGGACGTCCTGCCGGTCGCTGGCCGCGCGTTCCAGCCGGTCGATGTCGTCGTGGTTATCGACGACTATCAGACCGGCACCGGCCTCCACTGCCGTGTCGATCTCGGCCTGGGTCTTGGCGTTGCCGTGCACGACGAGGCTGGCCGCCGGCACACCACCTCGTAGGGCCGCAGCGAACTCACCCGGGCCGGCCACATCAACCCCGATACCCTCCTCGGCCATCAGCCGATACGCGGCGACGCACGGAAAGGACTTCGAGGCGAAGACGACCTGCGAGTTACTCCACTGCCCGCTCAGCGCTTCGGAGAATCGACGAACACGAGCTCGCAGCGCGCCCTCGTCAACGACATAAGCCGGGGTGCCGTAGCGCCGTGCGACGTCGTCGAGCGACACTGCGCCGATCGTCAGCCCGCGCTGCGGATCGATTGCCGCACCCTCGGAGAAGAGTCCGAGGATGTCCGGGGAGTCTGGCCGGCCAGACACCCGATCAAGGTCCGTTTCCTGGGTTTGCTCTATGCCTGCAGACACTATCTCAATGCTCATACCCGACTCTTCCCTACGTAATTTTCTCGTAGGTTCCGAAACATTCGCCGCCGCATCAATATGCAAGCCAGTGCGCCGCCCGGCGTGGCACTCACACGAATCTCGCCGCGTCGCGTGCCGTCCCGACCGCCCGCGGCTGCATAGTCCCTCCGCGGTGATGCATGCGTCGCCGGTTCGCAGACGAAGTTGAACGCAATGGAAACGCGGGTGAAATACCCAGAGTCACCCGGCGCGCCCGTTGGGTATTGACGACGGTGGCTTTTAGGTAGCAGAGTCCGAAATCGCGCCCACTTCAGCGCGGCGCGTCCACAGTGAGGACAACGCGATGATCGATGTACCGCGATGACCGATGTTCAGAGCACTGAGAGTCCTCGAGGCGGTGGGCTGCAGCGAACTGTCGGCTACTACGGACTGATGTTCGTCTCGCTCGGCTCGATCATCGGGTCGGGCTGGCTGCTGAGTGCCCTCACCGCCTCAGAGACGGCCGGGCCGGCGTCGATCATCTCGTGGATGATCGCCGTGGTGATTCTGACGGTGCTGGCACTCGTCTACGCCGAGCTCGGCGCGACCTACCCGGTCGCCGGCGGAACAGGTCGCTTCCCCTACTTCTCCCACGGTCCGCTGGCCGGCTTCGTCGCCGGCTGGACATCGTGGCTGCAGGCGGTGATGATCGCGCCGATCGAGATTCTCGGTGCGATCGCCTACGCCAACAGCCTGGCCTCGGTGCAGAAGCACTTCAATATGATCAATGAGACGGGCTCGAACAAGGGTCTGCTCAACGAACGCGGCCTGGTGGTGGCCGCCATCGCAATGGTGATCTTCACGGCCATGAACCTGGCCGGTGCGAAGTTCATGGCCGAGAGCAACGCCATCGTCGTCATCTGGAAGACGGCGATCCCGGTCCTCACCATCATCGTCATCGCCTCACTCTCTTTCCACATAGGGAATTTCCACGCTGGCGGCAGCTTCATGCCCTTCGGTATTCACGGTGTCTTCGCCGCGCTCCCACTGGGTGTCGTCTTCGCCCTGCAGGGCTTTGAACAGGCGGTGCAGCTGGCCGGGGAGGCGCGCGACCCCAAGCGTGATCTCTCCCGGGCGATCATCACCGCGATGGCCATCGGAGGTGGAATCTATATACTTTTACAGGTCGTCTTCATCGGGGCGGTCAACCCGGCCGACGTGGCCGACGGGTGGCTCAACCCTCTCGGCGGAAATGCGGCCACCGACCAGGGTGCCTGGCACACCTTGGCGCTCGCCGTCGGCGCCACCTGGCTGGCCGCCATGATCGTCATCGACGGCGTCGTCTCCCCGTCGGGAACCGGAATCGTCTACGTCGGAACCTCGGCCCGCCTCTCCTACGCCTTGGGCGAGGAGCGGGAGATGCCGAGCGCGCTCGCCCAGACCAACCGTCGGGGAGTGCCGGTCGTCTCGATCCTGCTGGCCTTCGTGGTCGGCGTCGCGGCCTTTGGCCCCTTCCCTTCCTGGAACAAGCTGGTCAACGTCGTCACCGGGGCGACCGCCATCATGTACGCCTTCGCCCCGGTCTCGTTGGCGGCGCTGAAGAAGCGTGACCCGCACCGTCATCGCACGTACCAGATGCCTTACTCCAACGTGCTGACTCCGGCCGCCTTCTGCTCGGCCAGTCTGCTGCTCTACTGGGGCGGGTTCCAGACCATGTGGAAGATCGATTGCGCCATCCTCGTCGGATTGATGCTCTTCGGCATCGGTATATCGGTTGCCGGCACCGACGCGCTGAGCATGCTGCGGCCGGCAGCGTGGCTCGGCCCGTGGCTGCTCGGCATGACAATAATCGGCAGCATTGGCCGCTACACCGGTGAACACAACGGTGTCAGCTCGCATACCCACCTCGCCGAGTGGTGGGACCTGGTCGTCGTCATCGGGTTCAGTCTGCTGATCTTCTACTGGGCGGTGAACTCCGCCATGACACAGGAGAAAGTGATCGCCGCCATCGAGCGGGACAAGCGCCAGCTCGATGACCCGGAGCAGCTCACGGTTTCGGCCTAGGCCTTCTGCCGGTAGTTCGCTCGGCCGGTAGTTCGCTCCGCCCGTAGTTCGCTCTGCCGGCAATTACGGGCGAATGCCCTCGATCAGCGCCTGCTGCAACCGGTTCGCGAGCTCCACGTCGGGCTGACGGGCGGCGAGCACGTCCGCGTAGAGAAAGGACTCGCCCATCCGCACGAGGGCATAGGCCAGTGCCCCCGGTTCGATCAGCGGGACGAAGCCGAGTTCGGCCATGTCCCGGCGCAGCAGTGCCTCGATGAAGGCGACGACACCGGTCTGCACCCGGCCCCGGGGGTCGGTCAGCACGCGAAGGGTCAGCGCCGGCTCATCATCGAGCAGGCGGCGCAGCCCCTGGGACTGGGTGACCAGCGAATTGAGATTCCGACCGGTTCCGGTGGTCAGCAGTGCGCCGTCGGGGCGTTCGGCCTCCCACTGGCTGGCCGCCAGCTGGAGGGTGCGTTCGGTGATGACCCAGAGCGCCTCGCTGAGCAGCACGTCACGGCTGCCGACGTTACGGAAGAGCGTGACTCGCGAAACGCCGAGTTCGTCGGCGATTCCCTGCATGTCGATACGACGACCCTCGAGTATCCAGCGGGCGGCCAGGTTGACGAAGCGGGCGGAACTCGGTCCTGGCGGGTTGGCACCGCCGGGCGATGCGGTTGACCGGGCGGCCGAGGACATCACGAGATGCGAACTCCAAGCAGCGACGAACGTATTGGGCCAAGGCGAATGTTACGTCTGGCCATATTGTGTCACAACGTGTGGTCTGTCAGACGGAAGAGCGAACTAACTTTCAGGGGATAGTGATGTCCTGCAGTACGACCGGAGTGTGCAGCACATAGTTGAGCTCATCCGACTGTGCGGTGCCGGTGGGGGTGAGGACATCCACCGCCTTCGGCACGGTGTTCGGATCGGCCGAACAGATCGGCGTGGCCTCTGCCGTCGCGCAGACTCCGAAGTTGTAGCCGCCGGGAGTCGAGGAGAATCCGCGCGTCTGGTCAGTGCCGTGGGTGCCGTCCTGCCCGGTGAGCACGACGGTGAATCCCCATCCGCTACCGGGTGTTCCGCCGAGGGCAGCTTTGTCGACGCTGAAGGTGACGTACCGCGAGATCGAGTTCGCGCTCGTCGTCACGTCCCCGAGGGTGGCGCCGCTGCTGTCCACGAAACGTTGGTTGCCGAAGCCCTGCGCCTCGATGAGCCGACTCCAGGCCGCCGCCGGGGCGAGCTGGTAGTTCATCCCCGGATAGGACGGACTGGTCGAGGTGGCTGCGGCTCCCGGCACATGGACGTAGACATCGTCGAGTTGGGCGCCATTGGTCGAGCCGAAGGTGGCCGTCAGGTCGCGGGTCTGGACCCTGAACGTCACCGTGCTCCCCGTGTCGTAGACCTGGAAGTTGGTGAGGTCGAAGGCGCCGGCGTGGAAGTCACCGGCCGTCGGGTAGGCATAGTTTCCCGGGCCATTGTCATCGCCGGTGGGATCGGCCTGCTCGAAGAGCAGCGTCCCGTTGACCGCGTCGTTGATCACCGATCGCACGACCTGAGCCGTACCACCGTTCGGTGCCGTGCTGCTGATCACCAGCACGTTGGTACCGGCCGCCGCGGTCAAGCTCAGTGAGAAGGATCCGTCGAGCTTCGCGGTGGCCTTGGCCGTGATCGTGGCGTTGTTGGCGTCGGTGGCGATCTCGGCCACGTCGATGGTGGCGCCGGCGACGGCGGTTCCGCTCACTGTGATCGTCTTGTCGACGGCCGTCGCGTCCAGCGGGCTGTCCACCTGCAGCGTGGTGCCCAGCTGCTGGTGGCTTACGTATCGAGCCTTGGTCTGGGTGGGCAGCTCTAGGTTGCGGCCGGCCACCAGGTCCGCGGTGAGTCGAACCTGCGCAGCCGAACCCCAACTCAGCGGGGAGGCCGATCCGTCGGCTTGACCGTTGACGAAGCCGATCGACGCCGTGGCCGGATCACTGCCGTAAGGGGAGGCCGGGAGGTTCGGCTTGTCCCAGACCTGCTCCGGGACGAGTCCCGGTCCGGAGTTCATCTTGTTGATGGTCGCCAGAATTGAGGCGGCGGCCGTCCGGTTGCCCTGCGCCAGGTACTGCTGGGCCCGTTCCGCGCCGAGGACCGGCCACGGATGTCCGGTTCCGGAGAAGTTGTTCGTCCAGGGGGCACCGTTCACGGTGCAACTGGTGTCGCTGGGAACGTAGCAGTCGCCGTAGCCATCGCCGTTGTAGCGCAGCCATCCGGGACCGCTACTGGTGCTCTTCTTCAGATTGGCGTCGGCTACGGCCAACGAATTGCTCAACGTCGGGTCAGTCGGTGACAGTTCGCCGAGGCGGACGTACTCCAGGAAGCCGAGATCCACCACATTCCGCTGATCCAGGGTCGGGCCGCCGTTGCCGAGGCCGTAGCTGATTGCGGCGTTCGGGTCGCCGGTCTTGGAGAGGCGGATGAAGTAGGGCTGACTCGACAGCGAGCCGGTCGAGGTGACTCCCCAGCTCTTGATACTGCGCTGGTACTGGTCGGCGGTGGCCAGCCAGATGCGCGCGTCGGCCGCGTCGCCGTGCACCTTGGCGATGCTGGCCGCAGCCACCAGACCGGCGATCTCCGCGGCGATCGTCGAGGGGGAGTAGCCGGTCTGCTCCTCCCAGCGCTCGACGCCGAAGCTCGGCCCGTGGCTGATGAGGAAGTTGGCGGTGGCCCGCACGTGCGGCCAGAGCACGTTGTCCGAAGCGAGCCCGGACTGCAGCGCCATCAGCAGCGGGTAGGCCGCTTCATCGAGCTGGATGTTGAACGAGTCCGGGGCTTTGGCGCCATCCAGCGTCGAATTGCGTGGCTGCGATCCGTCGGGTAGCTGGCTCTTCAACAGCAGATACCGCACGGTGGCCTGCGCGGTGGCGAGATCGCCGTCGGTGTAGAGCGCGGTCCAAGCCTCGTAGAGGTCGCGTCCGAAGACTTCGCGATACCCGGTGGAGAAGCCGGCGATCGACTGTCCCCACGGAGCGTCCAGGCCGGCGACGATGGCACCGGGGTAGGTCTTGTCCTCCGAGGCCTTCACCACGTTGGCGGATTGGTAGTAGTCCTTGAATGCGGTGATCAGCTGGGTGGTGCTCAGCCCGGGCACGATCGCACTCGGCACCCGCAGACCGGCGTCGTAGCCGAGCCAGCCGAGTTCGTAGCTGGCCGCCACTGCATTGACCGAGGCGTGCGCGGTGGCGGTTGCAGCGCCTACCGCAGCTACCCGGCTGGAGCCGAAGCCGAGCGCCAGGGTGAAGGCGCCACTGGAGTCGGTCTGCACTCCCGCTGTCTGTTCGATATTGCCGTTCGTCGCGGTCGTGTAGCGCGGGGAGAGCGTGTGCGAGGCGTCGAGTTCGGTGAGTCCGTCGCTGCTGGTGCCGACGAATCCGCTACTGACCGAGGTGAATGGGAGGTTGCCCCGCAGCGCCAGATAGCTTGGTGTCGCATACGCGTGGCCGGTCTGGCTCTGGGTGTCGTAGGAGACCGGGACCGCGGTAGCGGTGGAGGTGTCGATCAACGCCGAATCGCCCCCGACGTTGGTGCTGCCACCGCCGCCGGTGCCGCCGGCATTGGCGTCCAGGCGGACGTACACATGGTTGCCCCGGGCCGCAGTGGTGAGTGGCAGATAGCTGGTGTGCACCACCACGCTGCTGCGGGCCGGGTCGGTGAAGTAGTTGGTGATCAGCCGGTAGGCGCCGGACTTGGCGGTGGCCGTCACTGTGCAGAGCATCCCGGTCGGGTCCGCGACCGCGCGATAGGTCATGTCCCGGGTCTGCAGGTCGGTGAAGGTCTTGCCGTCGGTCACCAGGTACTGCATCGTCTCGACCTGAGTGGTGTCGACAGTTGGGGCGTAGACGTCGGAGAGGACGCCGTTGGCCACCGTGAACCAGACCTTGGAGGCGGTGTTACGCGCCGTTCCCACGCAGTCCTTGCGGGCCAGGCTCTGGTGGCTGGATGTGCCCGGCCCGTTTGGGGCGGCGGCCGGGGAGGCCGCGGTGGCCGAGGGGGCGGCGGCGACCAGTAGAGCGGCGGTGAAGACGAGCGGAACGGCTCCGGCTAGCAGGCGACGCGATCGGGGCACAGCGATCCTCCAGAAGCGTTTGTTGTGGACACACACAAATCATCTGTGGTCCACGTCACTACGCGCGCCGTCTGTTGTCAAGACCGCAGCGGTGTGGCCGAGCGAGAAAAAAACTTTCGGTTTCGATTTGACGTCGAATAGTTTCCGAGGAAACATTGTCCTTACGCGGTACCGGGGGGTACGGCAAATGCAGCACAGAGTTACTCGCACCAAGGCTGACTCGGGGGATGAGGCCTGAATGCGAAGAGTGTTCAGCGAAATTGGGGAATTCCGCTGGATACGCTGGGTGACGGATGCGAGATCGTATCGGGGGATTCGATCAAGTCCTGCACCTGTACGTAACGACATGTGCGCACACCGCAGCGGCAACGCGGCTTCGAGCCCTACTAGGTGCTCGAGGCCGCGTTCTGCTTTTCGGCTGCTTTCTTTGTGTAATCCGGGTGAAACATCAATCGTTGAATCTGTCGAGGCGAACCGAATTAGGCAGCGGTGCGCAGTCCGACTTCTACCCCGACGCCGCGGTCAGAACCGGCTACGACGCGACTTGCGGCGCCAACCCCTACAGCTGTCTCCATCGCCCCTCCAGGCCCTCCAGTCTCATTAGTTCCGCCAGCCCCTCCAGTCTCATCAGTCCCGCAGCCCTTCCAGTCCCGCAGCCCTTCCAGTCCCATTAACCCCTCCAGCCCCTCCAGCCCCATCAGCCCCTCCAGCCCCAGGAGAATGCATGACGCTCGCACCCCCAACCAACGATGTGGACGAACCAGCCGAGGCGCTGGCCGAGAAGGCCAAGTTGCAGAAGCACTTCGGCCGCGCCGATATCTTCTTCTTCCTGGTCTGCACCCTCGTCGGAGTGGACGGCCTGGGAACGCTGGCCACCGAGGGCGGCGCCGGGTTCACCTGGCTGATCGTGGCCGTCGTCCTCTTCGCCGTTCCGTCGGCGCTGATCCTCTCCGAGCTGGGTGCGGCATACACCGAGGAGGGTGGGCCGTACATCTGGGTCCGTCTGGCCTTCGGTCACCTCGCCGGGGCCATCAACAACTTCTTCTACTGGGTGACGAACCCGGTGTGGATGGGCGGGACTCTCGTCGGGACGGCCATCGGCGGCCTGACCGTCTTTATGAATGACGGCAACAGCTGGGGGACTACGCCGACGCTGATCTTCGGATTCATCTTCATCTGGGCCGGCGTGGTCTTCGCAATCCTCTCCTTCAAGGTCGGCAAGTGGGTAGCCACCATCGGGGCGATCGCGCGCTTCCTGCTGCTCGGCTTCTTCACCGTTCTGGTCATCGCCTACGGTGCGAAGCACGGATTCCATGGACCGCCGCTTCACGAATACCTGAAGCCGACCTATTCCAGCTTTGTGCTGCTGGTTCCGCTGATTCTCTTCAGCCTGGTCGGGTTCGAGCTGCCGAGCGCCGCCGGTGAAGAGATGGAGGACGCCGCAAATGACGTCCCAGCCGGCATCGCAAAATCGGTTCTCGCCACGGCGTTGCTCTACGGATTGCCGGTGCTGGGAATTCTCACCGTTCTTCCCGCGGCCCAGTCGACCGGCTTGGCTGGCTTTCCCGACGCCATCAAGCAGGCCCTGACCGTCTTCGGCGGAAGCGTCACGACGGCCAGCGACGGAACGGTGACCGCAACCCTGAGCGGCTTCGGAACGGTGATGGGTTGGGTGGCCGGAATTCTGGTGGCGATCATCGCCTTCACCTCCGGCTTGACCTGGATCATGGGGTCGGACCGAACGCTCGCCGTCTCCTGCTACGACGGTGCTGGACCGCGTAGTCTCGGCAAGTTTTCGGCTCGATTCGGCACCCCGCTGCGGGTGAATATCCTGTCGGGTGTGGTGTCGACCGCGGTCCTGGTCGCGACGGCGCTCATCACCGACGGCAACGCGTACAAGTTCTTCTCCGTCGCGTTGAGTCTGGCCATCTCGACGACCCTCATCTCCTACCTCGGAATCTTCCCGGCGGCCTGGGTGCTGCGGCGCAGACGTCCGAACGACACGCGCCCGTACCGGGCGCCGATGCTGGCGGCGATCACGATTCTCTGCTGCGCCGGAATCGTCTTCTGCACGATCCAGGTCCTCTTTCCCGGAGCGGGCGATGAGTGGTTCGGCGATGACTACCGCTTCTCCGACGACTGGGTACAGAGTGAGAAGTGGAGCTATCTCTTCACCGAGGCGGTGCCGCTGGTGATCTTCCTGGCGATCAGTGTGTCCTTCTGGTGGATGGGAAAGCGTCATCGCGAAGCTACGGCCCGCGAACTGGACGCCGGGCTACCGCTGGTGGAGCCGGCTCAGACCTGATCGAGGCTCTCAACATACTGCCGAGCGGCTGCTCAGCTCGGCAGTATGTTGATGACCCGGGCGAGCACAACCACGAGAACCCCGAGGGAAATCATGGCCTGTAGACCCATGAGTCCTTTGGCCCGCGGAGTCAGTGGATCTGCATCGGTCGGGCTGAAGGCGACGACGTTGGTGAAGGCCACGTAGAGGTGATCGGGGAAGCTCGGTCGCCAGCCGGGCGCCGACAGCTGCGGTGACACGGTCTGTGGGAACAGGAAGTCGGGGTACGGCGGGTCTTCGCTGACGCGCCCGGCTGGGCCGCCGCCGTCAAGCTGCCAATACAGCAGACCGAACGTAATCACGTTCGCGATCAGCACCATCACGCCGGCGACAAGCAGTCGCGCCGCGGTGAGCGGGGTGCTGTCCACCTGGCCGCCGTCCAGAACGAGCCACACCAGGCGGGCGGCGGCGGCGGTGTTGGCCGCGATCAGCAGGCCGAAGAGGATCAGAATGGTTGGCCGCGCCTGTCGGGGCACTGGTCCGGGCTTGGCGGCGATTCCGAGCATGACCAGGAAGGCCACGATCTCGATGATCGGAACGATCGCCGGCGGGCCCACGCGGTACCGGGACGGAACGAGAATCTGCGGCAGGATCGCTACGACGATCGCTACTAGCGGCCAGGTGTAGCTCTCCGGTTGCCGTTTCGGTCGCTCGCTTGCCGGCTGCTGATCCTCGCCACCTGTTGTCGCCAAGAGACCTCCCCGGAATCGCAGCCTCCATTCGGCTCATAAGGCGAGACTGCACTCGTGGCGTCTGTTCTGCTTCATCCGCTGGGGGTGATGGCGCCGACCTTTCCCGTCTCGGGGGCCGCCGTGCCGGAAGGATTCAGCTCAGCCTCGATCTGGCTGAGGGTTAGCCCGTTCGTCTCCGGAACCTTCTTCACGACGTAGATCAGCGACAGTGCGGTGACCACGGCATAGCTGATGAACGTTCCGGTCTCCCCGATGGCCGAGATGATCGAAAGGTATGAGACGGCGACGACGAGGTTCGCCGCCCAGTTGGACATCGTCGCGATCGACGCCGCCTGCCCGCGAACCCGAAGCGGGAAGATCTCGGCGATCAGCAACCACACGATCGGACCAAGGCTGACGGCGAATGCGCCCACGTAGAAGGCCAACGCGGCAGTGGCAAAGACCGCACCAGCACCGTGGATCCCGATCGCGAAGGCCAGGGCCAGGGCGACCAGCCCGGCGGTCATGCCAACCATGCCCCAGATCAGCAGCGGGCGCCGGCCCAGCCGGTCCAGGTAGCGGATCGCGACGAGCGTCAGCACTACGTTCACCACGCCGACCACGACCAGCGCGAGCAGCGAAGCCGAGCTACCCAGTCCGGCCTCCTGAAGTACAGTCGGCGCGAAGTAGATAACGGTGTTGATGCCGGTGATCTGCTGGATGATGGCCAGCGAAACGCCGAGAATGAGGGCCGGCCGGAGGCGGTTGTCGAGCAGTTCGCCGATGGAACCCTTCCGCTCTTCCTGGGCGACCTCGCGGATCTTCTCCACCTCGTCGTCTATCGCCTGCTCGCTGTCGCGCATGGTGGCGAGCACGGTTCTGGCTTCGTCCTCGCGATCTTGACGCACCAGCCACGCTGGGCTCTCCGGCTCCTGCAGGACGCCGAGTCCGAGGATGATCGCAGGGAGCAGGGCCAACCCCACGCTCACTCGCCAATCACCGTGGCCGGCCAGGAAGTAGGCCACTAACTGGCTCACCAGAATGCCTACGGTCACCGACAATTGGTTGAGCGAGACGAGCGCCCCACGTCGTTCGGGTGGGGCAATCTCACCGATGTACAGCGGGACGACGAATGACGTAGAGCCGACGCCGAGCCCGATGATGAAGCGGCTGATCCAGAACACCCAGAGTGCCGGCGCGAGCGAGGAGAGCAGCAGGCCGATGACGAAGACAATGCTGGTGATCAGGATCGCGCGCCGCCGTCCCAGTTGATCGGCGAGCCGTCCGGCGATAAGCGCTCCGACGGCGGCGCCGGCCAGCAGGATCGCGACGACCAACCCCTTCTGGAATGGGTTGGTGAGATTGAACTGGCTAGCGATGTTCGGCAGTACGCCACCGACGACTCCGGTGTCGTAGCCGAAGAGGACGCCACCGACCGCGGTGAGCGCGGCAGCTCGAGTGACGACGTTGCGATGCTGTTGCATCAGCCGGGTGCTGGTCTCTTGGTCCGACTGCGTCACGCTGTTCTCCTAAGTCCCCGTGCTCGATCATTCACGTGCTCGATCAGCACGGCGCTCGATCAGTCACGGTGCTCGGTCGCGTGACTTGGCGGCTGCTTCCTGATGGCTCGTTCCACCGGTCGCGCGACTTCTGGCAAAGCTGGGGAGGCGGTAGGGGGAGCGCCGCCTCCGTTTGCTTCCTTCCCATGGTTGTCTCGATTCAAACCGACGGGCGCTGGCTGCGCGCAGATGTGGATACTCCCGCCTACCTGTGGACAACCATCGCCGATTGTCGGTGGGGTGTTGTAGGTTCGCGGCGGGACCACTCCAGCCTTCTTTGATTGTGCGAATCACCTTAGTTTTATTGATGATTCGGGTTGTCATCGCTCACGTGTTCGAGTAGTGTCGGGGGCATGGTTGGAGGGCCTGAAGTCGACGCATCACCGAAAGTGGCTGCCCTGTTGGCGGCGGTCACGGCGGCGGTCGACACCCTGCTCGACGCCCCGTTGCCGTCGCTGACCTCCACTGAGTTGCTGGAACTGCTGCAGGGGTGGGAGACGCACCGCCGCCGTGAGGTTGCGGTGGAGCATCTGCTGCTGTCGGCGGTGATGGGACGAGGGGTGGCCGGTGAGTTCGGGTTCGCGTCCCCGCAGGCGTTGTTGGTGGGGGTGTTGCGGGTCGATCCGGGGGAGGCGAAGGCCCGGGTGCGGGCGGCGCAGGACTTGGGTCCGCGGACCGGTCTGACCGGGGAGGTATTGGAGCCGGTGTTCGGTGAGACCGCGGCCGTGCAGAAGACGGGGGTGATCTCGGCTGGGCATGCGAAGGTCATCACCACCACGCTGGACGGGTTGAGCGAGGACCTGGACTTTGAGCACGGGGCCCGGGTCCAGAGCGAATTGGTGGCCCAGGCCCGCTGGTTCACCCCCCGAGACCTCGCGAAGTTGGCGGCCCGGGTGGTGGCCCATCTGGACCCTGACGGCACCGCACCGTCTGATGCCCGGCAGCAGCGAAACCGGGGGTTCACGTTGGCCCGGCGCCCGGATGGGATGGTCATCCCGACCGGGGCGCTGACCCCGGCCTGCGGCGCCGCCTTGGAAGCGGTCCTCGACTGTCTCAGCGCCCCCACCCCCGCGACCCCCGCCCCGGCCAGCGACACCGGTGCCGGTGCCGGTCAGACCGGCACGACGGGCGGCGCGGCCGGCGACAGCGGCGGTGTCGGTGGCGGGGCGGTGGAGGCGGATCGGCGGACCCCGGCGCAACGCCGCCACGACGCCTTGCTGGACTCCTCCCTCCGGCTGCTGGCCGACGGTGGGTTACCGCCTAGTGGTGGGGTGCCGACGACGCTGCTGATCACCATGAGCGACGAACAACTGCTCACCCGCGAGGGTTACGCGAGCACCCCGCACGGGGACCTGATCTCGGTGGACGAGGCGCTGGGCTTAGCTGATCAGACCGAAATCATCACCACGACCCTGAGCCGCACCGGTGGGGTGCTGGACGTCGGACGAACGAAACGCTGCGCCACCCCCACGATGCGGCTGGCGTTGTTCGCCCGAGACCGTGGCTGCTGTTTCCCCGGCTGCACCATGCCCGCGACCTGGACGCAGGCCCACCACGTCACACCCTGGCAAGACGGCGGCATCACCGCAGTGACCAACACCTGCCTACTCTGCGGATTCCACCACCGGACATTCCAGAAAATGGGCTGGCAGGTCTACATCAACGACGGCATCCCCTACTGGATCCCACCACCCTGGATCGACCCGACCCAACAACCCGTCCGAAACACCCAACACCACCCACCCCCCATACCGATCGGCACCGAGCCCGTCGGTGCTGGCGGCGACGGCCGGCCACCGCCGGGCGTGCGGTCGGATGACTCGAATGACACACAGTCCCTCAGTTCGAGCCCGGCCGACGAGATTGAGAATGGTCTGCCATGAATCACAGAGAGAGGATCGTGACCACTAGTGAGGGGGCGAGCAGCCCTATCCTGCGCGGCGAGCGAGTCTGTCTGCGGCCGGTGACCGCGGCTGACGTTCCGGCGCTGGCTGCGATCCGACGGACACCAGAGGTCCGTGCGCGCTGGCGGGGCGGCGAAGACATGGTCACCGCCGTTCAGGATGATCGCGACGAGCCCGATTCAACGCCGTTCGTCATCGACGTTGGGAGAGCGGTCGCCGGCTGGATCCAGTGGTCGGCTGAGACCGAGCCGGACTACCGGCATGCCTCGATCGACATCTACCTCGACCCGACGTTGCACGGCCAGGGGTTGGGCGCTGATGCCGTACGCACGCTGGCCCGGCACATCATCGGCGAGCATGGCCATCACCGATTGGAGATCGACCCGGCCGTCGCCAACCTGGCGGCGATCCGCTGCTACTCGAAGGTCGGGTTCCGCCCGGTCGGGATCCTGCGACGCAACGAACGTGACAGCGACGGCAGCTGGCACGACTCGCTGCTGATGGATCTGCTCGCCGACGAGCTCACTTGACTCGGCCGGCACTGTCACGCGGGTACGTCGCGGAGCCGCTGACCGTAGACGAGACGAGCGCACAGAGAGATACTGCGTGTGACCGAGCTCACTTCGAGTCCCAACTGACCTCGCTGCGCCGGCTCGGTGCGTCGATGCGGACGAGTGATCCCAAGTGCAGGTCTATCCGTGAGTGCGGAATGGAGCGGTCATGAGTGACACCGAAGAGACCACTGGCGAGAGCACATCGGATCGGCCGGAGAAGCCAGGTTTTTTCACCCGTGCCTACGACAGCGCAGCGGAGGCGGTTGACCGGAAGGTCGGATGGTACAAGCTTCCCAAGGCTCTAGGACTGCTCGACCTGATCGGAATCCGCAATATTCTCAGGGAGAAGAACCTCTACGACACCTCCCGTATGCCGGCGGTCAATCCGGTTGAGCCACCGCCATTCGACGAGGCGTTCCGAACCCAGCGCACCTTCGACGGCAGCTGGAACGATCTCGAACATCCCGAGATGGGTATGGCCGGCACCCGATTCGGGCGTAACGTGCCGATCGCTGACACCTGGCCCACTACCGACCGGATCCTTGAGCCCAACCCCCGCGAGGTGAGTCGCCGGCTGATGACCCGCGGCGACCTCATCCCGGCCGCGGGCGGCAACGCGCTGATCGCGGCGTGGCTGCAGTTCATGATCCACGACTGGTTCCGGCACGGCACCAGTCCGAAGGACAACCCGTGGGTGCTCCCGGCCGTCGCCGGCGACGATTGGCCGACCCCGCCGGTACAGGTCATGCGGACCCCGGTCGACACGACCATGCCGCCTGACTCAGACCAGCCGCCGACCCACGTCAACATCCTCACCCACTGGTGGGACGGATCGCAGATCTACGGCAACAGCCTCGCCGAGCAGGAGTTCCTCCGCAGTCACGAGGGAGGCAAATTGAAGCTGGTCAACGGCCTCCCACCGATACCGGACGACCCCACCAAGAACCCGACACTCTCGCCCGGCTTCTGGCTCGGCCTAGGGATGCTGCAGACGCTCTTCGTCCACGAACACAACAGCATCTGCGAGATGTTGAGTGAGGCGTACCCAGAGTGGGACGACGAGACGACCTTCCAGCGCGCTCGTCTCATCAATGCCGCCCTGCTCGCCAAGATCCACACCGTCGAGTGGACGCCCGCGGTCACCGCGCACCCGACCGCGGTCACTGCGCTGCACGCCAACTGGTGGGGATTGGAGGGTAAGAGGCTGCATGACGTCTTCGGACGACTCAGCAAAGACGAGGCGATCTCGGGGATCCCCGGCTCCCAGACGGCGGACTATGGCGTGCCTTTTGCTCTCACCGAGGAGTTCGTTGCCGTCTACCGCATGCATCCGCTGATTCCGGATCACTTCGACTTCCGATCGGCCACCGACGATGCCGCCACCATCGGTCCCAAGGAGTTCGATGAGCTGAGCGGACCAGCCGGCGCGGACGTGCTGCGCGACAACGCCCTCACCGACCTCATGTACACCTTCGGCACCATGAATCCGGGTCTGGTCACGCTGCACAACTTCCCCAAATACCTGCAGACCTTCAAACGACCGGACAACGGAGAGCTCATGGACCTAGCCGCGGTCGACATCCTGCGCAGCCGGGAGTTGGGCGTACCCCGCTACAGCGAATTCCGGCGGCTGCTGCACCTTCCGGTCCCGGAGAGCTTCGACGACATCACCAGCAACAAGGAGTGGGCCGCCGAACTCAGCGACGTCTACGGCGGTGACCTGAGCAGCGTCGACCTGATCTCCGGGATGTTCGCTGAGGACCGGCCGGAGGGATTCGCCTTCAGCGACACGGCGTTCCGCATCTTCATCCTGATGGCCTCCCGACGGCTGAACAGTGATCGCTTCTTCACCACGCACTTCACCGACGAGGTCTATACGTCCGAGGGAATGGAGTGGATAAAACAGAACACCATGCTCGACGTGCTGCGCCGACAATGTCCGGAGCTCGTCCCGACCCTGCAGGATCTACCCAACGCCTTCGCGCTCTGGAGCCGGCGGGGTGCGGAGCAATGACCGCCGTCGACCCACGGGTGGCGATCGTCAACGAGCACATGCGCCTGGAGAACGCCTACGACTTCCCCGGCTGCACCGGCGTCTTCGGCCACGCCAAGTACGAGATCGTCGCCGACGGCGAACTCTACGACGGTGCCGCGCGAGTGCAGGACTTCCTCGGCCAGAACCACGGTGCATTCCCGGACTTTGCGTTCATCCCGACCCGAGTCTCGCCGACGACCGACGCTGTGCTCGTCGAAGGGAGATTCACCGGCACTCATCTGGGCAACTGGCGCGGCCTGCCCGCCACTGGTCGCAGGGTGGACTTCGCCATGTGCCTCATCTTCGAGTTCGAAGGCGACTCGATGGTCAACGAGAAGGTGTATTTCGACCTGAGTTCCCCGCTGCGCCAACTCGGTGTCGCCGACGATCTGAACTCCTTTCGCGGGAAGTTCAATCTGGTGATCACCCATCCGCTGGTGCTCATCAAGGCCCTGCTGCACAAGCTGACGCACTCCTCGAAGAAGTAGTAAGCCGATGAGCGTTCTCGCGACCATCGTCTACACCGCGCTGCTGGCCTGGGGCTTCAGTGTCGGCGTCCGGCAGATCTATCAAGCCCATCGGCGACCGACCCAGTTGCTGAACCCGCTCTTCTCGAACCAGATCGCCATCCGGATGTTCACCCTGCACATCGTGGTGGTCACCGGCGATCTCTTCATCGTCGGCCCGTGGGCGCTCGCCCACAAGAGTCCGCTCTGGTACTGGGGTGGGCGGATCGCCCTCTTCATATCGGCACTGCCGATCGCGGCGTACCTCAACCGCAATCCCCAGTCCTTCGGGTGGTTCATCGGTCGCTGGGTGACCTTCCGCAACTTCTTCGAGTACACCGTGCATGTGGTGGTCGCCGCGATGGCGATCAACTGGTTCCACTACTACATCCTGCTGTGGTGGCTGGTCGCCTACCGCTACCTGGACGTCGGACCGCGGCGAGCCCTGCAGAAGCTCTACAACACACCGGAGAAGCGGGCCGCTCGGCCCTGGGGTCAGGCTCTCAACTGGGGCGTCATAACAACGATCTACGTGCTGACCTTCCTAGCCGTCTACAACCGCCAGATCATCTGGGCCAAGGTGCCGGACCCGAATCGCGCCACCCACGTACCGGCACACTGGGAGACGGCAGTCGTCGTCGGCGGCAATCTGGTGCTCGCGCTGGTCACCTGGATCAACACACGCCGCTACACCGACTCGATCCTGGCCGAGAACGGCGTCACGCTGAAGGTGACCGCCAGCCGCCCGTAGTGCTTCGCGGCACCGCACAAACCCCAGCTGGTCAATGCTTGACGAAGTGCGTCTCCGGACGTTCGAGAAGCACCCCGTCGAGGAAGGTGTCGACCTTCTCGTTGTAGAAGGCGATCATCCCGCTGATCGGCAGCAACTGCCGGGTCGGGAAGGCGTACGTCCAGGCGAGATCGTCATGCACGACGTCACCGATGCGCGCCGACCAGTAGCCGCTGGTTGTTCCCTTGTAAGGGCACTCGCTCACGGTCGAGGTCGCCTCCAGATGATCGAAGCGCACGGCCGTCCGATCGAGGTAGTAGCGCGTCGGCAGCCCTGTCTCGAACACCATCACCGGTGAGTTCGACTCGGCCAGCAGCACGCCTTCCAGTTCGACCCGGACGCTGCGGTTGGAGCGAAGCGCATCCACTCGCACGTAGGGGTTGCGGGGATGGACGTAGATCTGCTCATCCTCCTCGAACCAGGCGTCCAGGGCCTCCCACTCGAAGCGGGCGAGGCCGTCGAGCTCATCGATCACGTCGCCGCTGAAGACGCGCAGCGCCGACGGGCGGGAGAGGTCGCCGACCTGCAGGCCGAATCTGCGAGCCGTCCCGCGGCTGAGCTTGGAGGAGTGCGCCTCATCGACCAGTAGGTCGGAGTTCACATCCCCGAGCGGGACGTAATACTGCGGAAAATACGGCCACTCCCAGACATACCGAGCGGCGACGGTGTCCAGCACGACCTGTCCGCCGAGAGTGGCCCGGATCCGCCGCGGCACCGGCTCGATCAAGTTGTTCACTGCGATCATCTGCGGATAGTCGCGCATGGGTGCTCCTCCAGTGAGAGCTAGCAAGCGATGGTCAATGCCTCAACCGTAGGCCTGTATCCCCAGATCGAGGGCCAGCCCAAGGCCGAGGAGTGCGATCACGATTCGCAGTGGCGTCTCGGGTGCCGACCGGGCGATGATCGGGCCGAGTCGGCCACCGATACCGAAACCGATCGCCAGCGGGAGGGCAACCGCCCAATTCACCGGTCCGAAGAGTGCGAAGCCGACCGCGGCGACCGCGTTCGCGACCCCCAGGGCGACGTTCTTCAGGGCGTTGCTGCGGGGCATCGAGTCGTCGGTAAGGCGCAGCAGCAGCGCCAGCATCAGCACCCCGGAGGCCGCGCCGAAGTAACCTCCGTAGATTCCGATCAGTCCCACGCCCACGGTGAGTTCGATGGGGTGCTCGTGACGGACGCTGGGAACGGCTCGGCGTCGAGGCACGAACATGGAGACTGAGGCCAACGCTATGAGCCAGGGGACCACCTTCTCGAAGGCGTCGGCTGGGGTGAGTAGCACCAACGCGCCGCCAATGATGCCGCCGACGAGCGCGGCACTGACCAGACGCACCACCCGTCCGCGTTGCCCCGACAGCTCAGGGTAGGAGCCGGAGACCGATCCGACCGTGTTCAGGGTCATCGCGACCGTGTTGGTGACGTTCGCCGCGACCGGAGTCAGACCTACGGCGAGCAGCGCCGGGTAGCTCACCAGCGACGCGAGGCCGGCGACGCTCGCGGCCAGCCCGGCACCGACACCGGCGAGAACGAGCAGCACGAACTCGGTCGCGGTCAAGATCGGGCCAGCCGGGACATGCTCATGCGTCCAGTCTGCTCATGCGTCCAGTCTGCTCATACGCCCAGACTGCTCATGCGCCCAGTCTGCTCTGGGTGGTCATTGCCTCGCCGCTACGGTGGAGTCCATGACAGGCAACGGTGATGTGCTGCGTTACTCGGCGTTCACGACCGACGTCAACGGCGGGAATCCGGCCGGCGTCGTACTGGACGCAACCGGGCTCGCCGAGAGTCAGATGCAACAGATCGCGGCCGACCTCGGTTACTCCGAGACCGCGTTCCTGGTGCCGCACGGGGAGCGCAGCTTCACCGTCCGGTATTTCGCGCCGCTGGCCGAGGTTCCGTTCTGCGGTCACGCCACCATCGCGGCGGCGGTCGCGTACGCCGAACGCGCCGGCACCGGGACGCTGCGCCTCGACACTCAAGTAGGCCCGGTGCCGGTCACCACCGCCACCACCGCGACGACCGCCGACGACGGTGGGCTGATCGCGGCGAGCCTCACCAGTGTCACCCCCGCGACGAAGACGCTGGCTGACGAGGATCTGAGCGAACTGCTGGCGGCACTCGGTTGGAGCGCGGCGGACCTCGATCCGAGCTTGCCGCCAGGTGTGGGTTACGCCGGTGCCTGGCATCCCATTCTCGCCACCTCGACCCGGGCTCGGCTGGCCGACCTCGACTACGACTTCGATCGGCTGTCAGAGTTGATGGCGCTTCGCCGATGGACGACCGTCGACCTCATCTGGCGGGAGTCGGCGCACGTCTTCCACGCTCGAAACCCGTTTCCACCCGGCGGAATCGTCGAAGACCCGGCAACCGGTGCCGCCGCCGCGGCGCTCGGCGGGTGGCTGCGGGCGATGCGGCTGGTCGAGTTGCCGGCGACCATCACCGTCCACCAGGGAGTGGATATGGGGAGGCCAAGCCTGATCACGGTAGGTATCGACGCAGACGAGAAGAGCGGGATCGTGGTGAGCGGTAGCGCCGTCGAACTCAGCTGATCGACGGCTAGTCACAAACCGGCGGCGGATGCGGCCGCGGCATTCCGTTGGATGCCGGTGCGGTATCAGACTGGGAGATACCACCTCACTCAAAGGGAGCGGCACCAAAGGGAGCGGCACCCGGAAGGGAAGGCCCCGGGAAGGGCCTCCGGAGAGTCGGGTGGGGCTGGTCGGCGAGGAGTGATGATGAGGCGTTCAACCGGGCCGGGGACGGGGCTGGCCTGCGCGCTGATGTCCGCGCTGCTGCCTGCGCTCCTGCTCACTGGCTGCGGCGGGAAGACGCCGTCGGCCGCCAACCCACAGCCGTCGGCCTCGGCGACACTGCTCTCCAGCGTGGGCGTCGAGTCCCACTCGGCACCGGCCACCGAGGGCACGTCCCAGCCGAGCCCATCACGCAGCAATGGAAACGGCGGTAAGTCCGCGATCCACGTGGGCGGCCCGTCGCTCGGCAGCAATGACAGTGGCGTCTGGAACAACTGGGGCTACGTGGGCCGCTCCACCGCCACCGGCTACGTCCCGGTCGGCCACACCGGCCCGACTCAGGGCGCACCGATGTACCTGCACTCCTCCACCGTTCACTCGGCCAAGGTCGTCAGCGTGAAGGTGAGCCCGGCGGGGAGCCCGTTCCACATCGTCGACGATCACTGCACCGGCACCACCGTCGGCGCGAGCGCCAACGACGACACCACGGGTATCACCACCTGCCAGGTGGACCTCAACTTCAAACCGACCCGGCCGGCCCCGATCCACCGGGACTTCCCGGCCCAGGGCTACTTCACGGCCGGCCTCGTCTTCACCTCCGAATTGCCCTGCACCACGCGGGCGGCGCCGGTCTGCAACCAGATCCCGCACAGCGTCACCGTGAGCGTCGCACACCCCCAGACCGTGACGTGGCAGAGCGTCGCGCAACTGTGGGGATCGACCGGCTGCCCGCTTCCGTCGACCTCCGTGCAACTCGACGGCTGCCCGGTCCTGACGCCACTCCCGCCCCCGAGCGAACCGACGCCTACTCCACTGCCGACTCCGTCGCCGACGCCCTGACTCCTGACGATCAGCTGCGGGCGATCAGCTGCCGGTGAACTGGAGGCGAATCGTTCCGTCGTCGATGAGCATCAGCGTCTGACCCGTCTCGGGGTCCCAGGCGTCGGAGACGAAGAACATCCGCGCGTCTGACTGAGCCAGCAGCCGCAGTCCCCGGTAGCGGAAGAGGAACTTCTGGTCGGGCGACGACTTCGGCAGGGCCGTCTCGCTCACTCCCGGCATGCGCAGGAAGAGCTCCTCGTGCGTATCGAGGACGACGGCGGGGCGCCGATCGAGGTGATTGCCCAGGTCGATGGCCTGCCCCCGGCCGTAGGCCTCGGCATAGCTGTTCGCGGCCCAGAAGCCGGTCACCACGAGCAGCGCCAGGACCAGGCCGATGGTGGCCACGTCCCGGCGGGTCATCGGCACCCGCCGGCGGGAACCGCCGGATCCGCTGCGCAGCCGGCCGAGTCTCAGCACGTATCGCATATAGCTCAGCAGGGCGATCCCGAAGGCGAGCACCAGCGGCGTGCCCAAGCTCGACTGCGGAATGTCATCCGGAAGCGAGACGGAGAGCACCCCGTAGAAGACCGCGAGTGCGCCGAGCGCCAGCGCGGCTCGTACCGCCCACCGGGCCCAGGGTTTCGAGCCGTCGCGTTCGAGCCGGCCGGAGAGCCACGGGTGTATCCAGAGCGAGAGCAGCGCGAGCAGGAGGATCGTCCCGATCGGGACGTAGAGGGCGCCGACACTTCGCAGCAGATAGTTCTGCGTCGAGAACTGGACGGTCGCCGCGTCCACCCCGAAGTATTCGTAGAACGAGTCGGTGGCGACGAAGCCGAAATAATAGAGCAGCGCGGTGAGCAGCGTGGTTGGAGCGATGATGCCGGCGACGAGCTGAATAGCCCGCTCGATGGCTGCGCTGGAGACCGCGCTTGACTCCGGCCCGTCCTCAGCGGCATCGGCAGCGGGATCGGAGCCAGCGGGATCGGAGCCAGCGGCATCGGGTGGAGCCGCAGGAGCGCTGTCGTCGCTCACGTCATCTCCGAGGTTCTGTCCGGTGCGGCCGATGAGTTGTGCTCGGTGGTTGGTCCCGATTTCGCTGGGCCGATTTCGCTGGGCCATCTCGCTGGGCCGATTTCGCGGGTCCGGCGATTCTCCTGCTGAATTGTCAGAGCTGTTTGCATTGCCGGTGATACCCATCAATTATGACGGTATGGACTTCAGATACCTCGGCAACTCCGGCATGCAGATCTCCGAGATCACTTACGGCAATTGGCTCACCCACGGTTCGCAGGTCGAGAACGACGTCGCTTCCCAATGTGTGAAGGCGGCCCTGGACGTCGGAATCACCAGCTTCGACACCGCAGACGTCTACGCCAACGGCAAGGCCGAGGAGGTTCTCGGGACGGCGTTGAAGGGGCTGCGGCGGGAGTCCTTGGAGATCTTCACGAAGGTCTACTGGCCGGTCGGCCCCGATCCGAAGGGCAAGAACGACACCGGCCTGTCCCGCAAGCACATCCTGGAGGGTATCGACGGGTCGCTGCGCCGGCTGCAGATGGACTACGTCGACCTCTACCAAGCGCACCGCTATGACGTCTTCACCCCGCTGGAAGAGACGATGCAGGCCTTCGCCGACGTGGTTCGCGCCGGCAAGGCGCTCTACATCGGGGTGAGCGAGTGGACCGCCGATCAGATCCGTGCCGGGCACGCGCTGGCCACCGAACTCGGCATCTCACTCGTCTCGAGCCAGCCGCAGTACTCCATGCTGTGGCGAGTGATCGAGGGCGAGGTCGTCCCGACCTGCGAGCAGCTGGGCATCGGACAGATCGTCTGGTCGCCGATCGCACAGGGCGTGCTGACCGGAAAGTACAAGCCGGGGGAGCAGGCGCCGGAGGGGTCCCGCGCAACCGACGTCAAGGGCGGCGCCAACATGATCAAGCGCTGGCTGGACGACGACGTGCTGACCCGAGTTCAGCTGCTCCAGCCGATCGCGGCCGACCTGGGTCTGTCGATGGCCCAGCTGGCGGTGGCGTGGGTGCTGCAGAACAGCAACGTCTCGGCCGCGCTGGTCGGGGCATCCCGCCCGGAGCAGGTAGCCGAGAACGTCAAGGCCGCCGGCGTGAAGATCGACGCCGACGCGATGGCCCGGATCGACGAGGCGCTGGGTGCAGTCGTGACGAGCGACCCGGCGATCGTCGCAAAGTCCACGCCCGGTGCGCGCGCCATCTGAGACTGGATTCGATCCGCGGCGCGGGCCGTACCGAACCGCGGTACAGCCCGGCTCAGAACGCCTTGCTGACGATCGTGGTCGTGTCGAAGAAGCGGGCTGTGAACTCCACCGCCGCGTCGTTGTCGAACGCCTTGCAGGTGTAGATGTCGACTGAGAAGAAGAGCTGCGGTTCGTCCCAGGCGTAGAAGTGCGCGCCCGAGGTCTCCCAGTGAATCCATCCGGCCCAGCCGAACTTGGGGGACTGGTGGGTCACCGGCTCGATGAGGGTGACCATATCGAGTTCAACGGAGAGCTTTGACAGAAAGTTGACGATCTCCTCGGCCTCGATGTTCCGCTTCGGAATTCCTTCGACGACGAGACGCTGACGGTGAATTTCGGGGGCAAGGTCGTGCATGGGATTCCTTACGTGAGGATGGACACATTTGTTAGCGTGGATGCAGCCCGTGATATCTGTCTGACGCGAGCAATCGCAGTACTGACGGCAGCGCAAAGCAGCGACTGTTACTGACATTTTGAGAGTATTTGGGGGCCTACCAGCGTTAGGAAAAGAAGTCGGACGGTGGTTTCCTCAATGCTCTAACGAAGCCCGGTCGTCGTCCACTCGAAGTTGGCACCTCAAGTATCGATATCTTCCGCCGATGGGAGAGATATGACGCATAGGCTAGCGATCGTGGGGGATCGAGCCGTGCGCGTGGCCGGCATCGTCGCCTGGTCCTTCTTGGCGATCTCCTACGTGACGGTCAGCCTCATCGCCTCGAGCGACCCGGGTGTTACGCAGTCGATGGTTGCCGGCGGCCTTGTCGCCTTCTTCGTCCTACTGCTGGGTTGGATCGTCATAGCGATGATCGCGCAGCCGAGGCGGCGTCGTTCGCTACGAATCCTGGTCGTCTCCATCGCCTTCTGGGCAGCGGGATCAGCGGTGCTCAACGCGAACACCCAGCCGGACCTGACGAAATTCCCGTCACCGGGTGAATGGCTTTTCCTGGTCTCCTACGTTGCGCTGGCGGCGTACCTCATCACCGACGCCGGGCACCGGGTCACCAGGACGACGCTGTCAGCGTGGCTTGAAACGGTCGTGATCTGCGGAGCGACGGTCTGTGTTGCCGGCGCCGTTCTGCTGTCTCCGGTCGCTTCGCAGTTCAACAACGACGGGGTGCCGCTGCTGGTGGCCCTGCTCTATCCGCTGATCGATGTGGCGCTCGGAGTCTTGGTGGTCGCGCAGATCATGTTGCGAGCTCGTGGGGGATTCCGGCACTCGGGCGTCCTTATTCTCGTGTTCGCGCTCTTCGCGTACGCCGATGCCCACTTCGTCGGTTATCTCTCCGCCGGTGTCTACGACTCGTCGCTGGTCAACGACTCTTGTTACGGCATCGCGTTCGCGCTTCTCGTGACGCAGGCGTGTCAGCAGCCGTTTGCCGTGCCGGACGTAGTTCCCCGTCGGCAGCGCCCGGCTTTCTTCCTCATCGCCGGTTTGGCTGCGCTGGCGGTCCTGGTCTTTCATCCGGCTGATGCCGTCGGCAAGTACTTGGTCGCCGTCGCGCTGATTACTCTTCTCGCGGTGGGCGGGCGCCTGGTCGTCGCGCTCAATGAGGCGAACCGGGCGGCCGAGGCGTATGCGCTGGCTCGAAGCGACGATCTGACCAGTCTTCCGAACCGCCGCGCGGTGCTGGCATTGATCGCCGAACGGCTGGCCGCGCATCAGCCGTTCTCGCTGATGATCCTCGACCTCAACGGCTTCAAGGACGTCAACGACACGCTCGGCCACGCCGCCGGTGACGCGGTGCTTCAGCTGGTGGCGCATCGGATGCGCACGGCCCTCGATCCGGGCATCATGGTCGCTCGCCTGGGTGGCGACGAGTTCGCCGCTGTCGTGCCCGGCCCCGACCAGATCGAGGCGATGGCCGCCGCCCAGAGCATCCTGCGAGCACTCCGCCAGCCCCTCACCGTCGAGGGCATCAGCATCGGCACTGACGCCTCGATCGGGGTGACGACGAGCGCCGCCTCCGACACCAAGAGCGGTGAGCTGCTGCGTCGGGCCGACGTGGCGATGTACCAGGCGAAGGTCAACCGCGCCGGTGCGCTGGTCTACGACGCGCACTTCGACCACTTCTCGCGGGAGAAGTTGCAGATAGCGGAGGAGTTGCGCAAGGGCATCCTCTTCGGCCAATTGGAACTCTGGTACCAGCCTCAGATCGACGCCGAGACCCAGCGGATCGGCGGTCTGGAGGCTCTCGTGCGGTGGCAGCACCCCAAGGAGGGGCTGCTCTCGCCGGCCGTCTTCCTGCCGGCCGCACGCCGGGCCGGCCTGATGCCCGCACTCTCGGCTGAGGTGGTGCGCATCGCGCTGAGCGATCTGGCCGAGTGGCGTACGCGTGGGCTCGATCCGCGGGTCGCCATCAACTGCGCCCCGCCGGAACTCATGAGTGGCTCCTTCCTGCCGGCGCTTTACAAAGCGATGGAGGAGGCCGACGTACCGGCTTCGAGCCTGGTCATTGAAGTAACCGAGGACTCGTTCCTGAACGAGCCAGAGCGTGCGCGTTCAGTTCTGCTGGACATCCGCAGGCACGGCATGCAGATCTCCATCGATGACTACGGAACCGGCTTCTCCTCCCTCTCCTATCTGCGCGATCTTCCGGTGCAGGAACTGAAGATCGACAGCTCCTTCATCACCGCGATGCGCCACGATCCCCGCAGCCAGATGATCGTCGCGTCGACGCTGCAGATGGCCAAGGCACTCGGCCTGCGCACCGTCGCTGAGGGGGTCGAGGACTCGGCCACCGCCGCGGACCTGGTGGCGATGGGGGTCGACGTACTGCAGGGCTACCACCTCTCCCGACCGCTTCGGCCGACGCAGGTCGAGACCTGGATGCGCGAGTGGACGACCTTCGCCGACATCACCTACGAGACGACACCGCGCGCAGTGGTGCAGTTGCCCGAACTTCCGGGCGACCCGCCCCGATGACGTTCAGGCGCTCTCGAGCACGGGCTCGGCGAAGCGACGCGACAACACGTAGTCCGCTTGCGCCGGCAGTGAAATGCCGTCCAGACCGATTCCCAGCGTGATGAGACGGTAGGCGTCCGGGTAGAGCCGTCGCTGGTTGTCGAGCATCTGCGGCACATTCGACCAGAGCGGTGTGCTGGCCGGCGAGCCGAGGTAGGGCGCGGTGTGCGTGCCGGGTAGCACGTGCGTTGTCCCGCCGATCGCCGTCACGAGCGCTCTGGCGTGCTCGTCCATGATCATCACGGCGTTGGGCAGATCGTTGGCCAGTGCCACCTTGCTGATCGCGTGAAACATCGCGGCGGAGGCGAAGCGGGCCGCGCCTTCAAGACCACGGCGCACGCCGATCGTCGCGAAATCGAAGGTCCGGGAGAGGTCGACTCCGGCCGCCTCGGCGGCCCGATAGCCGTCGACGTTCCACGGCGGTCGCGAAGTATCGTCCAGGGATTTGAACCCGGCCGAACTCGGCAGCAGCAGGCGGGCGGCGCCGAGAACGTCACCGCCCTGTTCGGCGAGTGCGATGAAGATCGAAGAACTCTCGTAGGCGCCGTACTCCTCCTCCCACTCCTCGGCGGTGTTGCCGTAGGTCTCGAGAAAGACGTCCGCCTCGCAGGCGCGGGCCGCATCGAGCATCTCGCCTTGCGGATCTACGGACAGTACAAGCGGTAGCAAATTAGACATAACATTCCCCCAGAGAATTTTGAAACACTTTTCCTGGACAGTCGTAACTATCCAGGACCCCAGGGGAATGTAGCGGCTACTGCCGAGTCGTGCGCGTCGTAGATATCGGAGTCACAGGTTGTCCTCACCGGAGACTTTCGACTGATATACCGGGTGCGCCAGGCCGATTACTGACAGGTAACAAATGGCCGACCGTGGCATCAGCCGGTATCAGTCGGCGGATTCTTTCGTGCATAGTCAGCGCGGAAGAATCCATGCAGGGTCGGTTCACCGATGTTGATGTTGTGGCTGATGGTGGTCACCGTCGAGGGGTCGCTGACGTCGAGTTGAATGACGACGCCGTCGGCCGAGTCGGTTGGGGTGTTCGGGTCGTAGACGTGCAGCGTCAGTGCCCCGGCGTCGTCGAGCGAGTAGCCGTAGGCCAGCACCTGGTGGTTCTTGCCGAGCTGCTTGAGATCGGTTCCGTGCACGGTCACCAGCCCGAGCGTGCTCAGCCGGCCGGCGTCGATGTCGGCTCGGATGGCGGGCCAGCTTTTGGAGACGGTCAGTTCGAATGTGCCGGGTTCGGAGATGAGCGGCAGCCGGACATGCGTGGAGGGCAGCGCCATCCACTGGGCATAGCGCAGCACCCCGTTCGGTACGTCCCAGCTGTCGAGTAGCCGTCCGACGATGTATTCGAAGAGGGGGGTTCCGGGCGCCGGTGGCTGGCTGAGCTGCGGAATCGCGGTGGCGGTCTCGAAGTAGTCGCGCACGGCGAACACCATCCCGCCACAGACGCCGCCGCTCACATCCCCAATTCCGACGCGGCCGGCCGGCCCGAGATCGAGCTGTACCGCCGGCGCCGGTGGAAATGAGTTCGTGAAAGGGAAACCGTCGACGCTCGGCGTGAATCCCGAAACTGCTGCGCTGCTCGACATGATTCACTCCTGACGTTCAGGTCATTCGAGAAATCGCTTGTGGGCGGCGATTTGGCCGGTTTCCTTGCCAATTTAGCCGCACTACCGGTCAAATGTCTGTATAGGTTTGAGATCGCGTCACCGCGAGGCTGCCGGAGGTTTGCTATGGGGACTCACTCGGTGCGTGACGAATCCGGCCCGACCAGCTCGACCGGCGCCGCCGGCGCCGCCGG
Organism: Jatrophihabitans sp. GAS493; assembly: GCF_900230215.1. NCBI lineage: Bacteria > Bacillati > Actinomycetota > Actinomycetes > Jatrophihabitantales > Jatrophihabitantaceae > Jatrophihabitans > Jatrophihabitans sp. GAS493. The sequence goes on along the minus strand of NZ_LT907982.1, from coordinate 4,017,570 downwards.
TACCTCGGCGGTTGACCCCACCGCCGACCGGCGGGTGACCCCAGCGACTCAGGTACTCCGGATCGCCACCACCATGACCGGCGGAGTGAGCCTGGCGATCTGGATGGGCGGGATTGTCCGAGAGATTGATCTGCTCTGCCAGGCCTCGCAGTGGCGAACCCAGCTCACCTTCGCCGACCAACTGCCGGTGCAGGACGCGAGCGCAACTCCGGAGCGGAACATCAAAGCCCGCTACCTGCACCTGCTGGAGGCGCTCGACACCGTCGTCGACACCGACATCCTCTCCGGCACCAGCGCCGGCGGCATCAATGCCGCGCTGCTGGGTTACGCGCGGGCGACCGGGAAGGATCTCGGCGGCCTACGGGATCTCTGGCTACGCCTCGGATCGCTGGGGACACTGCTGCGCGATCCCCGCGATCCCAGCATTCCGTCGCTGATGTACGGCGACAAGCAGCTGTTCAGCGGTCTGGCCCAGGCGTTGGCCGAGATGCCGGGGGCGGTGGCGATGCCACCGGTCGGGCGCCCGAGCGGGCGCCTCGACGAGGCCGAGGTGAAGCTCTTCATCACCACGACTCTCCTCAACGGGGAGACCAGTCGCTTCACCGACTCCTACGGCACGCTGGTGCAGGACGTCGAACACCACGGCATGTTCATGTTCTCCGACTCCGACTTCACCGGCGACGGCCACGATGAGGCCCGGGCCGCCCTGGCGCTGGCCGCCCGCAGCACCGCCTCCTTCCCCGCCGCCTTCGAGCCATCCTTCGTCCCCTTCGACGAATCGGAGGCGGTCGCTGCCAGCAAGGACCATCCGATGCGTCCGGCGATGCGCTCCTTCGCCAACACCACCCGATCGCATTGGGTCGCCGACGGCGGGCTGCTGGCGAACCGCCCGATTGCCCCACTATTGCAGGCGATTCTTGACCGTCCGGGGGCCGACGGCGTGGTACGCCGGGTGCTTCTGTACGTGGTTCCGTCCGGGGGTGACGCGCCGGACATGCTGCTGAGCCAGCCCAGCGACTCATTCGCCACCCCCTTCGGGTTGGTCGACGGTCTGCTGAAGGATCTGGTGGCCCTGTCCAACCAGTCGATCACCGGTGATCTGCGCGCCATCCAGGATCACAACGACCGGATCAGCGCGCGCTCGGACGCGCGTCTGCAGCTGGCCGAGCTCGGTGCCCGCCTCGATCCGGCCAAGCCGGGGCTGCTCACCGACCAGGTGCTCAACGACTTCGTCGAACGTCAGGCCGCCCAGACGTCGGGACCGGTCATCGACGCGCTGCTGCGCCGCATCACCACCTGGCCCGCCACCAAACCCAGCGCCAGGTCCGGTCAGGCGCCGAGTGAGGCGAATGATGTCGTTCCGGCCCTCTGGGCTGAGGCGCTGTCCAGCCCGACCGGCGAGCCGGACTGCCGGCAGGGAGCGGTGGACGGGCTCAGTGCCGACTGGACGACGCGGATCCCTCAGACTTACCAGGATCTCGCCGTCTTCGGTAAGCCTGCCTTCGACGGAGCCAAAGCGGCCGCGCTGGCCCTGCTGCGCAACGCCTACGACCTGGTCGACAACGCTACCGACCGGGTGTGGATCGCTATGAAAAGAAAGGAACTTCAGCTCGCCCTGGTCAGCAATCCGAGGCTGAATGTGCAGCGTTTCGTCGACGCCCAGTGCACCGAGGACGAGGCGCTGCGCAGCACGCCACTGCCGGCGGTCGCGCACCAGCTGACGAAGCGCTATCTGGCGTCCCGGGTCTGTGACGAGCAGAATCCTGACCCGGGGCCAATCCTGGTCAGTGCCTGGACAGCGCTGGCCGCGGTCTTCGATGAGCAGACCCTGCAGACGCTGGCCCTCTTCGTCGATCGGGTGCCGGTGGCCGACCGTACTCGTACCCAGCCGACCGGCGCCGACGCGCCGACCGATACGCCACCGCAGGCGCATCCGCAGTCGACCGACGGCCGGCGCGCCTCGGCCGCCCGCAACGTCGGCACCTACCTGAGCTACCTGCGCCGCGACGGAGATGAGGCCCTGCAGGTCGCGCTTCGACTCTTCAACCTGCACGCGGCCCATCGGGCGATCCTGCCGGTGAACGCCGAGCTCGAGCAGCCGGTCGAATTCATCCAGGTCAGCGCTGACACCCGCACCCTGCTCGACCCGCTGCGCCAGACCGCGGTGCGCAAGCTGAACGGTATGCAGCTGCATCACTTCGGCGCTTTCTACAAGGAATCCTGGCGGGCCAACGACTGGATGTGGGGTCGCTTCGACGGTGCCGGCTGGCTCATCCACATGCTGCTGGACCCCAAGCGCATCGAGATGAAGTCGCGCGAACGTCCTGATCCCACGAGCTCGGCGGTGAGCTGGCTCATCGATCTGCTCAGCGATCGGCAGATCGCCGGCCCCATCCCGGTTGAGGGGTACCCACTCCCACCCCGTGGTCTCTCCGACACCGGCGCGCCTGAGGCTTCGGTACTCACCCGGGCCGACATCGAGAAGGAGCTGGCCTACCTCGACGACGGTTCGATACCGGCACCGGCCAGCCTGCCACTGACCGCGCTGTGGGTGGCCCGGGCCGTGCAGGAGGTCGTCGCGGCCGACGAGCTGCCGAATGTCGCCGCCACCATTCTGGGTGGAGCCGCCCCGAACGCACCGAGAGCACCGAGAGCACCGAAGGCCCCGCGGGTGGCCAAGATCGTGCCCCGCGACGGCGCCAAGCCGAACGTCACGCCCACCGCAGTGCAGTGGGCGTCGGACGTGACCCGGCTGCATGCCATCCAGCCGGCCCTCCCGGCAGCGGTGGCGGCGAAGCTGCGCAGTTGCCCGGTGCCCGAGGAGACCTTCAAGACCGAGCTCGGCACCTCGCTACTCACCCGGACGACGACCCACGCCGCGGCGACGGTCACCGCCGCGGTGAGTTCGGTCCAGCAGATCCCATCCGTGGTCCGACCCGTCCTGACGTCCATGCGGACCGTCACCCTGACCGGCTACCGGGCCAGCACACTCGTCGATCCGGCCCCCAAACGACTGGCGATGATCGGCGCCGGAGCCCTGATCCTGGGTATCGCCGCCGCGATCCAGCAGAGCGCCGTCTTCGGGCTCCCGGGGCTGCTGCTGGCCATCACCGGCACCTACTGCCTGGCCATCGCGGCCTGGGGTGCGTCGCGCATGCTGCTGATCTCCTTCCTCTCGCTGATGTTGCTGGCGGCGATCGGGTCACTGGCGATCCCCACCGTGCGGCGCTACCTCTTCGGCACCAGCCCGTCGGAGGACGGCTGGCTCGGCACCCACCTGTACTGGATCGGGGAGACCTGGTGGCACCCGTTCGTCGTCCTCGGGGCCTTCGTGTTTCTGCTGATTCTGGTCGCCGTGGTCGTCGACCCGGTCGGTCGCCGGCGGGCCCGACCCGGCAAGTGAAGCGGCTTAGCGGGTAGCTTCCCCCGCGCGACGAAACCCCGATTTGTCGCTCACAAAGAGGCATTGCCGGTTGGCCGGTTAGTAGTACGGTGGATGAAGTGGGAGTCGTCTGACGGCTGACTGGGGGCGAGAAAATGCTGCGTTCTTATGATGAACGGCGGCGCAACCAGTCCCAGGTCGGCGGCCTGCTGGCCGGTGAGGGAGCCGAGATGCTCCGCGCCACCGTGTACACCCGTGCGATACCGGTTCGGCCGCCAAGCGATCTCGATGAGCTCGTTCGTCCGGTCTACGACATCGACGGTGAGCTGCACGACTGGCGTCTGGAGCCCACCAACACCCAGCGAGGCATCGATCCGGAGGAGTTCCACCGCTACCGCTCCTGGCGGCACGGGTTCGCCGAGGAGCGCTTCCTGGGCGAACGCGGCCTCGTCTATGCCTTTCTGGACTGGATCGCCGGCCGCACGGACACCTCGCTGCTGAACGCGCTGCGGCTGCCACGAGCGCACGTCGGTTTCCACAAGGCGCTGCGGATGCATATGCAGGTCGAGAATGCCCAGCACCTGATCACCCACGACGATATGGGAATCGGGCTCTACTCGGGGTCGAGTCATCGTGGTGCGTTCCGGGCGGTCATCCCCTCCGATCCGCCGACGACGCTGCTCGCCTGGGACCAGTCGGTGCTCACCGTCGGCCCCCATGGCCTCTGCATGCGACGGATGGCCTACGACGAGATCCTGGACATCCGCGGTTGGCGCATCGTCGACCAGCAGGTGACCGTGCGCGTCGGTGAGACGACGGTCGACCTCGGCAGCAGCAGCGGCGGCGCCCGGCTGCTGAGGATGGCCGGCCGGGAGGCGCTCGAGGTGGAGGTGGAGTCCAGTCCGCTCGCCACGCTGCTCGCCCCGCTGCTCATCTCGCTGAGCGACGCCACCCGCCTGGCCGGCGGAATAGGCGCTGATCTGTTCATCCGCTCCAACTGGTCCTAGGCGAACGACGGGGTGACCTGAACCGGCGGCCCGTCTCACGCTGCTCAGATGATGCCGGCCGGTCGCCGGTCGGTCAGCCTGGTTGATGTGCCCGACGAGCCGGACGAGCCCGACATGACCGACGTGACTTGGCGTGCGCGAGCGCGCGTCCAGGTCGCCACCGCGCTGCCTCGACTGCGCCACAGCGCTCCGCCGCGAGAGAGCTGGCGTGATGACGTGCTGGCCGGTCTGGCCGGGGCCATCGGCAGTGTCCCGGACGGAATGGCCTCCAGCGTCCTGGTCGGCGTCAGTCCGGTGCACGGTCTCTACGCGAGCTTCGCCGGTCGGATCGGTGGCGGTTTCTCGACCAGCACGAAGTTGATGGTGGTGACCACCACCAGCGCCGCCGCGTTGGCCGCCGGGTCCGCGCTGGCCGGCGTCTCGGCGGCCGATCGCCCGGACGCGCTCTTCCTGCTCACACTGCTTTCGGGCGTCTTGATGATCGTCGCCGGGGTTCTGCACTTCGGGCGGTACACCAGGTTCGTACCGCACTCGGTGATGATCGGATTCCTCACCGGTATCTCGGTGAACATCATCCTCAGCCAGATCCCGACCCTGCTCGGCTACACCGCGCATGGGTCGTTCAGCCTGGCCAAAACCGTTGACACGCTGCAGAACCTGCACTGGTCGCAGCTTCCGTCGCTGGCGACCGGGCTGTCAGCGATCGCGCTGACGGTCGGTCTTTCGCGGACCAGACTGGCCCCGCTGTCGGCGGTGCTGGCGCTACTCATTCCGACGCTGCTGGTCATCCTGCTCGGCGCGGACAGTGTGCCCCGGGTCCATGACTCCGGTGAGATCCCGCTGGGGTTGCCAATGCCGCACCTTCCCCCGCTCAGCGCGCTCAACTTCAGCGTCGTCACCGGGGCGCTGGCGGTGACCGCCATCGTGCTGATTCAGGGCGCCGGCGTGGCGGAGGCTGCGCCCAATCCGAACGGAACGCTCTCGGACGCCAACCGCGACTTCATCGGCCAAGGCGTCGGCAACATCGCCGCCGGACTCTTCAAGGGTCAGCCGGTCGGTGGTTCGGTCGGCCAGACGTCGCTCAACGTGACGGCCGGTGCGCGCAGCCGCTGGGGCGCGATCTTCAGCGGACTCTGGCTGCTGCTTATCCTGCTGCTCTTCGCCGAATTGGTGGGCAAGGTAGCGATGCCGACGCTGGCCGGCGTCCTCATCGTGGCCGGCGTGGCATCGCTGCGGGTAAGCCAGATCGAGACAATCTGGCTGACCAGCACCATCTCCAAGGTCGGGATGACCACTACCTTCCTGGCGACCCTCTTCCTGCCGGTGGCGGCCGCAGTGGGTATCGGAGTGGCGCTGGCCCTGATGCTGCAGCTCAATCAGGAGGCGCTGGATCTGCGGGTGGTCGAGCTTGTCCCGGCCGGGATCGGCGGTGTCGCGGGACAGGGTTTAGAGGGTTTCGAGCGCTTCGAGGAGCATCCGGCCCCCAAACGACTCACCGCTGAGACGGTGACCGTGCTGGACATCTACGGCAGCCTCTTCTACGCCGGCGCCCGGACGCTGCAGACCCTGTTGCCGGACCCGGCCTTCGCGCCGTCGGCGGTGGTGGTGCTGCGCCTGCGCGGCCGGACCATGGTGGGCGCGACCTTCGTCGTCGTAGTGGAGGACTACCTGCGACGGCTGCGAGCCGGCGGCGGGCAGCTCTACCTCAGCGGCGTCGATCCCGAGCTCTGGAAGCAGCTGAGCCGCTTCGACCGCTTCGAGTCCGCCGACGACATGCACATTGTGCGGGCCGACATCGTGATCGGCGCCTCGACCCGATTGGCCTACGATCGGGCAACGCAGTGGATCGAGAGCAGGAAGAGCTAGGCTCCGTCCACTCTTCGAATGTCGACGAGCTCCAGGCCGAGCGCCCGCACCTGGTCCAGTAACCCGTGTAGCGCGGCCTGGTCCAACTCGCCACTGAGCACAGTCGTCGTCGGCTCAGTGTCGATCCAGACATCGTCGAACGCCTCTCGCGCGGCCCGACCAAGTGAGCCAACCACCCTTACTTCATAGGAATCCGCGGCCATGGAACCTCCTCTGCCGACCTGGGCGACGAGTCTCCATGATGGAGCCACGACACTGATCGAGAGATCACCTGGAGAGGATGAACCGACTGAGTTCCCCGGATGAGTACGGCCCCGGATCAGGAGTGCGGCGGGATGGGCGGTTGTAGTACCTCGCTGAGTCGGGCCCGGGCCGTGGTGATGGCGGTGGCCGAATCCTGGATGAGCGACGGGCGGATCGCCGCCGCCGTCGGATCCAGGGTCGCCACGTCGGCTGAGCGCAGCCGTACGTCATTGTCGAGGGCGCCGCGAAGATCGGAGACGGCGTTGGCCAGCTGCTGCGCGCGGGTGCGGTCGGCTTCGCTGGTCGCACCCCCGGCCAGCTCGTACAGGCGGCGCTCGAGATCGCTCACGGCGGCGCTGTTCTCAGTCCACATGCGGACCGCCTGCTCCCCACTGTTGGCCCGATTGGCGATGTTCGGGGTGAGGCTGTCGGACATCCAGCGGGCCGTACCGGCGGCGTTGGCCAGGTTCGCCTCCCAAGGCGGATTGGCCGGCCCGGCCCGGCGGCTGCGACGGGCGAAGTAGTAGATGAGCCAACCAGCCAGGGCCAGCACGACAAGAAGCGCGATGACCACTGCCGTCGTGCTGACACCCGACGAGGAGTTCGACGTGGTCGGGCTGGGCGAAGCCGGGGCGACGGAGGCGGTGGTGGGGGCGGCACTGGTGGCCGGCGTCTGGGTCGCCTCTGGGGTCGGGCTCGGCGTGGGTTCTGGCGTGGGAGTCGGCGACGGCGACGGGGACGGGGACGGGGACGGCGACGGTACGTCAGAGGTCGATGCGTCGGTCGGCGCGGCCGGAAAGCCCGCTGGTATGGCGGTTAGCTGAAGCGAGTTCGACAGGGTCGAATGAACAATGAGAACGGCCATATGTGATGCCAGAAGCCTTCCAATGGTGGCGGGTGCCGCGCGCGGCGAAGATCGGGCGCAACCTTTTCAGGCATCGTCCCCGGAACTGCTCCGGCCGGCCTCACCTACGTAGGGTGGTCAGCGGCCGGTCGGACGACCTCTCGACCTGCGTCGTTGGGTCAGGCTCCCGGATCTGTCGACTCGGTGGGTGTCTCGATCGGCACGTCGGTGGGCTGCGGCTCGGGGGTGACGACCTCAGTCGGCGCCGGCGTCGACGGACTCGGAGTGGCGCCGGGGCGGGGGGTCTTCTTCACCGGACCCGGACCCGGACCCGGACCCGGCGTGGCGGGCGGGGGACCGGGCACGACGATGATGCCGCGCCCGGGAACCACAACCGTGTGGGTGGTCGGCAGCGGCGTGGGTGTCGCCTTCTTGGGGCGCGGGGTGCGACCCGGGACGTCGGTCGGGGACGGCGAGACAGATGTGCCCGCGACCGGTGGGGGAGTGATCTGACCGAGCGTGCTCCAGTCCAGATGGCTGGTCACCACCTCGCCCAGCAGGCTGCCCTCGGCTTCGTGGCCCTTCTCGTTCGGGTGGAACGAGCCTCGTTCGGAGTCGAGGGTGGTTGCCCCATTCATCCAGGAGTCGGCCGAACAGAGATTGTGGTGCGGGCCGTTCATGGGCTCGAAGAGGCGGGCATCGTTGCGATCTATCCCGGCGGTGCCACCGTTGTTGACATCGAGGTAAGTGAAGTGGACGCCGTTGGGGCGCGTGGCGTTCGCGCTCGTAACGGCGGTGGCGATGGCCGCGTTGAGGTCACTCACCAGCGAGCGCACCTCAACCGCATCTACCGTTCCCAGCCCCATACAGACCCCGATCGCCTTGCTCAATCCCTGCCATTTGGCTGGGTCCTCCACGATCTGTGGATAGCCGAGGACGACGACGTTTCCGCCCGAGGTGACCATGTCGTTGCCGACGTCGGTCAGGAAATCGCCGTAGCCGGCCGAGATGCCGTCGGTGATGGCCTGCTTGATCTGGGACTGATTTGGGCAGAGCCGATCCGGTTCATCCCCGGACGCCTCGACGGTGCCTTCGACGCTGCTCTGCAGGTCGGGTGAGGCGTCGAGCCCGATGCATTCGCGGATGATGTCGACGAGGTCCAGATCGTCGCCGCCGTAGGTGAAGGTGACCAGGTCGAAGCGTCCGATCGCGGGCATCCATTGCCCCTGCGGGTTCTGGGTCGAGGGGATGAGCTGCCGGTAACGGGCGCCGGTGCAGCTGAGTACCACCACCGGCCGGGCGATCGAGACCTCAGCCGACGAACTCTGCGCGGCGATCTGGGAGTAGACCTGGGAGCCGGCGGCCGAAGGCTGCGCGCAGCCACCGCTGGAGTCGCTGAGTCCCTCACCGGAGGAGAAGGAGTCACCGGCGGCCAGCATGGTGATCTGGTGCCCGACCGCTCCCGAGCCGGGTATCGCCAGCAGCGTCGCGGTTAGGAAGATCGCGGTCAGCGTGACGATTGCGGTCACGGCACGGGTTGCCGTCACCCGACCCGAGAGCCAGCTCACGATGGCGAGCCGTTCATGCCGCTGACTGTCGTTGATGCCAGTTTCAGGTTATGCCGGCCGGTCATGAGACAACGCCCAGTTGGACGAAGCGCTTGGCCAGCAGCCCGTCGACGGCCACCAGTTGTTTCGTCGAGGTGTTCGTGTTGCAGGCGCGCATGGTGGCGATCGCATGTATCTCGGCGACCGCCAGTTCGTTGAGCACCGCATCTGGGACGGCGAACGCGGCCCGGGCAAGACGATCCTGATTCTGCGGCGAGATGAGGGCGGTGAGGGCCCGGCACCCGTCGTCGGTGTAGTTGAGCGCCACGGTGGCTGCGGAGCGATGCATGCCGAGCAGGGGTGCTCCGGTGCCGCGCAGGTATGCGGCGGTACGAGCGGTGTCGGCGGCCGAGACGGCCGGGAGCACGTAGCTACTGGCCGACGGAGAAGGTGTGGCCCGGCTGGTGCAGCCGGTGAGGAGTGCGGCGGCCAGCAGCGCGCCGACCAGGCCGATTAGGCCGACAAGGCCGATTGGGCTGCCCCGGCCGACCAGGTCACCCCGGCTGACCGGAAGCGGGGCAGCGGCGAAACGGGCAGCACGGAGACCGGCCAGACGACTGGTTACGGTGCCCGGTCCCGAAATATGCCCCATCACACCCCCCAGTGCGCAACCCGGCCATCCTAGCCTGGGGTGATTTCGGCTCTGGGGCGACCGAATCAGGTCGCGGTGTGGGCGTTGGTGAGGTGGCTCCAGGCCGGCAGATGCTGGGATGTCAGAGTCGCTGTCCCCACCGCGATCATGATCGGGACGAGCAGCGTCTCACCGGTGTGGGTGAACTCGATGACCAGCGCGATCGCGGTCAGCGGGGCCCGCTGGGTCGTCGCCAGCACGGCCGCTGCCCCGATGATTGCGAACGCGGCGAGTGGGCTGCCGGGCCAGAACATTGTCCACACCCCGCCCGCGGCTGCCCCCAGTAGTGCCCCGGTGGCCAGCGCCGGAGTGAGCAGCCCACCGGTGGCCCCGCTGCGCAGGCAGAGGGCGGTGGCCAGTGGTTTCAACAGGGCCAGCGTGGCCAGCAACGCGATCGTCGGGGTCGCGTCGAAGGCCAGTTGCGCGGCGCCCTTTCCGTTGCCGAGCAGTTGCGGGAACCCGATGGCGACAACCCCGACCAGGGCGAAGGTGAAGGTGGTGAAGACCGGGAGGTGCCAGCCGTGGGGCTGGTGGCGCAACGCGACGGCGGCCAGGCGCATGAAGGCCGCCCCGGCGACGCCGGCGATGGGGCCGAAGACGATGGCCCAGGTGAACGCCGTCGCGGTCAGATGTAGCTCGGCGACGGTGTAGGTCGGGCGGTTGGAGAGGACCGGCCAGGCGACGGCGGTGGCCGTGGCACTGGTCAGCACCGCCGCGACGATGTCGGCACGGGCCGCCGAGGCGAGCAGCACCTCCAGCGTGAAGAGCGCTCCGCCGAGCGGCACGTTGTAGACCGCCGCCAGCCCGGCTCCGGCTCCGCAGGCCATGATGGTGCGCTGCTGGTCGAGTGACAAGCCGGCCCGCGCGGCCAGCCACACGCCGATCGAGGCACCGAGCTGCCGCGGTGCTCCCTCCCGTCCGAGCGACGCGCCGAAACCGACCGCGGTGATCTGCAGGATGGAGTCGAAGAGCGTGCTGGGGATGGGCAGGCGCGGCCGGCGCTCACGCAGCGCTTCGCGAACGGTGACGATCGTCAGATGGGCTCGCTGGGCCCACCACCCGAGTCCGACGATGAGGCCACCGATAGTCATCGCGATGACCCGCCGTCGACCGGAGGCATGTTCGACACCGATGAGGAAGGTGTTCTCGGTATAGCCGAAGGCCAGGTGCTGGATGAGATGAAGCAGCAGCGTGAGCCCCACGCCGCCCGCGCCGGCGCCGAGTCCGGTGAGGACGAGCACGGCCAGGGTGCGCACGCCGAGCCACTCGACGCTTCGACGCGCAGCCGGGTCTGGGCCCGTCAGGTTCTGCCCAGCCTGGTCTGGGCCGGTCGGGCCATCGGGAGAGCGCACCTACCGATACTGACAGAGGCGGTGGGTCAGGCCGGGGTCAACGACGGCTTCAGCGGATGAACATTTCTCGCACGTGGGCGGCTGGCGACCTGCAGGTGCCGGGAGAGCCCCTCCAGCGCCACCCGGCACAGGTGCGCATGATCATCCCGCGTGCTGCCGTCGGCGTAGAGCACGGTGACGCCCTGATACGCGTGGGGCTGCCGTCCAGCGGCGAACCAGGTAACGGTGTTGCCGGCCGCGTCGGTCCAGCCGGTCGTCGTGAAGCCACCCGGGAGCACGCCCGGCACATTCGGGCCGCGGCGAACCGCGAGGAAGTCGGGCTCATGCCCATCGGCGAAAGGGAGTCCGGTGAGGCGGCTCAGCACGTCAGTGCCATCGGTGATCGAGCGCAGCAGGGATACGGCGAGGTCGACCTCGGCGCTGCCACCGCCGCGCACACTGCCGGTGATGACAGGGTGCGGCCTGAGTTGCCGGGGTTGCCCGGCCTGCCCGGTTGCCACCCCGTAACGATCCGCGTAACCATCCACGGCACCGACGGAGCCGCCGACACCGACCGTGCCCCTGCGACGTGACCCGGCGCTACGCAGAGTGTCAAAACTGATCACCTTGGCGACCATCCTCAGTCCCTTTCGTCGGACCTGCTGGCACCCCTATCGGCGGCGGTGGCAGAGGGTTGAGCTCGGGGCGGAAAAGAGGATGATGGGCAGGCGGATGTTTATGAATTTCTAGCTGCGGGTAATTGAGCTTCGACGGACGGTCGAGGGTTGCGGTGGATCTCCTGTCGGAAGCTGACTAAGGCCGCGGGGAGAGGAACTGACGATGGAATCGACTCTGAGCGCGTCGGATGAGATGTCGACGCTGCGCGTGGACGCCCTGCGCAGCGAAGGTGGCCGCTCATACATCAAGGTATCTGGAAGCATGGACTGTGGGAGCGCCGAACTGGTGGCGGCCCTGATCGATGTGCAGCTCAGTCATCGGCGAAAGTTCATTCGCATGGACCTCTCCGACGTGACCGTAATCGACGTTGTCGGTGTGCAGACCGTGGTCGCCGCGCACCGCCGGGTGCTGGCTGATCGGGGAACGCTGGTGCTGGCCGAAGTGCCGACGGTTGTTCAGGCCGCCTTCCACACGCACGCGGCCGACGACGGGTTACTGGTGATGTATCCTTGTGCCGATCACGGCGCGGCGATGGCCAGCTTCGTGCGCCGCACGAAGTAACGGCAGACCCAGCCCTCTCAGGCGAACTCGCGGGCGATGGCTTCCCGGGCTGCATTCTGACCACACATGCCGTGTACGCCGCCGCCCGGAGGCGTTGAGGCCGAACAGAGGTAGACGCCGGGCAGGGCGGTGCGATAGCGAGACCATCGGGGCAGCGGTGCGTACCGTAACCCGCCCGGAACCGGACCCAGGAACGCGGCGGCCACCCCGGCCCGCCCGGCATTGATGTCGCCGCCGACGTAGTTCGGGTTGTACCGCTGGTATTCAGCGGCCGTCCGGGTAGAGCGGGCCAGTACGACATCCCGGAAGCCCGGTGCGAACCGCTCGATCTGGCGCTCCACCGCCTCGGTGCGATCAAGGGCCGAGCCGTTCGGCACGTGACAGTAGGCCCAGAGAGTGTGCTTTCCGGCCGGCGCACGAGTTGGGTCGACCACGCTCGGCTGCACTACGAGCACGTATGGGGTGTCACTATGCCGGCCGGCTTCGACCCGGCCCTCACTGGCTGCGATCTCGGCCATCGAGCCTCCGACGTGCAGAGTGCCCGCCCGCCGGCAGTCACGGTTCGCCCAGGGCACCGCCTCGCTGAGGGCGTAGTCGACCTTGAAGCTTCCCGGTCCGTAGCGGAAACGCTGCAGTTGGCGGCGATAGCGAGGTGGCAACCGGTCTGCGCCGATCCGCAGAAGTTGCCGGGGTGAGAGGTCGAGCAGGGTGACCCGGCTGGGTGGCAGCTCGGCCAGCGATGTCACCTCGTGGTCGTACTCGAACTCCACGCCGAGTTCCACCAACCGGCGCACCAGAGCGTCGCTGATCGCCACGCTGCCACCCTCGACCACCGGCCAGCCACCCACATGCGCGCTCAACGCAAGCACCATGGCAAAGGCTGAGGTGAGCGGCGCATGCAGACTGCGCATGCTGTGCGCGGCCAGACCGGCGAAGAGGGCGCGGGTCGACTCCTCCCGGAAGAGACCCGCGGCCAGTGTCGTGGCCGGCACCAGACCCGGCAGCCCGAAGCGGCACAGCGTGACGGGATGCCGCGGAGGCCGGCGCAGATCCCCGAGTACTTCGGGGAAGAGCTGCTCGGACCGGTGGAGCAGCGGGGCGAGTAGTCGCCGCCACGCGGAGGCGTCGCGGCCGAGGCCGGCCGCCGTTGCCTCCAGGTCGCTGAATCCGAGCGCGGCCCGGCCGCCGTCGAGCGGCTGTGCGTAGGCGATCTGCGGGCGGAGTAGCCGGACTCCGAGGTCGGTGAGGTTCAGACCGGTGAAGAACGAGGAGAGTTCCACCATCGACTGCACCGTTGAGCAGACGTCATGCCGAAAGCCTGGAAGCGTGAGTTCGGCCGTGCGGCAACCCCCGCCGGGGCCGCTGGACGCCTCGATGACCCGCACACTGAGACCGGATTCGGCCAGGGTCAGGGCCGCGGCCAGCCCGTTCGGCCCCGATCCGACGACCACCGCGTCCAGCGGGGGCATCACTGCCGGCTCTCGAGGTACTCCATCGCTCGTCGTTTGGGCACCCGCGCCAGCCACGCGTCGACGATCAGCTCCCGAAGCTCTTCGGCATCTATCCGTTCCAGCTGTATGAGCACCGCGGGGTAGTTGTCGAAGTGTGGCGTCGTGAAGTACACATCCGGATCGTCGGCCAGCAGCGCCTCCTTGACCCCGAGGTCGGCGGTGCGCACGGCCAGGATCGGCTCGGCGGGAACCGGCTGACCGGCCGCCTCCAGGGCGGCCACGTCGCCGCGTCGCAGCGGCCGCTCCCAGACCAGGTTCTTGTCGCCGGCTCGCCAGGAGTGGGTCGGGCCGCCGATATCCTCCGACGTGGTGGGCAGCGCGGCGACGATCTCGCGAATGTCATCCCAGGAGGCCACGATCTGAGCATAAGGCAGGATCGTGGGGTGGCCGCCGGTGTGATCCAACCATCTGACCCGTTCGATCCGCCCTCCTCCTGGAGTTCGCGACTGTGGTCGGGCATCGAGGAGATTTACCCGGCAATTCTTGGTCATCCCTTCCTGACCGGTCTCACCGACGGCGATCTCGACCCGGCGGCCTTCAGCTACTACGTTGCCCAGGACGCGCATTACCTGCGCGACTACGCGCGGGCGCTGGCCATTGTCGGGGCCAAGGCGGCAACGCATGAGCAGACCGCGATGTTCGCCCGCCACGCCGCCGGTGCGGTGGAGGTCGAACTCTCACTGCACAGTCGCCTCCTCGGCGAGCTGGGACTCGACGCGACGCAGCTCGAGTCCGCGGTCATCTCACCGACCACGCGGGCGTATTGCAGCTATCTGTTGGCGACCGCCTATGGCGGCACCTTCGCCGAGGGGTTGGCCGCCGTGCTTCCGTGCTACTGGATCTACGCCCGCGTCGGAGCCGAGCTCGCCGCTGCGGGCTCACCCGACCTGCGTTTTCAACGCTGGATCGACACCTACGCCGGCGAGGAGTTCGCGCTGGTGGTGAACGAGGTGCTGGCGGTGACCGATCAAGTCGGCGCGGGACTCAGTGAGACGGAGGCGACCCGGGCTCAGGCCCACTTCGTGACGACGTCGCGCTATGAATGGATGTTCTGGGACGCCGCCTGGCGGCAGGAGCGGTGGCCGCTGTCATGAGCCTGGACGGGCGGTGGTGGGGTGAGCGGCTTCGGGTGCTCGAGCGAGGTATCGAGGTCGCGCCGGCGCGGGCGGAGGAGATCGAGCCGCTGCGACGGGCGGTGCTGCGTGACGGCAATCCGGAGTTGGATGCCACGACCCCCGAGGATGGCCTCCCAACCACACTGCATCTGGCTGGGGCCGACCTTGCGGTCGGGCGGCCAATCGGATGCTTGACGCTGATTGAGGCGCCTTTTGCGGGTGATCCGCTGCAGATCGGGTTGCGGTTGGCGCTGATGGCGGTGGATCCGCAGTACCAGCGTCATGGCGTCGGTTCGGTACTACTGCGCACAGCGCAGCGGGCCGCGGCGTCGGTGGGTACGGGGATCTGGGCCAACGCCCGTGACTCGGCGCTCGGCTTCTATGCCCGCGGGGGCTTCGCCACCTCCGGGAGCGGCTTCATCGGTCCGATGAATCTTCCGCATCACCGGATCTACTGGCGGCCGCCAGTAGATCCGGATCAGCCGGTCACGGATGAGACGTCGCGGCTCAGACTTTGAAGCCCGACAGCGAGTGACGCAGGTCGACCGAGAGCCGGGCCACTTCGAGGGCGGAGCGCTCCGACTGGCCGGTGCCCTCGCTGGAGCTGCGGGCCGACTCGACGACTGAGGTCAGGTTGCGCGAAATCTCCTCCGCGCCGTCGGCGGCGTTGTGCACATTGCGGGCGATCTCGGCGGTGGCGGCCGACTGCTCCTCAACCGCGGAGGCGATGACGAGCTGGAATCGGTTGATCTCCTCGATGACGGTGGAGACTCGACCGATGGCGCTCACCGCGTCATGGGTGTCGGACTGGATGGCCTCCAGACGCCCGGCGATGTCGTCGGTGGCCTTCGCCGTGGCCTGAGCCAGGTCCTTGACCTCGCTGGCGACGACGGCGAATCCCTTGCCGGCCTCGCCCGCGCGGGCGGCCTCGATGGTCGCGTTGAGGGCGAGCAGGTTGGTCTGCTTGGCGATGCTGGTGATGACCCGGATGACCTCGCCGACCTCCGAGCTGGAGTCGCCGAGACGGCTGACCGTGTCGGTGGCGGTCTGCGCTTCATGGACGGCGCTGGCGGCGACCTCGGCCGCACCGGCGGCCGACTGGGCGATCTCGCGAACACTTGCGTTCATCTGCTCGGTGGCGGCGGCGACGGTCTGGACGTTCGCTGAGACCTCGAGCGCCACATCGGCGGTCGCAGTGGACTGTGTCGAGGTGAGCTCGGCGCTGGTGAAGACCTGGCTGCCGACGGTGCTCAGTTCCTCGGCCGCGCCGGCCAGGCTGCCGGCCGATGCGTTCATCGCCTGGAAGGCCGAGCGCAACGAGGACTGGGCCCGGTCGAGGGCGGCGGCCATCCGGCCGATCTCGTCGCGGCTGGTGACACCGGCCGATCCGGTGAAGTCGCCATCGGCGAAGCCGGCGAGGACAGCCTCGACCCGGCGGATCGGCGGAGCGATCAGGCGCACCAAGCCGATTCCGATCCCGATCAGGGCGATCGCGGCCGCCGCGACGATGATCAGCAGCAGGGTGTTGGCGCTACGACGGGTCTCGGCGATGTGGTGGAGCCCGGACTGCAGCTGCGCGGTGTCGACCGCGCTGAGGTCGTTGATGGCATCCTGCAGGGAGTCGACGATCGGTCCGACCTCATCGCCGTAGATCGAGGAGAACTCAAGGTTTTCAGCCTGGGTGTGCGGGGTCTTGGCCAGCGGGATCAGCTTGGCGTCGGCGATGGAGATGATCTGCGCGATGCCGGGGGTCACCGTCTTCTCCATGATCGAACGCTGGTTCAGGGTCAGTGGCCCGGCGGCGTACTTCTGCAGGCCGGCCAGCGTGATCGCCTTCTTCTTCTCATACGTCTCCAGACCGTCCTGAATGTCGGCCGGGCGGGCGAACGTGCCGCCCTGGACGAGGTTGATTCGCATCCGGGCGAAGGCTTCGCGGGTGGCGCCGAAGTCATTGGCCCGTACGGCGATGTTCGACACCAGTTGCTGAGCCGAGCGGTTGGTCCGCGACAGCCCGACCAGTCCGACGGCACCGACCGCGACCATGCCGATGAGGCCGACCGAGATCAACGAGATGACCTTGGTAGAGATGGAGAGGTCGGCGATCCGGCCGATGAAGCCGCGGCGCTGCGGTTCCGCAGCGGCGGCGCTGCGCGATTCGGTGCTGATTTCAGGCATTGGCAGGTCCTATATTGAAACGCCCTCGCAACCGAGGTACGACAGGTGGAAAGTTGACCCCCACAGCATCGGCACTGCGTTAGGCCATGTGAGCTGAATCAAGTTCAGCCGCGAAATCCGTCGTACCGGCCAGTAGAGCGACACATATCGATGCCCGCCTGGGCTTCGACGGCGCCTGCCCTCCGTCCGTTCCCCGCCGGCTTCAGACGGTCGTCGCCGGCTCCCTGCTCCCGGCTGCTGTGCTGCTGAGGCGGCGGACCCGGTAGAACCTAGGTATGGCTGGGAAACTATTCGCGACGAGCGATCTGCACATCGGCTACCGGGAGAACCTGGAGTTGACGCTCGATCTCCGTCCGGACAGCGATGAGGACTGGCTGCTGGTCGCCGGCGATATCGCGGAGCGCTCCGACGCCGTCGAGAAGGTACTGGACTACCTGTCCCAGCGCTTCGCCAAGGTGGTGTGGGCCCCGGGCAACCACGAGCTGTGGACGACCCCGACCGACCCGGTGCAACTGTCCGGCGTAGCCCGCTACGAGCACTTGGTGCAGAGTTGTCGCGAGTTGGGAGTGCTCACCCCCGAGGACCCCTACCCGGTCTGGAGCGGGCCGGATGGTGCGGTTACGATCGCCCCGCTCTTCCTGCTCTACGACTACACCTTCCGGGTCGAAGGTTGTGCCGACAAGGCCGAGTCACTGGCCGGGGCCTACGCGGCCGGGGTGGTCTGCACCGACGAACGCTTCCTCGATCCGCAGCCCTACGACAGCTGTGAGGCCTGGTGCCGGGATCGGGTCGCCTACAGCGAAGCCCGGCTGGCCGAGTGTGATCCGCTGGTGCCGATCATCATGGTCAATCATTGGCCGCTGGTCCGGGAACCGACGCGGGTGCTGCGCTTTCCCGAGTTCGCGCAGTGGTGCGGAACCGAGCTGACCGCCGACTGGCACCGACGCTTCAACACCGCGGCCGTCGTCTACGGGCACCTGCATATTCCGCGCACCACGTATTACGACGGCGTGCGCTTCGAGGAGGTGTCGCTGGGCTATCCGCGGGAGTGGCGGGCTCGCCGCGCCGGAGCGGTGCTGCCCCGTCAGATCCTGCCGGTGCAGGCGCAGACTGGGTGAATGAGTGCTGAGTTGGAACATGTTGATGAGAGTTGGTCCAGTGCGTTGGCGATCGTGGCGCACCCCGATGACCTGGAGTACGGCGCGGCGGCGGCGATCGCCCGCTGGAGTGCGCAGGGTAAGCGGATCGTCTACTGCCTGGCGACCAGCGGTGAGGCCGGAATCGACTCCCTGGCTCCCGAGGAGTGCGGACCGCTGCGGGAGCGGGAGCAGATCGCGTCGGCGGCCGTCGTCGGAGTGCAGCAGGTGGAGTTCCTCGGGTATCCGGACGGGGTGCTGGAGTACGGTTTGGCGCTGCGCCGCGACGTCTCGCGGGCGGTGCGCCGACATCGGCCGGATGTGGTCATCACGGGCAACTTCTCCGAGCGCTGGGGGCCGGGGGCGCTGAATCAAGCTGACCACATCGCGGTTGGGCGCGCGGTGCTGGACGGGGTCCGCGACGCCGGAAACCGGTGGGTCTTCCGGGAACTGCTGGATGAGGGGCTGCCGCCGTGGAGCGCCACCAGACTGCTGGTCGCCGGCTCACCGCTAGCCGCCCATGGGGTGGATACGACCGACTACCTGCAGCTGGGCATCGCCTCGTTACAGGAGCATGCGGCCTATCTGGCCGGCCTCGGCGACCACGCCATGGCCGACCCGGAGGAGTTTCTGGAGTCGATCGCCCGGGAGACCGGCGGCAGGCTCGGCACCCGCTTCGCCGTCTCCTTCGAGGTCATCGACCTGTGACCTGGGCTCAGCCCAGGCGGATGCCGGCCAGCTGGGTTCCATGCGCCACCAGTCGTCCGGTGGAGTCCCAGACGTAGCAGGCCTCGTCGACCCGTTGCGCGTCGATCAGCTGAGCCCGCTGCAGAACCTGCACCGGCCCGGGGGCGGGGAGCGCGCGAACGTAGACCGTGAGTTCCAGCGTGGGCACCCATCCGGTCAGCTCGATCTCGAAAGTTGCCGGGGGAAACGCGTCGACTGCGTAGAGCAGTGAGGTCGGGTCGAAGGCCTCGCCGGCGGGCAGGGCCAGCCACCCGCGCAGTTCGCCGCGGCCTGATGGGGCTCCGTTGGCAAATCCGAGGGTGCTCGGCTCGATGCGCAGATCCACCTGATCCATGATCGCCACCCGCAGCCCGCTGGGTGACGAGCTTGGGATCCGCAGGCACTCATCGGGTTGGGCGACCGGTCGGGGTGGGAGGCCGGCCTCCCAGAACGGCTTGGTGTCGACGTCGAGGGTGCCGGTTGTGAAGAGGGCTTCGACGCGCGGGCGTCCCTCCTGCTCCATACGAACTCTGACCTGGCTAGCCGATCGGCCGCCCCGCAGCACCTCGGCCTCCAGGTTTACCGGCCCCGGGTCGGGGGAGCTGAGGTAGTGCGCGGAGGCAGCGATGACGTGCTGGTGCTGGCCCACCGCGGCGGCCGCGCGCCCCATCATAGCCAGCAGGTAGCCGCCATTGGGCTTACCGCCGATCGTCCACTCAGGATCGACCTCGGCGCGGAACTGGTGGGCAGTGAGCGGGTTGGCGGCGATCGAGCTGACCAGCGAGAAGGGGGTTGGTTCCATACGACCATCAAACACGGATCCCCCGACATCGGCCGCAGGGACGCCGTGGTTGTGATCCAATTCGCGCCGGCAATTCGCGCTGCGGGTTGTTCAGACAAATTGCGGTTGCACCGGTACTGGGCGCTACTAGTCAATTACTGACGAGTAGCAAAAGCCGGTTATTCGCTGCGATAGCAACCTAAAAGCAATTGATCACGCAACTACCTAGCTAAGCCTTTACCTTTTCACGTTTTGGATACACACTTGAATGACACAGAGTAATGCGGACCACGGAAGAGGAGTTCAGGTTTCTCGTAAATCTGGGCACTTCAGCGTTTCGTCTAGACCAGTATGACGATTCGTCTAAGGCGCGCAAGTCGGATCCGACGGCGCGCCGCTGCCATGTTCCGTCGGGGGTCTCAGCGTCACTGGGGTTACGTTGAGGCTCCCGGCGGAACTCTCATTCCGCTTTTCATTCCGACATCATTCGGCTTTCCCAAGATCGTTCGATCGTCGAAGTAATTATCTGTCCGAACCAATTACTTCTCCTCCGGCTGATCGGGCAATGGGGCTTCCCAGTGCTGGCCATTCCACCAGCGGTACTTATGCCTTGCCTCGGGGTCGGGATACCAGCCCGGTCGGGGTGGCGGCGCCGGTGCGGGAGTGTGTGCGCCAGTCGGCGACCCGGAGATTGGTATCGGCCAGCCGTTCGATGCCCCGGCCGGATAGCCTGTCACGGTCGGGGAGATCGCAATTATTGCCGTCTCGCGGCGTCGCTTGGACCGGGCCACGATAAGCATGATGACTCCGGCCACCAGCATGGCCGCACCGAGGAGTCCGAGGGCGACCCAACCCAGGATGGAGAGGACAAGCTTCCCCAGGTCACGCCCGATCACGACAGTGGCGGCATTCGAGGAGACGACGGTGATCACATACGCGCCAGCCTGCGGCGCGTGGAATTCAACCACCGACGAAAAGGTGTCGCCGTCGCGGTTGAGCTTCTGCACGGTCGACGGTATCGAAAGCGGTATTGGTTGCGTGTCGGGGCCGACAATCGTCACTCCGCGCAGCGAGCCGCTATCCGGTGGAGAGGCGGAGAAGTTCGCTGCGTTCTCATACACCAGATAGTCGCCGGCCTGCAGATTCAGGGTGTTGTGCATCGGGGTCTGAAAGATCGGGCTGCGCAAGGTGTCGACGAACGGTGGACCCGCGGTGTGGACGATCACCGCGCCGGCGAGCGCGATGAGCGCGACCGCGACGCCGATCATCCATAGCCCGAGTCGTTTGAGGGTCATGCGGGCACTGTATCCAGTTGGTATCCAGTCGAAATCTCTGCCTGGTCGTGGCTGTGGTCGTGGCTGTGGTCAGGGCCGGCCGGCTGGATGGGCAACGGCGATCGCAACCAGGTCCCGAGCTGCTCCGGACGGGGGCGTCGCCCCGCCGAGCCAGACCGCCCGCAGTGTCCGGCTCAGCTCCAGTCCTTCGACCTGGATCCCGCGTAGCCGCCCCGTGCTCAGGTCATCGGCCACCGTCAGCTCGCTCAACACCGCTGGTCCCGCTCCGGCGATGACCGCCGATCGAACGGCGGCGGCGGTCGAGAGGGCCAGTGCCGGTGCCGCGAGTTCGGGGTCGGCGCCGAGGGCCCGGCGCAGTGCCGCGTCCAGCGCATCCCGCGTCCCCGAGCCGATCTCACGAGTGACCAGCGGGCTGCGCGCCAGCTCGGCCGCGGTGAGGGGGCGCTGACGCCTGCTCCAGGGATGATCGGGGGGCACTACCACGACAAGACGGTCATGCCCGACCGCCCGGCTGCGCAGCCCCTTCGGCGCCTGTGGGCCCTCGACGAAGCCCAGCTCAGCCGCCGCGTCGCGAACCATCGCCGCGACCGCATCACTGTTGGTCGCGGTGAGCTCGATCTGGGTGAGCGGTTCGCCGCGCTGCTCATTCCCCGCGCGGAGCGCCACCAACCAGGCCGGCAGCAGTTGCTCGGCCACGGTCAGGCTGGCGCTCACGCGTAGTCGGGCGCGACGATCCTGGCGTAGCGAGGCCAGTCCGGCGTCCAGTTCGGCCGCCGCTACGAGCAGACGAGAGGCCCATTCGGCCACCACCACGCCCATCGGAGTGAGTGTTGAGCCACGGGGAGTTCGGCTGAGTAGCACGATCCCGATCTGGGACTCGATGGAGGTGATCCGGGCCGAGATCGCCTGCTGGCTGACTCCTACTTCGGCCGAGGCGGCGTTGAGGCTGCCCGTCCGGGCGACAGCCAGGAAGACCTCGAGCGCGGCGAGGTCCGGCACATGTGGACTGAGCAAGCGGCACCTCCTTCTACGGCTACAAAACCGGCTTGTAGCCGGTTACCAATCTACTTTGTAACGCTGCAAGTTCAAGCGGTCTACCGCAGACGCCTCGGTCATCGGATCGTTGATGGGGTGACGACCTCCCTCGCTGCCGACCGACCCGGCGCCGCCGCCCCTACCGCCCCCACAGGCCCTGCTGTCCCTACTCCCGCCGCTGCCAGTTCGGGCCTCGCCTACCTTCCGCCGAACTGGTTCGCCGCCGTGATGGGCACGGGAATCGTGGCCGTGGCCGCCGCTGGTCTGCCGGTTCAGTTCCCCGGCCTGCGAGCCTTCGCCATCCTGATGTGGGCGATCGCCGCGCTGCTGCTGGTGGTACTGACCGTCGCCACTGCCGTCCATTGGCGCCATCACCCGGCGACGGCCCGCGGATATCTGTCGCATCCCGTGCTCGGGCACTTCTACGGCGCTCCGCCGATGGCGCTGATGACGGTCGGCGCCGCAACGCTCCTGCTGGGCCAGCACATTCTCGGTGCACGGCTGGCACTTGATGTGGACTGGACACTCTGGAGCGCGGGGACGCTTCTCGGTCTGATGGCCTTCGCCTGGATTCCGTATCGGACGTCCGCGGGTCGAGCGAAGGTGGCATTCGGTGGTTGGCTCATGCCGGTGGTCCCGCCGATGGTCTCGGCCTCCACCGGCGCTCTGCTGATTCCGCACGCCCCGACCGCTTCGGTACGGATCGCCCTGCTGATCGGGTGCTACACGATGTTCACCATCGCCCTGGTCGGGTCCGCCGTCGTCATCGCCCTGATCTGTCTGCGCCTGGGAAGGCACGGCCCTCCGCCGCCGCAGTTGGTGCCCACGCTGTGGATCGTGCTCGGGCCGCTGGGGCAGTCGGTGACCGCGGCCAACCTCCTGGGCGGGGATGCTCGCCGCCTGCTGTCGGCCGGCCCCGGGGCGGCGCTGCAGGCCTTCGGCCTGAGCTACGCCGTGCCGGCCCTCGGATTCGCGCTGCTCTGGAGCGTCATCGCCGGCCGGATCACCTACCGCACAGCCCGGCCGGGGCTGCCCTTCGCGATGACCTGGTGGTCGTTCACGTTTCCGCTCGGCACCTGCGTCACTGCCCTCTCCGGGCTATCCCTACGCACCCACGTTGGTTGGCTCGGCGACGGCGCGGCCCTGCTCTTTCTGGTGCTGGTCGCGGCCTGGCTGCTGGTCGCTTCGAAGACCGCCTCCGGACTGCGGGAGGGACGCCTGCTTCAAGCGCCGGCGTCGCAGCCGGCGCCCTAACTGGAAGCCCAGTCCGGAAGCTCAGGTATAGGGCCGTACTGCCGAAGAGAAGGGGTGAACCCACGGACGGGAACGCGCGCTGAACGGTCTGAAGCAGCGACACGGACGGTGCGCGTCTGACGGATCAGGAGCAGTTCGGATGGCTGGCATCGCCGCACAGACCGGTAGAAAGTTACTCGCCGCATCCCTGCCGGTTCTGCTCTGCCTGCTGCTGTGCATCACCACCACCACTCGCAGCGCCGCCGCCGATCCGGCGCCGGTGGGGGCGTCATCCGCGGGGTCAACCAGCACGGCCGAGGCGCAGAAATCCGCAGCCGACGCGCAGGTGGCCGCCCTCACCGCCAAGATCGTCGCCGCTCGGGGCCGCGTCGCGGCCGCCAACGGCGCCGCTGAGGTCGCTGAGCAGCGCTACACGAGGCAGATGGAACTACAACAGACGGCGGCCGACGCCGCCGCCGCGGCCGAGCAGCAACGGCGGACCGCCCAGCAGACCGTCGAGGAGAAGCACGCGCAGGTCGTGAGCATGGTCATCACGGCCTACGAGAGTGGTAACAACGTGCCGGGTTCGTCGGTGGCCGCAATGATCTCCGCGCCCGACCTGGAGACTCTGCTCGACCAGACCGGTCTCAAGCAGCAACTCTCCGCCGAGCAGGCCAATGTGTTGACCCAGTTCGGCCTGGCGCTCGCCGCGGTGACGACGGCCGAGCAGGCGGCGAAGGACGCCTTGCAGCGCCAGCGGGCGGCGACCACCGCCGCTGAGCAGGCGGTGGCGGCGGCTCGGGCCGCCTCGGCCAAGGCGCGAGCCGAACAGGCGTCGCTGAACCAGGCCCTCAGCGCCGCCAAGAGCGTTCAGGCGGCGGCAGCCGAGGCGCTGGCCGCCGAACAGGCCGCGGTCCCCGCCTTCACCGCGGCGCAGGCCCGGGCGCTGCAGGTGCAGTACGCGAACCAGGTGGCCTCGGCCCAGAGCGTCCCGATAGCACCGAACACCGGCCGCTGGACACCGGCCGCCGGGCAGACCGCGGTGAACCGCGCGCTGCGCTGGCTGGGCACGCCGTACTCCTGGGCCGGCGGAGGCATCTCCGGCCCGACGCTCGGAGTCGCCGTTGACGCCGATTCGGCCAACGACGGCAGCATCGTCGGCTTCGACTGCTCCGGGCTCATGATGTACGCCTGGGGTCCCTACATCAGCCTGACCCACAACGCGGCCGAACAGTACGTCGAGGCCGGGTCGCTGCACCCGTCGGTGGCCGACCTGATGCCGGGTGACCTGGTCTTCTGGTCGCCGGCCGGCGGGGCGGGCAACATCTCGCATGTCGCCATCTACCTCGGCGGCGGCAACGTGGTGCAGGCCCCGCACAGTGGCGACGTCATCAAGATCACGCCGATGAACGCGGTGGACTACGGCTACTTCGGGGCCACCCGCCCGCTCACCTGAGGCGGTGCCGGCAGGCGTGTGCGGTGCACGCGGCTGCGGTGACCCGAGTAGGGAAATCCCTAGAGTTGCGGGCGGCTGCGTCTGCGGCTGCGGTCTGACCGCTTTCCGTTCATGCCCGGCCCGTCGTGGTCGATAGGGGGTTCATGCGAATCGCGAGAGTGATGGTGGTCGATGACTCAGCGGTCATCCGCCGACTGATCTCCGACACGCTCTCCGAGCATCCGCAGATCGAGATCGTCGCCTCCGCGGCCAACGGACAGCTGGCGTTGGATGCGCTTGAGACGACGGTTGTGGATGTCATCGTGCTCGACATCGAGATGCCCGTCCTGGACGGCGTGAACACCGTACGGGCGCTGCGTCGCAGCGGGCGGCGCATACCGGTGATCATGTTCAGCACGCTCACCGAGCGAGGGGCGCGCATCACCTTTGACGCGCTCGCGGCCGGCGCGACCGACTATGTCACCAAGCCCGCACACTCCAACAGCATCGAGGAGTCCCGCAACAACGTCCGCATCAACCTCATCCCGCGGGTGCTTGCCCTCACCGGCGTCGCACCGTGGGCCGAGCCCGGCAACAGCGCCGGAGTGTCCCGATCGGCGGCCACCCAGGTCGCGGCCGCGGTCGTCGTCCCGGACGAGGTCGAGCAGCCCGCTCAGGTCCATCCCGCGCTACCGGTGCCCGCGACCGAGCCGCTCCTGGCGTCGCCGACTCAACCGGCTTCCCTGCGCCCGTCCACTCCTCCAGCGCTGTCAGAGGCCGCCGCCCCGTCATCACCGGCGCCCCGACCCGGCCAGTCGCCGCGGAGTACCCCCGCGACTACGCGCCCGGCCCCACCCTCGTCAGTTCTGCCGTCGGCGGTTGCGCCAGCGCGTCCAGCTGAGCGCACTTTCCCGCCGGTAGCCCTACGTCCGGGTGTGCCGAGCGCCTCCGCCGTGGCCGACTCCGGGACGCGGGCCAACCAGAATGCCGTCCCGAAGCGGGCCTCGGCCGCCGGGGGCGCGCGCATCAAGTTGCTCGTCATCGGCACCTCGACCGGCGGCCCGGAGGCACTGAACCAGGTCCTACCGCTGTTGCCGGCCAGTTTCCCGGTGCCGATTCTGATCGTCCAGCACATGCCGCCGATCTTCACCCAGCTCCTTGCCGAGCGCCTGGATCGGGTCTGCAAGTTAACCGTGCGAGAGTCGGCCGGTGGTGAACTGCTGGTGCCGGGAAGCGTCTACATTGCGCCGGGTGACCTGCACATGGAGATCGACGTCACCGGCCCGAACGCCTATACAAAACTTGGGGGAGGGGCGCCGGAGAACTTCTGCCGCCCTGCAGTGGACGTGCTCTTCCGCTCAGCGGCGAGGGCGTTCGGTTCTGGAGTACTCGGGGTTGTCCTCACTGGTATGGGGAGCGACGGTCGTCGCGGCGCAGGGGAGATTCGGGCCGCCGGCGGACAGGTAATCGCACAGGACCAGGCAAGTTCGGTGGTCTGGGGAATGCCCGGCGCGGTGGCCGGGGATGGTCTCGCCGAAGAGTTGCTTGATGTACATGTCATCGCCGACGCCATCCTGCGTCGGATCTCACCTATCGCGTCGTCCCACTCAGTCACCTCACCGGTGAATGCGACGCAACCAGTAGCAGTTAGGCGGAGCAATACCTAATGCCAATCAGCACTGCAGCCTTCGAGTGGGTCTGCACGGTACTTCGTTCCGATGCGGCGATCGTCCTCGAGCCAGGTAAGGAGTACCTGGTCGAGTCCCGGTTGGCTCCACTGGCCCGGCTCTCCGGAAAGTCGGATGTCTCGACCTTCGTCGAACACACCCGTAGCACCGCGGATCGACGTACCCGCGACGACATCGTCGAGGCCCTGACCACGAACGAGACTTCCTGGTTTCGCGATAGCCAGCCCTTTGTCGCGCTCGAGACCGAGATCCTGCCCAAGCTCAGCCGAAGTGTGCACGGAACCCGCAATGTGCGGATCTGGTCG
This sequence comes from Jatrophihabitans sp. GAS493, assembly GCF_900230215.1. Classification (NCBI taxonomy): domain Bacteria; kingdom Bacillati; phylum Actinomycetota; class Actinomycetes; order Jatrophihabitantales; family Jatrophihabitantaceae; genus Jatrophihabitans; species Jatrophihabitans sp. GAS493. The sequence goes on along the minus strand of NZ_LT907982.1, from coordinate 3,990,985 downwards.
GCCGCCTGCTCGACCGGTCAGGAGCCGTACAGCATCGGAATGATCGTGAAAGACAGCATTCTGGGTGCCGGTGCCGCAGGTTGCGAGATCCTGGCCACCGACATCGCGCCCGGCATCATCGCGCAGGCCCAGCGCGGCACGTACACGCAGGGTGAGATCAACCGCGGTCTGCCGGCGATGAAGCTGGTCAAGCACTTCAGCAAGGCCGGAATGCACTGGCAGATCAATGAGAACATCCGCAAGATGGTCTCCTTCCGCCAGCTGAACCTCTCCCAGCCGTTGCCGGCGATCGGCCAGTTCGACGTGGTCTTCCTGCGTAACGTCCTCATCTACTTCTCGGTGGAGACGCGGCGGGAGATCCTGCAGCGCATCCGCGCGGTCTGCCGCCCGGACGCTTACCTGCTGCTCGGCGGCGCCGAGACGACGATCGGCGTGGACGACAGCTGGGTGCGCGAGCAGATCGGCCGGGTTCCGGTCTACCGCCCCCGCTAGCCCGCGACCACCCCCGCTTCCGCGTTCGTACGTCCTGCACATTGGGCGCTATGACGCGCAATGTGCAGGACGTTCGCAGACAGATCTGGACGGACGGCTAGCTGGCGAGCGCAGTGACCCAGGCCTTGGCCAGCGACTGCTTGGTCTCCTCGGCCAGGACGTCACCGACGACGCTCGCGTGCAGGTGCCCGCTCACGATGTTCCAGATTCCCTCGGCCCCGTCGGCGGCGTTGAGGCCACTCTCACCGAAGGCCTGAACGGCGAGCAGTTGCGCAGTCGCCGCGGCGTGCACCCGGCCGGTTGTCATGACGGCCCAGGAGGTCTCGTGCACGGCCGCGGCCCAGGTCTCGACGCCCGAACCGAGCACGGTGTTCACACCGCGCAGCCGGATACAGCCGTCCGGGCCAAGCTGGCGAAGATCCTGCAGAATGCGCATGATCGGCAGCGCGCAGGGGCCGACATTCGGCGCGCGGTGGGGGAGTCCGCCCCGAACCCGATCGAGGGGGGTGCGCAGCCGGGCGGCGAACTCATCATCGAGGTCGGCCACCCATTCGGCGGCGATGGCATCCACAAGGGCATTGGCGGCCAGGCGGGCGTGGTCGGGGTCAACCGGCACTCCTCGCTGGGACTCCGTCTCGCCCATCGGAAACGGCGAACCCGGCGTACACCAGCCCAGAACATCGCGGCGGATCAGCTGCTCCAGCACGTCGATATCGATGATCATGCTGTGCAGCAGGGCATCGATGGCGCTGGCCAACTGCTCCTGCGCGCTCAGTGAGGGGTTCGTCTCCGGCCGCGGATCGGCCGGCCGGGCCTGGACCGGCCGTGCTTCGCTCACCGCTGCACCGGAGCGTCGCGTGTCCCGGACGCTGCGCAGCGGGCGGGAGATCGGATCGGTCGCGATCGCTCGCGCCCGCCACAGGCCGAATCCGGGATCGCTGGCTGAGCCGGTGGCAAATAGCGGCAGATCCTGCGCCTCGAGGCTCAGCCCGAGCAGCAGAATCTCAGCCACCGCCGACCCGTGCGGGTGGCGCACCAGATCGAAGCCGATGATCGGCGCACTCACTAGAGAGATCGTCATGCTTCACCAATGATCAAGAATGAAATCCAGTAGCTCATCGTCGCGATCAGAGTACTGGGCGGTCGCTGCGGCTACCGATCAGGCGGCGGCGGGTTCGGTGCTGACGTCCAGCGCCCGCTCGACGTTGAGGACGAGCAGAAGTCGTCCGTCGAGCTTGTAGGCCCCGGTGATCAGCTCACGCAGTGCACCGTGCAGGGTCTCCGGCGGCGCCTCGAACTGCGACTCCTCGACCTCGATGACGTCGCCGATGCTGTCGACCAGCAGGCTCCAGACCTCGTTGCGGAAGCAGACGACGACGTTCATCGACGGACGCTGTTCGACCGTGGTGGCGACGCCCATCCGCAGACGCAGATCGAGCGCGGTGACGACCTGGCCGCGCAGGTTGATCAGACCGGTGACGTACTTCGAGGCACCCGGGGCAGGCGTGCGCGTCTGCTCCATCAGCACCTCCTGAACCTCACCGACGGGGACCGCGCAGAGGTAGTCGCCGAGGTGGAAGGTCGCCAGCAGGGTGGCCATCAGTTGGCTCCGATCAGGTCGTAGTTCTCGCCCGAGAACTGCTCTTGGTCGGCGAAGTACTCGCCGGTGAAGGCTGCTCCGGACGTGGCGTCCTCGGCGAAGAACATCGGGTCGGCGGCGAGAATCGCCGCGCGGACGTCGAGCATCTCGGTGACGCGATCACGGATGACCGCCGATCCGATGAGGCCGATGTCCTCGACGTCGCTGTGCACGACCGAGCTCTCCGCGACGATGTCCACGATCTCGCCGACGGCCAGCGCGACGCTGCGTCCGTGGGCGGAGTAGACGACGCCGGGGATGGTCTCGCGGTCATCGTTGAAGCCACTGCCAAGGTGCTCCGAGAGGCGCACCAGCGGCATGATCGCGCCACGGTAGCGGACCACATCACGGCGGCCGACGCGCTCGATGCTGTCGGCCGGGAACTGCTCGAGACGGGTGACCACGTCGAGCGGAACGGCGACCCGACGGTCACCGCCGAGAGCGACCACCAGCAGCTGACGCTCCGAGGAGCCGGCTCCGGCACCCCGGCTGCGCTGGCTCTGTGCGCTTTCGTGCGAGTCGACGGCGCGCAGCCGGCGGCGGGCCAGGCTCTGCACATCGAGGATGAGGGAGACCGCGCCGTCACCGAGGATGGTGGCGCCGGCGTAGAGGCCGAGCTCCTTCAACGCGCTGGACAGCGGCTTGACGACGATCTCCTCGGTGTCGAGGACCCGGTCGACGACCAGCCCGAATCGACGATCATCGGCTTCCAGGACGGCGACCACCAGGGTGCCGACCTCCTCGTCGGTGGCGCGCTTGAGCTTCAGCGCCTCGTCGAGGCGGACCAGCGGCAGCAGCGAGCCGCGTAGGCGGTACACCTCGGCTCCAGCCATGTTCTCGACGCCGGCCGAGCTGCGTTCGTCCAGGCTTACCAGCTCCAGCAGGTTCACCTGCGGGATGGCGAAACGCTGGCCGGCGCACTCGACGGTGAGGGCGGGGACGATCGCCAGGGTCAGCGGGATGCGCAGACGCCAGGCCGTACCGACACCGACCGTGGAGTCGACGTCGATGGAGCCGCCGATCCGCTCGATGTTGGTGCGCACCACGTCCATGCCGACGCCTCGTCCGGAGACGTTGGTGACGGCCGAGGCGGTTGAGAAACCGGGGACGAAGACGAGCTGAAGGATGTCGTTCGGGCCCATCGAGTCGAGCTGGGCCTGGGTGACGATGCCCTTCTCGACAGCCTTACGACCGAGTACCTCAGGGTCGAGGCCCTTGCCGTCGTCCTTGATCTCGACCAGGATCTGGCCGCCTTCGTGGGCGGCGCGCAGCGTGAGGACACCGGTGGTGTCCTTGCCGGCGACGCGGCGCGTCTCGGGGTCTTCGATGCCGTGGTCGATGGCGTTGCGCACCAGGTGGGTCAGCGGGTCCTTGACCGCCTCCAGCAGGGTGCGGTCGAGCTCGGTGTCGCCACCCTCCATCTCGAGGCGGACGGTACGCCCCAGCTGTGAGCTGAGGTCGCGCACGACTCGCGGGAGCTTCGACCAGACGTGGTCGATCGGCTGCATGCGGGTGCGCATGACACCCTCCTGCAGCTCGCCGGCCACCAGGTTGAGCCGGTGGCAGGCGCGCCCCAGCTCATCGTCTTCGATGGTGCTGGCCCGCTGCACGATCTGGTTGCGGGCCAGGACGAGCTCTCCGACCAGACGCATCAACTGCTCGAGCAGGGTCACGTCGACGCGAATCGTCGAGTCGCCGATGCCCGGTCGGCCATCGGCCTCGGCCGGGGCGGCGGCGTTCGGGTTGGCCTTGGCCGCAGCGGCCTTGGCCGGAGCCTTCGCGGCGGCTGGCTTGGCGGTGACCGGCTCGACGACTGCGGTCTCGACCGGAGTGACGGCGGCGGTCTTGGCCGCAATCGCCTTCGCCGGAGCGGCCTTCGCCGGAGCGGCCTTCGGGGCGGCCTTGGCGGTGCTGGCTCGCGGGGCACGTGGCTTGGCCGGCGCCTTCGGCTTCAGGATCTCCAGCCCGCTCGGGCCGGCGGCGGGGGCTGCGTCCGCAGCGACCGGCTCGGCCGTCGCGTCAACGACAGCCTCGACCTCAGCGTCGGCGTCAACGGAGGGGGCGGCTTCGCCGGCCGCAGCCTCGGCCAGCTTGCTCTCCAGCAGCGCGCGCAGCTCCTCGACCAGCGGGGTGACGTCGGCGTCGCCTTCGTTGTGCTGCTGTTCGATGTTGACCAGGATCGCCCGGACGGCGTCGACCATGCGCAGCAGCGCGTCGGCGGTGTCCGGTGTCATCCGGAAGGCACCGTCGCGCAGCTTGGCCAGCAGGCTCTCACCGGCGTGGGTGACGGCCTCGAGCCGGTGGTAGGCGAGGAATCCGCTGGTTCCCTTGATGGTGTGGATGGTGCGGAAGATGCTGGCGAGGAGCTCGCGGGAATCCGGCGTCTGCTCCAGCGAGACGAGGTCCCGGTCGAGCTGATCGAGGTTCTCGTGGCTTTCGATCAGAAATTCCTGGACGATCTCGAGATCGAGATCTTCGTTCGAAGACATCAGGCCCCCTGGCGGCGGAGCTGGGCCGCATCGTTGTTCATCGTTGACGAGGTGTCCGGCGTCTGGCTCGACTGCGCACTACGGAACGGGTAGGAGCCGAGGGTCGCGTTGAGGGCGAGCAGTTCGCGGTGAGCCGAGAGAGTGGTGACCATACGGGCGTACTGGTCGGCCTGCGGTTCTGCAGCGGGCGAGCATGACTGCGACATACGTGAACTTCTCTCTCATCAAGACGCGATGGTGCCGGACACACCTTCTATCGGTCAGTCTCGGGACGATATGAGAGGCGCCGACGAGTTATCGTCGCGGTCACCGGCGCGGCACAGAGACCCGCGACGCCAGTTCCGTGGACGGCCAGTACCTGATACCGTCCAGGCGAGTCGTTGTGGTTCTTCCTGACGAGTGAAGGAGTGACATGTCAGTCGAGCGGGTAGATGTGCTCATCGTCGGGGCTGGTCTCTCCGGCATCGGCGCCGCCTGTCACCTGCAGATCGACAGCCCGGGCAAGAGTTACGCAATCCTAGAGTCGCGGGAGGCGATGGGGGGTACCTGGGACCTCTTCCGCTATCCGGGTATCCGTTCGGACTCCGATATGTTCACCCTGGGTTACGACTTCCGTCCGTGGACGGAGGCCAAAGCGATCGCCGACGGCGAGTCGATCCGCAACTACATACGCCAGGTCGCGGCCGACTACGACGTCGAGGAGAAGATCCGCTACCGGCATCGGGTGATCAGCGCCGAGTGGTCCTCGGTCGAGGCCCGCTGGACGGTGACGGCCGAGCGCACAACGGTCGACGGCAGCGTCGAGACGGTGCTGATCAGTTGCTCGTTTCTGCAGGTCTGCGCCGGCTACTACCGCTACGACGAGGGCTATACCCCTGAGTTCGCCGGGGTCGATGAGTTCGCCGGGCAGGTCGTGCACCCGCAGCACTGGCCCGAGGACCTCGACTACACCGACAAGCGGGTGGTGATCATCGGCAGCGGAGCGACCGCGGTGACTCTGGTCCCGTCGCTGGCCGAGCGGGCCGCGCACGTCACCATGCTGCAGCGCTCGCCGACCTACATCATCTCGCTGCCTTCGAAAGACCCGATCGCCGATAAGCTGCGCCGGCATCTGTCGCCGCAGCGGGCCTATGGAATCGTCCGCCGTAAGAATGTCCTGGTCACCATGCTGAGCTACCAGCTCAGCCGCCGCCGGCCGCAGTTGATGAAGTCGATCCTGCGCCGCGGCGTGACTCGTCAGCTCCCCGAAGGCTATGCGGTCCAGACCCACTTCGCCCCCAACTATGAGCCGTGGGACCAGCGCCTCTGCGTCGTCCCGGATGGTGACCTGTTCCGGGCCATCCGCCACGGGGACGCCGAGATCGTCACCGACCGGATCGTCGCCTTCACCAAGACCGGAATCAAGCTCAAGTCCGGTGCCGAGCTGCCGGCCGACATCGTGGTCACCGCGACCGGCCTGAACATGCTCGGAATCGGCGGTATGACGCTGAGCGTGGACGGGGCCCCGGTCGATCTCTCCAGCACGCTCGCCTACAAGGGCATGATGCTCTCCGGCGTACCGAATTTCGCGCTCACGATCGGGTACACGAACGCCTCCTGGACGCTCAAGGCCGATCTCATCGCCCACTACGTGTCGCGGCTACTGAAGTACATGGATGCCAGCGGGTATCAGATCGTCACCCCGATCGCGCCACAGAACCTCGACCCGGCCGAGCTCGGCCCGATCATCGACCTCAAGTCCGGCTATGTGCTGCGGGCGCAGAGCGCCTGGCCGAAGCAGGGGCCGGTCGCGCCGTGGCGGCTGTACCAGAACTACTTCCGGGACGTGAAGCTGCTGCGCAAGGGGTCGATCACCGACGAGGTTCGCTTCTCCCGGGCCAGCGCGGTGCCTGCGCAGGAATCTGCGATCGGATTGTCGCCGTTTGCTTAAGGTGGCACCCCGTCGGCCGATGGGAGGGCATGCCGGAACGCCCGGTTGTCAGCCAGGCCAGGAGTTCGTCTTGCAAGCAATGGTGATCGACGATTCACGCGCCATGCGCATGATCCTTCGGCGAGTGCTCACGACCGCTGGATTCGAGGTCACCGAAGCTGGTGACGGCCAGGAGGCACTCGACCTGCTCAACGCCACCGAGGAGCCGCCGACGTTGGCGCTCATCGACTGGAACATGCCGAACATGAACGGTCTTGAGTTCGTGAAGGCCGTTCGTGCGATTGAGAAGTACTCCGACGTCACCCTGATGATGGTGACCACCGAGAGTGAGCACGGCCAGATCGTGCGTGCCCTCGCCGCCGGTGCCCATGAGTACGTGATCAAGCCCTTTACCCCCGATGACATCGTCGAGAAGCTGGATCTTCTCGGCCTCACTCCAGCCGGAGCACATTCATGACCTCCCTCGCGGAAGTACCCAACAAAGCAGACCTCGCTGAACTGATCTCGGCGGTCTGGACCTCGTTCATGTTCGAGGAGATCCTCCCGATCGAAGACGAGGCCGCGGCCGCGAAGCCGACCCACAACGAGGTCGTCGCCTCCGTGTCGATCATGGGTGGCTGGTCGGGGCAGCTGATTCTCGCGACCACCCGCGCCTGTGGCACGGCGGTGGCCTCGACCATGTTCGGCTCCGAGGACAAGGTCCCGGACGAGGAACTCGCCGACGCGGTCGGGGAGTTGGCCAACATCGTCGGCGGCAACGTCAAGTCGATGCTGCCGTCGCCTTCGTCGCTCTCGCTGCCGCAGGTCGTCATCGACGCTCACATGCTGGCTGTCCCGTCGGCCCAGCTGCGCACCGTCACCGTGATGGCCTGGGGCGAGCACCACATCGTCGCCTCCCTCTGGGAAGCGGCTCCGTCCAACCACCTGCTCGGAGGTCTGTGATGCACCTAATCGTTGCTGACGATTCCGCCGTCATGCGCCGTATCGTCGTCCGCGCGCTCCGCCACGGAGGCTTCGACTGCGAAGTGACCGAGGCCTCCGACGGCGCTGAGCTCGTCGAACTGGTCATCAACGGCTCGCCCGACCTGGTCCTCTCCGACTGGAACATGCCCAACGTCACCGGTATCGAGGCGCTGCGCACCATCCGGGCCCGCGGTTCGGACGTCCCCTTCGGTTTCGTCACCTCCGAGCGCTCCGACGCGATGCGCCAGCAGGCCGCCGACGCCGGAGCCGCCTTCCTCGTGGGTAAGCCGTTCACCCCGGAAGATCTGCGCGAAGCCATCGCCGCCTGCGTCTGAGGCCGGCTAACTCTGGCCGACTCTGGCCGACTCAGCACACCTCCGTAAACCCGCTCATCCAGTACATCCTCAAAGGACTGATCCATGTTTCTCCCGTCCGCCAAGTCCGTGAAAGACGTCATCGAAGCGACGATCGGTCGTGACTGCGAGATCGCGGCCGTCGACAAGATCTCGCCGGTCGACGGCGCCGGGGGCATGATCGTGACGTACTGGGACGATCAGGCCAAGAACCAGGTGGCGATCCTGTGGAGCCCGGAGGCGGCCGCGTTCGTCGGTAGCGCCTTCGCCCTGCTTCCGCCGCTGGCGGCCAAGGAGATGGCCGCCGAGCGCGACGTCCGGATCGACGTCATCGAGAATCTGGTCGAGGTCTGCAACGTCGTATCGGCGGTCTTCGAGCACCCGCGTAACCCGGGAGTTCGCCTCAACGAGCCGTACTTCCCGCTATCGCAGGCTCCGACCGAGCTCGTCAAGCACATGTACCAGCACTTCGACCGCGTCGACTACGACCTCACCGTGGACAACTACGGAACAGGGAAGATCTCGTTCGTCGCGATTGGATGAGCCGTCAAGTGCAGCGATTGGATGAGCCGTCAGGCCCACTGAAATCGTGGATCAGCGGAACCCGGCCACCTGGTGGGGTGTGTAGTTCTCCTCCAGCCGGGCCGTCTGGGCGTCGCTGAGCTCAATCTCCAGTGACGCCACCGCGTCGTCGATGTGTGCGACCTTGGTCGCCCCGATGATCGGCGCGGTTACCGCCGGATTCTGGGACACCCAGGCCAGCGCGATCTGCGCCGGTGTGACACCGTGCTCACCGGCCACCTCGGCCACCCGCTCGACGATGCTGCGATCCCCTTCGCTGTAGAGGGACTTTCCGAACTCATCGGTGTCGCCGCGAGCCGTCGTCTCATCCCACGGACGGGTCAACCGCCCGCGGGCCAGGGGGCTCCACGGAATAACCCCGATGCCCTCCTCGTAGCACAGCGGCAGCATCTCCCGCTCCTCTTCGCGGTAGATCAAGTTGTAGTGGTTCTGCATGGTGGAGAACCGGGTCCAGCCGTTGAGGTCGGCCAGGTAGAGCGCCTTGGCGAATTGCCAGGCGTGCATCGACGACGCGCCGAGGTAGCGCACCTTTCCGGACTTCACCACGTCGTGGAGCGCTTCGAGGGTCTCCTCCAGCGGCACGTCGTAGTCGAAGCGGTGGATCTGGTACAGGTCGATGTAGTCGGTGCCCAACCGGCGCAGGCTCGCGTCGAGTTCGGCCAGGATGGCCTTGCGGGAGAGGCCGGCTCCGTTCGGCCCGGGGCGCATGCGTCCGTGGACCTTGGTCGCCAGCACGATCTCGTCGCGATCGGCGTAGTCGAGCAGTGCTCGGCCGACGATCTCTTCGCTCGTACCGGCCGAGTAGACGTTCGCCGTGTCGAAGAAGTTGATGCCGGCGTCGAGGGCCTGCTTGATGAATGGGCGACTCGTCTCTTCGTCCAGCGTCCAGGCGTGGTTGCCGGCCTGCGCGCTGCCGAAACTCATGCAGCCCAGGCAGATTGCCGAGACGTCGAGGCCAGTCGAACCAAGCTTGAGATACTTCATCGCGGTCTCCCCGAACGTTGTGAACCTAGCTACTGCCGACACTATCGGGGCTGGTCCGTGCGTTGTCAGTTGGTATAACAAACCTATGAGTTTTGTAAAAGCCGACGAGGTGCCGAGCTGGTTCCGCCAGGCCCTGGCCGACGAGGCCGAGGTCGGCCGCTTTCAGGTCGACGGTGTCGAGATCAACTACCGAGCCTGGGGACCCGCCGGATCGAAAGGGTTGATCCTGGTTCACGGGGGCGCGGCCCATGCCCAGTGGTGGGATCACGTCGCGCCACTACTGAGCCGGCATCTTCGGGTCGTGGCGATCGACCTCTCCGGGCACGGCGACAGCGGTCGGCGGTCCGACTACGCCCTCGAATCCTGGGCGCGTGAGGTATTGGCCGTCGGCGCCGAGGCCGGTATCAGAAGCAAGCCGATCATCATCGGGCACAGCATGGGCGGCTTCGTGGCGCTGACCGCCGCCACCCTGGCCGGCTCGCAGATCGCCGGAATCATGACCATCGACTCACCGGTCTGGGACTTGACGCCGGAGGACGAAGCTGCGCGTCGCCGGGGCGCGTTCGGTCCCCTGAAGATCTATCCGAGCCGCGAGGCCGCCGTGGCCCGGTTCCGCCCGGTGCCCGACCAGGACGTCATGCTGGACTACGTCAAGGCGCATATCGCGGAGAATTCGGTGCGTCCAATGGACGGCGGCTGGGCCTGGAAATTCGACCCGCAGGTCTTCCGCCGGACCGCTATGAGCTTGGCTACTCTGAACCGTCTCGAATGTCGGGTCGCGCTCTTCCGCGCCGAGCTCGGCCTCGCAACCGAGGACCTCACCGAGGCGATGTATGACCGCCTGGGCCGGATCGCCCCGGTTATTGAGATCCCGACGGCCGGGCATGCGGTGATGCTCGATCAGCCACTCGCGTTGGTCTCCGCGATCCGCGCGCTGCTGGCCGATTGGGAGCACTCGGTGATCTCTGAGCGCCCGGTCGCCTATTAAACTCGAGACGAGGCCGCCCCGCGAGCAGGCCAGCACCCCAGCCGGGGGGTTGTGATTCCGCTTTCAGTCCGCTCAGGCGGAGGGAGAGCTCCGCTTATCTCGATAGGATCAGTTAAGTTTCCGGATACCACACTCCGGTTCTGTGCCGACTGGAGATTGAAGAGATGGCCGCCGCCGCCAAACGTAACCGCTACCAAGTGACCTTCGTCGTCCTCGCGCTCGGCGTAGCGGCGTACTCGCTGCTGCAGTCGCTGGTCTCGCCGGTGCTGCCCCTGCTGCAGAGCGATCTGCACACAACGCAGAACAACGTCACCTGGGTCCTCACCGCCTATCTGCTGTCGGCGTCGATCTGCACCCCGATCCTCGGGCGTATCGGCGACATGGTGGGCAAGGAGAAGGTGCTGGTCGGTGTCCTGGTGGCGCTGGCTGTCGGCTCGGTCCTCGCCGCGGTCGCGGGCTCCATCGGCGTGATGATCATCGCCCGGGCCATCCAGGGAGCGGGCGGTGGCATCATCCCGCTCTCCTTCGGCATCATCCGCGACGAGTTCCCGCGTGAGAAGGTGGCCGGCGCGGTCGGTGTCATCGCCGCTCTGCTGGCCGTCGGTGGTGGGCTCGGGCTCGTGCTGGCCGGCCCGATCGTGAACACGCTGAACTACCACTGGCTCTTCTGGATCCCTGCGGCGATCGTCATCGTGGTCGCCGTCACGACCCACTTCGTCGTTCCGGAGTCGCCGGTGCGTACGCCGGGTCGGATCAGCTGGGGCGCGGCGATCCTGATGTCGGGCTGGCTGGTGGCTCTGCTGGTCGCCGTCAGCCAGGCGCCGGCCTGGGGCTGGGGTTCGCCGGCCGTCATCGGACTGCTCATCGCCGCCGTCGTGCTGGCTGTGGCCTGGGTGGCGCTCGAGCTGCATTCGGAGCAGCCGCTCATCGACATGAAGATGATGCGTATCCCGGCCGTCTGGACCACGAACCTGGTCGCCTTCCTCTTCGGTGTCGGTCTCTACTGCACCTTCGCGTTCATCCCCGAGTTCGTCCAGACGCCGGCCACCGCCGGCTATGGCTTCACCGCCAGCATCACGCTCTCCGGCGTGCTGGTGCTGCCCATGACGGTGGCGATGTTCATCTGCGGATCGATCTCCGGGCCGTTGTCGGGTCGTTTCGGGGCCAAGGCGGTGCTCGTCTCGGGATCGGCCATCAGCGTTCCGCCGTTCCTGATCCTGGCCTTTGCCCATGACCAGGTCTGGGAGATTCTGCTCGCCATGGCGCTGCTGGGTGCTGGCTTCGGGCTGGCCTTCTCGTCGATGTCGAGCATCATCGTGGACGCCGTCCCGTCCCACCAGACCGGTGTGGCCAGCGGCATGAACGCCAATATCCGCACCATCGGCGGTTCGATCGGTGCCGCCGTCGTGGCCAGTGTCGTCACCGCGAACACGCTGCCGAGCGGCCTGCCGGCGGAGTCGGGCTACACCGCGGGCTTTGCGCTGCTGGCCATCTCACTGGTGCTCGCGACCCTCGCCGGACTGCTCATTCCCAAGCTGAACGTGGTCCGGGACTCCCACCAGCAGGAGCAGGCAGCCATGTCACATCCAGCGCTCGCCCTCGTCGCCGCTGGTACCGTCGTCGGGGACGAATCCGAGTAATCCAAGACATGAGCAGAGACATGAGCAAGGACGTGAGCAGGGCGTGACGATGCGTGCGGCTACGGCCAAACCGGGCTGCCCGGATGAGGCGTCGGTTGCCGTCCGGCCGCTGCGTCGCGACGCGGCGGAGAACCGCGAACGGCTGCTGGATGCGGCGCGTTTCGTGTTCGCCGAGTACGGGCTCGATGCGAGCGTCGAGGAGGTGGCCCGGGCCGCCGGAGTTGGCATGGGGACGCTCTATCGCCGCTTTCCGACCAAGCAGGCCCTCATCGATGAGCTTGTCGGCAGTATGCGGCGAGAGTTGCTGGTGCTGGCCCAGAACGCAGATGGTCTCGTCGACGGCTCCGGCCTGGAGACGCTGCTCCTCAACGCCGGGAAGTTTCAGGCGAAGCAGCCCAGCTGCCTGCAGCGGCTCTGGAGTCACTCGGACGCCGAGTTGGGCGCGATGGATGATTTCCGCGAGATTGTGGCCACGCTGCTTGAGCGCGCGCAGCAGAACGGCCGGATTCGCCCGGAGGTCACCAGCACCGACATCTCGATGATCTTCTGGTCAGTCCGCAGCATCATCGAGATGACGCGTGCGGTGGCGCCGACGGCGTGGCGGCGCCACCTTGAGCTGCTTATCGCCGGGTTGCGTCCGGTCGCCGCGGAGAACTTGCAGGTCGCCCTGGTCGAGAAGCCACTCACCAGGACACAGGCCCAGCGCTGCATGGACGGCGACGCGGTCCGCGAGGGCCGCCGCTAGGCGCAGTTCTGCCCCACTGACTTAGCATTCGCGCGGATGATGGACGGGTGCTACTCGCCTCGCTTTCGCCTGCTCGTCGCCGGTTGTACCTGAGCCTGGCGGCCGCGCTGGTGATCCTGGCGGCCGCCGGCCTCACCCTCGCGCTGCGAGGACACAGCAGCGCCGCCGCCAGCGCGCCCGCGCAGGAGGATGCTGGCCCGGTGCTGCTGATCCCGGGCTACGGCGGCTCCACGGGCGCGCTGGATGCGCTGCTGCTGAAGTTGAAGGCCGCCGGGAAAGCCGATGTGCAGGTGGTGAACCTGCCCGACGGGGGAACCGGAGATCTCAACGAGCAGGCTCAGACCGTCGCGTCGGCGGCCTCCGACCTGCAGACCCGAACCGGAGCGCGATCGCTCGATGTGGTCGGCTACTCGGCCGGCGGTGTCGTTGCCCGTCTCTGGCTCCGCGACTACGGGGGCACTAGGTTGGTTCGCCGGCTGGTTACCCTCGGCTCGCCCCAGCACGGCACCCGGCTGGCGGATCTCGGTTCATTGGTGCCGGGGGAGTGCCCGCTGGCCTGTCAGCAGCTGGGCACCGGAAGCGAACTGCTCACCGAGCTGAACTCAGGTGACGAGACTCCCTCCGGCCCGAGCTACGTCTCGATCTGGACCACCCACGACAGCGTGGTGCTACCCCCGGACTCCGCCGTCCTCGCCGGAGCCCTGAACATGAGCGTTCAGAGCGTCTGTGCGACGTCGACGGTGTCTCACACCGCCCTGCCTACGGACTCTCTCGTTCAGAAGATGGTGCTGGCGGAGCTCTCCGATGGACCACCCGTGCCGCTGTCGTCCGCCGACTGCATCCGCCTCAGCTCGTGATGTCCTTGCTCGAGAAGTTCGCCCAGGCCGCAGCCAGCAGCACCAGCACGTAGACGGCCTGCAGCGCGACACCCCGTTCTACGTTGCGGAGCAGGATCGGATCCCGGAAGAGATCGACGAAGGAGAGCCAATACCTGGTCGGTAGGTAGGGTTTGATCGCCCGTGATGCGTCAAGGGTGAGCAGCAGCGACGAGCCGATGAGGAAGGCCAGGGCGCCGAGGCTGGCCGTCATGGGGGAGTCGGTGAGGGTGGAGAGGAAGAGGGCCATCGCCGCCACCGACAGCATTGAGAACGCGACGTAGGCGACCGCGACGAGGGTGCGAATGACGATGTTTCCCGGTGTCAACGGCGTTCCCGAGACGCTGGTGACGGCGGCCTCGATCGGCTGATTTCCCAGCAGGAGACGTCCCAGCAGGAAGCCCGAACCGGCTACCACGACGACCGACACAGCCACGAAGGCGAAGATCGCCACCAGCTTGGACACCAGCAGCCGGGTGCGCCCGACCGGTCGAATGAGCAGGTAGCGCAGCGTTCCACCCTGCGCCTCGCCGGCGACCATGTCGCCGGCGACTACGGCGACGGCGACCGGCAGGAAGAGCGGCAGCACGATGGCCAGTGCGGCAACGCTGAAGAGCGATCCGTTGGTGAGGACGGCCGAGAGGAAGGCCGGCCCCTGACCCGGTCGTGGCCCCAGGTGCGTGGTCGCCAGCAGGACCGCGACGATGGTCGGCAATGACACGAGCAGGGCGATCGTCATCCAGGTTCGCGGGCGGCGGAAGAGCTTGACCAGTTCGACCGTGATCATCGGCCTGCTCCGTCGGTTGGCTGGAGCCCGTCATGTGGCCCGAGAGCGTCGGCCGAAGTCTTCTGCGGCAGCTGAGGTGCAGCGGTGTTGGTCGATGCGGTGCGGCTGGGATCGGTGAGGTCGAGCACGACCTCCTCGAGGCTGCGGCGCTGCGGGCCGAGCTCGTCAACCCGCACCGCATGAGCGACCAGGTGGGCGTTCAACTCCGCAGCGTTCGCGTCGGCGACAACCAGCCGGTCGCCATCCCGCTCCAGCACCCGCCCGTCGAGCAGAGCCAGTGTCGCTTCGACGTCCCGAGTGCGGATGACCGTGTTACCGGTCGGGCGACGTAAGACGCCGAGCTCCTCCTGCACGACCAACCGGCCCCGGTCCAGCACCCCGACCCGAGTGCACAGCTGCTCCACTTCGGCCAGCAGATGGCTGGAGAGGAAGATGGTCGTGCCGTCGCGATGCAACTGCAGGAGTAGCTCGCGAATCTCCCGAATGCCTTGCGGATCAAGCCCGTTTGTCGGCTCGTCCAACACGAGCAGTCGTGGCCGGCGCAGCAGAGCGGCCGCCAGCCCGAGACGCTGTCGCATCCCCAGCGAGTAGGCCCGCACCGGGCGTCGGCCCACAGCGTCCAGACCAACCTGCTCCAGCACCTCGTCGATGCGACGACCGCGCTC
This sequence comes from Jatrophihabitans sp. GAS493, assembly GCF_900230215.1. Classification (NCBI taxonomy): domain Bacteria; kingdom Bacillati; phylum Actinomycetota; class Actinomycetes; order Jatrophihabitantales; family Jatrophihabitantaceae; genus Jatrophihabitans; species Jatrophihabitans sp. GAS493. The sequence goes on along the minus strand of NZ_LT907982.1, from coordinate 3,975,853 downwards.
GGTACGGCTGAGCCGAGGGGCGGGCCCACCGCCCGGGCCGCTGGCGTCGAACGTGGCCAGATTGGCCCGTCCGGAGAGATGGCCATAGAAACCTGGACCTTCGACGAGCGCACCGAGCTGCGGAAGAACCCGACCCGCGGCTTTCGGCATCGGCTCGTTGAGCACCTCGATCGACCCTGAGGTCGCGAGGACCAAGCCGAGAAGCATCCGTACGGTCGTGGTCTTCCCCGAGCCGTTGGCGCCGAGGAAGCCGTAGATGTCGCCCTCCCGCACATCGAGATCGACCGTGTCGACGGCGACCAAAGAGCCGAATCGTTTGGTCAGCCCGGTTGTTCTGATCACCGGGGGCGCCGCAGGCTCGTCGGGAGACGGTCGATAGCGCTGCGCAGGGTGTCGGGGTCGACCGTGCCGACCAGGAGCCAGGCCGCGCGTCGGTTCAGATCCGGGCCGAGCAGCAGGCTGACCGGCCCGATGACTCCGAGCTGGTAGTCAGAAGTGGTCGCGATGCCGGGCACCTTCTTCAGTTGCTCGCGTAACCCGTCGGCGGTGCTGACCGGAAGTGGAATCGCGGCAAGTTCGGTGACGCCCCGGCCGTAGGTACCGACTCGGGTCAGGCCCTGCAGGAGAGTGTTTCGCGGCAGCCCGGCGAGCTCGGTCGGCGGCGTGAGCTGGCCGAAGCGATTCACCGCACTGGCGATGTCCGCCTGATTGGTCTCCCGTACGGTCGCGCTGGGCGGCGGGATGAAGCGAGTGATGTCGGGCGAGGGATCGTCGGTGCGGAAATCGAGGAAGGCGCTCGTGAGTGAGGGGTTCTGCTCGCCCCGGGAGTAGACCTCGACGCGGAGCGCGATCCCGGTAGCCTCATCGGCCCAGACGTCCACCCGGTCGATCGTGCTGGCCGAAGCAGCCGGAGTAAGCCGCAGGCCGGTCGCGCTGCGCTGCGCGATGCGGCGGGTCGGAAGCCGGCTGACTTCGCCGGAGGTCGCCTCGCTGAGCAGGCGCCGAGCCAAGTTGGAGGGGAGCAGGTCGGCCGGCACCGGCAGCCGCAATTGGTTCGGCCCGTAGGTGGTGCGGATGACCTGATTCGTCTCGTAGTCCCAGGTCCAGGTGCCCGCGGTGTCGGAGTACAGGTCGGTCTCGCCGTCCACGGAGAGCGAGTCGACGCGCCAGTCGGCGGGCCCTCGCGACCAGACCCGCATCTGGGTCTGGTCGCCGAAGAGGTTGGCCAGCACGCTGTATTGCTGTGTGACCGGGAGGGCGAGGCCCCCGTTGGACTCGGCGTAGCCGGAGTATGTTGCCCCGGCCGAGCTGTTGATCCGGCCCAGCAGCTCAGCGGCCGGGGTACTGCTGCCGGCCACCGGAAGTGTGCCGACCGCGGCCGGCACACTGATCAGTAACGCCAGTCCCGTCGCGAAGATCAGCCAACGGCGGGTGCGAGACATTCTTCAGAGTACGTCCGCGGCTCGGCGTGCTACGGCTCTGAAGTTATTACCAAACGGTGATGGAGGTCAGGCGGCCTTGGCATCGATGACGGCGAGGACGTGGCGGATCTCGGCGGTCTCTTCGATGGAGTGGCGGCTAAGGATCGCATCGAGCTCGAGACGATCGGCGGCGCTACTGTAGTGGGCGAGTTCGCGCTCGAGCTCGCGACGGGCCTTACGGGCGGCGCGACGCTCGGCCAGCTGCTCACGCAGCTCGCTGAACAGCGGGCTGGCGGGGACGACCTCTGGGGTGTGTGCGTGCTGTGCCATGGTGTTTCTCCTCTTTGGATACTGCTTCTTCCGATCCAACAAACTTGTCAGAATCGCTTTACTAGAACGTTCTAGTACAACGATACTGGATCGATCTAGATGCCGCTCGGGAGAAAACTGATGCGCACGTCACAACAACGCATAACGCTCGTAAAGCTCGCTGAGGATCTCGGCGTCTCGCGGGCGACCGTATCCAACGCCTACAACCACCCCGACCAGCTCTCCAAGGCGCTGCGGGCCCGAATCCTGCAGCGGGCCGAAGAACTGGGTTTCGCCGGACCGGATCCGGCCGGGCGGCAATTGCGCGGGGCACGCGTCGGTGCGGTCGGAGTGCTGGTCGACCAGGGCCTCTCCTACGCCTTCTCCGACCCGACGGCCGTCCGATTCCTCGACGGTCTGGCCCGCGAGGTGCAGTTGGACGGCTTCGGACTCCTGGTGCATGCCGCCTCCGACGGTGAGGACGACCTGCGGCGAATCCGCGATGCCTCAGTCGACGCCTGGGTCATCCAGTCGCTTCCGGACGAGAGTCTCGCCGTCGCCGCGGCACGGGCGCGGGGCAAGCCGATGGTGGTACTCGACCAGCCGGCCCTCGACGGCGTGCCACTGGTGAGCATCGACGACTTCGCTGGGGCGGTCCTGGCGGCCAACCACCTGATCGAACTCGGCCATCGCCGCATCGCGGTGTTGACGATGCCGTTGCTGCCAGACGGTCGTCAGGGGATGGCCGACGCGCACCGGCAGGCGGCGATCGCCTACCGGGTCATGCGGGAGCGACTCGGCGGGGTGCGCAGTGCGATGGTGGCGGCCGGTCTCGATTGGGACCAGATCTCGGTGTTGGAGTGCGCCTCGAACGATCCGGACGCCGGTGCCCTTGCCGCGCAGACGCTGCTGGAGTCTCATAGACCTCCGACCGCGCTGCTGGCGCTCAGCGATCAGATCGCGCTCGGCGCCCTGCGTGGTGCGCAGGAGGCGGACGTGCACGTCCCGGACCAACTTTCTGTGATCGGGTTCGACGACTCACCACTGGCGCAGCACGCCTACCCGCCGCTGACCACCGTCGCGCAACCGATCCGTACCCGGGGGCAGGCGCTTGGATCGGCCCTGCGGGCACTGCTGCGCGGCGAGGAGGTCGACTCGCCCGAGCCCTACGACGTGAGCCTGGTGGTGCGCTCCAGTACGTCAACGCCCTGGTGAGCCCCTGTGAGCCCTCGTTGATCGGCTGAGCGGGCAGCGGCATAGCCGGCCAGTATCGAACAGATGTGCGATACTGGGCCGGTGAGCGACGAGCCCGGGATCCTGCACGCGGATCTCGACGCGTTCTACGCATCGGTCGAACAGCGCGACGATCCGCGACTGCGGGGGCGACCGGTCATCGTCGGTGGCGGCGTGGTGCTGGCCGCAAGTTACGAGGCGAAGGCTCGCGGGGTCCGCACCGCGATGGGGGGACGGCAGGCGCTCGGGCTCTGCCCGGAGGCGATCGTGGTGCCGCCACGAATGACCGCGTACAGCGCAGCCAGCAAGGCGGTCTTCGCCGTATTCGACGACACGTCACCGATCGTGGAGCCGATCTCCATCGACGAGGCGTTCATCGACGTCCGCGGGCTGCGCCAAATCGCCGGCCGGCCCAGCGAGATCGCCGCCCGGCTGCGCGCCGCGGTGCTGCAGCGCGTCGGGCTTCCGATCACCGTCGGGGTGGCCCGAACCAAGTTTCTGGCCAAGGTGGCCAGCGGCGTCGCCAAGCCGGATGGGCTGCTGGTCGTGCCGGTGGAGGGCGAACTGCAGTTCCTGCACCCGCTCCCGGTGCAGCGACTATGGGGCGTTGGGCGAATCACCGCGGATAAGTTGCTCACCCGCGGCATCGTCACCGTCGCCGACGTGGCCCAACTCGACGAGCGCACGTTGGTGTCGATGCTGGGCGCCGGTTCCGGGCGGCACCTGCACGCACTGGCCAACAATCACGATCCGCGCCCGGTCACGGCCGGGCGACGGCGTCGGTCCGTCGGTTCACAGAGCGCCCTGGGGCGCCGCCGCCGCTCACCGGCCGAACTCGACGTCCGCCTGATCAGTCTGGTGGATCGGGTCTGCCGGCGGCTGCGCGCGGGCCACCGGGTCGGCCGTACGGTTGTGCTGCGCCTGCGTTTCGACGACTTCACCCGGGCGACCCGGTCCCACACGCTGCCGGCCCCGACCGATGACACCGCGGTGGTGCTGGCCGCGCTCCGGCAGTTGTTGGGCGCCTGCGCCGGACTGATCGCCGAGCAGGGGATCACGTTGATCGGTATCGCCGTGGCGAACCTCGACGATGCCGACACCATCCAACTCGAACTCCCCTTCGACTCCCACGACCGACGCAGTCTCGACGCCGTGCTCGATCAAGTGCGGGATCGCTACGGCTCGTCCTCGATTACCCGCGGGGTGCTGGTCGGGACGCCGGAGGGGCTGAGCATGCCGATGCTCCCGGATCCGCCGCGCCGGAGCGCAGAGTGAGCGGTCTCGCCCGACGCCGCGGCGAATCGGCCCGGCCAATCCTGGTAACTCGCTCGACACCGCCAGCGGGTAGCGTGCCAGTAATCGCCTCAGCGATGACCTCATCTCCTTCGAATCGGAGGCAGCACGCGATGGTAAGCACACGGGGATTCACCGGGCGGTTGCACCGTGAACGGGATCCGAGGCTGCCACCCGGGCAGTACGACGTCGGCTCGGACTGGCCGGTACTGACGGCCGAGGTGACGCCGGTGGTCCACACCGACCGGTGGAGCATGAGCGTCGACGGACTGGTCGAGAACCCGATCTCGCTCTCCTGGGATCAGATGCACGCGCTGCCGCAGTCGAGCTACAACGGCGCGATCCACTGCGTGACGACGTGGTCGAAGTTCGACACCAGGTTCGATGGGGTGAGCGTCGATGAGCTTCTGGCGCTGGCCAAGCCGAAGCCGGAGGCGGCCTTCGTCCTAGCCACCTGCACCACCGGATACACCACCAATCTTCCGCTGGCCGACATCACCGATGGGAAGGCCTGGGTCGTCTGGACCTTCGGTGGGCAGCCGCTCAGCCCCGAGCACGGAGGTCCGGTACGCCTGCTGGTCCCACACCTCTACTTCTGGAAGAGCGCCAAGTGGGTCAATCAGTTGACCCTGCTCGACCACGATCAGCAGGGATTCTGGGAGCGGAACGGGTACCACGATCACGGCGATCCGTGGACCGAGCAGCGCTACCAGGGCGATCTGTAGGTGACCGAGAGCTTCACGCCGCGCGCACCGGTCGGTGGTTGGCGCAACGCGACGGTGCGCGAAGTGAGCCACCCGACGCAGCGGTCGGTGATGCTGCGTCTGGAGGTGCCTGACCGGGTCGATCACCTGCCCGGCCAGCACTACGTGATCCGGCTGCGGGCTGATGACGGCTACGTGGCACAGCGTTCATATTCTGTCTCGTCGGCGCCGTCCGACCCGTTGTTGGAGTTCTTCGTCGAACGGTTGGAGGACGGGGAGGTCTCGTCATTCCTGGCCGACGTGGTTGAGGTCGGTGACTCACTGGAGATCCGCGGCCCGATCGGTGGTTGGTTCGTCTGGGACGCCGAGTCGGACGCGCTTGCCCTCGGCGGCGGCAGTGGCGTGGCCCCACTGATCGCGATGCTGCGGCACGCGATCCACCTCGGGAGGGCCGACCGGCTGCGGCTGGCGGTCTCGTCCAGGTCGTTCGCGACGCTTCCCTACGCCGAGGAACTGGTGGCCGCGGGCGCGCTCATCGCGATCACTCGCGAGGCCTACGGCGACCGGGCGGCCGGGCGGCTCACCGCAGCCGAGGTGGCGGCACTGGCAAAGGCCGAACTGTCGTCCGAAGCGTCCTCCGATGGGCCCGAGCGTGACGTCTTCGTCTGCGGCTCCACCCCGTTCGCTGAAGCGGCCAGCTCGCTGCTCGTCGAGTTGGGTGTGCCGAGCCGGCAGATCCGCATCGAGCGGTTCGGCCCCTCCGGAAGCTAGCGAGCCGCGATCAGTCGTTGCTCGATGAGACTGGCTGCCGCAGCAGGTAGGTGTCCATGATCCAGCCCTTCTCGGCCCGCATCTCCTTGCGTGTACGGAGAATCTCCTCGGCAACCTCGTCGAGGCGGCCGGAGATCAGCACCTCGCTCTCGGTGCCGAGGTAGGCGCCCCAGAAGATCTCCGTCGCCGGGTCGAGGCCGTCGACGTCGTTGGCGGCGAAGTTCGCGTCGAGCATGATGACGATGTCGGGGCTGGCCGGGATTGTCTCCAGCAGCCGCCGGCCAGTGGTGATGTGGATCGGCTCGCCGATCCGATTGAGCGGTACCCGGTGCTGGGCGGCGAGGGCTTGGATGCTGGTTATCCCGGGAATCACCTGATAGGTGAACTCGACCCGCCCGCGGGCAATGATCTGGTCGATGACCCGCAGAGTGCTGTCGTAGAGCATCGGGTCGCCCCAGACCAGGAACGCCCCGCAGCCGTCTTCGCCGACTTCGTCGAGGAACATCGCCTCGTACTGCTCAGCCCGCTCGACGTGCCACTGCGCCACGGCCCGCTCATAGTCCTCGGCCTTACGGTCGCGGGCCGGATCGGGGAGTTCCACGAACCGGTAGGCCGGGTCGGTGATGAACCGCTCGCAGATCTCGCGACGTAACCGGACCAGCTCCTCGGTGGCGCTGCCCTTGTTGGCGACGAAGAAGACGTCCGCGTCGTTCAACGCCTTCACGGCCTGTATCGTCACGTAGTCCGGGTCTCCGGCACCGATGCCGATCACCAGTATTTTGCGCATGATTCTCTCTTACCTCGGGTTGATTGTTGACGGCACCATTCGGCGGCAGCAACGACGTCATCGGTGACGGGCTGGTCGCCATCCGGTAGCGCGGGGCGATCGATGAGCACGACCGGAATCCTCAGCTCACGGGCCGCCAACAGTTTGGGGTAGGTCATCTCGCCGCCGCTGTCCTTGCTCACCAGCACCCGGATGTCGTGCCGGCGTAGCAGAGCCAGCTCGCCTTGGTGGGTATACGGGCCGCGGTCGAGCAGCAGGCTGTGCTTCGGCGGCAGTTCCACGACCGGCGGGTCGACGCTGCGGATGAGGTAGGAATGGTCGGAATCACCAGTGAAAGGCGCAAGGTCCCGGCGCCCGGTGGTGAGGAAGATCCAGGAGTCGGCGGGCGCTAGCTGGCGGGCCAATTCGGCGGCCGCGGTGATGTCGGTGACCCGGTGCCAGTCGTCGCCCGGCTGCTCGCGCCAGCCCGGTCGGCGCAGCATCAATAGCGGCACACCGGCCACGTCGGCCGCGGCGACGGCGTTGCCGGTAATCGACCCGGCGAAGGGATGGGTCGCATCGACCAGCGCGTCGATCCGCTCGCTGGTCAGATAGTCAGCCAGGCCGTCGGCGCCGCCGAAGCCGCCGACGCGCAGTTCGCCGACCGGCAGCGCCGGCCGCTGCACCCGCCCGGCCAGCGAAGATATGACCGTGACGTCATCGCTGCCATCGAGTGCCTTGGCCAGCGTCCGGGCCTCTGCGGTGCCGCCCAGGAGAAGGACCCGCAGCGGCTGCTCAGGACGTGACGGCACGGTCGCGGTCCGTCGAGTAGAGGTGACTGTCACAGAAGTTGGCGGCGCCGAGGGCGTCTCCGACGATGATGACCGCGGTTCGGCGCAGACCGGTCTCCTTCACCTGCGCGGCGATGGTGGCCAGCGTGGCCCGCAGGATTACCTCGTCCGCCCGGGAGGCGTAAGCGACCACCGCGACCGGTGTCTGAGCTCCGTAGACCGGGATCAGCTCGGCGACGACGGCGTCGATTCGCTGCACCGCCAGGTGCAGCACCATGGTCGCCCGGGAGGCGCCCAGGGTGGCCAGAGTCTCCCGGTCCGGCATCGCCGTCGCCCGCTCCGAGGTGCGGGTGAGGACGATGCTCTGCGAGACCAGCGGGACGGTGAGTTCGCGCTTGAGCGAGGCCGCCGCGGCGGCAAAGGCCGGCACTCCCGGGCAGACGTCGTAGTCGATGCCGAGATCATCCAGCCGTCGCATCTGCTCCGCGACCGCGCTGAAGATGGACGGGTCGCCGGAGCAGAGGCGGGCGATGTCGAGGCCGGTGGCGTCGGCCCGGCTCAGCTCGTCGATGATCTGATCGAGCGTCATCTGCGCGGTGTCGACCAGGCGAGCACCGCTGGGAGCGTGCGCGAGCACCTCAGCCGGAATGAGACTCCCGGCGTAGAGACAGACCGGGGCGGCCGCGATCAGGTCACGGGCCCTGAGCGTGATCAGGTCCGCGGCGCCGGGGCCGGCCCCGATGAAGTGCACGGTCATCGTCGGGATCGCTTTCTCATTTGATGTAACTCCACTGGGTGACGGTGAGGGCGGGCCGGAACGCGGTGAAGCTGCCGATCGCGGCGGCGTGCGAGACGGTGATGCGGCTCAGCTCGCCGCCGACCCGCTGCTGCCAGACGGCCAGCTCGGTCTCGGTCTCGATGGTGACGCCGTTGGCCACGAGCCGCCCGCCCGACTTCAACGCCTCCAGGCAGGTCTTGACCACGCCGTCGTTGGTGACGCCCCCGCCGATGAAGATTGCGTCCGGTGCGGGCAGGCCGTCCAGCGCCTGCGGGGCCTGGCCGGCCACGATCTGCAGGGCCGGCACTCCGAACCGCTCCATGTTCGCTGAGATGTAGGCGCGCCGGTCATCCCGGACCTCGACCGCGATGCCGCGGCAGGTGTGGTGGCTACGCATCCACTCCACGGCGATGCTGCCGCTTCCAGCCCCGACGTCCCAGAGCAGTTGGCCGGGCATCGGAGCCAGCAGGGCGAGAGTCACTGCGCGCACCTCGCGTTTGGTGAGGACGCCGTCGCTGCTCCACGCGTCGTCGGGCAGACCTGGGGTGAGTGCGAGGGGGGCTCCCGCTGAGTTGTCCGCGTCGTCAGACTGCTTGCATTCGAGGGCGATGATCGCCAGTTTGGCGTGCGGATTCCCCGCCCACTGAGACGCGATGCCCTCTCGCTGCCGCTCGGCGGGCCCACCGAGATGCTCCAGAACGTGCACCCGGCTGCCGCCGAGCCCGTTACGCAGCAGCAGCTCCACCAGTTCGGCGGCCGCGTTCTGGTCGCCGACGAGGACGAGCACTCGCCGCCCCGGCTGCAGCAGCCGGGTGACCGCGCTCAGTGGCCGCCCGACGGCGCTCACCACATCGACATCGGCCTGGGGCCACCCCAGCCGGGCACAGGCCAGGGACACCGAGGAGGGGAACGGGCGGATGTCGAGGGCGTCGGGCCCGAAGAGCCGGGCCAGGCTGGCGCCGACCCCGTAGAACATCGGGTCTCCGCTGGCCAGCACCACGATCCGCTCGCCGGGGTGACGGTCGCGCAACCCGGCCAGCGCCTGGGTCATCGGCGACGGCCAGAGTTCGCTCGAGCGGGCATGGCCGGCGATGAGCGCCTGCTGGCGGTCGCTGCCCACCACGACGTCAGCGTCCCGGATCAGTCGTTGGGACGCGGCTGAGAGCCCGTCCCAACCGTCTTCGCCGATCCCGATCACGACGATCGGCTCCAGCGACGCTGAGCCGGGTCGAGCTGAGTTGATCGGTTCTGGCACGCGCCCAGTCTGCCTGATCCGCCGCCGGGCGGTCGCTTCGATGGGCTGGCCGGGGTGCCGGAGCGGCGTCAGAGGACATGCGATGATTGCCGGTGACGGTCTGGAGGAACACCGGTGAGGCCGCGCGCGAGGTGACTACGGTCGTTCGCGGGCGTCGATTCCGGGGTGGTCCCGCCACTGTGACCCGGCTCGATGCGGCGCCTTCCGGTACCGCGGAGCGTGCGGGGAGCCAGAAAATTCCACCCGTCCTGGTTGGCCCGCTGGTCGGCCGGACGTACCGAACGGCGGGCGCGGACACCCGCCGAGGGTTGGAGCGACATCGGTGGTCCCGTCTCACAAGCACGGCAAGCACGAACCGCACGGCAAGCACGATCCCCAGCGTTTGCCCGACGAGCAGTCGGGGCCGGCGGCCCTCGAGTCGCCGCCAGCCGTGCCCCAGTTTCCGTTCAGTGCGATCGTCGGTATGGACGACCTGCGGCTGGGCCTGATCCTCAACGCGGTGCACCCGGCCATCGGCGGCGTCCTGATCCGTGGCGAGAAGGGTACGGCCAAATCGACGGCGGTCCGCGCGCTGGCCGCTGTGCTGCCGGGTGTCGATGTCGTGCTCGGCTGCCGCTTCTCCTGCGATCCGAAGGCGCCGGACCTGAATTGCCCGGACGGCCCGCACGTTCAGCCGGTGCCGTGGGTACACCGCCCGGCCGAGTTACGTGAGCTGCCGGTCGGCGCCACTGAGGACCGCCTGGTCGGATCGTTGGACATCGAGAAGGCGCTCACCGAAGGCGTCAAGTCCTACGAGCCCGGACTGCTGGCCGCGGCCCATCGGGGTGTTCTCTACGTCGATGAGGTGAACCTGCTGCACGACCATCTGGTGGATCTGCTGCTGGACGCGGCCGCCCTCGGCACCTCCTACGTCGAGCGGGAGGGGGTCTCCGTGCGGCACGCCGCCCGCTTCCTGCTGGTGGGGACGATGAACCCGGAGGAGGGGGAGCTGCGCCCGCAACTGCTGGATCGCTTCGGCCTCACCGTCGAGGTGAGCGCCCCCCGCGAACCGGCGCTTCGGGCCGAGGTGGTGCGGCGCCGGCTCGGCTTCGACGACAATCCCCGTGCGTTCGCCGCCGCCTATGCCGACGCGGAGCGGGCCCTGGCCGACGCCATCGGGGGCGCCCGCGACCGTCTGGGCGAGGTACATCTGACCGACTCGATGCTGGCCCGGATCGCCTACGTCTGCGCCGCGTTCGAGGTGGACGGGCTGCGGGCGGACATCGTGACCGCGCGCGCCGCGGTGGCGCACGCCGCCTGGGCCGGGCGTGACGAGGTCACTGTCGACGACGTCCGGGTGGCCGCCCGACTGGCGCTGCCGCACCGCCGACGGCGTAACCCCTTCGATGCCCCCGGCCTCGACGAGGAGCAACTGGAGCAGGCACTCGCCGACTCCCAGGAGCCCGAGTTGGAGCCCGACCCGCCCAACGATGGCGGGGCTCCGGACGGGGACGAGGCTGACCCGCGGCACGAAGCCGAGGGGACGGCGACGGACTCCTCGCACCGCGAGCCCGAACACGAAGAGTCGTCCGGGCCGCAGCAAAGTGAATCCGGGCCGGACGGGCCCGGATCGGGCGGTGCGGAGCACGAGAAGGAGCACGCGCATCAAGAGCCCGCGGAGGTACCGGCGAACGCCTCGGCCGACTCCCCGTCCGGGGTGGCCACCCAGTTGAGCGCGCCCTCGACGCCGTTTCGCACCCGCCGACTGGAGGTACCGGGGGTCGGAGCCGGCGCGCCCGGACGTCGCTCGAAGGCGATCACCGACACCGGGCAGGTGACCCGCGCAATCCGACCCTACGGACCGATCCGTCACCTGCATCTGAGTGCCACCATGTTCGCGGCGGCGGCCCATCAGCGTGCCCGCGGCCGAACCGGAGCCGGCCTGATCCTGCACCGCAGTGATCTGCGTGAGGGGCTGCGTGAGGGGCGGGAGGGGAATCTGGTCCTCTTCGTCGTGGACGCATCCGGGTCGATGGCCGCCCGCAGCCGGATGGCCACCGTGAAGGGTGCGGTGCTCTCGCTGCTGCTCGATGCCTATCAGCGACGAGACAAGGTAGGGCTGATCACCTTCCGCGGGGACTCCGCGACCCTCGCCCTCCCCGCCACCTCCTCGGTCGAGGCCGCGGCCGCCCGGCTCACTGAACTGCCGACCGGCGGCCGCACGCCGCTGGCCGACGGGCTGCTGCTGGCTTACCAGACCCTGGAGCGGGAGCGACTGCGCGATCCGCAGCGGCGCCCGCTGGTCGTCATCGTCACCGACGCCCGGCACACCCGCGGCGCAGAGCCGACGGCCGCGGCCGCACTGCTGGCCGGTACCGGCGCGGCGTGTGTGGTCGTCGACTGCGAGTCGGGGCGGATTCGTCTCGGACTGGCCGGCAAGCTCGCCGCCCAGCTGCAAGCGCCCTGCATTTCATTGGATGATCTCGCCCTGGGAGACTCTGCGGCTGACTCTCTGGCCGACACCGTCCGCGCAATCAAGGATGCCGCCTGATGAGAGTTTCCCGATGAGCCCGCAGGGGCAGGTCGAGACCGTCCCGGCCGACGGGCTCACCACCCGGCAGCGGCGCAACCGGCCGCTGCTGATCGTGCACACCGGCGACATGAAGGGCAAGTCGACGGCCGCGTTCGGGCTCGCGCTACGAGCCTGGAATCAGGGTTGGCCGGTCGGGGTCTTCCAGTTCGTCAAGAGCGCGAAATGGAAGGTCGGCGAGGAGAACGCGATGCTCGCCCTCGGACGGCTTCATGAACTCACCGGCGAGGGCGCCCCGGTGGACTGGTTCAAGATGGGGCAGGGGTGGTCGTGGCTGCAGCGCGGACCGACCGACGACCACGCCGAGGCGGCCCGGGAGGGCTGGGAGCAGATCAAGAGCGACCTCGCCGCGCAGACCTACGGGTGTTACGTCCTCGACGAGTTCACCTACCCCATCGACTGGGGTTGGGTGGACGTGGAGGATGTAGTGGAGACACTGCGCAACCGACCCGGACACCAGCACGTCATCATCACCGGTCGTCGGGCCCATCCCGCACTCATCGAGGCGGCCGACCTGGTTACCGAGATGACGAAGATCAAGCATCCGATGGACGCCGGCCAGAAGGGGCAGCGGGGCATCGAATGGTGAATGTTCCACGGCTGATCATCGCCGCCCCGGCCAGCGGCCAGGGCAAGACTTCAGTGACCGCGGGGCTGCTCGCCGCGCTCGGCTCCCAGGGCCTGGCGGTCTCCCCGCACAAAGTCGGCCCGGACTACATCGACCCGGGCTATCACGCCCTGGCCGCCGGGCGGGTCGGGCGGAATCTCGACCCGTGGCTGGTCGGCGAGGAGCGGATCGTGCCGCTCTTCCTGCACGGTGCGCGCACCCCGGCACCGGCCGACATCGCGGTCATCGAGGGCGTCATGGGGCTCTACGACGGGGTCGCCGACCAGCGCGGTTTCTCCTCGACCGCTCACGTCGCCAAGCTGCTGCAGGCACCGGTCCTGCTCGTCGTCGACGCGACCGCGGCCGGGCGATCAGTGGCGGCGCTGGTGCACGGCTTCGCCTCCTTCGACCGGGAGCTCCGCATCGGCGGGGTGATCCTCAACCGGGTCGGGAGTGATCGCCACGAGCAGATCCTGCGCGACGGGCTGGCCGAGATCGGCATGCCGGTCTTCGGCGCGATTCGCCGCCACGACGCCCTGGTGACGCCGTCGCGCCACCTCGGGTTGGTCCCGGCCGCGGAGCGCTCCGAACTGGCCCGCCGCACCGTCACCGACCTGGGCGGGGTGGTCGCCGCATCGGTCGATCTGGCCGCGGTGGTCGCGCTCGCCCGACGCGCCCCGCCGCTGGCCGGCGACGCCTGGTCGCCGACGGTGGCCGAGCCCGCCGGCGATCGCCCGGTGGTGGCGATCGCCGCCGGACCGGCCTTCACCTTCTCCTACGCCGAGACGTCCGAGATGCTCACCGCCGCCGGTGCCGAAGTGCAGCGCTTCGACCCCACCGTCGATGAAGAACTGCCTTATGGAACAAGGGGAATCGTCATCGGCGGCGGGTTCCCCGAGGTGCATGCGGCGGCCTTGTCGGCCAATGAGCCGCTGCGTCGTGACATCTCCCAGCGAATCGGTCAGGGTGCGGCGGTGGCCGCTGAATGCGCCGGACTGCTCTACCTGGCTCACACGCTGGACGGCGCCCCGATGTGCGATGTCATCGCCACCGACGCCAGCATGACGCCGCGCCTGACCATCGGCTACCGGGATGCCCTCGCCCGCACCTCGTCGGTGCTGGCCGAGGCCGGAACGAGAGTGCGCGGGCATGAGTTCCATCGCACCGCCTGTGCGCCCGCGGCCTCGACGGCGCCGGCCTGGAGCTGGGACGCGGGCGGGCAGGAGGTCGTCGAGGGGCATGTTCAGCGGCAGCTACATGCCTCCTACCTGCACCTGCACTGGGCCGGGCTGCCGAACGCGGCCACCCGCTTCGTCTCAGCGGCGGCCCGGGTCGAGTTGGCCTCGAGCCGATGATGTGGTCGGTGGTCGCTCAGCGATGAACTCACATCAGCTGCTCCGGGAGCCGGATCTCACCCATCACGGCGACGCCGAGGTGGGCCCGGGACTGATCGACCTCGCCGTGAACGTGCGCCACGCGCCGATGCCGCCGTGGTTGCGCTCAGCCCTCGAGGCTTCGCTGCTCGACCTCGCCGGTTACCCGCGTCCGGACGCCGCCCGAGTCGCGGTGGCGCAACGGCACGGCCGCGCCGAGGAGGAGGTCCTGCTCACCGCTGGGGCGGCCGAGGCCTTCGTGCTCATTGCCCGCGCCGTCAAGGCCCGGCACTGCGTCGTGGTGCATCCCCAGTTCACCGAGCCGGAGGCCGCGCTTCGGGCCGCCGGGCACGAAGTCGAACGGATCCTGCTGCCGCCACCGTTCACCTTTGATCCTCGGATGATTCCGGCTGACGCGGACCTGATCGTGATCGGTAATCCGACGAATCCGACGTCGGTTCTGCATGCCGCCGGTTCGATCGCCACGCTCTGCCGACCGGGTCGGATCGTGGTCGTCGACGAAGCTTTCGGTGACTGCGTCCCGGGGGAGCCGGAGTCATTGGCCGCGGGTCGCGACCTCCCCGGGCTGGTCGTGCTGCGCAGCCTCACCAAGACCTGGGCCCTGGCCGGGCTGCGCTGTGGCTACCTACTCGCCGAGCCGGAGCTGATCCGCCTCCTCGCCTCGGCTCAGCCGCTGTGGCCGGTGAGCACGCCGGCGCTGGCCGCGATCACCGCCTGCTCGCAGCCCCAGGCCGTAGCCGAGGCCGACCGCTGGGCCTGTGAGCTCGCTGCCGATCGTGAGTATCTGCAGCATCAACTGGATGAACTCGGGCTGGAGACGGTGCGTCCGGCCTCGGCCTCCTTCCTGATGGCGCGCCACAGCTCGGCCGACGAGCTTCGCCTCGGGCTGCGCCGCAGTGGCTTCGCCGTCCGTCGTGGTGACACCTTCCCCGGGCTCGGCCCGCAGTGGCTGCGTATCGCGGTTCGTGAGCGGGCCACCGTCGACGCGTTCACCAGCGCGCTGGCCGTGACCCTTGGGGGTGCGGGATGAAGGCGGCTGTCGCCGCTGGTCCGAAGGCGGCTATCGCCGCTGGTCCGAAGGCGGCCATCGCCGCGGTGCTGCCGATCGTCGGCGCCGTGGCCCTCGACGCGGTGCTGGCCGACCCGGCCCGCTGGCACCCGGTGGCCGGCTTCGGGCGGATGGCCGCCGCCGCTGAACTCTCCCTCTACGGCGACACCCGCGCCGCCGGAGTCCGGTTCGTAGCGCTCAATGTGGGCCCGCCGATTGCCGCCGGGGTTCTGGTCGAACGGCTACTACGCGGCCGTCCAGCCGTGCGGGGACTTCTGCTGGCGGCGGTCACCTGGACAACGCTCGGTGGTACTTCGCTGATTCGCGAGGGGCAGCGAATGGCTGAGCTGCTGGACGGCGGGGACCTTGATGCCGCTCGCGGGCGACTGGGCTACCTCTGTGCCCGTAGTTCGGACGGGCTGAATTCGGCCGAGCTCAGCCGAGCCACCGTTGAATCACTGGCGGAGAACACCTCCGACGCGGTGGTGGCGCCGTTGTTCTGGGCGGCGCTCGGCGGCCTGCCGGCGGTGATCGGCTATCGGGCCGTGAACACGCTGGACGCAATGGTCGGCTACCGCAGCGAGCGCTACCAGAACTTCGGCTGGGCGGCGGCCCGGCTCGACGATCTGGCGAACCTGCTACCGGCCCGCTTCACCGCCGTCCTGACCTGCGTACTGGCCCCCACCGCCGACGGCTCGGTGCGTAGTGCCTGGCGGGTCCTTCGCCGGGACGCGTCGCATCACCCGAGCCCCAACGCCGGGCACCCGGAGGCAGCCTTCGCCGGTGCCCTCGGAGTGAGCCTGGGCGGGGTGAACGTCTATGGCGATGCGGTTGAGGACCGCGGCACGCTCGGCGACGGTCCGGCGCCCCAGATCGCTGACATCCGGCGGGCGGCTCGGCTGTCGCGTCGGGTCGCGCTCGCTGCCGCCGGGGTGCTGGCGGCCAAGAGCGCGCTGCTGGCCGCCCGCGCCGCCGCTCGATCGGCGAGGCCGGAATGAGCGTCCGCAACCTGAGCGTGGGACGGAGCTTCGGCGTCCTGGTGGACGATCCGGTCGCCGGTCGCATCCTCCTCGACTGTGGCGAGGGGGTGGCGGCGTCGGCGGCGCTGGCCGGAGTTTCGCTAGCAAATATCGACGTATTGCTGGTCACTGGCTACGACCTGCAGCACGTCGACCCGGCGATCGTGCAGACCACGCTGTTCGAGGCGCGGATCGGGGCGCTCGGCCTGGCCACCGGGGCACGGCCGCCACGGGCCGCTCGTCCGATTCGTATTGAGGATGGCAGCCTGGCCTGGTTGGTCTCTCTCTCGACCGGCGCGCTGCTGCATCACACCTCCTCGGCGCGGGTGACGGCCGACGACCTGTCGCTACTGCCGTCTGAGCTCACCGTCAGCTTCCCGCTCGAGGGACCGGTGGCCGAACAGCTCAGACGCTTCACCATCCGAGAACTACCCACCAACCAGCGCGTTCTCATCACCGGCGGAGCCCGATCCGGCAAGTCGCGGCTGGCCGAGCAGCGGTTGCTGGCCCGCCATGAAGTGCTCTACGTGGCCGCAGGTCCGGTCCCGTCGGCCGACGACGTCGAGTGGCGCGAACGCGTTCGCCTCCACCAGCAGCGGCGTCCGTCGACCTGGCGCACGGTCGAGACGACCGACGTAGCGGCAGTTCTGCGGGAGCCGGGCTCGGTGCCGGTCCTTCTGGACTGCCTCGGCACCTGGCTCACCGCCACCATGGACCGAATCGGATTCTGGGACGGCAGCGGAGAGGCGACCGAAGCGCTGGCGGAGCAGATCGAGGCGCTACTGCGGGCGTGGTCGATGACCGAACGTGACGTGGTGGCGGTGACGAACGAGGTCGGCTCGGGCGTAGTTCCGGCAACGGCGGCCGGACGCCGCTTCCGCGACGAATTGGGACGTCTCAACGCCGCGGTTGCGGCCGCCTCGGACGAAGTCTGGCTCGCCACGGTGGGCATCGGGCAGCGGCTGAAATGACCTCACTCTGGTTGGCGTTGGCGCTGTTCACGGTCGCGCCGGTGCCGGCGCACCTCGTCCCCGATCCGAACCGTGCAGTCGCCGGCCGTTCGCTGCGGTGGCTGCCGCTGGTCGGTGCCGGGCTCGGTGTCGCGGCCGGTGTGGCGGCCAGTCTCTTCTGGCACCCGGTGAGCTGGATTCCCGGCGCCGGCTCGCCGCTGCTGGGGGCGGTCGTCGGTATCGCCGTGCTCGCCGCCCTGACCCGTGGACTGCACCTCGACGGGTTGGCCGATGTCGCCGACGGTCTCGGCAGCCGGCGGCCGGCCGAGGAGGCGCTGGTCATCATGAAGCAGTCGGATATCGGCCCCTTCGGCGTCGCCGTCCTGCTTCTCACCCTGCTCGCGCAGGTGGCTTCGCTGAGCACGCTATTCGCCGCGGGCAGTCTGGCCCAGGGTTTCGTGTTACTGGCCGCAGCCCAGGCAACCGGCCGCTTCGCCGCTCTCGACGCGGCCGCGCCATCCGTCCCGTCCGCCCGGCCGCAACTGGAGGGCGGCTTCGGTGGACTGGTCGCCGGGACGGCCGAACTCCCCGTCCGGCTGGTCATCGGCCTGCTCGGGCTGGCCGCCTGTCTCGTCGCGGCGGGCCTGGCCGGCTTCAGTCTGCGCGGCGTCTGCGAGTTGGCTGCCGTCCTGCTGCTCAGTCACTTCGTGGCGACGCTCTTCCGGCGCCACTGCGTGCGGCGGCTGGGGGGTGTCACCGGCGATGTCTTCGGCGCCCTCATCGAGGTCGGCGCCACTGTGGTGCTCCTCGGGGGCGCCGCGGCCGTCGGCTGGAGCGGCGGATGGTGAACGCGCTGCTGGTCGCCGGCACCACCTCGGACGCCGGCAAGTCGCTCGTCACGGCGGCGCTCTGCCGCTGGCTGGCCCGTGAGGGAGTGAAGGTCGCGCCGTTCAAGGCGCAGAACATGTCGCTCAACTCGGGGGTCACCGCTGATGGCTGCGAGATCGGACGAGCCCAGGTCATGCAGGCCGCGGCCGCCGGGATCGAACCGGAGGCGATCATGAATCCGGTGCTGCTGAAGCCAGGAGGTGACCGCAGCAGTCAGGTCGTCCTCCTCGGACACCCGGTGGCTGAGGTGACTGCGTTGAGCTACCGCGACCTCAAACCGCGACTGATGACGACGGTGCTCGACTCGCTGGCCCAGCTGCGCAGTCGCTTCGACGTGGTCATCTGTGAGGGCGCCGGAAGTCCGACCGAGATCAACCTGCGCAGCGATGACATCGCCAACATGGGACTGGCCCGCGCGGCTGGGCTGCCGGTGGTCGTGGTGGCCGATATCGACCGGGGTGGGGTCTTCGCATCGCTGTACGGCACCCTGGCGCTGCTCGAGGAGGCCGATCAGGCGCTCATCGCCGGCTTCATCATCAACAAATTCCGGGGTGATCCGGCTCTGCTGGCTCCCGGCCTCCAGACGCTGCGGGGGCTCACCGGCCGTCCCACCGTCGGGGTGCTGCCCTGGGTGAGAGACCTCGGATTGGATGTCGAGGACTCGCTCGGACTGCCCGCGGTTAACGAGGTGCGAGGTGATCCGTCGGCGAGCCTCACGGTCGCGGTCATCCGGTTGCCGCTGATCAGCAACTTCACCGACGTCGACGCGCTCTGCGTGGAACCGGGCGTCAGTGTGCGGTTCGTCGACCGCCCTGAAGCGCTATCGGACGCCGACCTCGTCGTCATCCCGGGCACCCGCGCGACGGTGGAGGATCTGCAGTGGCTTCGGCGCCGGGGCCTGGACACCGCGTTGGCGCGACGGTCAGCCGGCGGGGGGCCGATACTCGGCGTCTGCGGTGGGTATCAGATGCTCGCTGCGGAGATCGTCGACGAGGTCGAGAGTCGAGCCGGCACGGTCAGCGGGCTCGCCCTGCTGCCCACCCGAGTTCGCTTCGCGAAGACCAAGACGCTCGGACGTCCGGCCGGTACCGCCTACGGACTTCCGGTCCTCGGGTACGAGATTCACCATGGGATCACTGAGGTCTACGGCGGGGATCGGTTCCTGGACGGCTGCCGGGTGGGATCGGTCTGGGGCACGACCTGGCACGGTGTACTCGAGAACGACCAGTTTCGGCGGGCATTCCTGCAGGAGGTCGCCGCGCTCACCGGCAGCTCGTACCGTCCGCAGGGCGAAGTTCGATTCGCCGACGTGCGGCAGCGCCGCTTCGACGTGCTGGCTGATCTGGTCGTCGAGCACCTCGACACCGACGCGCTGCACCGGTTGCTGGACGTCGGCGTGGCGCCTGACCTGCCGATGGTTCGTCCGGAGCTTCGCCGATGAGCTGAACCCGGTGCGGCAGCCGATTGCCGCGGACCTCCATACTTGCCGACAGAATCCCGACAGAAAGATCCAGTGATGTCAACCAGCCAGCTCCTCTCCGACACGATCGCCGCCATCCATGGCCTCGACCCGCAGGCCGTCGCCGCCGCGCGGGACCATCAGGATCGCCTCACCAAGCCACGCGGTTCGCTCGGCGCGCTGGAGGACATCTCGGTCCAGCTGGCCGGTCTGGCCGGTGAGGCGCCGGCGCCGATTCCGTCGCCGGCCGCAGTCGCGGTCTTCGTCGGCGACCACGGCGTCCACGCCCAGGGCGTCACCGCCTGGCCTCAGGAGGTGACCGGCCAGATGGTCGCCAACTTCCTGGCCGGTGGCGCGGTGATCAACGTGCTGGCTCGACAGGCCGGGGCGAGCGTAGCGGTGATCGACGTGGGGATGAGCGAGGACGCGGCGGCAGTGGTCGCCGACCTGCCGGGACTGCTCCGTCGCAATGTGCGTCGAGCGACGGCTGATCTCAGTGTCACGGCGGCGATGAGTCCGGATGAGGCGCTGGCCGCGATCGAGGTCGGTATCCAGATTGCGAATGACCTTATCTCTGAAGGGAATCGCTGCCTCATTACCGGCGACATGGGGATCGCCAACACCACCGCGTCGGCCGCGCTGGTGGCCAGGTTCACCGGATCGTCGGCCGACGCCGTAACTGGCTTCGGCACCGGGATCAGCGACGAGATGCATGCCCACAAGGTCGAGGTGGTCGCCCGGGCGTTGGCTCGGGGCGGGAGTGACGTCAATGATCCGCTAGCCGTGCTGGCTGACCTCGGCGGCCTGGAGCATGCCGCGACTACCGGCTTCCTGTTGGGTGCGGCGGCGGCCCGGGTCCCGGTCATCCTCGACGGTGTCATCGCCGGTTCGGCTGCGCTCGTGGCGCAGGCGCTTGCCCCCGAGGTGGTCGGGGCGCTGATCGCCGGTCACCGATCGGTTGAGCCCGCCGCCAATCTTGCGCTGCGCGCGCTGGGCCTGACACCGGTCCTCACCCTCGATATGCGGCTCGGTGAGGGATCGGGGGCGGCTCTTGCACTGCCGATTGTTCAGTCGGCGGCAGCGATTCTGGCCGAGGTCGCCACCTTCGACAGCGCCGGTGTGACCGACAAGCATGACGAGTAGCGGCGAACAGGTCGCGCCGGGTTGGGTGGCGATCGTCGGGGGAGGGCCGGGCGATCCGGGGCTGATCACCCGCCGCGGCTGGCAGTTGCTCGGCGAGGCGGATGTGGTGGTCACCGATCACCTGGCGCCGCTGGAGCTTTTGGACGAGCTGGAACTCTCCTTTGGACGTACCCCGAAGGTCGTCGACGCCGCGAAGTTTCCCGGAGGCCGTTCGATGCCCCAGGAGGTGATCAACTCGCACCTCGTGGACGAGGCCCGCGCCGGATCGAATGTGGTGCGTTTGAAAGGTGGTGACCCGTTCGTCTTCGGACGCGGCCTGGAAGAGGTCTGGGCCTGCGCTGCGGCCGGCATCCGTGTTGAGGTCGTGCCCGGGGTGACGAGCGCGATCTCGCTGCCGGCCCTGGCTGGCGTCTCGGTGACGCACAAGGATGTGGCCCAGGCCTTCACCGTGGTCTCCGGTCACGTCCCGCCGGGGCATCCGGAGTCGCGGGTCGACTGGGGCGCGCTGGCCCGGTCCGGGGCGACCTTGGTTGTTCTTATGGGTGTTCGGAGCATGCCGGCCATCGCGGCCGCGCTGCTCGCCGCGCAGTTGCCGGCCGAGACGCCGACAGTCACGGTCATCGATGGCGCCAGCGACGCGGTCGAGGTCATCCGCTGCCGTCTGGACGAACTCGCAGCTGAGGCGTCGCGCTTCCGACCCCCCGCGGTAACGGTGATCGGCGCCGTCGCGGGGCTTTAGAGCGCCCGAATCAATCCGCCAGGTAGGCCTTGTGGAGGTTTAGTCCGTATTTTTAGACGGATCATCCATTCCACTTCGTATCGAACGTATATACGAGTATCTGATGGATGGCGAATCATTCGACCCGGACGACGGCGGTGGGCCGGACTGTGCGTCCGATGCTGCGTGTGCGTCGGACGATGGCTTGCACTTCGTCCAGAACGCTGGGTCAGACGCCGTCCAGCTGGGTGAGCCGTTCTGCGCGGAGAGCGTCGCCGACCTGCTCGACGACGCCTCGATGTCTGCTGAAGTGTTGCACGGTCCACCGACAACAATCTTGGATGTCCTGACTTCTCCGGATGATTTCGCGAAGCATTTCGCCACGATCGACCCCGATCCGGCTGATCTTTCGTTGCTGAGCGCGCTGGATCCGTGGGGGCTGTCGCCGGCCGGTCGCATCGACCTGCTGATCGCGCTGCGTCGGCACACCGCGGCGCTGAACGCAGCGAGCACGGAGGGAGTCGCGGTGGTGTCGCAGCGGGTCACCGATGGCGGACTGAGCCTGGAGTTGGGTCACGAATGCGCCAACGCTGAGATCTCGACCGCATTGATGATCTCGCCGCGGGTCGCGGCGTTCGAACTGTCCCATGCAACGCAGTTGGTGTCGAAGCTCCCGGCTGCGATGGACCTGTTGAAACGGGGCGTCATCACCGACGGACACACCAGCGTCCTGGCCCGCGAAACCGTCGGCGTCAGTGACCCGGCTGTCCTGGCCGCGATCGAGGCCAGCGTGCTGACCCGGGCGGTGGATCAGACCCCGCAGCTCTTTGCCCGGTCGGTGAAGCGAGCTGTCCTGCGACATGATCAGGTCAGTGCTGAACGGCAGCACCGGGAGGCGCTCGCTAAGCGGACCGTGGAGCACACTTCCCGTCCGGATGGGATGGCCGAGATCTGGGCGCTGCTGCCGGCCGAGGATGCCGCTGCGGTGATGACCACCGTTCGCGCTCTCGCCGCTCGCACTTGCCGGGAGGACACGCGCAGCGCCGATCAGCGTCGCGCGGACGCGTTTACTGCCGTCTTCGCGGACACCCTCACTTCGGGCCGGGTCCCGACCCAGCATGGCACCCGACCCACCGTGCAGGTAACTGTCGCACTGACGACCCTGGCGGGAGCGGATGACCTGCCCGGTGAGTTGGAGGGGCACGGACCGGTTCCGGCCGCCGTCGCTCGACGGATCGCCGCCGACCCCACCGGAACCTGGCGACGGCTGGTCACCGATTCCGTCACTGGGGAGCTTCTCGACTATGGACGAACGAAGTACACCCCACCTCAGGACCTCGCCGATTACGTCATAGCCCGGGACCAGGTCTGCTCGTTCCCGACCTGTGCGGTCTCGGCCAAACTCGCCGACCTCGATCACCGAGTGCCGTTCCCCGAAGGGGCGACCGACAAGGTGAACCTCGACCCGAAATGCCGATGTCACCACCGCCTGAAACACGAGACCGGCTGGACCACGACCGCCGTCCGTGACGCCACCGGCACCACCTACTACGAGTGGACCTCACCCACCGGCCACACCTACCGCAACCACACCCCGCCGCTCGCCGACGCCGAAAACAACCAACTCGTAAAAGGCGAATCGGCCGACGGCGAGGTGCACAACCCCAACGGTGAGGTCCAGATCGGCGGGTCGGCCCACTGTGACCCGGCCAACGGTGACCCGGCAAATGGTGACTTGCCTGCCCGCGCTCAGCACCCCGAACTCGGCAGCCAGCGCGATGCTGGGCCCCCTCTCGACGGACCAACGGCTGATGGCCCAACAATCGACGACGATCCACCGCCGTTCTGACGCGGATCGACGGATACAAGCTGAGCCACCACGCGCGAGCAGTCCGACCACGCGCGAGCAGTCCGACCACGCGCGAGCAGTCCGACCACGCGCGAGCAGATTCGATCAAGGGCGAGGGAAGGTCGCCTAGGTGAAGTTGACCGTCGTCACTGACCCGTTGGCTGGACTCGCGTACTGGATGCCGCCGAGATCAGGCGCGCCATCCTGTGCGGCGATCACCGTCAGGGCCACCCGGATGGTGTCGCCATGACTGACGAGTACAACTTGGTCTCCGTAGAGCCCCGAGCGGATCTCCTCGACCAGCGGGGTGATCCGGACAGCGACATCGCGCAGGCTCTCGCCGGCCTCCAGCGCCGCATCGGCGTCAGTCCAGTCGTGCCCCTCGGTGGCATCGAGGGCTGCCTGCAGCGCGAATCCCTCGAATTTTCCGAGGGACTGCTCGCGCAGCCGCGGATCCAGGCGCACCGGAACCTCCAACCGGGTTCCGATGATCTCGGCGGTCTGGCGAGTGCGACGCAGATCGCTGCTGAGAATGGACGACACACCGACCGACCGCATCCGCTCGGCCGCCTCCCCAGCCTGGATCTGCCCAAGCTCGGTCAGTACCGGCTCGTCACTCTGGCCCTGGAGGCGCCGAGCCGCGTTCCAATCGGACTGACCGTGCCGCACCAAGTGCACCGCCGTCACCCGTGCACCGCCCGCTCCAAGTGCACCGCCGTCACCCGTGCACCGCCCGCTCCAAGTGCACCGCCGTCACCCGTGCTCGCCGTCCGACCAAGAGAGCATCGCTCATCGGCCCTCGATGTCGCCTTCGGTCTCCAGGTAAACCTCGCGCAGCTCGGCCAGCAGCTCAGCGTCGGGTTCAGCCCACATCTTCCGATCCACCGCCTCCAGCAACCGCTCGGCGATGCCGTGCAGCGCCCACGGATTCGACTCGGCCAAGAACTTGCGGTTCTCCGGATCGAGCACATAGCTCTTCGTGATCGACTCGTACATCCAGTCGGCGACGACCCCCGCGGTGGCGTCATATCCGAACAGGTAGTCAACCGTCGCCGCGAGCTCGAAGGCCCCCTTGTACCCGTGCCGCCGCATCGCCTCGATCCACCGCGGGTTCACCACGCGGGCCCGGAAGACCCGGGCCATCTCCTCATTCAGCGATCGTGTCTTCACCGACTCCGGCCGGGTCGAGTCACCGATGTAAGCCTTCGGCGCCCTTCCGGTGAGCGCGCGCACCGTGGCGATCATGCCGCCGTGATACTGGAAATAGTCATCGGAGTCGGCGATGTCGTGCTCGAGCGTGTCGGTGTTCTTCGCCGCGACATTGATGCGCCGGTAGGTCGACTCCATCTCCGTCCGCGCCTCGCGGCCGTTGAGGTCACGACCATAGGCGAAGCCACCCCACGCCGCGTAGACCTCGGCCAGGTCCTTGTCATCCCGCCAGTTCCCACTGTCCATGAGCGGCAGCAGGCCGGCCCCGTACGCGCCCGGCTTCGAGCCGAAGATCCGGGTGGTGGCCCGGCGGCGGTCCCCGTGCTCGGCGGTATCGGCGTCGGCATGCGCACGCACGTAGTTCTGCGACGGGTCCTCCTCCAGTTCGGCCACCATGCGGACGGCATCGTCGAGCATCGTCACCACGTGCGGGAAGGCGTCTCGGAAGAATCCGCTGATCCGCACGGTGACATCGATCCGCGGACGCCCCAGCTCGCTCAGCGGAATCGGCTCACAGCGGCTCACCCGACGCGAGGCCTCGTCCCACACCGGCTGCACGCCCATCAGCGCCAGCACCTCGGCGATGTCGTCACCCGAGGTGCGCATCGCCGACGTACCCCAGGCCGAGATCCCCACCGAACGTGGGTACTCGCCGGTGTCAGCCAGGTAGCGCTGCAGCAGCGAGTCGGCCATCGCCTGTCCGGTCTCCCAGGCCAGCCGGCTCGGCACCGCCCGCGGATCAACCGCATAGAAGTTCCGTCCGGTCGGCAGCACGTTGATCAGACCCCGCAGCGGCGAGCCGCTCGGCCCAGCCGGGATATAGCCGCCATTGAGCGCGTGCAGCGTCCGGGTCAGCTCGTCGGCCGTCCCGGCCAGTCGCGGAATCACCTCATTTGCTGCAAAAGTAAGGACGTTGGTGACGGCCTGCCGGTCCGGTGGCGCCGGCAACGGGGCATCGGCCAGCACGTCGGCGACGATTCCCGCCACCCCCGAGGCATCCCAGGCGCTGTTCTCCATCCGCTGAACGAGTTCGTGCGCCACCGCCTCGACGGCGTCCGTCGCACCCAGCTCACCGGCCTCCTCATCGAGACCGAGCGCCTCACGCAGGCCCGGAAGCGATGCCGACCCACCCCAGACCTGTCGTGCCCGCAGCATCGCGAGCACCAGGTTGACGCGGGCCGTCCCCGTCGGTGCCGCCCCGAGAATGTGCAGTCCATCCCGGATCTGCGCGTCCTTGATCTCGCAAAGCCACCCGTCGACGTGCAGCAGGAACTCGTCGAACTCCGCGTCGTGCGGCCGGTTCTCCAAGCCGAGGTCGTGGTCGAGTTTGGCGGCCTCCATCAGCGTCCAGATCTGCGCGCGGATCGCCGGCAGCTTGCCCGGATCCATCGCCGCGATCTGCTGGTACTCATCCAGCAACTGCTCAAGGCGGGCGATGTCGCCGTAACTCTCGGCCCGGGCCATCGGCGGTACCAGGTGATCGATGATGGTGGCGTGCACCCGCCGTTTGGCCTGCGTGCCCTCACCCGGGTCGTTGACCAGGAACGGGTAGATGAGTGGAAGGTCACCGAGCGCCGCGTCCGGGCCGCAGGCGGCCGACATTCCCGCGTTCTTCCCGGGCAGCCACTCCAGGTTGCCGTGTTTTCCGACGTGAACCATCGCGTCGGCGCCGAAACTGTTGCGCAGCCACTGGTACGCGGCCAGGTAGTGGTGACTCGGCGGCAGGTCCGGGTCGTGGTAGATCGCGACGGGGTTCTGTCCGAATCCGCGTGGCGGCTGCACCATCACCACGACGTTCCCGGCGGTGAGCGCGGCCAGCACGATTTCGCCGTCCGGGTCGGCCGAACGGTCCACGAAGAGTTCCCCGGGGGCCGGGCCCCAGTGCTGTTCCATCGACGCCCGCAGGTCAGCCGGAAGCGTGTCGTACCAGCGTCGGTAGTCCGCGGCGCTGATGCGCACCGGGTTCCCCTCGAACTGCTCGGCGGTGAGCCACCCCTCGTCCTGACCGCCGGCAGCGATCAGTGCGTGGATCAGCGCGTCACCATCCTGCGCCTCGACCCCCGGCAGAGCGTCCGGACCGTCGAGCGGCCCGATGTCATACCCCGCTTCGCGCATTAGCCGCAGTAGCGCAACCAGGCTGGCCGGGGTATCGAGGCCGACCGCGTTGCCGATACGGGCATGCTTCGTCGGGTACGCCGACAGCATCAGCGCGACCCGCTTCTGCGAGTTGGGCACATGCCGCAGCCGGGCGTGCCCAACGCTGATGCCGGCCACGCGCGCACAGCGCTCCGGGTCAGGGACGTAGACCGACAGCCCGTCCGCGTCGATCTCCTTGAAGGAGAAGGGAACCGTGATGATCCGTCCGTCGAACTCGGGGATCGCGACCTGGGTCGCCGTGTCCAGGGGGGTGAGACCGTCGTCGCTGGATTCCCACTGTGATCGCGAGCTGGTCAGGGCCAGCGCCTGCAGGATCGGGATGTCCAGCGCGGCCAGCGCACCGACGTCCCAGTCCTCATCATTGCCGCCGGCGCCAACCGCTGCCGGCGTGCTGCCACCGGCGGCGAGCACGGTGGTGATGAGGGCATCGGCCTCGGCGAGCGCCGCCAGCAACTGCGCTTCGGCGGTGCGCAGTGAGGCGCAGAAGATCGGCAGGGCCCGTCCACCGGCGGTCTCGATGGCCGTCGCGAGGGCGTCGATGTAGGCGGTGTTGCCGGCCAGTTGCTGGGCGCGGTAGAAGAGCACGGCGACGGTCGGGCGGGTTGCGCCGCCGGGAAGCGGGAGCGGCTCCGGGCGGGGGAGGATGCCCCAGTTCGGGGTGATCAGCGGTGGTTCGAAGCCGAGGCCCGTGAGCAGCAGCGCGTCGGAGAGAAACCGGTACAGCTGCCCGACGTTCTCCGTGCCGCCGTAGGAGAGGTACTCGTGGGCCTGCGCGGCGATGCCGGCCGGGACGGTTGAGAGCTCCATCAGCTCGGCGTCGGGCGCCTGCTCGCCGCCGAGTACGACCACCGGTAGTCCACTGGCCAGCAGCGCGTCGGTGCCCTCCTCCCAGGCCCGGCGCCCCCCAAGCAGTCGTAGCACCACCGCGTCGACGCCGTCGAGCAGGGGCGCCAGCTCATCGACCGCGACCCGGGCCGGGTTCGCCAGCCGGTAGGCCTGGCCGCTCGTGCGGGCGCAGAGCAGGTCGGTGTCGGAGGTGGAGAGAAGCAGGATCACGCGGCGGGCCCCAAATCGAATTCGTCAGTCACATTCGTCTGATCGTGTAGCCCCGATCTTAGGGTGACCTATTGGCGTGGCTGGACGAGTGTGTTGCCCGGTTAGGGTGGCGGGGTGACCCTGCTTCCTGCGCACGCCGAGGCTGACCGCTGCCCCGGGGCGCTCACCCTGCACGAGGCGGCTGATGGGCTACTGGCCCGCGTGCGGTTGCCTGGCGGGTTCGTCGACCCCCGGGTCCTGCGCGGCCTCAGCGCCCTGGCTTCGCGATTCGGTGACGGGCGACTCGAGCTGACGTCGCGGGGGAACGTGCAGATCCGCTCGATCGGCGCGACTGATTCCGAACTCCTGGGCCACGACCTGGCCGAGCTGGGCCTGCTGCCGTCGCCCACCCACGAACGGGTCCGCAACATCGTGGCCTCCCCGCTGGCTGGGCTGCGGGACGGGGGAGCCGGGCTGGCGTCCTACGTCGCCGCGCTCGACCGGGCACTCTGCGCCACCACTGAACTGCAGGAGCTCTCCGGACGCTTTCTCTTCGCCTTCGACGACGGCAGCGGGGACGTCGAGCCGCTGAGGGCCGACGTGACGGCCCGGCAGAGCGCCACCGGATGGAGCGTCTATCCGGGTGGCTTCCGGGTTCCGGGCGGTGATCCAGCGTGGCTGGCCGGAGTGATGGTCGGGGTGGCCGGTGCCTTTCTGAACGTGCGGCACAGGCTGGATTCGACCGCCTGGCGCATCAGCGACCTCGCCAACGGCGCTGAGTTGGTGGCCGAACAGTTCGCCACCGCCCACCCGGAAGCATCGGAAGCATCGGAAGCATTGGAAGCATTGGAAGCGGAAGCATCGGGCGCCGGGGTCGGCCGCGATCTGACGGGCGCCGCCCCGGTCCGATTCGGCGGCGAGGCACTTCCGCCGGCTGGCATCATCGCTCAGCCCGCAGGCTTGTCGGCGGTGGTCGTGGTGGCACCACTGGGGCGGCTGAGCGCGTCCCAGGCTGATCTGCTGGCTGATCTGCTGGTTGAGCTGACCGGTGACCGGCCGGCTCGGATCACCCCATGGCGCAGCATCGTGCTCCCCGACGTCACTGAGCCGGGGCGGGTGGTGCAACTCATCCGCGGCGGCGGCCTGGACTGCGGTGACGAGTCGATCTGGAACAATCTCACCGCCTGTGCAGGGCGTCCAGGCTGCGCGAAATCGCATGCGGACGTCCAGGCTGACGCCGCACGCGCAGTGGCTGTCCGGCGGCGCGTGCCCGACGTGGCAGACATTGTGGGGCTGCCGGGACTTCCGGTGCATTGGAGTGGCTGCAGCCGCCGCTGCGGTCACCCGAACACACCTTTTGTCGACGTACTTGCAGGACCGGGCGGCTACACCGTTTCCGAATCGGGACCGTCGGCCCTGACCACCAGTGAGCCACTCCACCAGCCAGATCAGAGAGCACAGACCGGATGAACGTGTCGGAGACGACCACCCAACAGCCAGCCCAGCAGTCGGCCGAGCCGCCGGCCCAGCAGTCGGCCCAGCAGCCGGCACAGCACCTTGCTGCGCCCGTCGGTTACCGCTATGAACGCGATGGTGCCGAGATCTACCGGCGCTCCTTCGCGACGATTCGTGCCGAGTCCGATCTGGCTCGCTTCCCGGCCGACGTCGAGAAGGTCGTGGTGCGGATGATCCACGCCTGCGGCATGGTCGACCTGGCGGCCGATGTCGCCTTCAGCCCGGACGTGGTGAGTGCGGCCCGGCAGGCCCTGCGTAGTGGCGCGCCGATCCTCTGCGACGCGCAGATGGTCGCCAGCGGCATCACCCGCCGCCGCCTGCCGGCCGCCAACGAGATCCGCTGCTCGCTGGCTGAACCCGGAGTCGCTGAGCTCGCGGCCGATCTCGGTACGACCCGCTCGGCCGCCGCGCTGCAGCTCTGGGGTGAGGCCATCGACGGTGCGGTGGTGGCGATCGGGAACGCCCCCACCGCCCTTTTTCACATGCTGGAGATGATCGCCGCCGGTGGGCCACGCCCGGCGGCGGTGCTCGGCCTTCCGGTCGGCTTCATCGGCTCGGCCGAGTCCAAGACGGCGCTGGCCGAAAACCCCTTCGGCCTGCCGTTCCTGGTGGTCAACGGGCGTCGCGGCGGAAGCGCCATGGCCGTCGCCGCGGTGAACGCGATCGCGTCGGAGGTCGAGTAGATGCCCACGTCCGAAGTGCCGGCCGGCACGCTCTATGGCATCGGCGTCGGCCCGGGGGATCCGGAGCTGGTCACGGTGAAGGCGGCGCGGCTGATCACTGCCGCCGACGTCGTCGCCTACCACGGCGGCGCGCCGGGCCGCTCGCTGGCCCGGGGCTGTGCCGCTCCCTACCTGCGGGCCGGGCAGATCGAGGAGGCGCTCATCTATCCGGTGACCCGGGGGAGCACGGAGCACCCCGGTGGGTATGCCGGAGCGATCGCCGACTTCTACACCGAGAGCGCCGAGCGGCTGGCCATCCACCTGGCCGCCGGTCGGAATGTGGTGCTGCTGGCCGAGGGCGACCCCACGCTCTACAGCTCGTATATGCACATGCACAAGCGACTGCGGGACCGCTTCGAGTGCGTCATCGTGCCGGGCATCACCTCGGTCTCGGCCTCAGCCGCCGCGGCCGGGGCACCGCTGGTCGAGGCTGACGAAGTGCTCACCATCCTGCCCGGGACCCTGGCCGAGGACGACCTGAAGAGCTGGCTCGCCCGCACCGACGCCGCCGTCTTCATGAAGGTCAGCCGCAACGCCGCCGGGATCCGGGCCGCGCTGGAGTCCAGCGGGCGGCTGGATGAGGCGCTCTACGTGCGCCGGGCCTCTCATCCCGATCAGCGGGTGGAGCCCTTCGCCGGCGTCGACCCGGACGAGATCCCGTACATGGCCACGGTCGTGCTGCCGGGAGCGATCGCCGCCGGTGATGCAGTCGGCGCGACCATCTCTGAGTCAAGCACCGCCCAGACGTCCGAACCTCAGGTCGAGCTTCAGCCGCCCGGTGAGGTCGTCGTCGTCGGACTCGGCCCGGCCGGAGCTGAGTGGCTCACCCCGCAGGCCCGCGACGAACTCGCCGCGGCAACCGACATCATCGGCTACTCGACCTACGTGAACCGGGTGCCGGTCCGGCCCGGCCAGCGGCGCCACGCCAGCGACAACCGGGTCGAGGCCCAGCGCGCCGAGTTCGCCCTCGACCTGGCGCGGCGCGGCCATCGGGTCGCGGTCGTCTCCTCCGGTGATCCGGGCGTCTTCGCGATGGCCGCCGCCGTGCTCGAAGTGCGCGCCGAGGAGGGTTACGCCGACGTCTCGGTGCGAGTGCTCCCCGGCGTCACCGCGGCCAACGCGGTGGCCAGCCGGGTCGGGGCACCGCTGGGGCATGACTACTGCGTGCTGTCGCTCTCCGATCAGCTCAAGCCGTGGCCGGTGATCCTGCAGCGACTGCAGAAGGCGGCCGAGGCGGATCTGGTGCTGGCGCTCTACAACCCGGCGTCGAAGACCCGGCGCGGGCACATCGCCGAGGTGACCGAGGTGCTTCTCCAGCATCGCGACCCGGCCACACCGGTGGTCGTCGGCCGGGCGGTCGGCAGCGAGGTCGAGACGATCGACGTCATCACCCTCGGCGAACTCACCGCCGAGCACGTCGACATGCGGACCCTGCTGATCATCGGCTCCAGTCGGACCAAGGCCTTCCCGGGACCGGAGATGACGACGGTCTTCACCCCGAGGCACTACTGAGCTTCACCCCGAGGCTCTAATGACCTTCACCCCGATGCTCTACCGAGCCAGCGCCACGGCGCCGTCACCGGGGTGGGCCACGAAGTGGGCCGGCGGGCTGAAGCCCCGCGCGGCGTAGGCCTCGTCGACGGCTGTGGCCAGCGCCGCCGACGTGCCGGCCTCGGCGAGCGCGATGACGCAACCGCCGAAGCCGCCACCGGTCATGCGGGCTCCGAGCACCCCGCCGGCGAGGAGCACCTCGACGGCGAGGTCGACCTCGGCCACGGTGATCTCGAAGTCGTCGCGCATGGAGGCGTGTGAGGCGACGAGCAGCGGGCCGATCTCTCGGATGCGCCCGCCGCGCAGCAACTCGACCGTCTGCAGAACCCGGGCGTTCTCGGTGACAACGTGCCGAGCCCGGCGCCGCAGCACATCGTCGTCGAGACCGGCCAGCCGCCGGGGGAGCTCCTCCTCGTCGATGTCCCGTAGCGCGGGCACACCGAACTGACGAGCCGCGGCTTCGCAGGCCAGCCGGCGGTTGCGGTACTCGCCGGCCACCAGTTGATGGGGCGCCCGGGAGTCAACCACCAGCACCTCCAGCCCGTTCGCCGATGGGTCGAAGTGGATCAGCTCGGTCTGCAGGCTGCGCATGTCGCAGAAGAGCGCGTGGTCACGTTCGGCGAGGACGGAGACGAGCTGGTCCATCCCGCCGGTCGGCGCACGGACGAACCGGGTCTCGGCGACGGTTGCCAGCTGGGCGATCTGGGCCGGCGGGAGCCCTAGCCCGAAGAGACGGTCGGCGGCGACGACCACCGAACAGTCGATGGCGGCCGAGGAGGAGAGGCCGGCTCCGATCGGAACTGTGCTGTCCAGCTCGACCTCTGCGGCCAGCGCGCCGCGTGGCAGGATGCCGGCGTCGACCAGGGCCCAGAGCGCCCCGGCGGCGTAGGCCGCCCAGCCGGACGGCCCGTCGATCCAAGCCGCGCCCGGCACGACGTCGCCTCGCGCAATCTCGACGCGGCTGTCGGATTGCCGGGAGTGGACGATCAGCGGCGCGTCGGAGGCGGCGTCAACCGTCGGCCGGATCCGGGCCAGACAGTGCTGTTCGATCGCGAAGGGCAGGACGAATCCCGCGTTGTAGTCGGTGTGTTCGCCGATGAGGTTGATACGCCCCGGCGCCATCCCGACACCCGTCTCAACCCCGACCACCGGCTGCTCTTCGTGGCTGTGCGTCAACGAATCAGCCGACGATCGTCGGGCTGTCTTCGTGCGAGAGCTTCGCCATCCGCAGCTTCCCGACCTTCTCCCGAAGTAGCGACGCGGCGTCGTCGCTGAGTCCGTCGTCGGTGATCAGCACGTGAGCCGTCGAGAGGGCGCCGAAGGAGGCGAGGCCGACCGATCCCCACTTGGTTGAGTCGGCACAGACAACGACCTGGCTGGCGCACTCGATCAGGGCCCGGTTGGTCTCGGCCTCGGCCAGGTTCGGGGTGGTGAAGCCGGCCGTCGGGTGCATACCGTGGGCGCCGAGGAAGAGCTGGTCGACGTGCAGGCTGCGCAGGCTGAGGTCAGCCACCGGGCCGACCAGTGCGGCGCTCGGGGTACGGACTCCACCGGTGAGAATGAGCGTCTGGTCGCCGGCGCCGGGAGTGTTGGCGATCAGGTCGGCCACGGTCGTCGAGTTGGTGACGATCGTCAGCCCGGGGATCTTCGCGACCAGGGAGGCGAGGTTCCAGGTGGTCGTTCCGGCCGAGAGGGCAATCGCCGAGCCGGGGCGGATCAGCGTCGCGGCCATCTGGGCGATGGCCGACTTGGATGGCAGTTGCAGCTTTGCCTTGGTCTCGAAGCCGAGCTCCACCGAGGAGTTCAGCGTCAGCACCGCCCCGCCGTGCACCTTGTGGACCAGACCCCGCTCGGCGAGTTGTTCGAGATCGCGCCGGATTGTCATATCCGAGACGCCGAGCTGTGCGGTCAGGTCCTGCACCCGAACCGCACCGGTTCGGCGGATCTCATCCATGATCGTTGTGTGGCGCTGGCTGGCCAACATGGAGTCGTCCCTCTCTGAATCTCTATTGGTGTGATTATGCCTGGGTCAGGTGGATCAGCAGCGAGCTCAGCGGCCACCGCGCCGGGGCCGGCAGGCCGACGACGGCAAGGGCGGCGCCGGAGAGGACCATCCCTTCACCCGGCCATCGATAGTCGCCCCGTTCGGGTGGCCCGGAGCGCTGGATCGGCGCGATCTGGCTGGCCCGATAGGAGCGCGTGGGATCCAGGCCGGTGACTCGAAACGGCTCCGGGTCGTGCGTCGACTCGTCCAACTGCGCGTATGCGAAGACGGCCTCAGTCTGGTCGTGGGTGTGTACGCCATAGATCCAGCGGGCGTCGTCGACGGTGTCGACGCGGACCATCCGGCCGCCGTGCAGTACGCCGCGGTGCCGTTTGTAGAGCGTGATCCACTCGGCCAGGCGGGAGCGTTCGTCCTCGGTCGCGGTGGTGATGTCCCACTCGACGCCGAAGTCGCCGAAGAATGCGGTGGATGCGCGGAAGTCCAGCGACAGTTCGCGACCGGTCTGATGGTTGGGTGAGGCGCTCACGTGCGCGCCGAGGTACTCCGGGGCGACCAGCTGGGCGGTCCAGCGCTGGATCAGTTGCCGGGAGAGGGCGTCGGTCATGTCCGAGGTCCAGACCCGGTCGGTGCGCTCCAGCACGCCGAGGTCTATCCGGCCACCGCCCGAGCCGCACGACTCCCACTGCACGTCGGGGTGCGCGTCGCGAAGCCGATCCAGGAGCCGATAGAAACCGAGGGTCTGCTGGCGGACCCCCGCCGCACCACCGCGGAAGGCCGACGCCCCGTCGCCGAGCGCGCGGTTGTGGTCCCACTTCACGTAACCGATGCCGTAGCCGGCCAAGACGGCGTGCATCTGGTCGAAGAGGTGATCCTGCACCTCTGGCCGACCGAGATCGAGCACCAGCTGGTGGCGAAACTCAGGCAGCGGCCGGTCCGGCACGCCGAGGACCCACTTGGGGTGCGCCCGATAGAGATCGGAGTCGGCGTTCACCATCTCGGGTTCGAACCAGAGACCGAACTGCAGGCCCAGGCCCCGCACGTGATCGACGATCGGCCCGAGGCCGTTCGGCCATACCTCCTCCGACACGCGCCAGTCGCCGAGCCCGGCCCGATCGTGGCGCCGCCCGCCGAACCACCCGTCGTCGAGTACGAAGCGTTCGATGCCGATCTCGGCGGCGCGATCGGCGAGCTCGGTCAGCCGGGTCAGGTCGTGGTCGAAGTAGACCGCCTCCCACACATTGCACGTCACCGGACGTGGGGCCGGCGAGGGCGGGTTGGCCGCGCGCAGGTGGTCGTGCAGTTGGGCGGCGAGCCCGTCAAGGCCCGCGCCGGACGCGGTGAAGTAGACCCACGGAGTGCTGTACGAGTCGCCTTGGGCGAGTATCACCTCGCCCGGCAGCAGTAGCTCACCCGCACCGAGAACGGTCAGGCCGGAGGAGGAACGCTCAACGAAATGCCGGGAATTACCGCTCCAGGCCAGGTGCACGCCCCAGACCTCGCCGTGACCAAAACCGAAGCCGTCGGTGCCGACGGTGAGCAGCGTCGCCGACTCCGGGCCGGTCTTTCCACTGCGGCCCTCGCGCAGCCAGACGCCGTCGGCGATCGGCCGCCGCTGCGGGGAGCGCTCCCGCCCCCAGCGTCCGGTCAGGTCGAGGATCTCGCCGGTGCGGTCGGGCAGCGGCACACAGACGTCGAGGGTATCGAGAAAGTAAGCGGTTTCCTGAAGGTTCTCCAGGCGATGTCGGATACGGATCGCGCCACCGGCGACGCTCTCGACCTCGGTGGTCAGGCGTAGTCCGCGCAACGGGTCCTCAGCCTCAACCCGCAGACCGCGGGTGGCGGCGGATTCGGGACTCGGTTCGGGGGTTATCCGGCGAACGGCGAAGGCGCTGGACCAGTCGGCACCGGTCATGCGGTGCCCGCGTAACCCGGGTTGGCCGAGCCAGCCCTGGGAGACCTCCGGCAGGATCGGCAGCGCCCGGCCGGCGGCGTGGTGGACCGAGGGGGAGGGGCCGGCCAGGCCGACCGCCCGAACGCTGTCCGCCGCGGTGAGCCCGGCGGTGACCGGTCCGAGGCGCACCGCTCGCGGCAGCGCACCGGGGACCGAGGTCAGGATGAGTTCGGTTCCTCGGTCACTGCCCACGCTGATCGCCGACGGGGACGAGAGTTCCGCGCTCAACTGCTGCCTCCTTGGGGGGTATCGGGGTAGACGTTAGCGGCGAATGTTGATTTCAACAATATTCACCGTAGGCCCGTCATAAAGTTTGTGTTTTGTTTAGCTGTAGGGATGAGCTGCGACCCGGTGGCTGCTGGCGTGAATGCGTCGTGGGCAAAGTAATACTTGCCATGTAGCGCGTTCAGGGCGCTGATCGCGGCTACGTTGCAAGTTGGCCCAGATGCTTGACATTGCCGATCGTTTCTGCTGAATTATGGGTGGTTCTGAAGTGTTGCGATCCAGATCACATTGCCCGCTCGTTCGCCTTGGAGGCGCCAAATGTCCGGAGAACTACCCAACTTGGCCGGGTTCAACCCAGGCCGCCGCACGTTCTTGAAAGGCATGGCCGCCGGCATCGCCGGCATCGGAGCCATCCCGCTGCTGGACGCCTGCACCGGTGGCAGTTCGGGCGGGTCCGGTTCGTCGACCTCCAAGACGACCACGCTGGGATCGAGTGCCTCCGACGACGTACCGAAGAAAGCGATCGCCGGAATGGTGAGCGCCTTCGAGGCATCCTCGGGCGACAAGGTCACCATCAACACCAAGGCGCACAACGACTTCCAGAACCAGATCAACAGCTATCTGCAGGGCAGCCCGGACGACGGCTTCACCTGGTTCGCGGGCTACCGGATGAAGTACTACGCAAGCAAGGGTCTGGTCGCTCCGCTCGACGACGTCTGGGAGAAGATCGGCACCGAGAACTTCAGCGACGGCATCCTCGCCGCCTCTACCGGCGACGACGGCAAGAAGTACTTCGTGCCGAACTACAACTATCCGTGGGCGGTCTTCTACCGCAAGAGCGTCTTCGCAGCGAAGGGCTACGAGGTGCCGACCACCTGGGACGCCTACAAGGCGCTCGCGGTCAAGATGCAGAAGGACGGGCTGATTCCGATCGCCTTCGCCGACAAGGACGGCTGGCCGGCGATGGGTACGTTCGACTACCTGAACATGCGCCTGAACGGCTACCAGTTCCATGTCGACCTGATGGCCCACAAGGAGTCGTGGGACCAGCAGAAGGTCAAAGACGTCTTCGACGAGTGGAAGGCGATCCTGCCCTACACGTCGCCGGGTGCGCTCGGGCTCACCTGGGAGGAGGCCGCCGGTTCCATCGCCAACGGCAAGGCCGGCATGTACCTGCTCGGATCGTTCGTCACCCAGCAGTTCACCGACCCGGCGGTGCTGGCCGATGTCGACTTCTTCCCCTTCCCAGCACTGGCCGAGGCCAATGGTCAGGACGCCATCGAGGCTCCGATCGACGGGTTCATGCTCTCGAAGAAGGGCGGCGACAACGGCGCGGCCAAGGCAATGCTCGAATACTTCGGCAGCGCGGACGGGCAGAACGCCTACGCCAAACTCGACCCGAGCAATGTCGCCACCAACAAGAAGGCCGACACCTCGACCTTCACCCCGATCCAGGCCAAGGCGCAGAAGGTCATCGCCGAGGCGAAGAACATCTCGCAGTTCCTGGACCGCGACGCGCTCCCCGCCTTCGCCAACAACACCATGATCCCGGCGCTGCAGACCTTCCTGAAGGACGGCAACTTCGACACCAAGAACGTGGAAGCCCAGGCCAAGACGTTGTACGCCCAGCAGTAGTCGATCGGTACAACCCTGGTCCCGGTCGGCCGCGCCGAGAGAACGGCATCGGCCGACCGGGCCATTTTGGAGTAGCACGTGACCAGCGATACTCGACCTGTCGACGCGCCCAAACGCAAGAACCGCCACGTCCAGCGATTGACCAAGCGCGACAAGATCACGCTCGCGGTCATGGTGTCGATCCCGGTGTTGATCGAAGCGGTCCTGATCTGGATCCCGACCGTCCTGTCGATACTTCTCTCCTTCACGACCTGGAACGGCCTGAGTCTCAGCAACATCAGATCGGCCGGTTTCAGCAACTACACTTTCGTCTTCCGCACCTATCCACCGTTCTGGCCGGCCATCGAGCACAACCTGCTCTGGTTGCTGTTCCTCTCCTTCGTGGCGACACCGATCGGGCTGCTGCTGGCCGTGCTGCTCGACCAGCAGCTACGGGGCAGCCGCATCTATCAGACCGTCTTCTTCATTCCGGTCATGATGTCGCTGGCGCTGGTCGGCATCATCTGGCAGTTGATGTACTCCCGCGATCTGGGGCTGATCAACAGCGTGCTGGGCACGGCTGGGCACAAGAACGCGATCGACTGGCTCGGCGACTCCAGCATCAATATCTGGGCCGCCCTCATCGCTGCCACCTGGAAGCACGTCGGCTACATCATGATCCTGTACTTGGCCGGCCTGAAGGGGATTGATCCCTCCATCAAGGAGGCGGCGGCCATCGACGGCGCGAGTGCCACCCAGACGTTCTTCCAGGTCGTCTTCCCGGCTATGCGCCCGATCAACATCGTCGTCGTGGTCATCACCATCATCGAGTCACTGCGTGCCTTCGACATCGTCTACGTCTTCAACGGAGGCACCAACGGCCTGGAGCTGATCAGCGCCCTGGTCATCCAGAACCTCGTCGGTGAGGGACAGGTGATCGGCGTCGGCTCGGCCCTGGCCGTGATCCTGCTGGTCGTCGCGCTCATCCCCATCGTCACCTACTTGTCCCGCACGTTCCGAAAGGAGGAGCGCTGATGTCTCTCGCCACTGAGGTACCGTCGGCGGCCGACCTGGACCCGATCGGCGCGGCGAGGAAGCCGGTCAGCCACGCCAAGCATCACTTCGGGGTGCACATCTTCCTCATCGTGATGTCGATCGTCTGGCTGATCCCGCTGCTGTGGACGCTCTACACGTCACTGCGGCCGAAGGAGGAGACCGACAAGTACGGCTACTGGAGTTGGCCGCGAACCCTGACGCTGCACAACTTCACCCAGGCCTGGACCCAGGGCGGCTTCTCGCACTCGGTGATGAACTCGGTCTACATCGTGATTCCGGCCGTGCTGCTGACGCTCTTCTTCGCCTCGATGATGGCCTTCGCGGTGGCCCGCTTCTCCTGGAAGTTCAACGTAACGCTGCTGATCGTCTTCACCGCCGGAAACATGCTGCCGCCGCAGGTGCTGGCTGCGCCGTTGTTCGAGATGTTCCGGCACACGCCCATTCCGTACAGCATCAGTGACTCCGGTGACCTGCTGAACACCTACTACAGCGTCATCGCGGTCAACGTCGCCTTCCAACTGGGCTTCTGCACCTTCGTGCTGAGCAACTACATGAAGGCGCTGCCGATGGAGCTCACCGAGGCCGCGATGGTCGACGGCGCGGGCGTGTGGCGTCAGTACCGGCAGATCATCATGCCGCTCTGCCGCCCGGCGCTGGCCGCCCTGGGCACCCTGGAGGTCATCTGGATCTACAACGACTTCTTCTGGGCGCTGCTGTTCATCAACGCCGGAGACCGGCTGCCCGTGACGACGGCGATCAACAATCTCAAGGGACAGTTCCTCACCGACTACGGTCTGCTGGCGGCCGGAGCCACCATCACCCTCATCCCGACGCTGGTCATCTACCTGCTGCTTCAGCGGCAGTTCGTCGCCGGCCTGACGCTCGGCGGCAGCAAGGGTTGACGCTGCCCACTCGGCACAGGTCGAGCCCCCGACCGCCGGCACCTCCGGCAACCGTCGTCGAAAGGCACAAAGAATGCACGACTCCTCCGCTCCGCTGACTTCGGTCCTGCCGGGGTCCGGACGATGCCGGCCGCGCGCCCGGCTGGTCAGCGACGCGCGCCGCCTCGATCTCACCGGCACCTGGCGGTTTCGCTGGAGCCCCACCGCCGACGATCCATCGACCGGGTTCGAGCGGCCGGAGTTCGACGACACAGCCTGGGATGAGATAGCGGTTCCCGGCCATTGGCAGCTCCAGGGCGGTGACGATCGAAGGTACGGATCCCCGAACTACACGAATGTGCTGTACCCGTTCCCGGTCGAGCCGCCGTTCGTCCCGGACGAGAATCCGACCGGGGAGTACCGGCGCACGTTCGAACTCGATGGGGCCGAGCTCGATGACCACTGGCGCCGCGCCGTGCTCCGCTTCGACGGCGTCGACTCGCACTTCGCGCTCTGGTGCAACGGGGTCGAGGTCGGCTTCGCCACCGGCAGCCGCCTCACCACCGAGTTTTCGATCGGCGAGTTGCTGCGCCCGGGCCCGAACGTCATCGCGGTACGCGTGCACCAGTGGTCGGCGGCCAGCTACCTCGAGGATCAGGACATGTGGTGGCTGTCGGGCATCTTCCGCGACGTCACGCTGATCGAGCGCGCGCTCAACCCGCTCGATGACGTCTTCGTCCACGCCGACTACGACGCGGCGTCCGGCTCGGCCACCCTGCGCGTGAATACGAGTGCTCCCGCGCTGATCAGCTGCATCGAGCTGGGACTGGATTCGGTCGACCCGGATGTCGCGCACCGGCTCGACGGCGTCACACCGTGGACGGCCGAGACCCCACACCTCTACGACGTGACGGTGGCTACCGAGGGCGAGTCGGTGCTGGTGCGGGTCGGATTCCGGCGTGTGGCGATCGTCGACGGGGTCTTCACCGTCAACGGCTCGCCGATCCTGCTGCGCGGGGTGAACCGTCATGAGTGGCATCCCGACCACGGCCGGGTCATGGACGCCGAGACGATGCTGGCCGACGTGCGGCTGATGAAGCAGCACAACATCAATGCGGTGCGCACCAGCCACTACCCTCCGCATCCTGATTTCCTCGACCTCTGCGACGAGTACGGGCTATGGGTGGTGCTCGAGTGCGACCTGGAGACGCACGGCTTCGAACCCAATGAATGGCGGCACAATCCCTCCGATGACCCGAAGTGGCAGGGCGCGCTGCTGGACCGGATCGAACGCACGGTGGAGCGGGACAAGAACCACGCCTCGATCATCATCTGGTCGCTGGGCAATGAGTCGGGGCACGGCGCCAACCTGGCCTCGATGGCCGAATGGGTGCGGCACCGGGACCCGAACCGGCCGATTCACTACGAGGGTGACTGGGACAGCGCCTACGTCGACGTGTACAGCCGGATGTATGCCACCCACGCCGAGGTGGAGGCGATCGGACGCGGGGATGAGCCGATGACCATCGACCCGGCCAACGACGAACACCGGCGCGCCATCCCCTTCATGCAGTGCGAGTACGCACACGCGATGGGTAACGGCCCCGGCGGCCTCACCGAGTACCAGGAACTCTTCGAGAAGTATCCGCGAATCATGGGTGGATTCGTCTGGGAGTGGATCGACCACGGCGTGCGCCAGCAGACCGCCGACGGTGTCGAGTACTTCGCCTACGGCGGCGACTTCGGTGAGGAGCGCAGCGACGGCAACTTCATCACCGACGGCCTCGTCTTCCCCGACCGTCGCCCCTCGCCCGGCCTCATCGAGTTCAAGAAGGTCATCGAGCCGGTGCGGATAGGCGTCACCGGCGACGGCATCAACATTCGCAACGGGCGGGACTTCGCCGACACCGGCGACCTGCGCTTCGTGTGGGAGATCTCCGAGGAGGGTTGGGTGCTCGGTGCGGGGGAGTTGCTGGTCGCAGCAGTGCCCGCTGGGCGGGAGGCGAACGTTGCGCTGCCCGATCTGGTGGAGGCGGCCGTTCAGAGTGCGGCCGGCGAGGTGTGGCTCACCGTCCGCGGCGTCCTCGCCGCCGACCAGCCGTGGGCGCCGGCCGGCCATGAGATCACCTGGGGACAGGGTGCGCTCGCGACCCCGGCTCGGGCCGGTGCCCCGGTGACCGATGACCTCGACCGATCGGCCTTCGACGCTCGCTCCGGCCGGCTGCTGCGAATCGGTGGCGTGGCCGTGGTCGGCCCGCAGTTGGATGTGTGGCGCGCTCCGACTGACAACGATCGCGGTGAGCACGGAGTCGCGATGGAGCCGGTATGGCGCCGACTCGGCCTGCACCGGATGCGCCATCGCACAATCGACGTCGACTTCCAGCGGCAGCGGCTTGAGGTACGCACCCGCGTGGCCGCCTCCTCGAGTGATCTCGGGCTCTTGGTGACCTACCTCTGGAGCCCGCTGACCGACGATGGGCTGCGGTTGGATGTAGAGGTCGCGCCCGAGGGCGAGTGGCCGGCGCCGCTGCCCCGCCTCGGTCTGCTGCTGGAGCTTCCGAGCAGGATCACCGATGTGGAATGGTTCGGCGGCGGCCCGGGTGAGGCGTACCGCGACAGTGGGGCCGCCGCACGAGTGGGGCGGCACCGACTGAGCGTCGACGATTGGCAGACGCCCTACGTCTACCCCCAGGAGAACGGCAGCCGTCGCGGTGTGCGCTGGACCCGACTCGTCGATTCGGCGGGAGACGGGATCCTAATCGAGGGTGCGCCGACGGTCGAGCTGACGGTCCGGCGGTGGACGAGCCACGATCTGGAGCGCGCTCGGCACACCTTCGAGCTGAGGCCGCGGGACGCCGTATACGTCAACGTGGACCTGGCCCAGAACGGGCTCGGCACCGCCTCCTGCGGCCCCGGTGTGCTGCCTCAGCACCAGCTGCGGGTTGAGCCGGCCTCCTTCTCCGTGCGATTGACCCCCATCTCGTCGGCCACGGCGCGGACCCGATGAGCGAGGAGGCGATCGGGGAGGCGGCAGAGCCGATTGGAGAGAATGGGCCCGCCGACGCGACCGGGGTACCGCGGGAACCGGTTCGCACCCGGCTCTCGGACGGGCGTGAACTCCTCTACTTCGACGACGAGCCGAACGTCGAGCACACCGCCGTCGACCGGCGCGGGCTGGAGCCGGCCGAGATCACCTCCCAGGCCCGGTGGGACGTCCTCACCCGGGAATGGACGGTCATCGCCGGCCACCGGCAGCAGCGCACCTTCCGTCCGGCGACCTCGGACTGCCCGCTCTGCCCGACCCGCGGGGACATGCTGACCGAGGTGCCCGACGATCACTACGACGTCGTCGTCTTCGAAAACCGGTTCCCGTCGCTGGCCGCCTCGGCCGCGGCCAGCGTGCCGGTGATCGATGAGCCGCCATTCCGCTCGGGGCCCGGTGTCGGGCGCTGTGAGGTCGTGGTCTTCACCGACGACCACACCGCGTCCTTCGCCTCGCTCAGCCCACGTCGGGTGGAGACGGTCATCGATGCCTGGACCAACCGCACTGAGGAGCTGCAGGCCCGGCCGGATGTCGGCTTCGTGTACTGCTTCGAGAACCGCGGTGACGAGATCGGAGTGACGCTGGCCCATCCGCACGGCCAGATCTACGCCTACCCCTTCGTGCCGACCCGGATCGCCCGAACCGGGCGTTCGTTCCTGCAGGCG
The DNA here is from genome assembly GCF_900230215.1 of Jatrophihabitans sp. GAS493. Classification (NCBI taxonomy): domain Bacteria; kingdom Bacillati; phylum Actinomycetota; class Actinomycetes; order Jatrophihabitantales; family Jatrophihabitantaceae; genus Jatrophihabitans; species Jatrophihabitans sp. GAS493. The sequence continues at coordinate 3,933,259 of NZ_LT907982.1, read as the reverse complement.
GCCGCCGGCGGCGACGGATGCCTGCAGTGCAACCTGCTGCAGGCCGAACTCGCCGCCGCCGATCGAATCGTGATCGCGGGGGAGCATTGGGTGGCCTACGTGCCGTTCGCCGCTCGCTGGCCCTACGAGGTGCGGATCGTGCCCCGGCGCCACCTGGGCAGCCTCCCCGAACTGAACGCGGCCGAGCGGCGCGAGCTGGCTCGGGTCTACCTGGATGTGCTGACCCGCTTCGATCGGCTCTGGGACTCGCCCGCCCCCTACATCGCCGGGTGGGACCAGGCCCCGGTCGGCGATTGGGGGAAGGGTTGGCACCTGGCCTGCGACATCTTCACGATCCGACGGGCCACCGGAAAGCTGAAGTACCTGGCCGGTTCCGAGTCCGGTGCCGGCGTCTGGATCAACGACATCTCACCCGAACGGGCGGCGGCCCGGCTCCGGGACTCCAACTGAGATCGACGGCGTTGATCGTGGGGTGGCGCAACTGGAATTGATTCGTTACCGGTCTTCTGCATCAAATCGGGGCGCGCTGGCATCTAGTAGACGAGCGGACCAACTCGGTCCGAAGTCGACGCGTCGGATGTTGGCGGAGGGCCACGGTGTTGAAGACGGTTTCTGAACGGATGATCGTTGTTCTGTTGATCGTTGCGGCAGGCAGTGTCACCGCCTGTACCGCCTCGAAGGTGCAGGCGGGCCCGTCGGTCACTCCGACGTCCCAGCTCGCGACACCGACAGTGGTGCCGACCCCGGCACCCACTCCGGCACCCACTCCGGCACCAACTGTGGCACCAACTGTGGCACCAACTGTGCTGCCCCCTCCACGGCCCAGTTCAACGCCCCGTCCGCGCAGCACCCCGGCCACGGTCCGGGTCGTCGTCCGTCCGGTCACTTCAACGGGGCGCGCGGCGGCGGGCTACAGCGTCACCACCGACACCAGCGTGCCGCTGGCCTGCACGCCGGGTGGCACTCAATCGTCGGTGGCCGCGGTTGACCCGAACATCCTCGGCTGCTCGCCGTCCGCCGCGTACGCCGTCGCCTGCTGGCCGACGCCGCAGACGACCCAGGTGCTCTGCCTGCGTAACCCCTGGGTGCGCGGCGTGGTCCGCATGACGGCCGACTCGAATTCCGCGAAGACGTCACCGCCGAAAGTCCCGCAGCCGCTTGGCCTAGTGCTGGCCGACGGGGACCGATGCACCGTCCGCGACGGAGGTGCCTGGGGCCAGAGCAGCACGCAGCCCTCCTGGGTCGGCTACTTCGCCTGCATCCACGATGGAGACGTCTGGGGCCCGATCGGGCCGGGGTATCAGGACGGAGTGAATCGCTCGGCCGCGCTCTGGCGGGTCGAGGTTGGCGGCGAGGCCGGCAAATTGCGCAGCGTCGCTGTGCGCACGGCCTACTTCGTCGGCACGGCCTAGCGAGCCGCGGTTGCCGCCAGCCAACTACTCAGCCAACTACTCAGCCAACTACTCAGGCAACTACTCCTGCGGCCACACGAAGTCGGACGGGATCGCTGCGCCTCGGCGCCTGTCGATCTCGGAAGCGGCGCGCAGCGCGAGTCCGCTCGGGTACGTCATCATCGTCGTCGGCGAAGGAAAGAGAAATTGCAAGGTTCGGCCGGTCTTCAGGGTGAGGATCAGCCCGACATGACTAACAACCGTATTGGCAACCGTGACAGCGCCGACATCAGTCTCTGCGATGTCGCGCCAACTCAGCGTTCCTACGGTCATTCCCTTGGCCGTGACGAGGCGCAGGCCGGACGACTCCAGAAGCATGCCCCGCCACGCGTATCTGCTCCGCGCATCGACACAGACCGCACCCCATCCACCCGCTGGTACGAACGTCGGGATTCGTGACCACCGTCGTTTGCTTATGGAAATGCTGATGAAAAGCGTCAGGGCGCAGACCACCAGCGCGCCTCCCCACCCCGCTGCCATAGCCGACATGCTGCCACCCCCATCGCCGCGGCGCTCACTGAAACTCGACCAGGTTTACCGCGGGTGGCGGGGCTTCTTCTCCTTCGCCTTCCCGTCCTTGGACGGGCGCTTGTCGGCGAACTTCTTGCCGCCGGCCGAGCCGACCGAGCCCGGGCGGCTGGGGCGCTTGCCCTGATAGCCGCCCTGATTGCCGCCCTCCGACGGTGCCATATCGGCCGGGCTCGCGAGGGCGAGCTCGATCAGTTGGCCGGAGATGCGCGTCGACTTCAGCGCGGCCAGGGTGCTCGCTGAGAGATCCTTCGGCAACTCGACCAGCGTGTGGTCGACCCGGATGTCGATGGCGCCGAAGTCGGCCCGTCCGAGCCCACCTTCGTTGGCGATGGCCCCGACGATCGAGCCCGGCATGACCTTCTGCCGGCGCCCGACCCGGATGCGGTACGTCGCCATCTCCACGTCGGAGCGGCGCGGGCGTCCGCGATCGTCGCCGTCGCCACGGCGCGGGCGATCCGGACGGTCGGAGCGCGGACCGCGGTCGGGGCGATCGAAGTTTCGTTCGCCGCTGCCCTCGCGCGCGGCGCGGCGCGGCGCCGGCGGCTCGGGCTTGAGGAGGAAGGAGTCCTCCTGGGAGAGGACGGCCAGGGCCGCTGCGACGTCCACCACCGGAACGTTGTGCTCGCGCTGATAATCCTCGATCAACCCACGAAACAAAGAGATTTCCGGGGAGAGGAGGCTCGCTGTGATGGCATCGGTGAACTTTGCTACGCGCGAGGTGTTCACATCGTCGACGGTGGGCAGCGGCATCTCGGTGACCGGCTGGCGCGTGGCCCGCTCGATCGAGGCGAGCAGGTGCTTCTCCCGCGGCGTCACGAACATGAGCGCTTCGCCCGACCGCCCGGCCCGGCCGGTGCGTCCGATGCGATGCACGTAGGACTCGCTGTCGTGCGGGATGTCGTAGTTGAGGACGTGACTGATGCGCTCGACGTCGAGGCCGCGGGCGGCGACGTCGGTGGCGACCAGGATGTCCAGATCACCGGTCTTCAACTGGCCGATGGTGCGTTCCCTCTGGGCCTGAACGAGGTCTCCGTTGATGGCGGCGGCGGCGAAGCCCCGGGCCCGTAGCCGCTCGGCCAGGTCCTCGGTGGCGCTCTTGGTGCGGACGAAGATGATCATCGCCTCGAATGGCTCAACCTCCAGGACCCGGGTGAGCGCGTCGAGTTTCTGCGGGTTCGCGACCTGGATGTAGCGCTGCCGGGTGTTGGCCGCCGTCATCGTCTTGGACTTGACCGTGATCTCGGCGGCGTCGGTGAGGTACCGCTTCGAGATTCGCCGGATCTGCGACGGCATGGTGGCCGAGAAGAGGGCCACCTGCTTGTCTTCGGGAGTGTCGGCCAGGATCGTCTCGACGTCCTCCTGGAAGCCCATCTGCAGCATCTCGTCGGCTTCGTCGAGCACGAGGAAGCGAAGTTTGGTGAGATCCAGCGTCTTCTTGTTCAGGTGATCGATGACCCGCCCGGGCGTCCCGACGACGATGTGCGCGCCGCGGCGCAGCCCGGCGAGCTGGATTCCATAGCTCTGACCACCGTAGATTGCCAGCACATTCAGTCCCGGCATGTGGTGGGCGTACTTGCTGATCGCCTCCGACACCTGCAGGGCCAGCTCCCGGGTCGGGGCCAGGATCAGGGCCTGCGGCTCGTGCTGAGTCAGGTCGATCTGGGAGAGGATCGGGATGGCGAAGGCGGCGGTCTTGCCGGTGCCCGTCTGGGCCAGGCCGACGACGTGGCGCCCGGAGAGGAGTGCGGGGATCGTTGCCGCCTGAATGGGAGAGGCGCTCTCGTAGCCCACGTCGACCAGCGCGCGCAGCACGCGTTCGTCGATGCCCAGTTCAGCGAAGGAAATCTGCTCGTCGTCGTCGGAGTTAGTCATCGCACCCCAGCTTAGGTGACGTAGGCGCTCCGAACGACCGGCCCGACCCGCCGAACTGCCCCACCCGCGCTAGTTCTGACTCTCCTCCAGGACCAGCGATCCCTGATACACAGCGCGGATCAGTTCGTAGCGCCCCGCGTGCCCGGTCTTGGTATATATCCTGGAGAGGTACACCTCGACGGTCTTGGCGCTGTAGTGCAGGGCGGCCGCCACCTGCTTGTTCGACATCCCCTCACTCACCAAGCGGGCGATGTTTCGCTCCGACGGAGTGAGATTCACGGTGGGCTGGCTGCCGATGTGCCGGGCCGCGTCGCTGGTGTTCTTGGCCGAGGCGGCGCGCTGCCGCCAGGGAGTAGCACCGACCGCGTCAAAACCTTCGAAGGCACCGGCCAGATTCGTCTGCGCGTCGGCGCCCAGTTCGGCCAGCACCAGCAAGCACTTCGCGTGTTCGAAGAGCAGTCCCTCGCGCTGGGCGATCAGGGCAGCCGAGTGTGCGGCCTGCACGTCGCCGGCCGCCGCGCCGAGCGCGCGCAGCGAGTAGACGTCCAGCAGCGACCAACTCACTGGACGCAGCAGTTCGAAGTTCTGTTTGGCGACCACGGCGGCCTGGGTCGGGTTCGTCTCCAGCAGGATGTCGACGAGTTCGTGGGCGACGAAGCTGAGGAAGGTGTAGCGCCGCGCGCGGGCCCCGAATTCGCAGTAGGAGCGGAGCATCTCCTGTGCTGTCTCCAGGTCGCCCCGCAGGCGCGCGATCCGGGCCCGGGCGACCACCTCCAACGGATCCAGGAAGGTGCTGGAGCCGCGTAGCTTCTCGCAGACCGCGACGGCCTCGTCGAGTTCGCCGCGATCGGTGAGGATCAGGGTGGTGATCGCGCGAATCACCCGCAGCGGGCGCTGGGTGCCGAAGGTCTCCAGCATCCCGGTCGTCGTCTGGGCCGCCGCCAGCGCCTCGCTCCAGCGGCCGCGCAACCAGGCGATCATCACCTCGCTCACCTCGGCGAAACCGCCGGAGCTGACCCCGACGATGCCCTCGCGCAGCCGCCGCACCTCGGCGAAGTCGTCCTCGGCGGCGGCCAGCCCAGCCGGCCCGGACGCCGCGTACTGGGTGATCGTCGGTTTGAGTTCGGCCCGAATGGTCGGCGGATAGGCCTGGAAGTGCGTCTGCAGGGTGGCGCGAAGGGCGGAGACGTCGTCGCTGCGTCCGGTGGCCGAGGCAAACGAAAGGAGGTGAATGACAGCGACGGTGCGGGAGATGTCGACCGGGACGTCGGAGGAGTTCATCGCGGCGACGTAGTGCTTCTCGGCGTCGCCGCTGCGACCGGCGTGACTGAGCATGTTGGCCAGCCGTGCGTGGATGCCGAAGGTCTCATCCGGCTCCGGGTGCGCCGACTCCAGCACCTCGATCGCCTCGGTGAGGCGCATCGTGTCGAAGAGGGCCCTCGAGGCGAGCCGGACGAATTCGGTGGTACGCCGCTCGGGCGGCAGGGTGTGGACCAGCTCCTCCATCAGGTCGGCGGCCGCGGCCGAGCGGCCGCTCAGGATCAGCCCCTCCGCCTCCCGAATCAGAATGGCGATTCGCTCGTCCGAATCCTCCGGGAGGAGGCCGGCCGCTCGGTGTAACCAGCCGGCCGCGACCAGCGGCGAGCGGGACCAGGCGGCGTCGGCGGCCTCGAGCGCCACCGCGGCCGCGTCCGGATCCCGCTCTGAGATCGAGCTGCAGATGTGGGTGGCGAGGTCGAAGATGTCGACGTCGACCCCGGTGTGCCTGCGCTGTACCAGCATTTCGGCCGCGGCCGCATGCATGCCCCGCCGCTCCGCGTCGCCGATCGCGTTGTACAGCGTCTGCTTCATGATCGGGTGGACGAAGCGATAGCCGCCGTCAGACGACTTCATGAGTAGCTTCTTGGCGACGAGGGAATCGAAGGTGGAGGTGACCTGGTCGGAATCGAGGCCAGTCAGTCGCTGCAGAATGTCGAGCTGGGTGAGTGGGAATCGGGCGAAGATCGACAGGGCCTTGCCGACCTGGACCTCGGTACCTCCGGCCGAGAAGAAACGGCCGAGCAGTTGTGCGGCGTGCTGGGACTGGTCGGGCTCGGTCACCTTGAGCGTGACCGGATCCGTGCCGAGGTCGAGCGCCTCGTCATTGATCAGCTGGGCTATCAGTTCCTTCGCGAAGAGTGGGTTGCCGCCGCTTCGCTCGGTGACGAATGTCGTGAGGTGCTGCGACGGGACCGCCTTCAGTTCACTGGCGATCAGGTGGGCGATCTGGCGACTGTGCAGCGCGCCCAGCTCGATCACTGACGCCCGGTTCTCGGCCTCCAGGCGCTGCACGAAGGGCAGCAGGTCCCCAGTGCGTTCGGGATGTCCCGGCCGTAACGTGAGCACGATCAGCATCGGTACGCCGCGCAGCTGCCGAGACAGCAGCCCGTATAACGTCACCGAGGCCGGATCGGCGCAGTGCATGTCCTCCAGCGCGAGCAGCACTGAGCCTTCGGCACTCAGCAGCTTGAGCAATTCGGCGAAGGCGAGCATCACCTCCTCCAGGCGAGCCGTGGGGCCCTTCGCGTCGACAGCGGACACCGGAACATCGATCGCCGCTCGGGCCCGCTTCAGGGCGTGCGCAGCCTGCGGCGACAGAGGAGGGCCGGTTACTTGGGAGAGGGCATCGCGGAAGACGGCATAGGGCGCGCCGCTGTCGAACTCGTCGGCGCGACCGACGATGGCGTAGTGCCCCTCCTGGCGGGCGCGCTGGGTGAGTTGGAAAGTCAGATGCGATTTGCCGACGCCACCCTCGCCCACAAGTAGCGCGGTCTGGACATCCCGGCCTTCGGCGGTGGTACCGAGTTGGCGCTGCAGCAGCCCCCATTCGGCACTCCGTGGGACCAACAATTTGGGCTACCTCGTGGACGGGGGGTTAATGGCGGTCATATACAACTTGCTCCGCCCCGGCCAATATGTCTACTTAAAAGCGATTGGCAGATTCTCCGGACCCGCCTGCGGGCGCGATGGCGGCGTTCGCCAGACTTGGTACTGACGAGTTGACGGGTTGGTCGGTTGGGGGAGTCGGTCGAATGGCGACTGCGCAGTCAGGAATCTTCGCAATTGGAACCTCCGCGCACTGTTATCTGGAGTTCGACCGGATCGACGGAGTGGCCGAGGCTGACTTCGTCCGGGCCGTCTGTGCCCTCGATGAGCCGGCAACCACCGTCGGCGGCGTCAACATCGTGCTCGGCCTGCGGCCGGAGCTACTGGCCGCCGTCGCGAATGAGTACGCGATACCCGGCGTCCGGGCATTCACCGAGCCGATCACCGGCGTCGACGGGTTCACCATGCCCGCCACCCAGCACGATGCCTTCGTCTGGGTCGCCGGAGCCGCGCAGGATCTCGTCTTCGACATTGCGGCCGAGCTGATCAGCGGGCTGGCCCCGGTCGCCGCGCTGGGCAGTGAGGTGACCGGGTGGGCCTATCAGCACAATCGTGATCTCACCGGTTTCCAGGACGGAACCGAGAACCCGACGCTCACCGAGGCGGTCGAACTGGTCGTCCTCCCCGACGATGCCCCCGGCGCGGGCGGATCCGTGCTGCTGGTCCAGAAATGGGCGCATGACACGGCGAGCTGGCTGAAACTCGACGAGCACGAACAGGAGCTGGTGATAGGGCGGACGAAACTGGCCAGCATCGAACTCGAAGATGACGTGAAGCCGGCGACCTCACATGTCTCCCGCACCGTGGTTGAGGAGGGCGGCGAGGAGCTGGACATCTTCCGCCGCAATTCCCCGTACGGCACCGTCTCCGAGCACGGCACGATGTTCATCGGGTTCAGCGTCGACCAGCATCGCCTGGATCGGATGCTACGTCGGATGGCCGGAGCGGAGGATGGGATCCGCGACGCACTCACCCTTTACACGAGCGCGCTCAGCGGCGCTTACTACGTTGTGCCCTCGGTGGAGGGACTGCGGGCGATGAGTACGGTCTAGTCATCTCACCTCTGCCAGCTGAGATTCTTCGAATTAACCGAAGACGAACCGTGAGGACGGATGTCGATGAGCCACGAAGTTCAGGGCGTTGTCAGCTTGAAGCAGGGCGAACCGGTGTCGCTGGTGACCATTCTGGTGCCCGATCCAGGACCGGCCGAAGTTCTGGTCAAGGTGCTGGCCTGCGGGGTCTGCCACACTGACCTGCACTATCGCGAGGGGGGCATCAACGACGAGTTCCCCTTCCTGCTCGGGCATGAGGCCTCGGGCATCGTCGAGGCGATCGGGTCGGGCGTCACCGATGTGCAGGTCGGTGACTTCGTCGTGCTGAATTGGCGTGCGGTCTGCGGCCAGTGCCGGGCCTGTCGACGCGGCGAGGCGCAGTACTGCTTCAACACCCACAACGCCGAACAGAAGATGACGCTGGCCGACGGCACGCCGCTGAGCCCCGCTCTCGGTATCGGAGCCTTCGCCGAGAAGACGCTCGTGCATCAGGGGCAGTGCACCAAGGTGGATCCGGCCGTCTCACCGGCGGTGGCCGGCCTGCTCGGCTGCGGGGTGATGGCCGGAATAGGCGCGGCGATGAACACTGGCGCGGTCAAGCGCGGGCAGAGCGTCGCCGTCATCGGCTGCGGCGGGGTCGGGGCGGCCGCGGTGGCCGGAGCACGGTTGGCCGGCGCGGCGAAGATCATCGCGGTCGACGTCGATGACCGCAAGCTCGCCGGAGCCGTGGAACTCGGCGCGACGCACACCATCAACTCGCGCGGCAGCGATCCCGTCGAGGGCATCCAGGCCCTCACCGACGGCAACGGCGCTGACGTCGTCATCGACGCCGTCGGGCGTCCGGAGACCTACAAGCAGGCCTTCTACGCCCGCGACCTGGCGGGGACGGTGGTGCTGGTCGGCGTGCCGACGCCCGAGATGAAGCTGGAGCTTCCGCTGCTCGACTTCTTCAGCCGGGGCGGGGCGCTGAAGTCCTCCTGGTACGGCGACTGCCTCCCCTCCCGCGATTTCCCGATGCTCATCGACCTGCACCTGCAGGGCCGGCTGCCGCTGGAGAAGTTCGTCACCGAGACGATCGGCCTGGGTGACGTCGAGGCGGCGTTCGCGGCGATGGGTCGCGGCGACGTGCTGCGCTCCGTCGTCGTCTTCGGGGCCTGATCGTGGTCAGCGAGCCGCCCGGCATGCGCATCGACCATCTGGTGACCTCGGGGACGTTCTCACTCGACGGCGGTACCTGGGACGTCGACAACAACGTCTGGATCGTCGGCGACGACGAGGAGTGCCTGCTCATCGATGCGCCCCACGATTCGGTGGAGATCCTCGCGGCCATCGGCGACCGGCGCCTCATCGCGGTGGCCTGCACGCACGCGCACGACGACCACGTGGATGCGGCGCTCGCCGTCGCCGCGGCCAAGGACGCCCCGGTCTGGCTGCACCCGGCCGAGGCGCCGCTGTGGCAACTGACCCACCCGGGCCGGGCCCCGGATGCTGAGTTGGCCGACGGCCAGCGGATTCAGGTCGGCTCGATCGAACTCGAGGTACTGCATACGCCGGGGCATTCGCCGGGCGCGGTCTGTTTCTACGTGCCGGCGCTGCACTGTCTCTTCAGTGGAGACACCCTCTTCAACGGCGGCCCCGGGGCAACTGGACGTTCGTTCTCCAGCTTCGACACGATCATCGAGTCGATCAGCACGAAACTGCTGGTCCTACCGGCGGAGACGGTGGTGCATACCGGGCACGGCGAGGACACCGCAATCGGGGCCGAGGCGCCGGCGCTGGCGGAGTGGATCGCCCGGGGCCATTGATTGATGCGACGCAATCCTGAGGCATTTCTCAGAGTTTGGGGTGGCGTAACACCATGAACATGCGCCACAATGGTAGGCACGCGTACCACTAGCTTTCAGACGAGACGTTGGGGAAGACGATTTCGTCGACGAAGCGGAGGTGTGCGATGACGACTTCCCGTGCGCATGGTGCGACGGCAAGCCGAGGCGTGGTGTTTATTCACTGCTGCCCTGCCGCGATTGCTCCTCACGTCGAGTGGGCGCTCGCGGGTGTATTGGGACGACCGGACAAGCTGAGCTGGACCGAACAGCCCGCTGCCCCCGGACATCTGCGGGCCGAGGCCAACTGGATGGCGCCGCTGGGCACGGGCACCCGGCTCGCCGCTTCGCTGCGGGCCTGGCCGATGCTGGTCTTCGAGGTGACCGAGCAGGGCACTGCTGACTCTGATGCCGAGCGTCTGGCCTACGTTCCCGGACGCGGCTTCCACCGCAGTCTGGTCTCGGCCAACGGGGATGTGATGGTCACCGAGGAGCGTCTGCGTGGGCTGCTGGCTCGCGCCCGTACCGCCGATGACTACACCCATGGACTGCAGGAGTTGCTGGGCACCGCCTGGGACGCCGAACTGGAGCCCTACCGCTACGCCGGCGACGGTTCTCCGGTGACCCTGCTCCATCAGGTCGTCTGAGCAGGCTGAGTCGTCTGAGTCGGGTAGTCCGACTGGTCGGGTAGTCCGACTGGTCGTTGCTGGCCGGTTCCGTCGAGGGCTCATCGGTTGGTTGATGCCGGTCGTGGTGGGTCACCAGCGGTGCGTAACAGGCCAGCCCGATCGGGATCGGAATCCAGAAGCTGATCAACCGCCAGGCCAGTACCCCGAGAATCGCGATGCCGCGCGTCGCGTTGAAGGCGACCAGGGTCGGCACCAGGATCCCCTCCACCACGCCGAGCCCGCCCGGCGTGATCGGCAGTGCCGCCGCCACGTTGGCCAGGCCGTAGGCCACGATCAACCCGACCGGCCCCAATGAATGGCCGAAGGCCCGCACGCTGCACCAGAGCGAGAAGGCGTCCAGAAGCCAGTTCACGGTCGCCCAGATCAGGGTCTGGCGCAGAAAGCGACGGTCCGAGCCGAGTTCGCGCAGGGTCGCAGCCAGGGCGGTGATCAATCGAGCGCCGGACTCCGGGTCGACGTGCGGGAGGCGGGCCAGAAGCGCACTGACCAGTGAGATGATCGTGGCCTGGCGGCGGACGATCAGGGCACCGGCCACGGCGACGACGAGGATCATCAGCATTCCGAGGGTGGCGATCGGCCCGTAGAGCGAATCTCCCCCGTGCAGGGTGAGGGCGAAGATGAGCCCGACGAAGAGGATCACGTTCAGAACGACGGCCGAACCGACCGTCTGCAGCGTCTTGCCGGTGGCGGCTTTCTGGGCCGGGACCCCAGCCCGCAGCAGCAGCCGGTACCCCAGGCCGACCCCGACCACTGCGCCGGCCGGAACGACATGACTCACCGCCATCGTGCTGAGGTCGATCTGGGCCAGTCGCCAGTAGCCGGGTGACCTCACCCGCAGCGTGCGCTGGGTCAGCCGGACGTAGGCGAGCAGTGAGGCGATCTCGGCCACGATCCCCAGCGTCAGCCAGGCGATGTTGACGTCGGAGAGGAGATGGATGGTCTTGCGGGCGCCGGCGATCTGCGGCAGCAGCACATAGTTGAAGACCAGCAGGATGGCCAGAATGCCCAGGGCCGGCTTGATGACCTGGCGCAGTGGAATTCGGCGGTGCTCAGCCGAGTTCGCGGGGGGCACCATTACTCCAGTCTGCCCCGTCGGCGCGCACGCGCTGACTCAGAACGACGTTGCCCGGCTGATCGGCCAGACGATCGCGGTCACGCGGCCGATGATCGTGCCGGTCGAAATGGGGCCGAAGATGCGACTGTCATCGGAGTTGCAGCGGTTGTCACCCATCACGAAAACCTGATTCGCCCCGAGCACGGTCGCCCCACTCCAATCCGGGGCGAGCGCCGCGCAGGCCGGGTTCACATAAGTCTCGTGCTGCACCTTGTCATTGATCCACAGCACCGGACCGGCCCAGCGGACCTTGTCACCGGCGACCGCGACCACCCGCTTGACGACGCTCTTCTCAGTGATCGTCTTGTCCAGGGCCGGCGGGCGACTGAAGACGACGATGTCTCCGCGGTGCACCGGGTGCAGTCGGAACGAGATCCGGTTCACCAGGATGTGGTCGTTGCCATGTCGGCAGTCCGCGCCGCCGCAGAGGGTCGGCTCCATCGACGCTGAGGGGACGAAGTAGACCCGGAACGCGACCGCGTGCACGATCTGCAGGCAGACCACCAGCAGGACGGCCACAAGAACGACACGTATCAGACGTCCCGAACGGCGTGCGCTCCCTGCATCGGGTGCAGCCATCTGTGTCGCTCCTCCTCGGCAGAATCTGACCTCGGATAGCACCAATCGGCACGAACGTGAGAAACCTACGAATCTTTCTACCTTGAATTTGCCGACTAGGAGCGGTTAGAGCGGAATATTGCCGTGCGCGCCTCGACTGGCCGGCTGCGCGGCCAGCGTCTCGGCGAGAATTGCCCGGGTGTGGTTCGGTTCGATGACCCGGTCGACGACGCCGATCTCGATGGCTCGGGCCACGCCGCCGGCGATGAGCTCATGCTCGGCGGCCAGCTTGGCGTGCAGTGCCTCCCGCTCCTCGGCCGGCGCGGCGGCCAGCTTCTTGCGGTGCAGGATGCCGACCGCGGCCGACGAGCCCATGACCGCCACCTCGGCGCCGGGCCAGGCGTAGACGGCGCTCGCTCCGAGCGATCGGCCGTTCATGGCGATGTAGGCCCCGCCATAGGACTTGCGGGTCACCAGCGTCACGCTGGCCACCACCGCCTCGCCGAAGGCATGCAGCAGCTTCGCTCCGCGGCGGACCACGCCGTCCCACTCCTGTCCGACTCCCGGCAGGTAGCCGGGCACATCGACCAGCACGACCAGCGGCACCCCGAAGGCGTCAGCCATGCGCACGAAGCGGGCGGCCTTCTCGGCACTGGCCGAGTCGAGGCAGCCGCCCAGACGCAGCGGGTTGTTGGCGATCACGCCGACCGTGCGTCCGGCCAGCCGACCCAGCCCGGTGACGATGTTCGGCGCCCACATGGTGTGGGTCTCGACGAAACTGTCGGTGTCGAGCACCCCGGTGATCAGCGGGTGCACGTCATAGGCGCGTTTGCGGTTCTCCGGCAGCAGGCCGGCGAGGTCACGGTCAGGGCCGACCAGGTCGAGGTCGAAGTTGCCTTGTAGGGCAAGCAGCTCGGTGACGTCGCGGGCCGCCTCGATCGCGTCGGCGTCGCTGTCGGTGGTGATGTGGACGACGCCGCTGCGCCGTCCGTGGGTGTCCCGCCCGCCGAGTGACTCCATGTCGACGCTCTCACCGGTGACGCTGCGCACGACCTCGGGTCCGGTCACGAAGACCCGGCCCGCCTCGGACATGATCACCAGGTCGGTCAGCGCCGGCCCGTAGGCGGCGCCACCGGCCGCCGGGCCGAGGACGACGGAGATCTGCGGGACCCGGCCGGAGGCGCGGATCATCGCGGCGAAGACCAGGCCGACCGCGTGCAGCGCGGTGACTCCCTCGGCCAGCCGGGCGCCGCCGCTGTGCCAGAGTCCGATGACCGGCACGCGAGTGCGCAGCGCCTCGTCGATGGCATCGACGATGTGCACGCAGCCTTCCTCGCCCATCGCCCCACCCATCTTCAAGGGGTCACAGGCGTAGGCCACGACCGGCGCACCGCTGATGGTTCCGGTGACCGACTGCACCCCGCTGTCGTCGCGGGCGTGCATCATCTTGACGCTGCCGGCATCCAGGAGCAGGCCCAGACGGACCAGCGGATCGCGCGGGTCGAGGGTCGTTTCGGCCACGTCGGGCTGTGCAAGTGCTGTCATAGCTCACTCGCCTTTCTTGAGGACCCAGACAGCTGGATCAGGCTTTGCTGAAGAGGAGGGCGACATTGTGGCCGCCGAATCCGAAGGAGTCGCTCATCGCGGCCGGAACGGCCATCTTGCGGGCCTCGCGGGGGATGTCCACGCGCACCGCGTCGTCCGGATCGTCGAGGTTGATCGTCGGTGGCACGAGGTCGTTGTAGACGGTGAGCACGGTGGCGATCGACTCGATGGCGCCGGCTGCCCCGAGCAGGTGCCCGGTCATCGACTTGGTGGCGGTGACCACCGTCTGCTCGCCGAGCATGTCGGCGATCCAGCCGGCTTCGGCTCCATCGCCGGCCGGTGTCGAGGTGGCGTGCGCATTCACGTGGACGACGTCGGCGATGTCCAGGCCGGAGCGGTCCAGCGCGGTCTGGGCGGCCCGGCGCTGACCGTTGCCGGCCGGGTCGGGCTGCACGATGTCGTGGGAATCTGCGGTGATTCCGGCTCCGGAGAAGGAGGCGTAGATGCGGGCATTGCGCGCGTTGGCGCTGGCGCGGGTCTCCAACACCAAGACACCGGCGCCTTCGCCGAGCACGAACCCGTCGCGTCCCTTGTCGAAGGGGCGCGAGGCCGCGGTGGGCTCGTCGTTGCGGGTGCTCATCGCTCGCATCTGGGCGAAGCCGGTCATGGTCAGCGGGTGGACGCAGGCCTCAGTGCCACCGACGACGACGATGTCGGCCCGTCCGAGCTGGATCAGATCGAGGCCGTAGGCGATCGCCTCGGCACCGGAGGCGCAGGCGCTCACCGGTGTGTGGACACCGGCCCGGGCCCCGACCTCGAGTCCGACGTAGGCCGCCGGACCGTTGGGCATGTTCATCGGGATCAGCAGCGGAGAGACCCGGCTCGGGCCCTTCTCCTTGATGATGTCGTACTGGGTGAGCAGGCTGGTGACGCCGCCGATGCCGGTGCCGATGACGACTGCGACCCGCGTCGGGTCGAGGCCGTTCTCCTCGGAGTTTCCGGTGAATCCGGCATCCGCCCAGGCCTGTCGGGCCGCGACCAGGGCCGCCTGCTCACTGCGGTCCAGTCGACGGGACAGAACCCGGGGCAGTACGTCAGCGGGGTCCACCGTCATCTGCGCGGCGAACTGCACCGCGATCGACTGGGCCCAGTCGGCTTCGATCGTGGCGACGCCGGAACGGCCTGAGATCAGACCGTCCCAGTACGTCGCCACGTCCCCGCCGAGTGGCGTCGTTGCTCCGAGTCCGGTGACTACAACGTCGATTGTCATTGGGTTCCTCGCCGTCTTCGATTCAGTACCGCTTCAGCGGACCCTGGAACGGGTTCCGCTGTGAAACAGGGGGATCACCGAAGTGATCAGGAGTGGCTGGCGATGAAGTTCACAGCGTCGCCGACGGTCTTCAGATTCGCCAGTTCGTCGTCGGGGATCGACGCGCCGAACTTCTCCTCAGCCGCCATGGCGACCTCGACCATCGACAGCGAGTCGACATCCAGATCGTCGGAGAAGGTCTTCTCGTCGGTCACGTCCTCGGGGGACACGTCGGCTACCTCGTTGAGGATCTCGGCGAGGCCGGCCCGGATTTCGTCGGTGGATGCCACTGCATTTCCTTTCGGTTGGTGTTGCTCAGGTTGATGCGGGTAAAGGCGGGCGCCGCGCGGGCGGCGGCTGGGTTGCTACGGGCAGAGCACGACCTGGCCGGCGTAGCTCAGGCCGGAGCCGAAGCCGAGCAGCAGGACCGGGTCGCCGGAGGAGATGTCGCCGGCCTCGACCATTCGCGAGAAGGCCAGCGGGATCGTGGCGGCGGAGGTGTTCCCCGAGGTGACGATGTCGCGGGCCACCACGGCGTTGTCGGCGCCGATCTTCTTGGCGATCTGGTCGATGATCCGCAGATTGGCCTGATGCGGGATGAAGGCGGCCAGGTCTTTCGGCTCGATACCGGCCCGGTGGCAGGCCTCGATTCCGACCGGCGCGATCTCGCTGGTCGCCCAGCGGTAGACCGCCTGCCCCTCCTGGCGGAAGAAGCGGGACTCTTCGTCGATGGCCACCGCGTCGAATTGGGCGCCGTCGCTGCCCCAGACGATAGGCCCGATGCCGGTCTCCGGGGCCGCTCCGACGACGGCGGCGCCGGCTCCGTCGCCGAGGATGATGCAGGTGCTGCGGTCACTGAAATCGAGCCAGCCGGAGAAGCGCTCCGAGGCGATCACCAACACGTTGCGGGCCTGTCCGGTGAGGACGGCGCTGGAGGCGGCATTGAGTGAGTAGACGAACCCGGAGCAGCCGGAGCTGATGTCGTAGGCGCCGGGAGCCTCGATGCCGAGGCGGGAGGCGACATGGGGCGCCGCCGCCGGAATGGGCGTGGTCATCGTGCAGGTGGCGACGATGACCATGTCGATGTCAGCGGCGCTGAGCCCGGCGGCGGCCATCGCCTTGCTGCCGGCCGACTCGGCCATGTCGACGACTGTCTCATCCGGATTGGCATAGCGTCGCTCGACCACGCCGACGCGGGTGCGGATCCATTCGTCGTTGGTGTCGACACCGCGCGCGACCAGATCGTGGTTGGTGATGACGTTGCTCGGCCGGTAGTGCCCGAGGCCGAGGATTCGGGTGGCCGGCGCGACTGGTGCGGAGAGGAGACGGGTCATTGCTACCTACGCTTCGCTCTGGAGACGGGCAACGGGGAGTCCGGCGGCCACGATGTCGCCATCGTGCTTGAGCCATTCGGCGAGCTCGCCGGCGCTGGGTGCGATCACCGGGTGGGCGTCCCGGTTGGTGGTGATGGTGCCGATTCGGGCGCCGCGGGCGACCTGCTGCCCCTCGTGCAGATCGTCGTGACGGGTGAAGACGCCCTTGGCCGGTGTTACGACAACCTGGAAGTCAGGGGTGTGCTCACCCTGGCTGACCGCACCGTAGTTATCCAGCAGCGCGAGGGCGGCCGGAAGGTCGCTCGGCGTCTTCAGGGCCACCACCTTGACCTCCGGCAGTTCGCGTTTGGCGAGGCCGGCCAGCGCACCGGCCGGGGCCAACTCAATCGCGGCGTTGACCCCCAGGTGGGCGATCGTCGCCTGGCACAGGTCCCAGCGCACGGAACGGGTGAGCTGCCCGATCAGGTTGGAGATGACCAGGGATGCGGTGGCCAGCGCCGTGCCGTCATAGTTGCTCAGCAGCAGATGGGTCGGGTCGTTCAGCGTCAGGTCATGGGTGAACTCGGCCAGCGGGCGCTGCGCGCTGGTCATGAAATCGGTGTGGAACGCTCCGGCCACCGGCAGCGGGCGGACTCGGACCCCGGCCGGCGGATTCGCGGCTAATTTAGTTAGCCCGTCCTGGGCGCCGGCGGCGACGATCTGTCCGGCTCCGTTGCGGTTGGCCGCCGTGAGACCGACCGCCTCGATGGCGGCTACCACCTCGTCCGGGTCACCACCCAGCAGCGCGGTCATCCCGCTCGGGGCGAGTGCGCAGGCCGCGGCCATGGCGGCGCCCCGATGGGCGGCGAGGGCGACGGCATCCGCGGTGCTGAGTACGCCGGCGATGGCGGCGGCCGCCACCTCGCCGACCGAGTGTCCGGCGGCCAGGAAAGTGCTGTGCGTGGTCTCCAGGCCGAGCTGACCGGCGGCGATGAGACTCAGTGCCACGATGAGCGGCTGGGTGACGGTGGTGTCCTTGATCTCGTCGGCATCGGCCGTTGTGCCGAGACGGCGCAGATCAAGCTTGGCCGTGTCGCTGAAGAGCTCCACCTGCTCGGCGACGCCGGGCAGTTCGAGCCACGGCGAAAGCATGCCGGGCGTCTGCGCGCCCTGTCCCGGAGCAAGAATCGCGATCATGCCCTCAACTGTGCCGTCCCGGCCGGGTAATGAGCCAGGGCGACGCGCACAGCAATATCGGGCGAGTGCTTGTAGCTAACCTCTAAGTGACTACCCTCTCAGTGAGGCAATCCACGGCCCGTGCTAAGAGGATTCATCCAATCGTTACCCACGGTTACCTCACCGTCTCATACGACGGGAGCGCCCAGGCGACCGAGCGCGAGGGCGAGCGCGATGATGAAGGCGCCTCGCGGATCGGTGGGAGATTCACCGCAGACCTCGCTCGCTCGCCGCAGCCGGTAGCGCACCGTGTTGGTGTGCACGAAGAGGGCGCGGGCGGTGCTCTCCAGGGCGGCGCCGTTGGCCAGGAACGTCGCGACCGTCTCGACCAGTACGTCGCCGCCCTCCACCAATGGCTTATAAATACTGTCGATCAGCGCGATTCGGGCATCGACGTCGCCGTTGAGGGCCCGCTCCGGAAGTAGCGAATCAGCGGCCACCGGGCGCGGAGCTCCCGGCCAGGCGGGCGCGGCGGCGAGGCCGCTCAGAGCGCTGCGCGTGACGGCGCTGGCGTCATTGACGTCGGCGACCAGTGGCCCGACCACCACCGGTCCGTCGCCGAAGGCCTCGAGCATGTCGGTGGCGACGAGGAGCGGATCGGTCACACTTCCGAGCACCATGACGAGGCGTCCGCCCAGAACTCCGGCCAGAACGTCAAGGCTAAGCTGATTAGCTATCTTCCGCGCGTCGGCCAGCACCTCGTCCACCGGACGATCGGGTGCTGGACCGACAACTGCCGTCACCGGGCCGGTCGACCGCCACCCCAGGGCGGCGATCTGGCTGGCCGGCGAGAGCTCGCTGGCCGAGTCGCGGACCAACCCGTCGATGAGCAGCGCCTCCAGCCGGGTGTCCCAGGCACCGCGCGACTCGGCGGCCCGGGCGTAGACGCGGGCCGCTGCGAAGGCGATCTCCCGGCTGAAGCGCAGTAGCTCCAACCGGGCGGCGTCCTCGCTGGCACCGAGCAGCTGCGGAATCTGCTCCTCGGCCACCGCGATGGTGACCCGTACCAGCTCGACGGTCTGCTGCAGCGTGACCATGCGGGCCATCGCCCGGGGGGCGGCGGCGAAGACCTCGCCGGTGAGTCGCAGCACCTCGTCGGGGGAGCGCAGCCACTCGACGAAGGACGCGACGCCGGCCTGCGCCACCAGGGCCACCCAGGAGCGCTGATCGGCCGGCAGCGCACGAAACCAGCTGAGCTGCTCATCCATCCGAGCCACGCTGACGGTGGCGATGCGTCCGGCCGACTGCTCGATGAGCCGGATCGTCTCCGCCGAACTCGCGTCGTCGCTGGTGAGTCTCACGGCTCTAGCCTTCCAGAAACCGACTCTCCCGCAACCATGTGCCCAGCGTCCCACGCCGGATACCGCTGGGGCGAGAATAACTGATATGACCGAACGCGACCCGGTGGCCGATCTACGTCGTATCGCCTTCCTGCTGGAGCGTGCGCACGAACCGAGTTACCGGGTCAAGGCGTTCCGCACCGCAGCCAACGTCTGCGCCGAACTCTCCACCGACGACCTGCGCGATCGGGCCGAGGCGGGAACCCTGCGCGAGCTGGCCGGCGTCGGCGAGGTGACGGCCCGCTGCATCGTCGAGTCCTTCGCCGGAGAGGAGCCGGTGTACCTGCGCCGGGTCGAGGCGACCGGGGAGAAGCCGCTGGCCGAGGCCGGTGCGGAGTTGCGGGGCGCCCTGCGCGGCGACTGCCACACCCACTCGGACTGGTCCGACGGTGGCTCCCCGATTCGCGAGATGGCCGAGGCGGCGCTGCTGATCGGCCATGAATACATGGTGCTGACCGATCATTCGCCGCGCCTGAAGGTCGCCAACGGGCTCACCGCCGAGCGTCTGGAGAGCCAACTCGACGTGGTGGCCGAGCTGAACCGCGAATTGGCGCCATTCCGGATTCTCACCGGCATCGAGGTGGACATCCTGGTTGACGGGACGCTGGACCAGACGCCGGAGCTGCTCGGGCGGCTGGACGTTGTCGTCGGCAGTGTGCACAGCGAGCTACGGATGCCCTCGGCGGAGATGACGCCGCGGATGGTTGCCGCGATCTCCAACCCACACCTGGACATCCTCGGTCACTGCACCGGCCGGATGGTCACCGGCAAGCGGTTGCGGCCCCCGTCGGAGTTCGAGGCGGAGATAGTCTTCGCCGCCTGCCGGCAGTTCGGCGTCGCGGTCGAGGTGAACTCGCGTCCCGAACGGCAGGACCCGCCCAAGCGGCTGCTGCGCCTGGCGGTCGAGGCCGGCTGCCTGACCTCGATCGACACCGACGCCCACGCGCCCGGGCAACTGGATTGGCAGCCCTATGGGTGCGACCGGGCCGCCCGCTGTGCGGTGCCGGTGGAGAGCGTCGTCAATGCCTGGGGCATGGAGGATCTGCTGGCCTGGGCCGCCGACCACAGCCACCGCCCCACCATCCAGCCCGCAATCCAGCCCACCATCCAGCCCGCCCCGACACCCGACTCGGCGCGATGATTCGGATCCTGCGGGGCGAGGAGCGGTTCGTCAGCTCCGGCAGCGGGATCACTTCGCGGCACGCCTTCTCGGCCGGTGCCTACTTCGATCCGCAGCGGATGGGATTCGGCGCGCTGATCGGCCACGACGAGCACCACCTCGCACCGGGTGCCGGGTTCGACGCCCATCGGCATCGTGATGTGGAGATCCTCAGCTGGGTCCTCGAGGGCGTGCTCACGCACGCCGACGACACGGGCCGGCGGCACGATGTTCATCCCGGCCAGCTGCAGTACCAGCGGGCCGGAGTCGGGATCACGCACAGCGAACGGAATGCGTCGGATCGACAGCCGCTGCGCTTCATCCAGATGCTGCTGCGGCCGGGCACGCCACCCGGTCCACCCAGCTACAGGCTCTTCGACTCGGTGGTCGCTGACGGCTCTGCGCTGACGGCCGGCGCCACGCTTCGGGTGCTGGAGCTGGAGGACGGTGGCGAGTCTGTGATCAATGTGACGTCGCGACTGCACCTGCATGTCACCGTCGGGGCGGTCGAACTCGGCGAACTGCCGCTGGCCGCCGGCGACAGTGCCGAGATTCGTGGCTCGAGCGGTGCGGCGGTGTGCCGGAGCATGCGGGCGATCGGCCCGGCCCAGGCCCTGCTCATCGAGTTCTGATCGCGCGGGGCGGTTCCTCCTAGAGGGCTAGCCTCGAGGAGGAACCGCGAAACCACCATTGAGGGAGCATCAACTTGGACCGCATTGATCTGGCCGGACTCAACGTTTCGGCTCAGGGCCTTGGCTGCATGGGCATGAGCGAGTACTACGGCGACACCGACTGGGAGAGCAGCATCGCCACCATCCACGCCGCGTTGGACGCCGGGGTGACCTTCCTCGACACGGCCGACATCTACGGAACCGGGCACAACGAGGTGCTGGTCGGTCGCGGCATCGTGGGGCGACGCGACGAGGTGCAGCTGGCCACCAAGTTCGGGATCGACCGCTCGGGCGGCGACGCCGATCGGCGCATTCGTGGCTCGGCGGCCTACGTGAAGCGGGCTTGTGACGCGTCGTTGCTGCGTCTAGGCGTAGACCACATCGACCTCTACTACTCCCACCGGCCGCCGCAGGACGTCGAGATCGAAGAGACGGTCGGCGCGATGGCAGAGCTCGTGCAGGCGGGAAAGGTACGTCATCTGGGCCTCTCCGAGGTTGACGGTGACCTGCTGCGCCGGGCCTACGCGGTGCATCCGATCACCGCAGTGCAGAGCGAGTTCTCCCTCTGGACGCGGGAGGTGGAGACCCAGGCGGTGGACGTCATGCGTGAGCTCGGCGTCGCGCTGGTGGCTTACTCGCCGCTGGGACGCGGCTTCCTGACCGCGACCATCGACATCGCCTCGCTCGGCTCGAAGGATTTCCGCGGCGTCAACCCGCGCTTCGCCGGCGAGGCCGGGGTGGCCAACCAGGCCATCGCCGATGCCGTCGCCGGGGTCGCGGCGAGCAAGGGTGTCGCGCCGGCGCAGGTCGCCCTCGCCTGGGTCTACGCGCAGCCGGAGCGCCTCGGTGTTTCGATCGTCGCCATCCCGGGAACGAAGCGAGTGAAGTGGCTCGAGCAGAACATCGCCGCCATGGACGTCCAGCTCAGTGCATCGGAACTCGACGAGTTGGACGCCCTCGCGTCGGTGGTGGTCGGCGCGCGCTATTAATCCACTGCGGTACGGAGGAATCGGATGAGTCTCTCGGCGAAATTGCGGCGGGCACCAGGTCGGCTGGCCACCGGTGCGTTCATTCTCAACGCGGGCCTGGGCAAGCTCAAAGGAGATGAACAGACGGCGGCCGCGATCCACGGCATGGCCGCCGGCGCCTACCCGGCGTTGTCGGGCATCGAGTCGAAGAAGTTTCTGAAGCTGGTCGCGGCGAGCGAGGTCGCGCTCGGTACGGCGCTGCTCACCCCGATCGTCCCGGCCGGGTTGGCCGGGGCCGGTCTGGCTGGATTCTCCGGATCACTGCTCGGTATGTGGTGGCGCACGCCGGGGATGCATGCGCCAGGCCGTCCGCTCCCGACCCAGCAGGGCACTCCCGTCGCCAAGGACATCTGGATGTTCGCGATCGGCGTCGGGCTGATGCTCGACGCGATCACGACGCGGGAGGGTCGCCGGAAGTCGGCCGACTAACCCGCACCGTCGCAAAGGTCCTGCGTCTTGTGCGCCATGACGCGCAATACGCAGGACCTTCGCGCTTCGAGCGCGGCAGGACGAGCGTGAGCAGCGCAGCAAACGCCCCGAGCACATAGGACGAGCCGAGGACCTGCTGACTGAGGTTCCAGGTCAGTTCGCGCCCCTCATGGTTGGGCAACCACCACGGTGGCGCGACAGCCAGCAGCAGCAAACCAGAAACCGCGACCACGAGGTGTCGAGGACGCCCGTGATTGGCAGCATCAAACGTGAGGGCCAGCAGGCCGACCACGCCCCAGACCCAGTGGTGCGTCCAGGAGATCGGCGAGATGAGCAGCCCGGCCAGCGCGTTCACCAGCAGGGCGAAGACCCGGGCACGATCGGGCGGGAGCGACCGAAGTATCCGGCGCATGCCTCGCCAGGCCAGAAGCGCAGCGAGCGCACTCAGCATTAGCCAGCCCAGTGAAAGGCTCGGTCCGGTTAGTCCGGCGCGGGCCAGTAGGCCGAGCAGGGACTGGTTGCCGGCGAAGATCGGCTCGCCGATACGTCCGGTCTGAAAAACGATGTGGCGCCAGTAGAGCTCCGTCTGGCTCGGAGCCAACAGGTATGCGATCAGGTTCATCGTGGCGAAGGAAGCGACCATATTGCGGGCTGCGCGACGGTCGCCGATGGCCAGGAAAAACAAGAGGAATATCGCTGGTGTCAGCTTGACGGCCGCGGCCATACCGACGAACCAACCTCGGTGACGATCGGCGCGGTGTACGGTCAACGGGCCGAGGCAGTCGAACGCGACGAGAAACATGAGCAGCAGGTTGATCTGGCCGAAGCAGAGGTCGCTGCGGGTGGGCTCGAGAAGCAGCGCCAACGGGAGCGCGACCAACTCCCCGAATGAGATGCGCAGACGCCCGACGGAAACGGCGCCACGCGTCCCGTTCTGCCCGCCGTCGAGGAGGTTGAACACACGTCGGATCGTCCACCACAGAGCGGCCATGCTAGCCGCCGTGATCGCGAGATTCGCCGTGGTGAGTGGCGCGATCGCCAGCGGAAGCATGAGCACCGCGGCGAAGGGTGGATAGGTAAAGAGGAGCAGGCCGCCATGCTGGGTGCGAGGTAGTTCGCTGTAGAGCCCGCGGTTGTGCAGCCAGGAGTCGACGCCGAGCCGGTAGACGTCCAGATCGCCGCGATACCCGCCGAAGCCGAGGCGATGCGAGCCGAGGCGGACAAAGAAGAGCGCAGCGACGATCATGTTCAGCGCAATCAGGCGGTAAGCCCAATGCCTGGAGGCTGCCGGGCGCCGGGCTGGAGAGTGTGGGTGCTGGTCGAGCATGCCGTTCCAATCCGTTCACCGGGCTCGGGCTGCCGGTGCTGTAAAGGACTCTGGCCAGGGCGGGCTATCGGGGCCGTTCGGCGTGTGCTTATCGCCGCCTTATGAAAGTTCGGCGAGACTGAGCCGTCAGCGCGGAGTCATGACTGGGAGCGGGGAAGAGCGATGCGGGTACTGGTGGCTGACGACGAACGACTACTGGCCGACACCGTGGCCGAGGGTCTGCGGCGACTCTCGATGGCCGTCGACGTCTGCTACGACGGGGACGCCGGATTCGAGCGGATCAGCGTGCACCGGTACGACGTCGTCGTCCTCGATCGAGACATGCCCGGGCGCAGCGGCGACGAACTCTGCCGCTGGCTCAGTGACACCCGCAACGACGCTCGAGTACTGCTACTCACCGCCGCCGCCGGCATCCGCGATCGGGTCGACGGTCTCGGCCTCGGAGCCGACGACTACCTGACCAAGCCGTTCGCATTCGCCGAGCTCGCAGCCCGGGTACAGGCGCTGGGACGGCGCTCCCGGGCGGCGACCCAACCGGTTCTGGAGCAGGACGGGCTCGTCCTCGACATCCCACGGCACAGCGCGCTGCGCGACGGTCGGGTGCTGGACCTCACCCCGAAGGAGTTCGCCGTGCTCGAAGTGCTGCTCCGGGCTGAGGGACGTGTCGTGACCGCCGAGGAGCTCTTGGAGCAGGCCTGGGACGAGAATGCCGACCCGTTCACCAACGCGGTGCGGGTCGCGGTGATGACCCTGCGTCGAAAGCTGGGGGATCCGGCGATCGTGCAGACCATTCCCCGCGTCGGCTACCGGTTGGGGGTGACGACCTCGTGCGGTTCACCCCCACTCGGCGCCTGCTGATCGCGCTCCTCGCGTTCGGTATCTTCGGATGCTTCTACTTCAGCTGGCTGGCCCAACTGCTGCGTAATATCTCCGGCGCGGCCGGCGGATCGACGGTGGTGCACTGCAGCGGGATGTGGCGTGATTTCGGGTACCCCGACTGCTACGTCCAGCACCCGGGTCGCTATTGGCAGTTGCTGATCGCCGGTCTGCTCATCGCCACGGCCGCCGTGGTCGGTCTCATCACCTGGGTGCTTCGGCCGATTCGTCTGCTGACCGAGTCGGTGTCGCGAATGGGTATACAGAACCTCAGCGAGCGGAATCGGATGCTGCCCCGCCGCGACGAGGTAGTGCGGCTGGCCACCGCTATCGACGGGTTGATGGACCGGGTGTCGGACGGGTACGAGGGGCAGCGGCGGTTCGCGGCCAACGCCTCACACGAGCTGCGGACACCGTTGGCCGTGCAGCGGGCGCTCATCGAAGTCGGTATGAGCAACGAACCCACGACGGAGCAGTTGGAGCTGCTCCGGCGGCAATTGCTAGATACGAACGAACGCAGCGAGCAGCTCATGGAGGGGCTGCTGGTGCTCGCGGAGACCGATCGTGGATTGGTCGAGACGGGGCCGCAGCGCCTGGACGAGCTAGCCAGGCACGTCGTTGATCGTCATCTCGCGTCGGCTCAGCGGGCCGGCGTCCGGCTGGAGTTGAGGACGGTGCCGAGGATCGTGATGGGGGAGGCCGTGCTGCTGGAGCGGCTCATCGAGAATCTCGTGCAGAACGCGATCAAATACAACGTGCGGGGCGGGTCGGTCCTGGTTGAGGTCGCGGCCGACCCCGCTATCCGGGTCTCGAACACCGGCGGCATCCTGGCGGAGGAGTCAGTGGACGGGCTCTTCGAACCGTTCCGCCGGGCCCGCGGTGATCGGCTGAACCACCGCACCGGCGCTGGGCTGGGGTTGACCATCGTCCGTTCGGTCGCTCAGGCCCACGGGGGAAGCTCGCAGGCTCGGGCCAACCCGACCGGAGGGCTCACGATCGAGGTGCGGCTGCCCCGGCAGCGTTTACCTCACGCTCATGCGAAAGGTCCTGCGGATCGCGCGCTATGACGCACGATCCGCAGGACCTTCGCGGTGCAACAGCGGTTCTTAGGCGTCGCCGCCCACGGTGCCGACCTCGGCCGCGGTGACGTCACGCAGGTTGTACCGGTCGATCGCGTCACGGGGCGCCTCCCGCTTCACCTCGCCGCGACGGGCCAGCTCGCCGAGCACGGAGACCACGATCGACTCCGCGTCGATGTGGAAGAACCGCCGTGCCGCGCCGCGGGTGTCGGCGAAACCGAACCCGTCAGTGCCCAACGAGGTGTACTCGCCGGGAACCCAGCGTGAGATCTGATCCGGCACCGCCCGCATCCAGTCCGAGACCGCAACGAACGGTCCCGGCGCGCCCTGCAGGGCGGTGGTCACGTACGGGACCCGCGGCGAATCCGACGGCTCGAGGAGGTTGGCCTGCTCGCACTCGACGGCGTCGCGCCGCAGCTCGTTCCACGAGGTCACCGACCAGACGTCGACATCGACGCCCCACTCGTCGCCGAGTATCTGCTGCGCCTTCAGCGCCCAGGGGAGCGAGACTCCCGATGCCAGCACCTGGGCTCGCGGGCGCCCGTCGATCGCCAGCGCGGGGGAGTAGCGGTGAATACCCCGCAGAATGCCCTCGACGTCGACGTTCTCGGGCTCCGCCGGTTGGGAGATCGGCTCGTTGTAGATGGTGAGGTAGTAGAAGATGTCCTCGCCGACCCCGTTCGGACCCCCTTCGCCGAACATCCGTCGCATGCCTTCGCGGAAGATGTGGGCGATCTCGAAGGAGAAGGCCGGGTCGTAGGCCACCACTGCCGGGTTGGAGGAGGCCAGCAGCAGCGAATGCCCATCCGCGTGCTGCAGGCCCTCGCCGGTGAGGGTGGTGCGCCCGGCGGTGGCACCGAGGACGAACCCCCGGCCGAGCTGATCGGCCATCTGCCAGAACTGGTCGCCGGTGCGCTGGAACCCGAACATCGAGTAGAAGATGTAGAACGGGATCATCGCCTCGCCGTGGGTTGCGTAGGCGCTGCCGGCGGCGATGAGCGACGCGGCCGAACCGGCCTCGCTGATCCCCTCGTGCAGGATCTGGCCGGTCTTCGACTCCTTGTAGGAGAGCAGCATGTCCCGGTCGACCGCCTCGTACTCCTGCCCGTGCGGCGAGTAGATCTTCGCCGTCGGGAAGATGGCGTCCAGACCGAAGGTGCGGGCCTCATCCGGGATGATCGGCACGAAGCGCTTGCCGATCTCCTTGTCCTTCATGAGGTCCTTGAGCAGCCGAACCAGCGCCATTGTGGTGGCCACCTGCTGCTTGCCCGAACCCGCCCGCAGCTCCTTGTAGGCGGCCTCGCCCGGCAGGGTCAGCGGCTTGGCCCGGACCACGCGCTTGGGTAGCGCACCGCCGAGCGCGGCTCGCCGCTCCTTCATGTACTGGATCTCGTCGCTCTTCTCGCCCGGGTGGTAGTAGGGCGGGAGGTCGGCCGAGAGCGCCTCGTCGGAGATCGGCAGGTAGAGCCGGTCGCGGAAGGCCTTGAGGTCGGCCGCGTTGAGCTTCTTCATCTGGTGCGTGGCGTTGCGCCCTTCGAAGCTCTCCAGCGTCCAGCCCTTGATGGTGTGGGCCAGGATCACCGTCGGCTGCCCGACGTGGGCCCGCGCCGCCTGGAACGCCGCGTACACCTTGCGGTAGTCGTGTCCGCCTCGGGAGAGCTTGCGCAGCGCGTCGTCGCTCATGTCCTCGACGATCTTGCGCAGCCGCGGGTCGCCGCCGAAGAAGTGCTCGCGGATGTGCGCGCCGCTCTCGGTGGTGTACGTCTGGAACTGCCCGTCCGGCGTGGTGTTCATCTGGTTCACCAGCGCCCCGTCGCCGTCCTTGGCCAGCAGTGGATCCCAGTCCCGGCCCCAGATCACCTTGATGACGTTCCACCCGGCGCCGCGGAAGTAGGTCTCCAACTCCTGGATGATCTTGCCGTTGCCGCGTACCGGCCCGTCCAGGCGCTGCAGGTTGCAGTTGATGACGAAGGTGAGGTTGTCCAGCTCCTCCCGAGCGGCCACGCCAATCGCGCCGAGGGACTCCACCTCATCCATCTCGCCGTCACCCAGGAAGGCCCATACGTGGGAGTTGCTGGTGTCCGCGATACCGCGGGCGGTGAGGTAACGGTTGAACCGGGCCTGGTAGATGGCCCCGATCGGGCCGAGGCCCATCGAGACGGTCGGGAACTCCCAGAACTCGGGCATGAGACGGGGGTGCGGGTAGGAGGAGAGGCCGTACGGGGCCCGTGACTTCTCCTGCCGGAAGCCGTCGAGATGCTGTTCGGTGAGGCGCCCTTCGAGGAAGGCGCGCGCGTAGATGCCAGGGGCGGCGTGGCCCTGGAAGTAGATCTGGTCGCCCGTCCCAGAGGCGAGGTCCTTACCGCGGAAGAAGTGATTGAAACCGACCTCGTAGAGCGAGGCGGCCGAGGCGTAGGTGGCGATGTGCCCGCCGACCCCGACGGTCTTGTTCGCGCGGCTCACCATGATGGCCGCGTTCCAGCGAATGTAGGCGCGGATCCGGCGCTCGATGTCCTCGTCGCCGGGGAACCAGGGCTCGCGCTCGGGGGGGATTGTGTTGATGTAGTCGGTGCTGCGCAGGGCGGGGACACCGACCTGTCGTTCACGGGCGCGTTCGAGCAGCTTCAACATGAGGAAGCGTGCACGCTGGCGCCCGTCGGCGTCGATCGCCGCGTCTAGGGATTCGACCCATTCCCGGGTCTCATCGGCGTCAATATCGGGCAATTGGCTGGGTAGGCCGTCTGTGATGATGCTGAATCTGTCACGAGTCACCCCATAAGTGTCCTCCCTCACACGGTGAGCTGCCCAGGCAGGTGTTAGCAAGCGGCGTGTCACGGGATAGGTTCTAAGACACACAGGCGGTCGCCCGCCCGCCACTGAGCACTTGGAGGAATCCTTCGTGACTACGCCCCCCGCCTCTGGGGACGATGCTCTGGCCACGAGCGCGAATCCGCGGTCCACGCCAGATGTAGCTGAGCGGCTAGGTATCTCGCCCGGGATGATCGTGCAGGAACTTGGCTGGGACGACGATGTTGACCCCGAACTACGCGATGCGATCGAAGCGCGCACCGGCGAAGAGATGGTGGACGAGGACTCCGACGAGGTCGTCGATGTCGTCGTTCTCTGGTACCGCTACGACGACGGTGATCTGGTCGACGCGCTCGTAGACGCGATAGCCCCACTGGCCGACAACGGCTTCATCTGGCTCCTGACGCCCAAGCGTGGCCGCGATGGCTATGTGGAGCCCTCCGAAATCGCCGAGGCTGCCCCCACGGCTGGGCTCTCCCAGACGTCGTTGGCCTCGATCGGCCCGGACTGGGCCGGTGCCCGGCTGGCCACCCGCCGATCCCGTCCAGCCGAAAGGCGCTGAGTATGCCGCTAGCCGTGGGCGATCTAGCCCCGGACTTCACCCTCCGCGACCAGAACAACGAAGAGGTCACCCTCTCGCAGTTCCGTGGCGAGAAGGCCGTCCTGATGATCTTCTACCCGTTCGCCTTTACCGGCATCTGCACCAATGAGCTGGGCGTCGTGCGCGATGACATGGCCTCCTTCCAGAACGATGACGTCGAGGTGCTGACGCTCAGCGTCGACTCGTCGTACTCGCACAAGATCTTCGCCGAGCGTGAGGGCTTCGAATTTCAGTTGCTGGCCGATTTCTGGCCGCACGGCGCGGTCGCGCAGGCCTTCGACGTATTCAACACCGAGGCCGGGATGGCTAACCGTGGCACTTTCCTGATCGACAAGGAGGGCATCATCCGGTTCGCCGAGATGAACTCGCCGGGTCAGGGACGCGACGCCAACGCCTGGCGGGAGGCTATTCAGCAGCTCACCGCCGCCTGAGCTACCGCCCGTAGCGGTCGGCCAGCTTCTTCGCCCGCAGCTCCTCCTCGGTCATCGCGGCCGGGACGGCCGCAACCTCGGAATCCAGGGCGCCATCCTGGTGGTCGAACTCCCGGGCATCGAAGTCCTGGTCAGCGCGCTTGATATCGGCCCGCGCCATGGCGATCGGGGCGGCCAGCGCGAGGGCAGCGAAGAGATACCACTGGATGATGTAAGCCAGATGCTGCGGCTCGATCGCCCCACCGGCCGGGTTGGAGAGATCCGGCTCGGCGAGTGGAGTCAGGTTCTCGGTGCCGGGCTGACCGGCGGGGAGCTGGAGCCACCCCTGGTAGACGCCCACTCCCAGGCGCGGCGCCTGCTCACCCGGGTTGATCGACTCGACCTGCCCCTTCGGTAGCTGGTCGGCCTTGTCCTCGCGGGTCTCGGCCATCCGGACGCGTCCGACGATGCTCACCGGCCCGGTGGGGGGTGCGGGCGCGGTGACCTTCTCATTGGCGCCGACTCCGGTGGCCGAGATGAACCCGCGTACCACCAGCGCCGTCCCGCCGTCGGTGCGCAGTGGCGTGAGCACGTAGTAGCCGGTGTCGCCGCCGACGATCCGTTGCCGCACGAGCTGCTGCTGGGTGGCGTCGTAGGTTCCGGTGGCACTGACCCGCCGGTATTCGACCTCGTCGGTGCTCGGTGCGGGGCCGCTGCCGGCGAGGGGCAGGACGTCGGAGATCGGAGCGGTGGCGGCGTGGTCGTTGTGGCGCAGGGCGGCGTTCTCATCCCGCTTGGTCGCCAGCCGGGCGATCTGCCAGGTGCCGAGGAAGACGCAGAGTCCGGCGACGAGCAGCATCAACGCCGATAGCGCGGCGTAGCGAGGCTGTCGCAGGGTCCTGAGCACGGCAATTACGGTACGCAATGCGACTGTGGAGCCGGCACACCCACCACCCGGACGCGGCGATCGTCACGTCCGCGACGGCTGGTCGGCCGCCGTCGTCGATTGTGGGCGACGGCGACTCGCCAGGTACCCTTGCCAACGGCCCCGCCGCTGGTGAGGTGGCGCGGGTTGGATGGGGCGCTTAGCTCAGCGGAAGAGCTCTCGGTTTACACCCGAGCGGTCGGCGGTTCGAACCCGTCAGCGCCCACCCCAGTTCGCAATATCCATGTTTCGCCACCCATCTGGCCGCTTTGAATCTTCGGGCGAGGCCACAGAGACGGCGTAAAAGGCGACTGTGCGGCAAGGGCCGACGCCTCACCCAATGCTGATAGCCTCTCCTTCGTCGATAACGAACAGTGCAACGCCGAGAGGCGGGGGAAGAGAGTTTTGACGAGTCCGCCCGCGAACACGCCGGATCCCGATGGGACGCAGTATCAGCAAGTTAGCGCGTCGCGAGAGGACACGGCGAGAATGCCAGCGACAACCTCAACCGTGCCCGTCGCTTCGTCCGAATCGAGCCGTTCGGCCGACAGCGAAGGTTTGAGCGAGACCGAGAAAGCGCCCGAGTCGAGTGCCGGAACGACTGGGCTAACCGCCCGTTTCCGGAGTACGAGCTGGAAAGCTCTCCTCATTCACTTTCTCGTTTTGCTGGTATTCATGGGCGTCGCCGCGGCACTTGTCGTCACGAGTGTGCATCGCTCTCCGGGGCTCTCGCCCTTCGACGAGACCACCCACATTGACTACGTCTGGCGAATCTCCCACGGCGAGATTCCGGCGAAAGGTGGCGTCCTCGCCCCCGCGCTACGTGGCGAGGCCGCCTGCCATGGCATGGCGATCAAAATTGTCACCTGGCCTCCCTGCAATCTGCGGGTCGTGCCACCAGCTAGCGCCTTCCCAGCCGGCGGGCAGGACTACAACTTCGGCCATCCGCCGCTGTACTACCTGATTACGGGCTACTTGGCTCGACTCGGCGCAGCGATCTATGGCGGTTCGGGACACTTCATCACGATGGCCCGGCTCGTCGGCGTCGGTTGGCTGGGCGGCGCGATGTTCGTTCTCTACCTCGCATTGCGCCGATTCCGGGTGCCTCTGTTGGTCGCGATCGCCGGTGGCCTTCTGCTGGCGACCTCTCCGTCAGTGATCTATGCCTCCAGCACCGTCACTAACGACGCCGCGGCGCCATTGTGCGGTGCGGTCGCGCTCTACTTCATGGCGCAAGCTCTGGTTGATCGCAAGGTGCGACCCATTCCGCTGTTCGTGGCAGCGGCCCTGGTGACCGCTACCAAAGTCATAAACGCGCTGCCGTTCTTGGCGATGGGTGCAATGTTTGCGGTAATGGCTGTGGTCGCTTGGCGGAATGAGCACCGAGACAAGCCGAACGTCGAGGCGGAGCGGAAGCCGAATCTCGAGGCGGAGAGCCGGGGCGCCCAGGCCAGGACTTACCTCATGGGCGTCATTGCCATCGGACTTGGTGTGCTGGTCGTCTACAAGGGCTGGGCGATCTTCCAGTCCGGTCGCGGCCAGGCGGATTGGATCAACCCGATCAAGGGGGTAAGCGGTCGCCCGATCAGCGGCCTTCCCTTCGACGAATGGGGCAGCACACTCTTCAGCGGCTTCCCACCCACCAACGAGTATTTCCTGCCCGTGGTGCTGAACGGCAAGCTGATGGTCCTGTGGATGAGGGCTTTCATCCTCGTAACTGGCGCGGCCACGCTGGGTCTGGTTTTCATCTTCCGTCGCGGCGATTATCGTTGGCAGCTCGGCGCCACCCTAATCGGTGGGCTGCTGGCTTTCCCGATAATCGTGCAGATCCAGGTCTTCCTGGATTCCCGGCTGTACTTCCCAGTAGTTCTCGCCCGCTACGGGCTGAGTTTGGTCCCGTGGTGCGTGGCGGCGGTAGCCATCATTGCCGCTTGGCGTCCTTTTACGCGAACCTTCATCGTGTTCACCCTGGCCGGGCTCGTTCTGAGCCTGGGTACCTACGCTGGCTTCGGCTGACCGGCGTGCGGGGTCGCCGCGTCTACCATTCGACTTCAGCTGTCGCCGCGACCCGGCGGCAGCGTCCCACGGCGCCGCCGATACGGCGGCGTGCCGGCGGCTTGGAGATTGAAGTGTCACCTCGGGGAAAGCAGACCCTCACCTCGGGTTGGTAACTCAGTAGGCCGGTGGTTGGGGCCACCGTCCCCGGCTCAGGGAAAGTCGCTGGCGGCGGCGGGTTGCAGTTCCTCGATCGGGCCGGCGGCTGCGCCCCGCGACGATGTGAAGAATTCCCGCACCTGCCGGTAGACCCCGCGCACGCCGCGGTTGAGCAACGGACGTTCGAACCCGTATGTGATGACGGTCGCGGTGAGGATCGACAGCCCGAACGAGATGCAGAAGTAGGGCATCCGCCAGTGCGCGTCGTCGGTCGGAGTCGGCGTCGAGGCGCGGTAGATGTGGTCGCGCACGACCAGTCCCACGATCTGATGCCAGAGGTACAGGTTGTAGGAGATGACGGAGAGAAACGTCAGCACCGGGTTCGCGATCAGTCGCCGAATCGGGGTGGCCGCGAAGGTGAAGCCCAGGGTGATGCCGGCGAAAGTCGCCGCGAGCCACTGCCGATTCTCAGAGCGCCAGAGCGTTCCGGCGTTCTCGGCGAACCGGTTGTCGTAGAGCCAGTCGAATCCGTAGAGCATGAGGGCGAAGCTGGCCACACCGATGACGGTGAACAGCGTCCGCAGCGCGACGGTCGCCGCCCCTCGGTTGCGCACCCAGACCAGCAGATAGGCGGTGAGCATTCCGAATGCGAAGAGGTCGAAGAATGCGGGGAGTTGGTTGTTCCAGTGGTCCACGTCGAAACCGGTGAGGCTGTGCTGACGAACCCAGGTGCGGTACCCGATCGCCACCGCGAGCATGCCGGCGAAGGTGAGCCACGGCTTCCACCGGAAGGCGCGAGCCAGCAGCGGGAAGACGACGTAGAACTGCACCTCGACGCCGAGTGACCACAGCACGAGGTTGATGCTCGACCGGGTATCCGGGAAGAGGTTGTGCAGGAAGAAGAAGTGCAGCAGCAGGTCCTTAGG
Organism: Jatrophihabitans sp. GAS493; assembly: GCF_900230215.1. Classification (NCBI taxonomy): domain Bacteria; kingdom Bacillati; phylum Actinomycetota; class Actinomycetes; order Jatrophihabitantales; family Jatrophihabitantaceae; genus Jatrophihabitans; species Jatrophihabitans sp. GAS493. The sequence goes on along the minus strand of NZ_LT907982.1, from coordinate 3,900,108 downwards.
CGTGCCGATCCGCGAGCTGATCGGGTAGAGGTCCGGCAGGAAGAGCAGGATCAGGATGATGCACAACCAGTAGGACGGCAGGATTTTGATGGCGCGCCGATAGGTGTAGTGCCGCATGGTGGGTACCGGCGCGCCGTTCACCATCACCTTGGCGTGCGGATAGAAGAGACAGAACGCGCTGAGAAAGAAGAAAAGTTCGACCCCGAGGTTGCCGCAGCTCTGGATGAACTCGAAGGTGTGCGAGCCGCCGGTTCCGGGAATGGGGATGACCCAGAACGACAGCAGGTAGAGGTGGAAGAGAACGACCAGCAGCACAGCGATGCCCCGCAGACCGTCGACCACCTCCACGTGGGCGGCCGCTTTCCTACGCGACATCTGGCTTCTCCGTATCCGGTGGCGACTCCACGGGTGGCGCGGAACCCGTTGCCCCACTTCGCCGCAGCAGCACGACAGCGCCGCCGATGGCCAGGACAAGAAGGATCAGCAGCGGGTAGATCGGTTTGGGCGGACTCGACGGGAGGCGTTCGGCGGCCAGGTTCTGCGCGGCGTGCGATGCTGCGCCTGGCGCGACCGCCGCGGTGCTGAGTTTCTTCGTCGACGCGCCCGCTGGGATGGCCGAGACCTCCGAGAATCGCAGCGAGTCGAAGTCGGCCACGCCCTTGGTGACGCCATAGAAATTTCCCAGGCCGAAGGTGATGCCCAGCTCGGCCTGGTTTCCGGTGCGGATGTAGAGGTCGGCCGAGGACCAGGTATCGGCGCGCACGGGCTCGGTGCCGCCGGTGTCGTTGTCCAGGTTGAGCAACGCTCCGACATGCCCGGCGTCGACGCCGCGGGCCCTGATCATCGCGTGCCAGAGGTAGATCGAGTTCGGTTTCACGGCGACGGTGGCGACGAGGCGTGCGTGATTCGGCTTCGGGCTCGTGATCTCGAGGTAGTGAGTGCCGTCCGCGCCGCTGACCACCTGCGCCGTCGACACCCCCGGGGTGTATTCGACGAACTTCCAGGGCGCGGGTACGGAGCCGACCGGGGTGCTCTCGAACGACTCCTGACCGGAGAAGTAGGGCGTCGCCGGCCCGGCCAGAGCGACCGGTTCAGCGCCGAGCAACGCGAAGCAGAGAGCCGCCGCGAGTATCCGCAGCAGCCAATTCCGACCGCGCGTCGGTCGGCCCCTGAGCGTCGTCACTGGCGGATCGTACCGGTCGGTAACGCGGCAATACAGCCCATCGGTGAGAAGGCTAGGGGATCAGGACCGTTCGCTGGCCGGGGGCGTCAGGTTGCCTCCAGATCTCCTCGACTCGGGCCAGCGGAACGGGGTCTGCCGTGACGGCCAATGCGCCGGAGCTGATCTCCTCGACCAGCGAAGGAAGTTCGGCGAGGTAAACCTTCCTCGAGACCGCACCCTGGCCATTGCCCAGCAGGCGGAAGTTGGCTGAGCGCAACGCGACCGACGGCAACTCGATCGTCGGACCGGCGACCGAGCCGATCTGAACCCAATCCAGGGCCCGGCTGCGATCTGAGCGCGCGGTGAGCAGCGCCATCATCGCGTTCTGGGCCGGCTCGCCCCAGAGGTAGTCGAGGACGATGTCGACCTCGGCGGCCGACTCGCCGAGGGTTCGGGCCGTGGCTTTCGCGTCATCGGTGAGCTGGACGACGGCATCCGCCCCGCGCGCCCCCAGTGACTGGAGCCGGGAGAGGTCACGACCCGCTCCGACGACGCGTCCGGCCCCGAGCCGTTTGGCCACCTGGACGGCCATCGCGCCGGCGTTCCCCGTTGCGCCGAGGATCAGCACACTCTGCCCGCTCTGAATCGGGACCCGGCGCCGCAGCGCGACCCAGGCCGACATCGCGGGATTCATGGCGGCGGCGACCTTGCTGACGTCCACGTCGGCGGGGAGCTCAATGCTGCGGCGCCGATCCGCGACGGCCTTCTCGGCCATCGTTCCGATGACGTCGTCGCCGGCCACGAAGTAGATCAATCGGCCGTCCGCACGCCGGCCAACCCCGTCGATCCCGGGGATCATAGGCAGCGTCTGGGTGCTCGTGTAGTGCGTCCCCGCGGCACCGCTTCGAGTCCGCGGGTGCAACCCGACGGCGAGCACGTCGACCAGGATGTCCTCATCGCCAGCCGGCTGCGGGAGGTCGAACTCCCGGTAGTGCGGCGGCTCGCTGAACGACGTCACGACGGCGGCATTCACCTTCGGCATGGTTCCTCCTTGCGCTACCGATTTCTGCTCCAACCGATTTAGTTGGCGTCACGTACCAATCTAGTTGGTGCCACGTACTAAGGCAAGCTAGGGTGGCGGCGTGGCAGGAAGCGAGCGGGCACTATCCAGCGTCGATGGGCTGGCGCAACTCTCCTTCGCCGTCTACGGCACGCTGGAGCGACGCGCGGCCGAGCGTGAGCTGTCGATGATTCAGACCCGTCTCCTCGGCGTCCTGCGGGACCGCCGACCAACGATGAACGAATTGGCGCGACTGCTGGAGCTCGACAAATCGAGTATCACCGGGCTGGTGGCCCGGGCTGAGCGGCGCGGCCTGGTCGTCCGGGTGCCCTCGGGCCGCGATCGACGCTCGGTTCAGGTCGAGCTCACTGACGAGGGGCGATCACTGGTGGCGGAGGTGTCGGCGCGGTTCGAGGCGGACGTCACCGCGATGCTGGCGCGCCTGCCGTCGGCTGACCGCGGTCTCCTCGCCGATTTGGTGAGTCGGGTGCTGGTCGCCGACGCGGCCCGTCGCGGCATCGACCTCTTCACCGACGCCGACGAACCCGGGTGAGGTCTGGGAGTGCTGGTAGCTCCCGGCGCCTCACCCGGGTTCCTCGGGTGTTTCGGGGGACGATCTTGCCGCCCGCTGCCGCCGTTACGCGGTGCAGGTGGAGGGGCTCGGAGAGTCTCCGTAGGCGTTCGTCATCATGATGCGGTAACAGGTACCGACCGGTGGTGACGAGACGTCGGTGGCGCTGCCCTTGGCGCCGACGCCCGGGACCGGGGCGTACTCGCTGCCAACCTCGAGCCAGGTCGTGCCGGCGTCCAGGCTGCGCTGTAGGTAGTAGCCCGCCTCGTCGTTGGCGTTGTCGGTAAAGCTGACGATGATCGCCGTTCCGGTGTTCTTCACCGTCAGGTCGCTCGCTGCCGAAGGCTTGCCCGGAGTCACGTAGCTCGTGCAGTAGAGGTCGGTGTCCGAGCCGCCGCCGACGTTGATCGCGCGCAAGCAGAGTTGGTGGGTGCCCTTCACCGCGCTCTTGCTGAGGTAGAAACCGAAGCCGTGGGAATCGCCGTAACCGGGATTCGTCTGGTTCAGCCCACTCACCACACCGGCGGCCGGATTCGAGGACTGGACCACGCCGTCCAGGATCACGGCCACATTGATGGGTGCCGTGGTGTCCCAGTCGATGGCCCAACCGGCCAGGTAGAAGTACCCGTTGTAGACGCCGATCGAGGTCAGATGACCCGACGGGCTAGCCGGTGCCGGATGAGTGGTCACGCTCACGTGGGCCGCGGCACTGCTCGCACAACGTCCGTTGGCGATACAGGCGACGGCGCTGACGTAGTAGTCAACCGTCGATCCGGCAGGAACCACATCGGCGAAAGCGGTCGAGTTCGCCGGCAGCGACGAGGTCGTGCTCGCCCCGTTGAGAACTCGGCGGACTGAGTAAGCCGTCTCGGTCGTCGCCTTGTCCTGCCACTGCAGATAGACGTTCGACTGGAGGACGGAGGTGGCGGCCAGGGCGGCCGGTGCAGTCGGTGGGATCGCCACCGGCCCCGGGTCCTGGACGGTGCAGGTCTCGGGCGGGTTGTCGCCGAGACACGGGTTCATGGCCTGAGCCGGTGCAGCGGCGATGAGTGCAGCGCCGAAGAAGGCGGCGGTCACTGCTACGAAGGCTGCCCCGACACGGTTGAGACGCACTTTTCTGTTCCTCTCGTTGGTGGTTGACCTGGGAGAGGAGTTGGTCCATTGGTAGTTGATACGGAGTGTGGCTTTTACCACGTCGGCTGCGACATTCGTAGCGGGCGCGCGGGGGAGGCGTCTCCGGTAACGAAGATTTTCACGATTATTTGACATCAGGGCATTGTGATGCGTTTCACTCACTGTTACGCTCTGTGACGCGTTGGACCGGCTAGGTCGTGTAGGTCATCCAGTGACCAATCTTGTCGGTGACGAAATAGTGCCGGAGAGTATTTTTCCTCCGGCGCCTGCCTCCTGCAGTGAGACAACTGTCGGATCGTCTGGGGGACGAAGGCAATGAGGGTTGGGGATGCTGGCGGGCCTGCGGGCCGCCTTCGGCGTCCTCTTTGTGCGCTCAATCGCCGCCGTTCGGTGACGTCGTTCATCGCGCTCGTCGTGTCCCTCGCGCTCGCCTTCGCACTCGCGCCGATGGCTTCGGCCTTTACCACCTCGCCCGGGCCAGCGGCGCCGGTGAACCGGGTGAGCGTCACCGTCAACCTGCACCTGCCGGCGGCGACTCCGAAGCCGACTTCGAAGCCGCTGCCGCTCGTCGCGAAGCGCGCGGCGGCGGTTGCCCGCCATCCCAAAGCCAGTCCGAAGCGGGCGACTGCGAAGGTCGTCTATCGGTCGACGTCCGGACAGAACGTCAAGAAAGCAAAGCTAAAGGTCGTATCCAAGCCAGCTACAAGGCCGACGCTGCGGGTCGTCTCGCGACCCGTGAAGCCGGCCAAGACGACGCCCTCGATCGGCGGGAATCCGTCCTGCGTCAGCCACTCGAACGACGCGAAACCGCAGACTACGACGACGACCACCGATGGCACGACAACGACCAGTTCGTCGAGCTCGAGCAGCTCCAGCAGCACGTTGACCTGCGGGCCGACATCGCACGCCAGCCCGACTCCGACGCCGGCCGCGACACCTGCCGCCACGCCGTCGGCCACCCCGACGCCGGTTGCGACGCCGGACCCGACTCCGGTGGCCACGCCGGATCCGACTCCCGCTCCCACACCGCAACCCACACCCGCGGCCACTCCGGCGCCGACCGAAGAGCCGACGCCCGACCCCACCCCGGCGGCCACTCCCGCACCGGTTGTGTCTCCGGCGCCGGTCGTGAGCCCGGACCCGACGCCGGCCCCGGGCGACCCCACATCAACGCCGACGCCCGCGCCGGCCACTCCGGCGCCGGCTACTCCGGCCCCGGGTTCCAACCCCGATCCGACTCCCGCTCCAACTCCGGCGCCGACGTCGGGCAGCGACGCCCCGGCCACCCCGTGGAACTACCAGGCGACTGGCTCCGGGGTGCACAACATCTCGGTACGGGTGAGCGGCGCGAATCTGATCGTCATCGATAACGGCAGCGTGAGCAGCCGGCCGCTCGCCAGTGTCTCGGGGCTCTCCATCGCGGGCACCTCGGCCACCGCGAAGAATCTCAACATCGACCTCTCCGGCGGCGCGATCACGGTGCCCATCACCTTCATCGGCGGTGCCGGCAGCAATGCGCTCTCCGTCGGCGCCGGGCAGCTCGACTGGAGCGTTGACGCGTCCCACGGCGGTTCGGTCGCCGGCGCCGGCCTCGGCTCGCTGACCTACAGCGGGGTATCCGCGGTGCGGGCCGGCGGGGGCAACAACACGCTGCGCGGACCAGCCCCGGACACCACTTGGAACGTCGACGGCTCGAACGCGGGCTCAGTCGCCGGGCAGCGCTTCGACGGGTTCGGCAGCCTCATCGGCGCGTCGGGGAACCGGGACACATTCGTCGTCTCGCACGGCGGCCGCCTCAGCGGTTCGGTCGACGGCGGCGCCGGCGGTTTCGACACGCTCGTCCTCGACGGTGTCGGCGGCGACGTCACCTCTGTCCCCTCGGGGTCGCAGTCGGGGTCGGTCGTCTTCGAGGGCAGCCCGATCATCTACGCCGGCCTCGAACCGATCACGATCACCGGGACGGCGAACCTGGTCGTCACCGGGACCGCTGCCGGTGACACGCTGCAGGTCGGGCCCGATCCGAACGTGGCCGGAAATCTGAAAGTGTCCAGTACCACCGGCTCGATGGAGAGTGTGTCGTTCGCGATTCCCACCGTCTCGCTGACCATCTCGGATCTGGCCGGCGGCGTGACGATCGTCGTCATCGGCAATCTGATCCTGCATGGCGTCAATCTGGAGATCGACGCGACGACGATCACGGTGAACGCCGGCGTCACCATCGACACGACCAACCCGGGGCACGACGGCACGGTGACCCTCAAGGCATCAGACTCGCAGACGGGCAGCGACCCGGCGGCGGCCACGGTATCGATCCTGGGTGCCACGATTCGGGCCGGGAACGTCGACCTGGAAGCCGACGCGTCGGACGTGCCCTCCTCGGTCACCGCCGTGCCGGGTGTCCTCTCCACCACCGGCTCCTCGACCGCGACGGTCGCGCTCACCGGCGCGTCGGCGATCATCTCCAGCGGTGACGTCACGGTACGGGCCGCCTCGTCGGTCAAGGCGACGGTGAGCATCAACGGCGTTGGGGCCAGCACCGCCGTCGACGCCGCCCTCGCCCGCGCCGACGTGACCAGCCGGGCCAGCGCCCACGTATCGGGCACAACTTCGATCCAGGCGGCCGGGGTCCTCCAGGTTCTCGCGGTAAACACCGTGGCGGTGAACACCACCGCCGACGCCTCGACCGCGACTGCCGGTGCCGGCATCGCGCTGGCCACCGTCGTCGCCAACACCGCCGCGTTCATCGACACGACGAGCGCGACCGGCGTTCGCGCCGGCAGCATCCTGGTCGCGGCCGACTCGAACAACGCGATCGTCACAACCGCGAAGGCCAGCCCGGGTGGATCGACGGCCAACGGGCAGAGCCCGAACGCCAACACCGCGACCGCCACCAAGCCCGGTGGATACGCCAACACGCCATCCGGCGCGGTGGGGATCGCCGGCGCGCTTGCCTTCACCAACCTGACGCCGACGACGACCGCCTTCATCGCCCCTAAGGTCGCCGGCCTCACGGTCACGGCGACGAACCCGACTGGGTCGGGCGGCAGCGCCCCGATCGTCGTGCATGCGGCCACCGGGGGGACCTCGACCTCTGACGCCGATGGCGCCGCAGTGAGCGGCAGTTCGGCCGGCGTCGGAAACGCGGTGGCGGTGAACCTGGCCACGGTCATCGACCGTGCCTTCGTCGGCAACGTCACGGTCAAGGCCACGACGCTGAAGGTGGAGGCCCTCTCCCAGCCCAAGACCGGTGGCGCTCACAACGCTTTCGCCGCGATGTCGACGTCGGGAGCGGGCGGGGCCACTCGGGTCGGGGTCGCCGGATCGCTCGCCGTCAACGTCGCGACCCTCACCACCGACGCCTCGATCGCCGCGGCCAACCCGGTCACGATCTCCGGCGGCGACGTGCAGCTCTCGGCCAGTTCGGCGAACGACAACGACGTGCAGGCGCTACCCGGAACGACCGGTGCGACCGTCGTCGGCATCGGAGCCGCGGTGGCACTGAACCTGGTCAATGACAAGACCAACTCGGGTATCGCCAACGGTGCGGTGATGACCGGTACCCGCAACCTGACGCTGCAGGCGACCACGGTCGATCCGACCACTACGACGGCCAAGGGGGGCGCCGTCGCCGGTCGCATCGCCATCGCCCCGGTCGTCGCGATCACCACCTCGAACGTGACGACGACGGCCAATGTCGGTACCGGATCGACACTGACGATCAGCGGCACGCTTTCGGCGACCGCGACTCAGACCGTCCCGGTCGTGACCACCGCGACCGGAGCGGTCGACGCCAGTGGAGCGGCGGTCGGACCGGTGCTCGCGCTCACCTTCGCCAACCATTTCGTCCAGGCGACCACACTGCGCAACGTGGTTGCCGGCTCGGCGGTGACCTTCCTGGCCGCCGCCGCGACCTCCACGCGGAGCCAGGCGACGGCCAGCGCCACCGGTGGGCCCGGTGACGACGGCAACCAACCGGCCCCGGCGGCCCAGGTGGCCAGCGCTCGAACCTTCGCCGACTCCGCGGCGCCGACCACCGGGGGCGCGTTGGCTGGCGGTGGCGGCGGTACCGGCGGGTTGCCGAGTCCGCCTGCCCCGCAGACTCCTGATGGGGTGGTGACGGTGGCGGCCGCGGTCACGGTGAACATCCACAACTCCAGCGCGGATGCTTCGGTCAGTGGGGTCTCCGTCGTGACCGGCGGGCTGCTCACCCTGCACGCCACCCTCAACACCTCGGCCCTCTCCAACGCCTCCGGCGCAGTTGCGGCTCGCGGCCCCCCGAGCGGGGCCGGGACCATCGCAGCGGCGGTGGCCATCAACGTCGCCAACGCCTCCGTCCATGCCGACGTGGCAGCCGGTGCGACGATCGCGGCCCGGGGCCTGAGCCTCATCGCCGCAGTCGGCCCGACTGACGCAACTGGCGCCCCCAGCTCCTCCGACAGCTACACAACGACAGCGACCTCCGGTGCCGGTGGCGGCGGCAAGATCAGTGTCGCCGGGTCGGTCGCGATCCAGACCGTCTCCCTTACGACTTCGGCATCCCTCGTCTCGACGAAGACCGCGGCACCGAGCGTGACCCTCGCCGGTGGCACCGCGGACGCCTCCTTCAGTGCAACTTCGGCGGCGACCACCATGACTTCGGCGCTCTCGGCCGACAGCGGCCCCGGCACCGCCGAGACCGGCATCGGCGCCTCCTTCGCACTCGGCATCATCAACGACACAACAGCCGCTTCAATCGGCGACGGCGCTGTGCTGATCGGCTCCCGGGGCGTCACCCTGACGGCCACCGCGGCCGACGCCATGACTACCCAGGCCACGAATGGCGCAAGTTCCGCGGATGTGGCCCTCGCACCCGTAGTCGCGATCAGCACCTCCAACGTCACGACGAGCACGAGTGTCGGAGGGCCGGCCGCGAGCACGCTGACCCTCGGCGGGGCATTCGCCGCCAAGGCAACGCAGACGGCGAGCGTGACGACGACCGCGACCGGTGCGGCCCAGGCCGGCAGCGCGTCGGCCGGAGTCTCCACGGCATTGACCTTCGCTCATCACTCCGTCCTCGCCTCCGCCGCCCGGTCGATCAAATCGGGTGGCGCGTTGGCGCTCATCGCGATCGGCTCCTCGACTGACATCTCGTCGGCCACCGCCTCGGCCGGAGGCGCCCCCGGTGACGGCTCAGCGGGCGCGCCGGCCGGAGGGGTGGACGGTCAGGTGGCCGGCGACCGAAGCGTGGCCGACGCCTTCGCACCAACCGGAGGTGGGACAGGATCGACGGCGACGCCCTCAGCTTCAACCTCGAAGGGGAAGGTCTCGGTCGCCGCCGCTATCGGGATCACGCTGGCCACGACAAGTTCCTCGGCGACACTCGTCGGTACCGGTCTCTCGCTCAGTGCGGCCGGGGTGATCACGCTGGCATCCAGCGCCGGAACGACCGCCGGCGCCGTGGCCGACGGGTCGGCGACCGGCGCTGCGTCGCTCGGTATCGGCGCCGGCGTCGCGATCAACCTGGCCAATGTCACCAACACCGCCGTGTTGCCGGCTGGTGACTCGGTCAGCTCGGCCGCCGGGCTCATCGTCTCGGCGACCCTCACTCCGGGTGTCAGCCCACAGCCGGTGGCCGGCGGTCACATGTTCGGTGCGCTGGCCTCCTCTGGGGCCGGTGGCGGGGGAGTGTCGGTCGCGGGGTCGCTGGCGCTGAACATCGTCAACCTGACGACCGCAGCACGGGTCGACGGAGCGGCGACGGTGACGGCGGCAGGCAGCATCTCCATCACCGCCGGCTCGACCGCGATGGCCACGGCCCGGGCACTACCGACCGGCGGCGGGACGACGACCACCGGCAGCCTCGGCTTCGGTGCCTCAGTTGCGCTCAACCTGATCACCGACACCACGGTCGCGGCGCTCGGTAACGCGGCGACCCTGACCGGAGCCGGCGCCGTGACGCTCTCCGCGGTGAGTGCGGATCTCGCCACCACGGTCGCCATGATGGGCGCGGCTGGCGGCAAGGTTGCCATCACTCCTGCGGTCGCGGTGACGATCGGCAACATCAGTACTTCGGCGACGGTTGGTACTGGTGCGTTGCTGTTGGTGTCGGGTGCGTTCGCGGCGAATGCGGTGCAGGCGGCGTCGTCGTCGACGACGGCGGGTGCGACGGCGACTGGTGCCTCGACTGCGGCGGTTGGTGTTGGTGTTGCGCTGAATATTGCGAATGATGCGGTTTCTGCGACTACCGCTCGCAGCATCACCGCTGGTGGCGCGCTGACTCTGAGCGCTTTCGGTTCGTCGGGGTCGGCAGCCTCGGCTAGCGCGTCGGCGGGTGGTGCTCCGGAGAACAGTGGTGCTGGTGGTGGGTCTGGTTCCGGTGTTGATGATCAGGTCGCGGCGGAGCGGTCGAACGCTGATTCCACGGCGACCGCGAACGGCGGTAAGGGATCGGGTACTTCGGCTACGCCGTCGGCGTCGACGTCGGGTGGGAAGGTGTCGGTCGCCGCGGCGGTCGGGATCAACCTGGCGACCACGACCTCGCTGGCCACGATTCTCGGCGCCAACGTGATCCTTACCTCTGGTGGGCTGGTGACGTTGGCGTCGTCGGCGAATACGGATGCGTCGGCGAAGGCGGATGGTTCGGCTACCAGTGGGACGACGGCGACGATCGGTGCTGGGGTGGCGATCAACCTGGCGAATGTACTCAACTCCGCTGTGGCTCCGGCCGGGGACACTGTGAAGGCGAAGAGCGTGACCGTTTCCGCGACGGAAACAACTGTCGGCGCTGACACCCAGTCGACTTATGGCGCGGCGTCGGTCGCGGGTGCTGGTGGCGGGAAGATCTCGGTCGCCGGATCGTTGGCGTTGAACATCGTCAATCAGACCACGTCGGCTCTGGTCGGTTCGACGGTGACGTTGACCGGTGGCGATGTGATCGTGACGGCGGCCAGCAGTGCGTTGTCGACGGTGACGGCGTTCCCGACCGCCGGCGGTGTCACGTCGACGACCGTCGGCGTCGGGGCTTCGGTTGGGTTGAACTTGATCACCGATACGACCACGGCCAGCATCGCCGACGGAGTTGCGTTGACTGGTGCTCGCAACGTCACGTTGTCGGCGACCGCGACGGATGTGGCGTCGACTGAGGCGAAGATGGGCGCGGCCGGCGGGAAGGTCGCCCTCACGCCGGCCGTCGCGGTGACGATCGGCAACGTGACGACGAGCGCCACCGTGGGCACGGGAACTCTGCTCACGCTGACCGGTGCGTTCGCGGCGAATGCGGTGCAGACCGCGTCCTCCTCAACGGCCGCTGGTGCGACCGCGACTGGTGCCTCGACCGCCGCGGTGGGTGTTGGTGTTGCGCTCAATATTGCGAACGATTCGGTTTCTGCGACTACCGCTCGCAGCATCACTGCCGGTGGCGCATTGACTCTGAGCGCGTTCGGTTCGTCGAGCTCGTCAGCTTCGGCGAGTGCCTCGGCGGGTGGTGCTCCAGAGAACAGCGGTGCTGGTGGTGGGTCTGGCTCTGGTGTTGATGATCAGGTCGCGGCCGAGCGAAGCAACGCTGATTCCACGGCGACCGCGAACGGCGGCAAGGGATCTGGCACCGGGACGACGCCGAGTGCGTCCACGTCGGGTGGGAAGGTGTCGGTCGCCGCGGCGGTCGGGATCAACCTGGCGACGACCTCTTCGCTGGCCACGATTCTCGGTGCCAACCTGATCCTTACCTCTGGTGGTCTGGTGACGTTGGCGTCTTCGGGTAACACCGATGCGTCGGCGAAGGCGGACGGTTCGGCTACCAGTGGGACGACGGCGACGATCGGTGCCGGGGTGGCGATCAACCTGGCGAATGTACTTAACTCTGCGGTGGCTCCGGCCGGGGACACTGTGAAGGCGAAGAGCCTGACCGTTTCCGCGACGGAAACAACTGTCGGCGCTGACTCCCAGTCGACTTATGGTGCGGGTTCGGTGGCCGGTGCTGGTGGCGGGAAGATCTCGGTCGCCGGCTCGTTGGCGTTGAACATCGTGAACCAGACGACGTCGGCTCTGGTCGGTTCGACAGCGGCGCTGACCGGTGGCGATGCGGTCGTGACCGCGGCCAGCAGTGCTTCGTCGACTGTGACTGCGTTCCCGACCGCCGGTGGTGTCACGTCGACCAGTGTCGGTATCGGTGCATCGGTTGGTTTGAACCTGATCACCGACTCGACCACTGCATCCATTCCCAACGGTGTGGCGCTGACCGGCGCTCGCAATGTCACGTTGAGTGCGATTGCGACGGATGCGGCGTCGACTGAGGCGAAGATGGGCGCGGCTGGTGGCAGTGTCGCGTTGACGCCGGCGGTCGCGGTGACGATCGGGAACGTGACGACTAAGGCGACGGTCGGCACTGGTGCGTTGCTGTTGGTGACGGGTGCGTTCGCGGCGAATGCGGTGCAGACCGCGTCGTCGTCGACGACGGCGGGTGCGACGGCGACTGGCGCCTCGACCGCGGCGGTGGGTGTTGGTGTTGCGCTGAATATTGCGAATGACTCGGTTTCTGCGACTACCGCTCGCAGCATCACCGCTGGTGGCGCGCTAACTCTGAGCGCTTTCGGTTCGTCGAGCTCGTCAGCGTCGGCGAGTGCGTCGGCGGGTGGTGCTCCGGAGAACAGCGGTGCTGGTGGTGGTTCGGGATCCGGCGTTGACAATCAGGTCGCGGCGGAACGGTCCAACGCCGATTCCACGGCGACGGCGAATGGTGGCAAGGGATCTGGCACCGGGACGACGCCGAGTGCGTCGACGTCGGGGGGCAAGGTCAGTGTTGCCGCCGCGGTCGGCATCAACCTGGCGACCACGACCTCGCTGGCCACCCTGCTCGGTGCCAACCTCGTAATGACTTCCGGTGGGCTGGTCACGCTCGCTAGCTCGGCGAACACGGATGCGTCGGCGAAGGCCGATGGTTCGGCCACCTCCGGGACTACCGCGACGATCGGTGCCGGGGTGGCGATCAACCTGGCCAACGTCATCAACTCCGCGGCGGCTCCGGCCGGGGACACTGTGAAGGCGAAGAGTCTGACGGTCTCGGCGGCGGAGACAACTGTCGGCGCTGACTCCCAGTCGACGTATGGTGCGGGTTCGGTGGCGGGTGCCGGTGGCGGGAAGATCTCGGTCGCCGGGTCGCTGGCGCTGAACATCGTGAACCAGACGACGTCGGCTCTGGTCGGTTCGACAGTGGCGCTGACCGGTGGCGATGCGGTCGTGACCGCGGCCAGCAGTGCTTCGTCGACGGTGACGGCGTTCCCGACCGCCGGTGGGGTCACGTCGACCAGTGTCGGTATCGGTGCATCGGTTGGTTTGAACTTGATCACCGACTCGACCACTGCATCCATTCCCAATGGTGTGGCGCTGACCGGCGCTCGCAATGTCACGTTGAGTGCGATTGCGACGGATGTGGCGTCGACTGAGGCGAAGATGGGTGCGGCTGGTGGCAGTGTCGCGTTGACGCCCGCAGTCGCGGTCGCCATCGGCAACGTGACCACAAGCGCGACAGTCGGGACCGGAACTCTGCTCACGCTGACCGGTGCGTTCGCGGCGAATGCGGTGCAGGCGGCGTCGTCGTCGACGACGGCGGGTGCGACGGCGACTGGTGCCTCGACTGCGGCGGTTGGTGTTGGTGTTGCGCTGAATATTGCGAATGATGCGGTTTCTGCGACTACCGCTCGCAGCATCACCGCTGGTGGCGCGCTGACTCTGAGCGCTTTCGGTTCGTCGGGGTCGGCAGCCTCGGCTAGCGCGTCGGCGGGTGGTGCTCCGGAGAACAGTGGTGCTGGTGGTGGGTCTGGTTCCGGTGTTGATGATCAGGTCGCGGCGGAGCGGTCGAACGCTGATTCCACGGCGACCGCGAACGGCGGTAAGGGATCGGGTACTTCGGCTACGCCGTCGGCGTCGACGTCGGGTGGGAAGGTGTCGGTCGCCGCGGCGGTCGGGATCAACCTGGCGACCACGACCTCGCTGGCCACGATTCTCGGCGCCAACGTGATCCTTACCTCTGGTGGGCTGGTGACGTTGGCGTCGTCGGCGAATACGGATGCGTCGGCGAAGGCGGATGGTTCGGCTACCAGTGGGACGACGGCGACGATCGGTGCTGGGGTGGCGATCAACCTGGCGAATGTACTCAACTCCGCTGTGGCTCCGGCCGGGGACACTGTGAAGGCGAAGAGCGTGACCGTTTCCGCGACGGAAACAACTGTCGGCGCTGACACCCAGTCGACTTATGGCGCGGCGTCGGTCGCGGGTGCTGGTGGCGGGAAGATCTCGGTCGCCGGATCGTTGGCGTTGAACATCGTCAATCAGACCACGTCGGCTCTGGTCGGTTCGACGGTGACGTTGACCGGTGGCGATGTGATCGTGACGGCGGCCAGCAGTGCGTTGTCGACGGTGACGGCGTTCCCGACCGCCGGCGGTGTCACGTCGACGACCGTCGGCGTCGGGGCTTCGGTTGGGTTGAACTTGATCACCGATACGACCACGGCCAGCATCGCCGACGGAGTTGCGTTGACTGGTGCTCGCAACGTCACGTTGTCGGCGACCGCGACGGATGTGGCGTCGACTGAGGCGAAGATGGGCGCGGCCGGCGGGAAGGTCGCCCTCACGCCGGCCGTCGCGGTGACGATCGGCAACGTGACGACGAGCGCCACCGTGGGCACGGGAACTCTGCTCACGCTGACCGGTGCGTTCGCGGCGAATGCGGTGCAGACCGCGTCCTCCTCAACGGCCGCTGGTGCGACCGCGACTGGCGCCTCGACCGCCGCGGTGGGTGTTGGTGTTGCGCTCAATATTGCGAACGATTCGGTTTCTGCGACTACCGCTCGCAGCATCACTGCCGGTGGCGCATTGACTCTGAGCGCGTTCGGTTCGTCGAGCTCGTCAGCGTCGGCGAGTGCCTCGGCGGGTGGTGCTCCAGAGAACAGCGGTGCTGGTGGTGGGTCTGGCTCTGGTGTTGATGATCAGGTCGCGGCCGAGCGAAGCAACGCTGATTCCACGGCGACCGCGAACGGCGGCAAGGGATCTGGCACCGGGACGACGCCGAGTGCGTCCACGTCGGGTGGGAAGGTGTCGGTCGCCGCGGCGGTCGGGATCAACCTGGCGACGACCTCTTCGCTGGCCACGATTCTCGGTGCCAACGTGATCCTTACCTCTGGTGGTCTGGTGACGTTGGCGTCGTCGGGTAACACCGATGCGTCGGCGAAGGCGGACGGTTCGGCTACCAGTGGGACGACGGCGACGATCGGTGCCGGGGTGGCGATCAACCTGGCGAATGTACTTAACTCTGCGGTGGCTCCGGCCGGGGACACTGTGAAGGCGAAGAGCCTGACCGTTTCCGCGACGGAAACAACTGTCGGCGCTGACTCCCAGTCGACGTATGGTGCGGGTTCGGTGGCCGGTGCGGGTGGCGGGAAGATCTCGGTCGCCGGATCGTTGGCGTTGAACATCGTCAACCAGACCACGTCGGCTCTGGTCGGTTCGACAGTGACGCTGACCGGTGGCGATGCGGTCGTGACCGCGGCCAGCAATGCTTCGTCGACTGTGACGGCGTTCCCGACCGCCGGTGGTGTCACGTCGACCAGTGTCGGTATCGGTGCATCGGTTGGTTTGAACCTGATCACCGATACGACCACTGCCTCCATTCCCAACGGTGTGGCCTTGACTGGTGCCCGGAACGTGACCCTGTCGGCGACCGCGACTGATTCAGCGACCACTGAGGCGAAGATGGGCGCGGCTGGTGGCAGTGTCGCGTTGACTCCGGCGGTCGCGGTGACGATCGGCAACGTGACCACGAGCGCCACCGTGGGCACGGGAACTCTGCTCACGCTGACCGGTGCGTTCGCGGCGAATGCGGTGCAGACCGCGTCCTCCTCAACGACGGCGGGTGCGACGGCGACTGGCGCCTCGACCGCGGCGGTGGGTGTTGGTGTTGCCCTCAATATTGCGAACGATTCGGTCGCAGCGACTACCGCTCGCAGCATCACCGCTGGTGGCGCGCTAACTCTGAGCGCTTTCGGTTCGTCGAGCTCGTCAGCGTCGGCGAGTGCGTCGGCGGGTGGTGCTCCGGAGAACAGCGGTGCTGGTGGTGGTTCGGGATCCGGCGTTGACAATCAGGTCGCGGCGGAACGGTCCAACGCCGATTCCACGGCGACCGCGAACGGCGGCAAGGGATCTGGCACCGGGACGACGCCGAGCGCGTCGACGTCGGGGGGCAAGGTCAGTGTTGCCGCCGCGGTCGGCATCAACCTGGCGACCACGACCTCGCTGGCCACCCTGCTCGGTGCCAACCTCGTAATGACATCCGGTGGGCTGGTCACGCTCGCTAGCTCGGCGAACACGGATGCGTCGGCGAAGGCCGATGGTTCCGCGACCTCCGGCACTACCGCGACGATCGGGGCGGGGGTGGCGATCAACCTCGCCAACGTCACCAACACCGCATCGCTGCCGGTCGGAAACAATAAGGTATTTGCCCACGATCTGACGGTGAGTGCGACTGAGACGACGGTCGGAACCGACACCCAATCCACCTATGGCGCGGCCTCGGTGGCGGGTGCCGGTGGCGGGAAGATCTCGGTCGCCGGGTCGCTGGCGCTGAACATCGTCAACCAGACCACGACCGCGCTGGTCGCCGGGCCGGTCACGCTCACCGGTGGCGACGCCACGCTCACCGCCGCGAGCAGCGCCGCCTCAACGGTGACTGCTTTCCCGACCGCCGGTGGGGTCACCTCGACCAGTGTCGGTATCGGTGCATCGGTTGGGTTGAACCTGATCACCGACGTGACCACGGCCAGCCTCCCTGACAACGTGACGCTCACCGGAGCGCGGAACGTCACGCTCGGAGCCACGGCGATCGACCTCGCCAGCACAGCAGCGAAGATGGGTGCCGCCGGCGGCAAGGTCGCCCTCACCCCGGCGGTCGCGATCACGATCTCGAACGTCACGACAACCGCATCGGTTGGTTTGCTGACGGGCAATGGCGTCCTGCTCCTCACCGGCGCGTTTGCGGCGAACGCGACTCAGACGGCCGGCGCCCTGACCAGTGCCGGGGCGACAGCGACCAGTGCGTCGACCGCGGCAGTTGGGGTGGGTCTGGCTCTGACGGTCGCGAATCATTCGGTGTCGGCGACGACTGCTCGCAGCATCAATGCCGGTGGCAACTTGACGCTCGGTGCATTCGGTTCCTCGGCGAGTAATGCGATCGCCAGCGCCTCGGCGGGCGGTGCGCCGGAGAACAGCGGAAGCGGTGGCAGCGGCGGCTCCGGTGTCGACAACCAGGTCGCGAGCGAACGCTCCAATGCCGACTCCACGGCAACGGCCAATGGTGGCAAGGGATCGGGTACAGCAACCACACCGAGCGCCTCGACCTCCGGCGGGAAGGTCTCCGTCGCCGCGGCGATCGGAGTCAACCTGGCGACGACCAGTTCGCTGGCCACTCTGATCGGTACCAACCTCGTGCTGACCTCTGGTGGCCTGGTCACATTCGCCAGCTCGGCGAACACAGACGCCGCGGCCGGCGCGGACGGTTCAGCCACCAGTGGGACAACGGCGACGATCGGGGCCGGGGTGGCGATCAACCTGGCCAACGTCACCAACATCGCGTCACTGCCCGCCGGGAACAACGCTGTGAAGGCTCACGACCTGACGGTGCGCGCGACCGAGACCACGATCGGAACCGACACCCAATCGACGTATGGCGCGGCCTCGGTGGCGGGTGCCGGCGGCGGGAAGATCTCCGTCGCCGGGTCGCTGGCGCTGAACATCGTCAACCAGACCACGACCGCCCTGGTTGCCTCACCGGTGACGCTGCTCGGCGGCGACGCCACCCTCACCGCCGCGAGCAGCGCCGCCTCGACGGTGACCGCCTTCCCGACCGTCGGGGGCGTGACCGCCACGAGTGTCGGCATCGGGGCCAGCGTCGCCCTGAGCCTGATCACCGACACCACGTCGGCGACCCTCGTCGACAACATCCCAATCACCGGCGCTCGCAACATCACCCTCAGCGCTTCAGCGACTGACCTCGCGACGAATGCAGCAAAGATGGGTGCGGCCGGTGGGAAGGTCGCACTCACCCCGGCGGTCGCGGTCACGATCTCCAACGTCACGACGAAGGCGACGGTGGGGACCGGTGCGCTGCTGACCCTGACGGGTGCGTTTGCGGCGAACGCCAGCCAGACGGCCGGCGCCCTGACCAGTGCCGGGGCGACGGCGACCGGTGCGTCGACGGCGGCGGTCGGTGTTGGCCTGGCGCTCACGATCGCGAACCATGCGGTGTCAGCGACCACGGCGAGGTCGATCACGGCCGGTGGGAACTTGACGCTGAGCGCGTTCGGTTCCTCGGCGAGCAATGCGATCGCCAGTGCATCGGCCGCAGGGGCGCCGGAGAACAGTGGCAGCGGCGGCAGTGGCGGATCGGGCGTGGACGACCAGGTCGCCGGCGAGCGCTCCAACGCCGACTCCACGGCGACGGCCAACGGCGGCAAGGGATCGGGGACGGCAACCGCGCCAAGTGCCTCGACCTCCGGCGGGAAGGTCAGTGTTGCCGCGGCGATCGGAGTCAACCTGGCGACGACCAGTTCGCTGGCCACTCTCGTTGGAACCGGGCTGACGCTTACGGCAGGCGCCCTGGTGACGTTCGCGTCATCGGCGAACACCGACGCCGCGGCCGGCGCGGACGGCTCGGCCACCAGTGGGACGACGGCGACGATCGGTGCCGGGGTGGCAATCAACCTCGCCAACGTCACCAACACTGCATCGCTGCCGGTCGGGAACAATAAGGTATTTGCCCACGATCTGACAGTCAGCGCGACTGAGACCACGGTCGGAACCGACACTCAGTCCACGTATGGCGCGGCGTCGGTGGCGGGTGCCGGTGGCGGGAAGATCTCGGTCGCCGGGTCGCTGGCGTTGAACATCGTCAACCAGACCACGACCGCGCTGGTCGCCGGGCCGGTCACGCTCACCGGTGGCGACGCCACACTCACCGCGGCAAGCAGCGCCGCCTCGACCGTGTCGGCGTTCCCGACCGTCGGTGGGGTTACCGCGACCAGCGTCGGGATCGGGGCCAGCGTGGCGCTCGACCTGATCACTGACGTCACCTCGGCCAGCCTGCCCGACAACGTGACGCTCACCGGAGCGCGGAACGTCACGCTCGGGGCCACCGCCATCGACCTGGCCAGCACGGCAGCCAAGATGGGTGCCGCGGGCGGCAAGGTCGACATCACCCCGGCGGTAGCGATCACGATCTCCAACGTCACGACAACCGCATCGCTTGGTTTGCTGACGGGCAATGGCGTCCTGATCCTCACCGGCGCGTTTGCGGCGAACGCGACGCAGACGGCCAGCGCCCTGACCAGTGCCGGGGCGACGGCGACCGGTGCGTCGACCGCGGCAGTCGGGGTGGGTCTGGCTCTGACGGTCGCGAATCATTCGGTGTCGGCGACCACGGCGAGGTCGATCAAGGCCGGTGGAAACCTGACGCTCGGTGCATTCGGTTCCTCGGCGAGTAATGCGATCGCCAGCGCCTCGGCGGCGGGTGCGCCGGAGAACAGCGGCAGCGGCGGCAGCGGGGGCTCCGGTGTCGACAACCAGGTCGCGAGCGAACGCTCCAACGCCGACTCCACGGCAACGGCCAACGGCGGCAAGGGGTCGGGCCCGGCAACTGCACCGAGCGCGTCGACATCCGGCGGGAAGGTCAGTGTTGCCGCGGCGATCGGAGTCAACCTGGCGACGACCAGTTCGCTGGCCACTCTGATCGGTACCAACCTCGTTCTGAACTCTGGTGGCATTCTCACTCTGGCATCGTCGGCCAACACCGACGCCGCCGCCGGCGCGGACGGTTCAGCCACCAAGGGCACCACCGTCACCATCGGCGCCGGCGTCGCGATCAACCTCGCGAACGTGACGAACACTGCTCTGCTCCCGGCCGGCAACTCGGCGACTGCCCATGATCTGACGGTGAGCGCGACCGAGACCACGGTCGGAACCGACACCCAGTCCACGTATGGCGCGGCGTCGGTGGCGGGTGCCGGTGGCGGGAAGATCTCGGTCGCCGGGTCGCTGGCGCTGAACATCGTCAACCAGACGACCACCGCTCAGGTGGCGTCGCCGGTGACGCTGCTCGGCGGCGACGCGACGATGACCGCGGGAAGCAGCGCCGCCTCGACGGTGACCGCGTTCCCGACCGTCAGTGGGGTTACCGCGACCAGCGTCGGCATCGGGGCCAGCGTCGCCCTCGACCTCATCACCGACACCACGTCGGCGACCCTCGTCGACAACATCCCGATCTCCGGCGCCCGCAACATCACCCTCACCGCCGCTGCTACCGATCTGGCGACTACGGCAGCGAAGATGGGCGCAGCCGGGGGCAAGGTCGACATCACTCCCGCGGTCGCGATCACGATCTCCAACGTCACCACCTCCGCGACGATCGCTACTGGGACGCTACTCACGCTCACCGGTGCCTTCGCCGCCAATGCCAGTCAGACGGCAAGTGCATTGACCAGTGCCGGGGCGACGGCGACCGGTGCGTCGACGGCTGCGGTCGGTGTTGGCCTGGCGTTGACTATTGCGAATCATGCGGTCTCGGCGACCACGGCGAGGTCGATCAAGGCCGGTGGGAACTTGACGTTGAGCGCGTTCGGGAGTTCGGCCAGTAACGCGATCGCGAGTGCGTCGGCGGCGGGTGCGCCGGAGAACAGCGGAAGTGGGGGCAGCGGGGGCTCCGGTGTCGATAACCAGGTCGCGAGTGAGCGGAGCAATGCCGACTCCACTGCAACGGCCAACGGCGGCAAGGGGTCGGGCCCGGCGACCGCTCCGACCGCGTCGACCTCCGGCGGGAAGGTCAGTGTTGCCGCGGCGATCGGAGTCAACCTGGCGACGACGAGTTCGCTGGCCACTCTGGTCGGTACCAACCTCGTGCTGACCTCTGGCGGTCTGGTCACTTTGGCCAGTTCGGCCAACACGGATGCCGCCGCCGGTGCGGACGGCTCAGCCACCAAGGGCACCACCGTCACCATCGGTGCCGGGGTGGCGATCAACCTGGCCAACGTCACCAACACCGCATCCCTGCCAACCGGGAACAACAGCGTCACTGCCCACGACATCACCGTCAGCGCCACCGTGACCAGCGTCATCCGGCCGCAGGGCGCACCGGACACCCAGTCGACCTACGGCGCCGACGCGGTGGCCGGTGCCGGCGGTGGCAAGGTCTCGGTAGCCGGCGCGCTCGGCCTGAACATCGTCAACCAGACGACCACCGCCCTCATCGACGGCACCGTCACCCTGACCGGCGGCGACGCTTCAATCATCTCGGCCAGTAACGCGGTCTCGAGGGCCACCGCCGAGCCGACCGTCGGCGGGGTCACCGCGACCAGCGTCGGCATCGGGGCCAGCGTCGCGCTCAACCTCATCACCGATCTCACCTCGTCCAAGCTCAATGACGGGATCGTGCTCACCGGCGCCCGCAACCTCACGCTCACGGCGACGGCGGCAGATCTGGCCACCACCGAAGCGAAGATGGGCGCTGCCGGAGGCAAGGTCGACATCACGCCGGCGGTCGCGGTCACGCTCTCCACGGTCACCACGACCACCTCCATCGGAACGCTGCCGGGCAATGGCACCATCGCCCTCAGCGGTGCCTTCGCGGCCAACGCCAGCCAGACGGCCGGGGCCGCCACCACCGCCGGCGCGGTGGCCACCGGTGGCAGCACTGCCTCCATCGGGGTCGGTCTCGCTCTCAACCTGCTCAAGCACAGCGTCACTTCGACCACCGGACGCAACATCACTGCCGGTGGGGCGATCGCCTTCTCCGCCTTCGGTTCCTCGGTCGACTCCGCCATCGCCAGCGCGTCGGCCAGCGGTGCCCCGGGCAAGTCCTCCAGCGGTGCACCGTCGGGTGGGGTCGACAGTCAGGTGGCGACCGAGCGGAGCAACGCCACCGACACCGACACGGCCAACGGCGGCGGCGGCACCGGCACCAGCGCGTCCCCATCGGCCTCCACCTCCGACGGCAAGATCGCGGTCGCCGCGGCGGTCGCCCTCAACATCGCCGACGTCAGCGCCACCGCGACCCTGCCCGCGTCGCTCACGCTCATCGCCGGTGGCGTGGTCAGCCTGCGCACGTCGGAGAACGTCGACGGGACGGTCAAGTCCGACGGCACCGCGGTGAAGGCCGAGGACGTCGGTGTCGGTGCGGCCGTCTCGATCAACCTGGTCACCATCACCAACCAGGCCTCGATCGGACGCCTCAGCAAGGTCACCAGCAACGGCTTCGACGCCGAGTCGACGATGACCAACCTCAACGGCGACACGGTGCACACCTTCGATGTCGAGGCCGACGCGGGCGCCGGATCGAAGGACGTCGGGGTCGCCGGCGCCGTCTCACTGAACCTGGTCACCGACCGCACCGAAGCCTTCGTCACCACGACGGCCACGGTTGGCGCCGGCACCGGCGACATCTCGCTGGTCGCGCAGAACCTTCGCTCCGACAGCGCCAAGGCCAAGGCCGACGCCAGCATCGGCGGCGGCGGGAAGGTCGGCGTCGGAGCCTCGGTAGCCATCAACGTCCTCACCACAAACATCACCCGGGCCGAGGTGGAGGACAACGCCAGCCTCACCGGCGGCCGCAACGTCACCCTGCTCGCGACCTCCGCCGAGCCGGTCGTCAACCAGGTCACCGCCGGCTCCGCCGGGAGCTCGGTGGCGGTCAGCCCGGCCGTCGGTATCAACATCACCACCAACGTCACCACGGCCCGGCTCGGCGCCCCCGGCACCGGATTGCTCGCCGCGACCGGCGACATCCAGATCCGGGCCACGCACACCGGCTCCAGCACGATCACCGGCGACGCGAAGGCGGCCAGCGACAGCGTCGCCGTCGGCGCGATCATCGCGGTGAACGTCGTCACCGACACCACCCTGGCTGCGACCGCCCGCAACCTCAGCGGCGCATCGGTCGCGATCACCGCGACGACGCAGGACTCGGGCGCGGCCAACGTGACAGCCAGCGCCCAGGGTTCGCAGAAGGGCAGTGGCAGCAACTCCGACCAGCAGGCCAGCAGCCAGGTCAACAACACCCCGAGCACCAGCGGGCAGACCGGGACGCTCCCGTCCGCCAGCGACAACGTGGCCTCCGGTAACAGCCAGGCCAGTTCGCAGTCGGGCAACAGCGGCTCCGGGGTCGGTGTCGGCGCGGCGGTGAGCGTCAACTGGGTCACCGACTCCAACACGGCCTCGGTCGCTCCCGGCCTCTCCATCCTCAGCACCGGGGCGGTCATCGTCGCCGCCACCAACGAGACCGACGCGACCGGCAAGGCGATGGGGATCGCGCTGAAGCTCGGCAGCACGAACATCGGCGCCGCAGTCGGGCTCAACGTCGCCAGCGTCACCAACAGCGGTTCGATCGGCACCGGCGCCACCATCACCGGCTCCAGCCTGGTCGTCAGCGCGGTGACACCCGACCGGGCCGAGAACGACTTCGTGGTGTGGGGGATCGCCGCGGCTGGAGGCGACGGGGACGCCAGCGTCGCTGGTTCCGTCGGCGTTCAGGTGATCACCTTCCACAGCACCGCCTCGATCGGCAGCGGCTCGCACGTCACCCTCACCGGCGCGCTGACGATGAACTCCACCGCCCCGCTCGGCCTGCAGAACATTGCCGCGTCGGGGGCGCTCTCCCTCGGCGGCGACGCCGGGGTCGGCGCGGCGGTCGCGGTGAACATCATCGACATCAGCACCCGCACCTACATCGACTCCTCGACGACGGCGGTCACCCGGATCGATGCCGGTGGCGCGATGAGCCTCAACGCGGCCCAGTCGATCAGCCCGCTGGTGCCCGACATCCCGAAGATCACCCCGCCGGCGGTGAGCTCGGTAGCCATCGCGGGCGCGGCCGGCACCAGTGGGGTCGCCATCGGCGGCTCGGTGATCGTGGACGTCATCAACCTGGCGACCCAGGCCTACATCGCCGCCGCCGCGCTGGTGAACCAGGCCGGCCCGGCCACGCCCGGGCAGTCGCTCTCCATCACCTCCAGCGACCAGACCTCCCTGGTGAACCTCGCCGGTGCGGTCGCCCTCTCCGGCGGTGACGTCGGGGTCGGGCTCGGCCTGGTCGTCGACGTGATCAACAAGGACGTCCGCTCCTTCATCGGCCAGGGGGCGCACGTCACGGTTGGGGGCGACATCGCCATCGGTGCGACGGCCGGGGAGAAGGTCACCGAGATCTCGGTCGACGCCGCCGCCTCCACCGAAGCCGCGGTGGCCGGTTCCTTCATCGTGCTGGTGATGAACCAGGGCAGCGGTGAAGGGGATGTGCCACCAGGCACGCGGGCCTACATCGAGGGCAACGGTAGCCAGTCGACGATCGTGCATGCCGGTGGCAACGTGGCCTTGGCCGCCTCCGACGACGCCTCCGACCTCGGCCTCTACGCCGGCAACGTCACCATCGGCGGCAGCGCCGGAGTCGGGATCTCCTCCTCCATCCTCATCCGCAGCGGCTACGTCGACGCCTACGTCGGCGCCGGCAGCGACATCGAGGCCAAGGGCAACAGCGGCCTGTCGGTCCGGGCCAGCCAGAACGAGGGCATCAAGATCTTCGCCATCGGCGGCTCGGCGGGTGGTGACGCGGGAGTCGCCGGGTCGGCCACCGTGGACGTCCTGGACGACTCGACCCACGCCCACGTGGACAGCGGCGTAACCGTCAACGGCAACAACAGCGGCGCCTCCTCGACCAACGGCATCGCGCTGGCCGCCACGGACACCACGACGATCCTCGGCATCGCCGGTGCGCTGGCCGCGGGTGGGTCGGCCGGCATCGGAGCCGGCGTCGACGTCGAGACGCTGAGCAAGGACACCCAGGCCTGGATCGCGACGGGCGTCGTTGCCAACGCCAACGGCAACGTCACCGTCGACTCGACCTCGAGCGAGAAGGTCACCTCGGTCTCGGCCAGCGTCAGCCTCGGCGGTTCAGTCGCGGTGAGCGTGAACGCCGCCGTCTCCGTCTTCACCATCGTGACGAAGGCCTTCATCGGCGGCCTCTGCGAGGCCGGGACACCGGCGGCCTGTGCCGGCTTCCGCTCGACGATCAATACGCACGGCAGCGCGCGCGTCTCGGCCAATGAGCAGCTCACGCTGGCCGTCGTTGCCGGCAACCTCTCGGTGTCGGGCTCGGCCGCGGTCGGTGCGGCCGGCGCGGTGCCGATCGTCAACAAGACCACGACCGCCTTCATCGGCGATGACTCCACGGTCAACGCACTGGCCACCAACGACGCCAGCCTCACCGTCGCCACCGGCACCCACGACGAGCAGTACACCGACATCCGCTTTGCCCCGACGACCGCCGTCGAGAGTGATCACCGCACCCTGAACCTGGGCTACCTGCATGGCTTCACCGAGGGGCAGCAGGTCATCTACGACAACGGCGGCGGCCAGAACATCATCGGTCTCACCGGCGGCACCCCCTACTACGTGCACGTCATCTCCCCGACCGAGGTGCAGCTGTCGGCAACCTCCGGCGGCCCGGCCATCACCCTCACTGCGCCGGCCCGAGGCGGCGAGTCGCAGCGACTGGTCGCCACCAACTCGGCGGTGACCCCGCAGAACAGCTCGCCCTACTTCACCCCGTCGCTGGACGTGGTCGGCAACTCGATCAACCTGCCCTACGACATGACGCTGAACACCGGCGACGCGGTCGTCTACGGCTCGGGGAGCGAGGCTCCGATCGGCGGGCTGGTCGACGGTCACACGTACTACGCGATCGTCACCGGCGCCCACACCATCCAGCTCGCCGCCACGAAGTGCCAGGCCACCGGCACCTGCTCGGGCATCGCCCAGCAGGCGATCACACTCAACGCCGCGGCCGCCGGGGCTGGGCGCTCGCACAGCATCGTCCCCTCGGGGAGCACTCCCTCGGGCAACGCCGCGCAGGTCACCGGAATCCACACAGTCCTCAACGGAAGCCGAAGTGGATTCCGCGGCATCGCAGTCACCGCCAGCAACAGCGACGACATCTCCGGGGTCGGGATCAGCGGAGCGATCTCGGCCGGGGCCAGCGTGAGCGTCGGCGGCAGCGTCAATGTCGTCACCAGCAACACCGACGCGTTTATCGGTAAGTTCGCGACCATCAACGCAGCCAACAGTGGCGCGAGCACCAGCCAGTCGGTGCTGGTTGCGGCGGGCAACGACTACCACCAGCTGATGGTCTCCGGAGTGCTGGCCGTCGGCCTGTACGCCGGGGTCGCGCCGAGCGCCTCGGTCGGGCTCATCCACCTCAACACCAACGCCTACATCGGAGCGCAGAGCACCGTCAACGCGGCGCAGGACATCGTCGTCAACGCCAGCGCCAAGGACAGCATCGTCTCAGTGGCCCTGGCCGGCGGCGGCGGTATCGCCGGTATCGCCGGCGCCGTCTCGGTGATCTCGCTGAACACGCACACCTACGCCGACACCGGCTTCGGCGACACGATCACCGCCGGCAACAACCTGCTCGTCGCCGCCCGCGACGACACCAAGGTGATCATGGTGGCCGGTGGGGTCGCCGGTGGCATCGTCGGCATCGGCGCCGGGGTAGGAGTCACCCTGGCGACGAAGGACACTCAGGCCTTCATCAGCGCGGGCAGTACCGTCGACGCGCTGGCCACCCAGCCCGGTGTCACCCTGGCTGCGATCTACGCCGGCCAGCTCAACGGAAACAACTTCGTCACGGCGCCGTTCAACGGCCTCGCCGTCCAGGCCGGCTCCAGCGAGGACATCTTCGGTCTCACCCTCGGCCTGGCCGGTGGCTTCGTCGGCGTCGCCGGCGGCATCGGGATCACGCTGCTGCACGCCACCACGATCGCGTTCATCGACAGCAACGCGCAGGCACCGACGCTGGTCAACACCAAGGCCGGGGCCGGGGCGGCCCAGTCGGTCAACGTCTCCGCCGCCGACTTCACCAAGACGCTGACCATCGCCGGAGCGCTGGCCGGGGGAGCGGTCGGCATCGCCGGCGGCGTCGACGTGGGCGTCGTCGACACCACCACCAAGGCCTACCTCGGCCTCTACGCCACCGTCCACGCCAGGAACAACGTCGGCGTGTACGCCCTCGCGGCCAAGGACATCGCCAGCTACGCGGTGAGTGTCGGCGGCGGGTTCGTCGGGGCGGCGGGTTCGGTCTCGGTCTGGACGATCGGCACCCAGCCCAACCCGAACTACAGCAACGGCCCCGGGCCATCGACCAACGGGCTCTCCTCCAATGGCGATCCGCAGGGCGAGGCCGACACCCAGGCCACCGGCTCGGGCGGATTCCAGGGCATCCTCAGCGGGACCTCGGGCAGCTCGACCAGTCGCAGCAACACGCTGATCAAGAACCACACCGCTGACGCCACCAGTTCAATCCAGAGCAACGCGCCCACCGCCGGCCAGATCAGCGGCGGCGTCACCAATCCCGGCCTCCCCGAAGGCACAGTGGCGGCCATCAGCCAAGGCGTGACGATCGTCGCCGGCGGCAGCGTCGCCGTCGCCGCATTGGAGAACTTCGGCTTCGCCGGCCTAGCCGGCAGCGCCGCGGGCGGCTTCGTCGGCATCGGCCTCTCGCTGGTGATCGCCAACGTCGACAGTCACGCCGACGCCTCGATCGGCTCGAACGCGAGCATCTCGGCCGGCGGTGACGTCGCCGTCATCGCCTCGACCAACGAGACCTCCTCCGGACTCGCCTTCGGCGGCCAGGCCGGTGCGGTGGCGGTCGGCGGCCAGATCGCGGTGATCAACGACCACAGCGATCAGAACGCCCACATCGACGACAACGCGACGATCCCGCAGGCTGGCGGAAGCGTCACCGTCGCCGCGATCGGCAACCGGAGCGTCACCCCGAGCGCGATCGGTGGCCAGATCGGAGCGATCGCCGTCGGGGCGGCCGTCGCCGTGGCCAGCATCGATGGCAATACCACCGCCACCATCGGCAACGTCTCGATCGGCTCGGCCTCGCCGGTCGGCGCGGTGAATGTCTCGGCCAACTCGACGATCAGCGCCCCGGCCATCGCCTACTCGATCGGCGTCGGTGCGGTGGGGGTCGGGGCCGGCGTGGCGATAACCACCATCGAGGGAACCACGGCCGCCTCCTTCGGCGGCCACGGCCCGGTCGCCGGCAGCGTCTCGGTTACCGCGGGTGGGACGAATACCGTCAGCGCGTTCGTCCTGAACGTGAAGGCCGGTGGGTTTGCCGCCGGGCTCACCATCGCAACCGCGACCGAGAACCGCACCACCGCCGCCAGCTTCACCACCTTCGCGAACATCGCCGCCGGCGGCGCGGTCACCGTCGGGGCCACCTCGCAGAACCACGCCACCGCGACCACCCCGGGTGGGACGGCCGGCGGCATCACGATCGGCGCGCTACTGCCGACCGCCACTGTCAACGGTTCGACGACCGCGACCGTCGACGGGCAGATCACCGCGTCCGGTTCGATCACCGTCAGCGCCGCCGGGCAGAACCAGGCCGACGCCGAGGCAACCATCATCAGCATCTCCGTCGGCGGCCTCAGCGGCGTCGACGCCGACGCCGAGGTGACCTCACAGGCCGCGATCCGGGCCACCGTGAACAAGTCCAGCACCATCGCCTCGACCGGTCTGGTCAGCGTCAACGCCGCCTCCACGCCGGACGCCGCCGGCAACGCCGACTACGCCCGCACTCGCATCTTCTCCGGCGCCGGCGGCGGCATCTCGATCGGTGTCTTCATCGCCCAGGCCATCGTCGCGGCGGCCGTCACCGCGCAACTGAACGGCAACGTCAGTAACTCGGGCAGCGTGAAGGTCTCGGCCGGCGGCGGCAACCGGGCCGACGGCCAGACCAAGAGTTTCGCGCTCGGCGCCTTCGGGGTCTCGGTCTCCGGCATCCAGGCGCTCATCGCCGGTAGCGCGGTCACCGATGCCACCATCCTCGGCGGGACGGTGACCTCGTCCGGCGCGGTCGCCGTCTCCGCCACCTCGCACAACACCGCCACCGCCGACACCGACACCGCCGGCGTCGGGATCATCAGCGCCGGTGGCACCATCCCGATCGCCACGATCGCCGGACGCACCCACGCCGAGTTCGGTGATGTGCTCAAGAGCCAGGGTCTGAGCGTCGCCGCCACCGCCACCAACAACGCGACGGCCACGTCGGAGATCATCGAGGTCGGCTTCATCGTCGGCGGCTACGCCGGATCCGACGCCGAGATCACCAGTGCCGCCGCCGTCGACGCCCTCGTCGATGACAGCTCCACCACGGTGAACGCCGGTGCCGGCACGGTCTCCGTCACGGCGACCTCCACCAACCGCGCCACCGCCACCCCGTCGCAGGTCGCGGTGGGCGGCTACACCCTCTCGGCGCTGACCCCGACGGCCAAGGTCGGTGCGCACACCAACGCCGCCTTCAACGGTGGCGTCACCACCTCCGGCGCCTTCCTGGTCGGGGCGAACGGGCAGAACGTCGCCATCGCCACCGCCAAGGTGGCAAGCTTCCACCTCGCCGGTGGCTCCGGCGTGATCGTGGACGCCGAGATCCTGGCCCGGGCGGATGTGACCGCCTCAGTCGCGAGTAGTGCCACCATCACCGCCGCCGGTGCAGTCACCGTCCAGGCCGTTCTGACCGCCGACGGCAGCGGCCACCAGAACTTCGCCTCGGCCAGCGCGGAGAGCGCCAGCGGCGGCCTCATCGACGCCGGGGTCTACATCGGCACGGCAACCGTCGCCGGCGCCGTCACCGCCACGCTCAACGGCGCCGTGACCGCCTCGACCGGCATCACCGTCAAGGCGGCCGGTGCCAACGACGCCGAGGCGAGCACCAAGTCGGTCGGTATCGGGCTCTTCACCATCTCGGTCGCCGGGGTGGCGGCGAGCGTCACCGCGGACGCGGCGGTCAGCGCCCAGATCGGCTCCCGCAGCATCAGCTCCAGCGGGGCGATCGGCGTCTTCGCGAACTCCGGCAACACCGCCAACGCCAGTACCGACGCCGCGAACATCGGCCTCATCTCCGGCAGCGTCAGCATCCCGACCGCAACCGTCGCCGCCGCCACCCTGGCCAGCAGCGGCGCCCCGATCGGCAGCGCCGGCTCCTTCACGGTCAGTGCCGGCGGGAACAACAGCGCCTCCGCCACCTCGGCGATCGTCGCCATCGGCCTCATCACCGGCGGCGGTGCCGGTGCCGACGCGGAGGTCCTATCCTCGGCCTCGGTCACCGCTGCGGTCACCGCGACCGCGACCACGGTGCACGTCAGCGGCGCCATCTCGGTGACCGCCACCTCGACCGATCACGCCACCGCCACCCCGTCCCAACTGGCGGCCGGCGCGATCAACCTGGTCGCGCTGCTGCCGACGGCCAAGGTCGCCGCGCCGACCAGTGCCTCCTACTCCGGCGGCACGACCAGTTCGGGTGACTTCACCGTGTCAGCCAGCGGGCAGAACACCGCCGTCGCCACGGTCGACGTGAAGAACTTCGGCATCGTCGGCATCACCGGCGTCTCGGTGGACGCGGAGGTGCTGGCCTCAGCTGGGGTGAGCGCCACCGTCGCCGCGAGCACCGCGCTCACCTCGACCGGAACGGTCCTCGTGTCGGCCACGCTCACCCCGGACGGCGCGGGCCACCAGAACTACGCCGCGGCCAAGGTCTCCAGCACCAGCGGTGGCCTGATCACCGGTGGCATCTTCTTCGCCAAGGCGCAGGTCGGCGCTGCGGTCGCGGCTCAGCTCAACGGGGCGGTGCTCGCCTCCCACCAGGCCACCGTGAAGGCGGCCGGAGCCAACACCGTGGAGGGGACCACACTCTCGATCGGCATCGGCCTCGGCTCGATCAGCGGCTCGGCGGTGGACGCCGAAGTGCTCAACGGGGCCAACGTCTCGGCCACCACTGGTGGTGGCGCGCTGGCCTCCAGCGGCCTGGTCAACGTGCTGGCCAACGGCACCAACACCGCCACCGCCCTGAGCGACTCGGTGAACGGCGGCTTCATCGCCGGCAGCGCGAGCATCCCGATCGGCCGCACGGCCGGCGCCTTCACGGCCGAGTTCGACGGACGGCTGAGCGGGGCGACCGGGCTGATCGTGAAGGCCGTCGGCGCCAGCACCGCGTCGGCCACCTCGGGGGCGCAGGGCGGAGGCTTCATCTCCGCCCACGACTCCTCACCGACGGCGACCGTCGACGCAGCCAGCGTGACCTCGGCCGTCATCGGCGCCGGCGCCCTGCTGAACGCGCCCAGCGCCGCGATCTCCGTGATCGCCAACGCCACCAACAGCGCCACCGCCTCCGGCGGTTCGGTCAACGGCGGCCTGGCCACCGTCGATGTGAGCAACCCGGCGGCCAACGACTTCGGCATCACCCGGGCCAAGATGCTCGGCAGTGCCCACGGCGCGACCAACGCCGCCCCCGGTGCCGGCTCCATCTCGGTGCAGGCGTCCGGCAGCGACGCCAGCACCGCCCTCATCAGCGACACCAGCGTCGCCGGCGTCGGGGTCAGCAATGCCGGGGCCACCGCAACCACCACGACCACCGTCGAGGCGGATCTGGCCAGCAGCGGTTCGGTGATCACCACCGTCGGCGACATCAGCCTTGGGGCGGCCTCCTCGCCGGTGGCCACGTCGGCTTCGCGCAGCACGTCGGCCGGGATCCTGCTGAACATCGTCGGGAACAACTCGACGATCAACAACACGCCGACGGTGAACGTCAACATCGCACCGAACGCGCAGATCTACTCTGGCGGCAGCATCACCGTCACCGCCCAGCAGAACACCACCGCCCCGCCGCCGAGCGGCAACACCGGCTTCTTCGACGCCAGCACCGGGGTGAACACCGGCACGAACACGATCACCTTCACCGCGCCGCACGGCCTGCTCACCGGCAACACCGTCACCTACACCAACGCCGGGAACCCGAACGTCGGCGGACTCACCAACAACGCGCAGTACAACGTCTTCGTGGTCAACGCCAACAGCGTGCGGCTGGGCAGCACGTTCGGGGGCGCGAACATCGATCCGGCCACCAGCACGATCTCCTTCGGGCGCATGGTCGGACCGACCTTCGTCCCCCTCAACCACAACCTGCATGAGGGAGACCTGGTCATCTACGAAGTCCCCTCCGGTGGCAGCGCGATCCCCGGCCTGACCCCGGGTGGGCTATACCGGGTGCACGTGGTCGACGACTCGCACATCCAGCTCTTCGACCCCAACTCCTCAACCGCCGTGATCAACCTGACCGGGGCGAATGTCTCGGGAAACACGATCAATGCCACCAACCCGTTCGGCAACGGAACCCCGGTGACCTACACCGCGCCCACCCCGATCGCCGTCTTCAGCAGCGCGCTGGTCAGCATCAACGTCGATGGCAGTAACAACCCGATCTACCCGGTGCAGAACAACAGTGACAACCGCATCCTGATTCACAACCACGGGCTGGCCACCGGCACCGCAGTCGTCTACGACGGTGGTACCGGGCCGATCGGTGGTCTGACCAACGGCGTCACCTACTACGTCATCAACATCAACGCCAACCAGATCCAGCTCGCCGACTCCCTCTGCCACGCGACCGGAACCTGCGTGGACGGTGACAACAACCCCATCCCGCAGCAGGCGCTGCCGCTGACGCCGGACAAGTCGGCCGCCGGCGCGGCGATCAAGCAGGGTCTCTACGCGCCGGGTCAGCAGCCGATCGGCGGCCTGGCCGACGGCGGCCGGTACTACGTGGTCAACGCCACGGGCACGTCCTTCCAGCTGGCCTCGACCCCGAATGGGTCACCGCTCACCCTCGACGGCACCGGACGAGTCGGCGCCAGCACCATCAAGCTCGCCCCGGTCGCCATCGGCGTCGGAACCGGCGATCAGAACCTCATCGTCGACCTGACCGCGACCAGCAGCGGCACCCAGCAGCTGGCGCCGGTCGGCATCACCGGCCCGGCCGCCGGTGGCGGTGTCCTCTCGACCGCCACGGTGACCGGCAGCGGGGGTGGCTTCATCAACTCCACGCACGCCAACACCAACGCCACCGAGACGGTGAACGTGAACGTCGAGGTCGGCGCCAACACCTCGCTCACCACCGTCGGTTCCATCACCATCACCACAAACTCCTCGACCGGCGTCAGCGCGAACTCCTCCAACGGCGGTGGCGGCCTCATCTCGGTCGGCAGCGCGCAGGCCAAGGCGACCGCCACCGGGAACACCACCGTCAAGCTCGACTCCGGCACCAACCTCACCGCCGGTGACAGCGTGAAGATCGCGCCGCTCAACTTCGTGCAGGCCATCTCGTCGGCCAACGCCAGCGGCGGCGGCCTCGGGGCCGGGGTCAGCGCCTACTCGAAGTCGACCGACAACTACACGACCCTCACCGACATCGCCGGAAGTATCACCGCCGGCAACAACATCAATATCGAGGCCCACAGCGCGGTGAACGGCAACATCTCGACCAGCGCCGAAGGGGGTGGCCTCGGGGTCGACGCCCACGCCGGTGACGACGGCGACGCAACCAACAACCTGGACGTCACCGGAACCACCACCGTCCACCTCGAGTCCGGCACCCACCTCACCGCCGACAACGTGCAACTGACCGCCCAGACCGACAGCATCACCGCCCACAACAACGGCCACACCCACGCGTCAGCCCTCGGCGCGGCGTCCGACGCCGAGGCCACCATCACCGCGAACACCGGCCAGCAGGTGCAGATCGACGGCGCCACCAAGATCGTCGGGTATGAGACGGTGGGCATCGCGGCCAACGCACTCAACCTCAGCTTCGCGGCCAACACCGACGCCCACTGCAGCTGCTTCGGCGGTGACACCAACACCACCGAGAACATCACCTACAACAGCGACTCCGACGTCACGGCCAACGCCACCGCGATCATCCGCACCGGCCACCTCGACGTCGAGGTCGTGCAGAACGTCACCAACTGGAACACCGATCACGACAACGACGGAGCCGTCTTCGACGGCGGCGGCAACCACGGCAGCAGCCACAACAACGCCCAGCGCACCATCCACTGGAACGCCGACGTCTACCTGCACACACCCGATCCGCAACTGATCGTCGACTCGAGCGGCAAGATCGTGAAGCTCTACGGCATCACGGTGAAGGACGACCTCGGCAACAGTTACGACCTGGGTGACACCATTCCGTCCGGGCGCATCATCGAGGTTCAGGACATCGTCAACAACGGCGGCGCGACGGCGCTCTTCAACGCCAGCGTCTCCCAGACCGAAGGCGGATCGACCGCACCGGCCAGCCTCATCGACGGCAGCCAGGGGAAGTTCGTCCAGCAGAACACCTTCGACTTCGTCAAGATCTACAACTACTCCAGCCGGGCGCTGACCACCCACATCATCAATGTCGTCAACCTGAACAACCCGGGCGCGACGGTCACCGTCCAGCTCAACCAGATCCCGTTCACCTTCCACGTCGGGCCGCCGATCTTCACACCCACCGCGGTCGACATCGAGAACTTCGCCGGGAGTGTGGCCGACTCCGACGTCACCATCGACGGGCTGATCTACAACCCGATCGGCAGCACCGTGGTCAACAACGGGCGCGGAAACATCTTCGCCGGACCGGACAGCCCGCTCATCGAGACGAACACACTGGTGCTCGAGGCTCCGGCCGGATCGATCGGAATCCTCTTCAACCTCTTCGGGATCAGCATCCGTATTCCGATTCCGGTGCTGCTGGTGCAGAGCGACTACATCGTCGACAACGTCGACCCGACCCGCTTCATCTCCCTGGTCGCCGAGGCGCTGGGCAACGTCGTCCTGGACATCACCTCGATCCTGCGGGCCAACCAGACGCCGTTCGCGCCGACCCTCGGACCTATCCACGCCGGCGGCAACATCGACATCGTCGTGAACGACAGCGCGTGGGGCAACGACGCGCCGCAATGGCCGTCGGAGGCGATCCAGGTCAACCTGCACAACCCGCCGGACCTGGTCACCAACCTCCCCGGCACCGGTCTCTACCGGGTGTTCTTCCGGCCGGATCAGCCCTTCGTCGACAACGACCCGGTGCTGATGGTCTTCGGCAACGTGCTGACGCCGATCGACAGCACCTACAACTTCACCGATCTCAGCGCCGGCAACAACATCAACGTCCGGCACGTCGCGACCGGCACCCAGGTGACGTTCGTGGCCCACACCAACGTCGACGCCACGCTCTTCGCGTTGGGTAACCCGGCGCTGCAGTTGTCGCAGAGCGACCAGGTCGGCGAGATCGATCTCTTCACCAACGGGCGAATCACCGACACCGAGACGGTGAGCGACCTGCGGGTCGGCACCATCACCTCGACCAACAACGACGTCGTACTCATCGCCGCCGACGACCCGGCCTCGATCTTCGACGTCGCCGCGACCGACGACGGCGTGGCGCGGGTGACCGGCAACAACATCACCCTGCTGGCCCTGCACGGTGGCATCGGCTTCGTCACCCCGACGGTCAACTACCTAGAGATCCACTCCTCGAACGCCGCCGTCGGCGCGCTACTGGCCCTGGCCAACTCCGGCATCTTCATCGAGCAGACCCAGGGCAACCTGAATGTGGCGCTGGCTGATTCGCTCACCTCCGACATCGCGCTGGTCACCGACGCCGGCTCGATCCTGGACAACCACAGCGCGTCCGGGGCGAGCATCGTGGCCCGCAGTATCGATCTGATCGCCCACGGCGGCTCGATCGGCACCTACACCTCCGATGCCTCCGGCGATGTCCGGATCAACTCCAGCAGTTCGGCCACCGGTCGCCTCTACGCCTACGCCGACGGATTCGGCGGCGACGTGATCGGGGCGGTGGCACTGCCCGGTGGTGGCATCTACCTCACCGAGACCGACGGCGCGCTGAATGTCTTGCGCGCCCAGTCGGTGCACGGCGACGTGCGGCTGCGGGTGCCGTTCGCCACTGGCCGCACCGACGCCGACCTGACCCTGCTCGGCAGCGGTAGCACCCTGGACGGCAGCGTCGTGCTGGCTCTGGGGCTGATCGCGGCGGCCAGCGGTGAGGTGCGGCTGCTGGTC
The DNA here is from genome assembly GCF_900230215.1 of Jatrophihabitans sp. GAS493. Lineage (NCBI taxonomy): Bacteria > Bacillati > Actinomycetota > Actinomycetes > Jatrophihabitantales > Jatrophihabitantaceae > Jatrophihabitans > Jatrophihabitans sp. GAS493. The sequence continues at coordinate 3,864,207 of NZ_LT907982.1, read as the reverse complement.
GGCAACGACGTGGAGACCGCGGTCAGCAGCCTCATCTTCGCCGCGACCGTCTGGATCTACGGTGAGTACCTGGAGCCGGTCACCGGCCCCGCAGTCGGATCGACCATGCATTTCCGGGGCATCGTGGTGGGTCACCCGACGAACATCTTCGGTGGTCGCGGCGATGACAACTTCTACTTCGACCAGACGCTGCTCGGCGGCCAGACCAACGTCTACGGTGCAACGCCGAACACCGGCAACTGCCCGCCGACGAACGTCAGCACCAACTGCGGGTTGAGCCCCGACGGCAACGACTTCTTCCAGGTCGACCGGCTGCAGACGATGACCGGCAAGCACGTCGACACCTCCGGCGACCAGTACAGCGGCCAACTAGTCCGCGACAGCCTGATGCTCAACGGTGAACTGGGTGACAACACCTACGTCGTCAACACCTGGGGCAGCGACGCGGCGGCCACCCACGATTACCGCATCGACGTTCTCAACACCGGGCCGCTGGGTGGTCGGAACACGCTCACCGTCAATGGGGCCGACGGACCTGATGTCTTCCTGATGCGCGGCTCCTCCTTCATCCCCGACCAGCCGCAGGCCCAGTCGCCGGCCTTCGTGGCGCTGCTGCACGGCACCTACACCGACGTGCTCGGGCGCAAGCGTCAGGACGTGGAGCGGATCAACTACGACGAGCACATCAACAGCCGGCTCACCGTCAACGGCCTCGGCGGCGACGACTTCTTCGCCATGGACGACAACAGCGCGATCACCACCATCAACGGCGGTGACGGTAACGACACCTTCGACGTCGGACAGCTTTACTACCTGCCGCGGGTCGCGCCGTACGTGCTCCCCGAGGACCAGTTCGCGACCACCCAGACCAACATCGGTTTCCTGAGCCGCGGCAACAGGTTCCCGACCACCATCTACGGCGGCGCCGGGAACGACACGTTCCTGGTCTACTCGAACAAGGCCGAACTGAGGCTTGAGGCCGGCACCGGCAACGACCTCTTCACCTTCATCACCTCCGCCCTCATCGATCCCACCACCGGGCGCCCGATGGTGGACACCTTCGCCACCAACCTGCTGCCCCTGCCGGTCCGGATCGCGGTGCCGGTGTACAACATCGACGCCCCGGTCTCGGTCGACGGCGGGACCGGAGCCAGCCAGCTCTACGTGCTGGCGGTGGGTGACGCCCACGACATCCTCACCACGCCCACCGGTGTCTTCGGGCAGGGACTGAACATCAGCTACCAGAACCTGCATCAGCCCGGCGGTGGCCCGTTCGTCATTGCCGCCTCGACCCTCCTCACCGGTCTGTCGAGCCTGCTCACCCCGATCATCAGCGGAGTCCTGGCGACCGGCGGATCCACCGGTCAGATCACGATCGGCACCGTGGCTGAGGCGAACACCCCGACGGTCGTACCGGTGACGGTGATCGACCAGGGGAGTGGGTCCATCATCATCACCGAGACCGGCGGCTCGACCGCGGTAACGACGAACGGTGCGACTGACAGCTACACCGTCCGCCTGGCCACGCCGCCCAAGGCGACCGTGTACGTGAACATCTCGGCCGCCTTCGCAACCGGCACGCCGTTCGCCCAGGTCTCGATCGACGGGGGCCTGACGTGGTCGGACAACGTGGTTCTCGTCTTCGCCGCGGGCGAGACCGGGCCCAAGACGGTGCTCGTCCGAGCGATCACCGGCGCGGTCACCGCGCCCGGCGCGACCGTCGAGACGATCAGCCACAGCAGCCAGAGCGGCGACGATCGGTACAACCATGTGTCGATCCGCAACGTGTACGTGAACCTGCTCGGCGCATCGCAGCCCGGTGTGATCATCACCCAACCCGACGGCGGAGTCAGCGTGCTGGCCGGTACCCCGCCCCAGGGGATCACCGGTAGCTACACGGTGGTGCTGGCCGCCGCCCCGGCCGCCGGCACGACGGTCACCATCGCCCTCGGCTTCGACCCGACGACGCTCACCGTGACGAGCGCGGACGCCCGCTTCGACGCCGCCACCCAGAGCATCACCTTCGACTCCACGAACTGGTTCCTGCCGGTGACGATCACCGTCGCCGCCACGCTTGCCCCGCCCCCGCCAACCCAGCCGACTGGCGGTACAGCGAATCCGGCGCTGGTGCTTGACCCGAATGGCAAGAATGTCATCACACACACCGTCACCAGCACCGATCCGGCGTACCAGGCGTACGCGAAGGCGCTCAAGACCCCGCTGCGGGTCGTGGTCAATCTGCTTACCGTCAAGAGCGGTCTCATCGTCTCGCCGCCGGCCCTTGTGGTCACCGCCGGAGATCAGGTCGGTTCGCAGCTGACGCTGCGGCTCAGCGCCGCCCCGACCGGCCCAGTGACGTACCGGATCAACACCGGTGGCCGCTTCGTGATCTACGACCCGTGCAGCTGCGACGGTCGCTTCGTCGCCGCCGGCGGCGACAACCTGGCCGCCGTCACCTTCGATGCGACCAACTGGTTCACCCCGGTCGTGTTGAACGTGGTGGCACTGGCCCCGGCGAGTTCGACGGCCGACCCGTTCCAGCCGATCGCCACCATCGCACCGAGTTCGGCCAACCGCTACGGCCCGATTCTGAACCCGGCCGACAACGCCGCCGTCGACGCCCTCTTCTGCGTCAACGTCCGCACCGGCCGGGCCGCGTTGAACGTCGCATCGGCCCCCGGGGTCGCCTGTGGTCTCACCCCGGCCCGGGTGCCAGTGGTACTGCCCAACGAACTCGGTGGCGGTGCCCCGGCACATATCACCGCTCAAGCCGGCACACCGCAGTCGACGCTGGTTGGAACCGCCTTCGGTGCACCGATTACCGCCCTGGTCACCGACAGCTACGGAAACCCGGAGCCCGGTGTCACGGTCGTCTTCACCGCACCGGTGGGGCCACGTGGCCTCACCGTCCCCACGGCCACCTTCGGCAATGCGACGGCGGTTGAGACCGAGGTGACCGGCCTCGACGGCCTGGCGACCTCGTCGATCCTGACCGCCAGCACCAAGTCCGGCACGTACAGCGTCGTCGGTGTCATCTCCGGCGCCGGTGCGGTCTCCCCGACCGTCTCTTCGGCCGTCTTCGCCCTCACCAACCTGGCCGGCGCCGCGGTCACCGTGGTGGCCACCACGGGCACCTTCCAGATCGCTCTCGTGGGACGTCCGTTCCGACTGCCGCTCACCGCGACGGCGCTCGATCAGTACGGCAATCCGGTACCCGGTGCGCAGGTGCTCTTCACCGCACCCGCGACCGCGCCCAGCGGTACCTTCCCGGGCGGCGCGATCACACTGCTCGTGGTCACCGACGCCAGCGGGAACGCGGTGGCGAGCGGGTTCATCGCCGGCCTCAGCACCGGCAGCTACTACGTGATCGCGACGCTCGTACCGCCGGTCGTGCTGGTTGCGCCGACTCCGCCGGTGGTCGGCGGCGGCGTGCTCACGCCTCCGGTCGACTCCACCGGCTCGTCGTCGTTCCTGCTGGTCAATGCATCGCTTCCCAAGATCCTGCTTCAGCCCAAGGCGGTGAGCGTCCGGGCCGGACAGGTGGTCACCTTCCGGGCCACCGCCGGCGGCTTCCCCGGGCCGACCTACGTCTGGCAGAAGTCGAAGGACGGCGGCCGGACCTGGATCAGCGGCGCCGACCCGTCCGGGGACGCGCTCCTGACCTTCGTCGCGACCAAGGGCGAGAATGGGTATCTCTATCGGGTCGTCTTCACCAACGGCGCCGGTTCGGTCTTCTCGCTGCCGGTGAAGCTGACCGTTATCTCGCCGACCACCCACTTCGCGGTGGAGGCGCTGACCATCACGCCGCCCAAGGCTCGGCCGAGCGCCAAGACGGAGAACACCGGGGCGTTGGCCGCCACCGGTGTCTCCGCCCGGCAGAGCACGGGCCTTGCCCTGCTGCTGCTGGTGCTGGGCGCGGGCCTGCTAGTTGCGAGTCGCCGCCAGCGTCGGGGCCGCCTCGATTGAGGCCGGTCCGGCGGTGACCGCCGGACCGGACTCGCTGCGTTGAACGGCTGTCTCGGCGTGGTCGGTCGCCTTCTTGAGGGTGTCGAAGATGGCCAGGCCCTGACCCACCAAGCCGGTGACGATCTGTCCCAGTCCCTCCGCGCCGTTGAGCACTGTGAGGTTGCTCCCGGCCAGCCCCTTGGCGGCCGCCTCGACCATCATCGGAAGTACTTCGATCAGATGATTGGCCGCAATTAGTTGCTGATTGCCGTCTCTCAAGGACGCGGCCCGTACCGAGTTGGCCTCGGCGTCGGCGTCGGCTTCGAGTTGCACCGCCTTGGCCCGTGCCTCGGCGATCGCAGTGGTCCGGTACGCCTCGGCGTTTGCCTCGGCCTGGGCCTCGACCGAGATTGCCGCGGCGCTCGCGTCGGCCTTGGCGGTGCGGCGATAGGCATCGGCATCCGCTTCGGCCCGTGCCTTGACCGAGACGGCGCGGGCGTTGGCGTCGGCCAGCGTCGTGGCGTGGAAGGCCTCGGCCTCAGCCTCGAACTTCGCCTGGTCCCGCCGCGCCTCGGCCATCGTGCGCTGCTTGTACGCCTCGGCGTCGGCCGGTCGCCGGACGTCAGCCTCAAGCTGCTGGGCGGCCAGTTCGGCCTGGCGTCGTGCCAGCGCGGTCTGCTGCTCGATCACCTCCTGGGTTGCCTGGGCCTGAGCCAGCGGGCCCGACTGCGCCGCCTTGGCCCGGGCATTCTCGGTCTCAGCGGCGTAGCTGGCCATCTTGATCGAGGCGTCGCGCTCGTAGAGTGCCTTCAGTGCGCCCGCCTCCTGCTCTCGCTCGAAGGCCTCCTGATCGGACTTGGCGGCCGCGATTCGGGCCGCGCTGGCGACGGCCGCCACGTGAGGTGCGGCCAGGTTGGTGATGTACCCGCTCTTGTCGATGATCTCCTGAATCTGCAGGGCATCCACCACGATTCCCAGCTTCTCCATCTCGCTGTGGCTGCCGTCTTTCACCTCCTGTGCCACCCGCTCGCGTTCCCGGATCAACTCCTCCACGGTGAGTGCGCCGACGATGGAGCGTAGGTGCCCGGCGAAGATCCGTCCGACCAGTTCCTCCAGGCGCTCCTGCTCGGTGAGGAATCGCCGGGCGGCGTTGGCGATGGACTGATGGTCGTCGCCGACCTTGAATGCGGCCACCGCCTGAATGGTCAGGCGCACCCCTTGGCGGGTAACGCAATCCTCGATGATCTGGGACTCGCGCAGGGCCAGCGACAGCAGTCGCGCCTTCTGCATTACCGGCGGGACGAACGTGCCGTGACCGGTGACGATACGGAACTGCAACTCCGCCGAACCGCGCTTGGAGCCTGAGATGAGCAGTGCTTCGTTCGGGGCTGGTACATGCCAGAAAAGCATCTGGACTTTCTCCTTAGTGCCGCTGGTTGTTCGCAACCGTCGCGGCCGAACGCCGGCCTGAGTGGCCTGGCTGTTTATGGGATCGGCGTGACGTGAACCGAGCGAGCGGATATCTGCTCGACAACCACAACGCGGGTGTTGCGTTGCAGCGGGGCGTCAGCCCATGCCGCGAATGCTTCGCTGCTGCCGCGCACTGGGAGCAGGACTTCGCCGGGGCCGGAGATCGGGATGCTGAGCGTGATTCTCCCGCATTTCCCTACTAATTCGTGTGAACCATTCGTGGGCACAGAGCACACGCTAGACCTTTTTGGGGCGCCCGGATCTGTCATCGTGATCACACGATTTGGCGTTGTGTTCCCGGCGAACCGGAGTAGAAATAAGTGCCGAAATTCGCGATTCAGGCGCCGTCTTCCTGGGCCTGCTGGTTTCGCTTGAGCTGCTGACGCTGCTTCTCGGCCCGCTCCCGACACTGGCGCAGAAAGGCCTCGTCGTCGTCGGGGTTGGTGGCCGGAATGCGGCCCTGACGCTCGTACTCGGGGAAGCGGCTGCCATTGCCGGCGTTGCCCTTGTACGGCAGTCCGCTGGCGGCCTTGTTGGTGCGCGCGCTTCCCGCGATGAGCCAGATGATCGAACCGATGTCGAAGAGGAAGAGCACGATGAACAGCCAGGCCAGCTTCGGCAGGTTCCGGCACTGCGACTCATCGGTGGTGATCACGTCGATGATGCAGAAGATCCAGAGTCCGAAGACGATGAGTCCCAACGTTCCGTCAGCAAAAATCATGAGGGTCCCTCCACCCTGAGCGCGGGTGTTGTCCGCGCTGTGAGTGACGGATTCTGCCATGGCCCGGTGGGCTGCGCCAGCGCAGATTCTCACCCCCGCGCCGGCGGCGGTAACGTCTGCACAGTGGTCCTTTTAGCTGACGTGATCGAGGCAATGCAGTCGTGGTTCGACCCGGCGACGGCCGAGCCATGGGATGCGGTCGGACTGGTCTGTGGCGATCCGGGTGAGCCGGTCGAGCGGGTGCTACTGGCCGTCGATGCCGTGCCCGACACCGTAGCGGAGGCGATTGACTCCGGAGCGCAGCTATTGATCACTCATCATCCGCTGCTCATGAAGGGTGTCCACGGCGTTGCCGCCGATGACCCCAAGGGTGGGCTGGTGCACGCGATGATCCGCTCCCGGGTGGCGCATTTCGTCGCGCACACCAACGCCGACGTCGCCGTCCCCGGGGTCTCCGATGCGCTCGCGGCCCGACTCGGCCTCTCCTCGCTGCGTCCCCTCGACCCGCTGCCGCTGCCCGCCCTGGACAAGCTGGTCGTCTTCGTTCCCACCGCGGTCACCGATCAACTCCGAGCGGCCCTCGCCGCCGCGGGGGCCGGGGCGATCGGAGACTATGACGGTTGCAGCTTCGTCTCCGAAGGGGTCGGATCATTTCGACCGTTGCCGGGCGCCGATCCCACGATCGGCACGGTGGGGGAGCGGGCCGAGGTGCCCGAGAGCCGGCTGGAGATGGTGCTGCCGCGCCGGCGGCGTGAGCCGGTGATCGCCGCCCTCCGCGCCACGCACCCCTATGAAGAGCCCGCCTTCGACATCTTCGAGCAGGCCACCGTCAACTCCCGTCTCGGTACCGGTCGGATCGGAACGCTCGCCGAGGCGATGTCGCTGCGCGAGTTCACCCAGCATTGCGCTCGCTCGCTGCCGGCGACCAGCTGGGGAGTGCGGGCGGCCGGTGACCCGCAGCGTCGGGTGGAGACGGTTGCCGTCTGCGGCGGAGCGGGCGGTTCACTCATCGAAGCCGCTCGCCGCGGCGGGGCGGATGCCTACGTCACCGCTGATCTTCGCCACCACCCGGCGGTGGAGGCGGTCACCGAACTGGGCCCGGCGGCGATGGCCCTGGTGGACGCCGCTCACTGGGCCACCGAGTCGCCCTGGCTGGACGAACTTTCGCTGCGGTTGAGCACACACTTCGGTGATACCGCCGATGGCCTTAAGGTTGCAGTGTCCACTCAGGTCACCGACCCATGGACACTGCACGCCCCATCACCAGAATCGAGTCCGTCTTCACCGTGATCGCTGAACCCGCATCCCAGCTCCGACTGCTCGACCTGCAAGCCGTCGACACCGCCCTGGCCCAGCTGGCGCACAAGCGCAAGACGCTGCCCGAACTCGCCGCCCTGGAGGATGCCGACCGGCGCCTAGCCGGGGTGAACGAGGAGATCGTCGAGATCCAGACCCAACTCGGAGACGTCATAGCTGAGCAGACGCGCATCGAGGGCGAGGTGGACGGAGTGCGAGAGCGGGCGGCCCGCGATGAGCAGCGGATGACCTCCGGCGGCCTTGCGGCGAAGGACCTCGAAGGACTGCAGCACGAGATCACGTCGCTGGCCCGCCGCCAGGCGACCCTCGAGGATGCCGTCATCGAGGTGATGGAGCAGCGCGAAGGCCTCGAGGGGCAGGAGAACGAACGCCTCACCCTGCGCGGCGCCGTTCAGGTGGAGCGCGACGACCTCCTCGTCGCCCGCGACCGCGCATTCTCCGAGATTGACGCCGCGCATCAGGAACGTAGCCAGCAGCGCGAGTCGATCGCCGCTGAGATCCCCGACGATCTACTGGCGCTGTATGAGAAGGTTCGTACCCCGAACGGCGGGACGGGTGCGGCCATGCTGCGCCAGCGGCGCTGCGAGGGCTGCCGGATGGAGTTGGCGAGCAGCGAGATCTCAGCACTACGCAGTGCGGCACCGGACTCGGTGCTGCGCTGCGACAACTGCCGCATCATCCTGGTCCGCACCGCCGAGTCCGGGTTGTGAGACGTCACGTCATCGTCGAGGCCGACGGCGGGTCACGAGGTAACCCGGGTCCGGCCGCGTATGGAGCCGTTGTCTTCGACGCCGACAGCGGTGAGGTCCTGGCCGAGCGCAACGAACCGTTGGGCGTCCAGACGAACAACGTGGCCGAGTACAGCGGGCTGATCGCCGGGCTGCGGGCCGCGGCCGAACTCGGCGCTACCTCAGTCATGGTCCAGATGGACTCGAAACTGGTCGTCGAGCAGATGAAGGGCAGCTGGCAGGCCAAACACGCAGGAATGCGGGCGTTGCGAGACGAGGCTCTGGAGCTGGCCCTGCAGTTCGAGGAGATCCATTACCGGTGGATCCCGCGGGAGCGGAACAAGTATGCCGACCGGCTGGCCAACGAGGCGATGGATCGTGCCGCGGGCATCGAACCGAAGGTCAAACGGGTGGCCGCTGGGGGCGCATCGGGCGCATCGGGCGGTTCGGAGGCTTCGCCCCGGCCGCCGGCCAGTCGATCCACCGATCCGGCCGCGGCTAACGGTCCGGCTGTGGTGAGCCCCCCGGCTGCGGCGAGCACTCCGGCTGTGGTGAGCGCCCCGGCTGCGGCGAGCGCTCCGGCTGCGGCGAGCACTCCGGCCCCTTCGACAACTCCCGCGCCGAGTTGGACACCGAGTTCCAGCGTTCCCACCCGCCTGATCCTGGTGCGCCACGGCTCGACGACCCACTCACCGCAGCGGCTCTTCTCCGGTCGCAATGATCTTCCGCTCTCGGCCGACGGCGAGGCCCAGGCCGAGTCGCTACGGGCGCGACTGCGCCGGATACCCGGCGTCGCCGCGGTGGTCGCCTCGCCACTGCCGCGTTGTCTGCAGACGGCTCAGGTGATCGCCGGCGAGGCGCCGGTGCGCGCAGTTCCCGCCTTGGTCGAACTCGACTTCGGGGCCTGGGAGGGGTTGAGCATGGCGGAGGTGACGAGTCGCTGGCCGGTCGAGTTCGCCGAGTTCTCGAGCACCGGCGAGATACCGGCCCCCGGCGGTGAGTCGTTCGCGCAGGTGGCGCAGCGGGTACGCCGTGGCCGTGACGAGCTGATCAGCGCCTACCCCGGGCAGACGGTTGTCGTGGTTACCCACGTCACCCCGATCAAGACGCTGCTACGGCTCGCCCTCGGCGCACCGCACGAGACGCTGTTCCGAATTCATCTCGATACCGCCTCGATCTCGATCATCGACTACTTCGCCGACGGAAACGCCTCGGTCCGCCTGGTCAATGACATCAGCCACCTCGAGCGACTGGACGAGAAGTCCCCTATTTCTTAGGCTGGTTCGGCGACGCTGGGGCGTGGTAGGCACCGTTGCGGGACGTTCCAGTGGGTGCGGATCGAGTGGTCAGGCGTAGACGCGGATGCCCAACCAGAGGCCGATACCCAGCCCGAAGGTGACGATGGCGATCCGGAGCGCACGCTCGTCGACGACGCGAGCGGCCCGGCCTCCGAGTACGCCGCCGAGGAGCGCGGCCGGCGCGATGACGGCGACGTCGCCCCAGTGCACCGGAGCGAAGAAGACGAAGGTCAAGAGTGAGACCGTCGAGACGACCATCGTCAGTACGGCCTTCAGCACATTCATCTCGCGCAGTGGCGCCGCCATCGTCAGACCGATCGCGGCCAAGAGGATGACGCCGAGGCCACCCCCGAAGTAGCCGCCATAAAACGAGCCGACACCCACGGCGACGCGAAGAGCCACCGGCCGTCGGTGTTGTTCGGCACCGATCCGCCGGGCGATCACCGGCTGGACGCCGACCAGCAGTGACGCGACGATCACCAGTATCGGCACGACAAAATCGAAGGCGCCTTCCGGGGTGACGAGGAGAGTGGCGGCGCCAACCGCTGCGCCGAGCACCGCGATCAGGGCGAGATCGACCCTGGCCCGGGCCTCGTCCACGGCGGCTCGCCCGAGACCGGCCAGGTTGCCGATGTAGCCCGGCCATAGGGCCACCGAGTTGGTGACGTTGGCGGCGACCGTGCCGAGGCCAGTCGCCAGAAGAGCCGGAAAAACCAGGAGCGACCCGCCACCGGCGATCGCGTTGACGAACCCTCCGGCGAATCCAGCGATCAGGAGGAGAGCGATATGGGGGAGCGTCACGTACCGAAGGCTATCGAGGCGGCAACCAGGTAGCATCGGCGGCGCGGCGGACGAGCCGACCGGGCGATCGCGTCGAAGTCCTTACCGACTTCGCCGAGGAAAGTCCGGGCTCCACAGAGCAGGGTGGTTGTTAACGGCAACCCGGGGCGACCCGCGGGAAAGTGCCACAGAGAAGAGACCGCCCACGCGTTCGCGTGTGGGTAAGGGTGAAACGGCGGTGTAAGAGACCACCAGCGTCGTGGGCAACTGCGGCGGCTAGGTAAACCCCACCCGGAGCAAGGTCGAGAAGAGCCAATGTTTCATTGGCTTGCGCAGGCGTTCGAGGGCTGCTCGCCCGAGTCTGCGGGTAGACCGCTAGAGCCTGCCGGTGACGGTAGGCGTAGATGGATGATCGCCCCCGGCGTTCGCGTCGGGACAGGACCCGGCTTATAGGTCGACTCGTCCGCTGCCTATCTGGGTAGGAATACTCAGATAGGCAGCAACTGCCACGTCGGGCAGCGCTACGTTCGCCATGACAGGAGTGATTCGATGTTCTCCACCAAGGATCAGGATGGGACGTTCTGGTACTGCGTTACCCATCATCGCGTCGAGGTTTTCGCAGACGTCGACAGCGAAAATAAAATTGGGCCGTTCGAAACCGCCGATGCCGCAGCCCACGCGTTACAGACGATTGCCGACCGAGAAAAGGCTTATAAACTAGAGGAGTCCGATCAGGATTGAATGGTTCGGCGTATTCGTCGCGGTGAGTTACCGCGATCCGTCGGCAACATGAATGCGGCGTGGCGTATTGACGACGGCGGTTAGCCATCGTCAACTGTGTGTTATCGAAGGTTTTTTCAGACCGTTCGTTCTCTCTAGGAGGAACACAAGATGACCGCACCGGCCAAGAAGGCGCCCGCTAGGAAAGCGGCAGTGAAGAAAGCTGCGCCTGCGAAGAAAGTGGTGGCCGCGAAGAAGGCGCCCGCTAAGAAGGTTGTGGCCGCGAAGGCACCGGCGAAGAAGGCGCCGGTCAAAAAGGTTGTGGCCGCGAAGGCTCCCGCGAAGAAGGCACCCGCCAAGAAGGCACCCGCCAAGAAGGTCGTCGCGAAGAAGGTCGTCGCGAAGAAGGCGCCGGTCAAGAAGGTCGTCGCGAAGAAGGCGCCGGTCAAGAAGGTTGTGGCCGCGAAGGCACCTGCGAAGAAGGCGCCCGCGAAGAAGGCGCCGGCCAAGAGCGTCGTCGCCAAGGCTGTGGCCAAGAAGGCACCCGTGAAGAAGGTCGTCGCGAAGAAGGCACCGGTCAAGAAGACCACCGCCACCAAGGCTCCGGCCCGCAAGGCTCCGGCCCGCAAGGCGCCGGCCACCAAGGCGCCGGCGAAGAAGGCGCCCGCCCGCAAGGCTCCGGCTAAGAAGGTCGTAGCGCGCCGAACCGGCCGTTAAGCCCACAGCCCCGGCCGGTGCCTGACGGCATACCGGATCGCGTCAGCATCTCAGTGGTCGCCAAGACTGGGATGCAGGTACGGCTGATCAGTCTCAGTACGGCTTCGCGTAACGTCGGATCTCTGCCGGTGGAAAGCGCCTGCGGACCGAGCTAGCCGTGCATTAGGAGAACTCCTTGACTGACGTCACCGCTTTGACCATCGCGATCCTGGGAGGCACCGGCGGGCAGGGCCAGGGACTGGCCTATCGATTCGCCAACGCCGGCGTCAGCGTGATCATCGGGTCGCGAGACGCCGAGCGGGCTCACACGGCCGCAGATGAGCTCAGTGGCCGAATCACCGGCGGCCGGGTCACCGGAGCCTCCAACGCGGGCGCAGCCTCCGCGGCCGATGTGATTGTCGTCGCGGTGCCCTGGGAGGCTCACGAGAAGACGCTCACCGGGCTGGTCACCGAGTTGAAGGGCAAGATCGTCGTCGACTGCGTGAACCCGATGGGCTTCGACGAACGCGGCCCGTACCCGCTGCTGACCGACGACGGTAGTGCAGCCGAGGAGGCAGCGCGATTGCTCCCGGACTCCACCGTGGTCGCCGCTTTCCACCACGTGAGTGCTGTGCTGCTCTCCGACCCGACGGTCAGCGACCTGGACCTCGACGTCCTGGTGCTCGGCGAAGAGCGATCAGCGACCGACACGGTGCAGGCGCTGGCCGAACTGCTGCCCGGCGTGCGCGGCATCTTCGGCGGGCGGCTGCGCAACGCCGGTCAGGTCGAGGCGCTCACCGCCAACCTCATCGCGGTGAACCGTCGATACAAGACGCACGCCGGCATCCGCATCACCGGCCTCTAGCGGCCCGATCAGCTGTAGGTGTGCTCCGCGGCCGGGTAGGCGCCGCTGCGCACTTCGTCGGCGAACTGGGTGGCCGCACCCCGCAGGATTGACCCCACGTCGGCGAACTCCTTGACGAACTTGGCCGGCTTCCGCTCGCCGCGCAGTCCGGCCATGTCCTGCCAGACGAGTACCTGGGCATCGCAGTCCTGGCCGGCGCCGATGCCGACCGTCGGGATCTGGAGTTGCTCGGTGACCGATCGGGCTACGTCGGCGGGCACAACTTCGAGCACCACGGCGAAGGCGCCCGCGTGCTGAAGCGCCTTGGCGTCCAGGAGCAACCGATGGGCCGCCTCGTCCCCTCGGCCCTGAACGCGGTATCCGCCTAGCGTGTTGACCGACTGGGGGGTGAGCCCGATGTGAGCCATCACCGGGATGCCGGCGTTGGTGAGCGCCTCCACCTGCGGAAGCACCCGGTGGCCGCCCTCAAGCTTCACCGCCTGGGCGCCACCCTCCTTCATGAACCGCACGGCGGTTTCGAGGGCCTGCTGAGCGGAGGCCTCATAGCTGCCGAACGGAAGGTCGGCAACGACGAGTGCGCGCTTGGTACCACGGACGACGCCGCGGACCAGCGGGAGGAGTTCATCGACGGTCACCGGGACAGTGCTGTCGTAGCCGTACACGACGTTCGCCGCTGAGTCGCCGACCAGCAGCGCGGGGGTGCCGGCCTCGTCGAAGCAGCGCGCCGTGGAGTAGTCGTAAGCGGTGAGCATGGTCCAGCGCTCATGGGTCGCCTTCGCCTGCTGCAGGTCGCGGATGGTGATGCGGCGCGACGTGACAGCGCCGTAGAGGGTCTCGCTCATGACAATCAAACCCCGTTCTCCTCGAGGCCGATCGCTCGGTCCCCGGGCTCATATGGGTGGACGTCCATAATGTTGCACCCATGTCCGGTAGATGTCGCTGTGAACCCACTCACAGGTCGTTCGGGCTACCCCTGCGCGGGGTGTTCACGCCAGTGATTCGTGACCGGGAGCCGGCGGTCACGTCCGAACGACTTGAAGCTGATCTTCGGCCCCATCGGGTACTGCCGGCGTTTCCACTCGGCCGTATCCACCATCCGGGCCACCCGGGTCACCAACTCCGGGTCGAAGCCCAGTTTCACGATCGAGTCGAAGCCCTTGTCGCCGTCGACGTAGTTGGCCAGGATCTCATCGAGTAGCTCGTAGTCGGGAAGTGAATCACTGTCGAGCTGGCCCGGGCGCAATTCGGCCGACGGTGGCTTCTCGATCGAGTTCGCCGGGATGGGTTCGACTTCGCCCCGGGCAGCGGCGTCGGCGTTGCGCCAGCGGGCCAGCGCCCAGACCAGCGACTTGGGGACGTCCTTGATCGGCGCGAAGCCCCCGACCGCGTCGCCGTAGATCGTCGAGTAGCCGACGGCCAGCTCGCTCTTATTGCCGGTCGCCAGCACGAGGTGCCCTTCGGCGTTCGACAGCGCCATCAGGGTGGTCCCACGAACCCGCGCCTGGACGTTCTCCTCGGCCACGCCGGTCAGCCCGAGCGAGCCGACGAATGCATCCACCATGGGAGCGATCGGTATCAGTCGGTAATGCGCACCGATGCGCTCGGCCAGATCCACGGCGTCGGAGACCGAATGCTCTGATGAGTACTCACTCGGCAGGGCCACGCCGTAGACGTTCTGGCCGCCGATCGCGTCGGCGGCGATCGCGGCGACGACGGCCGAGTCGATACCACCGGAGATCGCGACCACGACGGAGCGGAAGCCGTTCTTGCGGACGTAGTCGCGGGTGCCCAGCACGAGCGCGCCCCAGACTTCGGCCTCGTCGCAGATCCGCTCGGCGATGTCGGCCGCCACCGGCGGGTAGGGCGGCACGGGTGCGGTACCGGTGTCGACCGCGTCCAGCGGCATCGACGCAGTCGCAGTCGCAGTCGCGGTCGCAGTCGATGTTCGGCTCGCCGCCGCACCGTCGAAGGTGAGGTCGACGAGGTAGAGGTCCTCGGTGTACTGCGGAGCCCGGGCCAGCAGCTTCCCGTCGGATGCGATGACGAACGAGTCGCCGTCGAAGACCAGCTCGTCCTGGGCGCCCACCTGGTTGACATAGGCGACGGTGGCCCGGGCCTCGGCCGCCCGGCGGGTGGCCAGCTCAAGCCGGACGTCGTCCTTGTTCCGTTCATACGGCGAGCCGTTGATGTTGACCACCAGGTCAACCCCCACCTCGGCCGCCACCGCGAAGGGGCCGCCCTCCTGCCAGATGTCCTCACAGATCGTCATCGCGATGTCGATCTCCCGGAACCGCACCAGGCTGAATCTGTCTCCCGGGATGAAGTAGCGCTCCTCGTCGAATACCCCGTAGTTGGGCAAGTGGTGCTTGAAGTAGGTCGCGGTCACCGCGCCGCGGTGGCAGAAGGCGCTGGCGTTGCGCGGACCTCCCGACTCGTCCAGGAAGCCCACGACGACGCCGATCTCGCCCTGGCCGGCCGCCTGCAGGGCCCGGGCCAGGGCCTCCAGGGTGGCCCGCGAAGCGTCCTCGAAGGAGCGCCGGAAGACCAGATCCTCCGGCGGGTAGCCGGTGAGAGTCATCTCGGGGAAGAGCACAAGCTGTGCCCCACCGGCGGCCGCAGCGGCTGTCCACTCCAGCACGGCGCGGGAGTTCGCGGCGAAGTCACCGACGATGAGCGGTACCTGAGCTAGGGCGAGTCTGAGTTGGCGCATGCCTCTAGTCTGGCGACCCGGCCGCGAGCTTGGCACGCGGGAGGGGTTCTGGATGAGACAATAAGCAACAGATCAGAATCCCTGGCGATAGCGAATCGTGATCAGATCTGCAGGCATTCGCCACCTGGATTCGGCACAATGGAGTACGCGGCCCCCTCGGTCGCGCATAAATTTTCGCTCCCGAGCATCTCCCCCAGGGTGCCGCGCGTGGGGCAAGCGACTTGCTGGGAGGCAAAGTGGTGGCAGTACGACGGTGGCGACGCTCAGCCCATACGGCTTGGAGCGCCACTGCCCTGGTGGTCTGCGGGGTCATCGCAACCACTGCCCTGACGGCCTGTAACCCCAAGACGGTGGCCGACGGCTCGCCGTCGGCCGGGGCATCCCAGGTGAGCGGCGCCGACGTTCCGAGCGCCACCCCCGCCCCGACGGCAACCCCCGCGCCCAGCAGCACGCCGGCCGCGGTTGCCCTCTCCCCGGCCAACGGCGCGGCCAACGTCAGCCCGGTCGCACCGGTCACCGCCTCGGTCACCGGCGGCAAGCTGACGGCTGTGACGGTCACCAACGACGCCGGCAAGGTGGTCGCCGGTGCCCTCGACCCGACGAGCGCCTCCTGGAAGGCGACCGAGCCGCTCGGGTACTCGCGCTCCTACCGGATGAAGGCCGACGCGGTGAACGACGCCGGAAGTCTCACCACGCAGACCTCGAGCTTCACCACCCTCACGCCCGGGAACATGACGAAGGTGTACCTCAACACGACCGGCGGGCAGCCGCTCAATCAGGGCGGTGTCTACGGAGTCGGCATCGTGGTCGTTGCCCACTTCGACGAGCAGATCACCGACCGCGCCGCCGCTGAGAAGGCCCTGGTGGTCACCACGACCCCGGCCGTCGCCGGAAGCTGGTACTGGACCGACAACTCGAACGCCCATTGGCGCCCACAGAACTACTACGCATCGGGGACCAAAGTCAGCGTCAAGGCCAACGTCTACGGTGTAAAGGTCGGCCCGGGGCTCTACGGCGAGACCGATTCGTCGGTCAGCTTCACGATCGGTGCCAAGCACGTTTCGATCTCCGACGACAAGACCAAGCAGGTCAGCGTCTACTTCAACGACGTTCTGCAGCGCAAGATGCCGACGTCGATGGGTAAGGGCGGCAGCCAGGTCGTCAACGGGCTCACCATCTCCTACTGGACCCAGCCCGGCACCTACACCGTCATCGGCCAGGGCAACCCGGTGATCATGGACTCCTCCACCTACGGGCTGCCGGTCAATGCCAAGGGCGGCTATCGGGAGCCCATCTACTGGGCGACCCGGATCAGCACCGACGGCGTTTACCTGCACGAGCTCGACACCACCGTCTGGGCCCAGGGATCGCGGGATCTCTCGCACGGCTGCCTCAACCTGAACCAGGCCAATGCGAAATGGTTCTATCAGCACGCTCAGATCGGTGATGTGGTGAAGGTGATCAACACCGGCGGCAGCACGCTCCAGGTGTGGCAGAACGGTGACTGGACGGTTCCATGGGCGACCTGGAAGGCCGGCAGCGCGCTCAGCTGACCAGTCGGTTGATCCACTCAGCCGTCGAGACGCTAAGTTCTTTAGCGTTTGAGCTGTATTCGGCGCCCGACAATCGCGTTTGGCCCGCCGCGGTGGGGCTTTTCGGCGACCCGCGCGCGATACCGCCTACACAGGTAACGTCGCGGTAATCAAGGCGTCATCGAGCGAAGCAAGAGTGGAGAACCGTGGATCGGCAACAGGAATTCGTGCTTCGCACCTTGGAAGAGCGCCAGATTCGGTTCGTTCGACTCTGGTTCACCGATGTTCTCGGCTACCTGAAATCGGTGGCGATCGACCCCGCCGAGTTGGACGGAGCCTTCGAGGAGGGCATCGGCTTCGACGGCTCGGCGATCCAGGGCTTCGCCCGGGCCAGCGAGAGCGACATGCTCGCCCGTCCTGATCCCGCGACGTTCCAGATCCTGCCTGAGGCGGGAGACACGGTCGCCGACTCGGCGCGGATGTTCTGCGACATTCAGATGCCGGACGGCTCCCCGTCCTGGGCCGATCCCCGCTACGTGCTGCGCCGGGCGCTCAGCCGGGCCGCCGAGCGCGGCTTCACCTTCTACACCCATCCGGAGGTCGAGTTCTTCATGCTGAAGAACCGGCCGACGGACGGGCAGGAGCCGGAGCCCTTCGACAATGCCGGTTACTTCGACATGACCACCGAGGGGCCGGCCCGCGACTTCCGCCGCGACGCGGTGTCCGCCCTGGAGGGCCTGGGTATCTCGGTCGAGTTCAGTCACCACGAGGTGGCGCCCGGCCAGCAGGAGTTCGACCTGCGCTACGCCGACGCGCTCTCCACCGCCGACAACATCATGACCTTCCGGCACATCATCAAGGAGACGGCGCTGGCCCACGGCGCCCAGGCGACCTTCATGCCCAAACCGTTTAGACACCGTCCGGGCAGCGGAATGCACACCCATCTGTCGCTCTTCGAGGGTGACCACAACGCGTTCCACGATCCATCGGACCCGTTGAACCTCTCCAAGACGGCTCGGGCCTTCATCGCCGGGCTGCTACGGCACGCCGGCGAGATCACCGCCGTGACGAATCAGTGGGTCAACTCCTACAAACGTCTCTACGGCTACGCCGCGCGCGGCGAACTCGTCGAGGCGCCCACCTTCATCTGCTGGGGGCATGCGAACCGCTCAGCTCTGGTCCGGGTCCCGATGTACAAACCCGGAAAGGCGAACTCCACCCGGGTTGAGGTGCGTTCGCTGGACTCCGCCTGCAACCCCTATCTCGCATTCGCAGTGATGCTGGCGGCCGGCATGAAGGGCATCGAGGAAGGGTATGAGCTCCCGCCGGGAGCCGAGGACGACGTCTGGGCCCTGACCGACGCCGACCGGCGGGCGCTGGGCTACAGCGAACTCCCGCACAATCTGGCCGATGCACTGCAGCTGATGGAGTCCTCGGAGTTGGTGGCCGAGACGCTCGGCGAGCATGTCTTCGCCTATTTCTTGCGCAACAAGCGGGAGGAATGGGTGGATTACCGCGCTGAGGTGACTCCCTTCGAGCTGCGGCGGTACCTTCCCTCGCTGTAGCAGCTCCCTCGGCGAAGTCGTCGGCGTCGGCCTCAGTATTGTTGAGTGGTGTCGCCTTCCCCCGTCCTCGTCGTACAGAACGATCCGGCCGACCCTCTCGGTCCGCTGGGCGACTGGCTGACCGCAGCCGGGCTCACCCTGGACTTGCGGCGCCCGTATCTTGACGACGAGCTCGATCAGTTGCCGGCCACGCTAGGCGGGCACAGCGGCCTCCTCGTTCTCGGCGGTGAGATGGGCGCGAACGACGACCAGGTGGCGCCGTGGCTGCCGCAGCTGCGGGCGCTGCTGAAGGCAGCGGTCGATGACGAGGTCCCGACGCTCGGCATCTGCCTCGGCGGGCAGCTGCTGGCCTCGGCCACCGGGGGAGAGGTCGGTCCAAGCCCAGAGGGTCCGGAGTTCGGGGCGCAGCTGATCGCCAAGCGCGCGTCGTCGGCCACCGACCCACTCTTCAAGGCACTGCCGATCACACCTGACGTCATCCAATGGCATTTTGACGCTGTCCTCGAGTTACCGCCGGGCGCCATCCAGCTGGCCAGCTCACCGGGCTGCGACATCCAGGCGTTTCGCGTCGGCCGGGTGGCCTGGGGCACCCAGTTCCACATCGAGACCACCCCCGAGGTCGTGCGGGCCTGGGCCACGGCGGATGCCGAAGCGCTGACCGGCTACGACGTGGAGCGGATCCTGGCCCGAGCCGACGCTGTGCACCCTGACCTGGCCGAGGTATGGGCACCGTTCGCGGCGGCGTTCGCCGGCGTGGTGCTCGACCCGTCATCGGTGCCGAAGGTACGTACCGTGGCGACGCAGATGGCCGATGCGATCACCGACCCGGCCGAGATCCGGGCGGCGCTGGCGATGCAGATGCAGGCGGCCCGCCCCTCCGGTCCGGTCCCGATCGAACTCCTGCCGCCGGATGCGCGGTGACGACCGAACCTCGCACTCCGCCGCCGGTCGATGCGCATCCATTGCGCCGTGTCGCGTCGCGGATGGGGCGCATCGGTTTCGAACAGCCCTTCGCGGCGGCCGACCTCTTCACCGGTGACCTGCTGCAGCTCTGGGACGTCGACAGCAACAACCCCACCAACTCCGACGCAGCGGCGATCGTCGCCGCGATCGGTCGCTCGGCCGACCCGGACGGCTGTGTCGCCGCCCTCGCGGCGCTCGTCGAGTCGATGGATGCACACCTGGAGCCGACCGCGCAGCTCCGGCAGGCACTAGCCACCGACGTTCGTTTCCGGACCCGACTCATCGCGCTGCTGGGCTCCTCCATCGCTCTCGGCGATCATCTGGTGGCCAGCCCCGGACACTGGACGGCATTGCTCGGCGGGGCGCACGATCGGCATGCCGCCGGCGCGCGGCTGATCCTCGCCGTCGGCGCCGACCCCGACGATCCCGTCACCGGCACCGCCGGAACTCCGGCCACGGTGACCGGCGCCGTCGCGGCCTCCGCGCTGCGGCTGGCCTACCGGCGGGAGTTGGTGGCGATCGCCGGACGTGACCTGGCCCGCGAGCAGGATCTGGAGACCACGACGGCCGCACTCACCAGCCTGGCCAACCACATGCTGCGGGCGGGTCTGGCCGTGGCCCGAGCTAGCCTCCCCCCGAACGTGGCCCCGTGTCGGCTGGCCGTCGTGGCGATGGGAAAGGCCGGGGCCTACGAGCTGAATTACCTCTCCGATGTCGACGTGGTCTTCGTCGCCGAACCGGGCGAATCCGAGCCGGGCACAGACGAACCGGGCACAGACGAACCGGGCACAGACGCACCGGCTGACTCGGGACCGGCGGCCGCGGAGATCGACGAAAACGCCGCGCTCGGGACGGCGACGAGCCTGGCCGGGCACATGATGCGTATCTGCGGCTCGGCCGCCTGGGAGGTGGACGCCGCGCTCCGCCCGGAAGGTAAGTCCGGTCCGCTGGTGCGCACGCTGGCCAGCCACATCGCCTACTACGGACGATGGGCCAGTACCTGGGAGTTCCAGGCACTGCTGAAGGCGCACCCGGCGGCCGGTGACCGCACGCTGGGGCAGCGCTACCTGGACGCAGTGTCACCGATGGTCTGGAAGGCGGCCGAACGGGAGAACTTCGTCGCCGACGTGCAGGCCATGCGGCGTCGCGTAGTGGCTCTACTGCCCAAGGCGATTGCGCCTCGGGAGCTCAAGCTCGGGCCGGGGGGTCTGCGGGACGTGGAGTTCGCCGTCCAGCTCCTGCAACTCGTTCACGGCCGCAGCGACGAGTCGCTGCGGGTCGCCGCCACCCTGCCGGCGCTGCGGGCGCTGCGCGACGGCGGGTACGTCGGGGTGGACGACGCGGTGAGCCTGGACGCGGCCTACCGCTTCCTGCGCTCGGCCGAGCATGCGCTGCAGTTGCGCCGCCTGCGCCGGACCCACACACTGCCCGACGACGAGCAGGCGATGGGCGTCCTCGCCCGCACCATGGGGTTCCGCCCGGACGCCCGAGGCGACGCCAGGGCGGTCTGGAACGCCGAATGGTCGCTACATGTGCGGGAGGTGCGCCGCTTGCACGAGAAGCTCTTCTACCGCCCGCTGCTGGAGGCGGTGGCCCGTGTGCCGGGGGATCAGCTGCGCCTCACGGCGGGGGAGGCCGAGCGTCGGCTGGCCGCACTCGGGTTCGGGCAGCCCGCTGAAGCGCTGCGCCACATCGAGGCGTTGACGGTCGGTCTGATGCGCCGCGCCGCCCTGCAGCGCGCGCTGCTGCCGGCGATGCTCGAATACTTCTCCCAGGCACCCGACCCGGATGCCGGTTTGCTGGCTTACCGGCGGGTCTCCGAGGCCCTGGGCGGGACCCCCTGGTACCTGCGGCTGCTGCGCGACGGTGGTGCCGTCGCTTCGCGCCTGGGCTACGTCCTGGGCACCAGCCGCTATGTGGCCGGAATGCTGGAACGGGCGCCGGAGGCGTTGCAGATGCTGGCCGGCGACGAGGATCTGGTGCCCCGCCCGATGCAGGACGTCCGGGCGACGATGATCGACTCGGCGCTGCGTCAGCTCTCCCCGGCGGCGGCGGTCGCGGCTATCCGCGGGGTACGGCGGCAGGAGCTGCTACGGATCGCCTTCGCCGACCTCATCGACAACTGGGACATCATGGAGGTCAACGAATCGCTGACCGCCGTGACCCAAGCCACCCTGGATGCGACGCTGCAGGTGGCTACGGCGGCGGTGGCCGAGGAACTCGGAGTGAGCGAGCTTCCGATCCTCTTTGCGGTCATCGCCATGGGGCGCCTCGGCGGATCCGAGATCGGGTACGGCTCCGACGCTGACGTGATGTTCGTCTTCGAACCGCGCGATGCCGAGGTGACCGAGGAGGTCGCGGCCCGGGTGGCGAGCGCCATCGCCGAGCGGTTGCGGCGGCTGCTCGCTGCGCCGTCGAGCGACCCGCCGGTGACTCTCGACGCCGACCTCCGCCCGGAGGGGCGCAACGGCCCGCTGGTTCGCTCGCTCGCATCCTTCGGTGCCTACTACGCGCGCTGGTCCAGTGCCTGGGAGGCGCAGGCGCTGCTGCGCGCGAACTTCTTCGTCGGCGACGTGGACCTCGGCTTGCGCTTCACCGAGCTGATCAATCCGGTGCGCTACCCGGTGAATGGTGTCTCCGATGCGGACCTGATCGAGATCCGACGACTCAAGGCGAGGATCGACACCGAACGCATCCCTCGCGGAGCCGACGCGAGCACGAACCTCAAGCTGGGCCGTGGTGGCCTGGCTGACGTGGAGTGGACAGTTCAGCTGCTGCAGTTGGCGCACGGGCATGCCGTGCCGGGTCTGCGGACCCCGCGCACCCTCGATGCGATGTCGGCCGCCCGTGATGCCGGCCTGCTGACCGAGAGCGACGCCGAACTGCTGGCCAACGCCTGGAGACTGGCCAGCCGCGCCCGCAACGCCATCATGCTGGTCCGCGACAAGCCGGCCGATCAACTACCGACTCAGGGGACGTCGTTGGTCGGTGTCGGCCGGGTGCTGGGCTATCCGGCGGGATTTGATCCGGGCCAGTTCATCGACGACTATCGGCGCAACGCCCGGCGGGCCCGCGCGGTAGTCGAACGGGTCTTCTACGGTCCGCTCTAGGCTAGCTGGCTTCGATGCGCTGCTGGCTCGGCATTGGGGCCGGCGTACCAACCGGGGATACGTAGGCGCCGTGGCCGGATAGCAGGTACTGGATGGCGAAGCCAGCGGCCAGCACGATGACTCCGCCAACCGCATCCAGGAAGTAGTGGTTGGCCGTCGAGACGATGACGATCAGCGTGGCGAGCGGATAGCAGAGGCCGAGAACGCGTACCCAGGCCCGGTTGGCGCAGGCGGCGATGGTGATGCCGCACCAGAGCGACCAACCAATGTGCAGGCTCGGCATGGCCGCGAACTGATTGGAGTGCTCGGCAATCTTCGGATCGGCCAGCGATCCCCAGGTGTGGAACTTCAGCAGTGTGTCGACGTAGCCGTACTGCGGCATCAGCCGGGGCGGCGCGAGCGGGAAGAAGTAGAAGCCGGCCAGTGCCACCGCGGAAGTCGCGAAGAGGACGGTACGGGCGCCGCGGTAGAGCGCCGGTCGCTTCACGAAGAGCCAGACCAGCACGCCGATGGTCACAACGAAGTGCAGGGTCGCGTAATAGTAGTCCATCACCTGGGCGATGGGCTCATGCGCGGCCACGAACTGGTTGATCGAAAGTTCAAAGTTGAGATGCAGCACATCCTGCAGGTGCTGTACTCCGCGGGCATGCTTCTGCGCGATGGCGAGCTTATTCGGTATCGCGTTGCGGACCTGGCCGTAGAGCCAGTAGCTGACGGCGATGAGGAGCAGTTCCTGCCACCAGAGCGGGCGCCGGTAGCGCAGCATGCGCTCTGGGAGGAGCCCGGCGAACCCGACGACCGGTGCGCCGGAGCGCGCGTCGTCGTTGTGGTCTGGCCGAGGCATTGCTCCACTATCTCACTCGGTACTGACACCGTGCATCAACTAATTCTGATTTGCAGCCCTGGCGCGCCCCGACGGCGGCCCAGCACGCCGCTGAGTCCCCAGAATCCGGCCTGCGGCACACGCGAGATATAGGTCGATAACTTGGTCACAATGCGGCGAAGGCCCCCATTTCTGGGGGCCTTCGCCGGTGAACCGTGAGTTGTGCCTAGTTGCGGGACAACCTAGATGTTGTAGTACAGGTCGAACTCGTACGGGTGCGGACGCAGCCGGATGGGGTCGACTTCGTTGGTGCGCTTGTAGTCGATCCACGTCGCGATGAGGTCTTCAGTGAAGACGCCACCCTCGACCAGATAGTCGTGGTCGGCCTCAAGGGCGTCCAGAACCTCGCTCAGCGAGCCCGGAACCTGCGGAATCGAGGCGGCCTCGTCCGGCGGGAGCTCGTAGAGGTCCTTGTCGATCGGCGCCGGCGGCTCGATCTTGTTCTTGATGCCGTCGATACCGGCCATCAGCATCGCCGCGAAGGCGAGGTACGGGTTGGCCGACGGGTCCGGAACGCGGTACTCGATACGCTTGGCCTTCGGGCTGGTGCCGGTGATGGGTACCCGGATGCAGGCCGAGCGGTTACCGGCCGAGTAGACCAGGTTGACCGGGGCCTCGTAGCCCGGAACCAGGCGGTGGTAGGAGTTCACCGTCGGGTTGGTGAAGGCCAGGGCCGACGGGGCGTGCTTGAGCAGGCCTCCGACATACCAGCGAGCGATGTCCGAGAGCCCGGCGTAGCCCGTCTCGTCGTAGAAGAGCGGCTTGCCGTCCTTCCAGAGGGACTGGTGGCAGTGCATGCCCGACCCGTTGTCG
The DNA here is from genome assembly GCF_900230215.1 of Jatrophihabitans sp. GAS493. Lineage (NCBI taxonomy): Bacteria > Bacillati > Actinomycetota > Actinomycetes > Jatrophihabitantales > Jatrophihabitantaceae > Jatrophihabitans > Jatrophihabitans sp. GAS493. The sequence continues at coordinate 3,840,091 of NZ_LT907982.1, read as the reverse complement.
CCGAAGAGAGGCTTGGGCATGAAGGTCGCGGTCTTGCCGTTGCGCCAGGCGACGTTCTTCACGATGTACTTGAAGAGCAGGATCTGGTCGGCGGCGTGGGTCAACGTGTCGAACTCGTAGTTGATCTCGGCCTGGCCGCCGGTGCCCACCTCGTGGTGCGCCCGCTCGAGCTTCAGCCCAGCGTTCATGAGTTCGGTGCTGATCTCGTCGCGGAGATCAGCGAAGTGGTCGTACGGCGGAACCGGGAAGTAGCCGCCCTTGACGCTCGTCTTGTACCCGAGGTTGCCACCCTCCTCCTCGCGGCCGGTGTTCCAGGCGCCTTCGACCGAGTCGACGAAGTACATGCCGCCGTTCATCTTGGACTCGTAACGAACCTCGTCGAAGATGTAGAACTCGGCCTCCGGGCCGAAGTACACGGTGTCGGCGATGCCGGTGGACTTCAGGTACTCCTCGGCCTTGGTGGCGACCTGGCGGGGGTCACGGTCGTACGGCTCGCCCGTGCGCGGCTCGACGATCGAGTGGTTGATGTTGAGGGTCTTGGCCTTGCGGAACGGGTCGATGTACGCCGTGGCCGGGTCCGGAATCAGCTTGAGGTCAGACTTGTGAATCGCGGCGAAACCGCGAATCGACGAACCGTCGAACATCTGACCTTCGGTGAAGGAGCCCTCGTTGAAATTCGAGGCAGGCACGTTGAAGTGCTGCTGAACGCCTGGAAGATCGGTGAAGCGAATGTCGATGAACTCGACGCCTTCACTCTTGATGTACTTCAGGACTTCTTCGGAGCTTGTGAACATCCGTCCTCCGGACTCGTGGTGGGTAACGGCGCAAATGCTAAGGAGCACGAATTGCCGCAGGGTATCTCGAATGTTTCCGACATGTAACGCGGGCCGCTTTGGGGCGACTCTCAGCTGATCTCCAGCTCCGTAGCCTAAGGGCCTTAGCTTTACCGCCCGCGAAGGCTGCGCGGCGCGTGGATCACCGCTGTGTCGGTGAGCCGATCATGCAGTCCGCGGCCGTCGCGGTCGACGATCACCGCCGGCACCAGCAAGCTCAGCAGAGCAGTGCGGACGATGGCCCGCAGCGGCCCGATTGCGACGTCGGCATCGACCCGGATGACGCGCAGTCCGAGCAGGTTCATCCCCAGCGTGCGGCCGGCGAAGAGGATTCCGAAGACGTAGTCGGCGAAGAACGGAATGAGCACCCAGGAGCGCGGCAACCTACTCGCCGCGTCCGTGTGATGTCCGAAGAGTTGGACGAAGATCGACGCCACCAGGAACGCGGCCACCGAATCCACGATGAAGGCTCCGGTGCGGGTGGCGAAGCTGGCCAGCGACCCTGGTCCGTCGGCAGCCAAGCCGAGTTTCTCGCCTCGATAGGCCTGAGGGGTGGTCATTGCCGTCCGGCCGGGTCGACGCTCGGCTCAGCACTCGGGTGGGGCGCTGCGGTCACGTAGCGGACTTGCGGCGGGCGGCCCGCTGCACGTTGCGCATCTTGGCGCCGGCCGGCATCGGACCCTGCGGCAACGGAGCACGGGTAGCGCTCATCGCCTGCAGCCGACGATCCAGCGCGCTGACCTGATCCTTGGAGAGGTTCGGCGGCAGCTTGCGCAGATGGTTGCTCAGCTTCGCCAGTGAGACCTCGCCGTCACCGGAGCCGACGACGATGTCGTAGATCGGGGTTTCGCCGGTGAGCCGCGAGAGTTTCTTCTTCTCCTGGGCGATGAGACCGCGGACGCGGGCCGGTGAGCCTTCGCCCACGAGCACCACGCCGGGACGCCCGACGAGACGGTGCACCGCATCCAGTTGCGAGTTCCCGACGATCGCCGGGGTCACCCGCCAGTCACCCTTGAGCTGGTTCTGCAGCAACCAACCCGCCGCGCCGGGCTGACCGTCGGCCTGGGCGTACAACGAGGCCTGAGCACGGCGACCGAAGAGGACGAATGCCGCCAGCACACCAAAGAGGACGGCCGGGAGGATCGGCAGCCAGACCGATCCGAAGATCAGTAGCAGCACCACGTACAGAACCGCAGCCGTCACCACGAAGGCGATGATCAGAAGCGGGATCAGCTTCGAGTCGGCCTTGCGGGTGATGGTGAAGGTTTCGCGAAGCTGGCGGAACGTCTCTTTCCGTGAGGCCCGTTTGACCGCTCGGGCCGCCTTCTTCTCTGCACGCGTCAATTTGGCGGGTTTCGACGCACCCGCATTCTTTGCCATGCCTCTAAGAATAGGCGGTGCCGGCGGGGGTCATCTCCACGAGTGGCATCGGATCAGCCGCGAGCGGCCGGCGGGATCAGCCGCGAGCGGCCATCGCCTGCTGGTACAGCCGCCCGGCCCGATACGAGGAGCGAACCAGAGGACCGCTGAGCACTCCGGCGAAGCCGATCTCCTCGGCCTCCTGCTGCAGCTGCACGAACTCCTCCGGCTTGACCCAGCGCTCGACCGGGTGGTGTCGGGGGCTCGGGCGCAGGTACTGGGTGATCGTGATCAGCTCGCAGCCGGCCTCGAAGAGATCGCGTAGCGCCCGGCTCACCTCGTCCCGGGTCTCGCCCATGCCGAGGATCAGATTCGATTTCGTGACCAACTCAGCGTCGCGGGCCCGGGTGATCACCTCCAGCGACCGTTCGTAACGGAAGGCCGGCCGGATGCGCTTGAAGATACGCGGCACCGTCTCCACGTTGTGGGCGAGCACCTGCGGGCGGCTGCCGAAGACCTCGGCCAGATGGGCGGGGTCTGCGTTGAAGTCGGGGATCAGGAGCTCGACCCCGGTGCCCGGGTTCAGCTCATGGATCTGGCGCACCGTTTCGGCGTAGAGCCAGGCCCCGCCGTCGTCGAGGTCGTCGCGGGCGACTCCGGTAATGGTCGCGTAGCGCAGCTGCATCGTCTGCACGCTCTCGGCGACCCGCCGCGGCTCGTCACGGTCGAGTGGGTCCGGCTTACCGGTATCGATCTGGCAGAAGTCGCAGCGGCGGGTGCATTGGCTGCCGCCGATGAGGAAGGTAGCCTCGCGGTCTTCCCAGCACTCGTAGATGTTCGGGCAGCCGGCCTCCTGGCAGACCGTGTGCAGGCCTTCGCGCCGTACCAGCGACTGCAGGGCGGTGTACTCGGGGCCCATCCGGGCCCTGGTCTTGATCCACGGCGGCTTCCGCTCGATCGGGGTCTCGCTGTTGCGCGCCTCGATGCGCAGCAGCTTGCGGCCCTCCACGGGTGCGCTCACTGGATTGGTCGTGGTGTTGGCGGTCTGGCCCGTGGAGCCGGCAGGAGCGAGGGTCACCAAGTCAGGCTACGCCGCTCGCGTACTCAGGTGTGGTCGTCGATTCTGGCGGCGCCGCTGCTTCGTCCGGTACAGAATCGTTGGAAAACGCGAGGAGATCGCCGAGCCGAGCCGAGACGGCGGGAAGAACGTCGGCCACCGTCACCGGGCGCCCGGTCTCGGCCGTGAGCGAAGTAACCGTGGCGTCAGCGATCCCGCAGGGAACTATCCGGTCGTATGCGCTGAGGTCGGGATCGCAGTTCAACGCGAAGCCGTGCAGGGTGACGCCTCGCGCGATACGGATGCCGATTGCCGCGATCTTGCGCTGCTGCCTCAGCTCGTCAGCCGGCAACCAGACACCGCTACGCCCTTCGACCTGACCGGCGGCGACTCCGAACTGGGCACAGACACCGATGAGCATCATCTCGATCCGGCGTACGTAGGCCACCACATCGATCGGATCGGCCAGCTTGAGGATCGGGTAGCCAACCAGTTGCCCGGGGCCGTGCCAGGTGATTCTGCCGCCCCGATCGACGTCAATCACCGGCGTCGAGTCGGTGGGACGCTCCCAGGCCTCAGTGCGACGCCCGGCCGTGAAGACCGGTGGGTGTTCGAGCAGCAGGACGGTGTCGGGACGAGCATCGGCCACCCGCTCGTCGTGCAACTGCCGCTGTAGTTCCCACGCTTCGGTGTACTCGACCAGACCTGGGGTCAGCACGTTCAGCGGTTGTGGGTTCGGCACAACACGAACGGTACGCGGTGCCGGCCCGCCGCCCGCCGATGAGCCCGAGTCGCGGCTCCGGCCCGCCATCAGCGGAGGCGGCGGATATCCAGTCTCGTCTCCACCGCCGTCGCGTCGGACGAGCGCTCGACGTAGTACGCGCCGGCGCCGTCCCGTTCGGCCACCGCCTCGACGAACCGGGTCCCGCGGTAGAGCAGGCCGGCCCCGTCGTCGGTCGCGTAGCCCGCCGGCAGGGTCGCGTCGGCGATCATCGCCTGGAACTTCGGCCGGCGCTGCTCCTCGGAGTCGTAGTGGACTCCATTGGAGAACGGCACGAATCCCAGGCCGTTGGTCACCGGGCGTAGGTCGGGGCCGAAGGAGTCGGTGGTGCCTCCGGTGTGCCAGCAGATGGAACCCGCAGACACTCCGGTGAGCACGACCCCGGCCTCCCAGGCTTGCCGCAGTGCTGCACCCACGCCGTGGAGATCCCACATCGCCAGCAGCCCCGCGACGCTTCCACCGGTGGCCCAGATGACGTCCTGGCCGAGCAGCAGTTCGGTGATGTCATCGACATTCGGCATGGGAAATAAGGCCAAATGACTCGCGTCCAGGCCACGGACCCCGCAGGCCGCGTAGAAGGCGGCGATCCAGGCCGAGTCGTCACCGACTGCGGTTCCGATTCCGCAGACGCGGGGTGCGCGACCATCGACTCCGGCCAGTTCGATGGCGTACTCGGTCAGCGAATTGAACTCCCAGCGCACCCGGCGTCCGGCCCGGATGCCCCCAGAAGTCGCCAGAATCGTCGGTTCGTCGGCAGTCATTGGGTCAGCCTATAAACCCCCGCGGGGCGGCGTCGCAACGCCCCGGCGGCGACCCGGCGCCACCCTGTGGATAACTTTCCCCTGTAAGTTGCGATCTGTTCTAGCCTGCTCTTCATGACCCCGCGCCCCGGCAACCGTCGAGCGTCTCCGGCGCCGTCCTGGCGGCTCGACGGCTACGCCATCTCCGAACGCCTCGGTGTCGGCGGCTCCGCCGAGGTCTGGCGAGCCCGGGCGGTGCACGATGGCCGCCCGGTGGCGCTCAAGCGTCTTCGGCTGGGCGACCCGGCCCAGGTCCGGGCGGCGCGGACTGAGGCCGCGCTGCTGACGACGCTCGATCACCCGCACCTGATTCGGCTGCACAGGCTCGCCTACACCGAGGATCACGTGGTGCTGGTGCTCGAACTCGCCGTCGGTGGGTCGCTACGCGATCTGCTCAGTCGGCGGCGGTTCCTCACGGTTGACGAGGCGGTCGCTGCACTGGCTCCGGTCGGTGTCGCGTTGGCCTACGCCCATCAACACGGCGTAGTTCACGGTGACGTGACGCCGGGAAACGTGCTCTTCACGGCTGGCGGCGCTCCGCTGCTCGCCGATCTCGGCGTCGCCCGCATCGCCGGTGCGGTCCGAGCCGTCGACGATGATCCTGTCCGCTGCACGGCGGCTTACCTGGAGCCCGCGGTCGCCCGTGGCGGCGCCCCGACGGCGGCGAGCGACGTCTTCATGCTCGCCGCGACGCTGCTCCATGCTCTCACCGGCGAGGCGCTCTGGCGAGCTTCGACCACCGACCAGGCGCTACATCTGGCCGCCACCGCCGACCTCGCGGACCTCGACCGGCGGGTCGCTCCGTTCGGGGTCGAGCTCGCCACCCTCATCGTGCGCGCCCTCTCAATCGAGTCGTCTCAGCGGCCCACCGCAGCCGAGTTCGCGCTTGACCTCAGGCGCTGCGGGCGGCCGTCGACGCTCGAACTCAATGCCGGCGCCGTCCCGGGGGCCACCAGGGTCGAGCCGCTGCTACCGATTCTCGAACCCGACGAACCCAGCGAGGGTGGCCTCGGCAGCGCGCTGAAAGACTCCGGACGGCGAGGCGGCGGTGTGCATCGTGCTACCCGGGGCTCGCCGGACCGTCCACCTTTTACTGATGATTCGGATCAGCGTGGCCCGGGGACTACCCGGCCCCGGCGTCGGTCCGGGCGCGCCGCAATGCTTCTCGGCACGCTGATCGCGCTACTGGCAATTGCCGCAGTTAGCCTCCATCCTCGCGCACGGGGTGAGCGCACCACCGGCGCTGCCGGCTACGCCGAGGCAGGTCGGCCATCGACCCCGGACGAGTTGGCCGCCAAGTGGCTCGTCGTGCTGGATGAGCTTCGGGAGCAGGCCTATGCCACGAACAACCCCGGTCTCCTCGGGCAGGTGTACGACTCGGCGGGGCTGCGCAACCAGGACGCAGCGCTACTGGCCACGTTGGCACCCCGTGGTTGTCGATTGATCGGGGTCCGGACCACCTTCGCCGACGTCCACGCCGAAGCACGCCTCTCCCGGTCACCGCTGACGTCCACCGACCTGGTGGTGACCTCGTCGGCGTCGCTGGCGCCATCCACGCTGGTCTGCGGCACAACCAAACGCAGCAGCGCCCCGGGGCAGTCCGCAGTGACGCTGCGGACGACACTGCGCCGGGTCGGGTCGCAGTACCGAATCTCGGGTCAGACCCGGGTCTGAGCCCGTCCGAGGCTGGTCGTCAGCGCTTCGGTGAGGGTGGAGTGTCGAAAGGCGAAACCGGAAGCCTTCAACTTGACCGGAAGTGCGCGCTGGCCGGTGAGCACATCCGAGGAGAATTCGCCGAGTGCCGCCCGCAGCGCGAAGCCAGGCACCGGGAGGACGGCCGGACGGTGCAGAACGCGTCCGAGGGTCGCTGAGAAGTCAGCGTTGGTCACTGGCGCCGGGCCGGTGAGGTTCACCCCGCCATGCACCTCGCTGGTCAGCAGGTGTTCGATCGAAGCGATCTCGTCCACCAGGGAGATCCACGGCCAGTACTGTTCGCCGCTGCCGAGCTTGCCGCCCAGGCCAAACCGGTACAACGGTGCCAGCTTCGCCAGCAGTCCGGTGCTGGCGTCGAGCACGAGACCGGTCCGCAGATGAGCCACCCGGACTCCGGCCGCCTCGGCCGGGGCGGTCGCCGCCTCCCAGTCCACGCAGAGGCCAGCCAGAAATCCGTCACCGGCGGGAGCCGACTCGTCGATAGCCGCCGCGCCGGCATCCCCGTAGTAACCGACGGCGGACGCGCTGAGGAAGACCTTCGGTGGAGTAGCGGTTTCGGTGATGGCCCGGGCCAGTGTGCAGACCGAGTCGATCCGGCTGGAGCGCATGACCTGCTTGTACTCGTCGGTCCAGCGCTTCTCGGCTACTCCGGCCCCGGAGAGGCAGATGACCGCATCGATGCCGTTGAGTGCGGCCTGATCGAGTTCGCCCCGATCAGGCCGCCACGTCACTTCGGTCGAACCGCTCGCCGGCCGGCGCACCAATGTTCGGATCACGTGTCCGTGTTGCACCAGCGATCGGGACAGCGCGGTCCCGATCGCTCCGGAGGCACCTGCGAGGAGAACCTTCATGTTTTGTGGTTAGGCGAGCCCGAGTGCGCGCTCGAAGTTGCCGCCCTCGAGCCGGTCCTTGATCGTCGTGAGGAAGCGCGCCGCGTCGGCCCCGTCGATGATTCGATGGTCGTAGCTCAGCGCCAGGTAAACCATCGAGCGGACGGCGATGGTCTCGCCGAGATCGTCATCGTCGATGACGACCGGGCGTTTGACCACGGTCCCGGTTCCCAGGATGCCGACCTGCGGCTGGTTCAGGATCGGCGTGTCGAATAGGGCGCCGCGACTACCGGTATTGGTGAGTGTGAACGTCGCGCCACCGAGCTCGTCCGGGCTGATCTTGTTGGTGCGGGTGCGCTCGGCCAGGTCAGCGATCTTGCGTGCGGTGCCCGCGAGGTTGAGGTCACCGGCGTCGTGGATCACCGGCACGGTCAGCCCGGCCTCGGTGTCCACGGCGATGCCCAGGTGTTCGCTCTCGTGGTAGGTGATCGTTCCGGCCTCAGTGTCGATCGAGGAGTTCAATACCGGGTGGGACTTGAGGGCTTCGACCGCCGCCACCGCGAAGAACGGCAGGAAGGAGAGCTTCACACCCTCCCGCGCCAGGAAGTCGGCCTTGGCCCGCTCGCGAAGCCGCGCGATCCGGGTCACGTCGACCTCGACCACGGTGGTGAGCTGCGCGCTCACCTGCAGGGATTCCACCATCCGGGCCGCGATGAGCTGGCGACGGCGGGTCAGCTTCTCGGTGCGGCCCCGCAGCGGGGATACCGCCGGTGTGGCCGCCGGTGCCGGTGCGGCGGCAGGCGCCGCTGCGGGAGCGGTGGGTGCGGACTGCTTCGCCGCAGCCGCCGCGAGCACGTCCGACTTGCGGATGCGGCCGCCGACGCCGGTACCGGCGACGCTGCCCAGATCTACGCCGTGTTCGCCGGCGAGCTTGCGGACGAGCGGGGTGACGTAGGTGCCGCCACCCTCTTCGTCCTCGTCGGTTTCGACCGCACCCTGGGCCGCGGCCGGCGCTGCAGCCGGAGGGGTGGCAACCGGTGCGGGTGCGGGAGCCGGAGTGGCAGCAACCGGGGCGGGAGCAGCTGCGACAGGTGCGGGTGCGGGGGCGGGGGCCGGTGCAGGTGCTGCGGCCGGTGCCGCCGCAACCGGTGCCGGCTCAGCGGGCGCGGCCGGGGCCTCGGCGGCCGGGGTCTCGGCGGCCGGGGTCTCGGCGGCGGGGGTCTCAGCGGGTGCTGCGCCAGCGTCGTCGCCGTCGGAGATGACCGCGATCTCGACGCCGACCTCCACCGTCTCGTCCTCCTGCACCTTGATCGAGATCAAGGTTCCAGAGGCAGGCGAAGGGATCTCGGTGTCGACCTTGTCGGTTGAGACTTCCAGTAACGGCTCGTCGGCATCGACGTGATCACCCTCGGCCTTGAGCCACCGGGTAACGGTTCCCTCAGTGACGCTTTCACCAAGGCGGGGCATGGTTACTGACACCGGCATGATTACAAAAACTCCTTCGGCTATGAACGATGGTGCTGGGGGTGGAGCGGGCGGATAGTGGCGTTTAGTTGTGGGTGTGCAGCGGCTTTCCGGCCAGCGCGAGGTGCGCTTCGCCAAGCGCCTCGGATTGGGTCGGATGCGGATGGATCAGCTGGGCGACTTCACTGGGCAGCGCCTCCCAGTTGTAGATCAGCTGCGCTTCGGCGATCAGTTCGCCGACCCGCGCCCCGACCATGTGCACACCGAGGACCGGACCGCCCTTCTCAGCGACCAGCTTCACCGCGCCCTGGGTCTTGAGAATCTGCGACTTGCCGTTGCCGCCGAGGTCGTAGGTCAGCGTCGTCACCTTGTCGGCGCCCAGCCGCTCGACCGCGTCGGCCTCGGTCAGCCCGACCGAAGCGACCTCCGGCTCGGAGTAGGTGATGCGCGGAACACCCGCGTAGTCGATCGGTACGACCGGAAGCCCGGCGATCTGCTCAGCGACCAGGATCCCTTCGGCGAATCCGACGTGGGCCAGCTGCAGCGTCGGGATCAGGTCGCCGACAGCGTAAACGCCGTCGACACCGGTCCGGCAGTACTCATCGACGACGACGAAGCCGCGGTCGAGCGTGATGCCGTTCTCCTCGTACCCGAGGTTGGCCGATGTCGGTCCACGGCCCACGGCCACCAGCAAGACATCGGCCTCGATCGCCTCGCCACTGGCCAGGAAGACCCGGACGCCGGAGTCGGTGTGCTCGAAGCGCTCGTAGCGAACACCAAGTTTGAAGGCGATCTTGCGCTTGCGGAAGGCGCGTTCGAGCAGCTTGGAGTTGGCCTCGTCCTCCAGCGGCACGAGGTGCGGGAGTGCCTCCACGATGGTCACGTTGGTTCCGAAGGAGGTCCAGGCGCTGGCGAATTCACAGCCGATGACCCCGCCGCCGAGAATGATGGCCGACCCCGGTACGTGATCGAGTTGCAGGGCCTGGTCGCTGGTGATGACGCGAGTGCCGTCGATCTCCAGACCCGGCAGCGTCCGAGCGTAGGAGCCGGTGGCCAGCACGACGTTGGCACCGGTGTAGGTGTCGTCGCCGACCGCAACGGTCTTCGGTCCGACGAGACGACCCTCGCCCTCGACGACGTTGATGTTGCGGCTCTTGATGAGGCCCTGCAGCCCCTTGTAGAGGCGCGAGACAACCCCGTCCTTGTAGGCGTTCAGGGCGACGCTGTCGATACTTTCGAAGGTGGCCACGACGCCGAATTGCGCGCCCTCCCGGGACGCGTCAGCGACCTCGCCGGCGTGCAGGAGCGCCTTGGTCGGGATACAGCCGCGGTGCAGGCAGGTGCCGCCGACCTTGTCCTTCTCGACTAGCACTACGGACTTGCCCAGTTCGGCGGCGCGCAGCGCAGCGGCGTAGCCCCCACTTCCGGCGCCTAGGATGACGAGATCGGCCTGGTGGTCTGCCACGGTATGTCTCCTGTAGAAGCTGTATTGAGATCTTTAACCAAGATTGAACACGTAGCGGCGTTCACCAATTCCGACGGTGCCCGCTGCGGCGCAGTGGTTGTCGGTGTCTATCTTGGCACTCCTGGCTCGGATCTGTGACAACGCATGGCTGGACGGTGTCATCATGGAACATCGATCGCGGTGGCACACCGGAAATGCGAGGGGAACGGCATGCGCTTCTTCGGCCGGCGGAAGAGTGACGGGGCGGGCGAACTGCGCACTGCCACATCGGCGGACACCCGCCATCTGCAGGAGTTCGTCGCGTCTCGCGAGGGCGTCGAGGCCTATCTCGAGCCCCGGACCGCGGTGACCGAGACAACTGTTGTGTTGGTCGCCTCATCCGGGGAGTGGACACGCCGTCGGGTTGACGGAGCTGACGGCGCCACCGACTTCGCCAAGCGCAACGCCATCCCGCTCTACGACGCGGCGATGGTCGGGTATCCGCAGCGGATGCGTGAGTGGACCCAGAAGCGGAAATTGGCGGGGGAGACCGGCCCTCCCGGAGCCTCCAGCCCCACTACCTGACCCGACTACCTCACCCCTCTGTCGCCAGCAGTTCCAGGGACGCGAGGAGGGTGCGCACCGCCGCTCCCGTGCCGCCCTTCGGCGTGTAGCCGTGAGGTGCGCTGCTGTTGAACGACGGCCCGGCGATGTCGAGGTGAACCCAGGGCAGGCCTTCACTGACGAACTCGCCGAGAAACAATCCGGCCGCGAGCATGCCGCCCCAGCCCTGGGCCGGGAGGTTGCTGAGGTCCGCCACCTGCGACTCCAGTCCCGGACGCAGATCGTCGGGTAGCGGCATCGACCAGACGGCTTCGCCGACCGAGTTGCCGGCTGCGGTGACACGGTCCCGGAAGACCGGCTCACCCATGGCAGCGATGACCCGGTTGCCGAGCGCGACCACCTGGGCGCCGGTGAGGGTCGAGGCCTCGATGAGGTAGTCCGGGCTGTCTTCGCAGGCTCGCGAGATCGCGTCGGCCAGCACGATACGACCCTCGGCGTCGGTGTTCGCGATCTCGAGCGTCTTGCCGCTGCGCAGGGTCAGTACATCCGATGGGCGGTAGGAGCTCCCCGACACCATGTTCTCGGCCAGCGAGACGGTGGCGGTGACCTCGATCGGCAGTCGCAACTTGGCCGCGGCGACGACGGTGGCCACCACGGCGGCGGCCCCTCCCATGTCGGACTTCATCGTGGCCATGCCGCTACCCGGCTTCAGGTTCAGGCCGCCCGAGTCGTACGTGATGCCCTTGCCGACCAGGGCAACCCGGGTGCGCGCGCGAGTGCCCGAGTAACTCACCCGAACCAACCGCGGCGGTCGGACCGAGCCCGCCCCGACTCCGAGGATGCCGCCGTAGCCGCCGCGTTTGAGGGCTCGCTCGTCGAGGATCTCCACGGCGATGCCGGCGGCCGTCGCCGCATCGCTGAACCGCTTGGCCAGGGTGGCCGGGTAGATCTCGTTCGGCGGCGCGTTCACCAGATCGCGGGTCAGTACGACGGCGTCAGCCAACGCCTTGGCCCGGCGTAGTGACGCCACCGCGGGGCGGCTCTTGGGATCGCTCGTGGCGATGCCGATGCGGGTGGCACCGGCTCGTTTGGGGGAGGACTTGAACTCGGTGAAGCTGTAGCCGCCGAGCAGCGCCCCTTCGGCGGCCGCGGCCGAGATCGCAAGGTCGGCGCCGGTTCCGATCGCCACGTGAACGGCGTTCGTGCCGGAGAGGCTACGGACGGCCGCCCCGACGGCTCGGCGAACCGTCTCCGGCTCCAGCGCCCCGCCGGGTTGAGGTGCGCCGAGTCCGACCGCGACCACGAGGTCGAAGGAGGCCAGGCCCAATGTCGCGACCTTCGTTATCTCCTCGGCGCGGCCGGTGGCGGCCAACGTTTTCAACGCGGCCAACAGCTTCCGCCCGAGCACCGATGTCACCACGTTGGCGCCGGGAGCCAGGACCGGCCCGTCCGGCCCCTTTAAAACGCCGACGATGACCGTCTTCGGAAGCTGAGCGTCGATGCCGACCAGTGAGACTGTTGCCATCCGCCCACCCTAGCTGTCCCCGGTTTGACGTACCTCTGTCGGCGCACCGGCCACCTCGTCGTAGCGTGTCAGCATGACTGAGTTACTGCGATCCCCGCTCTATGACCGCCACGTCGCGCTGGGGGCGAAGCTGGCCGACTTCGGCGGCTGGGAGATGCCGATTGAATACACGGCCAGCGGCGGGGGCGTGTTGAAGGAACACGCCGCGGTTCGTGACGCGGTCGGCATCTTCGACGTCTCACACTTGGGGAAGGCGCTGGTGGCGGGCCCCGGTGCGGCGGAGTTCGTCAACAGCTGTTTGACCAATGATCTTCGGCGTATTGCGCCGGGCTCGGCTCAGTACACGCTGTGTTGCGACTCGGCGGGTGGTGTCGTCGACGATCTCATCGCCTACCTGGTCAGCGATGACGAGGTGTTCCTGGTGCCGAACGCGGCGAACACCGCTGCGGTGGTCGAGCGATTGGTAGCGGCCGCGCCCGATGGGATCGAGGTCCGCGGGCAGCACCGCGACTACGGAGTCCTGGCGGTGCAGGGCCCGCGATCGGCTGACGTTCTCGCTGCCCTCGATCTGGCCAACGACCTGCCGTATATGGCCTACATCGACGACACCTTCAACGGCGAGCCGATTCGTATCTGCCGCACCGGCTACACCGGCGAGCACGGTTATGAACTCCTGCCGAAGTGGGACACCAGCGTGCAGGTGTGGGATGCCTTAACCGAGGTGATCAGCGGCTTCGGTGGGATGCCGGCCGGCCTCGGTGCCCGCGACACGCTGCGCACCGAGATGGGGTATCCGCTGCACGGGCAGGACCTCTCCCTCCAGATATCACCATTGCAGGCTCGATCGGGCTGGGCCGTCGGCTGGAAGAAAGAGACGTTCTGGGGTCGCGAGGCGCTGCTGGCCGAGAAGGCGGCCGGACCGGCGCGCGTCCTCTGGGGTCTCAGCGCCGTCGGACGGGGAATTCCACGGGCTCACATGGAGCTGCTCGACGCCACCGGTGGCGTCATCGGCGAGGTCACCAGCGGGACGTTCTCACCGACTTTGAAGCGCGGCATCGGGCTCGCTCTGGTCTCGGTTGACGCTGGGGTGGCTGAGGGTGACGAGGTCGTGCTGGACGTGCGGGGGCGTCCGTCGCCGGTGGTGATCGTGAAGCCGCCGTTCGTGCCGTCGCACGTGCGCTAGCTAGCGCTGTACCGAGAGCGAAGCCTGCAGCAGTTCGAAGGCGAGCAGCGCGCCCGCACCCTGACCGGTGGCCAGCCCGAGCTCCAGGATCGGGGTGAGCCCGAGGCGCGTCAGCGCGAGGGCGTGACCGGCTTCGCTGGAGCGTTGCGCGGCATGAAACCACTGCACGGCCACCGGATCGGCCCGCTGCACGAGCATTCCGGCCGCCGCGCTGACCAGACCGTCCAACAGCACCGGGGTGCGGCGGGCGGCCGCTCGATGGAGGAAGCCGGTCATCGCCGCGAAGTCGGCGCCGCCGGTGACCCGAAGCAGCTCGGCCGGCTCATGCCGCTGCGGCCAGGCCCGCAGCCGGGCGTCGCGCACGACGGTCATCTTGCGCATCCACCCCTCGTCATCGACCCCAGAGCCCCGTCCGATGCACTTCAGCGGCTCGGCGCCGGCCAGCACACTGACGATCACTGCGGCGACCGCGGTGCTGCCTCGGCCGACGTCGCCGAGGAGCAGCAGGTCCGTGCCCGCCTCGATCTCGGCGTCCGCGATGTCTGCGCCGAGCTGAAGGGCGCGTCGCGTCTGGTCGGCGTCCAGCGCATCTTCCAGGTCGGCCCGGCCGCTGGCGTCCCGGATCCAGGACTGGTCCGGCGAGGCGGCCGTCCCGTCGCCGCTGCGGCGCGTCGAGCTCACGTCCACCACCCGAAGCCCGACCCGGGAGAGCTCAGCCAGCCGATTGATGGGCGACGATCCGTCCCGCAGGGCGGCGAGCTGCGCGGCGGTGTAGCCCGGTTCATGGGCCGAGATGTCTGCCTCGGCGAGTCCGTGGTCGCCGGCGAAGATGACCAGCTTAGGACGTAGGAACCGACGGGCCGGTGACTGCTGCTGGACGGCCGCCGCCCATTTGGCGAGACCGGCCAACCGACCCCAACCGGGGTGAACCGCGAAGCGTTCGGACTCGGCGCGGGCCGAGTCCGAGTCCGGCCAGTCGATGATGTCAGCGAGCAGGTTCTCGTCGTCGGTCACCGGGCTATCTTGCCTCCTCGGATGTGGGACGGACACGCCGCTCGGCGCTCCGCGCGTCCATCCATCGATCTGAGCGATTCGGCACTGTCCGTATGCGGACCTAACGGGATATCGTCAACGGCGATGTCGTGAAAGTGAACGTGTCGCTGACCAGATGGGTGGAATGAGCATGGCGTGGACGTGGCAACTCGAGAGCGCGGCCAGTGAAAACGAGTCCGGCCCGAGTCGCTCAGCGCTCGCAGAGATCGAGAATCCGGTGCATCCGAGCCAGTCCGACGCCGAGAGCTGGGTTGGCGAGACGTGGCCCCAGCTGGCCGAACAAGGTGTCACACAGGTCACCCTTTTTCATGACGGTGCGTTCGTCTACGGCCCTATGCTCCTTTCAGAATGAGGGCCGGAGGTGGGCAATATGAGTAACCGCGCCTATGGCGGGCGCACCGCCGAGCAGCGCCGGGCTGACCGGCACGCACGCCTGGTCGAGAGTGCGACTGAACTATTCGGAACCGACGGATACGCCGCCACCCCGATCGAGCGCATCTGCAGCCGGGCCGGCGTCTCGACTCGCAACTTCTACGAGGAGTTCGACAGCCGCGAAGCGCTCCTCATGGAGGTGCACGGCCAACTGACCAACCGGGTCTGGATGAAGGTCTTCGAGTCGCTGATGGGGCTTGAGGAGGCGACCATGCAGCAGCGCGCGGTCGCCGGGCTCACCACCTATGTGCGGGAGACGGTAAATGATCCGATCTACGTGCGCATAATCCACGTCGAGATCATCGGCGTCAGTCCGGCCGTTGAGGACTACCGGTTCAAGCAGCGCGAGAAGTGGACCCAGATCGTCGATATCGAGGTCCAGCGGGCGATCAGCCGGGGTGAGGTGATCAAGCGTGACTACAGCATCGGCACGATCGGGCTCATCGGTGCGGTGACCGCGATAACCCACCACTGGTGGCGATCAGGGCGTACGCGATCGCCGGAGCAGCTTGAGGCGGAGCTCATTCACTTCGCTGAGGTCTGCATGCTCGACCTGACCAACCCGGATTCATCCTGGCAGGTGGCGGCGCCGCGCACCCCGGCCGGGCTGGTCGAGGAGTCAGCTAACGAGGACCGAACGGTTCCGGCAAGCGAGGGTGGTCCCTTGGTCGAGGCGTTGGGCATCCAAGACGCCGCCGCCGATGAGTCCTTGGCTAATCAACCTAGCTAGACGCTGCCGGAGAAGGCCGGGCTGAACTAGATCGTGTCGCCGCGGTTCACCTGCGGCGCCGGCAGACGCCAGCGGCGGGGCAGGTAGGAGCGGCTTCCGGCGTAGAAACCGATGCTCAGTGGCGATTCCCGCGTCTCGATGCCGCGACTCTTGGCCAGTAGTAGCACCTTGCGACCAGTGAGGAACCACTCGCCCACGATCACCATGAACAGCGCGAGCACGACGACGTTCACGTACTGGATGCGGAAGCCGAGCAGCATCAGCGGGAACAGAATCAGCATGTAGTTGCTGATCATTCGATGTGAATCGACCCAATCGCGGGCTAGTCGGCGGGTGGCCCCGCGGTCACGCTTGGGCAGAACTGACTCGTCGCCGCGACGGTAGGCATCTCGATAGGCCACGCTTCCACGGGCCGGTGCGGCCGATCCGGACCGCGTAGCGGAGGTGGCCTTAGCCGCCTTCGCCTGGTTCTTCTGCCAGCTCATCGCCTCGCGACGATTCTGCGGCGGCGCGACGACCGGGGCCCGGCGCGGCGCGGAGTCTCGACGCTTGGGCGTGGGGCGACCCTTGGCGGCGGCGCCTGAGGTGGCGCTCACCTCAGGCGTCGAATCCAACTGCTGGGCGGAGGCGTCCGATGTGGAGCGTCGGGGCAGAATCTTCACGCCTATGAGAATAGTGCGCAAATGCGATGGCGCCGACCATGGCTCGAGCTGATTCTGCCTGCTTGCTCTCGCCGGGGCCGGGAGGAGTGGGCAGCTCGACCGTCGAGTCGGTCGGAGAGTGACCGGGCGATGACTGGGTGGTGGGATTCGGTCGGCGATGGATACGTGGTCAGGCGGGTGGTCAGGCGGGTGGTCAGGTGCGGGGGATAAGCGGGGGATAGACGGGGGAGAATTGCCGACATGAGTCCCCAGCTGTCCGATCGTTGGCGTGCCCGGGCCGGCGAACCGGGGTGGCTGCTGCTGCCACTGCGGGCATTTCTGGCCTACGTTTTTCTCTACGGGGGCATCTCGAAGATCGCCGACCCGCGGTTCCTCGACGGGCATTCGGCACTGTCGCTGCACGCCACCGTCACAGCGGCCCGCACCGCTAGCCCGATCGGTTCATTCCTCGGGCCGGTCCAGTCACACAGCTCCGCGTTCGGGCTCCTGATCGCTCTGGGTGAGCTGGCGGTCGGCGTGGGACTCGCCTGCGGGCTCTTCACCCGGGTCGCGGCACTGGGCGGGATGCTGCTGGTGCTGCCACTCTGGCTGACGGTGAGTTGGCGGGCCGACCCCTGGTACACCAGTGACGACGTGGTCTACCTCTTCGCTTTCACACCAATTCTGATCGCCGGTAGCGGCGGTGTCTTCGAGGTGACCGCTCTCTTCAGCCGCCCCACTGCGTCGGGCGACCGATCGCCCTCCAATGCGATCGGCCGCCGCAGCGTCCTCGCCGCGGGGGCGGGCGCGGTGACCCTGCTGATCGCCGCCGCAGCTGCCCTGCTGCGGCCGGTGCACCGGTCCCGGCAGGCCGGCGTCGCGCCGACACCGGTACCCACCCCGGGTGGCGGGGCAGTCCTGGCCCAAGCATCCGCTGTAGCGGTGGGCGCCGCGCTGCCGGTCACCGACCCCAGTACCGGTGATCCGGCCTTCGTGCTTCAGCTGCAACCGGGGGACTTCACCGCCGTCGATGCGGTCTGTCCGCACCAAGGGTGCCCTGTGAGTTATCTCTCGGCCAGCGAGGGGTTCGTCTGCCCGTGCCACGATTCGCGCTTCACCTCGACCGGTGAACGCATCTCCGGACCGGCCACGCGTGGCCTGACCAGCATTCCGGTCGCCGTGGTGGACGGTGAAGTGCGCCGCTGAGCCTCAGTTGCCGGACTTTTCCACTACGATGGGAATATCGGCTGAGCCCATGATGGTTCCCACAGGGAGCTGAATTGGTCTCTGAGAGTTCGCAGCTCGTGTAATCGCGATTCCGACACCGTCTCGACCACCGTTTTCCATCCCTTGGGGAGTACTGAATGACCGCAATCGACACCGCGACTCAGGTTGAACTGACCGCTGCACCCGCCGACGCACCGGCCACGTCGGTAACCCTGACCGACGCTGCCGCCGGCAAGGTCCGCGTCCTGCTCGAGCAGGAGGGCCGCGACGACCTTCGTCTGCGCGTCGCCGTCCAGCCCGGTGGCTGCTCCGGCCTGCAGTACCAGCTGTTCTTCGACGAGCGCACCCTCGACGGCGACATCGAACTGAACTACGAAGGCGTCCCGGTCGTCGTCGACCGGATGAGTGGCCCGTACCTCGTCGGCGCGACGATCGACTTCACCGACACCATCGAGCAGCAGGGCTTCACCATCGACAACCCGCAGGCCTCCGGCGGTTGTGCCTGCGGTAACTCCTTCTGCGGCTAGTCGCCGAAGGCTGGCCCGATACACAAACATCAGCAAGATCGCAAAAGGCAGCGCCGACCGTGATGGTTGGCGCTGCCTTCCGCGTTCGGTAGCGTCTGCACCATGCCTGTTCTCCTGAGCGGTTCCATCGCAACCGACCATCTGATGCACTTTCCGGGCAAGTTCTCGGATTCCCTCCTGGCCGAGCACCTGCACAAGGTGTCCCTCTCCTTCCTCGTCGATGACCTCGTCGTCCGTCGTGGCGGTGTGGCGGCAAACATCGCCTTCGGGATGGGGCAGCTCGGCGAGAACCCAGTGCTGGTCGGCGCCGTCGGGGCTGACTTCGCGGAGTACCGCAGTTGGCTGGAGCGCCACGGTGTCGACTGTGACTCCGTCTACGTCTCGGAGGCGCACCACACCGCGCGCTTCGTCTGCACGACTGACGAAGAGATGAATCAGATCGCGTCGTTCTACGCCGGCGCGATGAGTGAGGCCCGGAACATTGAGCTCGCCCCCGCCGTCGAGCGCACTGGCGCCGATCTGGTCGTCATCAGCGCCGACGACCCGGCCGCGATGGTCCGTCACAGCGAGGAGTGCCGCCAGCTCGGGTTCGCCTTCGCGGCCGATCCCTCTCAGCAGATCGCCCGAATGTCGGGTGAGGAGCTGATCTCATTGATCGACGGGGCGACCCTGCTCTTCACCAACGACTACGAGAAGAGTCTGCTCGCGTCCAAGACCGGACTCAGTGATGACGAGATCCGCGCTCGCGTCGAGGTCCGGATCACCACGCTGGGATCCTCCGGCGTCGAGATCGAGGCACGCGGCGCCGACACGATCCGCGTGCCGGTGGCCCGCGAACGGGCGAAGGTCGATCCGACCGGGGTCGGCGACGGCTTCCGGGCCGGGCTGCTGGCCGCCCGCTCGTGGGGACTGGGCTGGGAGCGGTCGGCCCAGGTCGGCAGCCTGCTCGCCACGCTGGTACTGGAGACGGTGGGGACCCAGGAACACACCGTCACCATGCAGAACTTCGCTGATCGCCTGGCCGAGTCCTACGGAGACGAGGCGGCCAGCGAGGTCGCGCCGTTCCTGAAGACGATCGCCACCGAGTAGCAGACTGGCTAGCCGTCCGGCCGCAGTAGCTGCCACCCTGCGGCGGTCGAGCGCTAGCGCCAGCCCTTCGCCTGCTTGAGGGCGGCGATCACAGCGTCGAATCGAGCCCGGTCGATGCTTGCACCCTCGCGCCGCACCGCCGCGGGGTCGATCCGCAGCACACGGTCGAGACGGATTTCACTTGGGCGTCCCTGGGGATCCCAGGCGCCTGATCCCAGGTCGAACCAGTGTCGCCCATCGCGGGTCTCAGTGACGCCACCAGTGACACGGGCACCGGCGTGATGGTCCTTGCTGGTCAGCGCCAGGCCCAGCAGCGAGGTGCTGCGGCTGTCATGGCCGATGAGCAGGACCGGACGGTCCTTCCCCTGCTTCGGGTCGTCCTCGTAGCTGACCCAGGTCCACACGATCTCGCCCGGGTCCGGCCGTCCGTTCGGCTTCGGTGCATACTCGGCGCGGGCCACTCCGGTGAAGTCGCCGAGATAGTCGGCGCGCTGGCGATTGCGCGGTGAGGCGCTGCCCGAGCGCCCGCCGAACAGACTGGCGATCCGCGAGAACATGGAGCCCATCAGATGTTCACCGGGTAGACCGGTTCGGGTACGACCGGATGGATCCGCTGATCGACGAAGATGCCGTGCCAGAGCATGAAGACGAGCAGCGTCCAGATCTTGCGCGAGTAGTCGTGCGGCCCGGCCCGGTGCGCATCCAACAGCCGCAGTGCCTCGGCCGGGTCGATGAGGTGTGCGGTCTGGGCGTCGGTGATGATGCTCCGCGCCCAGTCATACATCTCGTCCTTGAGCCAATGCCGGATCGGGACCGGGAAGCCCAGCTTGGCCCGATTCAGCACGTGCGCCGGGACGATATCGGTCAGCGCCTGGCGCAGGGCGTACTTGGTCGTCTCCTTCGTGATCTTCAGGTCGGTCGGAATGGTGGAGGCAACCTCGAAGACGCCGGTGTCCAGGAACGGCACACGCAGCTCAAGTGAGTTGGCCATCGTCATCTTGTCGGCCTTGACCAGAATGTCGCCGCGCAGCCAGGTGAAGAGGTCGATGTACTGCATCCGGGTCGAGCCGTCGAGGTGCCTGGTGCGGGCATACAGCGGATCGGTGACGTCCCGATGGGAGAGCTTCGGATCGAACGTCTTGAGAAGTCCGGTGTCGGCCAGTTCGTCATTGCGGAAGATGCGCGCATTGCCGTAGTAGCGCTGCTCGATCTCGATGGACCCGCGACGCAGCAGGTCCTTGCCCCGCATCCCCTCCGGCAGTTGCTCGCCCAGCTTCCCGAGCTGGCGGCGCAGCGGCATCGGCACCCGTTCGAAGGGGCGCAGCGAGATCGGCTCCCGATAGATCGTGTACCCACCGAAGAGTTCGTCGGCGCCTTCGCCGGAGAGCACCACCTTGACGTGCTTGCGAGCCTCACGGGCGATGAAGTACAGCGGGACCAGCGCCGGGTCGGCGACCGGGTCCTCCAGGTACCAGATGATCAGCGGCAGCGTCTGCATCATCTCCTCAGCGCTCACCACCTTGGTGATGTGCTCGACGCCGATGGCGGCGGCCGACTCGGCGGCGACGTCGATCTCGGAGAACCCGCTTCGCTCGAACCCGGTGGTGAAGGTGAGTAGCTTCGGGTTGTGCCGCTTGGCCAGCGCCGCGATGGCGGTCGAGTCGATCCCGCCGGAGAGGAACGCACCGACCGTCACGTCAGCCCGCATATGCAGGGCCACCGACTCCTCCAGCGCCGCTGTGATGCGCCGGTAGAGGGCTGCCGGGTCGCTGACCGGCCGGATGGCGAAGTCCGGGTGAAAGTAACGGTGGGCTACGACCTCTTCGCCCGGCCGGAGCGTGAAGTACGTACCGGACTCGATGCGGCGGATTCGTCGATGCATGGATCCGGGCTCGGGCGCATACTGCAGTGTCAGGTAGTGCTGCAGGGCCGTGAGGTCGACCTCCGCCGTGGTGCCGGGTAGAGCTACGTCGAGAAGGCACTTCTTCTCGCTGCCGAAGAAGACTCCTCGTTCGTCGGAGTAGGTGTACATCGGCTTGATCCCGAACCAGTCCCGCGCGCCGAAGACGACGCGCTCCTCGGCATCCCAGATCAGGAACACGAACATGCCACGCAGCTCGCGCACGACCTTCTCGCCGAGGTAGTGGTAACCGGCGACGATCGTCTCGCCGTCGCCGTCGGTTTCGAAGACCGCACCGAACTCGCGGACCAGCCGCTCGCGCAGTTCGATGTAGTTGTAGATCTCGCCGTTGAAGATCAGGTGGTAGCGGCCGTTGAGATACGGCAGCGGCTGGTGCGAGTGGTCGATGTCGATGATCGACAGACGCCGGAACCCGATGACGACGTCGGCGTCGGCCCAGATTCCACCCTCGTCCGGGCCCCGGTGGCGCATGGAGGAGAGCGAACCCTCGATCAGCGACTCCGCCTTCGCGGCGCCCGCGTCCGCTGAGAGAAATCCGATCAGACCACACACAGTCTCTATACCCGTGTTCCTCTGCGACGACGTAGGGGTCAGCCGGTGACCACGTCACCAACGGTCCGGTGACCACGTCACCGGCGATCCGGCGACTACGTCGCAGCGACGACGCCGGCACCCCAGTATCGCCGATGACGCACGTGACCCGCGGCACGCCGACCCCTGACGGAGCGCAAGGTAGGTGTCCGATAGGCTCCCAATTGACTTTGCAGAAGCTCGAGAGGTGGTCAATCGGTGCAGCGTAAGCGTTGGATGCGCCCGGTGCGTTTCATGCTGTTGTCGGCTGCCGCCATGGTCTCGCTCGCGGGTTGCTCCGCGCACGACATCGAGGCCAAGCTGCGCTTCGGCTGGCCGACCGGTGTGACTGATCAGGCCACCAAAATGCGGGTCCTCTGGACCTGGTCGTCCGTCGCTGCCCTCACGGTCGGAGTCTGCGTCTGGGGGCTCATATTCTGGGCCTGCATCCGGTACCGCAAGAAGTCCGACGAACTGCCGAAGCAGACGCGCTACAACCACGTGATCGAGTGGGCCTACACAATCGCTCCGTTCTTCGTCATCGCTGGTCTCTTCTTCTTCACGGTGAAGACCGAGAACAACGTCAACCGGTTGTCGAAGAATCCCGATGTGCTGGTTCAGGTCGACGCCTTCAAGTGGAACTGGCAGTTCGAATACCTGCAGGATCACGGAACCCAGTTGACCTACCCGGGCACCAGCCCGGCTGAGGCGCCGTCGACGGTCGGTAGCAGCGAGGAGATTCCGATCCTGCTGATCCCGCGCGGTGAGACGGTGCAGTTCGTCGAGCACTCCTCTGACGTGATCCACGCCTTCTGGGTGCCGGAGTTCCTCTTCAAGCGCGACGTGATTCCGTACGGCACCACGAGCACCGCGCGGGACAACCGCTTCGAGATCACACCGACGACCGACGGAAGTTATGTCGGTCGCTGCGCGGAACTCTGCGGGACGTACCACTCGCAGATGAACTTCGAAGTAAGGGTTGTCGATCCTGACGTCTACCGGCAGTATCTTGACGCGCTGACCAAGATCGGCCCGACGGATCCGGCTCGACAGAGCAAGGCGCTGGCCGAGATCGGGCAGGCCCCATACGCCACCACCACGCACCCGTTCAACACCGACCGCAACGTCAAGTCCGCGTCGTAAGAAGGAGATCGGACACAAATGAAGGTCGAAGCTCGACTCTTTCTGCTTATCGCACTCTTCTGTTTCGTTATCGCCGGCATCTATGGCTTCTGGACCAACGGGGCGGACGGGCACGTCGAGTACGCCGGTCTGTCGGCGCTCATCCTCTCTGGTGGGCTCATGGGGCTCGCCGGGTCGTTCTTCTGGTTCGTCTCGCGCCGTATCGACCCGCGACCGGAGGATCTCGACGACGCCGAGATCGCCGAAGGTGCCGGCGAGCTCGGCTTCTTCAGCCCGGGCAGCTACTGGCCGGTCGGTATCGCCCTCTCGGCGACGGTGACCGGTGCGGGCGCCGCACTGGTGCAGGTGTGGCTGATGCTGGTCGGCGTCGTGCTGATCCTGACCACCGTCAGCGGGCTGCTCTTCGAGTACTACATCGGCGGACGGCAGCCCCTCCGCTAGACCGCTACCTTGGGTCGCGGATCCGGTGCATCATTCAGCGAGCGTCATAGCCATCAGCATGCTGGCTGCCCCGAAGCCAGCACGTTCGTAGAACGGCACTGAGCGCTCGCTCGGGGCGAGGACGATCCGCACCGCGTTGATGGCCTGCGCATGACCGAGCACGGCCTCGAGTAGCTGGCGACCCGTGCCACGGTTGCGGTAATCGGGGAGAACGAAGGCGTTCCCGAGGTAGCACCAACACGTCGATGGCTGCGCTGGACGGGGCATACGCTGGAAGACGACCACGTTCATCATGCCGATGGCCAGACCCGCTGATTCGGCCAGGTAGGTGGCCCGACGGTCTGCTTCGTCAGCAAACCACTGAGCAAATTCTTCATTGAACGAAGTGTCTTCGATCGGGGCGCCGGCGTTCTCCTCGGACCAGCCATGCCGGAGTCTGGCTAGCGCCGCCGTGTCAGCTGGCCTGGCCAAGCGGATCGTGATTGGCGGTTCGTCGACTTGTGGCATTGCTGGATTCTCGCAGGCTGACGTCTGGACGTGCGCCCGGACGTGGTCCTGGGTGTCTGCGAGGGCAGCGGCGGCCCGCGGACACAGGTGAAAGGGCCCGGGTCACCACGTTCGTCGTGGTGACCCGGGCCCTTTCGTAGTCGTGCTTTTCGTAGTCGTGCTTGCGCCCGGAACCTTGACTGCTGCGGACAGCGATCAACGGGTGGGGGAGTGGCTAGTCCTCGATCTCGGCGGGAACGTGAGCCACCAGCTCCTCAGACTCACCGGCACCGACCGAAGCGTGAGCACTCTCCGCGGCGATCGCCTCGTCCAGGGCCGCCTGAATCTCTGGCTTCTCCTTCACCGGGAAGAAGAAACCACGGATGTGGCGAGCCGATCCAGCGCCGATGCGGTTCATCCGCTTCGGTACCGGCGTGCCGGCGTAGCTGAGCTGACCATGACCGTGGTCGTCCACCGGGCCGAGCGGCTGGTGAACTTCGATGAACTCCCCGGTGGGCAGGCGCATGATGATGCCGGTCTCGATGCCGTGCTCGAGCACCTCGCGGTCATGCCGCTGCAATCCCAGGCAGAGCACGTACGACACGGTGTAGGCGAGTGGCGGCAGCACAATCAGCGCGATTCGACCGCCCCAGGTCATGGCGTTCAAGGAGATGCCGAAGGCCTTGGCGATGAGGTCGTTTCCACCGGATACGAAGAGCACGAAGCAGAACGTCAGCGCCATCGCGCCCAGGCTGGTGCGGACCGGCACGTCGCGCGGCCGTTGCAGGAGGTTGTGATGCGCCCGGTCCTTGGTCATCTTCGCTTCGAGGAACGGGTAGGAGATGGCCATACCGATCAGGATCATCGGCAGCACAGCGGTCGGCCAGAAGATGGCCGGGATGGTGTAGCCGAAGAGCCTGATGTCCCACGACGGGAAGAGACGGGTCGAACCGTCCAGCATGGCCATGTACCAGTCCGGCTGCGAGCCGGCCGAGACCTGGGCCGGGTTGTAGGGGCCGAAGAGCCAGATCGGGTTGATCTGCACCAGGCCACCGAGAGCGGAGATGGCGCCGGCCACGATGAAGAAGAAGCCACCGGCCTTCGCCGCGTAAACCGGGTAGACTCGCTCGCCGCTCACCGTTGCCTCGGTCTTGCCGGGGCCGGGGAACTCGGTGTGTTTCTGGCGGATCAGTAGTGCCATATGAGCGCCGATGAGTGCGGCCAGGATCGCCGGGATAAGCAATACGTGGGCGATGTAGAACCGGCCGATGATCGCGTCGCCGGGGAACGGGCCACCGAAGACGAGGAACGACAGCCAAGTACCGATCACCGGCGTCGAAAGCATGATCGCGTCGGCGATGCGGAGTCCGGTACCCGAGAGCAGGTCGTCGGGGAGTGAGTAACCGGCGAAGCCTTCGACGACACCGAGAACCAGCAGCAGCACACCGATGATCCAGTTGAACTCACGTGGCTTGCGGAACGCTCCGGTGAAGAAGACGCGCAGCATGTGGATGAGCATCGCGGCCACGAACATCAAGGCGGCCCAGTGGTGGATCTGACGAACGACCAGACCACCGCGCACATCGAAGGAGATGTGCAGCGTCGACTCGTAGGCCTTCGACATGGTCACACCCCGGAGCGGGATGTAAGAGCCGTTGTAGACGACGTCCGCCATTGAGGCGTCGAAGAAGAAGGTGAGGTAGGTGCCCGTGAGCAGCAGGACGATGAACGAATAGAGCGCGATCTCGCCAAGCATGAACGACCAGTGATCAGGGAAGACCTTGTTCAGCTGCTTGCGGATCGGACCGGCGATGACCAGACGGGAGTCCAGAAATTCTCCGGCCTTACCCTGCGGAGTGCGGGGCGTGCCGGAAGGCTTCTTGGAGCTCTTGGTCGGTGCTGTCGTCGTCATGCTTTGCGCTCCCAATAGCCGGGGCCGATCGGTTCCCGAAAGTCGCTCTTAGCTACAAAGTACTGCCGCCCATCGATAATTTCGACACCCAGCGGTAGCCGCGGCAGCGGACGGGTGGCCGGCCCGAAAACGGGCTTCGCGTCCTGCAGAACCTCGAACTGCGACTGGTGGCACGGGCAGAGTAGGCGGGTCGTCTGCTGCTCGTAGAGCGAGGCCGGACATCCGGCGTGGGTGCAGATCTTGGAGAAGGCGACGTAGTCACCGAAGTTGTCTGACTCCTGACCCGTACGGGCGTGCACTCGCTGCCCCGGGCGAAGCCGAATGATGAGCGTCGGCGAGGAGGCCAGCTTGATCGCCCCGGGAACGCCCGGGAAGACCGTGGCGATGCCGCCGGGGTCGAGGTCGTTCGGGCTGACCCGGCGACCATCGGAGTAGACGATCGGGACGCCGTTGGGGAATTCAGCCGGATCCTGCCGGTACGCCGTGTAGTGCAGCTGGTCGCCCGGCTTCTTGATCATGGCGCCGACGAGCGCGACCAGTGGCACGGTTGCCACGGCGCCACCGGCGACCACCAAGGAGCGCAGCAGCATCGAACGGCGGGGCAGGCCGGTGTCGTTGAGACCAGAGCTCAGGGTGGCCGCGGTGAGCAACTTGTCCTGCTCGGTCGAAGGCTCCTGGTGGCGATCCTGAACGGCCTCCTCTTCGGGCATGAGCCACTTGGCCCAGAGGACCGAGCCGATGCCCATCAGGACCAGCATGACGGCCAGCAGGCTGCCGAGCAGCGGCGTGTAGAACCGGTAGTTCTGCGCGGTGAAGGGACCCTCGTAGTGGAACGGAACGGCGACGAAGACGACTACGAACGCAACGCCGGCCAGCCCGGAGAGCAGAAACAGTGAGGAGACGAGTCGCTCCTGGCGCTTCTCGGCCTTCGTGCCGCGCACCGGAAAACGGTCCCGGCGATGGACGATCGTCACACCGTCGACGGCCGCTCCGGCGATCATCGCCTCGTCGGCCGTCATCGTCTGGATCTCTTCGATGGTGGGAACTTCTGCGTCACTCATGACTTCGCGCCAATCCACAACACGGCGATCACGAGAGCGCCGACCCCTGCGACCCAGAGAACGAGGCCCTCAGACACTGGCCCGATCCGGTCGATTCCGCTGCCGCCCGGATCCTTCGCCGTCTGCAGCGACCGGACGTAGGTGACGATTGCCTTCTTCTGATCCGGCGTGAGCTGGTTGTCACCGAAGACCGGCATGTTCTCCGGTCCGGTGAGCATGGCCGTGTAGATCTGGCGGTCGGTGGCCTCGTTCAACCCTGGTGCGACCGCGCCGGCCGACAGCGGAGCGCCCTTGCCGGTCGATCCGTGGCAGGAAGCACAGTTGAGCCGGAACAGTTCGCCACCCTCAGCGAGCTTGTCGTCACCGAGGAGCAGGTTGCCCTGTGGCACCTCGGGGCCGCCCGCGATCGACTGCACGAAGGCGGCGAGCTGCTCGGTCTGCTGCTCATCGAACTTGGCCGTCTTGCGGAGGTTCTCCGCTCCCTGGCCGCTGGCCGGCATGCGGCCGGTGCTGACCTGGAAGTAGACAGCGGCACCGCCGACACCCGCGAGCGAGGGACCGCGGTCCTTGATGCCCTGCAGGTTGGCGCCGTGACAGGTGATGCAGCTCGATTCAAAGAGCTGCTGGCCCGCGTCGATGTCGGCCTGGCTGGAGGAGGTGCCGTCGGCGCCGGAGGAGGTGGCGAACATGGCGTACGCACCGCCCATTGCGCCCAGCGCTGCACCCAACACCAGGACGGAGGTGATCCGCTTACGCCAGGTCTTGCGACCTTGACGTGATTTTTTGCTCGTCGCCGAGGCGACGGTTTCGGTCGCGCCGGTGGCCGAGACCGCGGGGGTGAACCCCAGGTCGTCGACGTCGAACTCTTCGGTCACGGACGTCCCTTCTCAGATATCGATACGGTCGGTTGCTCGGCTATCGGGCAGCTCGTCCGCATCAGCGCAGCAGGTAGATGACGAAGAAGAGGCCGATCCACACCACGTCGACGAAGTGCCAGTAGTAGGACACGACGATCGCGGCCGTGGCCTGCGCCGGAGTGAATCGACCCAGAGTGGTTCGGGCGAGAAAGAGGATGAAGGCGATGAGGCCACCGATGACGTGCAGCCCGTGGAAGCCGGTAGTGAGGAAGAAGACCGAGCCGTAACCGGTGGCCGAGATCGTGTTGCCGTCGCCGACCTGCAGGCGGTACTCGTTCGCCTGCCCGAGTACGAAGATGAAGCCCATCAGGAAGGTGAGGAAGAACCAGCGGCGCAGCAGGAAGACGTCACCCCGCTCGGCGGCGAAGACGCCGTACTGGCAGGTGACGCTGGAGAGCACCAGGATGATCGTGAAAGGCAGCGCGTACATCGGGATGCCGTGCCACAGCACCAGGTCGGGGTATTCGCCGTTCGGAAGCTTCATCGGCCAGTTACCGGCGTTAGCGGCACGCACCGTGAAATACATGGCGAAGAGGCCGGCGAAGAACATCAGCTCACTGGACAACCAGACGATGGTGCCGACACTTACGAGGTTCGGCCGCGTCAGGGAGTGCACCTTGCTGGATTCGAAGGCGGGCGCTGTGGCGGTTGAAGTCACGTACGCATTATTGCCTGCGCACCAGCACCGCTGACGCTGGGGTCACCCGAACGGTGCGTGTCGCGTCTGGTTGGGCAATCACCTTGAGTTTTCGGCACTCAGCTTGGAGGGATCGAGGTATAGCCCGGGATTTGTCTGTGGCTGCTCTGGAGTTCGATAAGCCGCATATCCGGCCTGAGCCTGAGCCCTGCGACGAGTTGGTCTCCCAGGGCCATCCGAGCACCTCAGCGGGGGCCGTGCACCGCCTATCGGGGCACAGAACAAGCTCGAGCTCAGGCCAAACTGCGGCCAAACTGCGGCCGGACTGCGGCCCGACTGCGGCCAGACTGCGGAGCCGTCAATATCGTGGCTGGCCCGTCTGGATACGATTCCTTCCATGACTCCTCCCATGACGTCGCCATCGCTGCAGAACGAACGGGTCAATGTTGTGGTCTACAGCAACCGACCGGAGGTGCGCGATCAGGTGCGGACGGCCATCGGGCGTCGCCCATCGCCCGATTCGGCCCGGATCGACTGGATCGAATGCTCGACCAGCGCTCAGGTGATCGCGCAGATCGATTCCGGCGAGTTGGACCTGGTCATTCTGGACGGCGAGGCGCAGCCGACCGGTGGTATGGGCCTGGCCCGGCAGTTCAAGTATGAGATCGACAACTGCCCACCGATCATCGTTCTGGTGGCGCGGCCTCAGGATGGTTGGTTGGCCAGCTGGTCACTGGCCGACGCTGTCATCAGCGCGCCACTTGATCCGGTTACCGCGGCCACGGTGGTGGCTGATCAGCTTCGCGCGCGGCTGGCCGGCATCCCCGTGGTTCGTTGACGTCGTAGTTCGCTGAGTACATCGTGAACGGGCGACGATCGGGCGCGCAGAGGCTATGACTAATGTGCCTACGGCCTTTGCGGCCTTTAGTTGGCCGAATACCCTCGCCACGCTGCTGCGTCGTGAGGAGCTGAGCGGGGCCAACGCCTCGTGGGCCATGAACGAGATCATGGGCGGTGATGCGACGCCAGTCCAGATCGCCTCCTTCGCGGTGCTGCTGCGGGCTAAGGGGGAGACCGCCGCCGAACTGGGGGCCCTGGCCTCGACGATGCGCGACCGGGCCGTCCCGGTGACCGTTTCCGGACGTTCGGTGGATCTCGTCGGTACCGGGGGAGACCTCGCGCAGACGGTGAATATAACCACAATGGCGGCGTTGGTCGTCGCGGGCTCCGGGCGGCAGGTCACCAAACACGGGAACCGATCGGCCTCCTCGGCCTGCGGAACCGCGGATGTGCTGGAGGAGCTTGGCGTGGTGATTGATCTGCCGGCGGCCGGGGTGGCCCGAACCGTCGCCGAGGCGGGGATCGGATTCTGCTTTGCGCCGGTTTACCACGCGGGAATGAGGTTCGCCGGTGCCCCGAGACGGGAGATGGGCGTCCCTACAGCCTTCAACCTGCTCGGTCCGTTGACGAATCCGGCTCGCCCGGAGGCCGCGGCGATCGGCTGCGCCGATCTGCGGATGGCCCCGGTGGTGGCGCAGGTACTGGCCGATCGCGGCGACACCGCGATGGTGTTCCGGGGTGATGACGGGCTGGATGAGCTCACCACGACCACGACCTCGCAGGTGTGGACGGCTGAGGCCGGAGAGGTGCGCCACAGCGTCCTCGACCCAAAGCTTCTCGGTCTGGCCACCGTCGCTCCGGACGACCTGCGCGGAGGTGACCGGATCTTCAACGCCTCCGTCGTACGTGAGGTGCTGGGCGGTGCTCCGGGGCCGGTTCGCGATGCCGTCCTGCTCAATGCTGCCGCTGGGATCGCCGCATTCGACGGGCTCGGCGGCGCGCCGTTGCTAGACGCATTGGCCCAGGGCCTCGAGGTCGCCCGTACTTCGATCGACAGCGGCTGCGCGGCAACGCGGCTGGCGGAGTGGGTGCGGGTCAGTGCGTCAGCCCGCGATAGCGGCGACCGCTAACGCTGTTAGCTGACGCGGCCGACGACCGGCCGGGGAATGACGGCGCCACCCTGCCTTGGCCACCGGCGACGCGACGGCGATCTCGCCGTCACGACTCGGAGTAGCCGATCGAGAAGGCGGCGTCGAGATCGTGCTGTGAATAGGCCCGAAACGCGATGTGGGTATCGGTGTGCAGCACACCGGAGACCTTGCTGATTCGGCCGGCGATCACGGCGGCAATGTCGTCGAACTCACGCACCCGCACGATGACGATCAGGTCGACGTCGCCGGAGACGGAGTAGACCTCGCTGACGCCATCTAGGTCAGCCAGTTGCTGGGCAACCTCAGGGATGCTGTCGGACTCAACGGAGACCAGGACGATCGCAGTGATCATGGTCGCGATCCTATCGACAATCCCGGCAGCGCGGGCGGGTCACCGCGCCGGTCGGCTCAGCAACGGAAGCCGCCGGCGGTCAGCGAAGGGGTCCATTTCGCGTCGGCGGCGGTCATTGGCCTGGCCCTCATTGGCGTAGCCGGCCAGCGTGAGCGATCCGGCCCCGAACGCGGGGTGAGACCAGGCCTGCGACGTCTGCACGAGCCGGGTAAGCGGCTGTTCTAGCCAGCGCAGGACACATTCGGTCTCCTCGGCCAAGGCGGCCGGCAGTGGGCCGGGCCCGGGACGTACCGCCTCGGCGTTGGTTAGCAGGGCTTCGATCACCTCCCATGGTGATCTGCCCCGCACCGCTACCCCCGCAGCGGTGAGACGACCGTGGCTGACGACGCAGAGCTCCCAACCTCCCGAGCCGTCGGGGGCGGCCGCCACTAATTGCTCTATGCGGGTGAGCGAACCGATTCGCTGCATGCGAGCACAGGCGCGGACCACGATCGCCATCCGATCACGGACAACACCGGCATGTTCGTAACGCTGGGCCGTCGACAGTTGCTCCACCTTCAGCTGGAGCGGCTCGATTAGCGGGCGGGCGTCACCGGACCAGGCGAGCGCGACCAGATCGGCCAACTCGGCGTAGCCGGCCGGGCTGACCTCACCTTCACAGGGGGCGCAGCAGCGACCTATCCCGGCCAGTGTGCACGCGGCCCGCACCCGACGGCGCAGCGAGAGGCGGTCGCTGCATTGTCGTAACGGAACCGCGTCGTGGATTGCGTCTCGGATCGCTTCGGCCTGCCGCTGGGTACGCAGCGGTCCGAGGTAGCGGGCATTGTCGTCGCTTACCTCGCGGACTATGGACAGACGGGGGTAGGCCTCCTCGGTCAACTTCAACCAGACCTGACGTTCCGGGAACTTCGATCGGCGGTTGTAGCGCGGCTTGTGGGCAGCGATCAGCCTCAGTTCCCGCACCTGGGCTTCGAGCGGATGGCTGCACTCCACCGGATCGACGCGGGCCGCTAAGCCGACCATCTCGCCCATCCGGCTTCGCGTCTCGCTGGCCAGGAAGTACTGCCGCACCCGCGAGCGAATGTTTCGACTGGTCCCGACGTAGAGCGGCTCGCCGCGCTCGTCGCGGAAGATGTAAACGCCAGGCGAGGTAGGAAGGCCGTCGGCCAGGTGCCGCTTCCGGCGCTGCGCGTCGGAGACCTTGCTAGTGAAGGCCTTGAGGTCAGGCAGCGTCTGGACGCCGATGTTCCCGAGCCGAGCGATCAGCCCGTGGAGGACGTCGACGGTGGCGCGAGCGTCGGCCAGCGCGCGGTGAACCGGCGTCGTGGTTGCGTGGAAGTAGGCCGCCAGTGTGGAGAGCTTGCAGTTGGGTACCTCATCCCGAGTCAGCACTCGACGAGCCAGTACGGCTGTGTCGAGTACTGGAAAGGCTGGCCAGGGGATCTGTCCGGCG
Organism: Jatrophihabitans sp. GAS493; assembly: GCF_900230215.1. NCBI lineage: Bacteria > Bacillati > Actinomycetota > Actinomycetes > Jatrophihabitantales > Jatrophihabitantaceae > Jatrophihabitans > Jatrophihabitans sp. GAS493. The sequence goes on along the minus strand of NZ_LT907982.1, from coordinate 3,807,955 downwards.
TCGGCGGCCGCGCGCAGAAAGCCGACGTCGAACGGCGCGTTGTGGGCGACCAGTGTGCTTCCGCGGGCGAACTCGAGGAAGGAGAGCAGTACCTCGCCGGCCGGAGGCGCCCCGATCACCATTGAGTCGGTGATGCCGGTGAGCACACTGACAAACGGACTGATACCGATGCCGGGGTCGACCAGCGACTGAAACTCCCCGAGCACGACGCCACCCCGTACGCGCACGGCACCGAACTCGGTGATGGCATCGGTGCCGGCCCGGCCGCCGGTGGTCTCCAGATCGACGACGGTGAAGGTGGTCTGCTGAAGCGTCTCGTCAAGATCGTCGAGGCTGGTCTGGATGAACGCGGGGGCTGTTGTCGAACTCACGAATCGGACGCTAATCACAGGGTCCGACAATTTCTCTCGACCCGCCGCGCAGCGGTCAGAACCGAATTTGTCAGACCCCCTCCATACCTTGGCGATGGGTTATGGCGTCGCCGACGCCGACCGGTTCACGTCCTGGAGGTAACCATGTTGATCGACTGCCGAACCTGTTCCATCCGCGACACCGGCTGTGCCGACTGTGTCATCACCGTCTTACTGGCCAGTCCGCCGCTCGCCAGGTCCGAACTCGACACTTCTCCGCTGGACAGCGGCGATCAGGTCGCGGTGGTCGAACTCGACCTGCAGGAACGATCGGCCCTCGCCGCGCTGGCCGACGGTGGACTGGTTCCTCCGTTGCGACTAAGTCCGTCAGTGGGGAGTGGTTCGGCGGCGGCCGCACCGATCTCCAATGAAACCCGACAGGGTCTTAACGCGAAAGCTTCACGCCGTAGCCGAGCCGGATGAGCGACGTCACAGACCAGCTGTGTCGTGGGTCACGAATTGTGCGAAATCTCAGGCCTGGGGGTAGGTAAACCCTGGAGTCGGCGCCCGGGTGCAAAGGTGACTCTCATACTGGGTCGTGTCACCGTTGCTCAGGAACGCGATCATCCCGTAATCTTTCCGAGACCTTACGTCTAGCCGATTCCCGTCCGGGATTCACCGTTTGGTCACCGCCGAATCACGACGACGGCTTCGCACGGGGGTGCAGCTTTTATGGCTGCCATCTCTGCTGCTTGCCTGTGAACCGGGGACCCAACCGTTCCTGGGGTGAATCAGTGTCTCTCTACTGCCGAGTATCGCTACTGGGTAGTACTGAGCGCCGTAGGGCTTCTTCCGGCCCGAACCCGTCAGCTAACTCGGTAGGCGGTCAAGGGAAGAAGGAGTTGCGCCAACTGTGGCGTTGAAGAACCTTAGTAATGGCATTCGACTTTTGCTTGCGGGTTCCCTCGTAGCTGGTGTTGGTTTCGCGTTGCCGGTCGTGGCTGGCGCCGATCCGACTTCGGTCGCTGCCACGAAGCAGAAACTCGACGTCTTGGCTGTTCAGAGCAGCCAGCTCACCGAAAAATACGACCGCGCCCAGACTGACGTGTCGGCCAAGCAGTCCGCAGCGAATCTCGCCCAGCGGCAGGCCGTACAGGCGGCGGCGGCATTCAAGGCCGCCCGCGCCCGCCTCAGCGAAGTTGTCGTCGCGCAGTACGAATCTCCGGCCTTCAGCTCGACTGGCGCGCTGCTCACCAGCGACAGCGGCCAGCAGTACCTCGACACGGTGAGCAACCTGAACCTCATCTCCACCAATCGCGGTGACGTCGTCGTCCAGTTCGACGCCGCGGCGAAGGCATCCGCCGTGGCCAAGAAGAGCGCGGCCGCGGCACTGGCCGTCGCGACGAAGACCCGTGACTCGCTGAACGCGCAGCGCACCACACTGGCCCAGTCCATCGCCAAGTACCAGGGGCTGCTCGCCACCCTGACCGCCGTTCAGCAGACGGCCTACCGAAACACGAACACGGTGGCCGATACAGCTGTGGCAGTGAAGGCCGCAGTGCCGGTCACGGCACCCGCGCCGACGGCCGCGGCCGGCAAGGCGGTCGCCTTTGCTCTCGCCCAGGTCGGCAAGCCGTACGTCTTCGGTGCCGGTGGGCCAGGGGCCTACGACTGCTCCGGTCTGACTTCGGCGGCATATGCCTCAGCTGGCATCTCTCTGCCGCACAGCGCGGAGGGGCAGTACAGCTACGGCACGCATGTGAGCTTCGGCCAGCTCGAGCCCGGCGATCTGATCTTCCTGTACCACCCGATCGGACACGTGGAGATCTACATCGGCGGTGGCCTGGCCGTCTCGGCGCCCACCAGCGGTGAGAACGTCAAGGTGATCACGGTTTCGGCTGGAGACGGCTACACCGGAGCAACCCGGCTAACCTGATTGGCGTGCTGAAACACCGACGTCGACGCACCGTACTGCTTGCCTGCGCGACACAGATTCTCGTCGCCCTGCTCGGTTTGGTCGCCGTTGTCGCGTGGGCCTCGCCAAGCACTGGCAACGTTCCTGCCGCCGGGCCGCAGACCACGCCGACGCAGGCGGAGATCGCCGCGCTGCTGGCCCGGCAGAGCGGTGCCATGATCTCTCGAGACCGGTCGCGCTTCGCGGCGGGTCTCGACTCATCGGCGGCGGCGGCCGGCTTCCGCGATGAGCAACTGGCCGCCTTCGACAACATCGCGGACGTGCCGCTGGCGTCCTGGGCCGAGACCATCGACTCACCGGTTACCGCAACTGAGGCGGCCGACGCGGCGACTGCGCGGCTTGACGCCGACGCAACGATCGTGAAGGTGCAGCTGGCCTATGCGCTGCGTGACGTCGATGCAGCCCCCACCCTCCACTCGCTCTGGCTCACCTTCGTCCATCGGGACGGCCGCACCGTGATCTCCAGCGACTCCGATCTCGCCGACGCGGCCGGAGCGAGCTGGCATGGGCTCTGGGACTTCGGCAAGGTCGACGCCTACCGGGGTGCGTCGAGCCTCGTGCTGGCGCACCCGAAGTTCGCCGGGCTCCTCACCACCTATGCAGGGGTCGTAGATCGAGCCGTGAAGGCCGTGACGGCGGTCTGGGGATCGGGTTGGACCCAGGAGGTCGCCGTCGTCATTCCCGACACCCAGGCTGAGATGTCGGCCGTCATCGGAAATGACCTGGTCCTCGATCAGATCGACGCGGTCTCCGTCGCCGATGTGGACAACCCCGAAGTCGGACAGCTGCTGGGCCAACGGGTGGTGCTGAATCCGGCCAATCTCGAGAAACTCAGCGACATCGGGGAACAGATCGTCGTGCGTCATGAGGTCACGCTCATCGCCACCCGTCCCACGGTCGGCAGTCAGATGCCGACCTGGCTGATCGAGGGGTTCGCCGAGTACGTCGCCAATCTCGGCAGCGGCCAGACCACTACCTTCGCCGCCGCCGAGCTGCGCCGCGAGATCCGGGCCGCAAGGCTGCCGAAGGCACTGCCGACCAGCGGTGACTTCAATAGCGAGAACAGCCGAATCGCGCCGGTCTACGAAGAGTCCTGGTTGGCCTGCCGCTACATTGCCGAGCGGGCCGGCGAGGCGGGCCTGCTCAAGTTCTACCGGGCGGTCGCAGCGGCCATTCAGGCCGTTCCGGCGGCAACCCCCGACCAGGCCGTCACGGGCGCGCTAAAGTCTCTCCTCGGTCTATCGACCGCGCAGTTCGTCACCCAATGGTCGAGCTATCTGCGGGCCCAGCTCAGCTGACGTCCTAGCCGGACCAGCTTCAGTCGTAGGAACGGAGTCGCCCCGTGGCGCAGCGCACCCGGCGCACGCTGATCGTCACCAACGACTTCCCACCTCGGCAGGGTGGTATTCAGTCATTTGTGCACGCCATGGCATCCCGGCAGCCGGCCGACGAACTCCTGGTCTACGCGTCGAACTTTCCGGGCGCGCCGGAATTCGACGCGGCGCAGCCGTTCCGGGTCATCCGGCACGGCACCGGCATGCTCCTGCCAACACCGGCCGCCAGTCGGGCCATCACCGCCGCCGCGCGCGACTTCAGGGCGACGGCTGTCTGGTTCGGGGCCGCGGCGCCGCTCGGACTGCTCGCACCGGCGTTACGACGGGCCGGCGTGGAGCAACTCGTCGCGACCACCCACGGACATGAGGTCGGTTGGGCGAAGCTTCCGGGTGCTCGCCAGATGCTGCGTCGCATCGGACGGGAGTGCGACATCGTGACGTACCTGGGGGAGTACACCCGGATCCGCCTCGCGGCGGCGATGGGCGCCGAGGCCCGGCTTGAACGGCTGGCTCCCGGGGTCAACACCGCCGTCTTCACCCCCGATCCGCAGGCCGGCCGCGAGGTCAGAGCCGGTCTCGGACTCGGATCCAGACCGACAATCGTCTGCGTTTCACGGCTCGTTCCGCGCAAGGGTCAGGATGCGTTGATCAGCGCGCTGGCCGGTGTGCGAGAGCTCGTCCCAGATGCGGCACTCCTCATCGTCGGTGACGGGCGGTACCAGCAGTCACTCCGCGAACTGGCTCTACGCGAAGGTGTCGTCGACGATGTGTTCTTCACCGGCCCCGTCCCGCATCAGCAGTTGCCCGCCCACTTCGCCGCCGGGGATGTCTTCGCGATGCCGTGCCGAACACGACGTCACGGGCTGGACGTCGAGGGCCTGGGCATCGTCTACCTGGAGGCCTCGGCGATGGGCCTGCCGGTGATCGCCGGCGACTCCGGCGGTGCCCCGGACGCGGTCCTGGACGGAAGCACCGGTTACCTAGTCGACGGTCGGGACCAGGTGGCGATCGTGCAGCGCTGCGCGCAGTTGCTGCAGAACCGCGCGCTGGCCCATTCGATGGGTCAGGCCGGCCGTCAGTGGGTCGTCGCGGAGTGGGAATGGGAGGGCGCGGCGGCCACCCTGCGCGAGATGCTCGATCGGTGAGCCTCCAGCGCTGGGGCGAGAAGCCGGGTCACCTCAGACCTTCTGCACGTCCGAGTAGAGCCCTGAGATCAATTCCGAACACTGCTTCTCAACCACGTTGCGCTTGAGCTTCAGCGACGGTGTGAGCTCGCCGGTGGCCTCGGTCCAATCAGTCGGCAGGACGACGAACTTGCGAATCGCCTCAGCCTTGCTGACGGCCTTGTTGGCGTCGTCGACGGCCACCTGGATCTCCGCGCGCAGCGCCGGGTCGTCGACCACATCGGCCAGGGTGGTGGTCTCCGAGCGACCGGCGTCCTTCAGCCAGGTCGGGAAGGCCTCCGGATCGATCGTGACAAGTGCGGAGATGTAGGGCTGGCCGTCTCCGACGACGAGGCACTGACTCACCAACCAGTGCGCCCGGACCCGGTCCTCGAGTACCGCCGGGGCGACGTTCTTGCCGCCGGCGGTCACCAGAATCTCTTTCTTTCTACCGGTGATCTTGATGTATCCCTCGGAGTCGATCTCGCCGATGTCGCCGCTGTGGAACCAGCCGTCGGCGTCGATCGCCTCGCTCGTCGCCGCCTCGTTGCGCCAGTACCGGTCGAAGACGAGCGTGCCGTGAATAAGCAGTTCGCCGTCGTCGGCGACTCGGGCCGATACGCCGGGAACCGGCTGGCCGACGGTTCCGATACGGATGTTGCCGGGGCGGTTGACCGCGATTCCGGCGGTGGTCTCGGTGAGGCCGTACCCCTCGTAGATCGTTACCCCGACACCGCGGAAGAAGTGCCCGAGCCGGGTGCCGAGCGGGGCGCCGCCGGAGACGGCGGCGCGGCACTCGCCACCGAGTGCAGCCCGAAGCTTGGAGTAGACGAGCTTGTCGAAGACAGCGTGCGTCAACTTCAGCCGGAGGCCGACATGGCCGGTCTCGACCGCCTCGGAGTGCCTGATCGCAACGTCGGTCGCCTTGTCGAAGATCGAACCCTTGCCATCGGCGTGGGCGCGCTGCTTGGCGGTGTTGAAGACCTTCTCAAAGACCCGCGGAACGCTGAGGATGAAGGTCGGCTTGAACGACGCCAGATCGGGGAGCAGGTTGGAGATGTCCGCGGTGTGGCCGAGTACGGTGCCGTTCGCGATGGCGCCGATCTCGATAACCCGTCCGAAAACGTGGGCGATGGGCAGAAACAGCAGCGTCGATGAGCCGATCTCGAAGAGGTCCCCGAGGTTGGCCGTCACGTCGGTGATCTCGGCAATGAAGCTGCGGTGCAGGAGCACGCAACCCTTCGGGCGACCGGTCGTGCCGGAGGTGTAGATGATCGATGCCGCGTCCTCGAGCGAGGTCGCCTCCAGACGCTTCTGGATCTCCTCGGTAGCCACGTCGGCGCCCTGCACCCGCAGCGCCTCGAAGGCGTCTTCGTCGAAGAGCCAGACGTGGGCGAGATCGGGGGCGGCCGATCGCACCGATTCGACCAGCCCGGCGTGCACCTGCGACTCCACGAAGACTGCCTTGGCGCCGGAGTCGGCGAGGATCCATTCGATCTGCTCGGCGCTGGAGGTCTCGTAGATCGGTACCACGACGGCGCCGATCGCCAGCACGGCGAAGTCGGCGACAGTCCACTCGTACCGGGTCTTGCTCATCAGCGCTACCCGGTCACCGGCGTCGATCCCGGCGTTCAGCAAGCCCTTGGCGACGTCGGTCACCTGGTTGGCGAAGTCTGTGGTGGTGACGTCGGACCAGCCGCTCTCGGCGCGCCGGCGTAGCGCTACCCGCGTCGGGTAGTCCCGAGCATTGTTGAAGACGCACTGCGCCGTGCTGCTATAGGGAGCCTCGATATTGGTGCTGGGGACGGCGATCTCGCGCACGGCTGGTGCCCTTTCCTAAAGCGTTGTCTGCCCTGTTCCGTCCAAGTGCATTGGTGTGGAATGCTTCACACCATAGTAGGGACCGTCGACCGCCGGCCGACTGACGTCCCCCTTCGGACGAGTGTCATCCTGTACCGATGCCTGAGGTTGATCTGGTCGACGCGACGTGGATCGCGGCCGCCCCGGTGGCGGTCGCGCCGGTCATCGCCGACCAGACGAACTGGTCACGTTGGTGGCCAGGAATGACACTGAGAATAGACCGCGACCGGGGGCCGCTGGGTATCCAGTGGTTCGTCACATCCTGTACCGATTTCAGTCGGCAGGGAATGTCGGGTTCGATGGAGATCTGGCTCGAACCGGCCTACGAAGGCGTGGTGCTGCATTACTTCCTGCGCCTGGATTCGACGAGCGGACGCCTCGGTCGGCGGGCGGTCCGTCGGGCTCAGCGATCCCACGCGTTACGTGCGAAACGCAACTTCTGGGCCGTGAAGGATCAACTCGAGGCCGCTGGCCGGTAACGTTGCCCCATGCCTGATCAGTCCACCCAGTCGATCACCATAACCGCGGCACCGGCCCAGATCATGGCGGTGATCTCGGATTTCGAGTCCTACCCGGAGTGGGTCAACGAGATCAAGTCCGTCGAGATCACGGCGGTCGGTGAAGACGGTCTCGCCCACCGGGTCGCGTTCACCATCGACGCCAGCATCGTCAAGGATCGCTACGAGCTGGAGTACGACTGGCACGGCGACGCCGGGGTGAGCTGGCATCTGGTCAAGGGCCAGATGCAGAAGGCGCAGGTCGGTTCCTACGTGCTGCGCTCCACCGATGCGCCCGGGGTCACCGAGGTCGTCTACGCCCTGACCGTGGATACGGCTATTCCGGTGCTCGGAATGCTGAAGCGCAAGGCCGAACGCGTCATCGTCGACACTGCACTCAAGGGATTGAAGAAGCGCGTCGAATCGATCGATGGCTGAGATGCGCATTGTTCTGCTCACCGGAAAGGGCGGTGTCGGCAAAACAACGGTGGCGGCCTCGACCGCGCTGCGCTGCGCTGCGCGCGGGGTCAAGACTCTGCTGCTGTCCACCGACGCCGCTCACTCGCTGGCCGACACCCTGGACGTCGAACTCGGTGGCGAACCGGTCGAGGTCACCGAGAATCTCTGGTCGGTGCAGATCGACACCCAGCGCCGCTTCGAGGCCGCCTGGGCCGACGTCCAGCGCTACCTGCTCGAGGTCCTGTCCCGCGGCGGGGTTGATCCGATCACCGCGCAGGAACTGACCGTACTGCCCGGCATCGACGAGGTGCTGGCCCTGCTAGCCGTCCACGACCTGGCCAGTAGCGGCAGCTGGGACGTGCTCATCGTCGACTGTGCACCGACAGCCGAGACGCTGCGACTGCTGGCGCTTCCGGAGGCGCTGGGGTGGTATCTGCAGAAGGTGTTCCCGGTACAACGGCGATTGGCGCGCGGCATCCGCCCGCTGGCCGCGATCCTCGGGCGTGGCGATGCGCTGCCGCCGGATGACCTCTTCGACGCCCTGCTGCGCCTCAACGACGACCTGGCCCTGGTCCGGGGGATGCTGGCTGACCCCGATGTCACCAGCGTCCGTCTGGTGCTGACGCCGGAGGCGGTCGTGCTGGCCGAGACCCGCCGCACCTTCACCGCCCTCGCCCTCTACGGCTACAACGTCGACATGGTGGTGGCCAACAAGCTCTTTCCGGAGGGCGAGGATGCGTTCCGTCAGGGATGGGTCGTCGCGCAGCGTCGGCAGATGGGTCTGATCGAGGAGTCCTTCGCCGGCCTGCCCATCAAGCAGATCACCTACCGGGGCGGGGAACCCGTCGGAGTCCCCGCGCTGAGCGAGGTCGCCGACGAGCTGTACGGCTCGCTGGCGGGCGCCGAGAGTCTCGACCCGGTGTCGGTCGCTGACCCCGCGGTCGACGGCATCGCTCCGTTGATGAGTGTGGAGGCGGTCGGTGCCCAGTTCCTGCTGCGGCTGCGGCTGCCGCTGGTGAGCCGAGCGGTGGTGGATGCGGCCCGCGTCGGTGATGAGCTTGTGCTCACGGTGGCCGGAAATCGGCGGATCCTCACGCTGCCCAGTGTGCTGCGCCGCTGCAGTGTCGTCAGCGGCGAGGTGGCGGACGGCGAACTAAGGGTCTACTTCGAGCCAGACCCGGCGACATGGCCGCAGCCGCAGCCGCAGCCGCACACGCAGCCGCAGTCGCGCGCCACCGCCACTGAGAACGGGGCCGACGCGCCCGCAGACGGAGAGACAGCCGATGAGTGAGACAACCGACGGGTCGGAGCCGCTGGGGAGTGTCGCTGACGAGGCGAGCAAGCTCTTCGCGGCGATGCAGGATTGGGCCGCTCACAATCTCGGCGACGCCTCGCACATCGCGACCGGCGCCCCGGAGTGCACCTGGTGCCCGATCTGTCAGGTGATCTCGGTACTGCGCGGTGACCGTCCGGAGGTCAGCGAGAAGATCGCCACCGCGGCCACGGCCGCAGTTGAGGCGCTTCGCGCATTGCTGGAGGCGGCCACCACCCGGCCGACAACTCAGCGCCCGGTGCAGCACATCTCGTTCGGGGATTCAGCGTCCGAGTGACGGCGTGAACCCGCTGGCGCTGCAGGTGGGACCCAGCGGCTCGTCGGTGAGATGTCCGACGCGGGAATCGAAGAACACCTTGCGTCCGTCGGTGTCGGCCCCGGCGACGCAGAACGTGCCGGCGATGGCGAGGACGTCCAGGCTGTTGCCGGGGCTGGTAACCAGGGTCCCGCCGTCCGGCAGCGGCGAGGTCGAGCTGACGTGGAGGTTGAGATCCTCAGGCTGCTCGGTGTCGAGTTCGTAGAGTGACAGCGTGGTGGCCGCGTTCATCACATCGTTGACGGCCGTAGTGTGTCGAGCCTGATGAATCATGCTGGTGTACCCGGCCACGGCCCGGGGGCTCACCACCGCGAAGGTGATCAGCAGCAGCAATGCCGACAGCATGCCGCCGATGCTTGCGCGTGGCGAGTGCCCGCGGCGTCCCCAGTTAGCCACGATCGAGGACGTTGCCACACCCGGCTCGGCCTGGGTAGGGAAAAGCTATTCGTGTGAGCAAGCCGAAACTTGCTTGACGTTGCCGGTCGAGTAGGCAGCGGTGCGACCTGTCAGACTCTGTGTTTACAGACCGTGATGGCGGCCCGCCGCCACCCGACAGCGACGAGGTAAGCGTGGCACTGGCGATAGGCGTCGATATCGGCGGAACCAAGGTGGCGGCCGGAGTGGTCGACGACCGGGGACGCATTGTTGCCTCGGTGCGCCGGGCCACTCCTGGCGATGACGTCATCCAGACCGAACAGGTCATCTGCGACGTGGTCGGGGAGCTCAGCCGAGACCACGACATCGTCGCCGTCGGGATCGGCGCCGCCGGCTGGATCTCCAGTGACCGGGCCACCGTGCTCTTCTCACCACACCTGGCCTGGCGTGACGAGCCGCTGCGCGAGGCGTTGCGGGAACGGATAACGGTCCCGGTCACCGTGGAGAACGACGCCAATGCCGCGGCGTGGGCGGAGTACCGATTCGGTGCGGCGGTCGGCCAGTCGGTGGTCGTCTGCGTCACGATCGGTACCGGGATCGGCGGCTCGCTGATCCTCGATGGGCGCCTCTTCCGCGGTGCCTACGGTGTCGGTGGCGAGTACGGGCATATGAGTGTGGTGCCCGAGGGGCGCCGCTGCGCCTGCGGCAATCGGGGATGCTGGGAGATGTATGCCTCCGGCAACGCCCTGGCCCGGGACGCGCGTGAGCTGGCTGCGATTTCACCGATCGGGGCCGAACGGCTGCTGCATCTGGCCGGTGGCGACCAGGCGGCCATCACCGGCCCGCTGGTTACCCAGGCCGCCCGCGAGGGTGACCCGTCGGCGGTGGAGATCTACACCGCGATGGGGCAGTGGCTAGGACGCGGGCTGGCCAATCTGGCCGCCGCCCTCGACCCCTCGCTCTTCATCATCGGCGGTGGGGTGAGCGACGCCGGGGATCTTCTCCTCGGGCCGGCCCGGGCAACCTTCGCCCACTCGCTCACCGGACGCGGTTTCCGCCCGCAGGCGCAGATCGTCGCCGCGGCGCTCGGACCGGAGGCGGGCCTGATCGGAGCGGCCGACCTGGCTCGGCTGGACGTCCTGGGCGCACTGGACGGGCTGGACGTGCTCGATGGGAGTGACCCGAGCAGCGCAGGGAATCAAGCGGGCAGCGCGGTGGCCCCGACCCGGGCGCCTGAATGACCACCCTGCGCCTGCTCAGCTACAACGTCAGATCCCTGCGCGACGATGGGTCCAAGGTGGCCCGGATCATCCGCGACGCCGATCCGCACGTGGTCTGCCTGCAGGAGGCGCCCAGATTCCTGCGCTGGCGTTCCCGCTGCGCCGAACTGGCTCGGCACAGCTCGCTGGTGGTGGTCGGCGGGGGACGGTCGGCCGGGGCCAACCTGATCCTCTCCTCGCTGGCCGTGGACGTCGTCGCTACCGCTGACTTCGCCCTCAGCCGCGACCCCCGCCTGCATCGTCGCGGGATGGTCCTGGCCCAGCTCCGACTGCGCGGCGTCGATTTCGCGGTCGCCGGAGTGCACCTCGATGTGGTCGCAGCACCGCGCTTGCGTCATGTCGAGGAGCTGAAGGCCCGAATCGCGGCGACCGTGCCCGCCCAGACCCCGACGATCATCGCCGGCGACGTCAACGACGATCCGGGCTCACCGGCCTGGCTGGCGCTCAGCGACCAGCGGGTCGACGCCTGGGGGCTGACGCATGCCGGGGAGGCGAGTGCCGACATCGACGAGGTGCCGGGCGCGACCTCAGGCCCCCGGGATCATCCGCGACGGCGGATCGACGCGGTCTTCGTCCCGCCGGCGCTGAGAGTGGCGTCTGCGGCCGTTCTGAGATCGCCCGATGTGGAGGCGGCGAGTGACCATCGCCCGGTGCTGGTGGAGATCGAACTCAACGACTAGCTGTGATGCCCGGGGTGGTTAGAGCACGGCTCCGTCGTCCGGATCGTCGTCGTCCGAGTGCGGGCGCAGCCGCATGACCAGCATGCCGGCGCCGAGGAGAATCCCAGCCACGCCGAGGAGCAGGGTGAAGTTCGGATCGAACTGCAGCAGGTCGCCGAAGGCGAGCACCGCGATCCCGACCAGGATCACCAGCAGCCCCCGGATCGTCGCCCCACTGATCCGCGGCAGTGGCGGCGGTGGTGGGGCCACGTAGTGCTCGATGTCTTCCGGGTCGGGCTCGCTGTCGATCGGCGGGGGAAGCTGGGCCAGCCGCTCGGCCTCGTCCTGGGCCAGCTGCCGCTCGGCCGCGCGGATGGCGGCCACCGTGTCAACGTGCCAATCGGACGTGAGCTCGGCGAAGAGCGCGTCGGTGTCGGAGCCGGCCTGGGGGTCGGCCCCTTCCAGTGCGCCCGCATCCAGGTCCTCGCGCGGGTCAGCCGAGCGAGCACCGGTGGCGTGCATGATCGAGCGAGCGTCGGCCCGTTCCTGGGCATCCACGAAGACCCTGATCACACCGTCGTGGGGTGAGAGCAGGTACGCGGCGATGCGGGCGCGCGTCAACGCGGACAACACGAGGTCGGCATCCTCGGCGATCACGTCACCGAGGGGAACGTAGGTGGTCGCCACGAAACCGTTCGCCAGCTCCGCGTCGCGGGACTGCCCCGGCTGCGCAGCTGCGTCAGTCACCTCGCGACTCCTCTCTGCTCAGCACCGCTCTACTTGAATAGTGCTGCACCTCGTCCGTCCGCGCCACAGTCTCGCTGGCCCGAGTCCGATTCGTGTCGCTACGCGGGTTCGTCGGCCGACGGGCGCACCAGATCGCTGATGAAACGTACGCTCTCATCGAAGATCAGCGGTGCGTCATTGTCGAGGGTGGCCACGTGGTAGCTGTTCTCCAGCACGATCTCGCGGACCGTGGTGCTGGTCGCGTTGCTCTGCAGCAGGCGCCCGGAGAGGGGCTCCACCACGTGATCCTCCCGGCTTCGCAGCAGCAGCACCGGTGCGGTGATCTTTCCCAGATCAGCCAGTACGGTCTTCCAGAGCTGCTGTAGCGACACGAATGCCTTGACCGGCGTCCGGTCGTAGCCGGGCTCGGTGACGCCGGGCTTCTTGATGTCACTGGCGATGCCCGGCATCGACTTGACCAGCCAACTGATGTACTTGGCGAGCGCGGCGTCCTTGCGTTCGGTGGCGTACGCCGGGTTGACCAGGACGACGCCGGCGACCGCGTCACCCTTCTCTTCGGCCAGCCGCGTCACCAGTGTCCCGCCCATGGACAACCCGCAGACGAAGACCTGATCGCAGCGGGCGGCGAGCTCGTCGTAGGCCGCTTCGATGGTCGCGTACCAGTCCTGCCAGGTCGTCGTGTTCATGTCCTGCCAACTGGTGCCGTGCCCAGGCAGCAGCGGCAGCCGGACGGTGTAACCCTGCGCGGCCAGGTGTTCGGCCCACGGTCGCATGCTCGCCGGCATTCCGGTGAAGCCGTGGCTGACGAGAACGCCGATCCGGCCGCCGTCGATCGAGAAGGGCTCGGAGCCCGCGAGCAGTGACATTCGGAGAGACCTCGATCCGGGGGATCCACTCGAGATGCAGCGGATGTGATGTGGACGTCTGTGCTGGTGACGGCGTGACGTTGATGTCTGTGACGTTGACTGCAATGACCTTAATCATGCACGTCTTTGGCGCCTAGCCGACAGCGGCTACCTTGTAGGTCAGCTGGCTACGGCACTAATGTCATTACCCAGCGTCGCGTGTCATTGCGCAGTGTCGCTATCGAGGCGGTCTTCACGATCGCCATGAAGAGTCTCGCGGATAGGGAGGAGAGCCGATGTTGTACTGGTTGGCCAAGTACCTCCTGATCGGGCCGCCGCTGCGGCTTATCTGGCGGCCGTATCTCGAAGGTGCGGAGAACCTGCCGACCGATCGGCCGGTCATCCTGGCCAGCAACCACCTCTCCTTCTGCGACTCGTTCTTCCTCCCGCTGCTGGTTCCCCGCAAGGTGATCTTCTTGGGCAAGGCGGAGTACTTCGTGACGCCGGGGCTCAAGGGATGGTTCGCCAAGCAGTTCTTCGCCGGTGTCGGAGTGGTGCCGATCGATCGATCCGGCGCCGACGCCGCGCAGGACGCGCTCGACACCGGGGTACGCGTGCTGGCGTCCGGGAAGATCCTCGGCATCTACCCGGAGGGCACCCGTTCGCCGGACGGGCGGCTCTACCGGGGCAAGACCGGCGTGGCGCGGATGGCGCTGGAGGCCGGCGTCGAGGTGATCCCGGTCGCGATGATCGACACCGACACAATTCAGCCGACCGGTCGCGTCCTGCCCAAGCTCCGCCCGAGGCCCGGCGTGCGCATCGGAAAGCCGCTGGACTTCAGTCGCTACGAGGGAATGGCCGGCGACCGCTTCGTCGAGCGGTCCATGACCGACGAGATCATGTATGAGCTGATGCTCCTCTCCGGTCAGGAGTACGTGGACCTCTACGCAGCCAAGGTGAAGCAGACGCAGGGCACGGTGGCCACCTTCGGGTCGAGCCGAAGCGGCTCGGTGCCGGCTCGAGGCGCCGGCTCCGCGACGACCAGTACTACAGGCTCAAAGGCTGAGGTGCTGGAAGTCGGCGAACGTGTACCGACCGAGCGCGCCGGGTAGCTAAATTCCCAACACGTCTCTTGACACCCGTCTATAACGATCCTGGGGATTGCGTGCGCTATTTCTACGACTGCGAATTCATCGAAGACGGCAACACGATTGACCTCGTCTCCATCGGAGTAGCGGCCGAGGACGGCCGCGAGTACTACGCCGTGTCACGCGAATTCAACCCCGATCGAGCGATTCCGTGGGTGCGTCGCAACGTACTGGACAAGTTGCCGTCACCGGCTGACAAGGCATGGCGAAGCCGGGCTCAGATTCGCGACGACCTGCTGGCCTTCTTCCTCGAGCCCGGCGAACCGATCGAACTCTGGGCTTGGATCGCCGGCTATGACCACGTCGTGTTGGCTCAGCTCTGGGGAGATATGCGCGCCCTGCCGCGCGAGATTCCGCGCTTCACGCACGAGCTTCGCCAGCGCTGGGAGGATGCGGGGCGCCCACCCCAGCCCGAGCAGCCCGAGGATCAGCACGATGCGCTGGCCGACGCGCGGCACAATCTGGCCCGCTGGCGGGCGATCCCACCGTTGCCGGTGCCGAGCGGGGCCTGAGCTCTCCCGAGAAACCTCGCGTCACGACTGCCCGGGCAACGCCGAAATGAGTTAGCCAACCGGTATCGTCCGCAGCCAGGGGCGTTTTGTACCCGTCAACCCGACCCAGGAGAAGCAATGCGAATCGGAGTCCTCACCGGTGGCGGCGACTGCCCAGGACTGAACGCGGTCATCCGGGCCGTGGTGCGTAAGGGCGTTGGGGTCTTCGGCTTCGAGTTCGTCGGATTCCGCGACGGATGGAGAGGGCCGCTGGAGAATGCCACCATGCAGCTCGGGGTTCCCGAGGTGCGCGGCATCCTGCCCCGCGGCGGCACGATTCTGGGCTCGTCGCGGACCAACCCGTATGCCGTCGACGGCGGTGTCGACCGGATCAGGGAGAACCTGCACGCCCTCGGTGTCGACGCGCTCATCGTCATCGGCGGCGAGGACACGCTCGGAGTGGCGGCCCAGCTGCACGAACTCGGCGTCAACGTCATCGGGGTTCCGAAGACGATCGACAACGACCTCAACGCAACTGACTACACCTTCGGCTTCGACACCGCGGTCAACATCGCGACGGAGGCCATCGACCGGCTGCACACCACCGCCGAGTCCCATCACCGGGCGCTCATCGTCGAGGTGATGGGGCGCCACGCCGGCTGGATCGCGCTGCACGCCGGAATGGCCGGGGGGGCCAACGTCATCCTCATCCCGGAGGTGCCGTTCTCGCTCGACCGGGTCTGCGCCTATGTGGAGAGCCGGTTCCAGTCGCACTACTCACCGATCCTCGTCGTCTCCGAAGGCGCCATGCCGGACGTCAGTTCGGGCGAATCCTTCGTGCTGGACAAGGGCGTCGACGCCTTCGGGCATGCTCGCCTCGGCGGAATCGGGGAGTGGCTGGCCAGCGCCATCGAGTCGCGCACCGGCAAAGAGGCCCGCACCACCGTTCTCGGGCACATCCAGCGCGGCGGCACCCCAAGCGCCTTCGACCGGGTGCTCGCCACTCGATTCGGCCTGCACGCGGTCGACGCGGCGAAGGACGGCGACTGGGGCAAGATGGTGGCGCTGCGCGGCACCGACATCCAGCGGGTGCCACTGGCCGACGCGACCCGCGAACTCAAGACCGTCTCGACCGAGCTCTATGCCGAGGCTGAGGTCTTCTTCGGCTGATCGCGCGAGCCCCGACGGGTCGGTTCAGTCGGTTCAGTCGGCGAAGCGATAGCCGAGGCCGGGCTCGGTGATCAGGTGCCGGGGTCGGGCGGGGTCGGCCTCGAGCTTGCGGCGCAGCTGACCGAAGTGAAAGCGCAGGTACCCCGACTCGTCGGCGTAGGCCGGTCCCCACACCTCGGTGAGGAGCTGGCGCTGCGTGATCAGCTTTCCGGGGTTGCGGATGAGTCGCTCCAACAGCGCCCACTCCGTCTTGGTGAGGCGTATCTCGGTTCCGTCGGCGGCCTGGGCCAGATGCGTCGCCAGGTCGATCTGGCGGTCTCCGATCCGGACCCTGGCCCCGGTGCCACCGGGCTCGGCGGTGCCCCGGCGGGTGACCGCGCGCATCCGGGCCATCAGCTCGTCCATGCCGAAGGGTTTCGTCACGTAGTCGTCGGCGCCCGCATCCAGCGCCGCCACCTTCTCCGACCCGCCGGTTCGGCCGGAGAGGACGATGATCGGGACCGCGGTCCATCCCCGCAGCCCGGTGATGACGTCGCTGCCATCCATGTCCGGCAGCCCGAGATCAAGCAGCACCAGGTCCGGCGGATGCTTCGCCGCCTCGATCAGGGCCGCTGCCCCGGAGGCGGCGGCGGAGGCCTCGTAGCCGCGCGCCCGCAGGTTGATCAGCAGCGCACGGACCATCTGTGGCTCGTCATCGACGACCAGCACCCTCATCAGCCGGGTAGTCCCTCAGCCAGATGGGGCGGGGCCTGCGGCAGCCGATCACGGGTGGCCGCGCGCAGTGTGACCACCATGGTCAGGCCACCCCCCGGTGTCTCCTCCGGCTCGAGGGTCCCGTCCATTGCTTCGGCGAAGCCACGGGCCAGCGCCAGCCCGAGGCCGACGCCGGTGACGTTCGAGGTGTCGCCGAAGCGCTGGAACGGGGCGAAGGCCGTCTCGCGAGCCCGCTTCGGCAAACCGGGGCCGTGGTCGACGACGCGCAGCTCGACCCGGTCCGCGCGGGTACTCGCGGCGATCGTCGCGCCGCCGGCCATGCGCAGCGCATTCTCGAGCAGATTGCCGAGTACCCGCTCCAGTAGGCCGGGGTCGGCGCTCACCGGCGGCAGGGTCAGCGGCACGGCGACACGCACCCGGTCGGCGGCGGGGCCGACGCTGTCCAGGGCCAGCGCGATCACGTCCTCGGCCTCCACCGGTACCCGGTGCACGGCCATCGCACCGGCCTGCAGCCGGCTCATATCCAGCAGATTGGCGACCAGTCGATTGAGCCGGTCCAGCGATTCATCGGCGGTGGCCAGTAGTTCGCGGCGATCGGCTTCGGAGAACGTGACGCTCGGATCCCGGAGGCTGCTCACCGCCGCCTTCGCCCCGGCCAGCGGAGTGCGTAGGTCGTGGCTGACAGCGGCCAGCAGGGCCGTGCGGGTCCGGTCCAGGTCACGCAGGGGCTGGGTCTGCTCCGCCTCGCTGGCCAGCCGCTCGGTGTGCAGCGCCGCCGCGGCCTGGATCGCGAAGGCGCGCAGGACGCGATGGTCATCGGCCCGCAGCACGGGTCCGGCCATGGCCAGCGCCGTCGTCTCATCCGCGGTCACCAGCACGTCAGCCTCCTCGGGCGTCTGCGGCGGCTGCGGCCCGACGGAGCGGGCCGGTCGCCACTGCCCGTCGACGCGCTCCAGCAGCGCCACCGCCCGCATCCCGAAGATCTCCCGCAACTGACCCAGCAGGTCCGTCAGCGCCGAGTCGCCGCGGATGACACTCCCGGCGACGGCGGCCAGCGTATTGGCCTCGGCGGCGGCCCGCGTCGCCTCGCGCCGGCGCCGCTCGGCCCGGTCCACCAGCACCGCCACCACCACCGCCACGATCACGAAGACGGCCAGGGCCAGGGCGTTGTTCCGCTCACTGATCGTGAAGCGATGAAGCGGAGGGGTGAAGTAGTAGTTCAGCAGTGCCGAGGCGACCACGGCCGAGACCACGGCGACCAGCACCCCGGCGTAGGTGGAGATGGCCACCGTCACCAGCAGAAAGATGAGCACCGCCGAGATGAGATTGAGCCGGGTCCGCTCGGCAGACAGCAGCAGCGTGCAGAGGGTGAGCAGAACGGCCGCCAGGGCGGAGCCGGCGACTGCTCGGCGGCCCGACGGACGCAGCGCGACCAGCCAGCCCGGGGCGGCGAAGCGGGGAGATGCGCCGGGTGAGTCCGGTGTGTTGTGGGGGACTATGTGGACGTCGATGTCCCCGGAGAGCTGCACCAGCCGGGCACCGACACCGGGCCCGATGAGCCGGGCTCGCAACTGCGGGCGACGGGAGGCGCCGAGCACCAGCTGGGTGGCGTTCACCGCCCGGGCGAACTCGACCAGCGAGGTGGCCGGGTCATCGCCGCGGACGACGTGGTAACTGCCGCCGAGTGACTCCGCGAGCGCCCGCTGGCTGGTCAGAGCCGTCGGGTCGGCGCCGAGCAGGCCATCGGAGCCGGCAATGTGCACGACCGAGAGCGCGGCACCACCGGTACGGGCGGCGATCCGGGCCGCCCGGCGGATGAGGACGGCATCCTCGGCGCGACCGGAGAGCGCCACCACTACCCGTTCGCGGGTCTCCCAGCGTTCGGCGATCTCATGCTCGGTGCGGTAGCGCTGCAGCCCCTCCTCGACCCGGTCGGCAACCCAGAGCAGGGCCAGCTCGCGAAGGGCGGTGAGGTTTCCGGCGCGGAAGTAGTTCGACAGCGCGGCGTCGACCTTCTCGGCGGCGTAGATATTGCCGTGGGCCATCCGTCGCCGCAGTGCCTCTGGGGTCTGGTCGACGAGTTGAATCTGTTCGGCCTGGCGCACCACGGCGTCGGGAACGGTCTCCCGCTGCGGTACGCCGGTCACCTTCTCGACGACATCGTTGACGCTGTCCAGGTGCTGGATGTTCAGGGTGGAGAGCACGTCGATCCCGGCGGCGAGCAGAGCCTCGATGTCCTGCCAGCGTTTGGCGTTCGCCGAGCCCGGGACGTTGCTGTGCGCGAGCTCGTCGACCAGTACTACCTCCGGATGGCGGGCCAGGATCGCCGGGACGTCCATCTCCTCGAAGACCCGGTCGCGGTAGCGCACCTGACGGCGGGGGACTACCTCCAGTGCTGCGATCGCATCGAGGGTGTGCGCCCGTCCGTGTGTCTCGACGTAGCCGACCACGACGTCGGCCCCCCGCTCGAGGCGGCGATTCCCCTCCTCGAGCATGGCGTAGGTCTTGCCCACGCCGGGCGCGGCGCCGAGATAGACCCGCAGCGTGCCCCGCAGTCGGTCACCGGCGGTCTGCGGTGAACGCTCCGGCGGTGACTGCACCTCGGTGGGCATCTGCCCAGTCTGCCGCACCGGGGTCGCCGCGGCGCCGCCGTCCATCTCAGTCCTTCACCGGATAGCGCCGGTCGAGGTCCAGATTCACCGCGAGGACATTCACCTTGGGCGCCCCGATGAACCCGAGGTCGCGCCCCGTCGTATGCGCCTGTACCACCTGGGCGACCTCGCTGGCGGGGATGCCGCGGGTCGCGGCGATGCGGGCCAGCTGGATCTTCGCGAAGGCGGGGCTGATCTCTGGGTCCAACCCCGAGCCCGAGGCGGTTACGGCGTCGGCCGGCACCGCCGGGTCGGCTGGGGCCTCACCCCGGATCGCGATCACCTGGGCGTGGCTGTAGTCAGCGCCGAAGGTCGCGTCCTCAATGCGAACCCCCTGGTACTGCTGAAGGAACGGCACTGCCGGTGCGACCTGGTTGAGGCTGACGACTCGGGTCACGTGGCCCTGGTACCCGGGTCCGGACCAGAAGACACCGAGCACCGCGCCGACGCCGTCGGAGGTGCAGAACGGGCGGGCGCCGCTGACCCCGTTGAACCGCCCGACGGCCAGGCTGCGGGAACAGACCCGGGTCAGCAGGCTCTGGGTGCCGGAGTCATCCTTGACCGCTGGGTTGGGCAGCGTGTCCACGATCGACTCCGGACCGAGGTTGCTGGCCCCGGAAGCCGTCGGGTCATAGCCGTCACCGGCCGCCGATGGGCGCGGCTGCAGGTAGGCCGGCAGCGGATTGCCCTTCTTATCCAGGAAGTTCTGCCCCAGCAGGCTGGATCCGACGACCCGGCCGTCATGACTGACGAGTGAGCCGTCGGCCTGGTGCCTGAGCCCCGGCAATTGAGCCAGCGCGGTCACGGCCAGCGGGTAGGCGATGCCGAGAATGACGGTGAAGATGAGCAGCATTCGGAGGGCGGCGAAGGCCGACCGGAAGGCGGAGGACATGGCTGGTTACCTGATTCCTGGAATGAACTGAATGAGAAGGTCGATGAGCTTGATGCCGAGGAACGGCGCG
Source organism: Jatrophihabitans sp. GAS493 (assembly GCF_900230215.1). NCBI lineage: Bacteria > Bacillati > Actinomycetota > Actinomycetes > Jatrophihabitantales > Jatrophihabitantaceae > Jatrophihabitans > Jatrophihabitans sp. GAS493. The sequence goes on along the minus strand of NZ_LT907982.1, from coordinate 3,787,626 downwards.
ATGACCCCACCGACGCCGTAGATCGCCAGGTTTCGCCGCAGCATCTGGCTGGCCGAGCTCGGGCGGTAGCGCACCCCGCGTAGCGCCAACGGAATGAGCAGCACGATGATCAACGCGTTGAAGATGACGGCCGACAGGATGGCCGTCTCCGGCGAATGCAGGCGCATGATGTTGAGCCGGTCCAGGCCCGGGTATAGCGCCGCGAACATCGCCGGGATGATGGCGAAGTACTTGGCGACGTCGTTGGCTATAGAGAAGGTGGTCAGCGCCCCGCGGGTGATCAGCAGCTGCTTGCCGATCTCCACGATCTCGATGAGTTTCGTCGGGTCCGAGTCCAGATCCACCATGTTTCCCGCCTCTTTCGCGGCGGAGGTGCCGGTGTTCATGGCTACGCCGACGTCGGCCTGAGCCAGGGCGGGTGCGTCATTGGTGCCATCGCCGGTCATCGCGACGAGCTTGCCGCCGGCCTGTTCGCGTTTGATCAACGCCATCTTCTCCTCCGGCGTCGCCTCGGCCAGGAAGTCGTCGACTCCCGCCTCGTCCGCGATCGCCTTGGCGGTCAGCGGATTGTCGCCGGTGATCATGATTGTGCGAATACCCATCCGGCGCAGTTCGGCGAAGCGTTCGGCCATTCCCGGCTTGACCACGTCCTTGAGGTCGATGATGCCGAGGACCTGCGGCGCCTGCGTCTGCTGCTGGTCGGCCACCGCCAGCGGAGTGCCGCCGTCGGCGCTGATCTGCTCGATGATCGCGGTCATCTCCGGGGGCACCGTTCCGCCGTTGTCGCGGACCCAGGCAGCCACCGAGCCGGTGGCGCCCTTGCGAACCCGTCGAATCGTTCGACCCGCGGCGTCGGTGAGGTCGACCCCGCTCATCCGGGTCTGTGCGGTGAAGGGTACGAAGACGGCGTGGGCGAGTTCACCGGGCTGGCGTTCGCGCAGGCCGTACTCATCCTTGGCCAGCACCACGACCGAGCGCCCCTCCGGTGTCTCGTCGGCCAGCGAGGAGAGTTGCGCGGCATCGGCCAACTCGGCATCTTCGCAACCGAGCGGGACGAAGCGGGCCGCCTGTCGGTTGCCGAGGGTGATCGTGCCGGTCTTGTCGAGCAGCAGGGTGTTCACGTCGCCGGCCGCCTCGACCGCCCGCCCGCTCATGGCCAGCACGTTCCGCTGCACCAGCCGGTCCATCCCGGCGATCCCGATCGCTGAGAGAAGCGCGCCGATCGTGGTCGGGATTAGGCAGACCAGCAGTGACGCCAGCACGATGCCGGTGACTCCGTTGTTGTCCAAGGCGGCCGAACTCGGAATGCCAGGCGCGTTTGCCTTGCCGAAGATGGCCAGTGGCTGCAGCGTCACCGTCGCCAGCAGGAAGATCACGGTCAGCGAGGCGAGCAGGATGTTGAGGGCGATCTCGTTGGGAGTCTTCTGCCGGGTGGCGCCTTCGACCAGGCTGATCATCCGATCGATGAAGCTCTCACCGGGCTTCTGCGTGATCTGGATGATGATCCGATCTGACAGCACGGTCGTCCCGCCGGTGACCGAGCTGCGGTCCCCACCACTCTCACGGATCACGGGCGCGCTCTCGCCGGTGATCGCGCTCTCGTCGACGCTGGCCACCCCGTCGATGACATCTCCGTCGCCGGGAACCAGATCGCCCGCCTCGCAGACGACCCGATCGCCCTGCCGCAGCCGAGCAGCGGCGATCCGCTCCTCGGCGCCGGTGAAGTCGCCGGGATCGATCAGGCGGCGGGCTACGGCGTCGGTCTTGGCGCGACGCAGGGCGTCGGCCTGGGCCTTGCCCCGTCCCTCGGCCACCGCCTCGGCGAGGTTGGCGAAGAGCACGGTGAGCCAGAGCCAGACGACGACGAGCCAGCCGAAGACCGAGGGCTGGACGGCGGCCTGCACGGTGGTGAAGACGGCGCCGATCTCGACGATCAGCATCACCGGATTCTTGTAGAGCGTGCGTGGATCGAGCTTGACCAGGGCGTCCGGGAGCGACCGCAGCAGCAGTGCCGGGTCGAGCAGACCGGAGCTGAAGAAGCCCGTGGGTTTGGCCGCCTGCCGTTCGTCGGGGTGGGTCTGGGTCACGTGGCTGACCGAGCGATTGAGTGTGCGCACCATCAGTGCAGTCCTTCTGCGAGCGGTCCCAGCGCCAGCGCCGGGAAGTAGGTGAGGGCGACCACGATGATCGTGACGCCAGAGACGAGGCCGACGAAGAGCGGTCGGTGGGTGGGCAGTGTTCCGGCTGACTCCGGCACCGGCCGCTGCCGGGCCAGGGAGCCGGCGAGGCCGAGAACGAAGATCATCGGCAGGAAGCGACCGAGCAGCATGGCCAGTCCGAGCGCGGTGTTGTACCAATGCGTGTTCACCGAGAGGCCGGCGAAGGCCGATCCGTTGTTGTTCGCAGCCGAGGTGAATGCGTAGAGAACTTCGGATAGTCCGTGCGGTCCGGAGTTGAGCATCGCGGCCCGCTGGGCCGGCATCGCCATCGCGATCGCCGTGCCGACCAGCACGATGGCCGGGGTGGTCAGGATGTACAGCGAAGCGAACTTGATCTCCCTCGCTGCGAGCCGTTTGCCGAGATACTCCGGCGTTCGCCCGACCATGAGGCCGGCGATGAAGACGGAGAGCACGGCCAGGATCAGCATCCCGTAGAGGCCGGAGCCGGTGCCGCCGGGCGCGACTTCACCGAGCATCATGTCGACCAGGGTCACCGCGCCACCGAGACTGGTGTAGCTGTCGTGGAAGCTGTCTACGGCCCCGGTCGAGGTGAGCGTCGTGGCCGAGGCGAAGACGGCTGAGTCGGCCACGCCGAAGCGGGTCTCGGTTCCCTCGGTGGCGGCTGCGACGGCAGTTGGGACGGTGCCGTGGTGCGCCCCCTGAAAGCCGACGTTGAGCAGTGCGCTGCCGATCGCGAGGATCGCCATCACGGTGACGATCGCCCGCCCCTGCCGCAGGTCACCGACCATCCGCCCGAACGTCCGGGGCAGTGAGAACGAGACGACCAGCAGCAGGAAGACCTCGAGCCAGTTCGTCCAGGCGGTGGGGTTCTCGAACGGGTGGGCTGAGTTGGCGTTGTAGAAGCCGCCGCCGTTGGTGCCGATCTCCTTGATCGCCTCCTGGCTGGCCACCGGGCCTCCGGTTATCGTCTGCGTCGAGCCGGTGAGGGTGTTCACGTCCACGTAGTGATGCAGGTTCTGGATCATCCCGGCGCCGACGAAGACGATCGCAGCGACGAACGAGAGCGGCAGCAGGATGCGCAGGCTGATCCGGGTCAGATCGACCCAGAAGTTCCCCAAGCGGTCGGTCTTGCTCCGCGCGAATCCTCGGACGAGGGCCACCGCGACGGCGACCCCGACCGCCGCCGAGGTGAAGTTCTGCACAGCCAGGCCGGCCATCTGCACGAGGTAGCCCAGCGCGCTCTCACCGGAGTAGCTCTGCCAGTTGGTGTTCGTGACGAAGCTGGCCGCAGTGTTGAAAGCCTGGTCGGTGCTCATCGGCGGCACTGCGAACGGCGGCCAGATGTGGTGTTGCAGGCGGAGGAAGCCATAGAGGAAGAGCACTGACACCAGGCTGAAGGCCAGCACCGAGCGCAGGTAACGGCTCCAGGTCTGATCGGCCTCGGGGTCGATCCCGCCTCCGGTGTAGATCACCCGCTCGAGGCGGCTGTGTCGGGTGCTGGTGAGGACTCGGGCCATGTAGTCGCCCAGGGGTCGGTGCGCCAGCGCCAGGGCCAGGATCAGGGAGCCCAGGAAGATCAGTCCGGCCGTGGTGTCGCTCATCAGAACCGCTCCGGGAAGAGCAGGGCGACGATGAGGAAGACGACCAGCGCTACCGCGACGACCAGGCCGGCGATATTGGCGATGCTCACAGCCGCTCGGCCCCCCGCGCGCAGAGGCCCAGCAACCCGAAGGTTGCGAGCGTCAGGAGGATGAAGACGATGTCAGCCACTTTGGTGCTCCAGTTACTCGAAGGGTGGATCGGGGCCCGCAGGCCCTCACTCCGGCCCGGCGCAGCTCGCCCGGACGACTTCGATTCAAGGCTGGTAAGGCGCGAAACTGGGCGTCATCTGGGGCTTCCTCATGCTTCGCTCACGTCGGGGCGGCTGAATCCATGCGCGCCGCTCACCCGGTGCGATCTGGGTCTCGCTGCGGTCGGCCGATCGCCCGGCACCGCCCTCGCGGGCGGGTAGGAGAAACTATTCGACGGTTCGCCTACCCTTGGGGACGTGAACGACTCATTGCTGCTGCCCACTCACCCCGGTGATCCGTTGGGGATCGATGCCTGGCGCGGCCTGCCGGCGGCCCAGCAACCGAAGTGGGCCGACGACCTGGTGCTGCGTGAGAGCGCACTCACGCTGGCCGGAATGCCGCCGCTGGTGGTGGCCAGCGAGGTCGACCAGCTCCGCGAGCGGTTGGCCGCGGTGGCCAAGGGAGAGGCCTTCCTGCTGCAGGGCGGTGACTGCGCGGAGACCTTCGCCACCAGTTCGCAGGCGGACATCGCCGGCAAGGTTCGCATCCTGCTGCAGATGGCCGTCGTGCTCACCTACGGCGCGTCGATGCCCGTGGTGAAGCTCGGGCGCATCGCCGGCCAGTACGCCAAACCCCGCTCGTCGGACACCGACAGCACCGGCCAGATCTCCTACCGCGGTGACATGGTCAACGAGCTGGAGGGCGACCGCACGCCCGACGCTCGCCGGCTGCTGCGGGCCTACTCGACGGCGGCCAGCACGCTGAATCTGCTCCGGGCCTACGCCGGGGGAGGGCTGGCCTCGCTGGACCGGGTGCACTCCTGGAACGCCGCCTTCGCCCGCAGCACCGACACCGGTTCGCGTTACGAGCAGCTGGCCGGTGAGATCGACCGGGCCGTGCGCTTCATGCGCGCCTGTGGCGTGAACGACGCCGCGCTGGAGAGCGTCGAGCTCTACGCCTCGCATGAGGCCCTCATCCTCGAGTACGAACGTGCCCTCACCCGCGTCGAAGAGGGCAAGGCCTACGACCTCTCCGGTCACTTCGTCTGGGTCGGCGAGCGGACGCGTCAGATGGATGGGGCGCACATCGACTTCATCTCCCGGATCGCCAACCCGATCGGCGTGAAGCTCGGCCCCACCACCACACCGGAGTTCGTCGCCGAACTGGTCGAGCGACTGGACCCGGACGGCACTCCGGGGCGCCTGACCCTGATCAGCCGGATGAGCAACGCCAAGGTGCGTGATGCGCTTCCGCCGATCGTGGAGAAGGTTCGGGCCACCGGGCATCTTGTCGTCTGGCAGTGCGACCCGATGCACGGCAACACAGAAGAGACGGCCGACGGCGTCAAGACGCGCCACCTCGACCGCATCATCGACGAGGTCGACGGCTTCTTCGACGTGCACAGCGATCTCGGCACCCATCCGGGTGGGCTGCACGTCGAGCTCACCGGCGACGACGTGACCGAGTGCATCGGTGGCACCGCCGAACTCACGGCCGCCGATCTCGGACGCCGCTACGAGACGGCCTGCGATCCGCGCCTGAATATCGAGCAGTCGCTGGAACTGGCCTTCCGCGTCGCCGAGCGGCTGGTGGCCGACCGTCGCCGTCGTGAGGGCTGATGCCGTCGGGTTCACGGCCGGTTGACCTCCGTTCGGACACCGTCACCCGTCCGACGCAGCAGATGCGCGAGGCCATGTTCGCCGCCGAGGTGGGCGACGACGTCTACGGCGACGATCCGGAGGCGAACGCGCTTGAGGCCGAGGTCGCCGATCTGCTCGGCTTCGAGGCCGGGCTCTTCGTAGCCTCCGGATCACTGGGCAACCAGCTCGGGATGCGCCTGCTGGTGGCACCCGGGCAGGAACTGGTCTGCGACAGCCTGGCCCATGTGGCCCGGGCCGAACTCGGCGCCGCCGCTGTCTTCTCCGGAATCACGTTCCGGACCTGGCGGGCCGATGGCGGCCGTCTGGACGCCGACGCGGTGGCCGACCTGATCACCCCGGATGCCGGCCCGTACCTCGTCTCAACCGCGGCGATTGCCCTGGAAAATACGCATAATTTCGGTGGCGGAACAGTGCAGCCGGCCGATCAGGTGCAAGCCGTGGTGGAGCTGGCCAAGGCGAATTCGCTCGGGCTGCACCTGGATGGCGCCCGGCTGTGGAACGCACACGTCGCCTCCGGTACCCCACTGCACGAACTGACCGCCGGTTTCGACACCGTCTCCGTCTGCCTATCCAAGGGGCTGGGGGCACCGATCGGGTCAGTACTGGTGGCCTCCGGTGAGCTGATCGCCCAGGCCAGAGTCTGGCGAAAGCGTTACGGAGCCGGCATGCGCCAGGTCGGCCTGATCGCTGCGGCCGGACGCTTTGCGGTGGCGAACAACATCCCACGGCTGGCCGAGGACCACACCCGGGCCCAGCGGCTGGCTACCGCCCTCGGTGGCGAGAACGCGGTTTCACCAACCAATATCGTTGTGTTGCACGCCCCGGGTGCGGCTGAGGTCGCCGCTCAGGCTCGGGCTCAGGGAGTGCTGGTCTCGGCACTCGGTCCGGCCTTTCTACGCCTGGTGACGCATCTGGATATCGGCGACGACGACGTCGACCGGGCCATCGAAGTGCTTCGACCGCTCCTGAGCCACTCGTAAGCCGCTGACACCGGCTTGCGACTGAGGGGTAGCCGGAGCAGCGGTCCGATCGGCGGACGAACGACGGACGAACGACTCAGCGGGCGCCGGTGGCGGCGGAGCGAAGCTTCTTCAGAAGCGCGATATCGGCGGCGTGATCGCACTCCGCCGTCTCGACGACCAGCGGAACGCCCCGATTGGGGGGAGTGCTGAAGAGCGCGCTGAACGCGTCGAGGCCGATGCTTCCAGCCCCGAGTGCGGCGTGCCGATCCCGCTTGGAGCCGACCGGATCGCGACTGTCATTGACGTGGATCAGCCCGACACCGCCGACCCCGGCCACTTTGTGGGCGGAGCGCAGCACGCTGCTCATCTGCTTCTCCGACGACAGGTCGTGGCCGGCGGCGTGTAGGTGGCAGGTGTCGAGGCAGACCCCGATGCGCTCGTCGCGTCCCAGCAGGTCAAGGTAGGCCGCGAGGGAGGGGAGGTCTGAGGCCAGTGCTCCGCCACCACCGGCCGTCGGCTCGATGAGCAACTGGGTGCCGCCCTGGCTGCCGAGGGTCTGCTCCACCAGCGGGGGCACGGCCGCCTGCACCTGGGCCATTGCGTCCTCCCAGCGATTACCCAGTACCGCCGAACCGGCGTGCAGGACGACGCCGCGGGCTCCTATCGCCATCGCCCGGCGCAGGCTGAACTCCAACGCTGCCGAGGACTTGTGCAGGGTCTGCGGCGACGGAGAGCCGAAGTTGATCAGATAGGGCGCATGCACGAAGACGGCAATGCCACGATCCGCGGCGGTGACGCGGAAGAGCTCGTCAGCCACCGGGTCCACCTTCGGGTCGGCCCAGCCGCGGGGATTGCCCACAAAAACCTGGACAAGTTCGGCTCCCAGCTCCTCGGCCCGGGCCAGACCGCCCTTCACCAGGCCCTTGCCGACACTTACGTGGGCGCCGATCAGCGAGCGTCTCCGGTTCGCCGGAGTTGACCGTGCCATCAACGCTGCCCTACCTCGGTCGGCGACCCCTTCAAGCGACGTCCAGGGTGATGGTGGCGCCGACCCGGGCCTGACCGGAGTCGTTCGGATTCTGGTCGTTCTTGTCGATGTCCATGCCGACCACCAAGCCGAGGTGGCCGCCGTAGACCTTGTTGATGACCACCTTGAATCCCGCGCCGGTGAGTGTCTGGTTCGCCGAGTCCGCCGGCTGTCCGCCCACCGACGGGACGTCGACATACTCCGGTCCCTGGGAGACGGTAAGGGTTACTGAGCTGAACTTCACCGCCTGCTGACCGGCCGCCGGGCTCTGTGAGATGACCACGCCGCCGGCGACCGTGTCACTGTAGGCGCTCACCGTCGCCACCTTGAAGCCCGCGGTCTTCAGTGCGGCGCTGGCGTCGCCCTGCGACTTTCCGGAGACGTCCGGGATCGCGACGATCGGTGGCCCGCTGGAGACGATGACCGTCACGGCGTCATTCCGCTTCACCGCGGTGCCGGCCGGAGGGTTGGTGCCGATCACCTGCCCCTTCGCCACGCTGTCGTTCGACTGCTGGGTGACGACCACCTGCAGCGCCGCCGTACCATCGCTGGTCACCACCTTCGCCAGGGCGGCCCGGGCGCCCGCTTCGGTGCCCTTGCGCACGTCGGGGAGGGTGAACCGCTCCTGACCGGAGGAGACCACTACGGTGACCGGCTTCGACGGGAGCAGGCGATCACCAGCGCTCGGGGATGTGGAGATGACCGAATTCTTCGGCACTATCTCGTCGAACGCCTTCTTCTCCACGACGTTGGTGAATCCGGCCTGGTGCAGCGCGGCGCTGGCGGTGTCGAAGGGTGCGCCGTGGACGTTCGGGATCGCGGTGTAGCGACCGGCGACCATCCACCAGGCGCCGAAACCCGCTGCGGCGCCCAGTAGCGCTAGCACCAGAAATGCGATCAACGTGCGTCGACGTCGCCGCCGCTTGACCTGCGCGGCCCGGCTGAGCGGCGCCTTGGCCCGGGAGGGCCTGCTCACGGTGGCGTCCCGATTGCCCTCTCGAGCGGCCGCGTCGGCGTTCGGCGGGAGCGCCGCCCGTCGCGTGCGGTCGGCGGGGTCGAGGAACTGGTCGAGGGGGGCGACGGTCGTCGCGTTCGGTCCAGCGGCCCCGGAGCCGCCGAGGGCGATGTACTCGGTGGTGGCGACCGAGTCGAGACTGCTCGCGCCGGCCATGTCGAACGAGGCGGCTGCCCGCCGCGCCGGTCGCGTCCGAGGCGGCACCGCCGTCACCGGAAGTCTCAACTCGTCGCGGATGTCGTGCAGTTCAGCCAGCATCACGCCGGCGTCGGCCGGGCGGAAGGAGGGATCGCTGTCGGTGGCCCGGATGATGAGATCGTCGAGCGACTCGTCGATACCCCGAACCCGTGATGAGGCAGCCGGCACCCGGCTGTGCACGTGCTGGTAGGCCACCGACATAGCGTTCTCACCGACGTAGGGCACCGCGCCGGTGAGGAGTTCGAAGAGGACGACACCGGCGGCGTAGACGTCCGAGCGCTGGTCGGCCTCGCCACGGGAGATCTGCTCCGGCGCGCAGTAGGCGACGGTGCCCATCATCAAGCCGGTGCGCGTAGACGACGGATCGGTGTCGACGGCTCGGGCCAGCCCGAAATCGGCGACCTTCACCACGCCATCGTCGGAGAGCAGGATGTTCTCCGGTTTGATGTCGCGGTGCACCAGCCCCGCCCGGTGAGCCGCGGCCAGCGCTCCGAGTACGGGCTCCATGATGGAGACGGCCTCGGCTTCGCTCAGCTTGCCGCGCTCGGTGATGAGGTCGCGCAGCGTGCGGCCGGGGACGAGCTCCATCACCAGGAAGACGTGGTCGGCGTCGCTGCCCTGGTCGTAGACGGCGACCACGTTGAGGTGGGAGAGTTTCGCCGCCGCGCGCGCCTCGCGGGCGAAGCGATCGGCGAAGGCCGGATCAGCGGAGAGCGCACCGGACATCACCTTGACGGCCACCCGTCGGTCCAGTCGCTCGTCGATTGCGCTGTACACCGTAGACATGCCGCCGCGGGCGATTCGGGCGAAGATTCGGTAGCGACCCTCCAGTACGCGGCCGACTATCGGATCGGCTGCGGCTGAGTCTGCTGCGGCCCTCTGCACCCCTACACTCTAGTTCGAAGCGGCCGCGATCACTTCCAGACACTCATCGACGCCCCAGGTTCTCTGACATTCCGACCGGACCGCTCGGCTGTGGTCAGCCTGCCTCTAGCCTGCCTCTAGGCTGGCCCTGTGGCCCGTGACGATGACTCTTCGACGGGCGGAATCGACGTCTCATCGGGGCATGCGGAGCTACTGGCCGACGCCGATCGCCCTGGTGGCTGGCTGCTTCTGGTCGATCGGGTCCGGCAGTCCTACGTCGACCTCAACCATCCGACCTACCTCGACCTCGAGTACGTCCAGCACCTGGCCGACATCGTCGACGCGCTGCCGCCCGGCGAGCTGGCGGTCACCCATATCGGCGGCGGAGCCTTCTGCTTCCCGCGCTACCTGGCCGCTACCCGTCCCGGCTCCCCTCAGATCGTCTTCGAACCGGACGAGCGTCTCACCGAGTTCATCCGGGCCCGGCTGCCGTTCGCCCGCAACGCCCGGGTGCGGGTGCGGCCGCAGGGTGGCCAGGAGGGTGTCGCGGCGCTGAAAACGGCCAGCGCCGACGTCATCGTCCTGGACGCCTTTCTCGGGGCCCGGGTGCCGGCCGAACTCACCACCGCCGAGTTCGTGGACGAGGTGGCTCGGGTGCTGCGCCCGGGCGGCACCTATGTCGCGAACCTGGCTGACGGACCGCCGCTGACGTACCTGCGTCGGGTGGTCGCCACCATCGCGACCCGACTGCCCAATGTGCTGCTGGTCAGCGACCCGGCGGTGCTGAAGGGGCGGCGCTACGGCAACGTCGTCCTCGCGGCGTCGACCGTCGAACTGCCGCTGCCCAGCGTGCGCCGCTCGGCCGCGGCGGCCATGTTCCCGGTCCAGGTCTTGACCGGTACCGAGCTGACCCGCTTCGTAGGACAGGCCAAACCACTCACCGACGCCGATTCACTGCGTTCAGCTGAACCTCCCGGCGAGACTTGGCGAGCGGGGGAGTACTAGCGTCCGACTTTCGGCGACGTGGGAGGCTGATGGGCATGTCCGAGTCAGTAGAGATGAGTGGGTTCCCCGACGTCGCCGAGGAACTGGGCGTCATCGTCACCCAGGTTCACCAGCTGGTCCGCGACGGCGAGCTCGTCGCCATCCGGGGCGAGGACGGCGTGCGCCGGATCCCGTCGTCCTTCATCCAGGACGGCGTCATCGTCAAGGGCGTCGTCGGCGTGATCAACGTACTGCGCGATGCCAAGTTCTCCGACGCCGAGATCGTCGATTGGCTGCATCGCGAAGATGATTCGCTGCCCGGGACACCGATTCAGGCCCTGCGGGAGAACCGGGGCACCGAGGTGAAGCGCCGGGCCCAGGCGGCCGGCTACTAGTCGCGGCAGCGTCCCGAACGCCCGCAGAGCGCCAGCCGGTCACCGTCGATGTCGCATTGGGTCTACCTCGGGCTACTGGCTGTCTGCCTGATCGGGACCGCCCCGCTGGAGATCTGGCTGCACACGCACGTCTACCGGCGCTGGCAGCGGCTGCTCGCCACGCTGCTGCCGGTGGTGCTGATCTTCGGGGGTTGGGACCTGCTCGCCATCGCCCATCGGGACTGGAGCTACAACCGGCACTTCCTGGTCGGGGTGACGCTGCCGGGAGGTCTGCCGCTGGAGGAGTTGCTCTTCTTCCTGGTGACTCCCACCTGCGCGATCCTCACGCTGGAGGCGGTGCGAGCCCGCCGCCCGCAGTGGCCGATCGGTGACGAGCCGGTTGACGGCGAAGGCCACGCGCCGGGGCAGGAGGGCGGATGAGCTACCTGAGCTACACCGGGGCCGCGGCCGTCATGGTGGTGCTCGCCGTGGTGTTGGATTGCCTGATTCTGAAGACGATTCTCATCCGACGACGGGCCTTCTGGACGGCATACGCCATCGTGCTGCTGTTTCAGCTGCTGACCAACGCGGTGCTCACCGGCCTACCGGTGGTGCGCTACAACGCCGACCGGATTCTCGGACCACGCATCGCCTATGCGCCGGTGGAGGATCTGTTCTTCGGGTTCTCGATGATTCTCACAACTCTTGCCATCTGGGTCTGGCTCGGCGCAACACGTGCGCCGCGGCCGGAACGGCGACCCGGGCGCGCCGAGGAAGTCCCACCGCCACCCGAGAGCTGAAGACGTCGTAGTCGACCCGCTCGATCTGATCGAGGATCTCGGAGTACAGCGTGTAGGCGGTGCGTAGACAATCCTGCGAACTCGGATGCAGCAGCTCGATCCCGGGCTGCGCCCGCAGATAGAGGGCACGGGCCCGGGCGATCTCGTGCGCGAGCAGATTTCGGATCGGCTCGTCGACCTGCCGCCGGCGTAATCGCTCGGTATCGACGCCGAACAGCTGCAGACTCTCCTGGGGCAGATAGATCCGTCCCCGGTCGAGATCGTCACCGACATCGCGGATGAAGTTCGTGAGCTGGAAGGCGAGGCCCAGGTCAATGGCGAACGGCTCGATGACATCCCACCGCTGTCCGGAGTCGGCTCGTCCGAGAATCGGCAGCATCTGCAGACCGATCACCGCCGCCGAGCCCCACATGTAGTCGGAGAGTTCGTCGTAGTCGGCGTATCGGGTGACGGTGAGATCGTTGCGCATTGACTCGAGGAAGTCGGCGAAGTAACTCAGCGGGATCTGCCAGCGTGCGATGGTCACTATCAAGGCCCGGACAAGCGGGTCACTCGAGTCGCCCCACTCCAGCTCCCGAAGCACGGTTGAACTCCACCGGGCGAAGCGGGGCGCGGCGACCTGGGGTGGCAGCTCGTCGACGATGTCGTCGGCGTACCGGGCGAAGCCGTAGAGAGCGTGTACGTAGGGACGCTTGGCCGCCGGCAGCAGCAGGGTGGCCAGGTAGAACGTCCGTCCGTGCGAGGCGTTGAGGTGCCGCGCCTCCTCGAAACCGGCCCGTTCGATGGGCACGCTCACCCCAGCTGCGTCTAGGTCGCGGCCGAACATGCACCTATCGTCGCAGAACACCGCCGTTGATGATTCGCGCGGCCGCCAACTTGCCGGAGATCAGCACCATCGGTACCCCCACGCCCGGTTGTGTATTCGAGCCACAGAAGAGCACGTTCTCGTAGCCGGGAGCCTGCATCTGTGAGCGGAACGGGCCGGTCTGGGTGAAGGTGTGCGCCGCCGCGAACGGCGTGCCGGCACCCAGCCCCTGCCGCAACCAATCAGCGGGCGTCACCAGATGGGCGACCTCGATGCCGTCGCCGAGTCCGGTGAATCCGCGGGCCTGCAGGGTCTCGATCATGTGTTCGCGGTAGCCGGTGGCGAGCTCGTCCCAGTGCAGTGGGCGGGAGTGGTCGAGATTGGGTGCTGGGAAGAGCACGAAGTGGGTGTGCCGCCCCTCAGGCGCCAGCGACGGATCGCTCAGCGATGGCGTGCTGATGAGGATGGAGGGATCGCTCATCACCTCCCCGCGGGTGATGATCTCGTCGAAGGTGCGATCCCAGGCGGCGCCGAAGCTGATCACGTGGTGCGTGGTCGTCGCCGGCGGGGGTGTCCGGGTGCCGATGTGCAGCACGACGCAGGAGGGGGAGTACCGGACCCGGGCCAGCCGGCGCGGTGCGCCGGACGGAATCAGCCGGCGATACGCCTCGGGGAGATCGGCGTTGATCAGCACGGTCGAGGCGCGAACCCGCTCGCCGGCGGCGGTGATCACCGCCGTAGCCCGCCCCTGGTGGACCTCCACCCGCGCCACCTCAGTGCGGTAGCGCAGGGTCACCCCGTGTTTGGCCGCCGCGGCCGCCATCGCGCTCGGCAGCGCATGCATTCCACCGCTCGGCGCGTAGACCCCGTTGACGCTGTCCATGAAACCGATGACCGCGTACAGCGCCAGCGCACGAGTAGGGGCGACCCCGGCGTAGAGCGCCTGGAATGTGAAGAGCCGCTGCAGGCGCTCGTCGCGTAGATAGTGCGCCACCTTTGGTGCCAGCCGCCCCATCCCGCCCATCCGGAGGAGTTCAATCATCCCGGGATTGATGAGCGAGCGTGGCTGGCTGACGTCGCGATCGATGAAGTTCGGCATCTCGACCCGGTAGAGACGGCGCAGGAAATCGACATAGCGCAGGTACCCGGCCGCGTCGGCCGCCGAGCAGAGCTCGCCAATCTGCGCCGCCATGCGCTGTGGATCGCTCAGCACGTCGATGGTCGAGCCGTCGTGGAAGCGGGCCCGGTAGGCCGGGTCCAGGCGGGTCAGCTTCAGCCAGTCCTCGAGCTCCTCCCCGACGGCGGCGAAGGCGTCCGCGATCAGCTCCGGCATGGTGAGCACAGAGGGGCCGGTGTCGAAGGTGTAGCCGGAATCGTGGATGACGCCCGCCCGCCCGCCGGGGGTTGCGGCTCGCTCGAGCACCGTGACTTCGCGACCGGCGCCGGCTAGATGCAGCGCAGCCGACAAGCCGCCCAGCCCGGCACCGACGATGACGATGGGGGCGCTCATGGCTCCAGCCTCCCACCCGTCGCAGTTAAGCTTGCGCAATGGTTCGCACTGTACGAGAGGCGCTCAGTTCTTCCGGGCCGACGATCTCCTTTGAATTCCTTCCGCCGAAGACGGCCGACGATGAACGCGTGCTGTGGAACACCATTCGCAATCTGGAGAGTCTCAAGCCGTCTTTCGTCTCGGTGACCTACGGCGCCGGTGGCTCCAGCCGGGACCGCACGATCGAGATCACCGAGCGGATCGCCAGTGACACCACGCTGCTTCCGGTCGCGCACCTGACGGCGGTTGACCATTCCGTCGCCCAACTTCGGGAGATCGTCGGACGCTTCGCCGACGCCGGAATATCGAACCTGCTGGCGCTGCGCGGCGACCCGCCCGGTGCCGATCCGATGGGTGACTGGATCGCGCACCCCGAGGGTCTCAGCTACGGCCACGAGCTGGTGACGCTGCTACGCGGGCTAGGTGATTTCTGTGTCGGGGTCGCCGCCTTCCCGTTCAAGCATCCGAGGTCGACTTCGGTCGAGGAGGACACTCGGCGGTTCGTCGAGAAGTGCCGCGCCGGGGCTGACTATGCGATCACCCAGATGTTCTTCGATGGCGACGACTACCTGCGCCTGCGGGATCGGGTGGTGGCCGCCGGCTGCGACATCCCGATCATCGCCGGGGTCATGCCAGTGACCGCGATCGGCACCATCGCCCGTTCCGAGCAGCTCTCCGGCGCTCCCTTCCCGAAGGCCCTGGCCGAGAAGTTCCAGCGGGTCGCCGACGACAAGAAGGCGGTTCGCGAATTGGGGATCGCCGAGACCTCGCTGATGGTGCAGCGACTGCTCGACGAGGGCGTCCCGGGGATTCACTTCATCACCTTCAACCGCTCGACGGCCACCCGCGAGGTCTGGAGCAACCTGGGATTGTCGGTTCCCGCCGGCTAACCACCGCCCGTCCAGCCGACGACGGTCGGTTGCCCGGGTGGTTACTCAGACGTCGTCGACGAGTGGGAGCCGAGCCCCCAACACCGCGAACGGCCGGGAGTCACCCGGGAAGAGGTAGCTACGGGCCAGGTCGACGAAGCCGACCGACCGGTAGAGGCGGAAGGCTCGGGTATTGGCATCCGGAGTGGAGAGCAGGATCGATCGCTGCGGAAGCGTCCGGCAGAGATCGAGCAGCAATTCACGGCCAATCCCATGCCCCTGGGCCTCCGGAACCACGTGCATCTCGGAGAGCTCGAAGGCATCCACCATCCACTCCGCCCGCAGGTCGGCCCGCACTGCCCGGTGCACCAGGTCATGCCACCACTGGCCGGGTTGCGTCGTGTAGCCGTACCCGAATCCCAGTGGTCGACCATTCGGGTCGACGGCGACCCGTACGTCGAATCCGGCGTTGGCGATGTGTCGACGTGCGGTGTCGGCGCGATAGCCGGCCGCCGACGGCGGGTACCCCATCGCCCGCGCGTAGATCACCATCAGTTCGTAGACATTGCCGGCGAACTGCTCCGGCGTCCAGGTAACGACTCGGGCGGCGCGCGGCGAACTAGCCGGTGCTGCGCTCGAAGGCTCGGCCATTCCGACAGAATAGGCCAGGGCGGGCGCCGGCCTCGGCAGCCCGACCGGCGACCGGCGGATC
The DNA here is from genome assembly GCF_900230215.1 of Jatrophihabitans sp. GAS493. Lineage (NCBI taxonomy): Bacteria > Bacillati > Actinomycetota > Actinomycetes > Jatrophihabitantales > Jatrophihabitantaceae > Jatrophihabitans > Jatrophihabitans sp. GAS493. The sequence continues at coordinate 3,771,836 of NZ_LT907982.1, read as the reverse complement.
GACGCCTGACATGCACCTAGATGGGCGACGGCCGGTGGCTACGTGTGCAGGCCGCACTCGGTCTTGGTCAACCCTGCCCAGCGTCCCGCGCGGGCATCCTCGCCCTCCAGTAGACGCCGTGTGCAGGGGGCACACCCGACCGAGCCGTAGCCGTCGGAGAGCAGCGGGTTGACCAGCACACCGTTGTCGGCGATGTAGCGCTGCACGTCGTCCTCGGTCCAGGTGGCGATGGGGTTGAGCTTCACCATCGAACGCTTGGCGTCCCACTCCACCACGCGGACGTTGCTGCGAGTGCTCGCCTCGTCGCGACGCAGACCCGAGGCCCAGGCCACGTACGGCTCCAGCGCATCGGCCAGTGGGGCCACCTTGCGCATCGCGCAGCACAGATCGGGGTCGCGTTCGTAGAGCCGGGGGCCGAACTCGGCATCCTGCTCGGCCACGGTCCGCTTTGGCTTGACGGTGATCAGGTTCAACTTCATCGTGGCCGCGACGGCGTCACGGGTACCGATCGTCTCGGCGAAGTGATAGCCGGTGTCGAGGAAGACCACATTCACTCCGGGCGCCACCGAGGCAGCCAAGTGGGGGAGCACGGCGTCGGCCATGGAAGACGCGACACACCAGTCCGACCCGAACTGATCGGCGGCCCAGGCCAGGATCTCGGTCGCCGGGGCGGCGTCAAGCTCCTCGCCGGCGCGCGCGGCAAGCTCCGCTAGCCGTGCGTTCTCAGCAAGCTTGGCGGTGGTATTCAGTCCGCTCGTGCTGTCGGTGACGGTCATTGCCCTTCCTCACTGCTTGTCGGCGCCGCATCGGTGCGATCCTCGATCGGCCGATCGGGCTGCACGTCGTCCGTCCAGTCCCGTGCGATGCCGATGTAGCCGAGCCGGTAAACCCGACGGCAGGAACCGCAGCGCCATTCGCCGTGCTTCTCGCCGAACGGACGCAGATCCTCGTCACCGCAGTACGGACAGTAGAACGGTGCCGCCCGTTCAGTCATTCCGCAACCGGGCGAGTCGGGCCGCGCCGCGCCGGGTCACAGCAACCAGTCTTCCTCAGCCCGGGCGACGTAGCTGGCGAATGACTCGTCGTCGGTACGCCGTTGGACGTAGCCGCGCAGCACCCGCTCGGCGTACTCCGGTGCCTGCTCGGCGGTGACCTTCAGGCCCCGGAACTTGCGGCCGAAGGAGGCCTCGGTGCCCAACTGCCCGCCCAGGTGGACCTGGAACGCCTCGACGTCGCCCTCGTCACCCTTCTGGACGATGCCCTTGAAGCCGATATCGGCGATCTGGAAGCGGGCGCAGGAGTTCGGGCAGCCGTTGACGTTGATGGTGATCGGGGTGTCGAAGTCGGGCAGGCGCTGCTCGAGCTCGCCGCGGATGATCTCCGCCCGGCCCTTGGTCTCGACGAGAGCCAATTTGCAGAACTCGATCCCGGTGCAGGCCATCGTCCCGCGGTGAAAGACCGACGGACGCGCCGAAAGGCCCAGCTCGGAGAGTTCGTCGGCGACCGCGTCACCCTGTTCCGGATCGACGTCGAGGACGACCAGGCCCTGCTGCGGCGTAAGCCGGACCCGGCCACCGTCGGCGAGTCCAACCCGCTTGGCAAGCGCGGCGACCGCCTGGATGGCCGTACCCGAAGTGCGCCCGGCCTTCGTCGTGGCGCCAACGCTCACCCGGCCGTTCGTCTGATTCTCGATGCCGACGTGATCGCGGTGCGAAGGGGACTTGCCCGGCGCCGGCCCGTCGGGCAGACCTCGCTTCAGGTACTCGGTCTCCAGCACCTCGCGGAACTTCTCCGGACCCCAGTCGGCCACCAGGAACTTCAAGCGCGCGTGATTGCGGGAGCGGCGGTAGCCGTAGTCGCGGAAGATCGAGATGACCCCGACCCAGACGTCGCTGACCTCCTCCGGGCGCACGAAGACGCCGAGGCGCTGCGCAAACATCGGGTTGGTGGAGAGGCCGCCGCCGACCCAGAGGTCGAAGCCGGGCGTGCCGTCCGGGCCGATCACGCCGACGAACGACACGTCATTGATCTCGTGGTTGGTGCAGTGGCGTGAGCAGCCGGTCATCGAGGTCTTGAACTTGCGCGGGAGGTTGGAGAACGCCGGGTCGCCGACGTACTTCGCGACGGTCTCACGCAGTTGCGGTCCCGCGTCCAGCACCGAATCCTGCGCCACGCCTTCCAGCGGGCAGCCCAGCATGACGCGGGGGGTGTCGCCGCAGGCCTCGGTCGTGTTGAGCCCGACGGCCTCCAGCCGGCGCCAGATCTCCGGCACGTCCTCGATCCGGATCCAGTGCAACTGGATGTTCTGGCGGTCGGTGATATCCGCCACATCGCGTCCGAATTCGGTGGAGATTTCGCCGATGACCTGCAGCTGCTCCGACGTAGTGGCGCCGCCGTCAGTGCGGATGCGCATCATGAAGTACTCGTCTTCGAGCTCCTCCGGCTCGAGGATGGCGGTGCGGCCACCCGGGATCCCGGGACGGCGCTGCGTGTAGAGGCCGTACCAGCGCAGTCGACCGCGCAGGTCCGCTGCGTCGATGCCGGCGAAGCCGGTGTGCTGATAGATGTCGAGGACCCGCTGGCGGACGAGGAGCCCGTCATTGTCGCGTTTACTACGCTCATTCGGATTCAGTGGCTCGCGGTATCCCAGCGCCCATTGACCCTGTCCTCGGCGCACGGCCATGCAACGGTTCCTCTCGTGGAAGTCTTGTGACGACATTTCAAGCCGGCCGTGTCGACGCAGGCGGCTGAGCTGGCGACTAAGTCTGCACTGCCACGGCCGCACCCGAGCGGATGAGCACCGGATGGACGAGACAAGCATCTGAGCGGGATTAGCCGACAGTGACCGAGCTAGAGCGTTACATACGTTACGCCGCTGGCCCAACTGCGCGAGCGTGTGAGACGATTAGCTCATGTTCACCGTCCTGCTCGTCGCTCGCCTGCATGTTGATCTGCAGCGCGTGACCAGCGCGGCGTGTCTGATGTCCTGACTGATCGGTTCCCCGAGCGGTCTCGCTGCCCTCTGCGGTAGGCGATGACGGACCGATCCTGCTCCTGATGATTCCCGGCGTATGCCCGGCTGACTCTCAGGTAGCCAATTGTCAAGTCGATCTCACCAGTAGCTGACCGCCATCGCTGCCGTGCGCAGCCCATGCGAAGGACGAACATGTCGCTCGATGCCCAGACCGGATTCGCGCCCGACGGCGCGGTTGCATCCGGCGTGCGCACGACTGGTGCAACGCTCTGGCTCACCGGCCTTCCGAGCTCCGGCAAGACCACCGTCGCCAATGCCCTGGCCGCCCGTCTGACCGGTCGGGGAGTGGCCGTCGAGATCCTCGACGGCGATGCGGTTCGGCCGGTCCTCTCGACGGAGCTCGGGTACAGCCGCGAGGACCGCGACCTAAACGTGGCCCGTATCGGCTGGGTTGCGCAGCGGCTGTCGGCGCACGGAGTCGTCACCATTGCCTCCGTTGTCTCCCCGTACGCCCAGGCCCGGGATGCGGTCCGGGACGCGCACCGTGGCGCCGGAGTCAGCTTCTTTGAGATTCACATCGCCACACCGGTCGCGGTGTGCGAGGCCCGTGACGTGAAGGGCCTCTATGGCAAGCAGCGCAATGGTGGGCTGCTCGGCCTGACCGGCGTCGACGGATCATACGAAGCACCGGAAAACCCTGAACTTCGGCTAGACACGAGTGATCGGACGGTCGACGGCGTCGTCGACGAGCTGGTTGCTCTACTGCAAAAGGAGAGAGTCCTGTGACTGCAATTGCAACCCGTCCGGTGGGCGGGGCTGGCGTCCAACTAGGGCGTAATGCGACAAGCCCCGATGTGCTCAACCGCTCCTGGCTCACCGACTTGGAGGATGAGTCACTGCACATCATCCGCGAGGTGGCCGGCCAGTTCGAGCGCCCGGTCATCCTCTTCTCCGGTGGCAAGGACTCCATCGTCATGCTGCACCTCGCAGCTAAGGCCTTCTGGCCGGGCAAGGTGCCGTTCGCGGTGATGCACGTCGACACCGGGCAGAACTTCGATGAGGTCATCGAGTACCGCGACCGTCACCTGGCCGAGATGGGCCTCAAGCTCACCGTCGCCAGCGTGCAGGAGTCGATCGACACCGGCCGCGTTCACGAGACCCCGGGGCAGCCGCGTAACCCGCTGCAGACGGTGACGCTGCTGGATGGCATCGCCGCCGGAAAGTTCGACGCCGTGCTCGGCGGCGCGCGCCGCGACGAGGAGAAGGCCCGGGCCAAGGAGCGCGTCTTCTCGGTGCGTGACGACTTCGGCCAGTGGGATCCGCGTAACCAGCGCCCCGAACTCTGGGATCTGTACAACGGGCGGCACCGCCCGGGTGAGCACGTCCGTGTCTTCCCGCTCTCCAACTGGACCGAGCTCGACATCTGGGCCTACATCGAACGTGAGGGCATCGAGGTGCCCAGCATCTACTACGCCCACGAGCGTGAGGTCTTCGACCGCGACGGCATGATCGTCGCCGTCACCGGCTGGACCCAGCCGCGGGATGGTGAGACGGTTCGCGTCGAGTCGGTCCGCTACCGTACCGTCGGGGACGTCACCTGCACCGGAGCGGTCCGCTCAGTTGCTACCGATGTCGCCGCTGTTCTCGTCGAGACGGCAGCTTCGACCATCTCCGAGCGGGGTTCCTCGCGGGCCGACGATCGCGCAAGCGAGGCCGCCATGGAAGACCGGAAACGTCAGGGGTACTTCTAACCTCATGCCAGGACAGCTTCTGCGTGTCGTTACGGCCGGCTCGGTCGACGATGGCAAATCCACCCTCGTCGGCCGCCTGTTGCACGATGCGAAGGCAGTGCTGAGCGATCAGCTCACCGCCGTTGAGGCTGCAAGTGAACGACGTGGTTACGACGGCGCCGACCTGGCGCTGTTGGTCGACGGGCTACGCGCCGAGCGCGAGCAGGGCATCACCATCGACGTGGCCTATCGCTACTTCGCCACTGCCCGGCGCACGTTCATCCTGGCCGACACGCCGGGTCATGTGCAGTACACCCGAAATACAGTCACCGGTGCATCGACGGCTGACGTCGCGGTGATTCTGGTCGACGCCCGTAGCGGTGTGGTTGAGCAGACGAAGCGGCATGCCGCCGTCGCGCAATTGCTGCGGGTAGAACACGTCGTGCTCGCCGTGAACAAGATGGATCTGGTCGACTACGCGGAGGATGTCTTCGACCAGATCGTCACCGATTTCGCGGCAGCCGCGGCCAGCTTGAAACTTGCGAGTTTCACCCCGATCCCGATCGCGGCCCTGGCCGGCGACAACGTCGTCGATGCATCGACCCACATGCATTGGTACACCGGGCCCGCCCTGCTGCAGTTCCTGGAGGATGTCGAGTCGCGGCCGGCCCTGGATGTTCCAGCCCGATTCCCGGTACAGGTCGTCGTCCGGCCCCGTTCAGCCGAATACCCCGACTACCGCGGATACGCCGGTCGGGTCGAGGCCGGCACGCTACGGGTCGGCGACAAGATCGTCGTGCTCCCGTCCGGGCGCAGCAGCGCCGTCGAAGGCATCGATACGCCCGACGGCGAGCTCACTGAGGCACCCGCCGGGCGCTCGGTCGTGCTGCGCCTGACCGACGACATCGACATCGCCCGCGGGGACCTGCTCGCGGTCGATCGTGATCCGCGACCGGTCGTCACCCGAGAGGTCACCGCCACCCTCTGCTGGCTGACCGACCGTCCGCTCCGCGCGGGCGACCGATTCTCGCTGCGTCACACCACCCGCGACGTGCGGGCGGTCGTGGACGGGGTGGTCAGCAAGCTCGATGTGGCGACCGTGACGAGTGAGCCCGCTACGGAACTCGGGCTCAATGACATCGGGAACGTCCGCATCCGGCTGGCCGATCCGATCATCGTCGATGCCTACGCCACGAATCGTTCCACTGGTGCCTTCCTGCTCGTCGACGACGCCTCTGGGGCGACCGTGGCGGCGGGCATGGTCGCCGAATTCCCCAACTGAATGCCGCCGGTCGCGGGCGCGGCGGCGTCAGACACTGGGCTGCCACGCGCTGCCGGAGGTAGCTCTGCAGCACAATGCGGCGGCTCGCTGGTGGTCCTATCGGCGGAGCCTGCGACCATATGTCCGTGACTGACTTCCCGCTGATGCTCGACCTGGCCGGGCGTCGGGTGCTGGTCGTCGGTGGCGGTGCGGTGGCGGCTCGCCGCGTCACCCGCCTGCTCGAGGCGCAGGCTCAGATCGAGGTTGTCGCGCCTGAGGTCGTCGCCGAGCTCAACGCTCAGGCCGGCCCACAGCTCACCGTCACCCGGCGAACCTTCGTCGAGGGCGACATTGACGGCGCGTGGCTCGTCTGCGCCTGCACCGACGATGCCCGGACCAATGAGATTGTGGCGTCGGTCGCGGCCCGAGCGCGGGTCTTCTGTATTCGCTCCGACCACGCGCCCGGTGGGTCAGCCCGAACTCCGGCTCTGCTGCGCCGCGGCGAAGTCACCGTCGCAATCACCAGCGGAGACGACCCGCAGCGTTCGCTCGCCCTGCGGGACGCGATCGCCTTGGCGATCGATCTCGGTTCGCTCGAATCCCGCCCGGTGCGCGCGGCCAAGCATGGGTCGGTGGCACTGGTCGGTGGCGGTCCCGGCCATCCCGAGCTGATCACCGTCCGTGGCCGCCGCCTGGTCGCGGAGGCCGATGTCGTCGTGGTCGACCGCCTGGCTCCCAGAGAACTGCTGGCCGATCTGCCCGATCACGTGGAGATCATCGACTGCGGAAAGTCCGCCCATCGACACAACCTGACGCAGGCGCAGATCAACGAGATCCTGATTGCCCGGGCCGGAGCCGGGAAGCGGGTGGTCCGTCTCAAGGGTGGCGATCCATTCGTCTTCGGTCGCGGTTCCGAGGAGATGCTGGCCTGCATGGCAGCCGGTATTCCGGTGAGTGTTGTGCCCGGAATCAGCTCGGCACTGGCCGCTCCCGCGGCCGCGCAGATTCCACTGACCCATCGTGGGGTGGCGGCCGACTTCGCGGTTGTCTCGGGGCATCTCGATCCGGCCAGCGGCTCGAAGGGCTTCGATTGGGCCACGCTGGCCACCGGCCCGGCGACGATCGTGTTGCTGATGGCCATGGAGCACCTGGGGGAGATCACGAGCGAGCTTATTCGGCACGGTCGCCCCGCTCAGACTCCCGCCGCGGCGATACACCGAGCGACTCTCGCCGGCCAGCAGACGGTGCGGTCCACGCTCGGCGACCTGGCGTCCCAGGTTCGGGAAGCCGGCCTGAGCGCGCCCAGCGTGGTGATCGTCGGTGAGGTGGTTGATCTCTTCGATCCAACCGGAACTGCCGCGAGCGACTGAACGCCAGGCTCCCCAGACTGCTGCGCATCCGCGCTGCGTCTCGGAGCTGCACTCCGGGACCGGAAATTGTCAGACCCCCTCGCTAGCGTCTGACATCGCTGGGCTCTGCGACTCACCTGTAGTCGCGGCAGATCCTTGAACAGCGGTTGCAGATGCGATACGATCGAACATAAGTTCGAACAGAGGGGTATTCTCCATGGTTCACTCGATTCTCTCCACCGGCGGCACTGGGGTTCCGCCGGCGCCCGTCTCCCGCAGCGCGGTGTCGCTCGTCTCGCACGCGCGGAGCGTCCTTGCTGAAGCGGTGGACGCGCCGAGCGCGGCCGAGCGGTTCCGGCTGGCCCATCTCAGCGCGCTACGAACCGCGGCGGCGCTGCTGGCCGAGCGTGCTCGTCCAGCCTCCGGTCCTCGTCGGTTGCGAAGCGCCTGGGTGCTGATCGACTCCACCGCGCCCGAGTTCTCCGATTGGGCGGCTTACTTCGCCTCCGGCGCCGGCAAGCGGGAGGCGATCGAGGCCGGGTCGGTCAACGTTGTGACCTCGCGAGACGCCGACGACCAACTACGAGCCGCCTTCGATTTCCTGCGAATCGTGGAGGGCTCACTCGGCCTGCTCGCCGAGCCGATCGCGAGCTGATAGACGACGTCACCCGTGAACACGCCGCAGAACTAGGGTCAAAATGGTCAGGCAGTGAAATTGTGTATGCATCACGACTAGGGTCAATGACCGTGGCACTCGACGACGGCGGCCCCGCCGACCGCTATTCATCAGACGTTCGATCATCGGTGATTGGCGGCGGTGATCCGCGCGCAGCCGGCAGCCGCCCCTCTGCTCTCCGCCAAGCGGCGGTCTGGGGCCTCGTTCGCGCGTCGCTGCAGGAGGTCACCGTCGCTGGGCGAACCCCGACCGTCCTCGACTGCGGCGGCGGCACCGGCACGCTCGCCGTCCCCCTCGCCCAGGCCGGCGCCGAGGTCACAGTGCTCGACATCAGCATCGATGCTCTCGCCACCTTGAACCGACGGGCGCAGGAGGCCGGCGTCTCCTCGCACGTGAAGGCGGTCCAGGGCGACCTCGAGGCACCCGACCCCACCGGGCTCAGCGATGCGCCGGAGGGTGGCTATGACCTGGTCGTCGCGCACGGTGTCCTGGAGGCGCTCGACTCGATCGATGCCCTGGCCGGCGCGGTGTCATTCCTAGCGGCCTCGGTTCGGCCGGGCGGGCTGATCAGCATCCTGGTCGCGAACCCCGTCTCCACGGTCCTGGCCCGGGTGCTCTCGGGCGAAGTCGGGGTGGCGCTGCAGGAGTTGCGGGTCCTTGCTGGCGCCCATGATGCCGGCGCCGATGCCGGTCAGGCCCGTCAGCTGCGTCTCGGAGTTGCGGAAGTGACTGCGGCCTGCGTTACTGCCGGTCTACTGGTGGAGCAGGTTCACGGGGTCGGCGTCTTCACCGAACTCATCCCAGGTGGCGAGATAGACGGGTTGCCCTACGCGGCCGAAGTGGTCGGCGAGCTCGAATCGCTCGGGGCGCAGCTACCGCCATTTCGTGACATCGCCGGGCGGCTGCGGCTGCTCGCCCGACGCCCCGCCTAGGTTCGACCCGCCGCATGGCTGCCGGTGCCGGATGTCCGATGGGACGGGTGACTGATGGGGCAGGTGACTGATGGGGCAGGTGACTGATGGGGCGTAGCGCCGATGTGCCTCGGGCCGCCTCAGATGCCTCGGCCGACGACGCAGGCTGCACAATCCTGCACGTCGATATGGACGCCTTCTTCGCCAGCGTGGAGATCCGGCGCCGCCCCGAGCTGCGCTCCAAGCCGGTCATCGTCGGCGGGGGAGTGCGCGGGGTGGTGGCCGCGGCGTCCTACGCCGCACGACGATACGGCGTCCGCAGCGCTATGCCGATCGGCCAGGCGCTTCGGCTCTGCCCGCAGGCGGTGGTGATTGCCCCCGACCGGGAGGCCTACACCGCCGCATCCCAGCAGGTCATGGCGATTCTGCGGGATGTCACGCCGCACGTCGAGCCGCTGTCGCTCGACGAGGCTTTCCTGGACATCTCCGGCGTCCGCCGACTCAACGGCCCGCCCCGGGAGACCGCCGAGGGCATTCGACGGAGCGTCTTCGACGCGCTCGGACTCACCTGCTCGGTCGGCGTGGCCACCAGCAAGTTCGTGGCCAAGCTGGCCTCGGCCCGCTGCAAACCGAACGGCCTGCTGGTCGTCCCGGCGGACGGAGTCTTGCAATTCCTGCATCCGCTCCCGGTGACGGTGCTCTGGGGGGTGGGGGCGCGCACCGCCGAACCACTGCACCGCCTCGGCATCCGCAGCGTCGCCGACCTTGCCGCGACTCCGCTGGACACCCTGCGACGCGCGGTTGGCGTCAGCACGGCACAGCACTTGCACGATCTCTCCTGGGGGCGTGACTCGCGGGCCGTCACCGAGCGAGAGCCTGAGCGCTCGATCAGCTCGGACCGGACCTACGACACAGACCTCACCCGGGCCGATCAGGTCCACACCGAACTCCTGCGCTTGTCGGCCGACGTCTCCGCACGCGTGAGATCGCGCGGATTGGTTGCTCGGACCGTCGGGATCAAGATCCGCTTCGCCGACTTCACGACGATCACCCGCGTGCGAACGCTGCCGACCTGGGTGGACACCACCGATGCGATTCACGCCGAGGTGGCCGATCTCTACGATCACCTCGCCTTGGATCGCCCGCGAATCAGGCTGGTCGGCGTGAAGTGCGAGAACCTGCGCGAGGCAGCGAGCACGTCGCAGCAGCTCAGTTTCGATCTCGACCCGGTGCCGGCCGACAGTGGCCGGCCGCTGGCCGCGTCGGCGCCGGACGCGCGCGCCCGGGCGAGGGCCAAGTCGGAGCTGGTGGCAGACGCCGCACGGGCCCGCTTCGGGGATTCGGCGCTGAGCCGGGCTTCGCTGCTACGGGCGCCCGAAACCAACCGTCAACGCCCGAAATGACCGAGTCGGCGGCGATGAACCTGAGAAGATCTCCGCCTATTTCGGTTGCAGCTTTCGCCAAGCCGAAACGGCTCGTATGCTCGAACATGACAGGTGTGTTACTCGTTCGGCGAAACTTTGAACGAATGCCAGCCACAACGCGTCAGAACGTGTACAACTAAAGTATTGCCCGTTAGATTTGCCCCTCAGAATTGCCCGTAGATCTACTTCGCATCAGCCCAAAGCTAAGGAGGGCACAGTGCCGCTCTCCGATCGTGAGCAACAACTGCTCGACCAGATCGAACAGGCGCTTTACGCCGAAGACCCCAAGTTCGCTACAACCGTGCGCAGCGCCCGCCCCAGGTCGCATGCTCGCCGATGGTTGGTGCTCTGTCTGTTCGGTGTTGTCGGTGGCCTCGCCATCGTGCTCGCCGGCTTGGCGGCCAAGCTCATCGTGCTGGGTGTTCTCGGATTTGTGCTGATAGTCGCGTCCTGCGTCTACGCCACCACGCTGCTCACCGCCCGCAACGCGGCGCCGCCGACGGCGTCGAACCAGGCGAACAGCAACACGGCTCGCAAGGACGGCGTTCGCAGTCGGATGGAAGATCGGCTCAAGCGCCGCTTCGACGAGAACTAGCCGTCAGCGCCATCTCCTCCGGAACTGCTTCGCGACCTGCTGCGGCCCCAGCCTCCGCGTAGTACCAGTCGCAGCCCGCTCCACCCGTCCGCCGGCATGAAGCGGGCCTGTAGACGTGCCGCTTTGCCGCGGTTGTCCCGCAGCGCCGACTCCACCGCCTTTAGGTCCTCCACCAGCGCCCGATCGGCACCCCTGTGCGCGCTACTGCTCGGTCGGCCGTAGCGAGCCTGCTCGACGGCATCAGACAGGGTCGTGAGCGAATTCAGTGCCTCGCCCTGAACAGCAGTGGCACCGAGCAGAGCGGTGACCTGGCGCGGTGATCTCGACGGTGACCAGACGTAGCCCAGGTCCCGTGCGGTCGCGGTGAGTTCGTCCCAGAGCGGGTCGGCGGTAGCCGCCGAAATCCTTCGCTGACGCAGCACTGCACGACGCGCGACTGGAATGAGCAGCACGATCAGCGTCACCGCAAGCAGCCCCAACACTGAGGCGCTCACGGTGCCCAGCGGACCCGACCACCATGCGCTCTGATTGGAGTTCGCGGAACTTGCATCAGTTGAGGGCTGGTTGCGGGGTTTGGTCGGTGCGACCGGAGCCGCCGTCGCCCGGGGCGAGGTACTCGGAACCGGTTGGTTGTTGGTGACCGGAGCCGGCACATAAGGCAGGCTCTGGGCCCGGGCCGCGTCCGCGCCGTTCAACGGAGTGGGGTCAAAGGCAGTCCAGCCAAATCCGGTGAAGTAGGCCTCCACCCAGGCGTGCGCATCGCTGGTGGTCACGCCGAAGTTTCCGCCGCTGTCGGCCTGGTCGTGGGTGTAGCCGATGACGACCCGGGACGGGACCCCGGCCAATCGCAGCATCACCGCCATCGCGCCCGCGTACTGCTGGCAGAAACCCTGCTTATTCGTCAGGAAGTCGAGCAGATCGTTGCCGGAGTCGCCCAGCTTTGTCGAAAGCGTGTAGGTGAAGCCGTTGGCCGGCGTCGTGAAGTAATCCGACAACGCGCGGGCCTTGGCATACGGGCCGGTCAGACCGGCCACGATTCGCGCGGTCAACTGAGCAATCTGGGGAGGGAGGGTGGTTGGAGTGTCCAGGTCTGCGGCGACATCGCTGATCGTCGGGTTGACCAGGTCTGGTGCGGCGGCCAGGTCTGCGCTGGTCGGCTGAGGAGCGCTGACGGTGACCGTATAACGCTCGCCGGAGCGCAGACCTGGACCGCCGACCACGGCGGTTCGTTCGTTCCACGTCGTGCCTCGGGCCAGACCGTGGATAGCGGACGGAGATTGCAGGGTCGGTGCGTTGCCCGAAAGCTGTTTGACGGTGATGTTGGCGTCGTACTGGACCGCATTCGCCGGCTGGTCATCCGGGATCATCGGCAGGTCGTCCTGCCGGAGACCGACGGTCGGCGAGTTGAGGCTCTGCTGCCACCGCGTCCCGGTGAAGTTGTCGAGTACCAGCTGCCGCAGGTAGTACGGGTTCGCGCCGGTGACGTGCACGGACAGCAATGGGATGGGGGTGGTGCGTTTGAGGTTCCCCTTCAGTGACACGAACGGGTCGAGCGCCGTGCCGTTGCCGCCGCTGCCATTGGTGGCCGAATCGCCGTTGTGGACCGCGTTGGCCAGCGGATTGTGCGAATTACTCGGCAGCACCGCCGCCAATACCAGTGCAGTCACGAAAGCAACGGCGCCGATTCGCATTCCGGTGGCGGCGACGACGGAGACCCGACGGGGGGAGGAGTCGGAACTATTGCGACCGGCCATCACCGGTCCCCAGCGCAGGTGCTGCTCGCGCGCCCCCTCGGAGAGCAGCAGCAGGTAGCCCGCGGCGACCACCGCGAAGGACCACCACGGGACGGGCGTGCGTGGAACTGACGCGCAGAGGGTGAGGATCAGCAGATACGGCGCGGCGAGCAGCGCACCCGCTCGGAAGACGACTGCGATGGCGTCACTGAAGACGCCGACCGCGACCATCAGGACCGTCAGGACGAAGATGGCTGCCGGGATGGACTGGTCCGGCGACACGGTATCGCGGATGTAGGTGCCGAGGTCAGCGCCGTAGCTGGAGATCGCCGCGCCCGAGCCGGGGGTCGGCAGGAGTCCACCAATCGCCTGGTCGGGCAGAAAGCGGGCGGTGACCAGCAGGGTCACCAATGCCAGGCCGGGAAGCACCTGCGCGATATGCGCCTCCCATCGCATCCGCAGTGCCGCGGCCGGAGCCAGCAGCAGCACGATCGACAGCCAGGTGAAGTAGATCCAGTTCGTATCGGTGAACAGCGCCCGCAGCGGCACCACCGCACAGCAGGTCGCCACCATCACGATCAGCGTCGCCCGCGTGTCCGGCGTGAGTGCCAGTGCGGGTGGTCCGAGCGGCGACCGGTGGGTCGGGGGGCGTCCCGTTGGTGGTCGCGCCTGCGGGGCCGTCGCCGTCGACCCTCCCGACTCGAGAGTGGCCGAAGGCCGGGTCATCGCAGGCCTCCCAGCAACTCCGGTTGCCCCAGCAACCGAGACCAGACGTTCGTGACCGACTCGCCCGGGCCGGCGATCGACACCGTCCATCCGGCCGCCCGGAGCAGGCCGCAAGCGTGCTGCAGCGCCGCCGACGGTGCCCACGAGGCAGCGGCTGCCGCCGTCTGATCGACCTCGACCGTGGCACCGCCGGAGCCGGGTCGGGCCGCAGTCGGCGGGGAATCTGCCTCGAGCTCGCCATAGCTGTCGGTGTCGATGACGATGGCGAGCGATCGGCCCCGGCCGCGGGCCTTGTCGACCATGCGCTGGGCCGTTGCCTCGTCGAGCCCGGCGAGCAGCGCGATAGTCATCGAATGATCGGCGCCCGCGGCCATCCGGTCGACCATCTCCGACGCATGCACGTCCTGACGGGGCTGCGCGAGGGCGAGGTAGGTCAATAGCTCGTCACGGGCGGCGAATCGGATGCCGCCGACGTTCTGGGGCGTATCCAAGATCGTGACTGGCCGATGTTCGGTGATGAGGTGGCTTGCGATGCTGGCGGCCGCGCTCACCAGCCACTCGAAGCTCGCCGAGACGGCCGGCTCGCCGGCCCCCGATGAAGAGATCGGGTGGGCACTGAATCGAACGTCGAGGGCGAGCATGATGTCACTCGGCGCCGGCTGCTCGTCCTGGCGCACCATCAAGGTCCCGGCGCGTGCGGTCAGACGCCAATGGATTCGGCGCAGGTCGTCGCCGTCGCGGTACTCCCGCGTCGTGTGATCGTCGACGCCGTTGCTGCCGATGTAGGCGCTGGCTACGCCGTCGCCGAATCCGGCGACCAGACTCGTCGAACCCCGCGGGAGCAGTTCCACCTTCGGGGTGACGAGCAGTGTCGAGCGCGCCGTGAACGAGCGGGTGCGGTCGATCAGACCGAATGGGTCGGTGAGCCGGATGTGCAGCGGACCCACAGCGTGCTCACCGCGAGGAAGTTCCGGTAGTCGGTAGCCGACCGTTCGGGTCTGGTGCGGACTGAGCCGGTCCAGCACGAAGCGGGCCCGGCCTCGGGCCTGACGGGGCAGTGTGTCTTCGAGCATCAGACTGCTGGTCGGCAGTGCGGAGCGACTGGTCACCGTCAGCTGTACGATCGCGCGCTCCCCGACCGCGGTCCGGTTCGGTTCCAGGCGGCGGGTGCTGGAGATGGTCAGCCGCTCACGACCGACGACGATCGCGGCCACGATAGGAATGACGGCGGCGAAGGCACCCCCACGAACCAGCTCCTGTTCGCTCAGCACCGCTCCGCAGACGACCGCGGCGACACCGGCCGCGAGCAGGCAGCGTGCTCGCTTGGTGAAACCTGGGTGCACCCGCTTCATGCCGGTTAGCCCACCTGGTAGTCAGGCGCGCCCGCGGTTTGGCTGCGGGCTGCGGGCAGGGCACCGACGCCACCGGTGTTCACCGGGTTGACCGAGTTGACCGAGTTGACTTGGGTCGGTATCGGAACCGCGTTCAGCAGCGTGCTGAGCAGAGTCGAGGTGGTGACCCCGGCCGCGGCGCCGCTCGAGCTGAGCAGGATTCGGTGCGCGAGCACCGGAATGGTCATCGCCTGTAGGTCATCGGGAAGCACATGTCCCCGCCCCCGTACGGCGGCCCGGGCCTTCGCGGCACGCAGGAGTTGCAGCGAGGCCCGGGGAGAGGCGCCGAGCTTCACGTGCGGAGACCGCCGGGTGGCCACTGCGATATCCACGGCGTAGGCCTTCAGTGAATCGGCGACGAAGATGTCGCGGGTCGCCCGGATGAGGCGGCGCATCGTCTCGGCGTCGCAGACCGGACCGAGATCGGCCATCGGGTCGGCGGCGGCGTGTTCGGAGAGCATTGCGATCTCGGCGTTGTGGGTTGGGTACCCCATCGACACACGCAGCATGAATCGATCCCGCTGAGCCTCGGGCAGTGGGTAGGTGCCCTCCATATCGATCGGGTTCTGCGTCGCGACGACGAAGAACGGTGCTTCGAGGGTGAACGTCCGACCGTCGACGGTGACCTGTCGTTCCTCCATGCATTCGAGGAGCGCGGACTGCGTCTTGGGGGAGGCGCGATTGATCTCGTCGCCGATGACGACGTTGGCGAAGACCGGCCCGGGCTTGAAGTCGAAGTCGCTGGTGAGGCTGTTGAAGACACTTACTCCGGTCAGGTCGCTCGGCATCAGATCGGGCGTGAACTGCACTCGGCGCACCGTGCAGTCGATCGAGCGGGCGATCGCCTTCGCGAAGGTGGTCTTTCCGACGCCCGGAATGTCCTCGATCAGCAGGTGTCCCTCGGCGAGCAGCGCGATCAAGCCGAGCTCGATCGCCTCTGGCTTCCCCTCAATGACCCGAGCGATGTTGGCGGCGATGGCGGCGGCGGTCGCCTGTACATCGACAGGGGCCGGCGAACCGTCGAAGCCGTTGATTGCCACGCTCACCGGCGTTGCCTCGCATTCATGTAGTCGTCCGTCTGGGGCGTGAGTCTGGGCGCGCGCAACTGACACTTGCATCGAGTATGCCGCTTTCGCACTGTAGTGCCACCAGGCCAATTGCGCCCGAGCTGCGGGCGAGCGGAGGGCGGCGGCGACACGCGGGGCGCGTTCACGAGCATCGTTCGCGGAGGGCAGGAAGCGCCAACGGCTGCCACTACGTGGGGGATGGGCCGCCGAATCGACCGTGTCTCTGAGTTGACGGTGGTGAATGGTGGGGTACGGTGGGGGAGAGTGGGGATCAGGTGGCTTCCGAATAGAAGGGCGCGGGTGAATTGTCTTGTTTCTCGGCACGCACACGCCGCGTCTGGACGACAAGGGCCGCCTTGCCTTGCCGGCGAAGTTCCGCTCCGAACTGGACAGTGGCCTCGTGATCACAAAGGGGCAGGAGCGCTGCCTCTTCGTCTTCGGTATCGGGGAGTTCGGGCGTCTCACCGACCTGCTGCGAACCGCGCCGATGACCGACCGTCGCGCGCGTGACTACAGCCGGGTCTTCTTTGCCAGCGCCTCCAACGAGGTGCCGGACGCGCAGGGCCGGATCACCATCCCCCAGGCGCTGCGGACCTACGCCGGGCTCACCAAGGACTGCGTCGTGATCGGCGCCAACACCCGGGTCGAGATCTGGGACGCGGTCGCCTGGCAGAGCTACCTCGACAGCACTGAACAGGCCTTCGCCGAGGCTGAGGAGGAGGTGCTGCCCGGACTCTTCTGAGATTCCCCACCTTCCCCCCACCTTCCCCCGCACCTTGCCCCAGCCTTCAATCCTTTCCGCCGCAACTCCGCCCCATCACCACAAGTTTCCTCCCAAATCCACCCCCAGACCGCAGTGCGTCACCGAATTGCCGTTTGCTCAGGCCTCCTCCCGTCCCCGACGACCTCGGCCCTGACACCACTTCCCCGGTGCCAGGGCAGCCACGGGACGGGCGGGGACCTGAGCGCACGACATCGCAGCAAGCAGCACAGCGACGGCCTGAGCAGCAGAACGGAGCAAGCATGAGCGGCCCTACCAGCCCGCCACCGGCGGTCCACGTGCCGGTCATGCTCGATCGTGTGCTGGCGCTGCTGGCACCAGCGCTGGCTGACCGCCCAGCCGTCGTCGTCGATGCCACTCTGGGCCTCGGTGGTCACGCCGAAGCCCTGCTTGCCGCACATCCGCAGTTGACGCTGGTCGGCCTGGACCGCGATCTGGATGCACTCTCACGCAGCGCGCAGCGGCTGTCGCCCTTCATCGGCCGCACCCATCTCGTGCACGCGGTCTATGACCAGATGCCCTCAGTGCTGGCCGAACTGGGCTTCGAGCACGTCGACGGTGTTCTCTTCGACCTCGGAGTCTCGTCGATGCAGCTCGACCAGGCGCAGCGTGGCTTCGCCTACGCCCAGGACGCGCCGCTGGATATGCGCATGGACCAGAGTCAGGGGCTCACGGCGGCCGAGGTGCTGAATACGTACCCGGTCTCGGACCTGGCCCGCATCCTGCGCGAGTACGGCGAAGAGCGGTTCGCGCTACGGGTCGCCCAGGCGATCGGCCGGGAGCGCAGGGTCGCCCCGCTTGACTCCACCGCTCGGTTGGCCGAGCTGGTGCGGGACGCGATCCCGGCGGCTACCCGGCGAACCGGCGGGCATCCGGCCAAGCGAACCTTCCAGGCGCTGCGTATCGAGGTGAACTCGGAGTTGGAGGCCGTCGAAGGCGCTATCCCGGCCGCCACCGCGGCCCTGCGCGTCGGCGGCCGAATCGTGGTGCTCTCCTACCAGTCGCTGGAGGACCGCATCGTCAAACAGCACTTCGCCGCGTTGGCTCGGGACACGACTCCGGTCGACCTGCCGGTCACGCTGGCCCAGAGCGGCCCGCAGCTACGATTGCTGACCCGGGGGGAGACGGCCACCGAGGCTGAGATCGAGGAGAACTCCCGGGCGGCATCGGTGCGGCTCAGGGCCGCCGAGCGAGTTCGGCTCTCCGCATGATGAGCGCGTCAACCCCGGCCGCCGGTGCCGCGACTCCCCGTCGGCTGCCATTCGTCCTGCTGATCATGGGTCTGGTGCTCGGAGGCCTATGCGCCCTGCTCGCGTTGAACACTGCGGCCGCGGCCGATGAGCTGCGCCGGCACGAGCTGGCGGCGACCAATCAGGATCTGGTCGGCCAGGTCCAGCAGCTCAGCGCGCAGGTCGCGGCCGCGCAGGCCCCGGGTGCGCTGGCCACCGCGGCGACCAAGCTGGGTATGGTGCCGGCCGGCAATCCCGCGTTCCTGGTCGTCGCCCCGAACGGCAAGGTCTCGCTGCGGGGTACTCCGGTGGCCGCGGTCGCCGCGCCGACGCCGACACCGACACCGACGCCCGCCCCCACGACGGTCCCGATCGACGGAGCCCCCCGATGAATCGGCCGCCGACCGATGCGCCGGCGCGCCCCACCCAGACCCGCGCCCAGGCCCCCCGTACCCAGGCCCCCCGTACCCAGCCCCCCCGTACCCAGGCCCCCCGTACCCAGGCCCCCCGTACCCAGGCCCCCCGTACCCAGGCCCCCCGTACCCAGGCCCCCCGTACCCAGGCCCCCCGGACCGGGCAGCAGCGCCCCGCGCCCCGGACGGCCCAGCCCCGGACGGCCCAGACTCGGGCAACACAGCCCCGGACGGCACAGCAGCGCCAGGTGCAGGGACACCCGGTCCCGGGGCGGCCGTCAGGGCAGCGTCCGGCTCAGCCCCGCCGACCAGCTCAGCCCCGCCGACCGGCGCCGGCCCGTCCGCCGAAGCCACCGAAGCCACCGCGCGAGTTGAAACTTGGACGCTCCGAACGACGGCTGCACTGGGGATTCGCCGCGGTCTGCGTGCTGCTACTGGTCATCGGTGCCCGCCTCGTGCAGGTGCAGGGTCTCGACCACGGCGGCTACGCGACGGCGGCCAACGCCGAGCGAACGGCGACGATCGAGTTGCATGCGCTGCGCGGCGAGATCCTGGACCGCAACGGAACGCCGATGGCGTACACCACCGACGCCCAGGACATCACCGCCGATCCGGAGCAGATCTCGGCCGCCGAACGCGGCGCCTACGCCACCGCGCTGGCACCGCTGGTCGGTGTCCCGGCCGCAACGATCGAGAAGGCGCTGGCCGTGAAGAGCCAGTACGCACTGCTGGCCCAGGCGGTGAGCCTGGTCGCGGCGAACAAGATCGAGGCCCTCACCATCAACGATGAGCCGCTGCACGGGATCTACACGCAGGCCACCACGCAACGGCAGTATCCGGGGCAGACGACCGGGGCGAACGTCGTGGGGCTGGTGCACTCCGACGGCACCGGGGCCGCCGGCATCGAGGCTCAGTTCAACTCGCTGCTGGCCGGACATGACGGTTCGCTCACCTACTCGGTTGACGGCAAGGGGCAGATGAACCCCAGCGGCCCGGACGACCGCAAGAACGCCGTCAACGGCGCCAACGTGCAGCTCACCCTCGATCAGGATCTACAGTTCACAACCCAGCGCTACGCTGACTCGGCCAAGTCCGCCTCCGGAGCCCGTGGCGTCCAGGTGGCGATCCTGACCAAGACCGGCCAGGTGCTGGCGCTGGCCGGCAACGGCACTTTCAACTCAGCCGACCCGAGCACCATCACCTCGAGCACCGCGCTCAACGCCCCGATCCAGAGCGTCTTCGAGCCGGGCTCGGTGAACAAGGTCGTCACCTTCTCGGCAGCTCTGGAGAAGGGCCTCATCACCCCCTCGTCGGTCTTCGACGTCCCTGGTCGAATCACCACCGGTGGGGTCACCGTCAACGACGCGTGGGGCCACCCCACCCAGCCCTTCACCGCGACCGGCATCCTGGCCGAGTCCTCGAATGTCGGCACGCTACAGATCGCGCAGAAGCTCGGTCCCCAGACCTGGGACGAGTACGAGCAGAAGTTCGGCATCGGCCAGACCACCGGCATCGAATTGCCGGGCGAGAGCGCCGGGATCCTGCCGCCGATGGACACCTGGTCGGACTCCTCCTTCGCCAACCTGCCGATCGGGCAGGGAATCGCCATGACGGTCCTGCAGTTGGCCTCGATGTATCAGACGATCGCCAACAACGGGGTGCGCATCCCGCCGCGCATTACCCAGTCGGTGACCGAGGCCAACGGTGGCGTCACTGTCACACCGCAGCCGGCTGGAGTGCGCGTCGTCTCGCCCGGCACCGCGCAGACCGTCCGCACCATGCTGGAGTCGGTGACCCTGGCCGGCGGCACCGGTAAGAAGGCGGCGATCGCGGGGTACCGGGTGGCCGGCAAGACCGGCACGGCCCAGCAGCCTGATCCGGCGCACGGCGGCCGTTACAGCAGCACGCTGAACTGGGACACCTTCGCCGGCATGGTTCCGGCTGACAATCCGCAGTTCGTGGTTGCGATCATGGTCGACGCTCCGGCCCACGGGCTCGAAGGCGGCGACGTCGCCGCTCCGCTTTTCCACGAGATCGCGACCTACGAGGTGCAGCACGCACAGATCGCCCCGACCGGGTCGACGTCGAAGCATGTACCGCTGTTCACCTGCAGCGACACGATCCGGATCTTCTACGGCAACGGCGTGTGCTGAGTGTGAGCCTGTGCGGGAGTCGTCCCCGGCCGCACCTTGTGCACGGACGCGCTGCCCGCGACGGTAAGTTCTACTGACGTGGCAGCCGCATCGAAGTCCGAGCCGAGGCCACGCCCGGCAACCGTCACGCACACGTCGCTGGGCCTGATCGCCCAGGTCTGCGAAGGCGAAATCGTCACCTTCGCCATCGATTCCGCTGCTACAGATTCCGCTGCTATAGATACGGCTCCCCTCGATTCGCAGACGGCCCCGTCTCGCCGCGACGGTGCGCAGGTCGCCCAGATCGAAGTCACCGGGATCACCGCAAGCAGCTCGCAGGTTCTTCCCGGCGACCTCTTCGCCGCGCTCCCCGGCGCCTCCGGGCACGGGGCCCGCTTCGCGGCCGAGGCGATCTCGCGCGGCGCGGTCGCGATCCTCACCGACGCCGCCGGCGCACAACTGCTGGCCGAACTGGTGGACAAGGTGGTGGACGACACCCCGACCGATGTCGTGATCACCGGCATCGTGGTCGACGACGTCCGGGCTCGACTGGGGTCGGTCTCCTCGCAGGTCTACGGCTTCCCGAGTGTCGCGTTGCAGATGATCGGCGTCACCGGCACGAGCGGGAAGACGACCACGACCTTCTTCGTGCGAGCCGGCCTGCAGGCCGCGGGAATCGGCTGCGGTCTCATCGGCACGGTGGCGACGATGATCGGCGACGAGTCGGTGCACACCGGGTTCACCACCCCGGAGGCCCCCGATCTTCAGGCACTACTGGCCCGCATGATCGAACGCGGCGCGCAGAGCGTCGCGATGGAGGTCTCCAGCCATGCGCTGGCCCTGGGCCGGGCCGACGGAATCGACTTCGCCGTGAGCGCCTTCACCAACCTCTCGCACGATCACTTGGAGTTTCACCCGACGATGGAGGACTACTTCCAGACCAAGGCCCGCCTCTTCGACTGGCGCACGCTGGTGCCGATCGTGATGGTCGACGACGAGTGGGGAGTGCGGCTGGCCGAGCAGCTTGCCGGAAGGGCCGTTACGGTCAGCACCCGCGACGATGTCCCCGCGACCTGGACGGCGCGCGACATCACCGTCGACGGTAGTGGCCGCACGTCCTTCCGGGTCAGCGGGCCGGGGCAGCAGGGGCAGGGTGGCTGTCAGGTGCCCGGGCGCTACAACGTGGCGAATGCCGTGCTGGCATTGGCGATTCTGCACTATGCCGGTGTCTCCCTGGAGGTTGCTGCGCCGGCGGTGGCGGCGGCATCGGTGCCGGGGCGGATGGAGCGCATCGACAGCGGACAACCGTTTCTGGTCGTCGTCGACTACAGCCATAAGCCGGCGGCGGTGCAGGGGGCGTTGGCCGCGCTGCGCCCGCTCACTCAGGGTCGGCTGATCATCGTGCTCGGCTGCGGTGGTGACCGCGATCGGCAGAAGCGTCCGCTCATGGGAGCCGTCGCCGCTCGGGACAGCGACATCCTCATCGTCACCGACGACAACCCACGATCGGAGAACCCGGCCACTATTCGCGCGGCCATGCTGGCCGGTGTCGATCCCTATGCCCACCCGGCCGAGGTGATCGAGATCGGCGATCGGGCCGCGGCGATTGCCCACGCCATCGGATTGGCCGAGCCCGGAGACACCGTGCTGATCGCCGGCAAGGGCCACGAGGCCGGGCAGGAGATCAACGGCGAGATTCACCCATTCGATGACCGGGACGTCGCCCGCGCGGTGCTCGCCTCGTGATCGCGATGACGCTGGGTGAGGTCGCCCAGATCGTCGGCGGGACCCTCAATGCCGATGCCGACCCGACCGCGCTGGTGACCGCCGGTGTGGAGTACGACTCGCGGAAGGTCGGCGAGGGGTCGCTCTTCCTTGCCATCGCCGGGGAGCACGTCGACGGCCATGACTTCGTCGGCGCCGCACACGCGCGGGGCGCCGTGGCCGCGCTCGTCACCCACGATGTCGACGGCCCGGCCATCGTCATCGACGATCCGCAGGCGGCGATCGCGGCACTGGCCATGGCGGTGGCGCGCCGGCTGAACGCGATCACGATCGCCATCACCGGCTCGAGTGGCAAGACCTCGTCCAAGGACTTGCTGGCCCAGGTGCTGCAGGTACGGGGCACCACGGTGGCACCGGCCGGGAACTTCAACAACGAACTGGGGCATCCGTACACCGTGCTTCAGGCCGGGGAGACCACTGAGTTTCTGGTGTTGGAGACCGGCGCCCGCGGGATCGGCCATATTCGCTACCTCACCGAGATCGCCCCGCCCCGGATCGGCGTCGTGATGAACGTCGGCTCGGCCCACATCGGTGAGTTCGGCTCACGGGAGGCGATCGCCCAGGCGAAGGGGGAACTCGTCGAATCGTTGCCGGCGGCCGTCGACGGGGGAGTCGCCGTGCTCAATCTCGACGATCCGGCGGTCTCGGCGATGGCCGCCCGCACCAAAGCTAGGATTGTTAGCTTCGGTGAGTCGGCCGGCGCTGATGTCCGCGCCGTCGAGATCGTGCTCGACGACTTCGGCCGGGCCGGGTTCACCATCGTCGCGGGACCGCACGAGGCCCGTGTGCAGCTGCGCCTCATCGGTGAGCACCACGTCAGCAACGCGCTCGCCGCCGCGGCGGTGGCGCTGCAGTGCGGTCTGGACATTCATGAGATCGCCGCCGCCTTGAGTTCGGCGACGGCCCGATCGCGTTGGCGCATGGAGCTCACCGAGCGGGCCGACGGTGTGGTCATCATCAACGATGCCTACAACGCCAACCCCGAATCCATGCGGGCCGCGCTGAAGGCGCTGGCCTACGTCGGACGGGCCCGGGCGGCCAGCACCTGGGCGGTGCTGGGGCCGATGGGCGAGCTGGGCGAGGATTCGCAGGCCGAGCACGACGCCCTCGGACGGCTGGCGGTCCGGCTGGACATCTCCCATCTACTAGCGGTCGGCGAGCTGGCTAAGCCCATCGCGCACGGCGGGTCGTTGGAGGGTTCCTGGAACGGCGAGTCCGGTTGGGTAGCGGACGTCGACGCGGCGGTCGCCGAACTGCGGGCTCGGATCCGTCCGGGTGACATTCTGCTGGTCAAGGCGTCCCGCTCGGCGGGCCTCGAACGGATCGCGGTCGCCTTGGGCGAGGATGTCTCGGATGGGCGAGCGGAGGGCGTAGAGCTGTGAGGACTGTTCTGGCCGCTGCGGTGGCCTCATTGCTCTGCTCCATTCTCTGCACGCCGCTGGTGGTGGCGTACTTCCGGCGGCACGGATTCGGCCAGGAGATTCGCGACGACGGCCCGCAGAGCCACCTGGTCAAGCGTGGAACGCCGACCATGGGTGGGGTCGTCATCGTCGGCGCCACCGCCTTCGGCTATATCTGCGCGCACCTGGTTTCGATCCTGCGCAGTGGTGCCGGCCCGACGGCCTCCGGGCTGCTGCTGCTCTACATCTTCGTCGGCATGGGCCTGGTCGGGTTTCTCGACGACCTCATCAAGCTCCGTCGCCAGCGCAACCTCGGCCTGCGAGCCCGGGCCAAGTTCGGCGGTCAGTTCTTCGTCGGCGTGACCTTCGCCGGTATGGCCCTGCTCTTCAAGAACCACCTCGGTCTCGCCCCGGCCTCGACCTACCTCTCCTTTGTCCGGGATATCCCGGAGATCGGGCTCGGCGTGGTCGGGTTCATCGTCGTCGCCTACATCATCGTGTCGGCGACCTCCAACGCGGTGAATCTCACCGATGGTCTCGACGGCCTGGCCGCCGGTGCGTCGGCCATGGTCTTCGGCGCCTACACGCTGATCGCCTTCATTCAGGCTCGAAACCCCTGCGCGCCGACCTTCCACGGTGGCTGCTACGAAGTTCGCGACGCCCGGGATCTCGCCATCGTCGCCGCCGCAGCGGTCGGTGCCTGCTTCGGTTTCCTGTGGTGGAACGCCTCCCCGGCGCAGATTTTCATGGGTGATACCGGGTCGATGGCGCTCGGAGGTCTGATGGCCGGGTTCGCGATCCTCAGCCGTACGGAGCTGCTGCTGATCGTGCTCGGTGGCCTCTTCGTCATGGTTACCCTCTCCGGGATCATCCAGACCGGCTGGTTCAAGTTCACCCGGATACGGACCGGAACCGGCCGGCGGGTCTTCAAAATGGCTCCCATCCACCATCACTTCGAGCTCGCCGGGTGGGACGAGGTCACCATCATCGTTCGTTTCTGGATCCTCTCCGGAGTCTCGGTGGCGTTCGGGATGGGGTTGTTCTATGCCGAGTTCTCCGGCCATGGATGATCCGACTGCGCCGGCCGTAACGCCGCTGCAGCTTCACGGCCGCACCGTGCTCGTCTGTGGCGCTCGCTTTGCCGGAGCCAGTGCGGCCCGCGTGCTGCTCAGCCGCGGAGCCCGGGTACTACTCACCGACGACGCCCGTCCGGCCGGCGTCGATGAGCTCGTCGCCGCCGGTGCAGAGTTTCTGGGTGCGGTCGACGTGGTCCCGGACGGGGTGTCGCTGGTCGTCACCTCACCGGGCTTCCGGCCGAGTAGCCCGGTGCTCGTGCACGCGGCCCAGACGCAGATCGAGGTGCTCGGCGAGGTTGAGTTCGCCTGGCGACTGCGCGGGCCCAATGCCGCGACGTGGCTCGCGATCACCGGCACAAATGGGAAGACGACCACCGTCCGCATGCTCGAGTCGATCCTGCGCGCGGCCGGCCTGCGGGCACTGGCGGTCGGTAACGTCGGGGTCTCGATCATCGACGCCGTCACCAGTGATCAGCACTTGGATGTGCTGGCCGTGGAACTCTCCAGTTATCAGTTGCACTGGTCCTCCACGCTGCGTCCGGCGGCGGCGGCCGTGCTCAACCTGGCCCCAGACCATCTTGACTGGCACATCACGATGGATGAGTACTCCGAGGCCAAGGCCAAGATCTGGAACACCCCGATCGCCATCGGCAATGCCGACGATCCGCTGGTGAGCCGGTTGCTCGACGCGAAACTGCTGCGTCGCCCGGCGACCAGGGGCGTCACGGTCACGCTCGCCGAGCCCGCTCTCGGGCAGCTGGGAGTGCGAGGCGGGGTGCTCGTCGACCGGGCCTTCACCGATGGCCCCGGCTCGGGTATCGGCGGTGGCTCCGGCTCCGGCATCGACCTGATCGCGGCCGACGAGATCCGTCCGGTCGGTGCGCACAACGTGGCCAACGCCCTGGCCGCCGCCGCCCTGGCCCGCGCCTACGGTGTGACGAGCGAGGCGGTCGCCGAAGGTCTGCGCAGCTTCGTCCCCGACCCGCACCGCAACCAGCTGGTGGGGACCCGCGGCGGCGTGCGGTACGTCGACGACAGCAAGGCGACCAACCCGCACGCGGCTGCGGCTTCGCTGGCCGCGTACGAAAGAGTGGTCTGGATCGCCGGCGGCCAGTTGAAGGATGCGCCGGTAGATGAGTTGGTGGCCGAATTCGCTCCGCGACTGCGGGCGGTGGTGCTGCTCGGGGCCGACCGCGCTGTGATCGCCGCCGCGTTGTTGCGACACGCACCGGATGTGCCGGTCTTCACGGTGGCCAGCACCGACGATGGAGCGATGATCGAGGTGGTGCGGGCCGCGACGGCGGCGGCGAAGGCGGGTGACACAGTGCTGCTCGCGCCGGCCGCAGCCTCTTACGACATGTTCACCGGCTACCCGGCCCGCGGTGCGGCCTTCGTCGCCGCGGTGCTCGACGAGGGTCGGCTCGACCCCGGATCGGGCTCGGCGGCCGCACCCGTCAGTGCCTCATGAGCGCGCAGGTACCGCCAGCCCGCCGGGAGCGCGTCCGCGCCCGCGACGGTCTGCGCAGCGCCGCCGCTCAGGGACAGCGCTACTTGGAGCGTCCCTTCGCCTCCCTGCAGTTGATCATTCTGGCCGGCGGGGGACTGCTGGCCTTCGGCATCATGATGGCCGCCTCGACGACGATCTCGGCCGGTAGCGAGATCAACAGCGGGATCTGGAGCCAGCTGGTCAAAGAGGTGCTCTTCGTCGCCATCGGTCTGCCGATCTTCTACGTCGCCGCACGGATGCCGCCCCGCTCGTACCGCATGATCGTCTATCCGGCGCTGCTCATCGCCTTTCTGGCGCTGACCGCGGTGCTGATTCCGGGTGTCGGTGTTCTCAACTACAACGCCCGCCGCTGGATCGACCTCGGACCGCTGCCGTTTCAGCCGTCGGAGTTCGCGAAGCTCGCCATTCTGCTCTGGGGGGCCGACCTGCTGGTGCGCAAGCAGCAGCGGGGGACCTTGACCCGGGCCCGGCACGTCTTCGTCCCGTTGGTGCCGGTCTTCGTGCTCGTCTGTGGGCTGGTCATGCTCGAACCAGACCTCGGAACGACCCTATGTCTGCTGATGATTCTCATCGGACTGCTGTGGACGCTGGGCCTGCCACTGCGCTACTTCGCCGGCCTGCTGCTGCTCGTTGCCGGGGCCGTCTCCCTACTCGCGGTGAGTGCGAGCTACCGGTTGCAGCGACTGCTCACCTTCACCGACCCGTTCAAAGACAAGCAGGGCAGCGGCTACCACACCGTGCAGGGTCTCTATGCGCTCGCGTCTGGTGGGTTCTACGGGGTCGGCCTCGGTAACGGGACGTCCAAGTACACCTGGGTCCCGAACGCGAACACCGACTACGTCTTCTCCGTCATCGGTGAGGAACTCGGCCTCATCGGGACCGTGGTGGTGCTGCTCCTCTTCGGTCTCTTCGCCTACACCGGCATGCGGATCTCGCGACGCAGCGCCGACCCCTTCGCCCGGCTGGTGGCCGGTGCCGCCACGATCTGGATCTGTGGCCAGGCCCTGATCAACATCGGTTACGTGACCGGTCTGCTTCCGGTCACCGGCATCCCGCTTCCGTTCATCTCGGCCGGCGGCACCTCGCTGCTGGCCACCTTCGTG
This sequence comes from Jatrophihabitans sp. GAS493, assembly GCF_900230215.1. Classification (NCBI taxonomy): domain Bacteria; kingdom Bacillati; phylum Actinomycetota; class Actinomycetes; order Jatrophihabitantales; family Jatrophihabitantaceae; genus Jatrophihabitans; species Jatrophihabitans sp. GAS493. The sequence continues at coordinate 3,744,573 of NZ_LT907982.1, read as the reverse complement.
GTCTTCGGGATGCTGGTGTCGTTTGCCCGCCACGAGCCGGAGGCGGTGGCGGCCGCCCAGGCTCGAACTGCCAGCGGGCAGCGCAGTCGCATCGAGCGGTGGCTGCGCATCACCGCGGCCAAGCCCTATCTGGCGCCCGCGCGAGGACGGCGGCCGGCGACGTCGCCAGCCGAAGCGCAGCGGCCGCCAAAGCCCGCAGCGAGACCGGCAGCCAAACCGCCGGTCAAGCCCGCAGCCAAATCCACGGCCCGCCCGGCGGCGCGTCCGCCCCGCACACCGAACCTTGCCGCCACCGGCACCGACGGCCGGCCCCGGAGGTCGGCGTCAGACCCGAACCGGCGATCGGACTCCCGTCGCACATGACGAACTCAGCCAATCCGAGCATCGTGGTCGCCGGAGGTCACTCCGCCGGGCATATAGAACCGGCTATGGCGGTGGCCGACGCCGTCCGCCGTTTGAATCCGGCGGCGGTCATCACCGCGCTGGGTACAGTGCGCGGCCTGGACACCCGCCTCATCCCAGCCCGGGGGTACCCGCTGGAGTTGATTCCTCCCGTCCCGCTGCCCCGCAAGCTCAACCGGGACCTGCTGGCTACCCCGGGGCGGGTGCGCAACGCGGTGAAGGCGACCACCGAGATTCTGCGCCGGGTCGACGCCGACGTGGTCGTCGGATTCGGCGGTTACATCGCGATGCCGGCCTACCTGGCCGCGCGCCGACTTGGCATCCCCATCGTGATTCACGAGGCAAACGCCCGCCCCGGTGTGGCCAACAAGGTCGGGGCCCGGCTGACCCGGCACGTCTTCACCGCCTCGACCGGGGTCCGCCTCCCGCACGCCACAGCGATCGGCATTCCGCTGCGTCCGCAGATCAGTCACCTCGATCGGGCGGCATTGCGGGACGAGGCCCGCCGGCGATTCGGACTGCGACCGGACCTCATCACCTTGATGGTCACCGGTGGCTCGCAGGGCGCGCAGGCGATCAACGCCGCCGTCGCCGGAGCGCGCACGGCACTCGCCAGCGCTGACGTGCAGGTGCTGCACATCGTCGGCCCGCGCAACGATGCCGGCCAACCTGCCGATGAGGGGATGGAGCAGACCGCAGCCCCCTACGTCGCGGTGAAGTTCGTCGAAGAGATGCAGTACGCGTATGCCGCGGCTGACTTCGTGCTCTGCCGCTCCGGTGCGATGACGGTGGCCGAGTTGAGTGCGGTCGGTCTCCCGGCGGCTTACGTGCCGTTCCCGTTGCGCGGCGGGGAGCAGGGTCGCAACGCCGAACCGGTGGTCGCAGCCGGCGGTGGCATTCTCGTCGACAACGCCGATCTCACCGCGCAGTGGATCATCGACGAGGTGGTCCCACGGCTGGTCGATCCCGCTCGCCTGGCCCGGCTCACCGCCGCCGCGGCCGGTGCCGGCGTCCGGGACGCCGATGAGGTCCTCGCCCGGGCCGTCCTCGAACTCGCCGAATCTGACCCCGCCACCCAGCCGAATGCAGGAGAATGACACCGTGACCCGCCCGACGCAAGACGCCTCCGCTGAACGGCCGGAGGACTGGGCCGCGCCCGGTGCCGCCCTGGTGCGCAGCGCCGCCACCGACGAGATCCCGGCGCTGGCCGACCTCGGCCGGGTGCACATCATGGGGATCGCCGGGGCCGGGATGAGTGCACTGGCCCGGTTGCTGGTCAACCGCGGCGTGTCGGTGAGCGGATGTGAGGCCCGCGAATCATCCACCGTCACCGCGCTGCGCGCGGTCGGGGCCGAGGTGCTGATCGGACACTCGGCCGACCATCTCGACAACACCGACACGTTCGTCTACACAACCGCGATCAACCCGTCCCATCCGGAGTTCGTGGCCGCACGGGGGAGTGGGAAGCGGGTCATCCGGCGGGCCGCGGCGCTGGCCAGTGTGCTCGAGGATCGGCGCTGTATCGCCATAAGCGGGACCCACGGCAAGACCACGACCACGTCGCTGCTCACCGTCGCCGCCCAGGCCTGCGGCCTCGATCCCTCCTTCGCCATCGGGGGCAATCTCTACGAGACTGGGCTCAACGCGCACCTCGGCAGTGGCGAACTGGCGATCATCGAGGCCGACGAGAGCGACGGATCGTTCCTGCTACTGCGTCCGTCGGCGGCGATCATCACCAACGTCGAGGCAGATCATCTGGAGAACCACGGAGATCTTGAGGGCATCTTCCGGGCCTTCGAGATCTTCGTCGACCGGTTGGATGTCGACGGCCTGCTGCTGTGCTGCGCCGACGATCCGGGGGCCGTGCGAATGGCCGGGTACGCGCGCTCGATCGGACGCCGGGTCCTCACCTACGGCGAATCGGCCGAGGCCGACGTTCGGGTCACCTCAGTGGTGGAGCACTCCGACTCCGTCGAGTTCGACGCGCTCGGCTCCGGAGTCTCCGAGGCCGGACTGCGGGTCGGCGCGCTGGTCGGCCATCACATGGCCCTGAACGCGGCCGCGGCGCTGACCCTGGCCTCCGAGTTCGGCTTCGACCTGGAGAAGGTGCGCACCGCGTGGGCGAATTTCGCCGGCGTACATCGGCGTTTTGAGCTTCATGGAATCGCCAACGGGGTGCGGGTCTATGACGACTACGCCCACCACCCGACCGAGATCGCCGCGTCGCTGACGGCGGCGAAGGCGGTCGCCGGTGAGGGGCGCGTCATCGCGGTATTCCAGCCGGGGACCTACAGCCGGACGCAGACCTTCGCCCGCGAGTTCGCGGAGTCGATGGCGATCGCGGACATCGCCGTGGTGATGGACATCTTTCCGGCGCGGGAGGAGCCGATCCCAGGCGTCACCGCGGCGCTCATCTCGGATCAGATCCCGCTGCCGGCCGAGCAGGTCGTCTACGAAACGAACTTCTCCGAGACTCCGGCGCGCATCGCGGCGCTGGCCCGTCCGGGTGACATCGTGATCACCATGGGGATCGGTAACGTCTACCTGCTCTGCCCGGAGATGCTGCGCGCCATCGCCGACCGGGGCGCCTACGGGCGACCGTGAGCGGGCGGGCGGCCTTGCTCACCCGGCGGCGGCTGGCCTGGCTCGGCGGGGCGGCGCTAATGGTCGTGGGTCTGGTGTGGGTGCTGGCCTTCAGCTCACTTCTCGGCGCCAAGCACGTTCAGGTTCAGGGCACCTCCGTGCTCAGCCGGCAGGCCATCACGACGGCGGCCGGAATCGGCACCGGGGCGCCGCTGCTGCGCCTGGACACCGAGGCGATCGCGCACCGGGTGGAGCGACTTCCCGACGTGGCCAGCGCGACGGTCAGCACGCGCCTGCCCAGCACGGTCACCATCACCGTCCAGGAACGTGAGCCGGTCGGCTACGTAGTCGCCTCTGACGGGTACATGCTGGTGGACAAGACCGGGCGGCAGTTCCGCGCCGTCTCGGCCGCCCCGAGCGGCCTGCCGAAGTTCCTCATTCCAAGCGTTCCCTCCGACGCCCAGTCGGGGGACGACGCGACCGGGCAAGGAGTGGCCAGCGTGGCCGCCGCCCTCTCCAGCCAGATCCGCAGCAGACTGACGTCGATCAACTCGCAGAGCCCGAGTTCGATCACGCTGCAACTCGCCGACGGCCGCTGGGTCCGTTGGGGGCGCGCCGAACAAAACGCGGAGAAGGCAGCGCTGCTGCCGGCCCTGTTGGAGCACGCCGGCACCGTCTTCGACGTCAGCGATCCCAGCCTGGTGTACTCCCACTGATCCACCTGGCGACGCCTGGTCGGGCGCCCCGCTAAGCGAAGGCTTTCCCCTCACCCCGGTAGGTCGGCACCGTCGCCACGATCTCCCCACCGTCTACCAGATGCAGTTCGTTGACCCGCTCGCAGAGCTCGCCGGCTTTGGCATGGCGGAACCAGACCCGGTCGCCGACTTGCAGCTGCGCGGCCGGCGCCCCGCTGAGCGGCGTCTGCACCTCGCCCGCGCCCTCGAGCGCGGAGAGCTTCAGGCCCCGGGGCCAGGTCGGGGTGGGGAGGCGGTCCAGGCCGGCCGGACCCGAGGCCACCCAACCGCCACCGAGCACGGTGGCGATGCCGGGGCTCGGGCGCCGTACCACCGGCAGCACGAAGTAGGCCGCCGGAAGCGGGTGAAACGTTCGGTAGTTGTCGAAGAGTGCCGGCGCGAAGAGGCCGGAGCCGGCGGCGATCTCGGTGACCGCGGTCTCGGCCGAGGTGCGCTCCAGACTTCCGGTGCCCCCGCCGTTGACGAACTCCAGGTCGGCCAGCGGGCCGATGGCCGCCACCACCTCGGCGCGGCGGCGGCTCAGCTCGGCCGCCGAGATCCGCTGCATCGCACGGATCTGCGCTCGCTTGAACCCGGAGCCTGGCTGATTGTCGCCGATGCCGGCGATCTGCCCCTCGTAGGACATCAACCCGACCAGCGTCACGCCGGGGTGGGCGACTATCGCCTGCGCCAGCTCGATGGCCTGGTCGAGCGAGTGAGTGGGGGAGCGCCGGGTCCCGAGGTGAATTCGGCCGCCGGCGGCACGGAGCGAGGCGTCCAGGTCCAGGCACACCCGAAGAGGCGCGGCGCCGGCACTGGCCGCGGTAGCGGTGTCGGCGGCGGTGTCGGCGGCGGTGTCGGCGGCGGTGTCGGCGGCGGTGTCGGTGGCAGTGTCGGTGGCAGTGGCGGCGGCGGTGGCGGTGGCGGTGGCGAGGAAATCCAGGTGATCGGCTGAGTCCACCATCAGAGTGATTCGGGCTCGTAGCTCGTCGTCGGCCGCCAGCTGCCGGATCGCGTCAGTGTCGGCGGTCGGATAGCCGACCACGATGTCACGCAGGTCCGAGTCGCCCGACGCGAGCCAGATGGCCTCCGGGAGGGTGAAGGCAAGCACGCCGTGGAACCCGTCGACGGCCAGCACGCTGTCGGCGATGGCCCGGCACCTGATCGACTTGCTGGCGACCCGGATGGCCGTCCCCGACGCCCGGCGGGTCATGTCGAGCGCGTTGTGGCGCAGCGCTCCGAGATCGATCACGGCATAGGGCGGCTGCAGGTGGGCGGTGGCTGCACGCAGGCCGTCGACGCCGTTGCTGGTACCTACTGCATCCAGATCAAGCACGAGGCTCGCCTTTCGCTGGGATGTGATCGCGCCGGGCAGCGCGCCGTCTGTGATGCTACGTTCGTCCGATCGTCGCCGTGGACGCTGCAGAGGAGCACTGTGCCCAACGTCGGTTTCAGGGTCGGATCCGGTCGGGCCGACATCACCGGTGAGCCCGCGGACTGCGGAATGCTCGGCTACGGCAAGCGGACCCAGCGCAGCGCCGGCATCCATCTGCGCCTCAACGCCCGAGCCTTCATCTTTGCCCGCTCGGCCGCCGGGGGCGATGGTGTGGAACGGGTGCTGCTGGTGGTCGCCGAGTTGCCGCTGATCTTCGACAGCGTGCACCGGGCGGTCCTGGCCCGGCTGGCCGCGGAAGGCGGCGGCGGCTACGACGCGACGAACACGCTGATCACCGCTACCCACACCCACTGTGGACCCGGGGGCTACTCCCACCACCGGATGTACAACAGCACGACACACGGGTTCCGTCCCGCCACCTTCGACGCGATCGTCGGCGGCATCGTGACCGCGGTGCGGCGGGCCGAACGGGACCTGACCGAGAACCCAGCCGATGCGATCCTCAGGCTCACGCAGGCCGAACTGTTCGGGGCCAGCGTGAACCGATCGCGCAGTTCCTTCGAACGCAATCCGGCCGCTGACCGGGCACCCTTCCCGCACGCGGTGGACCCGCTGAGCACCCTGCTGCGGATCGAGCGGGGCGGCGAGCTGACGGCGGCGGTGCACTTCTTCGCGACGCACGGCACGAGCATGACCAACAAGAACAACCTGATCAGCTCCGACAACAAGGGATTCGCTGCGTACAGCTGTGAACGATCGGTACCGCCGGAGCGTGGCTCTGGGGCCAGTGCTGGGCCGGTCTTTGCTTTCGCCCAGACGAACTCCGGCGACATGTCGCCGAACCTCGCGCTGCGCCCCGGGCACGGCCCGACCGACGACGAGTTCGCCAACGCTTCGCTGATCGGCGCTCGCCAGGCGGCCAGCGCACTGGCCCTGGCCCAGGTCCCCGCCACCCCGATGCCCGTCCACCTGGATGCGGTGATGTCCTACGTCCGCTTCGCGGATTTACCGGTTGCCCCGCGGTTCACCGGTGATGGCGAGGTACATCGCACCGGGCAGGTATGTGCCGGCAGTTCGGCGCTGGCCGGCGCCGGCGCCGACGGGCGCGGCTTCGCCGGATTTCGTGAGGGTCGGGGGCGGATCGGCGACTGGACCAACCGGCTGCGCTATCGGTTGCAGCCGGACCTGGCCGGTCGACAGGCTCCGAAGTGCGTGGCGGTCAGCGGCGCGACGTTGAATCGGCGGGTTCCGTTCGTGGCCGACGCCGCGCCGATGCAACTGCTGCGCATCGGCGACCTGTACTTGCTGGGGGTTCCGGCCGAAGTGACGATCGTCGCCGGGCTGCAGTTGCGTCGTACCGTGGCCGGCGTCCTGGGCGCCGACCTCGACCACGTGCTTGTCTGCGGCTACAGCAACGGCTACCTGCACTACGTCACCACGCCCGCGGAGTACGACGAACAGCGCTACGAGGGGGGGAGCACGCTCTTCGGTCGCTGGCAGTTGCCGGCCATGTGCCAGGTTGCCCATGAGCTCGCCGAGGCGATGGTTCAGCGCCGAGTTCCAACCGGGCCCGGACTGCTGCCCCAGCCGCCGGCGGCACCTCGGCCGCCTCGGGTCAGCTACCGGCAACCGCTGGACCGGCTGGATGCCGGGCGGCGTTTCGGAGATCTGATCGCCGGACCGCGCCCGCGTTACCGCCCCGGCGACCGAGTGGTCGTCTCCTTCCACAGCGGGAACCTCAACAACGGCGTCGGACGTGTCGAGCGCTTCCTGGAGGTGCAGCGACGAGAGCCCGGCGCCGAGCCCGGGTGGGAGCGCGTCGCGGACGACGGGGATCCGCAGACCATGCTGCGGTGGCAGCGATCTCGATCCCGACCTGGAGACCGGTACCGACTCGGGCGGCCGCACCGGCTCGGCAACGCGCTGCGTCCCGGCCGTCGCGACCGTGAGCAGGGCTCAATCATCAGTATTACTTGGCAGATTCCAGTCGGCACGACAGGAGGGGAGTATCGCATCATTCACCACGGGACGGCCCGCACCGGTTCGCACGGCAGCTACGACTTCTCCGGCCAGACACCTCCGTTCGAGGTCCGATGAGCGGATCCGAGGAACTCCTCACAGCTGAGCCGCAGACGCCGGTCTCCCGCGGCTGGACACTTCGCTTCAGCCTGCTCTGGTTCGGCTTCTGGATGGCCAATCTGGTGCCGATCCAGCTTTTGCTGCCGAACCAGCTCGACGTCATCGATCATGCCCACAAGATCCGCGACTTCGGGGCCATCAACGGCGCCGCCGGCGTCGCGGCACTGATCACGCTGCCGCTCTTCGGCGCCCTCTGCGACCGGACCCGCTCCAAGTTGGGACGGCGCCGGGTATGGGTTATCGCCGGCGTCGCCGTCTTCGCGGTCGGACTGCTCCTCACCGGCGCTCAGACCAGCCCGGTGGCGCTCGGCGCGTGCTGGCTCTTCGCGACCCTCGGCATCAATATGGCCACCTCCGGCCTCACCGCGGCCATCGCCGACGAGGTTCCGGATCGGCAGCGCGGCGCCATCTCCAGCGCGATCTACGGCCCGCAGGCGGTCGGCCTGCTGTTCGGGCTCGTCGTCATCACGGCCACCGGAAACTCCGGCCTGCTCGCCTACTCGATCCTCGCGGTTGCCCTGGTCGCCACCGCGTGGCCCTTCATCCGGTTCTACCGGGAGTCGACCGGCATCACCGTCGCGGTGGCGCCATTGACGCTGCGCTCGATCGTCGCCGGCATGTGGATCTCGCCGCGAGAACACCCCGACTTTGCCTGGGGGTTCGGGGGGCGCCTACTGGTGAACATCGGCAATGCCCTCGGTACCACCTATCTGCTCTTCTTCCTGCAGGACGATCTCAAGCTCAAGGATCCGGATGGTGGGCTGCTGATCCTCACCCTCATCTACCTCGTCTTCACCGTCACGGCAACCTACGGCGGCGGCTACCTCTCCGACCGCAGCGGCCGGCGGCGGATCTTCGTGCTCTGGGCGTCACTGCTACAGGCGATGGCCTGCATCCTGCTCACCTTCTTTCCGAGCTTTCCGTCGGCGATGGTTGCCGCGGCGTTGCTGGGTGCCGGATACGGTGCCTTCATGTCCGTCGATCAGGCGTTGATCACCCACGTACTGCCGGATGCGTTGTCGCGGGCCAAGGATCTCGGCATCATGAACGTGGGCTCAGTCGGACCGCAGGCACTGGCTCCGCTGGTTGCGAGCCTGATCATCTCGAGCCTGGGCGGGTATCCGGTCCTATTCGCCACCGCCGGTGTGACGACACTGGCCGGTGCGGCGATGATCTACCGGATCAAATCGGTTCGCTGAGGATGCTTCGGGATGTCTGAGCCGAAGCCAGCCACGGGACGAAGGGAAGTATCAGTGAGTTCAGTCCGAACCTGGGAGAACTGGGCGGGCAATCAGCGCGCCGAGGTGGTGACCGAGGTAAGCGTCAGCAGCGCTGAGCAGCTCAGCGAGGCGGTGGCCCGCAGCGCCGCCGCCGGCACCCGGATCCGTCCGATCGGAACGGGGCACTCCTTCACCGGTATCGGCCGCCCGGAGCAGCTCCAGCTCAGAATGGACGCCTACTCCGGCATCGTCGACCTGCAGCGCGAGACCGGGCTGGTCAGGGTCCGGGCGGGCACGTCGCTGCATCAGCTGAACGGGGATCTGGCCGCCGAGGGCTTGGCCCTGACCAATCTCGGTGACATCGACGTCCAGACCATAGCCGGAGCCGTCTCGACCGGAACCCATGGCACCGGCCTGCATTTCGGTGGGATCGCCACCCAGATCCGCGGGCTCGAACTCGTCCAGCCCGACGGGTCGACGCTGAACTGCACGCCGACTGAGAACACCGACGTCTTCACACACGCTAGGGTCGGCCTCGGTGCCCTCGGGGTCATCTCGACCGTCACTCTGCAGGCTGAGCCGCTCTTCGCGCTCCGCGCCCAGGAGGGGCCGATGCGGCTGGCTGAGGTCTTCGAGCAGCTGGACGAGCTGGTCGAGGGAACCGACCATTTCGAGTTCTACTGGTTTCCGCATACCGATCGCACGCTGACCAAGCGCAATACGCGGGTGCCGGTGACCGACGGCCTTCGTCCGCTCTCGACCCGACGGCGATGGTGGGACGACGAGTTCATGGCGAACACGATCTTCGGCGCGCTCATCGCCACCGGCCGTCGCCTGCCGGCGACCGTCCGCAGCTTCAACGGCATCGCCGCCCGAGCCCTCGGGGCCCGAGACTTCACCGATCTCTCCTATCGGGTCTTCGCCTCGCCGCGACGGGTCCGCTTCGTCGAGATGGAGTACGCCGTTCCCCGCGAGGCGCTCGAGCAGGTGCTCACCGAACTCGATGTCACGATCGAACGCAACGGCTGGCGGATCGCGTTCCCGGTCGAGGTCCGGGTGGCGGCCGCCGACGACATCCCGCTCTCCACCGCCTATCAGCGGGAGAGTGCATACATCGCGATTCACCTGCCGGTAGGTGTGCCCCACGACCAGTACTTCCAGGCGATGGAGGGGATCGCCGCCGCCGTGGGCGGGCGCCCGCACTGGGGCAAGATGCACTACCTGGACGCCGCCGCGCTGCGGCTCCGGTATCCGCGCTTCGACGAGTTCGTGGCCCTGCGCAATCGGCTGGATCCAGCCGGGTTGTTCGGCAATCGATACCTGGACCGAGTGCTCGGGGCAGCGCCCAGCGGCTGAGCGGGTGGTGAGATCGCCGATGAATGTGCGGGCGGTCGGCGTGTTGCACGGCGCGCCTGCTTGAAACGGCGTGGGTGTTCGTTAGCGTCCTGAATTACATCGCAGGTTGACATAACGTTAACGGTCTACCTGAGGGTGAGAGTCGAGAGGCTCGCCCCTCACGAGTCGACAGCACCCACGGTTACCAAGCGCAGCGCCGGAAGAACGGAACGAACAAACATGACACCACCGCACAACTACCTCGCGGTTATCAAAGTCGTCGGTGTCGGCGGAGGCGGAGTCAACGCCGTCAACCGAATGATCGAGGTCGGTCTCAAGGGCGTCGAGTTCATCGCGGTCAACACTGACGCCCAGGCGCTGCTGATGAGCGACGCCGACGTCAAGCTCGATGTCGGACGTGAACTCACCCGTGGCCTCGGTGCCGGCGCTCAGCCTGACGTCGGCAAGAAGGCGGCTGAAGATCACCGCGACGAGATCGAAGAGGTGCTCAAGGGTGCCGACATGGTCTTCGTGACCGCAGGCGAGGGCGGTGGCACCGGCACCGGTGGAGCGCCGGTGATCGCGAGCATCGCCCGCAAGCTCGGCGCCCTCACCATCGGTGTGGTCACCCGCCCGTTCAGCTTCGAGGGGAAGCGCCGCGCGACCCAGGCCGAGGAGGGAATCGAGCAGCTGCGGGCAGAGTGCGACACGCTCATCGTCATCCCGAACGACCGGCTGCTGCAGATCTCGGACTCCAACGTCAGCGTCATGGACGCCTTCCGCAGTGCCGACCAGGTGCTGCTCTCCGGTGTGCAGGGCATCACCGATCTGATCACGACGCCGGGTCTGATCAACCTCGACTTCGCCGACGTGAAGAGCGTCATGAGCGGGGCGGGTTCTGCGTTGATGGGGATTGGCTCGGCCCGCGGTGAGAACCGGGCCCGCAACGCGGCCGAGATCGCCATCGCGAGTCCGCTGTTGGAGGCCAGCATGGAGGGGGCGCACGGAGTGCTGCTCTCAATCTACGGCGGTTCGGATCTGGGCCTCTTCGAGATCAACGACGCCGCGTCTCTGGTCGCCGAGTCGGCCCACCCCGACGCCAACATCATCTTCGGTGCGGTCATCGACGACACGCTCGGTGACGAGGTCAAGGTAACGGTCATCGCTGCCGGTTTCGACAGTGGACAGCTTCCTTATAAGAAGGTGGAGGTTCGCCGGGAGCCGTCGATCACATCGACGAACGTCTCCCCGCCCAGCACCTCCACCACGGCATCCGCGGCGTCTTCCTCCGCGTCGTCGACGTCGGCCGGCGCGCAGTCGAGTAACGGCAGCGGCTGGCCGCTTCCGTCGGCCGGGGAGCGGCGGGCCATCGCGGTCGATGATGACCTGGATGTGCCGGACTTCCTGCGCGGATAACGACTTTCGCCGATGATGGACGCCCCGTCCGCTGCGCGCTCGGCCGACCCCGAGCGCGCAGCGGAGCTCGTCACCGCGTTGGCGCGAGTGCGGGCCGCCATCGCCGACTCGGCGGCTGCCGCTGGTCGTGACGCCGCCGAGATCACGCTCATCGCGGTGACCAAGGGCTTCGGAGTCCAGGACCTCGAGCTGCTGCTCGGCCTCGGTGTGAGCGACATCGGCGAGAGCCGTGATCAGGAGGCTCGGGGGAAACTTCCGACCGATTTGGCTGATCGTGCGGTTCGGGTGCATTTCATTGGGCAGTTGCAGACCAACAAGTGCAGGTCCGTGGCCCGCTACGCCGATGCGGTGCACTCGGTGGATCGTCCGGAACTTGCTTCGGCGCTGTCGGATGCGGCCCAGCGGGCGGAGCGGGAGATCGACGTCTTTCTGCAGGTAAACCTCGATAGATACGGTGATTCGGCCGCTAGCCCGACGCGGGGTGGCGTGGTCGAGGGTGTGCTGAACGCGCTTGCGGCCGATGTCGCCCAGCGCCCCCAACTGCGACTGCGCGGCGTGATGGCGGTCGCCCCGAACGGGGCTGACGCCGACCGGGCATTCGCCGAATTGGCGCGAATATCAGCGGATCTACAGCGAGAACACCCGGCTGCGACCGCCATCTCGGCCGGGATGAGTGGCGACTTCCCGGCGGCGATCCGGCACGGCGCGACACATGTTCGTGTCGGATCGGCGTTGCTCGGCCATAGAACCACCGGTTTCGGCTAGCGTCTGGTGCAGCACGACCGTGCACTGCGCGTCAGTCAGCTCCACCCCAGCTACAAGACAGTTGTCAACACCGTTACATCGAGTCTGAAGACAAGCCACGCAGCGGATCTACTGGAGGAACACATGCCCGGAGCCATGCGCAAGATGGGCGTCTATCTCGGCCTGGTTGAGGACGAGGACGAGTTCGTCGGCGAAGCGGCAGAGAGCTACCCACGCGCCGCCGGTCGCGGTGTGGAGCGGACGGTCGCGGCACCGCAGTACGCCCGCGCCGGTGCCGGCTACGCCCGCGAGGTCGAGACGAGCGGCGCCCCGGCCGCGGGGCACGCGGCCTGGGATGAGATCGACGCCGTCGACTTCGCAGAACTCGACGCTCCTTCGTACCGGATCACGACGCTGCATCCGCGCACCTACAACGAGGCCCGCACGATCGGCGAGCACTACCGGGCCGGCACACCGGTGATCGTCAACCTCTCCGAGATGGATGATGCCGACGCCAAGCGCCTGGTCGACTTCTCAGCGGGCCTGACCTTCGGCCTGCACGGTCGGCTGGAGCGGGTCACCGCGAAGGTGTTCCTGCTCAGCCCGAACAACGTCACCGTCACCGCCCAGGACAAGCAGCGCATCGTCGAGGGTGGCTTTTTCAACCAGTCGTAGCGGCGCACGGGCACTGTCGTTCCAGCCTCATGTGGGATGATGGGGGAAAGTTGTCAGGCGTCGATTCGGAAGGTTCCCTCAAGTGAACGTGTTCTGGGCCAGTGCTGCGCTGGCTCTCTACGTTTACCTGGTGCTGATCCTGGCCAGAATCGTCATCGAGACCACCCGGCAGTTCGCCCGCAGCTGGCGGCCGGCCGGCTTCGCCGCGCTCGGGGTCGAGGCGGTCTATGTCAGCACTGACCCCCCGGTTCGTCTGCTGCGGCGCTTGATTCCGCCCATCCGGATAGGCGAGATTAGTCTCGATGTCAGCATCATGATTCTATTGATCGCCATCTTTGCGCTGCGATCCCTCGCGCTCCAGCTCGGCGGGTAGCGGGGGATGGCGGCCAGACTGGCAGCAGTGCAGTTTCGGAAATACTTGCATCACCCCCTGTCACACCTGCATCATTCGCAACAGCAGCAGTTCGTACGACCGTGCAACAAAAGAGATGGCGTCGGAGCCGCCCGGTTCCCGCTTGACGATTATCACGAGGTGAACCAATGACGCTTACTCCCGCTGACGTACACGCAGTGGCCTTCAAGAAGCCGCCGATCGGTAAACGCGGCTATGACGAGGAAGAGGTTGACGAGTTCCTCGACAAGGTCGAGGAGGAGCTTGCCCGGTTGATCGAAGAGAACAACCACCTCCGCGCGACCGGTGGAGCCCCCAGCGCACCGGTCGAGGCACCGCGAGGCGATGACGGTGCCTCCGCCACCGAGTTGGCCGCCGCCCACGACGAGAACAACCGGCTCAAGGTGCAGGTGAACGAGCTGCAGAGCGCCCTCTCCCAGGGCAGCGACCAGACGCAGCACCAGCTGGTGGCGCTGCAGAACCAGCTCGCGCAGACCGAGCAGCAGCTCAATGAGAGTCGCCAGCAGCTCCAGGCGGCGCAGCAGGCGGCCCACGAGGCCCAGCAGCAGGCCGTCGCTGCCCAGCAGCAGGCAGCCGCGGCGGCCCAGAACGCACCAGCCGCCGAGCAGCCGGCCGGCGAGCAGCAGCACACGCTGCAGGCGGTCCAGATGCTCGCGCTGGCCCAGCAGACGGCCGACACTCACCTGGCCCAGTCCAAGGCAGAGGCCGAACGTCTCGTCTCGGAAGCGCAGGCCAACGCCAGCCAGACCGTCAACTCGGCTCGCGCGCAGTCCGAGCAGCACGTCGCCGAGGCTCAGGCCACGGCGAAGAAGCTCAACGAAGACAGCACGGCGAAGGCCCAGCAGACCGTCTCCGACGCCGAGCAGCGTGCGGCGACGATCACCGCTCAGTTCGAGCAGCGCAAGGAAGCCCTAGAGCGGCGGGTCGAGCAGCTGCGAACCTTCGAGCGCGAGTACCGCACCCGCCTCAAGAGCTACCTCGAGTCGCAGCTGCGTGACTTGGACGCCAGCGGTCGGGCCGAGCCGCCGAGCCAGGGGCACAATGACGCGAACAACAACCAGCCGGCCCGCCAGGACTGAGTTCGGTCCTGACCGGTGGTGAATTGACCACGAGTACTCAACGAGACAGGCGGAGTGATCCTGAAGAGGATCGCCCGCCTGTCTCGGCATTCCCGGGTCGATTCTTGCTGCTGTCGACGGTGGGGTTGCTCGCTGCCGGGGTGCTGCTGATCCTGCTCGGCGCCGTGCAGCGCAGCTGGATCCTCTTCGCCGCGTCGGCGCTGCTAGGCGTCGTCGCGGCAGTGCTCAATCTGACCATCGACGCGCCGGCCCGCCCAGCCAACGACGGCCGTGGGATCGACGAGACTCAGGTCTGGGTGACCGAGCGGCGGCTTCGCTATCACCGGGCCGGCTGCTCGCTGCTGGGCAACGGCGCGGTAGCGATGACCCGCAGCGAAGCCGCAGCCCTGGGAATGTCGGGCTGCGGCCTCTGCGGCTCCTAGCTGCGCCGTAGCCACAGATGCAGGCCGAGGGCGTCGTCGGTCGTGCTGAAGTAGCCCTCGACATCCTCCACCGGCGGTCCCTCGACCAACTCGGTAGCCAGCACTTCGTCGGCCAGCTGCCCGGCGTGCGCACGGAGCGCCTCGGCCGGGTCCGGCGAGCCACCGACCCGCCAGTTCAGCCGGATCCGATCGGTCACCTCCAGGCCGGCGTTCTTGCGAGCCTCCTGCACCAGCCGGACGATGTCGCGGAGCAGGCCGAGTTGGCGCAACTCGTGCGTGAGTTCCAGGTCGAGCGCGACGGTGTCGGCGCCGGAGCTGGCCACGGCCCAACCCGAGCGCGGAGTCTCGCTGACGATGAGGTCGTCCTCCTCCAGAGCCAGCGTCTCTCCGTCCAACTCGACACGCGCCGATCCGGCACGGTAGGCCTCAACCAGCGCTACCGGATCGGAGCCACCGATTGCGTTGGCCACCAGCTGGGTGCGCTTACCGAACCGCTTGCCGAGGGCGCGGAAATTCGCCTTCACCGATAGCTCGACCATCTCACCGGTATCGGCGAGGTTGGCCAGCGCCATCGTGTTGAGCTCCTCGGCCACCTGGGCGCGAAGCTCGTCCGGCAGCTCGCCCCACCCGGGTGCGGAGATGAGGGCAGTGGCCAGCGGCTGGCGGGTCTTCACGCTGGACTCGGCGCGGGCGGCCCGCCCCAGTTCGACCAGCCGGCGCACCAGCGCCACCTGCTCGCTCAGCCGGGTGTCGACGAGCGAGGCGTCACTCACCGGCCAGGAGGCCAGGTGCACCGAATCGATTCCGGACGTCTGGGCGAAGAGAGACTGCCAGACGCGCTCGGTGATGAAGGGCACCAGCGGGCTCATCAGACGGGTCAGCGTCTCCAGGCAGTCGTGCAGCGTCTGCAACGCGGCCGGATCGCCGTCCCAGAACCGGCGCCGGGAGCGGCGCACGTACCAGTTGGAGAGGTCATCGATGAATCCGGCGAGCAGTTTGCCGGCGCGGGCGGTGTCGAAGGACTCCAGTGCCCCGTCCACTTCGGCCGTGACCCGGTGCGCCTCGCTTCGGGCCCACCGAT
This sequence comes from Jatrophihabitans sp. GAS493, assembly GCF_900230215.1. Classification (NCBI taxonomy): domain Bacteria; kingdom Bacillati; phylum Actinomycetota; class Actinomycetes; order Jatrophihabitantales; family Jatrophihabitantaceae; genus Jatrophihabitans; species Jatrophihabitans sp. GAS493. Next base: position 3,728,935 of record NZ_LT907982.1, on the reverse strand, counting down.
CCAACTCGGTCGGGGCCACCCCACCGGAGTGGCCGGCTGTCGCCGGGGTCCAGTTGTTCGCACGGGCGTAGAGCGACTGGAAGGAGGCGACCGACCAGTACGTGCGCAGCACCTTGGAGGCGATCTCCTCCAAGGTCTTGTGCCCGACCCGACGGGCCGACCAGGGCGATCCGCCGGCCAGCATGAACCAGCGCAGCGCGTCGGCGCCGTGCTGGTCCATCAGCGGGATCGGCTCCAGGATGTTGCCGAGGTGCTTGCTCATCTTCCGGCCGTCCTCGGCCAGGATGTGTCCCAGGCAGAGGACGTTGCGGTACGAGCTCTGGTCGAAGACGAGGGTGCCGACCGCCATCAGGGTGTAGAACCAGCCCCGGGTCTGATCGATCGCCTCGCAGATGAAGTCGGCCGGGTAGGCCGCGCGGGCAGCCTCTGCGTTGCGATGGGGCGCGCCGAACTGGGCGAACGGCATGGCGCCGGAGTCGAACCAGCCGTCGATCACCTGCGGAACCCGGCGATAGGTGCCCTCCTCGCTGGGCCGGGTGAAAGTGATGTCATCGACATACGGGCGGTGTGGGTCGAGATTGCTCAGATCGGTTCCGGCCAGCTCGCCGAGCTCAGCCAGCGAGCCGACGCAGACGAGCTGGGTCGGGTCGGAATCGTTGCGCCACACCGGCAGGGGGGTACCCCAGTAACGGTCGCGGGAGAGCGCCCAGTCGATGTTGTTGTTGAGCCAGTCGCCGAACCGCCCGTGCTTGATGGTCGGCGGGTACCAGTTCGTCGCCTCGTTCTCGGCGAGGAGCTGCTCCTTGATGGCCGTGGTGCGGATGTACCAGGACGGGAGGGCGAAATACATGAGGGGGGTGTGGCAGCGCCAGCAGTGCGGGTACGCGTGCTCGTAGGGCACATGCTTGAAGAGCAGCCCGCGACTGCGCAACTCGGCCACCAGCGGCTCGTCGGCATCCTTGAAGAAGAGCCCGCTCACCAGTCCGGTATCGGCCAGGAAATGACCGTCCGGCCCGATCGGGTTGACCACGGGCAGTCCGTAGGCCCGGCAGGTGGCCAGGTCGTCGGCGCCGAAGGCCGGAGCCTGGTGCACGAGACCGGAGCCGTCCTCGGTGGTGACATAGTCGGCCAGGACGACGAAGTTGGCATCGGGCAGTTCGACCAGTTCGAAGGGCCGCTGGTAGGTCCAGCGTTCAAGTTCCGTGCCCGGCAGCCGGTCGAGCACCTCGACGTCCTCGCCGAGCGTGCGCCGCAGCAGCGGCTCGGCGACCACGAAGGTCCCGGCGTCGGTGCGGGCGACGACGTAGCTGACCTTCGGGTTCACGGCGACGGCAGTGTTGGAGACGAGGGTCCACGGCGTGGTCGTCCAGACCAGCAGGTCGGCCGACCCGGCCCATGGACCGGAGGTGAGCGGGAAGCGGACGTAGACCGATGGGTCGGTGACGTCCTCATATCCCTGGGCGACCTCGTGATCGCTCAAGGTCGTCCCGCAGCGCGGGCAGTACGGCGCGACCCGGAAGTCCTCGGTGAGCAGCCCCTTGTCGAAGATCTGTTTCAAGGCCCACCAGACCGACTCCACGTAGTCCGGGCTCATCGTCCAGTAGGCGCGGTCGTAGTCGGCCCAGTAGCCCATCCGCTCGCTCATCTGAGTGAACGCACTGACGTTGCGCTGCACCGACTCCCGGCAGTGGGCGTTGAACTCGGCGATGCCGTAGCGCTCGATGTCGGGCTTGCCGGTGAACCCCAGCTCCTTCTCGACGGCGAGTTCGACCGGTAGCCCATGACAGTCCCAGCCGGCGATACGCGGTACGTGGTAGCCCTTCATCGTCTTGAACCTCGGGAAGACGTCTTTGAAGGCCCGGGCCTCCACATGGTGGGTGCCCGGCAGGCCATTGGCCGTCGGTGGTCCTTCGTAGAAGGTCCACTGAGGCCCCTCCGCGCGGGCGTCGATGCTTCGCTGGAACACATCGCGGGCCCGCCAGAGTTCGATCACCTCGCGGTCCATGGCCGCCAGATCGACGTGCGCCGGCAGGGCTGCATAACTGTCCGATCGCAGATCGGTCGTATCGCTCTGCACGGTGGGGGACTGGTCAGTCACCGGGGTACTCCTCTTGCCTCGAGTTCGAACTTCGCTCGAGGGACGACAGCTGTTCGCTGCCGCGGTACCACCCTCATTGACTCACGGCGCAGGGGCCGTGCTGTCCACTTCGTTGTCACTACTGGTCCGGTTCTACTGAGGCTGCCTTGCCAGTATCGAAGGTGTCGACGCTGGGTGCTCAGCCCGTTCTTCCGGTGCTCGGAGGTGATTTCGACACCTTATGACCGTTTCGGCGGCCCGTTCGGTGCTACTTGTCCTCGTCTTCGCGGGGGTACTGCACGTTTCTGCGCTGTCAGCTTAGCCGGTGCGCATGAAAGGTCGCATCCGCTTTGAGCGTGCCGCCGCTCGTTTTCGTTGCTGGCTGTAACAATTCGATAGCAAAACTTCGGCGTGGACACTAGCGCAACGATTCATGCGCCTCGTATCCTTAGCCACCTTTGTGGGATTCCGTGTTATGTCTGTGCTCTGCCAAGGAGATGGTAAGCAAAATGACAGCCGTCGGACGACTAGGACGAGCCCTGCGACGCGTCGGTACTACCGGCGCGGCGAAACAGGCGACACGGGAGAAGCCTCCCGCGAAGTCGACGCCGGTCAAGAAGGCGGCGGTCAAGAAGACCGCGGTCAAGAAGGCCGCGGTCAAGAAGGCGGCGGTCAAGAAGGCGGCGGTCAAGAAAGCGGCGGTCAAGAAGGCGGTACCCGCTACTCGCGCCCCTTCGGCGGCCCGTCCGGTACCGGTCAAGAAGGCGGCGCCAGCTAAGAAGGCCGCGTCTGCCAAGCAGACCGCGCCAGTTAAGAAGGCGGTGCCGGCCAAGAAGGCCGTGCCAGTTAAGAAGGCGGCGACGAAGAAGGCCGTGCCAGTTAAGAAGGCGGTGTCGACGAAGAAGGCAGCACCAGCTAAAAAGGCCGCACCAGCTAAGAAGGCAGCACCAGCTAAGGCAGCACCAGCTAAGGCAGCACCAGCCAAGAAGGCGGTGGCTAAGAAGGCGCCCCCCGCAAAGAAGGTGGTGGCCAAGCAGGCAGCACCAGTGAAGAAGGCAGCACCAGCCAAGAAGGCCGCACCCGCCAAGAAGGCAGCACCAGCCAAGAAGGTCGCACCAGCCAAGAAGGTCGCACCAGCCAAGAAGGCTGTGCCCGCGAAGAAGGCCGCACCGGTCAAGAAGGCGGCACCGGCCAAGCCGGTCGGGTCGACGAAGGCAGCCCCGCCGGCCGGAGTGAAGAAGGTCGCACCGACCAAAAAGGCGTCGCACGTGGCGAGGGCCGGAGAAACGAATACAGTGTCTGCAGCGGTCCCGAAGCAACCCCCGACAGCGGCGCCCGTGGCTCGTAAGTCAGCCGCAGCAACCGGTGTCGTTACAGGTAAGGGACCGGAGCACATGACGGCATCGGCACAGAAAGCAGCACAAGTGAAGACCTCCGCCACGCAGCCCCCCGCCCCCGCTAGCACCGCCGGTTCATCGGCTCCTGCCGTAACGGCCCGTGTCGACTTCTCCGACGCTGAGTTGGCTTCAATCAGGAGCGCACTGGTAGCCGACGTCGCGCGCATGCGTGACGAGTACGACGAATCGATGCGCCAGTTGACCGACCAGCAGTCCAGTGCTGACGGTGCCGGCGACGATCAGGCCGACGCCGGGAGCAAGACCTTCGAACGCGAGCAGGAGTTGAGCATCGCGGCCAACCGGCTTGACCTGCTCACCCAGACTCAGCACGCCATCGAACGAGTCGACGCCGGCACCTACGGCTACTGCGAGAGCTGTGGCAAGCCGATCCCGAAGGCACGCCTGCAGGCGTTTCCGATGGCGACGCTGGACGTGGCCTGCAAGCAGCGGGAAGAGCGTCGATAGCCGGTCGAGGAACCGGGTCGCGCTCGGCGGCGTCCATCGGAGCCCGCGACGTGCGCGACAATAGGACCCATGACTGCTGCAGACGCTGAATCGGCAGCGCGAGAAGAACCGGTCCGGATGACAGCGACGACCCCGGTGCAGGCGGCCCCGGCCCGGCCCCGGCGCCTGGGTGTCTTTGCCGCCGTGGCTGTGGCGGCGCTGTTGGCCGACGTGCTGAGCAAGGCGCTAGTGGTCGCCAAGCTGAAGAATCACGCACCGGTGCGCACCCTCGACGGTGTGGTCTACCTGGTGTACACGCGGAACTCCGGGGCGGCCTTCTCGGTCGGCGCCGGGGCAACTCTGCTCTTCACCCTGGTTGCGGCCGGAATCGTTGCGGTCATCATCCGCTTCGCCGCGAAGCTACGGTCGGTGGCTTGGGCGATCTCATTGGGACTCATCCTCGGCGGCGCGCTGGGGAATCTGGGCGACCGAATCTTCCGCGCGCCGAGCGTCGGTCGGGGCCATGTCGTCGACTGGATCAGCGTCTTCGCCGACGACGGTCACGTCTGGCCGATCTTCAACATCGCCGACTCGGCCGTCGTCTGCGGTGCGGTCTTGGCGGCTATTCTGGCCATACGGGGCATCGAACTGGACGGCGCCCGTCCGCGAAGGTCTCGTTCATGAGCGCGCGCATCATGCCGGTGCCGGATGGACTCGACGGCCTGCGACTCGATGTGGCGCTGGCCCGGATGTTCGGCTTCTCCCGTACGGCGGCCGCTGCGCTCATCGACGAGGGGGCTGTGCTGGTCGACGGCGTCGTCCCGTCCCGCTCGGCCAAGGTCAGCGCGTCTGCCGTCCTGGACGTGACGATGCCAGAACCTACAGCCGGACCACCCACCGAGCCGATGATGGCCGAGGGCATGACGCTGCTCTACGACGACGAGCACGTGGTCGCGGTGAACAAACCGGTCGGTGTGGCCGCGCACCCCAGTGTCGGTTGGACCGGCCCGACGGTGGTGCAGGGGCTGGCGGCGCTCGGATACCGGGTCTCCACCTCTGGTGCCTCGGAGCGGCAGGGGATCGTGCATCGTCTCGATGTAGGTACCACCGGAGTGATGGTGGTCGCGAAGAGCGAACTGGCTTACACCGTACTCAAGCGCGCCTTCAAGGAGCGGACCGTCGACAAGCGTTACTCCGCACTGGTACAGGGCCACCCCGATCCGAGCGGTGGCACCATCGATGCCCCGATCGACCGCCATCCCTCGTCGGACTGGAAGTTCGCAGTGGTGGCCAGCGGCCGACCCAGCGTCACCCACTACGACACGGTCGAGGCGTTCCGGGCGGCGTCACTGCTCGACGTGCATCTGGAGACCGGGCGGACGCATCAGATTCGGGTGCATATGGCCGCAGTGCGCCACCCCTGCGTCGGTGACCTCACCTACGGTGCCGACCCCACACTCGCGCGTCGTCTCGGCCTGACTCGCCAATGGCTGCACGCCCGCACCCTGGGATTCGCCCACCCGTCGTCCGGAGATTGGATCGAGCTGGAGGCTCCACTTCCCGACGACCTTCAACATGCGCTGGACGTGCTGCGGGCGGAGTCCTGACCCGCTCTGACCAAGCCTCACCCGCTCCTGACCGACGTCTGCTCAACTCGCGGCTTCACCGGTGCGGCTGGGTGAACGAGCGGCCAGACTGCCGCCCAGAATCGCGGCCGCGATCGTGATCACCGCGCCGAGCAGCAGCGCCGCCGACTCGCCGGCATCGAGCAGATGCAGCTGTGTTCCCAATGTCGCGGCCGCCACCGGCACACCGAGCTGGGCCGCGGCCAGCGTGCCCAGTGCGACCCGCTGGCCACTGAGCCGCATGAGCGCATGGCAGAGGATGGCGGCCGCGCCCAGCGCGACCCCGAGCCCGATGAACTTGGGGTGACGGACCAGGGCACCCAGATCGATCGATGCCCCGAGCCACACGAAGAAGAGCGGCGCCAGGAAGCCGTCGGTGATGGCGAAGAGCTGACGGGCCAGCCGGCGGGGCTCACCCACACCGGCGACGGCCAGCCCGAAGCAGAACCCGGCCAGCATGATCGAGACGTGAACCTGCACGGCCAGGGCGGCCAGCGCGAAGAGGATCGCCAGATTTATGCGCAGTTCGAGGGCGAACTTCCGGTCCTCGGAGAGGCGATGCACTCGTTGCCGGACGCCGGAGCGGTCCAGGTTGCGAAGTGCCCAGAAGAGCAGGCCCGAGGTTGCCAGGACTACGACGGCGCCGACCGCCGCCCGCGCTGCGTGCGCCGGATCGATGGCCAGCGGCAACGCCACCACACATACCGTGTCAGCGATCGCGACCTGCGCCAGGAGCGCCAGCACGTCCGAGCCCTCCAGGCGCAGCGAATCGACGATCGGCAAGACCAGCGCCGCCGAAGAGGAGGCGATCAGCACGGCATAGAGACCGGCATGGCCCGTATGGAAGGACCGCGCGATGGCGAATGCGGCGCCGGCGCTGAGCAGCCCAACGCCGACCGCCCGCAGCGCCCCGACGCGCAGCGCTCCGCGAAGGCGGGCGTCCCGGACGGGCACCCGGGAGCCCGCGACGAACATGACCAGCGCGAATCCGATGCTGGCCAGGAAGGTGAAGGTCGCGTCGCCGCTGTGCACCAGATCCAATCCCGTGGCGCCGAAGAGCAGGCCGGCCAGGAGCTCGCCCAGCACGACCGGAAGGTGCCAGCCCGCCGGCAGCGCCAGCAGCGGGCCGAGAAGCGCGATCACCCCGATCAGGGCGAGAGTGGAGAATGTCACCGGTGGCCGAGACTGCTGGGTGTGGCTCCGCTCGCGATCATCGGCTGAGCCTATGACTGCCTGGGAATCATGGTCGAATGGGCTCAAGCTGAGGTCGAGGCTAAGAGACTCGTGGCGTGCCGTGGTCGAGAAGTGTCAGAGGCAGAGGGCACAATCAAGGACGTGGTGACGGCATGAGTAACGGCGACTCGGATTCCTTCGTTCATCTACACGTACACACCGAGTATTCGATGCTCGACGGGGCGGCCCGACTCACCGAACTCTTCGCCGAGACCGCCCGGATGGGCATGCCGGCGCTGGCCATGACCGATCACGGCAACGTCTTCGGCGCCTTCGACTTCTACAAGAAGGCCAAGGACGCCGGCGTCAAGCCCATCATCGGGATGGAGGCTTACCTCACACCCGATACCTCCCGCTACGACCGCAAGCGAGTCCGCTGGAATGAGGGCGGCGACGACGACGTCTCCGGTGGCGGCGCCTTCACCCATATGACTCTGCTGGCCGAGAACACCACCGGCATGCACAACTTGTTCCGCCTCGCCTCACGCTCAAGTCTCGAGGGCTTCTTCTACAAGCCGCGAGCCGACAGAGAGCTGCTCAGCGAGTACTCCGAGGGGCTGATCGGCACCACCGGCTGCCCGTCCGGTGAGATCCAGACCTGGCTTCGCATCGGCGACTACGAGAAGGCTCGGGCCAGCGCCGCGGAGTTCCGCGACATCATGGGCAAGGAGAACTACTTTCTCGAACTCATGGACCACGGGCTCGACATCGAACTGCGAGTTCGTGACGGGCTGCTACGTCTGGCCAAGGACCTCGACCTGCCAATGGTCGCTACCAACGACCTGCACTACACCCACGCCGAGGACTCCGACACCCACGAGGTGCTGCTCTGCGTCCAGTCCGGCAAGACCATGGCCGACCCGAACCGGTTCAAGTTCGACGGCAACTCCTACTACCTCAAGTCCCCGGCCGAGATGCGCTCGCTATGGGCCGACAAGTACGACCTGCGGGAGTCCTGCGACAACACACTGTTGATCGCCGAGCGCTGCGGCATGACGTTCAACGAGGACGCCAACTACATGCCCCGCTTCCCGGTGCCGGAGGGCGAGAGCGAGCACAGCTGGTTCGTCAAGGAGGTCGAGACCGGCCTGCACTACCGCTACCCGGCCGGTATTCCGGACGAGGTCCGCAAGCGGGCCGACTTCGAAGTCGACGTTATCGTCCAGATGGGCTTCCCGGGTTACTTCCTGGTGGTCGCCGACTTCATCAACTGGGCCAAGAAGAACGGCATCCGGGTCGGACCGGGTCGCGGTTCGGGAGCCGGTTCGATGGCCGCGTACGCGATGCGCATCACCGACCTGGATCCGCTGCAGCACGGCCTCATCTTCGAGCGCTTCCTCAACCCTGACCGCGTCTCGATGCCTGACTTCGACATCGACTTCGACGAACGCCGCCGCGGCGAGGTGATCCGCTACGTCAGCGAGAAGTACGGCGACGAGCGGGTCGCGCAGATCGTCACCTACGGCACGATCAAGGCCAAGCAGGCCGTCAAGGATGCCTCCCGCGTGCTTGGCTACCCGTTCGCCATGGGCGACCGCATCACCAAGGTGATGCCGGCCGCGGTGATGGGCAAGGACGTCCCGCTCAGCCGGATCTTCGACAAGACGCACGAGCGCTACAACGAGGGTGGCGAGTTCCGCAGCCTCTATGACGCCGACTCCGAGGTGAAGCGGGTCGTCGACACCGCCACCGGTCTGGAGGGTTTGAAGCGTCAATGGGGCGTCCATGCCGCCGGCGTCATCATGTCGAGCGAACCGCTGCTGGACCTGATCCCGATCATGCGTCGGGAGCAGGACGGCGCGATCATCACCCAGTTCGACTACCCATCCTGCGAGAAGCTCGGCCTCATCAAGATGGACTTCCTGGGGCTGCGCAACCTCACCGTCCTCGACGATGCGCTGGTGAACATCAAGGCCAACCGGGGCGAGGAGGTGGTGCTGGAGACGCTCACCCTGGACGATCCGGTCACCTTCGCGTTGCTGGCCCGTGGCGACACGCTCGGTGTCTTCCAGCTCGATGGCGGTCCGATGCGCGCGCTGCTGCGCAGCATGCGCCCCGACGCCTTCGAAGACATCTCGGCGGTCGGAGCGCTCTACCGCCCGGGCCCGATGGGCATGAACTCGCACAATGAGTACGCCGATCGCAAGAACAATCGCAAACCGGTCGTCGCGATTCACCCGGAGCTCGAGGAGCCGCTGGGGGAGATTCTCGGTGAGACCTATGGCCTGATCGTCTATCAGGAGCAGGTCATGTCAGTCGCGCAGAAGGTGGCCGGGTATTCACTCGGCGCGGCCGACCTGCTGCGCCGGGCGATGGGCAAGAAGAAGAAGGCCGAGCTGGATGCCCAGTACGAGACCTTCAGCGCCGGGATGAAGGAGCGCGGCTTCAGTGCCGGCGCAATCAAGGCGCTCTGGGACGTGCTGCTGCCCTTCTCCGACTACGCCTTCAACAAGGCTCACTCGGCGGCCTATGGGCTGGTCTCGTACTGGACGGCCTATCTCAAGGCAAACTATCCGGCCGAGTACATGGCTGCGCTGCTCACCTCGACCAAGGACGACAAAGACAAGTCGGCGGTGTATCTCGCCGAGTGCCGCCGAATGGGAATCAAGGTGCTGCCGCCGGACGTCAACTCCTCGCAGGCAAACTTCACCCCCACCGGAACCGACATCCGCTTCGGCATGGGCGCCGTCCGCAATGTCGGCGCAAACGTGGTCGCCTCCATCGTCGCCTCTCGCAAGGCGAAGGGTGACTTCCTTGATTTCCCCGACTTTCTGCGCAAGGTCGACGCGGTGGTCTGCAACAAGCGCACCATCGAAGCACTCATCAAAGCCGGTGCCTTCGACTCGCTCGGGCACAAGCGGCGCGGCCTGGTCAACGTCTTCGAGCCGGCGGTCGATGCGGTGCTCGACACCAAGAAGGCCGAGGCGGTCGGGCAGTTCGACCTGTTCGGCTTCGGCGACGGTGGCGCGGACTCGCCACTGGATGACGTCTTCGCGGTCAAGGTGCCCGACATCGAGTGGGACAAGTCGGTGCTGCTGGCCTTCGAGCGGGAGATGCTCGGCCTCTATGTCTCCGACCATCCTCTCTTCGGGCTGGAACATGTCCTCGCGGCGGCGGCGGATCACTCGGTGGCGACGCTGATCGCCGAGGCCACCGATGAGCCGCAGAGCGTCACCGTCGCCGGAATTCTCTCGTCGGTGAACCGGCGGGTGACGAAGGCCGGAGCGCCGTGGGCCCAGGCCACGCTGGAGGATCTTGAAGGCTCCATCGACGTGATGTTCTTCCCCGCCACCTACGCGCAGGTGGGTATCAACATCGCCGAGGACGCGGTCGTGGTGCTGCGTGGTCGCACGGACTCCCGTGAAGATACAGTGAAACTGATCGTCAGTGATCTCACTGTGCCCGATCTCAAGATCGGCGGCGCCGAGGTTGCCCGAGGTCCCGTTCTGGTCTCGATCGCGCCGGCTCGCTGTACACCCCCTCTCGTGGATCGCCTCCGGGAAGTACTCTCAGCCCATCCAGGCACCACCGAAGTACACCTGCAGTTGCTCAACGGCGAGCGCAATCATGTGCTCAGGGTCGGCGACAACTACCGGGTCACCCCCTCAGCCTCATTGATGGGTGATCTGAAGGCCCTCCTCGGATCGAACGCGGTCGCCGGCTGAGCAGGTCGGCACCAGGTTCGACCGCCGGCGTCGGCTGATCGGCCCCGCGACTCGGACGGAGCGACCATGCGAATTCCCCGACCGCCGGCGCCATGGCTGGCTCGTCTCTCGCCGGAGCCGTCCGGAAGCACGCAGGAGACCGTGCTCGACGGCCTGCGCAAGGTGATTCTCTCCGGCTACGCCGCTCCGGGCACCTCGCTGCCGGTCGACGAGGTGGCCGACCGCTTCGACGTCAGTCGCATCCCGGTGCGCGAAGCGCTGAAGACGCTGATCGGCGAGGGTCTGGTCGAGCACCGGCCACGGGCTGGGTACACGGTCGCCCAGTTGACGCCGGACGAGCTTCAGCAGTTCTATCTGGTGCGCGAAGTGCTGGAAGGTGCCGCCCTTCGAGGCTCGGTTGAACTCGCCACTGCTGAGGACGATGCGCTCGCCCTGCAGGCCCACGAGGCGCTGCTGCAGGCCGTGATAACCGGCGATCCGCGGGCCTACCATCGGCAGAGCCGACGATTCCATCTGGCGTTGCTCACCCCCTCACGAATGCAGCGTCTGCTGCACATGTTCTCCTCGGCCTGGAACATCACCGAACCGCTGCAGCCGATGAGTTACGTGCCACCGGCGGATCGGGCGTTGCTGCACGCGGATCACCAGCAGATGCTGGACGCATTCGTGCGCCGCGACGGCGAGGCCCTGATCGCCGCCTCCCAGATGCATCACCGTCGCCTGCAGGGTTTGATCGCCTCGCTTCCGCGTGACACCGGGCTGTTCTCGGAGGAGGCGGTGCAATCAGATTTATCCGAAGCGGCAACGGATATATCTCTTTAGTCATCGGAGTGCAACACGGCGTAGTTAGTTTCGAGGTGCCCTCAATGGCGAGGCGCCCGATACCGACTCGTCCGCTTGTTCCGGGTAGGAGCCTCGATGACCGACACCGCCGCACCTAAACAGTCCACCGCGCAACCGCTGGCCGCCACCCGGGCCGGCGGCCTCCCGCCGGGATCCACGCCCGGCCACAACGATCTGGTCGAGGCCGCCGGCGCGCCGATCGGCGGCGGCCTCATCAAGCCGGGCTACGACCCGCGCCTGACCAACGAAGACTTGGCGCCGCTGAAGAAGCAGACCTGGGGCGCGTACAACATCTTCGCCTTCTGGATGTCCGATGTGCACAGCGTCGGTGGATACATCACGGCGGGAAGTCTTTTCTTTCTCGGGCTAAGCCCGTGGGAGGTGCTCTTCGCGCTGCTCGCCGGAATCACTATCGTCAACATCTTCTGCAACCTCGTCGCCAAGCCGAGCCAGCTCACCGGCGTCCCGTACCCGGTCATCTGCCGCAGCGTCTTCGGCGTTCGCGGCGCCAATGTGCCCGCAGTTATCAGGGGATTGATCGCGGTAGCCTGGTACGGCATTCAGACCTACCTCGCGTCGCTGGCTCTCACCGTCGTCCTCATCAAGCTGTTCCCCTCGCTGGCCAAGTACAACGTCACCGCGGACTACGGCTTCCTCGGTCTGCCGCTCCTGGGTTGGGTGACCTTCGCGATCCTCTGGGTGCTGCAGGCGGCCATCTTCTGGACCGGCATGGAGACCATCCGCAAGTTCATCGACTTCTGCGGGCCGGCCGTCTACATCGTGATGTTCTGCCTGCTCGGCTACTTGATCCACAAAGCCGGCTGGAGCAAGCTCACCCTCGACATCGGAAGCGTTCACAAGGGTGGATGGGAAGCGGTGTCGGTGACCCTCGGTGCGATTGCGCTGGTCGTCTCTTACTTCTCCGGGCCGATGCTGAACTTCGGTGACTTCGCCCGCTACGGAAAGAGCTTCTCGGCGGTGAAGAAGGGGAACTTCCTCGGATTGCCGGTTAATTTCCTGCTCTTCTCCCTCCTCGTCGTCTTCACCACCTCGCTGACCATCCCGGTCTTCGGCACGTTGACGACCGACCCGATCGAGACCGTCGCGAAGATCGACAGCACGTTTGCGATTGTGCTCGGCGCGCTCACCTTCGTCATCGCCACCATGGGCATCAACATCGTCGCCAACTTCATCTCGCCGGCCTTCGACTTCTCCCATGTCAGCCCGCAGCGGATCAGCTGGCGGATGGGCGGCATGATCGCCGCCGTCGGCTCGGTCCTCATCACCCCGTGGAACCTCTACAACAGCCCGGAGGTCATCAAGTACACGCTGGAGACTCTCGGCGCCTTCATCGGTCCGCTCTTCGGTGTGCTGATCGCCGACTTCTACCTGGTACGTAAGCAGCGGGTGGTCGTCGACGACCTCTTCACCCTCTCCGAGCGAGGACGCTACTTCTATCGCAACGGCGTCAACCCGCCGGCGGTGATCGCGACCGCCGTCGGCGCCATCGTGGCGATGATCCCCGTCCTGACGCCTGAGTCCCTCGTCTCCTGGATGCCGACGGCTGCTCAGTACAGCTGGTTCGTCGGAATGGCTCTCGGCCTGAGCGTCTACTACCTGCTGGCGGCGCGCTCGCGATTCACCGACGGTTCACTGCGGCCGGCCGAGGATCCGCTGATGGAGTCCGCGCTCGACGGCTCGGCGGTGTAGGGCGTCCATGTTCATCAAGATCATCAACCCGAACACCACGTGGTCGATGACGGAGAAGATCGGTGAGTGTGCCCGGGCAGTAGCCGGCCCGGGCACACTGGTCGAAGCCGTGAGTCCGTCGATGGGACCCGTCTCGATCGAGAGCCACTACGACGAGGCACTGAGTGTTCCGGGCGTGCTGCAGGAGATCGCCGTCGGTGAACTCGCCGGGGCCGATGGCTATGTCATCGCCTGCTTCGGTGACCCGGGGCTGGATGCGGCCCGCGAGATTGCTCGCGGACCGGTGGTCGGGATCGCCGAGGCCGGCCTGCGAGCCGCGAGTTTCCTCGGCCGCGGCTTCAGCGTCATCACTACGCTGGATCGCACCCGCGGGCGGGCCTGGGAGCTCGCGCAGCGATACGGCGTGCAGTCGCTCTGCCGCAATGTCCGGGCCTGCGACGTCCCGGTGCTCGAACTCGACACCGATCCCCAGGCCAAGCGCCTCATCCTCGACGAGTGTCGGCGGGCGATCGCGGCCGACGGCGCCGATGCGATCGTGCTTGGCTGTGCTGGGATGGCTGATCTCTGCGGCGAGCTCACTGAGACTCTCGGCGTTCCCGTGGTGGATGGGGTCGCGGCCGCCACCCTCTTCGTGCAGTCCCTGGTGACGATGCGGCTGCGAACCGGAGATCACGCCGAGTTCGCGGCGCCGAATCCAAAGCCCTACACCGGGCTGCTGAGTGATTTCGGCGTCGGCAGCGCGTCGGTGAGAACTATCTAGCCGGGCCGAGCGTTGTAGGGGTATGAGTTACGAGATTCTCCCGAGCCAACCGAACGGCGGCGGCCGGCGCTATTCGGCTGGTCATGCCAACCCGGGCGAGGGGCCTTACGTGGAGGTCGGTGCGTTCCGGCAGGGCAACGAACTGTCGCAGTGGATGCTGGCTCGCTACCTGGTCAGCCGGGTGGTCGGCGACTACATCGCGAAGTTTCTGCTGGTCGCCGGGCTGGTTGTCCTCGCGTTGTCGATCGTCGTCTACGTCAACGGAGCGCAGTTGTTCGGTGTTCTGGTCGGCCTCGTGGCCGTCGGGCTGCTGCTGACTCGCGGCGCGCTGCAGTTCCTGCTGCAGCGGCTGGCCGGTGCGCAGACGATCGGCGCGACCGAGGTGACGATGCGCCGGCTGGTGCGCGAGAGCCGGGGCGACGTGCAGCGGGAGCTACGCCGTATCGGTGTGCCGAGCCGCAGTTTTACGGTGCCGCTGCTCGCGGTCAGGCTGATCAGCCGGCGCCGACGCGCCGCTACGCTGCAGCGGCTGCGGCGCTTCGAGATTGAGCGAGCGGTCTCCCCGGCCCACCTGGACGCGTTGCATCTCGCATTGTCCCCGGGTGCTCCTGGTTGAGCCTGATCTGACTTGACTTCATCCGGCCAGTCCGGCTGAACTGGCTCAGTCCGGCCCGGGCCAGAAGAATCGTGGCGATCCGACCCGAGCCCCCTTGCAGATGGCAGGATGACACGATGGCTGGCCGAACATCACCGGAGCGGCGCGGGCTGCGCACGCGAGCGGCGGCCTCCAGCGTCGAACGGCTCTTCGGCTCAGTGGTGGCGGCGCGAATGCAGCGGTTCCAACGGCGCACTCGGCGCCCCACGAGCGTCGGCGAGTCGTTGGCCGGGGGCGCGACCCTCCTCGGCCGGATCTGGGCCGGCGGCGCGAGCGAGCCATTCGACGGAGCGCTCATCATCGACTCGAGCGGTCGGATCTCCTACCTCGGACCGGTGGGCTCGCAGATCCTCGACACCGACCTCCCGGTCATCGGGGGCGGCGAGACCTGGATCGGCCCGGCTGTGTGTGACGCGCACGTACACCTGCCGGACGACCCGACTGTACTTCACACGCTGACCCGTAGCGGGGTGTTGGGCCTGCGTGACTTGGGGTCGTCGGCGGCCCGCGCCGCCAGGCTGCGCACCGGGCGTCGTGATCCCACCCCGGCCCTGCCCTTCGTCAGCGCCTCCGGGCCGATGCTCACCGCCCCGGACGGCTTTCCGGGTGAGAGTCGGGGAGCCCACCCGGCCGCGCAGTACGTGCACTCCGCGGGGCACGCCCAGCAACTCGTCCGCCGGTGCGCCGCCGAGGGGGCGGACGTGATCAAGGTGATCCTCGATCGGGGGGACGGCTCCGACGGCTTCGCGGTGCTCTCGCCGACCATCCTCGAGGCGATCGTCCAGGCCGCCCACGCCACCGGACTGGCGGTGGTGGCTCATGCGCTGCGGGCCGACATGGTGACCCGGGCGGTCGACGCCGGCGTCGACGAACTGGCGCACACGCCGACCGAACGACTCTCCGAGGAGCTCATCGACCGGATCGCGGCGGCCGGCATTTCGGTCGTGAGCACGCTGCAGTCCTTCTTCTCGGCCGGCAAGGGACGGGAGGCGGCGGCGAACGCCGCGGCATTGCATCGCGCCGGTGTGCGGCTGCGCTATGGAACCGACTTCGGACTTCGTCCCGGCGCCCCGATCGGGGTCGACCCGCGAGAGCTGGATCGCCTGGCCGACGCCGGTCTCGGCCGGTTGGGGGCGCTGCGCAGTGCCACCGAATTCGCGGCCCAGGCTCCCGGAATGCGGATGCGCTCGGGTCTGCTGCGCGTCGGTGAGCCGGCGGCTCTGGTCATGCTCGGCGCAGACCCGATCGTTGAGCCCGGCGCGTGGCGGGCTCCGCTGGCCGTGCTCGCTGATGCTCGTCTAATCGAGAACTGACACACTGAGTGACGTGACATCCTCTGCCCCGGCCTATCCGCCGCCGTCTGGCCAACCGCTGGGCGAGGCAGCCCTCGCTACCGATGGTGGCGCGGGCGGTGCTACCGGCGAATTGGAACCCCAGAGCCGGCGCCGAGAGATGATCGAGCTCGGGATTCTGCTCGTCGCGTTCGTGGTCGTCGGCGCCCTCCTGGGGCTCATCTGGGCGCACTTCGCCCCGGGACGCCCGCTGGGCTACGTCGTCTCGAAGGACGCGATCATCCCGGACGAGACCGAATCCTTCATCGCCTCCGACGGGCGGTTCGCGCTGTACACCGCGCTGGCCGGCGCGATCTTCGGCGCGGTGGCCTGGAGCCGGCGGGGCACTCGAGGACCGCTGATGGTGCTGGCCCTGGCCGTCGGCGGACTCGTCGGTGCACTGCTCACCTCGGTCGTCGGCACCGCGGTCGGCTCGGGCAAGGCGACCGGCGCCCCGAACAGCGTGATCACGATGCAGTTGGCCGTCCACGCCAAGCCGATGCTCGCCTTCGAAGCCTTCGCCGCCGTGGTCGTCTACACACTGGCCGTGCTCTTCAATGATCACGCCGATCTCGGGCGCGGCGACGGCGAATCCGCCGATGACCCCGATGACCCCGATGACCCTGATGACTCCGATGACCCTGATGACCCCGGTACCGGTTTCCCGCCTGGATACGGCGCCGATTCGGGTATCGACTCGGGCGTCGAATCAGGTGTCGATTCCGGTGCTGATTCCGCCGGCGAGACTCGCTGAGCGAATTCCGCTCGGCGCCGCCCCGTAAACTGGCCGGGTGCTGCGCAGATTGGACCTGACCTCATCCGCCCCCGCCGATCTCCGGCGTGTTCTGCCGAGGGCGAAAGTGGATGTGGCCGCCGCCATGTCGGTCGTCGAGCCCCTGGTGAACGCGGTCAGTGAGCATGGCTACTCAGCCGCCCGGGACGCGACTCGCCGCTTCGACGGAGTCGATGTGCCGGTGCCGCTGGTGGCCCGCACCGCGCTCCGTTCGGCCGCCGAGCAGCTTGATCCGCAGGTCCGAGACGCTCTAGTCGAGTCGATCCGACGGGCCAAGATCGGGCACAATGCCCAGCGCCGCGAGGATGTCACCACGCAGGTCGTACCGGGCGGCACCGTCACCGAGCGCTGGATCGCCGTCGGACGGGTCGGCCTCTACGTTCCCGGCGGCTTGGCGGTCTACCCGTCCAGCGTCGTGATGAATGTCGTCCCGGCACAGGTGGCCGGTGTCGGGTCCATCGCCGTCTTCTCCCCGGCACAGAAGGAGTTCGGCGGACTGCCCCACCCGACGATCCTCGCCGCCTGCGCGCTGCTCGGAATCGAGGAGGTGTACGCGATCGGGGGCGCCCAGGCCATCGCCGTCGCCGCCTACGGGGACTCCGAGCTCGGGATCGAGCCGGTGGACCTGGTCACCGGTCCCGGCAATATCTACGTCGCCGCGGCCAAGCGACTGCTCCGTGGGGTGATCGGTATCGACGCCGAGGCCGGCCCGACCGAGATCGCCATCCTGGCCGACGCCACCGCCGACCCGGTGCACGTGGCGGCCGATCTGATCAGTCAGGCCGAGCACGATCCGCTGGCCGCCTCCGTCCTGGTCACCGATTCGGTGCACCTGGCCGACCTCGTCGACGCCGAACTGAGCCGCCAGGTAGGCCTCACCAAGCACACTGACCGAATCACCGCGGCGCTGCAGGGTGAGCAGTCGGCCACCGTCGTGGTGCGTGACCTCGAGCAGGGCCTCGCCGTCGTCGATGCCTACGCGGCCGAGCACCTGGAGGTGATCACGCGCGACGCCCGCCACTGGGCCGAGCGGGTTCGCAACGCCGGCTGCATCTTCGTCGGCCCCGACGCCCCGGTCTCCTTGGGTGACTACTGCGCCGGCTCCAACCACGTGCTGCCGACCGGCTGCACGGCTCGGCACGCCTCGGGGTTGTCGGTGCAGTCCTTTCTCAAGGGTGTCCACCTCGTCGAGTACAGCCACGAGGCGCTGGTCGCCGCAGCGCCGTATGTGTTGGCGCTGTCGAACGCCGAGGACCTGCCGGCCCACGGAGCGGCGGTATCGGCGCGCCTCACCGAGAGCGATTCGACCTCGCCGGCTCCGGTCCTGCCGAGCGATTACGACGTTCCGCTACGCCCGGAGCTGCGCGGCGAGACGCCCTACGGTGCCCCGCAGCTCGACGTCGCCTTGCAGCTGAATGTGAACGAGAACCCGTACCCGCCGTCGGCCCGGGTCGCTGCGGAGATGGCCGATGCGGTGCGCGAGCTGGCCGGCGAGCTCAATCGCTACCCCGATCGGGATGCCGTCGCGCTGCGCGAGGATCTCGCGACCTACCTCGGCCACGGTCTGCGCGGCACCCAGGTGTGGGCGGCCAACGGCTCGAACGAGGTGATGGTGCAACTGCTGCTGGCCTTCGGCGGCCCTGGACGAACCGCACTCTCGTTCACCCCCACGTACTCGATGTATCCGGAGTACGCCCGGGACACGCACACCCGCTGGGTCGTCGGGCAGCGGGCCGAGGACTTCACCATCGAGCTGGATGCGGCGCTGGCACTCATCGCGCGGGAGGAGCCCTCGGTGATCCTGCTCGCCTCACCCAATAACCCGACCGGGACCGCGCTGCCGCTGCAGCGCATCGAGGCGATCTGCGGGGCCGCCCTCGCCGTCGGCGGCATCGTGGTCGTGGACGAGGCCTACGGCGAGTTCCGCCGGGCCGGCACCCCGAGTGCCCTCGAACTGCTTCCGCGCTACCCGAACCTGGTGGTGACGCGGACGATGAGCAAGGCCTTCGCGCTGGCCGGCGGGCGACTGGGTTACCTCGCGGCCCGTGCGGAGATCGTCGACGCGGTGCGCATCGTACGGTTGCCGTACCACCTGTCGGCTGTGAGTCAGGCGGTGGCGCGGGTGGCTCTGGCCAACAGCGCGGAGCTGCTGGCCCGAGTCGACGAGCTCCGCGACACCCGAGATGAGACCGCTCACTGGCTACGTTCGATGGGGCTGCAGGTCGCTGACTCGGACGCGAACTTCGTGCTCTTCGGCGGATTCACCCCCGATCGGCACGACGTCTGGCAGCAGCTCGTCGATCGTGAAGTGCTGATTCGCGAGGTCGGCCCGGCTGGCTGGCTGCGGGTCTCGATCGGCACGCCGACCGAGATGGACGCCTTCCGGGATGCTCTCACCGAGGTGCTGGATCTTCCTATCGAACAAGGAGAAACTACGTGAGCGAGCGCATCGGGCGGATCGACCGCACGACCTCTGAGACGAAGGTGATGGTCGAGATCAATCTCGACGGAACCGGCACCACCGAGATCTCCACCGGTGTCGGTTTCTACGACCACATGCTCACCTCCTTCGGAAAGCACGGGCTCTTCGACCTGCGGGTCCAGGTTGAGGGTGATACTCACATCGACGCCCACCACACGGTGGAGGATGCCGCGATCGCACTCGGGCAGGCGTTTGCCCAGGCCGCCGGTGAGAAGCGCGGCATCCGACGCTTCGGTGACGCGATGATCCCGATGGACGAGGCGCTCGTGCAGGCCGCGGTCGATCTCTCCGGTCGTCCGTACCTCGTGCACCGTGAGCCCGACGGCGCGCCGCCGACGATCGGCCCGGACTACGCCACCACGCTGACCCGGCACGTCTTCGAGTCATTCACCTACCACGCAGCGATCGCCCTGCACGTCACCGTGCACGGCGGGCGGGACTGGCACCACATCACCGAGGCCCAGTACAAGGCCGTCGCCCGGGCCCTGCGGGCCGCCGCCGAGCCCGACCCGCGCGTGCACGGCATTCCCTCGACCAAGGGTGTGCTCTGAAGCGCGTCGTCGTCCTCGACTACGGTTCCGGCAATCTGCATTCGGCCTACCGCGCGCTGCAGCGCGTCGGGGCCGAGGTGACGGTCACCGCCGATGAGGGGGCCGCAATCGAGGCCGCCGGACTGGTGGTGCCGGGTGTCGGTGCCTTCGCCGCCTGCATGGCCGGTCTGGACGGCGTGAATGCCCGCGAAATCCTGCAGAAGCGCGTCGCCGCCGAGCGTCCGGTTCTCGGAATCTGTGTCGGTATGCAAGTGCTCTTCAGCGCCGGCGTCGAGCACGGGATCGAATCCGAAGGACTGGACGTGCTCAGCGGGCGGGTCGAACTGCTGCAGGCCCCGATCCTGCCGCACATGGGGTGGAACACGGTGACCCCGCCGGCCGACTCGGTGCTCTTCGCCGGGCTGGATCCACAGACCCGCTTCTACTTCGTCCACTCCTACGCCGTCCACCACACCGACGGGCTGGTCACCACCGCCCACCACGGCGAGGACTTCGTCGCGGCGGTCGAGCACGGAGTTGTGAGCGCCACCCAGTTCCACCCGGAGAAGTCGGCCGACGCTGGCGCGGTGGTGCTGGGCAACTGGCTGGCCACGCTGTGACGGCGCGACACCGATGAGCCGCCGATGAGCCGCCATGAGTAAGGAGCGGGCCCGCACTCGTGAGCAGCGTCAGGCGGCCCAGCAGGCGTTGCTAGCCCAGCGGCAGGCCGAGCAGGCGGCCAAGCAGGCCGCCGAGGCGCAGCGGCGGCACCGGCGGGAGCGGCGGGCGCTGCTGTGGCGGCGAGTTCGGCTCTGGCAGCATGGCTCGCAGTACAAGCGCAACCGGGAGCGCTGGGCTGCGCTCGGCACGCTGCTCATGTGCGTACTGCTGGTCACCTACCTCTTCACCTGGTCGCTGCGCGAGGTCCTCGTCGTAGCGCTGATCTGTGTCGTCGCCTCGCCGGTGCTGATCGCCTTCATCGTCAATCGCAAACAGTTTTGAAAGGCGCCACCATGAGTCTCGTCCTACTTCCGGCCGTCGATGTCGCCGACGGAGCCGCAGTCCGTCTGGTCCAGGGGGAGGCCGGCAGCGAAACCTCCTACGGTGATCCGCTCGAGGCGGCCCTGACCTGGCAGCGGGACGGCGCCGAGTGGATCCACCTCGTCGACCTCGACGCCGCCTTCGGGCGGGGATCCAATCGCGAGATGCTGGCCGGCGTCGTCGCCAAGCTGGACGTCGCGGTGGAGCTCTCCGGTGGAATTCGTGACGATGCTTCGCTGGAGGCCGCACTGGCCACTGGCGCCGCGCGGGTGAATCTCGGCACCGCTGCTCTTGAGTCGCCGGATTGGGTGCGTTCAGCCATCGCGAAGCACGGCGACAAGATCGCGGTCGGCCTCGATGTGCGGGGGACGACCCTGGCCGCCCGTGGGTGGACCGAGTCCGGTGGTGACCTCTACGAGACGCTGGCCCGGTTGGACGCCGACGGCTGCGCCCGCTACGTGGTGACCGACGTGCACCGCGACGGCACCCTCACCGGCCCGAACCTGGAGCTCCTGCGCAATGTCTGCGCGGCCACCGACAAGCCCGTCGTGGCCAGCGGGGGAGTCTCCTCGCTGGATGACCTGCGGGCCATCGCTGCGCTGACCGACCTCGGAGTCGAGGGGGCGATCGTCGGGAAGGCGCTCTACGCCGGCGCCTTCACGCTGCCCGAAGCGCTTGATTCGGTCCGCTAGCGCGCGCCGGTTGCCTTTCTGAGTTCAGCACGAATGGGAGACTTGAGGAATGTCTGTCGCGGTACGAGTCATCCCCTGTCTGGACGTCGACGCCGGTCGCGTGGTCAAGGGAGTCAACTTCGCTGATCTGCGTGACGCCGGGGACCCGGTTGAGCTGGCTCGCCGATACAACGACGAGGGCGCCGACGAGCTGACGTTCCTCGACATCACCGCGTCCTCCTCGCAGCGCGAGACGACCTACGACATGGTGCGCCGCACGGCCGAGCAGGTCTTCATCCCGTTGACCGTCGGCGGCGGTGTCCGCTCAGTCGAGGACGTGGACGCGTTACTGCGGGCCGGGGCCGACAAGGTCGGTGTCAACACTGCGGCGATCGCCCGACCGGAGCTGCTGCGCGAGATCGCCCACCGATTCGGAAACCAAGTCCTGGTGCTCTCGGTCGACGCCCGTCGCGTCCTCGCCACCGAGGAGAGCGCGTTGACACCGAGCGGCTTCGAGGTGACCACCCACGGCGGACGGCGCGGCACCGGCATCGATGCCATCGAGTGGGCGACCCGAGCGGCCGAACTCGGCGCCGGCGAGATCTTGTTGAACTCGATGGATGCCGACGGCACCAAGAACGGTTATGACCTGGAGCTCATCACCCTGGCTCGGGCCGCGGTCGGCGTCCCGGTGATCGCCAGTGGTGGCGCCGGGGACGTCGGGGACTTCCTGCCGGCCGTCGCCGCCGGTGCCGACGCGGTCCTTGCGGCCAGTGTCTTCCATTTCGGGGAGATCAAGATCGGCGAGGTGAAGGCGGCCCTGCGGGCGGGCGGAATTCCGACGCGCTGAAGTCGCGGCGACCGCGTATCTTCATCGAGGAGGATTGCGCCCGCAAGAGGGTGCGTTACAGGCGAATCAACGTTACTGTCTGGTAGGTAACAGACTGTTACGTACGTTGGTCGAGGAGGATGCATGTTTAGCGAGGACGACCTCAAGGACACTCCTCCCGTCGTCATCGGTGCTATCGCCTGTGGGGTAGCCCCGATTCCGTTCTTGTTGACGTACTCGGCGATCTTCCTGATGCACGGCACCGTCTTCCCGGTCGACCCGCCGGACATCACCAATTCTCGCCTGGGCGAGGCCTTCGCCGGGGTGGTGGCGCTCGTCTACCTGGTCGCGATCATCGTCAGTATCGGCTGGTTCCTGTCGCAGCGTCGCCGCTGGTTCTTCCTCCTCGGGCAGCTGCTGTCGCTGGTCGTGGCGGTCGACTTTCTGCTGGACACCTCCAGCGGTGACCCGGAAGTGCCGTTGATGCTGGTGATCACCACCTTCGGCGCGATCGTGATGGGGTTGCTGCCGGCGTCCTACCACTGGGTGCACGACTGGCGATTCGAGCAGCAGGAGGCGAACGACAAGGTGACGTCACGGCGCAAGTCCCGCCGCGCCGCCGCTGAGCCGGCGGCTGAGGAGCCGCTGGCCGATCTTTCGCTGCTGGAGTCGGTGGGCGGCTCGCCGATCGACCCCAATCCGAACGCCTAGCTTCCAGCCACCGACCTTTCGACGGGCTGCGACCCGGATCTGGCTAACTTGATTAGTTTCGTCTGCTTAGGATAATCACAGACAACTACCATCTTAAACTCAGACGCGACGCTCAGGCTGGACACAGCCAAAAGTTAGCGACTGCAAGATTAGGGAGTTCTCAGTGACCGCTGCAGCCGAAAAAAGGCGTCGGGTCCTTGTAGTGGACGACGAAGAGAACGTCACCCACCTGGTCTCTTCTGCCCTACGTTTCGACGGGTTCGACACGGTCACCGCCGACAGCGGGCCCTCGGCGCTAGCCGCCGTGGCCGAGAGCGACCCCGACCTGGTTGTCCTGGACGTCATGATGCCCGGGATGGACGGACTGGGCGTGCTCTCCAACCTGCGCAGCGCCGGTTCCCAGGTGCCGGTCATCTTCCTCACCGCCCGTGACACCGCGCACGACCGCATCGGTGGGCTGCGGGCCGGAGCCGACGACTACGTGGTCAAGCCATTCAGCGTCGAAGAGCTACTGGCCCGGGTCCATGCGGTGTTGCGTCGTTCGTCACCCGATACGGCGCGCCCGGGCGTGCTTCAGATCGCCGACCTCGAACTGGATGAGAACAGCCATGAGGTGACCCGGGCCGGCGAGGAGGTTCACCTCACCGCGACCGAGTTCGAGCTGCTGCGCTACCTGATGCGCAACAACCGCGTCGTCCTCTCCAAGGCCCAGATCCTCGACCGGGTCTGGAAGTACGACTTCCAGGGACAGTCCAACATCGTCGAGCTCTACATCGGGTACCTGCGCAAGAAGGTCGACGCGGTTGAGCCGAAGCTCATCCACACCGTGCGCGGCGCCGGGTACGTGATCAAAGCTCCGCGGACGTGAGGTGGAGTAAGTCCCCGGAAGTAGCAGCACCCGAATGGGTTGACCCGAGCGAACTCGAGATGAGTGTCGAGCCCGAAGGCGTGACCGGTCACATCGATGCAGTGCCGTTCGAGAATGTGCCGCCGCCAGACGGCACGACTCGCCGCCGCGGCATCGTCTACCGCCTGCTGCCGCGAACCCTCTCAGCTCGGCTCACCACCGGGGTCGTCGCCCTAGTAGCCCTCATCGTCATGGCGGTCGGAGCCTCGACCTACGTGGCGCTCAATATCTTCCTCACCGATCGGCTCGATCAGCAGCTACAGAGCGTCGCCCAGCCCGCGTCGAGTTCACTCGCGGACTGTTTGACCTTCGGGCATTGCCCCCCGCTCACCGGGACCACGGGAGTCCACGGCCCTCAGAAGCAGTGGCTGGCGATCTACCAGGCCAACGGCGAACCCGTGAGCCTGACGGCTGAGGCCGACTCAGACGTGATTGTGCTGCATACCAGCGCCGAAGACACCCAGCAGCTGCTGGCGCACCCGAATGAGCCTCAGTCGGTTCGCACCACCAACGGCGTGAGCCTGCGCGCGGTGGCGGTGCCGAACCGGGGGTTCATCGTCATCACCGGCCTGTGGACCGGCGAGGTGGATACCACTCTGCACCGGCTGATCGTCCTGGAGTTGAGCATCGGCGCCGGTGCGATCGTCATCGCCTTCCTGCTTACCACGTACGGCGTGCGGCTCAGCCTGCGCCAACTGCACAAGGTCACGCGCACCGCCCAGACCGTCACCGCCGAGCTGTCGCCCGAGGGCGGCGGCCTGAATCGCCGGGTCGACGTCACTGAACCGGAGACCGAGGTGGGGCAGCTGGCCACTTCGGTGAACACGCTGCTCAGCGCAGTCGAGGAGGAGTTCGGAGCTCGGGTCGAGAGCGAGGCCAGGATGCGCCAGTTCCTGGCCGACGCCTCACACGAACTGCGCACACCGCTCACCTCGATCCGTGGCTACGCCGAACTGGCCCGGATGCGCCGCCAGAGCGGCGCGCAGGAGAGTGCCGCGGCGAGCGCCGACGCGCTGGATCGCATCGAATCGGAGGGCACCCGTATGTCGCGGCTGGTCGACGATCTGCTGATCCTGGCCCGCAGCGATCGGGGCAGCGTGATTCATCGGGAATTGATCGACGCCGGTGAGCTGGTCGACGATGCGGTGATGGGCGCTCGCGCCGCCTACCCGTTGCGTCGCATCGACGTATCGGCCCAGCCCGGGTTGATGCTGGTGGGCGACCGGGACCAGCTACTGCGGGTGCTTCGAAACCTCATCACCAACGCCGCCATCCACACCGACCCGGCCGGCCCCATCGCAGTACGGGCGGCGCGCGACGGAGATTCCACCGTCTTCCAGGTCAAGGACAGTGGGCCCGGCCTTCCGCCGGAGGAGGCGTCGCAGGTCTTCGGACGATTCTGGCGGGCCGACAAGGCGCGTACCCGTGCCCGCGGCGGCAGCGGTCTCGGTCTGTCGATCGTCGCCTCGATCGTCGAGGCGCATCACGGCACGGTCACCTTCGAGAGCTCCGTCTCCGACGGCAGCCTGGTCACGGTCGTCCTGCCCGTCGCGGCGGACGTCGCGCCGTAGTCGACGCGTCACCGGTGGGTGTCGAATACCGCGCGGTAAACACAGTTTGGCGGAGCAGGCAGAATTGGTGCCATGAGCAACCCCTCGGCCCTGGACCCGGCGATCGCGGCCCGGCTGAAACGCGACGCCGCCGGCCTCGTCGTGGCCGTCGTGCAGCAGTACGACACCGATGAGGTCCTGATGGTCGGCTGGATGGACGACGAGGCGCTGCACCGCACGCTCACCACCGGCCGAGCCACCTACTGGTCGCGTTCCCGCGGCGAGTACTGGGTCAAGGGCGCCACCTCCGGCCATGCCCAGTACGTCAAATCGGTGGCGCTCGACTGCGACGCCGACTCGCTGCTGGTGAAGGTCGATCAGATCGGTGCGGCCTGCCACACCGGCGATCGCACCTGCTTCGACGCCGGCGTTCTCGAGGTCAGCTCGTGAGCATCAAGCGGGACGAGCTGCGCGAGCTGGCCCAGACCCATCGGATGGTCCCGATCACCCGTACCCTCTTCGCCGACGCCGAGACGCCGGTCGGGGTGTACCGCAAACTCGCCGCCGGGCGCACCGGAACCTTCCTGCTCGAGTCGGCCGAACCGGGTCGATCGTTTTCACGCTGGTCCTTCGTCGGGGTCAACTCCGTCTCCACGCTGAGCAGCAGGGATGGCCGCGCCAGCTGGACCGGCCTCGTACCGGAGGGGGTCGGCGAAGACGCCGATCCGCTGCAGGCGCTCGGGGCGGCGTGGCGGGCGATCAAGGGTCCTCGCCTGGAGGGCCTACCTCCACTCACCGGCGGATTCGTCGGCCACCTCTCCTACGACGTCGTCCGGCGAATCGAGCGGCTGCCCGAAGACGCCGTCGACGATCTCGGCTTCCCGGAGCTGACCATGCTGCTGGTGACCGACCTGGCAGCCGTGGACCACCACGAATGCAACGTCGTTCTCATCGCCAACGCGTTCGTCAACCCGCAGCTGAGCGACGCTGAGCTCGACGCCGCCTACGACGACGCGATCGCCCGTCTGGACGCGATGCAGGAGGCGCTGGCGACCTCGGCCGAGTCCACGATCGCCACCTCGGAGCCGGTCCTCGCCCCGCCGGCGACCTCCCGCACGCCCGACGGTCACTATCAGCCCGCGGTCGAGCGGGCGTTGGAGGCGGTGCGGGCCGGTGAGGTCTTCCAGATCCAGATCGGGCAGCGCTTCGAGGTCCCGACCGACGCGGATTCCTTCGACATCTACCGCGTGCTCCGGACGCTCAACCCGTCGCCCTACATGTACTTCATGAAGCTCGACGACTTCGACATCGTCGGCTGCAGCCCAGAGGCCCTGGTCACCGTCACCGAGCGACGGGCGGTGCTGCATCCGATCGCCGGCACCCGGCGTCGGGGCACCACACCTGAGGCCGACGCCGCGCTGGCCGCCGAGCTGATGAATGACCCGAAGGAACAGGCCGAGCACATCATGCTGGTCGATCTGGCCCGCAACGACCTCGGGCGAATCTCCAAGCAGGGCTCGGTCGAGGTCGTCGAGTTCGGGGCCATCGAGCGGTACAGCCATGTCTGGCACATCGTCTCCAGCGTTCAGAGTGAGGTGGCCGAGGGTAAGGACGCCTTTGACGTACTCACCGCCACCTTCCCGGCCGGGACGCTGACCGGCGCGCCCAAGGTGCGGGCGATGGAGTTGATCGACGAGCTCGAACCGGTCCGGCGCGGCATCTACGGAGGAGCCGTCGGTTACCTCGATGCCGCCGGTGATCTCGACCTGGCGATAGCGATCCGCACCGCCGTGATCCGTGATCACATCGCCTACGTACAGGCCTCGGCCGGCATCGTCGCCGACAGCATCCCGGCCAACGAAGACCAGGAGACCCGCAGCAAAGCACGAGCCGTGCTGCAGGCGATAGCGACGGCTCAGACGCTTCGACCGGTCGGTTCACCGAGCTCGTGACGACGTCTGCCAAGCCGGCCGGAAGCTACCGCGAACTCGCGGTCGTACTGCTGCTGCTGGCCCTCGGCGGGGCCACCGCACTGCTCGCGGCGGGCCGGGTATGGCGCAGCATCACCGTCAGCCGACCGCGCCCGCTCAGCGACGACGTGCTGCTGGCCAGCGGCCATTCGCTACAGCCGGCGACGAGCGGGCTGGCCGTGGTGGCGCTAGCCGCCACGATCGCGCTGCTGGCGACCGGGGCCCGGGTCCGTCAGTTGATCGGAGCGCTGCTGGTCGTGGTCGGGGCAGCGCTCGTCTGGCAGGGCATCGTCGGGCTACGTCCCATCACCTCCGGGCATGGGCTGGCGCTGGTCAAGGCCGCGCACTCCGGTGTCGGTGTCGGTGTCGACGCGTCCGTGCAGGTGGTGACCCACGCCGTGTGGCCGCTACTGGTAGTGGTCGCCGGTGCGCTGGTGATCCTCGCCGCGATCGTCGTCGTCGTGCGGGCGCCCCGGTGGACCACCATGTCGCGTCGCTACGAAGCGCCCAAGGACCTCTCCGGTACCTCGCTCACCGCCGACGCGGACGCCGCCGCAGAGGGGGCGCCCCCGGTGGCTGAGGAGGGTCAACTATCACCGGCGGCCCGTGATCTCGCGCTGTGGAAATCACTGGACCGGGGCGAGGATCCCACAGCATGAAATGTGGCCGCCGTCGCTACCCGATGCACGTGAGTCGATGCTGGCTGGTTAGCATCGCGTTATACACATTAGTTTGGGGGCGGTGACTGGGATGGCCGACGTTCTGCAGGAGATCGTGGCGGGAGTGCGTGAAGACGTAGCCGCCCGTCAGGCGCTGACGTCACTCGATGAGCTCAAGGAACGCGCGGCAGCGGCAGCTCCGGCCAAGGACGCCCTGGCTGCTTTGATGAGCCCTGGAGTCGGGGTGATTGCGGAGGTAAAGCGGCGTAGTCCGTCCAAGGGCGCGCTTGCTTCGATCGCCGACCCCGCCTCGCTGGCGGCCGACTACGCCGCCGGTGGAGCACGGGTCATCAGCGTCCTTACCGAGCAGCGACGCTTCGGCGGTTCCCTGGACGATCTGCGCGCCGTCCGAGCCCGGGTCGACATTCCGGTGCTGCGCAAGGACTTCGTCGTCGGCTCCTATCAGGTGCACGAGGCCCGGGCCAACGGCGCCGACCTGGTGCTGCTGATCGTCGCCGCGCTGGATCAGAACACGCTGGTCGGGCTGCGGGAGCGGGTCGAGTCGCTGGGCATGACCGCGCTGGTCGAGGTGCACACCGAAGACGAGGCCAGCCGTGCCCTGGACGCCGGCGCTCAGGTCATCGGAGTCAACGCACGCAACCTCTCCACCCTTCAGGTCGATCGCTCCACCTTCGAACGGATTGCTCCCGGCCTGCCCAAGCACGTCGTGAAGATCGCCGAGTCCGGTGTGCGCGGACCGCTCGATCTCATCGAGTACGCAGCGGCCGGTGCCGACGCGGTGCTGGTTGGCGAGGGGCTGGTCACCAAGGCCGACCCCCGCGCCGCAGTGGCCGAACTGGTAACCGCTGGGGCGCATCCGGCGACGCCGCGCACCACGCGCTGACTTCAGTCGATGGTGGCCCGCGGCGGCCTCTCGCCCAAGGGAACCCGGCGCTGCAGCCAGTGACTGTCGCTGCCCCGTTCGTACTGGCGCAGTACGGTCTGCTCATCCTCTCCAGCTGGTTGGCGCAGGCCGGATCGCCGATCGGCAACCGCGATGATCTCGGTTGCCATCACGCCCAGATCGTGGATCGTCTGATGGCGATGCGCGCGTCGGCCGAGGTCGACCTGCGCGATCGCCTCGACGCCGCGCAGTGCGGCGGTGTCGAGGAGGGTCGCTAGCTCAATGCCATAGCCGACAGGAATGGGCAGTGTTTCTATGAGCGATCGGCGGATCGCCCACTCACCGGCCAGAGGCTGCACCAGCCCGGTCAACTCCGGCCAGCGCAGCGTCAACAGGGGACGGGCCACCAGTTCGGTGACCCGCCCGCCCTGCGGTTTGGCCGCCCGGCCCTCGCCGTCGGGACGGTCGTCGAAGAGCCGATCGTAGAAACCCTTCACCAGTTCGATCCGCGGATGGTTGAGCAAAGGGCCGAGCAGACCGGTGACGAAGTGGACGCCCCAGTCGAGCAGGTCGGCATCGACGAAGACCAGCACCTCGGCGTCGGTAACGAAGAGGGACTTCCAGAGCGCCTCGCCCTTCCCCGGGCGTACGCCGAGTTCCGGGCGTACGTCGGCCACGGAGTGAACGGCGGCTCCGGCGTTTCGGGCCGCCTGCGCGGTCTGGTCGGTGGAGAGCGAATCCATCACGATCAGCTCGTCGACCAGGGGCGCGGCGCGCATCAGCGCACTGTGAATCTGCCCCACCACCGCGCCGACCGTCGCTGCCTCATTGCGGGCCGGGATGACGACGGCGACCCGCGTCGCCTGAGCGGTCTTCTCGGCGATGAGTTCGGTGACGCTCCACTGCGAGCCGTGGAACGTTGGTACCGCGGAGAACGAGCCGGGACCGCTCACCCGTTCAGGCCAGCCCGCGCTTGTTGCGCACCGGCTGGCGGGTACCGCGGATCGTCGAGACCATGTCCAGCGTCTGCCGGGTCTCGACCACATTGTGGGCCCGGAAGACCTGGGCGCCGAACCAGGCGCAGAGCGACGTCGTGGCCAGCGTGCCGACGAGGCGATCGTCCAGGGCCACGTCCAGCGATTCACCGACGAAGTCCTTGTTGGATAGCGAGACGAGCACCGGCCAACCGGTGTCGACCATCTCGGTCAGGCGACGGGTGACCTCCAACGAATGGCGGGTGTTCTTGCCGAAGTCGTGACCGGGGTCGATGAGGATTCGCCGAGGGTCGACCCCGGCCGCCGTCGCCCGTTCGGCCAGAGCGACGGTGCGACGTAGTACGTCGGCCATGACGTCCGGGTAACTGACCCGGTGGGGGCGGGTGCGTGGCTCGAGGCCGCCGGCGTGGGTGCAGACGAGCGCTGTGTCGAACTCGGCCGCCACTTCGGCGAGCTTCGGGTCGTGGCCGCCCCAGGCGTCATTGAGGATGTCGGCGCCCGCCTCGCAGACTCCGCGCCCCACCTCGTGGCGCCAGGTATCGACACTGATCAGCAGGTCGGGATGGCGGGCGCGGACCGCCGCGACGAAGCTGACCGTTCGATCGAGCTCCTCGGCGGTGTCGACCTCGGCGCCCGGCGCCGCCTTGACCCCGCCGATGTCCACGATGTCGGCCCCCTGGGAGACCACCTCGTCGACTCGAGCCAGCGCTGCCTCGAAGGCGAAGGTCGCGCCGCGATCATAGAAGGAGTCCGGGGTGCGATTGACGATCGCCATCACCAGCAGATCACTGGCGGTGAACTCACGTCTGCCCAGCGCCAAGACCACATCGCCACTCTAGTGCGCAGCAATTGCGCTTTACTCCGCCCGCTAAGCTGTCGGGTATGAATGCGGCTCTGAATCACAGCGGGCGATGGCACCGGTGACGTCGCGTCACCCCCACCCATCTGCCTTCTGACCTCTTCTGGAGCCTGCAATGACCACTGTCGTACCCGACCCCACCGGCCACTTCGGCGTCTACGGAGGGCGCTTCGTCCCGGAGGCGCTGGTCGCCGCCCTCGACGAACTCACCCTCGCCTTCGACGCGGCGATCGCCGATCCGACCTTCACCGACGAGCTCACCCGGCTGCTACGCGACTATGCCGGCCGTCCCTCGATCCTCACCGACGCACCGAAGTTCGGCAGCCACGCCGGCGGCGCCCGCATTCTGCTCAAGCGCGAGGATCTGAACCACACCGGATCGCACAAGATCAACAACGTTCTCGGGCAGGCGCTGCTGACCCAGCGCCTGGGAAAATCCCGCGTTATCGCCGAGACCGGCGCCGGCCAGCACGGTGTCGCGACGGCGACCGCAGCGGCCCTGCTCGGCCTCGACTGCACCGTCTACATGGGTGAGGAGGACACCCGTCGCCAGGCGCTCAACGTCGCTCGGATGCGACTGCTCGGCGCCGAGGTCGTCCCGGTGCGCACCGGATCCCGAACATTGAAGGACGCGATCAACGAGGCCTTCCGGGACTGGGTGGCCAACGTCGATGACACCCATTACCTCTTCGGGACCTCGGCCGGTCCGCACCCGATTCCGCGAATGGTCCGTGAATTCCACCGAGTCATCGGCAATGAGGCCCGGGCTCAGGTGCTCGAACGGGTCGGACGCCTGCCCGATGTCGTCGCCGCCTGTGTCGGCGGCGGCAGTAACGCGATCGGGATCTTCGCCGCCTTCATCGACGATCCGGCGGTGCGCCTGATCGGATTCGAGGCCGGCGGCGACGGCGTCGAGACCGGTCGGCACGCGGCCACCATCACCGGCGGAACGCCCGGCGTGCTCCATGGCGCGCGCTCGTACCTGCTGCAGGACGAGAACGGCCAGACCGTGGAGTCGCACTCGATATCAGCCGGCCTGGACTACCCCGGCGTCGGACCTGAGCACTCCTACCTGCACGACATCGGCCGGGCCGAGTACCGCCCCATCACCGACGCCGAGGCGATGGAGGCCTTCTCGCTGCTCTGCCGCACTGAGGGGATCATCCCGGCGATCGAGTCGGCGCACGCGCTGGCCGGTGCCATCAAGGTCGGGCGCGAACTGGGCCCGGATGCGGTGATCCTGGTGAACCTCTCCGGCCGGGGCGACAAGGACGTCGAGACCGCCTCCGCCTACTTCGGGCTGGTCAAGTGATGAGCGCCGACATCATCGCCCAGACCCCACTCCAGCGGGTGCTCCAGCAGGCCAAGGCCGGCGGTCGGGCCGCCCTCATCGGCTACCTTCCGGTCGGCTTCCCGAGCGTGGAGGTCTCCATCGACGCCATGCTGGCCATGGTGGCCAACGGCGTCGATGTGATCGAGGTCGGGGTGCCCTACAGCGATCCCGGGATGGACGGCCCGACGATCCAGGCCGCCGTCGAACCGGCCGTCGAGGCCGGGGTCGCCATGCGGGACGTGCTGCGCGCGGTCCGGGCGATCAGCGACGCCGGCGCCGCGGCGGTAGTGATGTCCTACTGGAACCCGATCGATCGCTACGGGGTCGATCGCTACTGCGCCGACCTGGCCGCGGCCGGAGGATCGGGGACGATCACCCCCGACTTCATCCCGGACGAGGCGGCGGAGTGGCTCACCGCGACCGACAAGCACGCTCTCGACCGCATCTTCCTGGTCGCACCCTCCTCGACCGAGGCACGGCTGCGCTCGACCACCGCCAGTTGCCGGGGCTTCGTGTATGCCGCCTCGACGATGGGCGTGACCGGAGCCCGCGCCGACGTCTCGGACGCGGCCCGGGCGCTGGTGACCCGGACCCGGGCGGTCAGCGACATCCCGGTCTGCGTCGGTCTCGGGGTGTCGAACGCCAGCCAGGCCCGCGAGATCGGCGGCTTCGCCGACGGCGTCATCGTGGGGTCGGCCCTGGTGCGCAAGCTGCTCGACAGCCCAGACGCGGCCGGGGTCGCCGCGGTCGGTGAGCTGACCGCTCAGCTGCGCGCCGGACTCGACTGAAGGCCGTAGCGTCAGCACGCCCGCCGTCAGCGGGTGATGATCAGCTTGCCGGTGCTGCGCCGCCGTTCCAGATCGTCGTAGGCGGTGGAGGTGTCGGCCAGCGGGTAGCGGCCACCGATCTCCAGCGCCAGCGTCCCGTCCGCCAGCGCCTTGAGGATCTCCCCGGAGCGCCAGCGGAACTCCTCGGCCGTGGCGACGTAGTCGGCCAGGGTCGGGCGCGTCACGAAGAGTGAGCCACCCCAATTCAGCCGCTGCACGTCAAACGGTGGCACCTGCCCGCTGGCCGCGCCGAAGATGGCCAGTGTCCCGCGTCGGCGAAGCGAGGCCAGCGATGCGTCAAAGCTGGCCGCGCCGACACCGTCGTAGACCGCCTGCACGCCGACCCCGCCGTTCAGGTCACGCACTGCCGCGGCGAAGGCCGCCGGGTCGGCCGTGAGTTCGCTGCGTAGCACCGCGTCGGCCCCGGCCGCCGTCGCCTTCTGGGCCTTCGCGTCGGTCGAGACCACGCCGATCACCCGGGCCCCGCGCCGGCTGGCCAGCTGCACCAGCAGCTGCCCGACGCCGCCGGCCGCAGCGTGCACCAATACGGTGTCACCGGCTTGGATCGGGTAGGTGGAGGTCGCGAGATAGTGCGCCGTCATGCCCTGCAGCATCGCGGCCGCGGCAATCTCCAGCTCCAGCCCGTCGGGGACGGCGACCACGTCGGCCGCATTCACGTTCAACGCTGCGGCGTGCGAACCCAGCGCCGTCGACCAGGCCACCCGGTCGCCCACCTGGATGTCGGTTACGGCATCGCCGACGGCAGTGACGGTGCCGGCCCCCTCCATCCCGAGGGGAAACGGCGTGGGGATCGGGTAGATGCCCTCACGCTGGTAGACATCGACGAAGTTGACGCCGGAGGCGCAGACCTGCACTCGCAGCTGCTCCGGAGCCGGTGCGGCGAGTTCGATCTCGCGCACTTCGAGCACCTCGGAGCCACCCGGTCTGCTGACGACGACGGCGGTTGTCTGTTCGGTCATGGCATTCACGTTAGTAACTGCGACTCGTCTACGGTTACTTGGTGCGAGTTCTAGCTTCGATCCCTAGTCCTTCTCAGAGCGTCTGGCATCTCGGCCCGTTGCCGATTCGCGCCTACGCGCTCTGCATTGTGCTGGGCATCTTCGTCGCGGTATGGCTGACGATTCGCCGCTGGCGGGCCGTCGGCGGAGTCGACGAAGACATCTGGGACGTCGCCGGCTGGGCGATCGTCTTCGGCATCATCGGTGGCCGGGTCTACCACGTCATCACCGACCCCGAGCTGTACTTCAAGGCGGTGCCGCCGGACACCGCGGCCCACCCGCAGAACGCCTTCAAGATCTGGGACGGCGGCCTCGGAATCTGGGGTGCGGTGGCACTCGGCGGCGTCGGAGCCTGGATCGGCTGCCGGCGCAAGGGGATTCGACTGAGCTCCTTCGCCGACGCCGCGGCGCCGGGAATCGTGCTGGCCCAGGGCATCGGACGCTGGGGCAACTGGTTCAACAACGAGCTCTACGGCGGCCCGACGAGCCTGCCCTGGAAGCTGGCGATTCATCGGGTGGACGTGGTCACCGGCAGCTCGCTGCTCGATGACAACGGGCACGCCATCGTGATCGGATACTTCCAGCCGACGTTCCTCTACGAATCGATCTGGGACATCGCGCTGGCCTTTTTTCTCATCTACGCCTCCCGCCGCTGGACCCTCGGACGTGGAAACGTCTTCGCCCTCTACGTGATGCTCTACACGGTCGGTCGGGCCTGGATCGAGGCGCTGCGGGAAGATCACGCGAACCACATCCTCGGACTGCGCCTCAACGACTGGACCTCGATCATCGTCTTCGTGGGCGCATTGATCTGGTTCCTACGCAACCGCTCGGTGCCATCGGGGCCGATCTACACCGACGGACGCGAGGCGTCGTCGGCTGAGGCCACCCCACCGGCCGAGGAGAGCGAATCAACCGGCGGTCAGGAGACGACAGGGGAGGAGCCTGCCGGCGATCCGGCCGATACGCCGACGGTTCCCCCGACCCCGACCCCGGCGGTTCCCACGGCCCCGACCCCGGCGGTTCCCCCGGCCACGGCCGAGCAGCGTCATGAGTAGCCTCGCCAGCGCGGAGATCCACCACCAGCACCGTGACGTCGCCGGTGGCTGGCTGCGTCCGACGGTCTTCGGCATGATGGACGGCCTGGTCTCGAACTTCGCCCTGATCGCCGGGGTCGCGGCGGCGGATACCTCGCGGGCCGGGATTGCCCTGGCCGGGCTGGCCGGCCTGGTCGGCGGCGCCTTCTCGATGGCGACCGGTGAATATGTGTCGGTGCAGAGCCAGAACGAGTCGATTCGGGCCGAGATCGACGTCGAACGCCACGAGTTGACGGTCAACGCGGCGGCGGAACTCGAGGAACTGGCCCAGATGTACGTGGATCGCGGTGTCGACCGGGCACTGGCTGACCAAGTGGCCCGGCAGCTGTCGCGTGACCCGGAGCAGGCCCTCAAAATCCACGCATTGGAGGAACTCGGCGTCCAACCCGGTGCCCTGCCAAGCCCCTGGGTCGCGGCCGGATCCTCGTTGACCGCCTTCTCGGTGGGGGCGTTGATCCCGCTGCTGCCCTACCTCCTCGGGGCGAAGTCGGTGCTGCTGTGCGCGCTGCTCTCCTCGGTGGCGCTCTTCGCCGCCGGCGCCGTCAGCTCGCGATTCACGTCGCGTTCGTGGGTCTTCGCCGGCGCCCGGCAGTTGCTGCTGGGTGGCATCGCGGCCGCGGTGACCTACGGCGTAGGGACCGTCTTCGGGGCTGTCGTCGGCTAGCTTCCGGGCCGCAGCAGGGCTGTAGTAGGGCCGCAGTAGGCCTGCAGTAGGGCTGTAGCAGGTCTGCAGTCTGCCGGGGCGTCGGGTCAATTGCGGGGGTGCCCTATCCCTATCGATCGGCGATCTCTAACGTGGGCACTGTGACAGAGCTGCCAAACGTTTCACAGCCGGGTTCGCGCACCCTGCCCGGAGTCGACCTCGATCTCCTCACCAGCTGGCTCGATTCGGCGAAACCGGGGCTGCGGCAGGGGGAGCTCGTCGGCGAGGTGATCGTCGGCGGCAAGTCCAACCTGACCTACCGGATCACGGATGGAGCCAATCGCTGGGCGCTGCGTCGCCCGCCGCTGGCCCACGTGCTCCCCACCGCGCACGACATGGTTCGGGAGTACCGGGTCATCAGCGCGCTCACCGGATCGTCAGTCGCGGTGGCCGAACCCGTCGCGCTCTGCCGCGATCCGGAGCTGCTCGGCGCCCCGTTCTACCTGATGGGCTTCGTCGACGGCGTGGTGCTCGACCGCGACCAGGACGTGGCCGCGGTGACGCCGCCCCAGGCGACATCAGCGGGCGAGGCGCTCATCGACACGCTGGTCGCGCTGCACTCCATCGACCCGAACGAGGTCGGCCTCGCGGACTTCGGTCGCCCGGTCGGCTATCTGCAGCGGCAGGTCAGCCGCTGGCACAAGCAGTGGGACGCCTCCGAGACCCGGCCGCTGGACATCTTCGCGCAGGTCGTCGACGAGTTGACCAACTCCATCCCGGACTCCGAGACGCCGGCCATCGTGCACGGTGACTACCGAATGACCAACGTCATCTTCGACCCGGATTTCGGGCGGGTGGCCGCAGTGGTCGACTGGGAGATGGCGACGCTGGGTGACCCGCTCACCGACATCGGCCTGCTCGCCGTCTACCACCGCCTGGCGCTGGAGAGCGGTTCGGTGATGCCGAAGATGACGCCCTCGGCGGGATTCCTCAGCCCCGACGAACTACTGGCCCGCTATGCCGCCGGGTCGGGCCGAGACCTGTCGGACCTCAGCTGGTACGTCGCCTTCGGGTACTTCAAACTCGCCGTGGTCGGCGAGGGTATCGCCGCGCGGTTTGCCCAGGGAAAGACGGTTGGTCCGGGCTTCGCCGAGGTCGCTGCATCCGTGCCCGCATTGTTGGAATCCGCGCACGCCGAACTGACGAAGGGTTAGTCAACGATGGGCTTCTCGCCGAAGGAATTCCGTTCTACCTCAGCCGGTGCGGGCTGAGATGGGCTGGGGACTCACCATCCCGCTGACTGGCATCCCACTGGCTGATCAAGCCCAGCTGGTAAGCGCGCTGCCCGCGTTCGGCTACAGCGACGTCTGGTCCTCCGAGGTGAACGGGGCCGATGCCTTCACCCCGCTCGCACTTGCCTCGGTCTGGGCGCCGCAGCTTCAGCTCGGCACGGCGATCGTGCCGACCTATACCCGCGGGCCGGCCCTCATCGCGATGTCCGCCGCCACTCTCGCGGCCGCCGCGCCCGGGCGGTTCAGCCTCGGGCTGGGTGCCTCCAGCCCAGCGATCGTTCGGGACTGGAACGGCCTCGACTTCGATCAGCCGTTCAAACGCACCCGCGACGTACTGCGCTTCGTGAATAGCGCGCTGGCCGGCGAGCGGGTGGACGGCACCTTCGACACCTTCACGATCAAGCGGTTCAAGCTGGAGTCCGCGCCGACGTCGCCGCCGCCGGTCCTGCTCGCTGCGTTACGCGCTCAGATGCTCGCACTGGCTGGCCGCGAGGCCGACGGGGTCATCCTCAACTGGCTCGCCGCAACCGATGTCGCACAGTGCCTGGACGCGGTCGACAACTCGGCGTCGGATGTCGTCGCGCGCATCTTCGTCTGCCCGACCGAGGACGCCGACTTCGCCCGCAACCTGGCCCGGATGATGATCACCGCGTACCTCACCGTCCCGGCCTATGCCGCGTTCCACAGCTGGCTCGGACGGGGTGAGAAGCTGGCCCCGATGAGTGAACTCTGGAAGGCCGGCGATCGCAAGCGCGCGCTCGCCGCGGTGCCCGAGGACGTCATCGACGAGCTGGTCCTGCACGGCACGCCCGAGGAGTGCCGCGAGAAGGTCCAGGCCTATGCCACGGCCGGCGTGCGGACGCCGGTGATCGCACTGCTGCCGACCCCCGAGCTCGCCTCGCCCGGGGTGCTGGTCGATACGCTGCGTCGGCTGGGCCCCGCGCAACCTGGCTCCGTCTCCGAACCGACAGCATCAGCGACATCAGCGACCACCACAGCGACCTTAGGGGAGAAGTAGATGCAGATCGCCGACAAGGTCGTCGTGATCACCGGAGCCGGCAGCGGCATCGGGGCCGAACTGGCCCGGCGCTTCGCCGCACTCGGCGCTGAGGCGGTCGTGGTCAGTGACCGCGACGGCGACGCCGCCGGCGCGGTGGCGGCGTCGATCAACGACACCCTCCCCACCGGAATCGTGGTCTCCGACCGCACCGACGTCAGCGATCCGGCACAGATCCAAGCCCTGGTCGCCGCCACGATCGACCGCTTCGGGCGGGTCGACCTCTTCTGCTCCAACGCCGGTATCACGACCGGCGGTGGCGTCGAGGCGAGCCTCGAAGAGTGGCAGCGCACTTTCGACATCAATGTCTTGGCCCACGTGCATGCCGCGCGATCGGTCGTACCGACGATGCTCGCCAACGGCGGTGGATATCTGCTGAACACCGCATCGGCGGCAGGCCTGCTCACCTCACCCGGCGACGCACCGTATGCCGTCACCAAGCATGCGGCGGTGGCCTTCGCCGAGTGGCTGGCCGTCACCTACGGTGGTCAGGGCATCGGCGTGAGCGTCCTCTGCCCGCTCGGGGTGGCGACGCCGCTGCTGATGGATCCGCTCGCGGAGAATCACCCGTCGGCCCAGACGGTGGCCGCCTCGGGCGAGATCATCAGCACCGAACGGGTCGCCGATGCCGTCGTCGACGGGCTGGAGCAGGAGAAGTTCCTGATACTTCCGCACCCAGAGGTGGCCTCGTACTGGGTGCAGAAAGCCACCGACCCCGACCGCTGGCTGGCTGGCGTACGCCGCCTGGTCGGTGGCGGGCGAAGTTGAGCCAGTCGGCTGGGAAGCCGCTTCAAATACCGAACACAACAAAGAAGAAGGGCAATAAAACATGGCAGGTGTAGCTGATCGGGTAGCACTGGTAACGGGTGCCGCTCAGGGGATCGGGGCTGAAGTGGCCCGCCGGCTGGCGGCCGGCGGCGCGAAGGTCGCGGTACTCGACCTCGACCTCGGTGCCGCCGAGGCGGTCGCCGCGGAGATCGTCGCGGCCGGCGGCAGCGCGCTGGGCGTCGCCGCGGACGTCAGCAAGCGCGACCAGGTACAGGCCGCGGTCGACGCGGTCGTCGAGAAGTTCGGCGCCCTGCACATCGTGGTGAACAACGCCGGTGTGCTGCGTGACAACCTGCTCTTCAAGATGACCGACGACGACTGGACGCTGGTGATGGAGGTGCACCTGCGGGGTGCGTTCCTGGTCAGCCAGATTGCCCAGAAGCACATGGTGGCCGCGAAGTACGGACGCATCATCAACCTCTCCTCGACCTCGGCGCTGGGCAACCGGGGCCAGGCGAACTACGCAACGGCCAAGGCCGGGCTACAGGGCTTCACCAAGACCCTCGCCATCGAACTCGGCCCCTTCGGGATCACCGCGAACGCGGTCGCCCCGGGGTTCATCGAGACCGCCATGACGGCCGCCACCGCGGAACGGGTGGGCGGCACGATCGAGCAGATGCGGGAGGCGGTCGCGTCGACCGTGCCGGTGCGCCGTGGCGGTCTGCCCGCCGACGTCGCGAACACCGTCGCCTTCTACGCGGGTGAGGAGGCCGGTTACGTCACCGGCCAGGTCATCTACGTCGACGGTGGCGCCGGGCTGATCTAGGCCGATCTCAGCTGGAGGTGAGCTCTGCCAGTGGCGTATCCGCCACTGGCAGAGCCGGCTCCTCGAGGCGCCGAAGGTGCCGAGTCGAGGCCGGGGCCAGCCCGAGCAGCATGGAGACACCGCCGGCGAGTCCGCCGACGAGCATCACCGGGACGGCACCGAAGACGTCGGCCAGCAAGCCGGCGAGCAGGTAACCCAGCGGCAGCAGTGCCAGCGACCCCATCCAGTCCCAGGCCGAGACCCGGGAGAGCAGATGAGGCGGAATCCGCTGAGCCAGCGCAGTCTCCCACCAGACGCCGAACATGCCGATCCCGACTCCGGCCAGCGTCATGGACAGGTAGGTAATCGGCAGCGGGGCGCCGGCGGCGTAGACGGCGATGGCCAGCGGCCACCAGAGCGAGGCGATCTGGCCGGTGCGCATCGGATGTAGCGGGCGCCACCGGGATGCGATCACGGCGCCGGTGACGGTGCCGATGCCCCAGCACGCGTTCGTCAACCCGAAGACCCCCTCACCGCCGTACTGCGTGCGGGAGACGGTGGCGCCGAGCACGAAGAACGGCGCCAGAGCCAGCAGCAGCGTGACCGAGAACGACAGGATCGTCGCCCAGACCCACGTGCGCTCGCGTAGCGCCAGCCAGCCCTCACGCAGTTCGCGCAGCACGGGCGCCGGTTCGACCGCCACGTCGCCGCGACTTCGCGGCCGCACCCGCCAGATCAAGAACGCCGAGACACAGAAGGTGAGCGCGTCCAGCCCGAAGGCCGTCGCGCCACCGACACCGAGGACCAGCGCGGTCGCCAGCGCGGGCGAGGCGAACTCGGCCAGCGAGCTGCTCATTCCGCTCAGCGCCTGCGCCGACTGGATGTCGGACTCAGCGACGGTCTGCGGAATGAGCCCGGTGTACGCCGGGCGGAAGAAGGCCTCCGCGGTCGCGAAACAGACCCCGATGACGACCATCTGCCAGACGCGCACCGTGCCGGTCGCGATCAGCAGCGCCAGCACCCCGTGCAGCACGGCGCGGATGAGGTCGGTGCTGACGATGACCCGCTGCCGGGGAAGGCGGTCGGCCAACACGCCGCCGACGAGGACGAAGGCCACCATGGGCAGCGAGTAGGCGACCAGCACGGCGGCCACGTCCGAGGCCCGGCCGGTGAGTCGGGTGACGAAGAGTGCGAGGGCGACGACAACCAGATTGTCACCGATAACGCTCGCCGATTGTCCGATCCAGAGCAGCCGGAAATCACGCGATCGAAGTGCGGTGAACATGAAGTAACCGTAAGTCCGCTGTCATCCGGATTTCGCGCCCGGAGTTGGGAGATACCCTTGCTGTCATGTTCGACACGCTCTCTGATCGCCTCAACGCCGCTTTCTCCGGACTCCGCGGCAAGGGTCGCCTTTCGGCGGCCGATATCGACGCAACCGCCCGCGAGATCCGCATCGCGCTGCTGGAGGCCGACGTCGCACTGCCCGTGGTTAGGCAGTTCATCTCGGCGATCAAGGAGCGGGCCACGGGTGAGGACGTCTCCAAGGCGCTGAACCCCGGCCAGCAGGTCATCAAGATCGTCAACGAGGAACTGGTCACGATCCTCGGTGGTGAGACCCGGCGGCTGCAGTTCGCGAAGAACCCGCCGACGGTCATCATGCTGGCCGGTCTGCAGGGTGCGGGCAAGACCACCCTGGCCGGAAAGCTGGCCCGGTGGCTGCGCGAGCAGGGACACACGCCGCTGCTGGTGGCCTGCGACCTGCAGCGTCCGAACGCGGTGAACCAGCTCCAGGTGGTGGCCGAGCGGGCCGGTGTCGCGGTCTTCGCACCTGAGCCCGGCAACGGCGTCGGCGACCCGGTCAGCGTTGCCCGCGAGTCGATCGAGTTCGCGCAGCGGGCTCAGCACGACATGGTGATCGTGGACACCGCCGGACGTCTCGGTATCGACGTCGAGATGATGAATCAGGCGGCGGCCATCCGCGACGCGGTCCAGCCCAACGAGACTCTCTTCGTGGTCGACGCAATGGTTGGCCAGGATGCGGTTAACACCGCCCAGGCCTTCGCCGAAGGGGTCGGCTTCACCGGTGTCGTACTCACCAAGCTCGACGGTGACGCCCGCGGTGGTGCGGCGCTATCGGTCCGCTACGTCACCGGCCAACCGATCATGTTCGCCAGTAACGGCGAGAAGCTCGAGGACTTCGACGTCTTCCACCCCGATCGAATGGCCTCCCGCATCCTCGGTATGGGTGACGTGCTCACCCTCATCGAGCAGGCCGAGAAGACCTTCGACCAGGACGAAGCCGAGCGGATGGTCGGCAAGCTGCAGTCCGGCGGCGACTTCACCCTCGAGGACTTCCTGGAGCAGTTGCAGGCGATCCGGCGAATGGGCCCCATCTCGAATCTGCTCGGCATGATGCCCGGCATGGGGCAGATGAAGGAGGCGATGAGTCAGGTCGATGACCGCGACCTCGACCGCACAGCGGCCATCATCCGCGGTATGACCCCGGCTGAGCGGGCCAATCCGAAGATGATCAACGGCTCACGACGACTGCGGATCGCCAACGGCTCCGGCGTCAAGGTCAGCGACGTCAACCAGTTGGTCGACCGGTTCTTCGAGGCCAGCAAGATGATGAAGCAGATGGGCGGCGCCATGGGCATGCCCGGAATGCGGCGCAAGAACGTCAAGAACGCGAAGGGCAAGAAGGGGAAGAAGGGGCGCGGATCCGGTCGCGGACCGACGCCGCCGCGCAACTCGGGCTTCGGCGGCGGATTCCCGGGCGGCCTCCCCGGCGGCGGATTCGGCGGGTCGGTGCCCCCACAGCTCCCGCCGGGGATGAACATGCCCGACCTCAGCAAGCTGAAGCTTCCAGGCAAGTAAGCCGCGGTTCGGTATTCGATATCGTAAGGCGTGATCACCGCCCGTTTACGTCTGTTCTTCTCCCGGTTCGTCAACCCGCTGGCCGCCACGCTGGCGCGCCTCGGCGTCACGCCGGACGTCATCACGATCTTCGGGACGATCGGCGCTACGGCTAGTGCAGTCATCTTCTTCACCCGCGGCTGGTGGTTTCTCGGCACCCTGCTGATCTGGGGCTTCGTGATGCTCGACATGGTCGACGGGGCGGTGGCCCGGGTCGTCGGCTCGACGAAGTTCGGTGCCGTCCTCGACTCGACGACCGATCGGCTGGTGGACGCCTCCGTCTTCGCGACCATCGCCTGGTACTTCAGCTTCGGGCCCGACCCACAGAAGTGGATGGTGCTGGCCTGTCTGCTCTGCCTGATCCTGGGGGCTCTCACCTCCTACATCAAGGCCCGGGCCGAGGGAGTCGGGCTCACCTGCAACGTCGGTATCGCGGAGCGGACGGAGCGGCTCATCATCGTGCTGGTGGGAACCGGGGTCTCCGGGGCCTTCCTCGGCCTCCCGTTCGCCCAGGCCGTCGCCCTCTGGCTGCTGGTCGCCGCCTCGGCGATAACCGTGGTCCAGCGGCTGGCCACCGTGCACACCCAGTCACGTCAGCTGGCCGCATGAGCGGCTCGCCGATGCAGTCGACGCGCACGGCGATCGAGCGGCTGCTCACGTCCACCGCTGAGCACGGGGCCGACCTCGGCTACGCGGCGGGCTGGGCCGGTGTGAAGGCCCTCCCGGCTCCGGTGGCGCGCCGGCTATTTCAGTTAGCCGCAGACGCGGGTACTCGGCGAGGCGGCCCGGCGGTGACGCAGTTGCGGGCCAATCTGGCCCGGGTGATCGGACACGAAACCGCGGGCGAGACGAGTAAGAAGGAGTTGGATTCGCTGGTCCAGGCGGCGATGCGCTCCTACGCCCGGTACTGGATGGAGACCTTCCGGCTGCCGAAGATGCCCCGTTCGGCCGTCCTGGCCAAGACCGCCACCGAAGGCACCGAACATCTGGATGCGGCGATCGCGGCCGGTAAGGGTGTGGTGCTGGCGTTGCCGCACAGCGGGAACTGGGACGTCGCAGCGCTCTGGTTGATCGAGCGGGGCTCGCCGTTCACCACCGTCGCCGAGCGGCTGAAGCCGGAGTCGCTCTACGACCGGTTCGTCGCCTATCGGGAGAGCATCGGGATGCAGGTCCTGCCGCTCACCGGCGGTGCGCGCAACCCCATCG
The DNA here is from genome assembly GCF_900230215.1 of Jatrophihabitans sp. GAS493. Classification (NCBI taxonomy): domain Bacteria; kingdom Bacillati; phylum Actinomycetota; class Actinomycetes; order Jatrophihabitantales; family Jatrophihabitantaceae; genus Jatrophihabitans; species Jatrophihabitans sp. GAS493. The sequence goes on along the minus strand of NZ_LT907982.1, from coordinate 3,685,328 downwards.
ACGTGCTCTCCGAACGGCTTCGCGAGGGCGGGGTGATCTGCCTGCTGGGTGACCGCGATCTCTCCCGGCGCGGTGTTGAGGTCACCTTCTTCGGCGAGGCGACGCGCATGCCCGCGGGCCCCGCCCTCCTGGCCACCAGCACCGGAGCGACACTGCTGCCGGTGACGCTCTGGTACACCGAAGACGGCTGGGGCCAGCGCATCTTCCCGCCGATCACCCTGGCCGACGGCGATCGGGTGGATCAGATCCGGTCGGCCACCCAGGCGCTGGCCGACCGCTTCGCGGAGAGCATCGCCGCCCATCCGGCCGATTGGCACATGCTCCAGAAGCTGTGGCTGGCCGATCTCAAGCCCCGTTCGGCCCGGACGTGACCCGACGATGAAGGTCGGCCTGGTCTGCCCGTACTCCTGGGACATCCCCGGGGGCGTGCAGTCGCACGTGCGGGACCTGGCCGAGACGCTCATCGAGCTCGGTCACAGCGTGAGCGTCCTCGCCCCCGGAGATGAGGACATGCCGGGGCTGCCGTCCTACGTGGTTGCGGCCGGGAAGGCCGTTCCGATCCCGTACAACGGCTCGGTGGCGCGTCTGCAATTCGGTCTGGTCTCCGCTGCGCGGGTGAGGCGCTGGCTGAAGGACGGCGGCTTCGACGTCGTGCATGTGCATGAGCCGGCACCGCCGAGCCTCTCCCTGCTCACCTGCATGATCGGCGACGGGCCACTGGTCGCCACTTTCCATGCCAGCAACCCGAAGTCGAGAGTGCTGTCGATGTTCGACAGCGTGCTGCAGCCGTTTCTGGAGAAGCTGGCCGGGCGGATCGCAGTGTCGGAGGCGGCCCGTCGGGTCATCGTCGAGCACCTCGGGGCCGACGCGGTGGTCATCCCGAATGGCGTCTCGGTGGAGCATTTCGAGTCAGCCCAGCCGCTGCCCGAATACCCTCGCGACCCGTCGGGGCCTCCGCCCCGAGGGGGAGTGATCGGCTTCGTCGGCCGCTACGACGAGCCACGCAAGGGAATGGACGTGCTGGTCTCCGCTCTGGAGATCCTGGTCACAACACGGCCGGAGCTGAAGCTGGTGGTGGCCGGCCGCGGGGACGCCGAGGACTTCCTCAGCCAGCTCCCACCGGCGCTGGCCGACCGGGTGGACCTTCTCGGGCAGGTGAGCGAGTCGGCCAAGAGGCAACTGCTGCGAAGCATCGACGTCTACAGTGCGCCGAACACCGGCCAGGAGAGCTTCGGGATCATCCTGCTGGAGGCGATGGCGGCCCGGGTCGCGGTGGTAGCCAGTGATATAGAGGCGTTCCGCCGTGTTCTGGGCAATGGCACGGCGGGTGAATTCGCACCCGCCGGCGACGCGGCCGGGCTGGCCGCTGCGCTGAGCCGGGTCCTTGACGATGCGCCGCGCCGGGCCGAGCTCGTCGCGGCCGGGGCAGCGGCGGTCGCCCCGTATGACTGGTCAGTGATCGTCACTCAGGTATTGCGGGTCTACGAGATTGCCATCGCCGGCGCCTCGCAGCTGCCGCGCCTCTAGCGGTGGCCCGCGATTTCTGAGGAACGGCCGGTGATTGGGACGGCGTAGCCGTGGGTGCCGCTAGGCTCTTCGATCATGCTCTCTGTAGTCGCGTGGGTCGCGATCCTGCTGCTCGCCGTTCTGGCGACGTTCTGGATCACCTTCACGTTGACTCGGCTGGACCGCCTGCACGCCCGGGTGGATGCCGCCTTTGCCGCTCTGGACGCCCAACTGGTGCGCCGGGCGGCCGCTCTGCTGGAGGCCGCGGAGTCGGTTTCGGCCGACGAAGCCGGGGTGAGCGCCGGCTTCGACCCGGCTGTCCTGGCCCGGGTGGCCATCGAGGCCCTGCATGCGGCCCCTGATCGGCGCGAGGTCATCGAGAACCGGGTCGGGCGCAGCATCGCCGAACTGGCGGAGAACTCAGCACTCGTCTCCGCCCGGGCCGGTGCCGAGCTGCACGAAGCCTGTGCCCGATTGGTGATAGCCCGTCGCTTTTACAACGATGCCGTGCGCGACACGCGGGGGCTGCGGGCCCGCCGAATGCCACGGATTCTGCACTTGGCAGGGCATCGTGAACTTCCGCAGTTCTTTGACATCGACGATGCCTTCACCTATCCGGTTCGGGCCGTCCAGTACCGCTCCAAAGACGTCTCAGTAGAGGAATCACAGTGAATATCGCAGGTCGAATCGGTCAGATGAGTGGCGCCCAGAAGGGGATCGCCGGCGCGCTCGTCGCGGTGCTCGTCATCGGCGGCGCCGGAGCCACCTATGCGCTGGTGTCGAATGGCTCCTCGAAGTCCTCGGCGGCCGCGCCCACGGCGACGGCAACCCCGTCACCCACCGCCTCACCGACGCCGACCGCCACCCCGGCGCCCGCCGCGCCCCCGCCGGTGAACCCGCTCACCGGCACCGGAACCGTCCCGACCGGCCCGGTGATCGCGGTCAAGATCGACGACACCGCCCCAGGTCGCCCGCAGGTCGGGATCGACAAGGCCGACATCGTGTACATCGAGCAGGCCGAGGGCGGCCTGACCCGTGACGTGGCTGTCTTCGCCAGCCAGAAGCCGATCGCCGGCTACATCCGCAGCACCCGGGCCAGCGACCCCGAACTACTCACCCAGTACGGCCCGATCGTGCTGGTGGCATCCGGCGGTGGTGGTGATTCGCTGAAGATTCTCGACGCATCGATCCTGCACCCGTATATCCAGGATCGGGGCGACAAGGGCTTCTACCGGGTGCAGCGCAGACAATCGACCTACATCAACGTGGTGCTCCCGTTGTCGAAGGTTTCGGTGCCCGGCGCCGGTAAGGCCAAGAGCATCGGCCTGGTCTGGAGTGCCTCCGGCGCCGGTCTGGCCGCCACGCCGGTGGCGACCAGCCTCAGCACCAAGGTCGGCGGCACCCCGGTCGGGTTCACCTGGAACGCCTCGCTGAAGAAGTACATGCGGGTGATCAACGGCAACATCCAGCGCGCGGCCGATGGTGCGGTCATCGCGACGCCGAACGTTATCGTCCAGTTCTGTGCGGTCTCACCGCACCCCGGGGATATCGACGTCAACGGCAACCCGTCGCAGTACACGCACTCCGTCGGCAGCGGCAAGGTGTCGATCTTCCGCAACGGTCACCGCATCGACGGGACCTGGTCCCGGCCGACGATCAACTCCGGCACCACCTACCGGGACGCGGCCGGCAAGCCGATCTCGGTCACCCCGGGTGGGGCCTGGGTCGTGCTGGCGACGAACGGGACTCCACTCACCTCGCGTTGAGTTCGGCTGGCTCGCCGCGCCCGGCGGCGGCCCCCGGTCCGTCCCTGCGCGATGATGGTTGTCAGATTCCACTCGCGCGGGGACGTAAGATTGGGGCATGTCTGTCGAGTCAACTTCTGCCCTGAACCAGCCTGATACCGCCGCCGGCACGACCCCGGTCACCGGTACCGCCGCCGTCAAGCGCGGGATGGCCGAGATGCTCAAGGGCGGCGTCATCATGGACGTCGTCACCGCGGAGCAGGCCAAGATCGCCGAGGACGCCGGTGCCGTCGCCGTCATGGCCTTGGAGCGGGTGCCGGCCGACATCCGCGCCCAGGGCGGGGTATCCCGAATGAGTGACCCGGACATGATCGAGTCGATCATCAACACGGTCTCGATCCCGGTGATGGCCAAGGCCCGGATCGGCCACTTCGTCGAGGCCCAGGTGCTGCAGTCGCTCGGCGTCGACTACATCGACGAGTCCGAGGTGCTCACCCCGGCGGACTACGCCAATCACATCGACAAGTGGGCCTTCACGGTTCCCTTCGTCTGCGGGGCCACCAACCTCGGAGAGGCACTGCGCCGCATCACCGAGGGCGCGGCGATGATCCGCTCCAAGGGTGAGGCCGGCACCGGCGACGTCTCCAACGCCACCACACACATGCGCCAGATCCGTGGCGAGCTGCGCCGCTTGAGCTCACTGCCCGAGGACGAACTCTTCGTCGCCGCCAAGGAGCTGCAGGCTCCCTACGCTCTCGTCGCCGAGGTCGCTCGCACCGGCGCGCTGCCGGTCGTGCTCTTCACCGCCGGTGGCATCGCCACCCCGGCTGACGCTGCGATGATGATGCAGCTCGGGGCCCAGGGCGTCTTCGTCGGCTCGGGCATCTTCAAGTCCGGAAACCCGGCCCAGCGGGCTGAGGCGATCGTCAAGGCCACCACGTTCTACGACGACCCGGATGTCATCGCCAAGGTTTCCCGGGGTCTCGGCGAGGCCATGGTCGGCATCAACGTCGAGGAGATCCCGCAGCCACATCGACTGGCCGAGCGCGGCTGGTAAGGCGTTTGCCGCCCACGGTCGGCGTCCTCGCCCTGCAGGGTGACGTCCGCGAACACCTGCAGGCGCTGCGAGCAGCCGGGGCGAACGCCGTGGCCGTACGTCGCGAGCGGGAACTGGCCGACGTGGACGGGCTGGTGCTGCCTGGTGGCGAGTCGACGACGATCGTCAAACTGGCCCGCATCTTCGAGCTTCTGGAGCCGCTACGGGCCCGGATCGCCGGTGGACTCCCCACGTACGGGTCGTGCGCCGGCATGATCCTGCTGGCAGATCGCATCACCGGCGGTGTGGTCGGTCAGGAGACCTTCGGTGGCATCGACATGACGGTGCGGCGCAACGCATTCGGCCGCCAGGTGGAATCCTTCGAGGCCGAGCTCGAGGTCGCCGGGGTGGCCGGAGCGCCGATGCGGGCCGTCTTCATCCGGGCCCCCTGGGTCGAGGCCATCGGGCCGAAGGCAACCGCGGTCGCCACCGTAGCCCAGGGTCCGGCCGCCGGTAGGATAGTGGCGGTTCGTCAGCAGCATCTGCTGGCTACGTCCTTTCACCCGGAGCTGACGGGAGACGGTCGTATTCATGCCTACTTCTGTGAGATGGTCGCGGACGCGGTAGCCACGCGGGCCCGCGGTCCGCTCGCGAGCCGGGGCATGGCATGGCAGGGCAGGGCAGATGAGCAGACGCAGATGAGCAGACGCAGAGCGAAGTGAGAAGGGTCGGTAATTCAGCATGAGTGGGCATTCCAAATGGGCGACGACGAAGCACAAGAAGGCGGTCGTCGACGCCAAGCGTGGCAAGCTCTTCGCCAAGCTCATCAAGAACATCGAGGTCGCGGCTCGCACCGGAGGCGGTGACCCGGACGGCAACCCGACCCTCTACGACGCCATCCAGAAGGCCCGCAAGACGTCGGTGCCGCTGGACAACATCGAGCGCGCCGTCAAGCGCGGCTCCGGCGCCGAGGCCGGCGGCTCGGACTGGCAGACGATCATGTACGAGGGGTACGCCCCCAGCGGCGTCGCCGTGCTGATCGAGTGCCTGACCGACAACCGCAACCGAGCCGCCGGAGAGGTCCGCCTGGCGATGACCCGCAACGGCGGATCGATGGCTGACCCGGGTTCGGTCTCCTACATGTTCACCCGAAAGGGTGTGATCGTAGTGCCGGAGGCCGGCCAGACCGAGGACGATGTGCTCCTGGCTGTCCTCGACGCCGGTGCCGAAGAGGTGAACAACCTCGGCGAGTCCTTCGAGGTGATCTGCGAGGCCACCGACCTGGTGCAGGTCCGCACCGCGCTGCAGAGTGCCGGAATCGACTACGACTCGGCTGACTCCTCCTTCGTTCCGAGCGTGCAGGTCGAACTCGACGCCGATGGTGCCCGCAAGGTGCTTCGACTGATCGACGCCCTGGAAGACAGCGATGACGTGCAGAACGTCTTCACCAACTTCGACGCCAGCGACGAGGTCTTAGCCGAGCTATCGGCCGAGTAGCCAGCCGAGCTATCGGCCGAGTAGCCAGCCGAGCTATCGGCCGAATACCTAAAGCGACTGCCAGAAACGCAGCAGCAGGCTGCCGTACTGGTAAAGGACCGGATCGGCCCCGGTCGCCCGGTAGATGTCGTCGACGAACTGGAAGAACCAGGCGTTGAGGCGCGGGACGCTCAGCAGCGCGAAGACGACGAGCATTCCCCATGGCTTGAACGGCTCGAGAGACTGCCGGGTCTTGGGCTGCAGGAACGGCTCGAGCATCGCGTAGCCGTCGAGTCCGGGCAGCGGCATCAGGTTCAGCACGGCCGCGGTGAGCTGCAGGAAGCCGAGAAAGGCGACCGCGGACCAGAAGTACAGATGCGGACCCTGGTAGGTCTTCCCGACGGTGCTGATCAGCAACAGCACACCGATTATCACGTTGGAGGCCGGTCCGATTCCGGCGGCGATGACCCGTTCACGCTTGGACTTGAAGGTGTGGGGGTGCAGGTACACCGCCCCGCCCGGCAGGCCGAAGCCGCCCTGCAGGATGAAGAAGAGCGGCAGCGCGATCGACAGCACCGGGTGGGCGTACTTGAACGGGTTGAGCGTGAGGTATCCGCGCGCCTCGATGCTGCTGTCGCCGGCCCGGTGGGCGCAGTAGGCGTGGCCGAACTCGTGCAGGCAGAGCGAGACGACCCACCCGCTCAGGACCAGCAGGAAGACCCCGAAGCGCGCGGCCAGCAGACTGGGTTCTTGCCACGCCAGGAACCCGCCGAATGCGGTGAGAGCGACAAAAGCCAGGAAGACGGGGCTCGGGCGGACGGCACGTCGAGCGGGGAGGCTCGGCAACGAATACATGCCGTAACGCTAGCCGGGAAAGCTGAGACAAGCGCGCTGCGTGTCGTCCCAGCAGCCCCAACCGCTCGTCGTAAGCTCGAACGACCGTTCGACTACAGGTCGCGGCGCGAGAACATAAAGGGCAGAGGTGAGGACGAGTGCGGGTACTGGGCGTTGACCCCGGGCTGACGCGATGCGGCGTAGGCATCGTCGAGGGGACGGCTGGGCGGCGTCTGCAGATGCTGCATGTGGACGTGATCTGCACTCCGCACGATGCGGAGTTGGGTGATCGTCTGGTCATCATCTCCGACGCGGTGACCCATCTGGTGCGGCAGTTCAAGCCCGACGTCGTGGCGGTGGAGCGGGTCTTCAGCCAGCACAACGTGCGCACCGTGATGGGGACCGCGCAGGCCGCCGGATTGGCGGTGCTGGCTGCCACCCGCGAGGGGATACCCGTGGTGATGCACACCCCGAGTGAGGTGAAGGCCTCGATCACCGGATCCGGTACCGCGGGGAAGGCTCAGGTCGGCACCATGGTCACCCGGTTGCTCAACCTCGAATCGATGCCGAAGCCGGCGGATGCGGCTGACGCGCTCGCCCTGGCCATCTGCCACATCTGGCGCGGCGCCGCGCAGAGCCGACTGGTGGCGGCCCAGCAGGCGGCACAGCAGGCGGCACAGCAAGCGGCACAGCAGGCGGCGCGCCGACCGGCGCCCGGGCGCCGCGCGATCGGGACGGTCGCATGATCGCCAGCGTGCACGGGCTGGTCGCCGCGCTCGGGCCGGATGGAGCGGTCATCGAGGTCGGCGGTGTCGGGTTGGCCGTCTCTTGCTCACCCGGAACGCTGGCCCGGCTGCGGCTGGGGGAGTCGGCGCGACTGTCGACGAGCCTGGTCGTCCGTGAGGATTCACTGACCCTCTTCGGTTTCGCCGACGACGACGAGCGGTCGCTCTTCGAACTGCTGCAGACTGCGAACGGAGTCGGACCACGGCTGGCCCAGACGATTCTCGCGGTCCACGCGCCCCGCGAGGTCCGACGGGCGATCGCGACGAATGACCTGCAATCTTTGATGAAAGTTCCCGGCATCGGTCGAAAGAGCGCCGAGCGGGTGGTCCTGGAACTGCGTGATCGGATCGGGGCCATCGATCAGTCCGACGAGTCAGCCGCCGGAGCCAGCAGCCTCGGCGTCACGGCAGTTGCTCCGTGGCGCGAACAGCTCGTCCGCGCGCTTGGGGGCTTGGGTTTCAGCGCACGCGAAGCCGGCGAGGCGATCGAGGTGCTGGCGGCCGAGGTCGACGCCGGCGAGAGCGAAGCCGACGTCCCGGCGCTGCTGCGGCGCAGCATTCAACTTCTCGGTCGCACTCGATAGTGGGCCACCCGACGTCGTCTCAGGCAGGTGATTAGCTGTGAGCATGAACGACCCACAGGCGACCGATTCCGGCGCCGAGACCGATCTTGCCTCGCCGTTTCCAGTGGCTGACGAACGCGACGTCGAAGCGAGCCTGCGGCCGAAGCACCTGGACGAGTTCGTCGGTCAGCCGAAGGTCCGCGAGCAGCTGCAACTGGTGCTCGAGAGCGCGATGCGCCGCAATCGTCCGCCGGATCATGTGCTGCTCTCCGGCCCGCCCGGGCTGGGCAAGACCAGCCTGGCCATGATCATCGCGGCTGAACTGGGCGTGCCGATTCGGGTTACCAGCGGTCCGGCCATCGAACGGGCCGGTGATCTGGCCGCCCTGCTGACCAGTCTGACCGAGGGCGAGGTGCTCTTCATCGACGAGATCCATCGGATCGCCCGGCCCGCCGAGGAGCTCCTCTATATGGCGATGGAGGATTTCCGGGTCGACGTCGTGGTGGGCAAGGGGCCGGGCGCCACTGCCATCCCGTTGGAGCTCGCACCCTTCACGCTGGTCGGGGCCACTACCCGGGCCGGTCTGCTCACCGGCCCGCTGCGCGATCGATTCGGCTTCACCGCGCACATGGACTTCTACGACGTCGCGGAACTGGAGACGGTGCTGCATCGCTCGGCCGCCCTCCTCGGCGTGCCGCTGCGCGACGACGGTGCGGTGGAGATTGCCGGGCGATCGCGGGGCACTCCCCGCATCGCCAACCGGCTGCTGCGTCGGGTTCGGGACTACGCCGAGGTTCGGGCCGATGGCGTCGTCACGGAAGCAGTGGCCAGCGCCGCGCTGGCCGTCTACGACGTCGACGAGCTCGGTCTGGATCGCCTAGACCGGGCTGTGCTCGACGCGCTCGTGCGGCGTTTCGGCGGGGGACCGGTCGGGGTCGGGACGCTGGCCGTCGCCGTCGGCGAGGAGGCTGAGACCGTGGAGGAGGTGGCTGAGCCATTCCTGGTGCGGGCCGGGCTGCTGGCGCGAACCTCCCGGGGGCGGGTCGCGACGCCTGCCGCCTGGCATCATCTCGGTCTCACTCCGCCGGCCTCGGCGGCCCACGGATACCTGGCGAGCGGACGATTCGGTGCCGGAGTGGACCCATCAGCGCCTACCCTGTTCCAGGAGTGACACTCACTTCTGGGCTGCTGCCTCTTCAGTTGGCCGCCGCGCATCGGGGCTACGGCCGACACCGCCGGGTCTGATTTACCGCTAGGGATTTGCTATGAAGATTCTTCCGCTCGTCATAATCATCCTCATCCTCGCTGGGATGTTCCTCTTCGCCCAGCGGGCCAAACAGCGCGCTGCCGGCGCCGAATCCGCCCGTCGGGCCACGATCGGCCTCGGTAGTGAGGTGATGACCACCTCCGGCCTCTACGGTCAGGTCGTCGCCATTGATCCGGACGGGGACACGGTGCTGCTGCGAATCGCGCCCGGCATCGAGGTCAAGTGGGCCTTCGCCGCCCTGCGTGACATCGCCTCCCTGCCCGCCCAGTACCGTCTGGGGGAGCAGGCAGTCGGTGAGCAGGCGACCGGATCGGATCCAGAACCGGGAACGCAGGCGGGCACTCAGACGTCTGACTGATCGATCGACCGATGACCTGGGGAGCGTCTGCTTGCCCCTTCGGTCATACTGTCGTATGACCTGCGCGACATTCGTCCCGCGGGTCTGTTTTCATGGCCTCGTGCTGCCGGCAATCTGCGCCGGATCCAGCACTCATCTATAGGAGAATTTCCCCAGTGGCTCCACCCGCCGGAACGCTGCGCGTCGGGCGTTATTTCTTAGCGCTGCTCGCCATCTTTGTTGTCCTCTATGCGATCGTCTTCTGGCCCGGCCAGTCACGCACGCCGAAGCTCGGGCTCGACCTCGAAGGCGGGACACAGGTCGTCTTCCAGGCGAAGACGCCGGACGGCTCGACGCCGTCGAAGTCCTCTATGGAGGAGGCGCGCTCGATCATGGATCAGCGCGTAAACGCTTACGGTGTCTCTGAGGCCCAGGTCGTCATCGAGGGCAGTGACCGCATCGTCATCTCGATCCCCGGCCACAACGCCGCCGATCAGCTGGCCAGTATCGGCAGCGCCGCCCAGCTGAACTTCCGGCCGCTCATCATGCCGGTCGTGCAGCCGGTGGCGGCGGCCGCCGCCGCCGCGGCGTCGGCCTCCGCGGCCAGTGCGAGCGCGGGGACGGCGTCCGGCTCAGGCGCATCGACATCTCCGGCCGCCTCGGCCAGCGCGGCGTCGACCAGCCCGTCGGCCAATGGGTCGTCGAGCGTGGCCCCCAAGGACGAGTCGTCCCGGCAACTGAGCCCGCAGGACGCCTCGGCTCGTGAGCTGGCGGCTGCGCCGCACCAAGCCTCCGGATCGGCCGCGCCGACCTCGGCGGCGGCCCCGGCCAGTGCGGCGGCAAGCACTCCGGCGGCCGCGGCCGCGACGCCCACCCTCACCCCGGCGCAGCAGACGCTCCTCTCGGGCACCACGGTGACCGAGAACCCCTTCTCAGTTCTCGACTTCCCGATCCCGACCACTGAGACCGACTACGAGAAGCTCACCTCGACCCAGCAGCAGCTTCTGCAGGCGACGGCGTCGCACTTCGACTGTGCGTCAAGCCCGCCGGACACCAAGCAGGCGCAGACCCTGCTGGCCTGTGACTCGCACGACAAGCCGACGCTGGTGTACTTCCTCGGCCCGGTGATCGTGCCCGGAACCGAGATCAGCGATGCCTCAGCCCAGCTGAACTCGACCAACCAGTGGATCGTCTCGCTCGATCTGAAGAGCAGCGGCCAGGCGGCCTGGGCCGACTACACGACCAAGCACAACACCAGTGGGTCGACTGCGACCCCGGACTACACCAGCTGCGGCACGAGCAGCGTGCCCTGCGCTAACTTCGTGGCCTTCACCCTCGACGGCGCGGTGGTCTCCTCGCCCTACAACCAGTCGGCGATCAATGGTGGCAGCACGCAGATCAGCGGCTCCTTCACGCAGAGCTCGGCTACCAATCTGGCCGACCAGCTCCGTTACGGCGCGCTGCCCCTGAACTTCGGGGACCCGCTGACCGCCTCCAACGTGAGTGCCACGCTCGGCAGCGCTCAGCTGAAGGCCGGCCTGCTGGCCGGAGGCATCGGACTGGCCCTCGTCGTGATCTACTCGCTGCTGTATTACCGCGGGCTTGGTTTGGTCACCATCGCATCGCTGGTGGTCTCCGGCGGCCTGACCTACGGCTGCATCGTCTTCCTCTCCCGGCAGATCGGTTTCACCCTGACCCTCGCCGGTATCGCCGGTTTCATCGTTGCGGTGGGTATCACCGCTGACTCATTCGTCGTGTTCTTCGAACGAATAAAGGACGAAGTGCACGAGGGTAGATCCATGCGGGTCGCGGTGCCGCGCGCCTGGGTTAGGGCCCGGCGCACGATTCTCTCGGCGGATACGGTCTCCTTCCTCGCCGCGGCGGTGCTCTACTTCTTCGCTGCCGGTGACGTGAAGGGCTTCGCATTCACCCTCGGCCTCTCCACCATCCTCGACCTCGTCGTCGTCTTCCTCTTCACCCACCCGCTGGTGTCACTGCTATCGCGCAGCGCCACCTTCGGGTCCGCGGGCTTTACCGGGCTCAACTCGGCACGGGCGGGCGGTGTCGTAGCCGATGACTCGACGCAGGTGAAGCGCCGGACGAAGACGGCCCCACCGGCTGATCCCGAACCGCGCGTTCCGACCGGATCGATCCGTCTCAGCAAGCCGTCGGCCAAGGCCGCGCCGACTGCCGTTGCGGTCGCCGAGCCCGAGGCCAACGTCGGCGATGAGCTCGGCGATCAGGACGAGGCCGACACTGCGGTCGATAGCGACGCGGTCACACCAACCGCCGCAGCGCCGACGGTGTCGACGGTGGGTTCGGAGGCAGATCCGCTCGAAGCAACCGAACCGAGCCCAGCGCCGGCGGCCGAGCCGTCGCCCAAGGTGAGCCCGGCGTCGGGCACCGCAGCCGAACGAGCGGCTGCTCGTCGAGCGCGACTGCGGGCACAGAACGCCGGAACGTCATCTGACGACGACAGCAAGGGCCAGAGCTGATGAGCGCCTTCACCAAGCTTTACCGCGGCGAGACCAACTACAACTTCATCGGTTCGCGGAAGCGGTGGTATCTGGCTTCCGGCATCATGATCGCGATCTGCATCCTGGCGTTCGTGATTCGTGGCTTCAACTTCGGTGTGGAGTTCGCCGGCGGCAGCCAGTTCCAGATTCAGACCCACGGCTCGTCGATCTCGACCAGTCAGGTCGAGGACGCCTTCAACGCCGCCGGCCTACCACCGGCCGACGCGGCCCAGGAGGTCGGCAGCGGTGCCAGCCGCCAGATCGTCGTCAAGACGAAGTCGGTCGGCGCGATTGAGCTGAACAACGTCGAGAACTCGGTCTCCAAGTCGACCGGTATCCCGAAGAGTGACATCAACGCCACCACGGTCAGTTCCGACTGGGGTCGTGACGTCACCAAGTCGGCGATCCAGGCCCTGATCGTGTTCCTGATTGTGGTCTCGATCTACATTTCGTTCCGCTTCCAATGGCGGATGGCGGTCGGTGCGATGATTGCGCTGCTGCACGACCTCATCATCGCCGCCGGAATCTATTCGCTCATCGGCTTCGAGGTGACGCCCTCGACGGTGGTCGGACTGCTGACCATTCTCGGGTTCTCGCTGTATGACACCGTGGTCGTCTACGACAAGGTTTCGGAGAACTCTCAGAACCTGCTCGCCGGTAGCCGGATGACCTTCTCCGAGGCGGCCAACCTGGCCGTCAACCAGACGCTCATGCGCTCGATCAACACTTCATTGATCTCGCTGCTCCCGGTCGCCGGTCTGCTCTTCGTCGGTGCCGGAATCCTCGGTGTGGGCACCATCAAGGACCTGGCGCTGATCCTCTTCGTCGGGCTGGCGTCCGGGGCGTACTCCTCACTCTTCCTGGCCACCCCGCTGGTCGTGGACCTGACCGAGCGGCAGCCGGCCTACAAGCAACTGACGCGCCGGGTGATGGCGAAGCGGGCCAGTGACAAGCACGAGGCGGTCGAGATCTCCCCGGTCGCCGTCGCGGCCGCCGCGGCGGCTCGACGCGGCTCAGGACCGATGCCGGCCCCGAAGCCCGGGGCGCGCCCGCAGCGTCGTCGTTGATGAGTGGCCCAGTCGGCGATGCCGGCGCCGAGGTCGCGGCCACGGTCAGCACCGGGATGCGAGACGTTCAGGACTTCCCGCTGCCGGGTGTGCTCTTCAAGGACATCTCGCCCCTGCTGGCTGACCCGCAGGCCTTCGGCATGGCCGTCCGAGCTCTGGCTGACGCGGCGCGGGCGGCCGGCGGCGTCGACCTGGTCTCCGGCGTCGAGGCTCGGGGCTTCGTGCTCGCGGCCGCCCTCGCGAACGAGCTGAACTGTGGGCTGGTACTGGTTCGCAAGGCCGGAAAGCTCCCACCGCCCACGGTGACCCGCGAATACCAACTCGAGTACGGCACGGCGGTTTTGGAGGTGCCGCTGGGTGTCCTCGACGGCCGCCGGGTGTACGTCGTCGATGACGTGCTGGCCACCGGGGGAACACTCGCGGCTGCTACGCAGTTGTTGACTGAGGCGGGTGCCGAGATCTCCGGAACCGGAGTGCTGCTGGAGATCGGCTTCCTCAACGGCCGCGCTGCCCTGTCCGGCCTGTCCGGCTCGTCCGGCCCCCGGGTGACGGCACTGCTTCGGGTCTGAACCGTCGGGTTCGAACCCGGCAAGCGCTCCGGAGGACGATCTTCTAGACTGAAATTACGGTCTATCTAAGGAGCAGACGCTGACACCTGAAGCGGCAACTGGATCTGCTCTGCCCGGCACCGAGACGCTGAACGCCGTCGGGCCATCGAGTGATGCCGCCGAGGCTGCGAATGCGCCGAAGTCATCGACTGCTCCAGCGACCCCGCCGACGACCCAGCCGACAATTCCGTCCACGGCCTCGAGTGCTCCCTCGAGTGCTCCCGAAGGCGTCCTGCCGCCCGCCCCGACGCGATCGGTTGCTCCTCCCTCGACCCCGGCCACCCGGCCGCCGACCGCCCCGGCCGCCTCCCCGGCGGCTGTGAAGCCGCCGGCCGAGCCCAGCGGTGAGGACACCACCTCCCCGCGCAGCGCATCGGCTCGCATGGTCGCCCCCAAGAACGCCGCACCCAAGGCCTCCGACACTCCGCAGTACCGGCGACGGGTTCGCGACCGGCTGGCTCGCCGACTGGTCGCCGCGCCGCGCCAGTCCAGCGTGAAGCCGGTGCTCGAACCGTTGCTGGCCATTCATCAGAACGCCCACCCCAAGGTCGATGCGCGGCTGCTGCAGCGCGGTTACGACCTGGCGGAGGAGCGTCATCGCGGGCAGTTGCGTAAGAGCGGCGACCCCTACATTACCCACCCGCTGGCGGTGGCGACGATCCTGGCCGAGCTCGGTATGGACACCACCACGCTGGTCGCCGCGTTGCTTCATGACACGGTGGAGGACACCCGCACCTCTCTGGCTGAGATCACTACGCAGTTTGGGGCCGATGTAGCGCATCTGGTCGATGGCGTGACCAAGCTCGACAAGGTGAAGTTCGGCGACGCCGCCGAAGCCGAGACGATTCGCAAGATGATCGTGGCGATGGCCCGTGACCCGCGGGTGCTGGTCATCAAGCTGGCCGACCGGCTGCACAACATGCGTACTCTGCGCTTTCTCCCACCGGCCAAGCAGGAGCGAAAGGCCCGTGAAACGCTGGAGGTTCTCGCTCCACTGGCCCATCGACTGGGTATGAACACGGTCAAGTGGGAGCTCGAGGACCTCGCCTTCGCGACGCTGTACCCGAAGCGGTACGACGAGATCGTGCGGCTCGTCGCCGACCGTGCTCCGTCCCGCGACACCTACCTCCACGAGGTCATCGAACGGGTCAACAACGACCTGAAAGAGGGCGCCATCAAGGCGGCCATCACCGGCCGTCCGAAGCACTACTACTCGATCTACCAGAAGATGATCGTGCGCGGTCGTGACTTCACCGACATCTACGATCTGGTCGGAATCCGTGTCCTCGTCGACACCGAGCGGGACTGCTACGCAACCCTCGGGGTGATCCACGCGAACTGGCAGCCGGTACCGGGGCGGTTCAAGGACTACATCGCGATGCCCAAGTTCAACATGTACCAGTCGCTGCACACCACAGTGATCGGGCCGGGCGGCAAGCCGGTGGAGCTGCAGATCCGCACCCACGCGATGCACCGCACCGCTGAGTACGGCATCGCCGCGCACTGGAAGTACAAGGAGATCAAGAACGTCTCCGCTGCCGAGCCGTCGGCCGTCTCGGATGAGATGGGTTGGCTGCGCCAGCTGCTGGACTGGCAGCGCGAGACGCAGGAGCCCGACGAGTTCCTCGACTCGCTGCGTTACGACCTCGGCGCCAACGAGGTCTACGTCTTCACACCGAAGGGCGAGGTGGTCGCGCTGCCGGCCGGCTCCACCCCGGTCGACTTCGCCTACGCCGTGCATACCGAGGTCGGGCACCGCTGTATCGGGGCCCGGGTGAACGGCAAGCTGGTTGCCCTGGAGGGGGAGCTCGACAACGGGGACACCGTCGAGATCTTCACCTCCAAGGCTGAGAACGCCGGACCGTCGCGGGACTGGATGGCCTTCGTCAAGTCGCCCCGGGCGAAGACCAAAATTCGGCAGTGGTTTGCCCGGGAACGCCGTGAGGATGCGGTGGATGCCGGAAAGACCGCGCTGACCAAGGCGATGCGCAAGGCGGCACTGCCGATGCAGCGAATGCTCGGCGGGGATGTGCTGCTCACCATCGCCCGCGATCTACACCTGGCCGATATCACTGCGCTCTATGCGAACATCGGCGAGGGCCACGTCTCGGCCCAGGCGGTCGTCCAGAAGCTCGTCGCGCAGCTGGGTGGGCTGGAGGGCGCGGTTGAGGACCTCGCCGAGACCACCCGGCCGTCGATGGATCCGCCCGGCTCGACCATCAAGCGCTCCTCAGGGGACGCGGGCGTCGTGGTCAAGGGCGTCAGCGATGTCTGGGTCAAGCTGGCCCGTTGCTGCACTCCGGTTCCGGGTGACGCCATCATGGGCTTCGTCACTCGTGGCGGGGGAGTCTCGGTACACCGGCTGGCCTGCACCAATGCCGCCGTGCTGCTAGAGCAGCAGGATCGCAACGTGGAGGTCGAGTGGGCGCCGTCGTCCGAGTCGGTCTTCGTGGTGTCGATCCAGGTCGAGGCGCTGGACCGCCATCGGCTGCTCTCGGATGTCAGCCGGGTGCTCTCAGACGAGCGGGTGAACATCCTGTCGGCATCGGTGAGCACGAATCGTGATCGCGTCGCCGTCAGCAAATTCACCTTCGAGCTGGGCGAGGCGAAACACCTGGGCCATCTGCTGCGGACAATCCGCAACGTGGACGGCGTCTATGACGTGTACCGGGTGCACTCGAACTGACGGGCCACACCCACTGACGGGCCATACCGCCAAGTCGGCCACACCGCTTAGCCGAACGGCCCGCGCGGGCTAGCTGACCGTCACCGTCTTGATCTGAACCGGCAGCTTCGGTGAACCGTCGGTGCTGCCATCGGCGACCCCGCCGGCGGCGATCTTCTGCAGCACGTCCAGGCCGGTCGTGACCTTGCCGAAGACCGTGTACTGCAGGGTTCCCAGGTTCTGGGCCAGGCTGGGGGAGTCCTTGTAGACGAAGAAGAACTGGCTGCCGCCGCTGTGCGCGGTTGAGGTACGCGCCATGGCCAGCGTGCCGGCCGGGTAGGCCTCGTTGCCGGTCGCCTCATCCGGAATCGTGTAGCCCGGACCGCCGGACCCGCTGCCGGTCGGGTCGCCGCACTGCAGGACATAGATTCCGCTGGTGACCAGCCGGTGGCATGGGGTGTCGTTGTAGTACTTCTGCTTGGACAGGGAGAGGAAGCTCTCGACGGTGCACGGCGCCAGCGCCCGGTCAACCGTGACCGCGACGACTCCCTGCGACGTGTTCATCGTGACCTTGGCCGTGCCGGTGACGGGATTGCCGGTGAGTGGTGGGAGCGTGACGGCCTTGGCCGCCGCGCTGCTGTCCTTGGTGAAGTCGCAGTCGCCCGGCGTGGTCGGCGACTGCGCCGCGCTCGTCGGGGCCGCGCTGGTCGGGGCCGAGGTGTCGCTCGCGGCGCCGGTGGCCGCTGCGGCGGTGCTCTTCTTGTCATCGCTGTGGTGCTCGGCGATGGCCAGCCCCAGAACGAGCAGGAGCACCACGAAGATCGACCCGCCGATCGAGATGATCAGCATCTGCCCACGTTTGTGGGACTGCTGCCGCTGACGCTGCGCCAACTGCTGCTCGAGCTGACGCTTGGCAGCCTCTCGACGCTGATTGTTCGTCGCCACGACGGATCCTTCCCACAGAATGAAGTTCTGCGAAAGTGTACGTAATGCGACTGTGGCAAGTGGCGTGGGCCGGGCTGTGGGGGCTGTGGGTACGCAATGTGTGTGGTGGCGCTGGGTAGGCTGGCCTCAATCATCACGTCAGTCACTGTCGAAAGTTGCACGCTGTGCTCATCGCGGGGTTCCCGTCGGCCTACACCGGTACGAACTGCTACGTCCTGGCCCCTGCGGCCGGCGAGCAGTGCGTCATCGTCGATCCCGGCATCGAGGTGGTCAAGCAGCTGGACGAGGTCATCGCCGAGCACCGGCTGCACCCGGCGGCGGTGATCCTGACCCACGGCCACTTCGACCACAGCTTCTCAGTCTTCCCGGTCTGCCAGGCCCGTGACGTCGCCGCCTATATCCACCCGAGCGACCGCGACCAGCTCAAGGACCCGTGGACGGGCGTGGGAATGCGCCCGGGCACCCCGCTCTTCGGCCAGATCAGCTTTGCCGAGCCCGATGACGTGCGCGAACTCACCGACGGCGCGACCCTCCAACTCGCCGGACTGAGCCTGGGTGTTCGCCATGCGCCGGGTCACACGTCCGGATCGGTGATCTTCACCCTCGATGACGACGTCTCCGAGGGTGAGTTGCTGCTCAGCGGCGACGTCCTCTTCCAGGGCAGCATCGGACGGGTCGACCTGCCCGGCGGGTCGATGGAGGCGATGACCGCCTCGCTACGCGACGTCATCCTGCCGATGGATGACGCCGTCACGGTGTACCCGGGGCACGGGCCGAGCACCACGATCGGCCGTGAGCGGATCAGCAATCCGTATCTGATGGAGCTGCAATGAGACTGCACGGTGGCGACAGCCGGCGCACCGGAGCGGAGGTCGGATGAGTATTGTGAACGCCCCCAAGGGCGTGCTGGAGTACGTCCCGCCGGAGTCGGCGGCCTTCGTCGAGGTTCGGGATGCGCTACTGGCTGAACCGGCACTGGCCGGCTACAGCTACATCGAGACGCCTGTCTTCGAGCACACCGAACTCTTCGTGCGAGGAGTCGGCGAATCCACGGATGTGGTCAGCAAGGAGATGTACACCTTCGCCGACCGGGGTGATCGCTCGCTCACGCTCAGGCCGGAGCTGACCGCCGGCGTCATGCGCTCGGTCATCGAACACGGCTTGGACCGGGGCCAGCTTCCGGTCAAGGTGGCGACCAGCGGGCAGTGTTTCAGGGCTGAGCGGCCCCAGGCCGGCCGCGGACGGGTCTTCAGCCAGGTGAACATCGAGGCGATCGGGGTCGACGACCCGGCCCTGGACGCCGAGGTGATCGCCTTGGCCGATGCCGGCTTCCGGCGCCTCGGGCTGCGCGACTACCGCCTGGAACTGACCTCACTCGGCGATGCGGAATGCCGGCCGCCCTACCGGGAGAAGCTGATCAAGTTTCTGTCCGGGCTTGATCTCGACGAGAACACCCGGCGCCGGGCCGAGATCAATCCGCTACGCGTCCTGGACGACAAGCGTGAGTCGGTGCAGAAGCAGCTCGTGGATGCGCCCCTCATGCTCGACAACCTCTGCCCGAGCTGCGCGGCGCACTTCGCTGAGGTCAGGGCCTACTTGGACGATCTGGGCGTGGCGTACCAGCTCAACCCACGCCTGGTTCGCGGCCTGGACTACTACACGAAGACGACCTTCGAGTTCGTGCACAACGGGCTCGGCGCGCAGTCGGCGGTCGGCGGCGGCGGTCGTTACGACGGCCTGATGGAGGAGCTCGGTGGGCAGCCGCTGTCGGGCATCGGGTGGGGGCTGGGCATCGACCGCACCCTGCTGGCCTGCAAGGCCGAGGGGCTGCCGATCGGAACCGCCCCTCGGGTCGAGGCCTACCTGGTACCGCTGGGTGAGGCCGCCCGCTCGGCCGCGGTGCGCCTGGCCGCTCAGCTACGCGCCGCGGGTGTTCGGGTCGACATCGCCTACGGTGGACGTGCGTTGAAGGGCGCGATGAAGGGGGCCGATCGCTCCGGTGCGCGATTCGCCGTCGTCATCGGCGACCGGGATATCGAAGCCGGAACAGCCCAGGTGAAGCAGCTAGACACCGGCGACCAATCGCCGATCAATCTCGACGAAATCGCAGTATTTCTTAAGGAGAAACTCTCGTGATCCGCACTGCTGGCGCTGGGACCCTGCGCGCCGCCGACGCTGGCCAGACGGTAACCCTCGCCGGTTGGGTGGCGCGCCGTCGCGACCACGGGGGAGTGGCCTTCATCGATCTCCGGGACGCCTCTGGGGTGGTGCAGGTGGTGATCCGGGAGGACGAGCTGGTTCACGACCTGCGTAGCGAGTGGTGTGTCGCCGTCACCGGTGAGGTCCGGGTGCGCCCCGAGGGCAACGTCAACCCGGCGATCGGAACCGGTGAGATCGAGGTGGTGGCCACCGGTCTGGACGTGCTGAATGAGGCCGGGCCGCTGCCCTTCCCGATCGACGAGCACTCTTCGGTCGGCGAGGAGACGCGCCTGAAGTATCGCTACCTGGACCTGCGGCGGGCCGAGCCGGCGGCGGCGCTGCGCCTGCGCAGTCAGGTGAACCGGGCCGCCCGGGAGACGCTCTACAACAACGACTTCGTCGAGATCGAGACGCCCACGCTGACCCGCTCCACCCCGGAGGGTGCCCGCGACTTCCTGGTTCCGGCCCGGCTGCGCCCCGGAACCTGGTACGCCCTGCCCCAGTCGCCGCAGCTGTTCAAGCAGCTGCTGATGGTGGCCGGCATGGAACGGTACTTCCAGATCGCGCGTTGTTACCGCGATGAGGACTTCCGGGCCGACCGGCAGCCGGAGTTCACCCAGCTCGACATCGAGATGAGCTTCGTCGAGGAGGACGATGTCATCGCGCTGGCCGAGCAGATCCTCACCGCCGTCTGGGCGCTCATCGGCCATGAGATCACGACGCCGATTCCGCGGATGACCTATGCCGAAGCGATGCGCCGCTACGGCTCTGACAAGCCTGACCTGCGCTTCGAGCTGGAGCTCGTCGAGCTGACCCCCTACTTCGCCGAGACCCCGTTCCGGGTCTTCCAGGCGCCCTACGTCGGCGCCGTCGTCATGCCCGGCGGGGCTTCGCAGCCCCGCAAGCAGCTCGACGCCTGGCAGGAGTGGGCCAAGCAGCGCGGAGCCCGAGGGCTGGCCTACGTCCTCGTCGGCGAGGACGGCGAACTCGGCGGCCCGGTCGCGAAGAACCTCTCCGAGTCCGAGCGGGCTGGGCTGGCCGCTGCGGTGGGCGCCAAGCCCGGTGACTGCGTTTTCTTCGCTGCCGGTGCCGCGAAGACGTCGCGGGCCCTACTGGGGGCCGCCCGCCTGGAGATCGCTCGCCGCGGCGGGTTGATCGACGAGTCGGCCTGGTCGTTCCTCTGGGTCGTCGACGCTCCGCTCTTCGAGCCGAGTTCGGACGCAACTGCCAGCGGTGACGTTGCCGTCGGCAGCGGCGCCTGGACCGCGGTGCACCACGCCTTCACTTCGCCCAAGCCCGATTCGCTGGCCACCTTCGACACCGACCCCGGTTCGGCCCTGGCCTACGCCTACGACATCGTCTGCAACGGCAACGAGATCGGCGGTGGCTCGATTCGAATCCACCGCCGGGACGTCCAGGAGCGTGTCTTCGCAGTCATGGGGCTATCCGAGGCCGAGGCCCAGGAGAAGTTCGGCTTCCTCCTGGACGCCTTTGCCTTCGGCGCGCCCCCGCACGGTGGAATCGCCTTCGGCTGGGACCGGATCTGCGCCCTGCTATCGGGAACCGAATCGATCCGCGATGTGATCGCGTTCCCGAAGAGCGGCGGCGGCGTCGACCCGCTCACCGCGGCGCCGGCCGCGATCACCGCCGCCCAGCGCAAGGAGGCCGGAGTAGACGCCCAGCCGGCTGAAGCCAAGCCGGCCGAGCCCAAGCCGGCCGAACCCAAGCCGGCCGAAGGATCCTGAGCCGACTGCCTAGTCCGCGCTACGAACCCAGCGCCACCGGCGGCGGCCGCCGCCGAACGCGTACAACCGCAGCCGGTCAACCCGGGTCGTCCGGACGATAAACCAGCGCCGTCGTACGAGGTCGCCGGCAGCGTCAAGCCGCCAGTCGAGCAGCGCGGTCGCCAACTCCAGGCGGGCCCCGGCCGGGAGACGGCCATAGTGCTGCCGCTCCAGGGCGAAGGCGAACCCGTCGGCGAAGGAGCCGGCCTTCGGGCGGTGACGCGCCCAGCGGATGAATCCGGGCTGCCACTGCTCACCGAGTCCGTGCCGCAGACCCGGCCACGCCCGGCCGACCTCGCCGGCTCGCTTGCGCAGTAGCGCCCGGGCGGCTGCCTCGACGCGGCCGGCGTTGAATCCGGCCGGCGTCGGGCCGCCGTTGACCAGCGCGGCCACCAACTCACGCTGCTGCTGGGCCATTGTGGTGGCGGGCGGCGGCGTTGTCATCGCGCCGGCGCCTGGGGGCGTCGGCGTTGTCATCGCGCCGGCGCCTGGGGTGTCGCGAGCGGCTCACTGGCCGCGATGCGGATCGCCTGGAACTCCGCCCGCAGCTCATCCTCGGGCGGATAGTGACCGTCCCGCTCGAGCATGAAGGCACCAGCCTCGCCCCGGTCGGCGATCGAGCGCTGCGCGACGGCCGTGACCAGGCGCAGAACCTCAGGCGGAACCAGGTTGGTATGGGTGTCCTGGTAGAGCCCGTCGATCACTGCGCCGCCGGCCACGTGGCAGTAGGCAACGTGCTCCAGCGGCATGTGCTCCAGCTCCGCGGCCGGGTCCAGCCCCGCGTTGACCGCGTTGGCGTAGAGGTTCGCGACGTCGAGGACCAGCCGGACGCCGGTCTCGGCCACGATAGCGGCGAGAAACTCCGACTCCGAGAACTCGGCGTTCGGCCACTCGAAGAGGGCGGCGATGTTCTCGACGGCCAGGGGCACCGGTAGCTCTCGCTGGGTGCGACGGATATTCCGGGTCACCGCGGCCAGCGATTCGCGTGTCCGCGGGATGGGAAGCAGGTGCCCGGCTTCGAGGTCATCGGCGCGGACGAAGGCGACGTGCTCGCTCACCAGGGGCGCGCCGACCAGCTCGGCGCAGCGAGCCAGGTGGGCCACCCGTCGGGCGTCCACCGGCTCGGCGCCACCCAGGGAGAGACCGATGCCATGCGGGACGACGGTGACCCCCGCCTCGAGCAATGCGGTGAGCTCCGGCTGGAGTGTCTCCGGGAGTGGCGCCCGGCGACCGTGCGGTAGCGACTCGGCGATCACCTCGACGAAGCCGAGGTCGGGGAGCCGGGCGATCGCGCCGGAGATCTCCGGACGCCAGCCGATTCCGACCCCCTGGAGGCCAGCCCGGCTGTGCTGGTTGTCGCGGGTCTGCGCGCGGGCGCTCATCCGCCACACCCCCCGCCGCCGCAGCCGCCCCCGCCGCCACATCCGCCACCACCGCCACATCCGCCACCACCGCCACATCCGCCACCGCCACCACCGCTGCAGCTTGAGCCGGTGCTCCACCAGCCGAAGCCAGCGCCACCGCCGTCGGACCCGGGACTGATTCGCATGACCGCGGCGTTGGCGAAGGTGGGGTCGTAGAGCACGAGACTGCTCGGGCCGAAGAGCGCCGTCGATAGCGCCACCGCCTCGAGTCCATAGGTCTGGAAGTCGGGCGAATTGTGCGCGGCCAGGTACGCGAACCTCGACCTCAGCTCGCTTATCCGCCGCTCGCCCACAACGGTGGCGAGGGGCACCATCAGCCCGAGGCCGACGGGCACCAGCAGTACGGCCAGACTCAGAGCGAGGTATCCGACCGGTCGGTTGTTGTCGAGGCCGGCGAGCAGACGCACGATGCCGACCGCCGCGACGGCGACCATCGGCCAGACGCAGAGCCGGATGCTCGTCCGCTCGGTGTCGGTGTACATCAGGCCACGCTGGCTCAGCTGGGTGGCCTTTTCCTGGAGCGCCGATCGGCTGCCGGTGAGCACGGTTTTGAAGGTGCGTGGTCGGCCGTCCTGGCGAAGCTCGGCGTAGACGTGGTGCCCAAGCGGATCGAGCCCGTCGATCTGCGTCGGCGCCCGCAACACATCGCCGTTGGAGTTGATCAACCCCGCGGTGTGCAGTTGGGTGAGGCAGACGACGAGCGCCGACTTGGTGCTCCGCAGCATCCCGGCGTCGACTGCCGAGAGTTCGATCGTCCCCACACCTGAAGCGACACTGCTGCGGGCCGTGATCGCGCGGGTGAGCTGTCGGCGTAGCCAGAAGCTCGCGGTGATCGCGACCACGGCCGCGAACCAGAACAATTTCAGCGCGGTCGGACCGGCGACTCCCCAGGTTGGCCCGTCTGGGCCTGCTGCTGCGACGCCGAAGCCGCCGCCACTGTTGACGATCATGTCCGCCTCCCGTTCGAGGGTGGCCCGAGGTGCGGAGCGGGCCGGGGACTAGCAGTCAGACCATCGACGTTGATGGGGAAGATGAATATGCACCACCGATCGAGGAAAGTCACGCATTCAGAGCAGGTGTATGGCGGCCTCAGTCGGGGTAACGTCTGCGGAAGATGTATCAGACACTTCACGAAGGTGTCTCAGAGCCCGAGAGGATGAGCTGCGATGGATTTCTCGTTCAGCGACGAGCAGAAGGCCATACGACAGACTGCGCGTGACTTCATCGCCAAGGAGTTGATCAGCCGCGAACCGGAGGCGCTGCGTCGGGAGCGCAAGGGGCTGCCCGGCCTGGAGATCTCTGAAGTGCGCGAGTTGCAGCAGCTGGCCAAGAAGTTCGGGTTCTGGGGGGTCTCGACGCCGGAGCAGTACGGCGGCATGGATCTGCCCGCGGTCTCGCAGGCTCTGCTGGCCACCGAGACCGGGCGCACCTTCATCCCGTTCCGCTTCGGCGGCGAAGCCGACAACATTCTGTATTTCGCCAACGATGAGCAGCGAGACGAGTACCTCATCCCCACCATTGAGGGCGAGAAACTCTCCTGCTTCGCGATCACCGAACCCGGCGCCGGGTCGGACGCGGCCAACATCAAGACCAGCGCCAAGCGCGATGGCGACGACTGGATCATCAACGGTGAGAAGACCTTCATCACCGGCGGCAACGATGCCGACTTCGCGATCGTCATCGCGGTAACCGACCCGGAGAAGGGCGCGCACGGCGGCGCCACTGCGTTCCTGGTGGACCGGGACATGGGTTGGACTTCGCACTTCATCCAGACGATGGGTGAGGGGGGACCGGCCTCGCTCGTCTTCGACGACGTCCGGGTGCCGGCGCGCAACATGCTCGGTGAGCCGGGACAGGGTTTCGAACTCGGCATGAAGTGGATCGGCAAGGGGCGGTACATCATCCCGGCCCGGGCCTTGGGTGCGGCCGAGCGACTGCTGCAGATGGGCATCGAGTACGCCACCACCCGTGAGACTTTCGGCAAGAAGATCGGCAGCAATCAGGCGATCCAATGGATGATCGCCGATGCCGAGGTGGAACTGGAGGCCGCGCGCTGGTTGGTGATGCATGCGGCGTGGACCGTCGACCAGGGGCGCGATGCCCGGCACGCATCGTCGATGGCCAAGCTCTACGGAGCCACCATGGCCAACGACGTCGTCGACAAGGTCATGCAGATCCACGGCGGCATGGGCTACACCCGGGAGCTGCCGATCGAGCGCTGGTACCGCGAGGCCCGTCTCTGGCGAATCTTCGAAGGAACCGACGAGATGCAGCGCCTCATCATCTCGCGCGACCTGCTCCGTGGTTACACGAAGGTGGGCGGTCACCTCAGCTGATCGGGGTGGCCCGATCGGGCCTCTGATCGCCGGCGGCCGGGGACTGCGGGGCTGCAGCGAGATGGCGGGCAATTGCAGTCGCCGGGCGGTCCTAAGCTTGGCCCATGACGCTCTTCGAGACCTCCGACGGCGATGCGCCGTCCACGGGGTTGGCCGGTGCGTCCGGGGGCCAGTCCGGCGCGGTTGACCCACGGGCACCGCTAGCCGCCCGGATGCGTCCCCGAAGCCTCGATGAGGTCCTCGGGCAGGAGCATCTGCTCAGTGCGGGCTCACCGCTGCGACGGCTGGTTGAGGGCGATGCGCCGATGTCGCTGATCCTCTTCGGACCTCCCGGCAGCGGTAAGACGACGCTCGCGCAGATCGTCTCGAGTTCGACCAATCGCCGCTTCGTTCAGCTGTCGGCGCTGAATGCCGGGGTCAAGGACGTCCGCGCGGTGATCGAACGGGCCCGCCACGACCTCACCATGAATTCGCACCAGACGGTGCTGTTCATCGACGAGATACATCGCTTCTCCAAGACCCAGCAGGACTCGCTGCTCGGTGCCGTTGAGGCCCGGGTCATCACGCTGGTCGCGGCCACCACCGAGAATCCGTACTTCTCCGTCGTCTCACCGCTGCTCTCGCGCAGCCTGCTGCTGAATCTGCAGCCGCTCACCGGCGAGCACATCGCCGAACTGGTACGTCGGGCGCTGGTCGACGAGCGCGGACTGGCCGGCGCGGTACAGATCGAGGACGATGCCCTCGATCACCTGCTGCGGATGTCCGACGGCGACGCCCGGCGCGCGCTCACCGCGCTGGAGGCGGCGGCGGGCAGCGCGGTGGCGGCCGGGCAGCCGAGCATCGACCTGGTGACCCTGGAGAAGGCCGTCGACACCGCCGCGGTCCGCTACGACCGGGACGGCGACCAGCACTATGACGTCATCAGCGCCTTCATCAAATCGATCCGCGGGTCGGATGTGGATGCGGCGCTGCACTACCTGGCCCGGATGATCGAGGCCGGTGAGGACGCCCGCTTCATCGCGCGCCGCTTGGTGGTGCACGCCAGCGAGGACATCGGCCTGGCTGACCCGACCGCGATCCTGGTGGCTACCGCGGCAGCTCAGGCCGTGCAGCTGATCGGGATGCCGGAGGCGCGGATCAACCTGGCACAGGCCACGATGCACCTGGCGCTCGCCCCCAAGTCGAATGCCGTCGTCCGAGCGATCGACGAGGCGCTCGCCGATGTCAAGCAGGGGCTGGGGGGAGCGGTGCCCCCGGCGCTGCGGGACGGGCACTATCCCGGCGCGGCCAAGTTAGGGCATGCTGCGGCCTACCGGTATCCGCATAGCGAGCCGGAGGGGGTGCTGGCGCAGCAGTACCCGCCGGATGAACTGCTTGGTCGCGACTACTACCACCCCACCTCCCGCGGCGCCGAGCGGCAACTGCAGGAGCGGGTGGCGCGGCTGCGCGCCGTCGTACGCAACGAGTGAGCGAACTCCGTCCGCGGCGCGACCGGTAGGGTCTTTTTGGTTACGGCATTGGTTGCAGGATCGAAATTAGGAGAAAGTGTGTCTGCCTCAGGTATTGCGGCCCTAGTGGCTGCGGTGGCGTTCTTCTTATTGGTGCTGTTGCTGGCCATCCCGTTGCTGAAGCTGGGGCGCACCCTGGACGAGGCGACCCTGGCGATCCGCAAGACGCACGAAGGTGCGGCGCCGCTGCTGGCTGATGCGCAGACCACCCTCGCCGGTGTGAATGCCCAACTGGACCAGGTCGACGGCATCACCAAGGGCGTCAGTTCGATGACGACCAATGCGGCCGCGCTCACCTCCATCGTCTCCAGCACAGTGGGCAGCCCGCTGATCAAGGTCGCTGCGTTCTCCTACGGTGTCCGCCGCACCGTCACCCAGCGCCGTGACGCCGAGGCCATTCGGGCGGCCAACCGGCGTCACCGTGCGTCCCGTCGGGCCCGGAAGGCGCTGTAGATGACTCGACGACTCTTCTGGCTGGCGATGGGGATCACCATCGGGGCTCTGATCGTGCGCAAGCTCAGTGCCGCCGCGCAGCGGCTCACCCCGCGTGGGCTGGCCGAATCGATCGGCACCGGCCTCACCGACCTCTCGATCTCCATCCGAGACTTCACAACGGAGGTGCGCGAGGCGATGCATGAGCGTGAGGCCGAGCTTCGCGAGGGCACCGGCCTGGACGGGCAGATCGGCCGGATCGAGCAGGGCCAACCGTCCATCGTCGTCCGGCCGGTGGGTGAGCAGCCGTGAAGACCTCAGAGATCCGCCGCCGCTTCCTGGCCCACTTCGAGGCCGACGGGCATACCGTCGTGCCGAGTGCGCCGCTTCCGTTCGACGACCCGAATCTGCTCTTCGTCAACGCCGGCATGGTGCAGTTTGTGCCGTATTTCATTGGCCAACTGAACGCACCCTGGCAGCGGGCCACCAGCGTGCAGAAGTGCATCCGCACGCAGGACATCGAAGAGGTCGGCAAGACCACCCGGCACGGCACGTTCTTCCAGATGAACGGCAACTTCAGCTTCGGTGACTACTTCAAGGAGCACGCCATCAAGATGGCGTGGGACCTGTCCACGAAGTCCATCTCCGACGGCGGCTTCGGCCTCGACGCCGAGCGAATCTGGGCCACCGTCTACCTCGACGACGAGGAGGCCGTGGACATCTGGCACCGGGTCGTCGGCCTGCCCCACGAGCGGATCGTGCGCCGTGGAAAGGCCGATAATTACTGGTCGATGGGCATTCCCGGACCATGCGGGCCCTGCAGTGAGCTCTACTACGACCGGGGCGCCGACTACGGCCGTCCAGGCGGCCCGGAGGTCGACGAAGACCGGTTCATGGAGTTCTGGAACCTCGTCTTCATGCAGAACGAGCGCGGCGCCGGCACCACCAAGGACGACTACCCGATCCTGGGCGAGCTGCCGGCCAAGAACATCGACACCGGGATGGGCCTGGAGCGAATGTCGACGCTGCTGCAGGGAGTCGACAACCTCTACGAGATCGACGAGACGCGCCCCATCCTCAACCGCGCCGCCGAGCTGACCGGTAAGCAATACGGTCTGCACTCCGGACATGCGGCCACCGAGTCTGCTCCCGACGATGTGCGGCTGCGGGTTGTGGCCGATCACATCCGTACGGCGCTGATGCTCGTCGGTGACGGGGTAACCCCCGACAACGAGGGGCGTGGCTACGTGCTGCGCCGCATCCTGCGGCGGGCGGTGCGGGCGATGCGCCTGCTCGGCTACGACGATCCCGCGCTACCGGAACTGCTGCCGGTGGCCCGCGACTGCATGTCGGCCTCCTACCCGGAGCTGGCCAGCGAATACGACCGCATCGCGATGATCGCCTACGCCGAGGAGGCGGCATTCCGTCGCACCCTCGTCGCCGGCACGACGATCCTCGACACCGCCGTCACGAAGGCCAAGGCGGCCGGCGCCGAGTCGCTGCAGGGTGAGCAGGCCTTCGCACTGCATGACACCTACGGATTCCCGATCGACCTCACCCTTGAGATGGCGGCCGAGCAGGGCCTGGCCGTCGACACCGAGGGGTTTGCCCGCCTGATGCAGGAGCAGCGGGCCCGGTCAAAGGCCGATGCGAGGGGTAAGAAGAGCGCCCACGCCGACAGCCCGGCCTACCGGGATCTGCGCGAGCGCGGGGTCACCGAGTTCACCGGTTACGGCGAGCTGATCACCGAATCGCACGTGCGTGGCCTGGTCCGCGACGGCGAGTCGGTGCCGACGGCCGGTGCCGGCGAGATCGTCGAAGTCGTGCTGGAACGCACCCCCTTCTACGCCGAATCCGGCGGCCAGATCGCCGACGAGGGCGTGATCACCGCCGACGACACCCGGCTGCGGGTGCTGGACGTGCAGCGTCCGGTGAAGGGCCTCATCGTGCACCGCGTGCAGGTTGAGGAGGGGGAATTGCACGCCGGCCAGCGCGTCGTCGCCTCGGTCGATCCGGAGTGGCGGCGGTCGGCCCGGCAGGCTCACTCCGGCACCCACGTCGTGCACGCCGCGCTGCGCCAGGTGCTCGGGCCGTCGGCGCTGCAGAGCGGTTCGTACAACAAGCCCGGCTACCTGCGCCTCGACTTCGCCTGGAACGCCGGGCTGGACGCGGCCACCCGGGCGCAGATCGAGGACGTCTCGAATATCGCGTTGCGCGAGGACCTGCCGGTCGACGTTCGGCACATGACCCTGGCCCAGGCCCGCGAATTGGGCGCGCTCGCCCTCTTCGGGGAGACCTACGACGAGACCGTCCGAGTCGTCGACATCGGTGGAGCCTGGTCCCGCGAGCTCTGCGGCGGCACCCATGTCGAGCACTCCTCGCAGGTCGGGGCATTGACCATCGTCGGTGAGGCCTCGATCGGTGCCGGGGTCCGGCGCCTTGAGGCCTACGTCGGCCTGGAGGCACTTCGCTACCTCGCGACGGAACGTGCCCTGGTCACGGCGCTCACCGAGAACCTGAAGGTTCCGGCCGCCGAGTTGCCCGAGCGGGTCGAGGCGCTGGTGACGCGCCTGCGCGCCGCTGAGAAGGAACTTGACCGTCTGCGTGCCGCCGCCGTGCTGGAGAGTGCCGGTGAGCTGGCGGCACAGTCCAGCGATATCGCCGGCACGCGGTTCGTGGCGGCCCAGGCTCCGAAGGGTGTGACCGGCAACGACCTGCGGTCACTGGCGCTGGACGTCCGGGCCCGTCTTGGAGCCTCGCCGGCGGCGGTGCTGCTCACGTCTGAAAAGGATGACGGCGGTGTGAGCTTCGTGGCCGCGGTCAACGAGGCCGGGCGTTCGGCCGGTCTCGCGGCCGGCGAGCTGGTCAAGGTGTTCGCTCCGGTGATCGGTGCCCGCGGCGGGGGCAAGCCAGATCTGGCTCAGGGCGCCGGCGGCGAAGTGGCGAAGGTGGAGGATGGGTTCGCTTCAGTGCGGGCCTCGCTCGCGGGCACGCCCGGCTGATGTTCGGGGTCTGGCTCGGAGTGGACGTGGGCACCGTTCGGGTCGGTGTCGCTCGCTGTGATCCGCACGGGATGCTCGCCACCCCGCTGACCACCCTGAATCGCGACGAAAAGGGCAACTCGGATATCGCGGCGCTGGTTGACCTCGTTGCCGAGCACGAGGCCGTCGGAGTGGTCATTGGACTACCGAGGACGCTGGCCGGGGCCGAGGGGACGTCGGCGCAGATGGCCCGCGGCTACGCGGATCTGGTGGCCGTGGCGATCCGACCGCTTCCGGTTGAATTGTCCGATGAGCGCCTCTCTACCACGAGCGCGCAGCGTAAACTCATTCAGGCCGGTCGCAATACCCGTAAGAGCCGCGCCGTGATTGATCAGGCGGCGGCCGTGGTAATTCTGCAACACTGGCTCGATAGCGCGAGCACCCGCGAGCGACTGAGTGAACGGCCCAACTGAGCGGACGCTTCGCAATTATTTGGATGGAGAAGGTGTGGCAGACGAGCACGACGATGTGCGCGCAGCATTCCCTGCCGATCCTGACGTCTCCGCCAATCCCCTTGCGGTGCCGGTCGGCTCAGTAAATTCCACTGCGGGCAACCGGCATTTGAATAGTGGTTTCCAGGTAAACGGCGATCGTGCTTACGCCGATCCGTTATATGGGCAAACTGCTGAAAACGGACACGTGCCCGTCGATGCTTATCAAATTCATGACATCGCCGGCGGCGCCCAGCCGAGTGAGGTCGCGGAGCCGCACGGCGCCTACACGGCGCATGGCGACGACGCGATTGACCAGGCGATTGACGAGCCGATTGACGAGGCGATTCACGACTCTGAATACCGTCACGGCGAATACCCGTACGGCGATGAGGTTGGCCTCGCGGACGCCGACCATGAGCATCTCGATGTCACATCCGTATTCGGGCACGACGACCACGACTCCCATCACGGCGAGTTCGCCCACCCCGTCAACGGGCACGAGGAGCATCGCCGGAGCCGCTCCGAGGCCCGTCGACTGCAGCGTGCGTCCAAGCAGCGCCGTCGAGGACGCCTTGTTGTCACGCTGGGCCTGGTACTCATTCTGGCCGTAGCCGGTGCGGGCTGGTTCGTTGTCCGACCGGCCCTCACCAACGCCCTCGGTGCAAGCGACTACAAGGGCAACGGCACCGGGTCGGTGCTGGTGCAGATCCATCCCGGCGACGGGGCGGCGGCGATCGCCAGCACCCTGCACTCGCAGGGAGTGATCAAGAGTGATCGCTCCTTCGTGATGGCGGCTGCGGCCAACCAAGACGCCAAGTCGATTCAGCCGGGGTATTACCGCCTGAACATGAAGATGCAGGCCAGCGCCGCGCTGACGATGCTCCTCGACCCCAAGTCGAAGGTCTCCAACACGCTGACCTTCCCGGAGGGGAGCACGGTCAAGCAGATGGTCGCCAAGCTCGTCGGGCCGTTGAAACTCACCCAAGCCGACTTCGACGCTGTCACCTCGAACCCGTCCAGTCTGGGTCTGCCGGCGGCCTATGCGCCGGCGGACGGCAAACTCACCTCCCTGGAGGGTCTGCTCTTCCCGGACACCTACACGTTCGATCCCGGAACCTCCGCCTCGGACGCCATCTCGACGATGGTGAACGAATTCATCAGTACCGACCGCAGCACGCACTTCTCCGACCAGGCCAAGGCGGTTGGGCTGACCCCGTACCAGGCGCTGATCGTTGCTTCGATGGTCGAGGGCGAGGCGAAGTTCGACGCCGACCGTCCGAAGGTTGCCCGGGTCATCCTCAACCGCCTCGCGGCAAACCGTCCTCTACAGATCGACGCGACCAGCGTCTATGGAGCGATTCTGGCCGGCCGCGACCCGAAGACGCTCAGCTATAACGAGGCCGACCCCTACAACACCCGAAACACCATTGGCCTTCCGCCCACGCCGATCGACAACCCCGGCGCGGCGTCGCTGCAGGCTGCGGTGAACCCGGCGGCCGGTGACTGGACGCACTACGTGAACGGCGATGCCGACGGTCACCTTGTCTTCACTGACGAAGCCGGGTTCGAGGCGGCCCGACTCGCCTGCGTCCAGAACCACTGGGGCTGTGACTGACAGCAGTGGGTAGCGATGCAGTTGGGCCTACGGGGCTCACTGGACCCACTGGGCTGACGGGACCCACTGGGCTCACTGGGCTCACTGGGCGGGCCGCGGTACTCGGACGTCCGGTGTCGCATTCGCTGTCGCCAGTGCTGCACAACGCGGCCTACCTGGCTTTGGGCCGTCCTTGGCACTACGAGGCGATTGACTGCGGCGAACAGGACCTCGGTGACCTGCTCGCATCGGCCGGCGACGAATGGGTCGGATTCAGCGTGACGATGCCGTTGAAGCGGGTGGCGCTGGCGCTGGCCGATGTGGTCGAACCGCGAGCCGTGGCGGTCGGAGCGGCCAATACCCTGCTCCCGCTACGAGACCGGGCAGCGCCGGGGTGGCGGGCCACCAACACCGATGTAGACGGAATTCTCCGTGCGCTGGCTGAGGTGGGTGCCCAACCGCGGACAGCGACCATTCTGGGCGCGGGCGGGACGGCGCAAGCCGCCGTTGCGGCCATCGGCGAGCTCGGTTTGAGCAGCTGCACGGTCCTGGTCCGCGACCCGAGCCGCACCGCAGACCTGAAAGCGACCGCGCTTCGAGTAGGCGTGGAACTCGCGATCGAGACGTTCACCGACGCCCACCCGGCGCTGGGTTCGGACCTGCTGTTGAGCACACTTCCAGCCCACGCTGCGGACCTGTTGGCTATCCGAACCTGGCATCGTGATCAGGTGATCCTCGATGTCGTCTATGACCCGTGGCCGACCGCACTGGCGAACTCCGCCCAGGCCGACGGGGCGACCGTGGTCAGCGGTGCCCTGATGCTGCTGCATCAGGCGGCGGCCCAAGTCGAGTTGATGACCGGTGCATCGGCGCCGCTGCAGGAGATGCGAGACGCGCTTCGCGGCGCCGCCCCGCGCGCCGGCGTCTGACCTGCTCTGCCCCTCGACGGTGGGCGACCGCGGACGCTTCACCCCGGCCGGGCGAACTTCGAGCCCGTCGAGGTTCGCTGCCGGCACTCGGGCATTGAGCCCGGGGGTGACAGGGTCCGCTTCTCCGAATTGCTTCGTTCCGGATCGCGCCGGTCGATAAGGATGGGGTGAGAACCGACTCAGCCCCGATAGGCCGCGTTTCATCCCCAACCGAACCCAGCGGTTCCGACCAGAACCGCCCCCGGTTGCGGCGGTGGTTCGCCGATCGCCGGGTGCGCACCAAGATGCTTCTACCACTTGGAATCGCCACGACAGCCATCGTGTTGCTCTGCGGTGTGGGGATGGCCGCGGTCAGCTCGACCGCGGCCGCGGCGACCAACCTCTACGCACACACGGCACGACCGTTGGCTGCCCTCGGCCACATTCGGGATGGCGAAGGCGACTCGAGAGTCGCGGTCCGCGACTACCTTCTGGCCGCCGACGCGCAGTCCCGAGCCTCGGTGAAAGAGGACGTGTCCGCGGCGGACGCCATGCTCGATGACGCGGTCGCCGAATACCGCACGACCAAGGGCTCCGCCCTAGACGGTCAGCACGGGCAGTTAATCGATCAGTTTGCAGCCGCCGTCGCCGATTGGCGCCAGCTTCGAGATGGTCAGCTCTTTCCGGCCGCCGACGCCGAGAACACCCAGCTCGTCGGTCAGCTACTCAGCGGGCCGTTGACCAAGGCCGATGACCAGTTCGGGGGAGCAATGGATGCCCTCGACACTTTGGAGGGGAAGGATGCTGCGCATGCCGCCGCAGAGGCTCAGCGCACGGCGAGCGTGGCCCGCAATTTGTTGCTGATTCTGGGAATTGTCGGAGTCGCGCTGTCGGCCGCGCTCGGCGCGTTGGCGGCCGTCTTCCTGACCCGACCGCTCGCGGCAGTCGGGCGCGCGCTTTCAGCGATGGCGCGTGGAGACCTGACATCCAAGGTCGAGCTCGATTCGAACGATGAGGTGGGCCAGATGGCCGCTGCATTCGTACAAGCTCAAGCGGCGACGAGTCACACCGTTGTGGCGTTGGCGCGCAGCGCAGCCGCTCTGGCTGCCTCGTCCAGCCAGCTCACTGAGATCAGCCGCGCAGTCGGCGCGAGCGCTGAAGAGGCGAGCGAGCTGGCGTCCCGGGCGGCGCTCGCGGCCTCCGATGTGTCGGCCGCAGTACAGGGTGTCGCGGCCGGCGCCGAGCAGATGGGTAGCTCCATTGCCGACATTGCCCGCAATTCGAGCGAAGCGGCACGGGTGGCTGGCAGTGCTGTCGTTGCGGCGAACAGTGCCGCCGAACTCATGGATCGACTCGACGTCTCATCACTATCAATCGCCGACGTCACCAGCACGATCAACGCCGTCGCCGCCCAGACGAACCTGCTCGCGCTGAACGCGACGATCGAAGCGGCGCGCGCCGGCGAAGCCGGCAAGGGGTTCGCTGTGGTCGCCGGAGAGGTGAAGCAGCTCGCGCAGAAGACAGCCGGAGCGACCACCGACATCAGCGGAAAGGTCGCCAGTATCAGCGCCGAGACAGCAGCGGCGATCGGCACAATCTCAGAAATCTCGGCGATCATTGCGGAGATCAACACCTTCCAGTCGACGATCGCCGCGGCGGTGGAGGAGCAGAGTGCGACGACGCGGGAGATGAGCCGCGGAGTAGGCGAGGCGGCCACCCAAGCGGCGGCGATCGCCGACAACGTCGGGAATGTCGCTGACGCGACAGCACGAGCCAGGGATGACATCGCGCGCGCAGCAAGTGCGGCCGAGGAACTCTCGGCTCTGTCGGATGAGCTCACCAGCGTGGTCAGCAACTTCCAAATCTGACCGGGCGCCCCGTGGGGCTACTTCAGGGTTGCTGCATGGTCAGGCACCGCCTTCACCAGTTCCCGTGGCGGCCGGATGTAGTTCACCGCCGGCGGCCGCGCCGGCAGCGTGATCGGTGGGCGAGGGATCTGGCTGTAGGCCACGGTGGAAAGCAAGTGGGCGATCATGTTTATCCGGGCCCGGCGCTTGTCGTCGGCCTCGACATCGAACCAGGGGGCCTCGCTGGTATCGGTATGCACGAACATCTCGTCCTTGGCGCGCGAGTAGTCCTCCCATCGGGAGATCGACTCGACGTCCATCGGGGATAGTTTCCAGCCGCGCATCGGGTCCTCCAGGCGTGACTGGAATCGTCGCTGCTGTTCGGCATCGCTGACCGAGAACCAGTACTTGCGCAGCATGATGCCGTCCTCGACGAGCAGCCGCTCGAAGACCGGGCACTGCGCAAGGAACCGACGGTGCTCCGCCGGAGTGCAGAATCCCATCACCTTCTCGACACCGGCGCGGTTGTACCAGGAACGATCCATCAGCACGATCTCGCCCCGCGAGGGAAGATGCTGGATGTAGCGCTGGAAGTACCACTCACCCCGCTCACGCTCAGTGGGCGCCGGAAGGGCCACAACTCGGGCAACGCGGGGATTCAGGTACTCGGTTATGCGTTTGATGCTTCCGCCCTTACCCGCGGCGTCGCGCCCCTCAAAGATCATTAGCAGCCTCGCTCCGGATGCCTGCACCCAGTCCTGCATGGCCACCAGCTCCGCCTGCAGCCGCTTGAGTTCCCGCTCGTAGGGCCGACGGCTGAGCCGGGCCACAGCCGAGGTCGGTGGGATTGCGGTTGGCGGTTCATCCTCTTCAGTCATCGTCGCTCCATCGGTGGGGGATCTGCCTGAATGAGGCAACCGGACCGCCCCGTAGCCGTCAAGGACCGCCCCGTAGCCGTCAAGTGTGCGCCGCTGGCGCGCGTCGTGCGAGCGGCTACCTGAGCGATTGCGCCGAAGTTGCAGCAACCACTACCCGCCGGTTGGGCGCGGAGCCATCGCGGAGATGAGCTCGTAGCAGACGTGGGCCGCGGCTATCCCCGTGATCTGTGCATGGTCATAGGCGGGTGAGACCTCGACGACGTCGGCGCCGATGAGGTTCAGCTCGCTGAACGACCTGACGATGCTGAGCAGCTCCCGACTGGTCATCCCACCGGCCTCCGGGGTGCCGGTACCGGGAGCGTGAGCGGGGTCCAGGACGTCGATATCGATCGACACGTACACCGGGCGGTCGCCGATCCGCGATCGGATCCGGTCGATGGCGGCAGCGACGCCGGCCGTCGCAATGTCGTCGCCGGAGACGATGGAAAAGCCGAGTCGCTCGTCGTCGAAGAGGTCCTGCCGGGCGTAGAGCGGACCGCGGATGCCTATATGCATACTGGCCGTCTGATCGATCAGCCCCTCTTCGGAGGCACGGCGAAACGGCGTCCCGTGGGTGATAGGCGCTCCGAAGTAGGTATCCCAGGTGTCGAGGTGGGCGTCGAAGTGGATGACCGCCGGCGGTCCGTAGCGTTCAGCGGCCACTCTCAGCAGCGGCAGCGCGATGGTGTGGTCACCGCCGATTGTGAGTAGGCGTTCACCGCTCGCTGTGAGTTCGCGAGCACCGGCTTCGATTGCCGATATCGCCGCGACGATGTCGAACGGGGTGCACGCGATGTCACCGGCGTCGACGACCTGCTGCGTTGCGAACGGCTCGATATCTTGCAACGGGTTGTACGGACGGAGCAGCCGAGAGGACTCGCGCACATGCGCGGGGCCGAAGCGCGCGCCTGGGCGGTAGGTCGTGCCACTGTCGAAGGGCACGCCGACGACGACGATGTCCGCGTGTTCGACATCGGCTAACCGGGGTAGCCGAGCGAAGGTGGCGAAGCCGGCGAATCGCGGACTGACCGTGGGATCGATGGGACCGATGGGACCGATGGGGGAGGTTGAGTCAGGCACGAAGCGAAGATAGCCCTCTCATATTTCGCCCAGATGTGGAGTTGGGAGCTGAATCGGGGGGCGAGTGCGTGCCGCAGCCCCGAATACCTGCGCCCGCGGGCATGCGAGTATGGCGCCCGGCGTGAGCGGCCGGACGCCATACGGCGCGGGGAGATCAGCCCGCCATCTGGTTGTTGCCGTCGACCAGGTAGTGGGCGAGGGCAACGTCGGTCGGGGCGTTCAGGGTTCCCGTCTGGGTCAGCCCAGCGTCCCGCTGGAGGTATTCGATCGCCTGGACCGTCTGGACATTCATGACCCCGTTGACTGGTCCTTCGTAGTAGTTGAGCTGTCCGAGCTGTTGCTGCAGCAGGCGCACCGCGGCTGTCGGCTTCGCATTGGTCGGGGTGGCGGGGTTGGCCGGGGAGATTGTGTGGTGCGCCGGCACCGGGCGAATCGGGGTGATCTGTCCCGGGGCCGCCGGGCGTACCGGTGTCACCGCAGCAGCGGGTGCTTTGTGCTGGGCGGGGTCGTGATGAGCGGAGGCGGGGGCACTGAATGCGAACATCAGGGTGCCGATGACGCCGGCCAGGGCGGCGACTCCGAGGGCCGAGACGACCGCAATCAATGCCGGTGACTTCTTGGCCCGACCCGTCGTCCGGGCGGTGGTGCTCTGCGGGATGTTGTTCTGCGGGGTGGTGTTCGTGTTCATGACTTCCTCCTGAGATTTGCCTCCGGACGTTCCGGGTGACAAGACAAATCTGCTTGATCGGAAGGCTCTTCTGTGTCCTCCAGGTGGGGGAGCGACCAGATGAAAAGCTGCTCCACCGATTGGGGGACACGAGGCCTGAGCGCGGTCGACTTCGATCGACATCGGTAGCCCCGGTCGGGGCTGCCTCGACCCGGTTAGAAGGGCGCCGGGTCGTCGTATTCCGGGTTGTCGTATTCCGGGGAGTCGGCAGGTGGACCGTAGCTGCCGGCGCCGCGGAACTCCCAGTCGTTGGCGTCGGGGTCGGCGATTGGTGGTGTGTGGTTGCGGTAGATGTGGCCGGTGGGTGATCGCCATTCGTAGTGTGTCCCGGTTGCGTCGCGGGTTACCGTGGTCTGCCAGTGGGTTTGGTGTTTGAGACAGTGGTGGCGTCGGCATTTCGGGTCGATGTTGGCTTTGTTGGTTGGGCCCTGCGGGAACGGGACCCGGTGGTCGAGGTCAGACTGCTTTGCTGAGACGTTGCAGGTCGGGAATGAGCAGATTTGGTCCCGCGCTATGACGAAGTCGGCGAGATCCTGGGGCGGTGTGTATCTGGTCCGTCCGTATTCCAGCAGTTCCCCGGTGGCGGGCTCGGTAAGTAACCGCCGCCAGGTGCCGGTCGGGTCGGCGGCGATCCGCCGGGCGACGGACGCTGGGATCGGTCCGTGTCCGTCGAGTTCGCCTGGGAGGTCGTTGGCTCCCATCAGGGTGGTGACCGCGACGGTGACCTGGATGCTGGGACGCAGGCCATGCTGGGTCGGCACCCGACCGGGGGTGTTCAGTGCATCCACGAAGACGGTGCTGAACGCGTCGGCGCGACGCTGGTCGGCGGTGCGGGAATCCTCGGCATGCTTGTGCCACCCGAGGGCACGTACCGCGGTCATCACGGCGGCAGCGTCTTCGGCGGGCAGGAGTGCCCAGATCTCGGCCATCCCGTCCGGTCGCGGCGTGTGCTCCACCGTTCGTTTAGCCAAGGCGTCCTGGTGTTGCTGCTCGGCGGTGACCCGGTTGTGTTTCAACACGGCACGTTTGACGGATCTCGCGAATAGCTGGGGGGTCTGATCCGCGGCCCGCGGGAGTACGGATTTCTCGACCGCAGCCAGCACCGACCGATCCGTGATGCCGATGGTCTCCCGGGCCAGGACCGTGGTGTGACGCTCGGTGATGACACCCCGCTTGAGCAGGTCCAGCGCGCCGGGGAGCTTCGTCACCAGCTGCGCGGCCCGGGACAGTTCGTTCGCGGCGACCCGTGGGGAGATCATCAACGCCGTCGAGATCTCCGCGTTGGCGCACTCGCGCCCCATCTCCTGGGACGGCACACCCTCGGTGAGGCGTTCCTGCACCACCGCTATGTCTTCAGTGATGGCCGCCGTCACCGCCCCCGACTGCCGGCGCAGCGCAGTGAGGAGATCGATTCGTCCGGCCGGGGAGAGCGAACACGGATCGAGGATGCTCAGCAGGGCCAGATCGGCGGGGTCAGGGTCGCTGTGCGCGAAGTGCCGGGCAAACGCGTCAGGAGCAGCCAGGACATCCAGGACCGTTGTCGGTGACCCATGCAACACTGACAACGACCCCGACGTCGAAACCGACCCGGCGGCCGAATCATCAAGTAAACCCGCGATGCTCTCATCACAGAACGGCTCACCCAGCTCGACCGCATCACCCTGAGGCAGCGATGCGGCGCTCCACTCCGGAGGCGGCAGAGCACCATCCGCGGGGTCGCGTGAGTCATCGTCCATGCACTAATAATACATCGGTTCGAATAGTCGCGCAAGCGAATGCCCTGTGAAATAAGGCATGTTGTGAAGACCATCTGCCCGCCCCGGAGGGTGTGGTCTGATCGTCGCCGAGACAGCTACCGCAGATCGCCGAGACAACCACCGCAAGTCCCCGAGACAGCCACCGCAAACGGGATCGATGGTGATCCAGGATTGTGCCGTGTTTATAGGGCGATTGATCCGAGACGGCGCCGAAGTTACTTCGGAATCGGTGGAGCGAGTGCTCGCATCCGCTTGCATTCGACGGCGGCGGTTGCGAGGTCGTCCACTTCGCAGTGCAGCAGTCGCAATGCGGCGGTAGCGACCAGATCGGGGAGATCGGGATGCGGCCGACGTCCATCCGCTCGTCGAGCGATGACGCTCTCGGCCAGGGCGAAGACCAGTGAGGTGGCGACGTCGGCGTCGTCTAGGCAGAACGATCCACTGGTCGCGCCACTCTCGACTCGCCGTCCGTACGCCCGTCGAAGCAGCTCGCGCTCGTGGCGGAACGGGGCGAACTGCTCCGCGCGTAGTTCGGGGAGCGTGTAAAGGGCGCCGACGTTCCACTTGCCCGAGCTGAGGAGTTCGACATCGAAATGCGTCAACGCATAGAGCTGCACGTGGGCCGGCTCGTGGGTGCGGGCGAGGCGACGACTGAAGTCCAGAGACGGTCGTACGGTGCCGGCCAACAGACTGGCAAGAATCTCCTGCTTGTTACTGAAGTGGTAGTAGATGGACGCTTGCTTTACCCCTACTGCTTCGGCGATTCGTCGTGTCGAAGCGGCGCCATAGCCCCACTCGCTGAAGAGTTCGGAGGCCGCGTCCAGAATCTGTTCGCGCCCGGTGCTTCCTTCGCGCTGCACTGGGGCATGTCTCGGGCGTCCCGCTCCGCTGCCGATACCTGTCATGTGATCGATCCTTACACAGGTATCGGTCGCTGTAAGGCCCCGAAGCGATCAGACGGGTGGATCTGTCCATCCTGGAAACGAAATTGTTACATGAGAGTAGCTTCCGTTCACGTAGCGAGCCCTACTGTTTGTCGAACGACAGATATTCCGCATCGTCGTGCCAGCACAGCGCAGGTTCTGCCTACGGCGAAGAGAGAGGGGACGCGGGTGACCACAACAGCCCCCACGTTCGAAACCACTCCGGCCCCGGTCGCCGACGACGACATCGTGGCGGCCACTGAGGATCTTAATGTCACGTTCCGCAGAGCGGGACGTGACATCTTCGCGTTACGCGGAGTGAGCCTTCAGATTCGTAGAGGTGAGATTCTCGGGCTGGTTGGTGAGTCCGGATCCGGCAAGAGCGTTCTCGGGCTCTCACTGCTCGGCCTGCATGATCACCGGGCGACCATCACCGGCCGGGTCCTGGTTCGTGGCACGGATATGGCTCAGGCCTCCGACGCCAAGTGGCGGGAAATGCGCAAGCTGCACCTCGGTGCCGTGTTTCAGGATCCGATGACCTCGCTCAACCCGACCATGCGCGTGGGGCGTCAGGTAGCGGAGGCGGCCGGCAGCGAGAAGGAGGCGTTGCGGCTGCTGACGGCGGTAGGCATCCCGGAGCCCAAGCAGCGACTGGCGGCCTATCCGCACGAACTCTCCGGTGGTCTTCGGCAGCGTGTGATGATCGCGATGGCGGTCGCCGGCGGACCCTCACTGGTGATCGCCGACGAGCCGACCACGGCGCTCGACGTAACCGTCCAGGCCCAGGTACTCACGCTGCTCCGTTCGCTGCGGGACGAGATCGGTTGCAGCGTCCTGATGATCACTCACGATCTCGGCGTCGCCGCCCAGGTCGCCGATCGGGTCGCGGTCATGTACGCCGGGCGACTGGCTGAGCTGGGTGCGACGCAGACCGTCCTGAACTCTGCGGCCCACCCTTACCCGCTGGCCCTGATGCGCTCCCGGCTCTCACTCAACGTGGACCGCGACCGCCCCTTGATCGCCCTGGGCGGGGACGTCCCGAGCCCGGCCGACCCTCGTCCGGGCTGTGCCTTTTCGCCGCGCTGCGAACTCGCCGGTCCGGACTGCGAGATCACCCCGCCGCCTCCGGTGCAGGTTGCCCCCGGGCATCTCAGCGCCTGCATCCTGCCGATGGCCGAGGTGCGCACCCGGACCGCCGAGATCGAGCGCACCATGATCGCGGCACAACAGGCGCCGGAGATCGACGCCGAGTCAGCCGCGCTCACCGTCCGGGCGGTGACCAAGTCTTTCGTACTCAAGTCGGGCTTTCGCCACAGCAACCGCCTGCAGGCCCTGCGGGGGGTCAATCTGCAGATCGCGCGGGGTGAGTCAGTCGCGCTGGTCGGCGAGAGCGGCTCCGGAAAGTCGACCCTGCTGCGGGTCGTCGCCGGGCTCGAGTCACACGATGGCGGTTCGCTGGATCTCGCGGGCGAGCGGCCGCAGATGGTCTTTCAGGACAGTGGCGCTTCCCTCACGCCATGGATGACGGTCGAGGAGATCATCGGCGAGCGGGTCAAGGGGCTGGGGCGTAAAGCGAAGGCGGAGAAGATCCGCGACGCGTTGGCGCTGGTCGGACTGCCGGCCGAGGTGGCGAAGGCCAAGTCGACGCAACTGTCCGGTGGCCAGCGGCAGCGCGTCTGTCTGGCTCGGGCCACCGTGGTTCCGCCCTCGATCCTGCTCTGCGACGAGCCGACCAGTGCGCTGGACGTCTCGCTCGCCGCGTCGGTCATCAACCTGATCTCGAGACTGCGTCGCGAGTTGGGGATGTCGGTGCTCTTCGTGACCCACGACCTGTCGGTGGCCAGGATCGTGGCCGATCGGATCGCCGTCATGTATCTCGGACGAATCGTCGAGATCGGCGACGCCCAGCAGATCACCGGCGATCCGGTCCATCCCTACTCCAAGGCGCTCATCAGCGCGGTGCCCGATGTCGGAGTCGAACCGGTGGTTCTACCCGGGGAGCCGGCCAGTGCACTGCGGCCACCACCCGGATGTGCCTTCAACCCGCGCTGCCTCCAGTCGGTCGACGGGTGTGCGGATCCGATGCTGGACGTCAAGCTGACGGCATTCGGCGAGAACGAACTTCACCAGGTCGCCTGCATCAACCCGAAGGGAAACTGAGATGGCCGTCGCCGAACCGGTCAGATCAGCACCGGTCGTGTCCCGACTCCGTTTCGATCGCGTACTGAACGTCCACGTGTCCCGTGGAGTGTCTATCGCCGCGGCGTCGCTCTTCGCCGTGGTGACTCTCATCTGCCTGCTCGCCCCTGTGCTCAGTCCGCACGATCCGCTCACGCCGATCGGACTGCCGCTGCAGGCACCGGGGCAGAGCGGGTTCCTGCTCGGTTCGGACGGAATCGGGCGTGACATCCTCAGCCGCTGCCTCTACGGTGCTCGGGCCAGCTGGTTCGCCGCCTTGATCGTGGTGGCCAGCGGCGTGATCATCGGCGGTCTGGTCGGGCTGATCGCGGGTGCGGCCGGTGGCTGGGTCGATGACGTCCTGATGCGCATTACTGATACCTTCCTCGCCCTGCCCGGACCGGTACTGGCCATCGCGGTGGTCGCGGCACTGGGCCCGAGCTTCGCGCACACGCTCTTCGCGGTCGCCATCGTCTGGTGGCCCTTCTACGCGCGCATCGTGCGCGGAGAGATCCGAAAGCTGGCGGCCCGGCCTCATATCGAAGCGGCGCGTCTGGCCGGCACCGGACGGATCCGGGTCATCGGCCGACATCTGCTTCCCGGGGCGATCCCGGCGATCGTCGTGACCGCGAGTCTCGATATCGGTGGCCTGATCCTCACCCTCGCCGGGCTGTCCTTTCTCGGCCTCGGTGAGTCCGCCCCGGCCCCCGAGCTCGGCGCCGACAGTGCGAGAAACCTCAGCTACCTGCTTCAGCAGTGGTGGATTCCCGTGATGCCGGGTCTCGCCGTCGTGCTGCTGGCCCTTGCCGCCAACATCGCCGGGGACGGCGTCCGCAACCTCATCGATCCGGATTGAGCCGATGACTACTCTTATCGCCAAGCGGTTGGCCTCGATGATCGTGATCATCATCGTGCTCTCGGCCATTGTCTTTTACCTTCAGCACATCTCGCCGCTGGATCCGGT
Source organism: Jatrophihabitans sp. GAS493 (assembly GCF_900230215.1). Classification (NCBI taxonomy): domain Bacteria; kingdom Bacillati; phylum Actinomycetota; class Actinomycetes; order Jatrophihabitantales; family Jatrophihabitantaceae; genus Jatrophihabitans; species Jatrophihabitans sp. GAS493. The sequence continues at coordinate 3,641,925 of NZ_LT907982.1, read as the reverse complement.
GCACGCCCAGCTTGGTGGACAGGCATCGCAGGAGGCCGTCGCCCAGGAGCGGCACAAGCTCGGCCTGGACGAGCCGGTGATCAACCAGTACTGGAACTACCTGACCGGCCTGCTGCACGGTGACATGGGGACGTCGTACCGCACACGCCGTCCGGTCAGCACCGACCTGGCCGAGTACCTGCCGGCCACCATCGAGCTCGCGGCCGCCGGGATGGCGATCGCGCTCGTCCTAGCCGCGCTCTTCGCCTTCGGATCGGTGCTTCGCTGGCCGGGTAGCTCGTTCTTCCGAATGATCCTGATGGTCGGCGCCTCCTCGCCGGCGTTCCTGTTGGGAATTCTCGGCATTCTGCTCTTCTACTCAAAGCTCGGCTGGCTTCCGGCCAGTGGACGTACCGACATCAGTGACGCGCCCACCGGTCCGACCAGGCTGCTACTGGTCGACTCAGTCCTCCACGGCCGCTTCGACGTCTTCGTCGACGGGCTGCAGCACCTGATTCTGCCCGCCACCGCTATCGCACTCATCCCTGCGGTGGCCATCGGCCGGGTGCTTCGCTCGAGCCTCATCACGGAGCTGCGCAGTGACTATGCGCGCACCGGACGAGCCAAGGGACTGAGCGAGATGGGCCTACTTGTCAAGCACATTCTGCGTAACTCGGTCGGCGCTGCGCTCTCCATGACCGGCCTGCAGATCGGCCTCATGTTCGCCGGCGTACTGGTCATTGAGCAGGTCTTCGCCTGGCCCGGCATCGGCCTCTACGTGGCCGAGAGCATTCCGGTCGCCGACTTCCCGGCGATCGCCGGAGTGACCCTGCTGCTCGGGGTCGGGTACGTCATCATCAACACCATCGTCGACCTCCTCCAAGGAGCGGCTGATCCGCGAATCCGGGTCTGATGCTCAACCCGCCGTCTTTCACGCGCAACTCATGACACATCGTCGCTGTACTGCCTGATAAGAAGGAGCCGAATTGCCTCGACAGCCAATGATCGTGGACCAGCCCGTGCTGGTGGTCGTGGACTACCAGAAGGGATCCGACCGGCCGGCCGAAGAGACGGGCATCGCCATCATGCCCGGCGCGGCGGAGCGAATCGCCCGCGCCGAGCGAATCCTGCAGGCGGCCCGGGAGGCCCATATCCCGGTGGTCTTCTTCCAAGAGGTGCACCGTCCGAGCGGCATCGACTTCGGCCGGGAGCTCGACGGCGCCGAGTCGGTGCATTGTGTCGACGGGGACCCGTCCACCGAGCTGATCGACTCGCTACGCCCGATCGAGGGTGAGTTTCACATTGTGAAGCGACGCTACTCAGGATTCATCGGTACGGAGTTCGAGATCGTGCTACGGGCGTTGAAAGCCTCCACGCTCATCCTCGTCGGGGGCCTAACCGACGTCTGTGTCCACTACACATTCGCCGACGCGCACCAGCGGGACTTCTACGTCCGGGTGGTCGGCGACTGCGTTGGAGGCTCGAGCGTTGCTCGGCATCTCGCCTCGTTGGACGCAATGGAGTACCTGCAAGCAGGCGCAGTACGCACAACTGACGAGATCATCAGCGCCTTCGCTGAGCTCGCGGAATCCCTACCAACCCGAACTCTCGCGGAGGTCTGATATGAATTCACGAACGAAATTCACCAAGAGCAAGGTGCTGCTGGCCGCAACGGCCACCGCAGCGCTCGCCCTCACCGCCTGTAGCTCCTCCTCCGGAGGCGGTGGTGGCGGCTCCGCTGCCGCGGCGCCGACCGATCACGTGTTGCATCTGTCGTTCCTGCAGGACCCGGGCCAGCCACCGGACCCGGACATCTACTACGCCGGCCAGGGACTGATCCTGACCAACAACACCTACGAGGGGCTCATCACCTACAAGGGTGGAACCGCGACGCCCACGCTCGAGCCGTCCCTGGCCACGGCCTGGACCGCCTCCCCGGACAACAAGACGTTCACCTTCACCCTCCGTCCGAACGTCACCTTCCACGACGGCACGCCGTTCACGTCGGCCGCCATCAAGGCATCCTTCGATCGCCGGGCGGCGGTGAACCAGGGGCCGGCCTACATGGTCAGCGACATCGCCTCCATCAACTCGAGTGACCCGCTGAAGGCGGTCATCACGCTCAAGGCCCCGAACTCGGCGTTCCTGAGCTACCTCGGATCGCCCTATGGTCCGAAGATGATGAGCCCGACCGCTCTCGCCGCGCACAAGGGGACGGACAACGCCCAGACGTACCTGGCCACCCATGACGTCGGAACCGGCCCCTACACGCTCTCCGAGGCCCAGGTCGGCTCCAAATATGAGCTCAAGGCGTACGCCAAGTACTGGGGCGGCGCGCCGTACTTCACCACGGTGGAGCTGCCGGTCATCGATAACACCTCCTCACAGCAGCTGCAGTTCAACAGCGGCCAGCTGGCGATGATCCTGCATGATCTGCCGTCGTCGGCGATCACCTCGTACCTGTCGAAGAAGCAGTACAGCAGTTACACCCAGCCCTCGATGATCTCCGAGTATCTGTACGTGAACCCGGGCAACGGTTTCCTGACCGACCAGACCAAGCGGCAGGCACTGCTCAAGGCCGTCGACATCGACTCGATCGTCAAGCAGGTCTACTTCGGCCACGGCACCAAGGCCACCCAGGTCTACCCGTACAACATGATGACCTCCGAGTTCGCCAAGCAGGACATCAGCTATGACACCTCGACGCTGAAGTCGATCGCCTCCTCGCTGCCGGCCAACGAGAAGACGATCACCATCGGTTACGACTCGAGTCAGCCGGACAACCAGATCGTCTCCAACCTGATCTCGGCCCAGCTCGCACCGCTAGGCATCACCGTCAAGGTGCAGGCCTACCCGACTTCGCAGATCTTCGGCTGGATCGGAAACGCCAAGGGTGCTCCGGACCTGCTGGCCACGCTCGGCTGGCCGGACTCGCCGTCGCCGTACACCTGGGCTCACATCAGCTTCGACAAGACCGGTGGGCTGAACTACTTCGGCTGCGATTCACCGGAGATCCCGGCTCAGCTCGCCACCGCCCTGGCCAGTGGCAAGGATGCCGACTACTCGACGGCGGCCGCGACCGCGTCGGCCACCGGCTGCTGGCTCAACATGGTCAACGTGACCGACTACATGGTGGCGCAGCCGTGGCTCAAGGGCGTCGCTGAGGCACACCAGGTCGATGCGCCCAACACCCTGCTGCTGAAGTACCTGTCGGCGTAGCAATCGTCGGCGGGTGCGGGCAACACTCGGTCACCAGCAGTACCCAAGGGTAAGCCAGGAAAACTAGATGGAAGAGGTTGCAAGATGAGTTCAGGGGTCCGTCGGATCATCCTGCTCACCCTTGGCTGGGAGGAGCTGCCGAAGTCCGTTTCGGTCTTCGGCGCTCCTCCCGAGCTCCGGATGAGGGAGCCGGTTCCAGGAGTGCTGCTGGAGTGTGACGGCGGCTGGATACTGCTCGACACCGGATTCAACACCGCGTTGATCCGCGACCCGGTCCTCTACCGGCGCTTCTACCCCAGCGTGGAGTACCTGCCGGTGCTTCCAGGCCCCGGTGAACCGATCGAAGAGGGACTGGCGCAGGTAGGCGTTGACATCGATTCGATTCAGGCGATCGCGGTGAGCCACCTGCACCACGATCACTCCGGCGGAATCAAGCTCTTCGCGGGGCGCGTTCCGGTGCATGCGCAGCGACGCGAGTTGAAGTACGGCATGCTCAACACCCCGGAGCCGGAGAAGCATGCGATGGCACGGATCGACTACGACGATCCGCGCATCGATTGGCGGCTCGCCGACGGTGAGGCCGAGATCGCACCGGGTGTAACGGCGATCCCGACCTACGGGCACACCCCGGGACATCAGAGTTTCATGGTCGAGCTGGATGAGTCGGTGGGCGGCGGAGGCTTCGTCTTCGCCTTCGACGCCGCCGACCTGACCGAGAACATCGAGCAGGAGCTGGCGATCGGGGGAGTCGTCGACATCGATCCGATGGAGACGATCGAGCCGATTCGTCGGTTGAAGAAGCTCTCCGCCGAGCGCGGCTTCCAACTCATCCCCGGGCACGACCCGCACGTCTGGCCGGCGATGACCGAGCAGTTCCGGGAACGTTTCGGGACGTCTGGCTGAGGGGCGGGCAGGTGCGCATCGGCCTGATAGTGCCGTCGTCGAACACCGTGCTGGAGCCGGCGATCAGCCGGTTGCTCCGCTTGCTCGGGGGCAGCGTCTCGGCGCATTTCGCCCGTGTGGTCGTACAGCGAATCGGACTCGACTCAGAGGCTTCGGACCAGTTCGCCGTCGAGCGATTCCTGCCGGCGGCCGAGGCGTTGGCCGATGCCAAGGTGGACGCCATCGTCTGGGCCGGCACGTCCGGATCGTGGCTTGGGGTGGAGCACGACCGGGAGGTCGCTGATCGAATCCGGCAGCTCACCGGTATCCCGGCGAGCACCAGCACGCTCGCGCTGCTGGCCGCCTGCCGTGCGTTCGGTGTCTCGCGGTTGGGCATCGCCACGCCCTACACCCAGGACGTCAACCGCGAGATCGCCCGGTGCTATTCAGGCGAGGGGATTGAGGTGGTCTCCGCCGACGGACTCGGCCGGACCGACAACCACTCGTTCGCGCAGGTCTCCGCCGAGGTGGTCGAGCGTCAACTGTTGGAGGTCGGTTCTGGTGCGCAGGGTGTGGCGGTGGTCTGTACGAACGTCCTCGGGTGCGAATCGGCGGAGAAGATCGAGGCTGCGCTGGGGGTGCCGGTCTTCGACAGTGTGAGCGCTACGCTCTGGCACGCCCTGACGCTCGGTGGCTGGAGTGGGACGCTCTCCGGTGACGGTCGCCTGCTGGCCGGGGGGTACCTGCGGGAAAGGCTGCAGCAGATCACCGATGACCTCCTAGTGGCCACCGGCGCCGACCGAACCACGCTGCGCATTGATCTGCCCGCGCACCATCTGGGGGTTGACCTCGCGGCGGCGGAGAGCCGGCGGCCAGGGGTCCGCTCGATCCGCTGGGAGGCCAGCCTGGACCAACGAGCGCTGGATACCGTGCAGTGGCTGGAGAGACACCGCCAACTCCTCATCCAGCCTGCTTTCACCCAGGATCCGTTTCCGCCGCCGGCTCTCCGCGATATCTACGGCGTCAGAGCGCAGCTGCTCGGCCCCGTTGAACGCGATTCATCCATGATTGCCTGGCTATCGGCCCACAGCCTCGTCGAGCGACTCTGGTCGGAGTCCGACCGCGCGGCGATGAACGCCGCCATAATCGCTACTTCCAAGGAGATTGAGCGTGACTAAGGACATTCAGATCTGTGTGGGTGTGGACGTGGACGCTGTTGCCGGCTGGCTCGGTTCCTACGGTGGCGAGGACTCCCCGAACGACATCCAACGCGGAGTCTTTGCCGGAGAGGTCGGCAGCCCACGTTTGTTGAAGCTCTTCGACACGTTCGACATCCCCACTACCTGGTTCATCCCGGGCCACTCGCTAGAGTCGTTCCCTGCTCAGATGCAGGCCGTCGCCGACGCCGGGCACGAGATCGGAGCCCACGGCTACTGTCACGAGAATCCGGTCGCGATGTCGGCTGAGCAGGAGCGCGACGTGCTCATGCACAGCATCGAGATCATCGAGAAGATGTCGGGGCGGCGTCCTCGTGGGTATGTCGCCCCCTGGTGGGAGATGAGCGAGCACACCGCGGCGCTGCTGCTGGAGGCCGGTTTCAGCTATGACCACTCGCAGAACTACAACGACTTCGTTCCGTTCTACGCCCGGGTGGGCGACGAGTGGACGAAGATCCAGTTCGACAAGCCGGCGTCAGCCTGGATGAAGCCCCTGCAGCACGGTCACGAGGTGGATCTGGTCGAGTTCTGCGGGAACTGGTACGTCGACGATCTGCCGCCGATGATGTTCAACAAGCACGCGCCCAACTCGCACGGCTACGTCAGCCCGCGCGACATCGAGCAGCTCTGGAACGATCAGTTCGATTGGGTCTACCGGGAACTGGAGTACGGGGTGTTCCCGGTGACGCTGCACCCCGACGTCTCCGGTCGACCGCAGGTCCTACTCATGCTGGAGCGGCTGCTGAAGTACTGGGGTTCGCACGACGGAGTTCGCTTCGTCACCTTCGAGGAGGCGGCAACGGACTTCCGGGCCCGATTCCCGTTCGCGCAGCCTGAGCGACCGGCCTTCGGCGGGTAACTCGCGGTCAGCTCCAACCCTGCGGCAGGTTGAGGTATCGCCGCGCCACTGGCCATCTGCGCCGATGTCTCGCGACGGCGAGAGCATAGGTAGAGACGGCCAGCGGCGTTCGATATGGACGCTACTGCTCGATCAGCCGAGCAGCTTGGCCTTGGCCGAGGCGAACTCGGCGTCGTCGAGGATTCCGGCTTGCTTGAGCGACGCCAGCTTCTCGAGCTGGGATATAACATCGCCTTGACCGCCGGCGGCCGGCGCTGCGACGGGGGCCGCCGCTGGCGTCTGTGCCGCCTTCATCTCGGCCACTTGCCGCTGCAGGTCTGCGATCTCGGACTGGGATTGGGTGGCCGCCTGCTGGGTGTCGTACTCGGCCTGCTGCTCGTCCTGAGCAGCCATCGCCTTGTTCTGCTGGTGCCGCTGAACCCCGCCCGCCACCGCGGTAGCGGTACCGGCGACAACCGCCGTGCGAGCCATTGTGCCGACCAGTCCTGGTCGCCCCATACGTCGTCTCATCAAACTGCTCCCTAGCTTCTCTTTGGCTTCTATTGATTCGGATTGTTCTCGTGGTGCGGCTCAGCAGTCAGCTGATCTCCGACAATTCGTCCAGGGCGGTGAGCACCTCGTCGACGACCAAGCCCGGGATACGAAGGTTCGCGACCAGCACGCCGCCCGAATCGACAATGGAGTTGCGCAGCGGTTTGGCCCACTCGTGTTCAAAGACCAGAATCGCGGCCGATGCCCCTGGCTCGAGGGCGGCGGCCAGCTCATCGACATCCTCATCCGAAATGAGGTCGGGGTGGATCTCGCCGACCAGAGCGGCCAGCGCGGCTGCGTCCGACTCTAGATTCGTCTGCTCGAACTCGATGAGCTCAATACTTCCGTCGAGGTCCTTCTTCGCGAGCAGTCCGTCGACGACATTGATGATGTTGCGATCAACGAGCGACTGAATCTCGGTGATTATGCTCCCGTTGAAATCGCTGTCAGGAAAGCTCACTACGATGACCTCGATTGGGCCCAACTTGGTAACCATTACTTAGCTCCTCGCTCGCGCGTCTGCGGGCTGGGGTGCTCCGCCAGCTCGTCTCGTCTGCACACGCTCTCAGATTCGACCAGCGCGGGGGCGTGCGCATCATCCCGGCAGTATGAAAGCCGACCTCGTTCTCACCGTCTTCGGATGAGCCACCCACGAGTGGGGACTGGGAGGCTCGAACTACTATTCGCCTGCGGCGCCGCCGCAGCCGGCCGGGGAGGGCCCGTGGAGAACCTCGTCGTGGTCGCCGCGATCGCTGCGGTCGCGCCCCTGCTGGCCAGCGCGTTCGGGCGGTGGATCGCCATCCCCTTGGTCGTCTTCGAGATCGTGCTGGGGATCCTCTTTGGCCCACAGGTACTCGGATGGGTCGAACCCGGACCGCAGATCGAGTTCCTATCCCAGTTCGGCCTGGCCATGCTCTTCCTGCTCGCCGGTTACGAGATCGACTTCGCCCGGATTCGTGGGCGCCCGCTGCGGCAGTCAGCAATCGGGTGGCTGCTCTCCCTCGCCCTTGGCGTCGGGCTGGGCGTACTGCTGTCACCCACCGTCGCGGCCGGTGTGCTGGTGGGGATCTGCCTGACCAGCACCGCACTCGGAACGTTGCTTCCCGTACTGCGTGATAGCGACGAGTTGTCGACGCCCTTCGGAGCGGCCATGCTTGCGGTCGGCGCCGTTGGTGAGTTCGGCCCGCTCATTGCGGTCGCGCTCTTCCTGAGCGGCCGCAGCCCGCTCCGCGCCGCGGTGATTCTGATCGTGTTCGCGCTGTTGATCGTCGCAGCGCTCGTGGTCACGGTGCGTTTCGAACACGCCCGGGTCCACCGATTGATCGAGGCAACCCTGCACACCAGCGGGCAATTCGCGGTGCGGTTGGTCATCCTGATCCTTGCCGCGTTGGTCGCTCTCGCCACTTCGTTCGGGCTCGACATGCTGCTTGGGGCTTTTGGTGCCGGTGTCCTGATCAACCTTCTGCTGGCCGGGGCCGATCCGCAGGCTGCGCGGGTTATCGAGACGAAACTCGATGCCGTCGGGTTCGGATTCCTGGTGCCGATCTTCTTCGTGAACACCGGGCTGGGGTTCGATCTCGACGCGCTCACCGAAAAAGCGTCAACGATGGCCCTCGTCCCGATATTTGCTCTCCTCTTCCTCGTCGTGCGGGGTATCCCGGCGACTCTCGCCGCGCCACCGGGCTCGAGCTGGTACGACCGCGGGGCGATCGTGCTGCTGGGAGCGACCGGACTGCCGATCATCGTGGCCGTCACCACGATCGGGGTCGACCACGGGGACCTCCGCACTTCGACCGCGGCGGCGCTGGTTGGTGCGGGCATCTTCTCCGTGCTGCTTTATCCGTTGCTCGGCCTGACCCTTCGCCGGCGCTTCAAGGGGCCATCTCCGGCGGATTCCGTCCCGGCCTAGAGTCGCTCCAAATTCTCAGGTTGCATACAGCGTATCTATGGCCACTCATCAGATTCATGCCGTTCTCTTGATACAACCACCGACGAGAGAGCGTGAGCAGATGAGCGAGCAGTTCCCCGACCAGCCGACCGAGATCCTTCCCGCCGACGGGACGGCTCCGGCCGACTCGAACGTAGTCAACCCCCACCCGCCGCTGTACCAGCAGGCTGGCTACCAGCAGACGCCGTATCAGCAGGTGCCCTACCAGCAGACGCCGTACCAGCAGACGCCGTACCAGCAGTATCAGCCGCCCTACCAGGGTCAGTACCAGGCCGATGCTCCCTACCAGCCCTTCTACGAGTCGCCGTACCAGTCCCCGTACCAGTCTCCGTACCTCACCGCCGCTCCCACCGCGCCGGCCGCTGGGGCTACCACCACCAAGTCGCCGCACGCGCACCGTTCGACCTACATCGCGGTCGCCGCGGCGTTGGTCGCCGGCGCCCTGGGCGTCGGTGGGACGCTGATCGCGACTCACAATGACACGGTCAATGGAGTTGCATCGCAGCCAGTAGCCGGCTCCAACTCCGGCTCCGGCAGTGGTTCGTCGAGCGACGGCTCGTCTGGCTCGGGCTCCGACGGAGGCTCGCTGGGCGGCTTCGGCAACGGCTTCGGTTCCTCAAACGGCTACGGCTCGGGTTCGGACGGATCCGGCTCTGACGGCTCAGGCTCGACGAGCGGCGGCAATGACTCGGCGTCCTCGACTGCGACCAAGGCCACCGCCACCCAATCGGTCGGGGTCGTCGACATCAACACCGAACTCGGCTACCAGAGTGCGGAGGCGGCCGGAACCGGCATCGTCCTCACCTCCTCGGGCGAGATCCTCACCAACAACCACGTGGTGCGGGGCTCGACCAAGATCACCGTGACCGTCGTCAGCACCGGCAAGACCTACAGCGCGAAGGTCGTCGGAACCGACGTCACCGATGACGTCGCCGTGCTGCGACTGTCCGGGGCGAGTGGATTGGCCACAGCCAAGATCACCTCCAACAGTGCCAGCGTCGGCGACTCAGTTGTGGCCGTCGGAAACGCCGGCGGCACCGGTGGCACGCCGAGTGCGGCCGCCGGTCAGGTTGTGGCGCTCGGCCAGAGCATCACCGCTACTGACTCCGATGGCAGCGACGCCGAGAACCTGACGGACTTGATCGAGACCAACGCCGACGTCCAGGCCGGCGACTCGGGTGGACCCTTGTACAACGGCAACGGGTCGATCATCGGCATGGACACCGCGGCCTCAAGCTCGGACAGCAGTACTTTCAACGCCAGCCCGCAGAGCTATGCGATTCCGATCACCAAGGCACTCTCCATCGCCACGCAGATCGTCGAGGGTAAGAGCAGCTCGACCATCCACATCGGCGACAGCCCGTTCCTCGGCGTGCAGCTCTCGGCCACCGCGGCCGACGGCTCAACTAGCTCAGGCAGCGGCCTCGCCGTCGCTGGCGTCGTCGACTCGGGACCGGCGGCCAAGGCCGGCATCGTCGCCGGTGACGCCATCACCGCGGTCAACGGGAAATCAATCTCCAGTGCCGATGACCTGACCTCAGCCCTGGCCGATGCACACCCGGGTGACTCGGTGACGGTGACTTGGACCGACGCCTCGGGCAGCTCGCACCGCACGAAGATCACTCTCGCGACGGGGCCGGCCATCTAAGTAAGGTCCGCCGCAGTAACACACTCAGATCAGGGGACGACGGAGTCAGCCAACTCCGAGAATCGCGAGAAGTTCGCGGTAATCGGTGATGGTGTGCTCGGCGACGCAGCCGAGATACTCCTTCGTCCCCTGATCTGAGTTGAACAGCATCGTGCGCATCCCGGCCTCCCGGGCACCATAGATGTCCCGCTTCATGTCGTTGCCGACGTAGAGCGTCTGCTCCGCCGCCACCCCCAGCGCGTCGATGGCGAATTGAAAGAGGCGACGATCCGGCTTTCGGTAGCCGTGGTCGCCCGACACGATGATCGGGTCGAAGTAGTCGAGGATCCCGGCCCGATGCAACTCGCCACGGGCATAGGCGCTCTGCGCATCGGTGACCAGGGCAAGCGGGTAGTGCTGCCGCAGAATGTTCAGCATTTTGCGCACATGTGGGTACAGCTTCAGCCGGCGCCGCGAGATGCCCCGATACATTTCGGCCATGAAAAGCGGCATCTGGGCGAGTTTCTCCGGCGGCAGGGCGCGGGTGAAGTCGGTCATGTTCTCATCGATGATTCGCCGCCAGATTTCGACCGCATCGAACTCCGGGTGTTCCTCCCCGCTCGATCTGCGCTGCTGCTTCAGAAACTCGAAGTACAGGTCGCGGACCTGATGACGACGCAGGTCGATTCCCTGATAGGTGAGGAAGTGCCCAGCGGCCCGGAAGATCTCATCCACATGCTCGTCGGTCCGGATCTCGATCAGGGTGCCGTTCACATCGAAGGCGATCGCCCGAATCTCCATGCCCACGTGCGGCGCTCCTCTTCTCGAAAAAGATCTCGGTTGCTGAAGTCAGCCGGCGCGAAGCAGGCGCTTGGCCTGAGCCACGAGCTTTCCACTGTATTCACTGCTGATGTAGTCATTGCGTGCGATCCGGAGAAGGTTCATGCCCATGTAGTAGGGCGCCCGCGCCGTGATCGAGGCGAACGCGCTGTCGCGATCGGGGAAGTGGCAGCTGTACTCCCACAGGAAGTGGCCGATGAAGGGTTCGGCCCGGCGGCGGTCACCGGTCGCCGACATGAACGAATGCTGTAGCTCCCCGGCGATTCGGCCGACATCGAACATCCGGTCTCCCCGCTTCATCCGTTCGAGGTCGATGGCGGCCACATCCAGACCGTTCCCGAAGAGGAAGTTGGCCGGAGTGGCATCACCGTGCAGCCACACCTGCTGGTCCTGCCACATCCGGGCCCGTTCCCGCCAGCGATCGCGCAGCCATTCGAACTCATCGACATCCCACGCGCCGACCCGGTCGTCGCGCCGAAGCCGCCCCACCACACGGTTGAAGTACCGCGTGTCGGCGTCGAAATTGACGCCGTCGCCGTTGGCCGTGCGGTTGTGCTGCGTCGCGAGGAAGTACGCGAGCGCCTTGAGTCGCCAGAAGAGATGGCTGCTGTCGCGCTGGTGAATCGAGCGGGCGATCGCCTGGCTGAACTGCTCACCCGGGTAGTACTCGACGGCGAGGACGCTGTTGATATCGCGATTCACTCCGAGCGGTGCGATGACATGGTGCGGCGAACCGACGAGGTTGAAGCTTCGCAGCGTCTGCAGGCTTTCGTACTCCTGGTGGGCGGCATGGCTCGCACGGTCGGAGTCCCAGCCGAACTTGGGACCGTAGAACTTACAGATCAGGCGGGCACCACTGGCCTTCTCCTCGTAGCCGTAGACCTCGTTGCTGCCTACGAGCCGGAAGGCGCGGAAGGCCGGATGTGGGTTATGAATCCCCATACGGTCGACGAGGATGCCGCGCAGGTAGTCATAGAGCCGGTCGTGGCGCGGCACGTAGCCGACGAACTTCCCGATCACGTAGTCAATCCCGGTCGGCGTCAGCCGCGAATAGGTCACGTCCCGGCCGGCCACTGCCGCCTGCCATTGCCGGGTATCTCATCGTCGCAAGGTAGTTCGGGTCGGTTTCGTGGGCGTGACGATGGTGTGTGCAGCACGAACATCAGGTGAAGGCAGGGTGGCGCCCGGGCGTCTACACCGTGAAGTCACCGGTGGCGGCAGACCGCTGGAGGGGTGAGCCAAGCCGTCCTGTTCGGCCAATTCAACCCAGCAAACTCAAGGACTTCATCGCGACGTAACCTCTCCGTGCACGATGCATCACTTCGTGTTCACCGGCACCTACCTACGATGCGATTGAGTGCTCTTACCGGATACACAGCGCAGCATCGACCAAGAACCTGTGGAGGCCTCGTGCCGATCGTCAGCCGAACCGTTGTCACCATTCTCGCCACCGTCTCCGCCGTCGTCGTGGCGCTGCTACTGCCACTCACCCTGGCCCCGCCGGCGAGCGCGGCATCGAGTACCGGACTGGTGATCACCGAGGTCTACGGCGGCGGCGGCAACAGCTCAGCCGTCTTGGCCAACGACTTCGTCGAACTGCAGAACCGCGGTCCGGCGGCGGTGGATCTCACCGGATACTCGGTGCAGTACAAGTCGGCGACCGGCACCAGTTGGACGGGTAAGACCCCATTGGGCAGCGTGTCGCTGGACCCCGGCAAGTTCTACCTGATCCAGGAGGCCTCGGGTGGGGCCAACGGAGCGCCGCTGCCGGCGCCGGACGTCACCGGAACCGTGAACCTCTCAGCCACCACCGGCACCGTGGCGCTGGTCAGCAACGCGACGACGCTCACCTGTCTGCTGGCGGCCTGCGCGAGTGACCCGTCGGTGGCCGACCTGGTCGGGTTCGGCGGCGCAACTACCTTCGAAGGCGCCGCTGCCGCCCCGGCTCCGTCGGCAGCGCTCTCGGATCAGCGCAGTGCGGCCGTCGACTCCGATCAGAACAGTGCGGACTTCGTCGTGGCCGCACCGACGCCGGCTGCCGTTTCCGGCGGTGGGGGTGGCGGCGGAACCGACTGCACCACCACGCCCCCGCCAGATGCCTGCATCCCCGGGACCACGACGATCCAGGACATTCAGGGATCGAGCTGGAAGTCTCCACTGGACGGCGAGAACGTCGCCAAGGTCGCCGGCGTGGTGACCGCCGTGCGGACCGCCGGAAGCAGCCGGGGTTTCTTTCTCCAGGAGCTGAACCCTGACCTGAGCCGCCCAGCCGCATCCTCGGCAATCTTTGTCTTCACCTCGTCGCCGACCGTCGCAGTCGGCGATTCGGTGCTGGTCAGCGGGCCGGTGAAGGAGTTCTACCCGCTCGCGTCGGGCGAAACCGTGGCCACGACCTCGAGCCTGTCGACGACCGAGATCAGTGGACCGACGCAGATCACCACGCTGGCCAAGGGCGTGTCGCTTCCCGCCGCCCTGCTATTGACGCCGACGACGGTGCCGGGCCGGTTCGCCGCACCCGGCGCCAGCGCCGATCCGCACAGTGTGGAGAGCACGGATGCGCTCGACCCGGCCCGCTCGGCCCAGGAGTTCTTCGAGGCCCACGAGGGCATGCTCGTCCAGGTGAACGACGCCAAGGTGGTCGGACCGGGGTCGCCGCAGTACGGCGAGATCTACGTAACCTCCAAGCCGGATCAGCAGATGACGCCGCGGGGCGGCACCTACATCGCCGACTACGACGCGGTTCCGGCCGGCCGCACCCTTGTCGCCCCGGTGAACGGCACCGTGCCCGCGGCCAACGTCGGCGACGAACTGGTTGGCCCTACCGTTGGGCCGGTCGACTGGTCGACCTTCGGTGGTTACGACATCGCGGCAACCCAGATCGGCACCTATCAGGACAACGGGCTGACCGGCAACGTCGCGCCCGCCCAGGCGACCGACCAGCTGGCGGTGGCCACCTACAACGTGGAGAACCTGGCTCCGTCGGACCCGCAGAGCAAGTTCGATCGGCTGGCGACCGGGGTCGTGAAGAACCTCGCCTCGCCGGACGTCATCTCCGTCGAGGAGATCCAGGACAACGACGGCGCGATCGATGACGGTGTGGTGGCTGCGGACCAGACCATCGCCAAGTTCATCGCAGCGATCTCCGCCCAGGGTGGGCCGGCCTACTCCTCGGCCTCGATCGATCCGGTGAACGACCAGGATGGTGGCCAACCAGGCGGAAATATCAGGGTGGTCTTTCTCTACAACCCGGCTCGCGTCACCTTCGACGCCAAGGCCGGTGGCGACTCGACCAGTGGTGTCACCGTCTCGACCGGCGCTGATTTCACGGCCGAACTCTCAGCCTCCCCGGGCCGGGTCGATCCGACGAACGCTGCGTGGACGGACAGTCGTAAACCGCTCGCCGGTGAGTTCACCTTCGATGGCAAGAAGGTGATCGTCATCGCCAACCACTTCAACTCCAAGGGTGGTGATCAGAACTCAGATGGCCGCTACCAGCCGCCCGCTCGGATCTCCGAGGTCCAGCGGACGCAGCAGGCGACGGTCCTCAACGGCTTCGTAAAGCAGATTCTGGCCGCCGACCCGTCTGCCAACGTCGTGCTGGCCGGCGACTTCAACGACTACCAGTTCTCGGCACCGATCAAGACGCTCACCGATGACGGGGCGACCCTCACCGACCTGATCAACACCCTCCCGGAGAACGAGCGATACACCTATAACTTCAACGGAATCTCGCAGGTGCTCGATCACATCTTCGTCTCCAAACCGCTGAGTGCAACGGCCGACGCGGTGCAGTACAGCGTCATTCACGTCAACTCGGAGTTCTCCGACCAAGCCTCCGATCACGACCCGCAGGTGGTCAGGATCCGGCCGGTCGCCACGCCCACGACCACCAGCCTGAACCTGCTGAACATCAACGATTTCCACGGCCGGATCGATGCCAACACCGTAAAATTCGCCGGCACCGTCGAGCAGCTTCGGGCCGCCGCAGGATCGGCGAATTCGCTGCTGCTCTCCGCTGGTGACAACATCGGCGCGTCGCTATTCGCCTCGGCATCCCAGAACGACCAGCCCACCATCGACGTGCTCAACGCGATGGGTCTGGATGCCTCGGCTGTGGGCAACCACGAGTTCGACAAGGGGTACGACGACCTGGTGAATCGGGTCGTCGGAGACCCGCCGAACGCCAAGTGGGCCTACCTAGGGGCCAACGTCTACCAGAAGGGGACCACCACGCCCGCCCTGCCGCAGTACCAGATCGTCACGGTGAACGGCCTCAGAGTCGGGGTGATCGGTGCGGTCACGCAGGAGACGCCGTCCCTGGTCAGCCCGGGGGGTATCACCGGCATCGATGTCGGTGATCCGGTGGTCGCGGTGAACCGGGTCGCGGCCGAGTTGACCGACGGCGACCCGGCCAACGGTGAGGCGGACGTGCTGATCGCCGAATACCACGAGGGAGCCAGCGAGGGCACTCCGGACGGAGCCACCCTCGACCAGGAGGTCGCGGCGGGCGGCGCGTTCGCCGAGATCGTCCAGCAGACCAGTCCCAAGGTCGCCGCGATCTTCACCGGCCACACCCACAAGGTCTACGCCTGGGACGCACCGATCCCGGGCGAGGCCGGCAAGACGCGTCCGATCCTGCAGACCGGTGACTACGGAGCGAATGTCGGGCAGGTCGTGCTCACCATCGACCGTGCGACGAAACAGGTCACCGGCTACGCGAGCCGAAACGTGCCTCGCACCGATACCGATGACGCGACCCTGGTGGCCGCCTATCCACGGGTCGCCGCCGTGCAGAGCATCGTGACCGCGGCGCTGGCCCAGGCCGCGGTGGTCGGTGGGCAACCGATCGGCAAGGTGACGGCGGACATCACGACGGCCTTCACCGGAACCGACCGGGACGACCGGGCATCGGAGTCGACGCTCGGAAACCTGGTCGGCAACGCTCTGCGGGATGAACTCGCAGCGCCCGAGCGGGGTGGGGCCCAGATCGGCGTGGTGAATCCGGGCGGCCTGCGAGCCGATCTGCTCTACGCCCCGGACGGGACCGTCACCTACGCCGAGGCGAACTCGGTGCTGCCCTTCGTCAACAATCTGTGGACGCTCTCCCTCACCGGGGCCCAGTTCAAGCAGGTGCTGGAGCAGATGTGGCAGCCAGCGGGCGCGTCGCGTCCATTCCTCAACCTCGGGCTCTCCGACAATGTCACCTACACCCTCGATCCCTCCGCGGCTGTGGGTAGCCACATCACCTCGGTGACAATCGACGGAAAGCCGCTTGATCCGAATGCCTCCTACCGCATCGGAACGTTCTCCTTCCTCGCAACCGGTGGGGACAATTTCACCGCGTTCACCGCAGCCACGAATGTGCAGGACACTGGTCTGGTCGATCGCGACGCCTGGATCGACTACCTGGGTAAGAACAGCCCGGTGAGCCCGAGCTTCGCCCGCCGCGGTGTGGTCGTGTCGCCACTGCCGGGCGCCGTCAAGGCGGGGGAGACCCTTACCTTCGCGGTGAGCAAGCTGGATCTGACGAGCCTCGGCAGCCCGGCCAACACCTCACTCAGCGCCGCGATCGGCGCATCCTCGCTGGGCAGTTTTCCGGTCTCGGCCGGTGCCACCTCGGTGAGCGTCAAGATCCCCGACTCGATCTCGGGGGCGCAGACCCTCACTCTGACCGCCGCCCCGAGCGGCACGGTGGTGACCATCCCGCTCAGCATCACCGCCAAGCCGACCCAGAAGGGGACCGTCACCCTCTCACCGACGACGTTGCCGGCCGGGCGGTCGGTCACGGTGCGGCTGGCCGGCTGGGCATCGGCGACCAAGTTGGCGATCCGCCTCGACGCGACCACGCTCGGCTCGGTCACGACCGACGCGCACGGGGCCGGGACCCTCACCGCGCTTATCCCACGGACCACCACCGTCGGTCGGCACACCGTGACCGCCACCACCGCCGACGGCACGAGCGTCTCGGCATCCCTGCAGGTGCAGAAGGCCTGTGTTCCGGTGCCGGGGCCGAAGGCCTCCCTGATCGACTGGCTGGCCTACCTGGTGGCCCTCGCTGCCGGGCGGGCGTGCTGAGGCGATGGGTGCTCTAAAGTACCGGGCATGGAACCCTGCTGGGACACCTCGCAATGACCGGCGCCACCGCTGGCTCCAGGCACTGGACGGCAGCTGACATCGGTGACCAGAGCGGGCGCGTGGTCGTCGTCACCGGCGCGAACTCGGGCCTCGGGTTGGAGATCTCCAGCCGTCTGGCCGAGCATGGGGCCCACGTCGTGATGGCCTGCCGCGATGTGGCGAAGGCCGGGCGGGCAGCGGAGCAGCTTCGCCGCGACGTTGCGCAGGCGAGCGTTGAAGTCTCCGAACTGGACCTGGCGGATCTGGGGAGTGTCGCGGCTTTTGCCCAGAGTTTTACGGCTAGTCATGACCGTCTGGATCTTCTCATCAACAATGCGGGGTTGATGGCGGTGGACCACTCCCGCACCGCTCAGGGATTCGAGATGCAGTTCGGCGTAAACCATCTCGGCCACTTCGCACTCACCGAGCATCTTTTGCCGACCCTCGTGCGAACGGCCGGGTCCCGGGTGGCGACCATGGCGAGCATGGGGCATAGAGGTGGCCGGATGCGGTTCGACGACCTCATGCGCAAGCGAAAGTACAATCGCTGGCTCGCCTACACCCAGAGCAAGTTGGCGAACATCCTCTTCACCAGCGAACTGCAGCGCCGATTGGCGGCGCAGGGGGTGACGACGATAGCGGTGGCGGCGCACCCCGGCTCGTCCCACACTGACCTCGGCACCGAGGGGAGCGGAGTGACGAACCGAGTGACGACGCTCCTCTACCCGATCTTCAGCCAGTCGGTGGCGAAGGGAGCGCTGCCGATGCTCAGGGCAGTCACCGACCCGGACGTAGTCGGTGGTGACTTCTACGGGCCCCGCTTCGTCGTGGCCGGCTGGCCGGTGCGGGAGAGGCCGTCCCGACGGGCTCGCAACGCCGACGATGCCCGCCGTCTGTGGGAGATTTCAGCTGAGCTAACGCATCTCGCCTGAGTCATCAACAACGGCACGGAAGCTCTGGCCGCGGGCGACGTTAGCTAGCAGAGTTAGCCGCGACGCTTGGCGTGTTCGGCGGCTAGTGCGACCAGTCGCCCAGCGGCCAGATGGACGGCCTCCTCGCGGCTGAGCGAATGCGCGTCGCCACCGCTGTCGCGAATCGCGCCACGAATCTGGCGCCGGGCATTGCTGCGGCTGCGGCTGCGGGATGCATGGTCGGAGACTTCGCCGATCGCCTTCACTGCGGCGGCCTGGGTCTGCGTGGTGGCCAGTTGCATAAGGAGTTCGGCCCGCTGGCGCAGTGCCGCGGCGGCGTCGATCGGCTCGACGTCACCGGTCGAGAAGGTCTGGACGCTGATCGGTGGGGGCTGCGGAGTACGTGTGGTGACCACGGGCTCCCGGCGCGAGCGGATAGGCGTTGGTCGATGCCAAGAGTCAGCCCCGTTAAGCATGATTTCCCCCGAAATCTGCGTGATCGCCGCTGGCCGACTCAAAGCTTCGAGTGATCTCAGGTCCCCACCTGGGTCACTCGGCCGGCCATGACGATGTGTTGATCGTGTGAAGAGTCTAGCTGAATTCTGCCCGGACGGAAGGGCGTGACGATGGCTACTCTGCGTCCCGCGCCGGACGCGCAACGGTGATGAAGTTCGTACTTCACCACGAAATTTTCGGGCTCGTCCCCTACGATCAAGCCGCTGGGGCCGAAACAGCAGGAGTTTGTATGATCCCGAATCGCCGGTCCATTGTTCGTTTTGTCGCCGCCCTGGGAATAGCGGCGACCGCCACCATCGGCTCCGCAGTCTCTGCCGATGCCGCAACACCATCGCAGTTCGATGTGACGGCCTGCTCGGTTCCGACCTGGCTAGCCGACTCACATCCGGAGTACGTCAGCAGCGATCCAAGCGTGACCGTTGCCAACACGAAGAGTTCTGTCACCGTTGATCGTGGCCTGAAGGCCGGATCTATGCCGTGTTCGGCTCGCTTCTCCTCCGCCGCCACCGACCGTCGTCTCGAGTTCGCAGGGGCCCCCGAGCAGACGTCCGGTACCACCAAGTACTACGGCTTCAGCATCTTTCTCGACAAGTCCTGGCCGACAAACTCCTCGACGGTCATCTTTCAGTTGGTCGACTATGACGCCACTGCCGCTAGTTGGGCTCCCTCCTTTCAGATGACCGTGCAGGGCGATCAGTTTCACTTCTGGAACTACACCACGCCATCAGGCACGATTGACGCCTCGTCGGCATCGGTGCAGTACCGATTGCTCTGGAGCTACCCGGTGATCACCGGCCAGTGGCT
The DNA here is from genome assembly GCF_900230215.1 of Jatrophihabitans sp. GAS493. Classification (NCBI taxonomy): domain Bacteria; kingdom Bacillati; phylum Actinomycetota; class Actinomycetes; order Jatrophihabitantales; family Jatrophihabitantaceae; genus Jatrophihabitans; species Jatrophihabitans sp. GAS493. The sequence goes on along the minus strand of NZ_LT907982.1, from coordinate 3,622,478 downwards.
GCGCTTCGAGGTGGGGGTCAACTGGAGTACCGACGCCAGCAAGGGTCAGGTGGCGCTCTGGGGCAATGACAACCAACTGGTCACGCCGACCACCATGCGAACCCTCTACCGGACGGCGGCCGGAGCCCCGACCGTCAGCTACCCGAAGTTCGGGATCTACGGCGCTCCGATGGCGACCGGATTCAAGGTCGCCAACTTCGGCTTCGCCAAGGAGTCAAGCACCTTCGCCGGTGCCCTCCCGCCGCGCTAGTAGCGACTCGATCAGCCCGCGCAGCGCCGGGTGGGGGACTCGTGCCGAGTTCGCCGGCCCGGCGCTGCGCCCTTGCCCGACGGCGCGGCAGTCAACGCTTTTTGGTAACGATTCCTAGTAGCATGGGGGTCGTGGCTCCGGAGACCAAGCACCGCAAGACCCGTCAGGGCGACGCCGTCAAGGCCGCACTGCTGGGCCTGGACGGCTTTCGAAGCGCGCAGGACGTCTACGCCACCCTGCGGTCGGCGGGCGATTCGGTAGGTCTATCGACCGTTTACCGTCATCTTCAGGCCTTCGCCGACTCCGGCCTCGTGGACGTCATCCAGACCCCCGAAGGTGAGGCGACCTATCGGTTCTGTGGCGATGCGACCGAGAAGAAGCACCATCACCATCTGGTGTGTCGCCATTGTGGGCGCGCCGAAGAGATCGAAGCGAGAGCCTTCGAGCGATGGTCGGCCGAGGTGGCGCAGCGGTACGGCTACACCGACGTGGAGCACACGGTCGAAGTGTTCGGTACCTGCGGCAGTTGCGTTCGCTGAGAGCGGCCATCATCAGGCGTGCGTCTCGCTGATCGACTGTGGTATCAATAGTGGGAACCGTTCCCAATTTCAATACGCGGTGAATTGACTGAGTCGAGTCGCCGCGCAGGATGGAATCCACTGTCATGACTCGCCCGGCCCAGAACGTGCTGCGTCGTGGCTGGGCCGGCCAGACCAACCGTGTCAGCCAAACCGACCGACGCGGTCTCCGTTGCCTCAGCGCCCTTGCCGTCGCGACCCTGATGACACTCCTGCTCGCCGCCTGCGGCTCCGACGCGAGCGACCGCGGCGCCGGCAGCGGTGCGCTTCGGGTCGTCGCCGCCGAGAATTTCTGGGGCGACATCACCTCGCAGCTGGGCGGCACCGCGGTGTCGGTCACCTCGATCCTCAGTGATCCGAACACCGACCCCCACGAATACGAGAGCAGCGCGAAGAACGCGGCGGCGGTTGCGAGGGCAGCGCTAGTGATCACCAACGGTGTCGGCTACGACTCCTTCATGCAGAAACTGATGAAGGCGAGTCCCAGTGGTTCTCGGCACGTCGTCAACGTCGAGGATGTCGTCAAGCCGGCGGGGGAGAATCCGAACCCGCATCTGTGGTACCAGCCCGGGTATGTTTTGCGCGCTGCGACCGCGATCGAGGCTGAACTGGCCGAGCTGGTGCCGGCGCAGGCGAGCACCTTCAAGGTCAATCTCGCCCGCTTCGCCGCAGCCGAGCGCAGCCAGGTGGTCGACGTGATCGATCAGATCAAAGCGAAGTACCAGGGCGAGGCGATCGCCTATACCGAGCGTGTGCCCGGATATCTCATCGAGGCAGCCGGGCTGACCCTCGGCGTTCCAGCGACCTTCGCCCAGTCGATCGAGGACGGTAACGACCCCTCCCCGGGAGATGAGAGGTCGTTTGAGTCCGCGCTGACCGACCATCGGGTGAAGGTGCTGCTCTACAACGCGCAGGTCACCAGTCCGGCCACCGAACGGCTTCGGGCCCTGGCCAAGTCGAACGCGGTGCCGGTGCTGGCGGTTACGGAGACGCTGCCCCCGGGCGCCCGGAACTTTCAGACGTGGCAAGGCAGCCAGGCCCGCGCGTTGCTGGAGGCCCTCGGTGGCTGACTCCCGCTGCCCTAAGGTCAACTAGGTGTCCGAGACTCAGAGCTTCCGCGCGGGGCCCGGCCCGAGAATTCCGACGGCCCCGAGTGTCCGGCTCGAGGCAGCGACCCTGCAACTCGGTGGCCGCACCCTCTGGGAGGGGTTGGACCTCAGCGTGGCCGCGGGCGAGTTCATCGCGGTTCTGGGCCCGAACGGCGCCGGTAAGACCAGCCTGCTCAAGGTCCTGCTCGGTCTGAACCGGCTCACTGCCGGGCGGGTCGAGGTGTGCGGGCGTACCCCGCGGCGGGGGAGCAACCTGGTCGGGTATGTCCCGCAGCAGAAGTCCTTCGATCGGGATGTGCCTCTGCGCGGTCGTGATCTGGTGCGGATGGGGCTGGACGGTCATCGCTGGGGGATCGGGCGGCTGAATCGAGAGAATCGCGATCGGATCGATCAGGTGATCGACGAGGTCGGTGCATCCGGGTACGCCGACGCGCCGCTGGGGATGCTCTCCGGCGGCGAGCAGCAACGGTTGCGGATAGCTCAGTCACTACTCGGCGACCCGAAGGTGCTCCTCTGTGACGAGCCGCTGCTCAGCCTCGATCTACAGCACCAGCAGGCGGTTACCGCGCTCATCGATCGCCGTCGCCACCAGTTGGAGAATTCGGTGCTCTTCGTGACCCACGAGATCAATCCGATTTTGCCGATCGTCGATCGCATCCTCTACTTCGTCGGCGGCCGCTGGGCTATCGGCACTCCGGACGAGGTGATGACCAGCGAACGCCTGAGCGCGCTGTACCAGACCGAGGTCGACGTTCTGCGCATCCGTGATCGCATCATCGTCGTCGGCGCCCCAGAGGCGGCCAGCGCCGATCTCGGGTCCGACCATCACCACCATCACTCCGACGGCTACAACGGCGACGGCATTGGCAGCGAGCGGAGACTGCGGTGAACATCTTCGATTATCTGCAGCTCGGGTTCGTCCAGCATGGGCTCATCGCAGCGACGTTGGTCGCCGTCATCAGCGGCATCATCGGCCCCTTCGTGATGCTTCGTCGCGCCGCTTTCGTCGTGCACGGCACGGCTGAACTCTCCTTCACCGGGGCCGCGGCCGGCTTGTTGATCGCCGACGATCCGGTGCTCGGCGCCCTAATCGGAAGCCTGGTCGTCGCGGCGGCGATCGCCGCGCTCGGCACCCGGGAACGCGAGATCGACTCGACGATCGGGGTGATCCTGGCCTTCGGGCTCGGTGTGGGTGTGTACCTGCTCAGCCGCTACAAGGGTTTCGCGACCGAGGCAACGAGCATCCTCTTCGGTCAGATCTTCGGCGTCAGCACTGGACAGATCGCTCTGCTGGTCGTCATCGCCATCGGTGTACTGGTCGTGACGGCGTTGATCTACCGTCCGTTGATGTTCGCGTCTATCGACTTTCAGGTCGCTCAGGCCAGAGGAGTACGGGTGAACGTCGTCGGCCTGATCTTCCTGTTCGCACTCTCCATCACGGTCACCGAAGCCGCCCAGATCGTCGGCACACTGCTTGTGCTCAGCCTGGCGATCACTCCCGCCGCGGCGGCTCAGCGCCTCAGCGCCCGCCCGGGTGTGGTCACCGTGCTCTCGGTCGTCTTCGCCCTCATCGCCAGCGACGGCGGGCTGTTGCTGAGCCTGCAGACCGATGTCAAAGCGAGCGCGCTGATCTCCACCATCAGCTTCGCTTTCTATCTGGTGGCCCGCCTTGTCGGACCGCGGGTAATCGCGCGAAGCCGCTCGGCGGCGCAGGCGTCATGAGCGCAACCGAGAGAGGCGATGCTCCGGGCTCCGATGAGCGCTTCGGCTGGTTGAAGCGGCTGCGGCGAGGGGTGCGTGCGTTGCCCGGCGGAGCGCTCGCCTGGAGAATCGGCGTCGGCCTCCTCGGTCTGCTGATCATCCTCACCGGCATCGTGCTACTACCCCTTCCCGGGCCGGGCTGGGTCATCATCTTCCTCGGGCTGGGGGTCTGGGCCACCGAGTTCGAGTGGGCCTCTCGACTCCTCTCCTTCGCCCGCGAGCAGGTGCGGCGCTGGACGGATTGGATTCTCCGGCAGCCCCGAGTCATTCAGCTGCTTATCGGCCTGCTGGGAATTCTCTTCCTGGCCGCCGTAATCTACGGAACCTGGCGGGTTTCGCGGGCACTCTGACGATTGGCAGCCGGCATCCCAGCGATGGGTATGGTGCGCAACCCGGGTCTGCGGTGCATGTATCCTTATCAGGCCCTAGGGCGCGTAGCTCAGTGGGAGAGCGCTCGCTTCACACGCGAGAAGTCGCTGGTTCGAACCCAGCCGTGCCCACCTTAGAAGGCATAGAAGGCCCTCGACCGATCCGTTTGGATCGGTCGGGGGCCTTCGTCGTTGCTGTACTGCGGCCGGAGTTGTCGGTACCGCGGCAGGCCTCGTCGGTACAGCGGCCGGCGGGCGCGAGGGCATCGCTGCCTTCATCGCCCGCCGGCCGCCACCCGCGACGGCTAACCGCCCGCGACTCTGGGCCGTTAGCCCCGGAGCGAACGGCGGCGCCGCTGCGCGAAGAGCAGGAACCCGATACCGAGTCCGAGCATCGCGGCCGCGAGGGCCAGTGGTCCGACCGAGTTCACTCCAGTGAAGGCCAGATCGTCGGTCCCGCTGCTGGGCGGCGTCAGCGCGACTGCATCCACACCGAATTCGGTCAGGAAGAATCCGAAGTCGAGACTGAGGTCGCTGTCGCCGCCGGCCAGTGCGAGGCTGGTCGCGCTACCGTCGGAGGAATCCGTCTCGCGGGTCCCCGCGCCGGTGACCGTCGTCTGGTATTCGTCGGGCACCGTCGAAGAGAGCACGCTCACCGTGTAAGTGCCGGGAGGCAGATTGCTGAACCCGTACTTGCCGTCGGCGTCGGTCTCGGTCGGGGCTACCGGCGCGCCGGTGAGGTCGGTGACCGGCTGGCCGGCGGAGTCGGTCAGGGTCAGCGTGACACCCGGCAGACCCTTCTCGCCCGCGTCCTGAATCCCGTTGTGATTCTTGTCGATCCACACGTAGTCACCGACGGATACCGGCGAGACGAAGCCGAAGTCCAGTGACAGGTCGTTCTCGCCACCGCTGAGCACGCTGCTCTTGGCGGAGTCGGTATCGGAGTCGACGGTTCGATCGCTGCCCTGGTCGGCCAGCGTCGCCACATCGCCGGTGGGAAGCGACGTCTTGTCGATGGTGACGACGTACTGGCCCGGCGGCAGGTCGCTGAAGAGGTACTTGCCCGTGGAGTCGGTGACCTGCGGCCCGACCGGCTGGCCTTTGATGTCGGTCACCGGCTGCCCAGCGGCGTCGGTGAGGGTCAGCGTGACACCGGGGATGCCCGGCTCGTCGGTGTCCTGAATCCCGTTGTGATTGCTGTCGAACCAGACGTAGTCACCGACGCTGACCTTGCCCGGGTTGCTGGCGAAATAGGGGTTGTGCGATTCCGCCGGCAGCCCGGAGACCACGCCGACGGCCGTGACGTTCCCGACGTCCTGGTGGTCGTCGCCCTGGGCGACGTCGGAGAGGGTCGCCGTGCAGGTAACGCTCGCTCCAGGAAGCAGCGGGCCGGCGGCCCAGGTGAGGCCGCTGGACGGGCCGCCCAGCTTGCTGAAGTCACAGGTCTGGCCGGTCACCCTTCCATTGCTGACCACCGTGTCGGAGACGACGATGTTCTTCAACGCCTCGTTACCGGTGTTGGTGACGGTGTAGACGAGATCGGTGCTGCCGTTGGGCAGGATCACCTTGGTTGCGGCCGTGTCGGCGTCATTGCCGGCGGCGTCCTTCTTCACGATCAGGATCGTGGGCGCCGGAGTCCAGAATCCGAAGTCGAGGCTGAGGTCCTGCTGGCCACCGACGAGCGTCTTGCTGGTTGCCGACCCGGTGCTCGAATCCTTCTCCCGATCGTTGCCGGCCTCGGCCACGGTCGGGAAGAGGCCGGTGGGAACCGACGCCTGGTCAATCGTGACGATGTACTGCCCCGGAGGTAATTCGCCGAAGCCGTACTTGCCGTTGCTGTCGGTGGTGGCGCTGCCGACCGCGTCGCCGTTGATGTCCGTCACCGACTTCCCATCGGCATCGGTGAGCGTCAGCTTGACGTTCGGGATGCCCTTCTCGTCGGCGTCCTGGATCCCATCATGGTTGGTGTCGATCCAGACGTAGTCGCCGACATTCACCTTGCCCGGGTTGCTGGCGAAGTAGGGGTTCGTGTCCGAGACCGGAACCCCGGAGAACTCACCGGCGCCGTTGACGTGGCCGGTGTCCTGGTGGTCGGTGCCCGGAACCACACCGGCGAGGTTGGCCGTACAGGTGAACGAGTCACCGATCGCGAACGGGCCGGGCCAGGTGATGCCGGCCGCCGCGTCCGGATTGGCCAGCGTGGTGCCATCCGGAAGGTTGCAGCTGAGGTCGCTTACCGTGCCGTTGCTCTGCACCTCGTCGTAGACGTGAACGTTGACCAGAGCCTCATTGGAGACCGTGCCGTCGGGGTGAGCGTTGGTGATGGTGTAGACGAGTTGGGTGCTTCCGGTCGGCAGGGTCACCTTGTCGGCCGCGGTGTCAGCGTCATTGCCGGCCGCATCCTTCTTGACGATCTTGACGCCCGGTGTCGAGAGGTCGCCGTTGCCCGTGCCGCCGGCCGAGGTCCGGATGACCGGCTTGGCCCCGGCGGTCTTGACGACGCCGTCGGTGGTGACGGTGGCTGTGTCCTCGAACGTGGTGAGTCTGGGGTTGGTGAGAGTCACCGGAACCGCCAACTGGATGAGCTTGCCGGCGGGCACCGGCTTCGTGTCGTAGGTGTAGCTCAGCGACGTAGTCGAGCAGGTCAGATCGGTACCGAGTGGCAGCAACACGCCGTTGTTGAAGGCGCCGTTGGGGCCGGTGGCATCGCCGAGGCGGGCCTGCACGTTGGCGCAGTCAAACGCTTGCCCGGTGCTGGCCTTATCGGTGATGGTGGTCGTGTCGAAGGGCCCGACGGGCGTCTCGATCGCCCAGATCACGGCGTCCGTCGGGTTCGAGGTGCCCTGATCGTTGCGGTAGAAGTAGCCGAACTTGTCCGGGACGGTGCGGTCGCGGCCGAACGTTCCGCCGATGGTGATGTCCACCGTCTTGTCGATCGAGCCGGTGAAGTGCAGGTGGGTGAGTCCGGGCGCGGTGCCGGGCGTGACCTGGCTGGTGAAGAAGGCGGTTCCGGTGACGTGCTGATGCGTTGCCGCGTAGTCGGTCAGCGTGAAGGTGACCTTGTGGCCGACGATCTTGGCCGTGGCGACCAGGTTGTTGGCTGGGTCGCGCAGATCGAATCCGGAGGGGAAGTCGCCGAGCACGGACGGGATCACCAGATCGAAGGTGTCTCCGGCCTCGGTACCAGTCGGCACCGACCAGGTGAGATTGACCGTTACGGTGTCGGTCGGCTTCGGGTTCTTAGGGCTGACATCGACCGAGGTGATGGCGTTGGTGATGTCTTTGGCACCGGCCCGGCTCGCGGTGTAGGCCAGCAGGCCGCCGACCGCGAGCGCCAGCGCGAGAATCAGCGCGAGAAATTGCTTTTGGCGAGCGCGAATAGGCCGCAGAAAAGTACTCAAAATAGTTCCATCCCCCGATAGGACCACTGGTCGCCAGAAGGTTAACACCGGTTCCTACTACTTGTCGTACCGAAAAGTCTAGGGGGATTGGCGTGACCGACGTGTAAATCCGAAACGCCTCGAACGGCGACCACTAGCATTCAGGGAGATGTTGATCGGTGTTGGCGACGTTCGTCGCCGCTGTCTGCTTACAGGGAGTCATTGTGTCCGTCAGTTCTGTTCAACCTGCGCCCCGCCTTGTGGTGAAGGTCACCGCGGGAACCAGCGCGCTCGACGCGCTGCTGGAGGCCGGCGCCGACCTGAACGGACCGGGCGGGGTCGTTGTCGTACGTGACAGCGAGGGCGAACTGCATGACCTGGCCTGGGTTCCGGAGACGGACGTCGAGGTGACGGCGGTCTTCGCCGCCGAACCGGATGGCCTGGCCGTGATCCGGCACTCGGCCGCTCATGTGGCGGCCCAAGCCGTCCAGCAGCTCTTCCCCGGTACCACCCTCGGAATCGGGCCGCCGGTGGAGAACGGCTTCTACTACGACTTCATGCCGCAGCGCCCATTCACCCCCGAGGATCTGGCCGCGATCGAGAAGCGCATGGGCGAGATCATCAAGTCGGGTCAGCGCTTCTCGCGCCGCCCGATCAGCGACGAAGAGGCCCGCGCGGAGCTGGCCCACGAGCCGTTCAAGCTCGAGCTCATCGGCCTCAAGGGCGGCGCCGCCGCGGAGGAGTCGGTCGAGGTCGGGGCCGGCGCGCTGACCATGTACGACAACCTGGACGCCAAGTCTGGCGAGCGGGTCTGGACCGATCTGTGCCGCGGACCGCACCTGCCGACCACTCGCCGGATTCCCGCCTTCAAGCTGATGCGCACGGCGGCCGCTTACTGGCGGGGCAGCGAGAAGAACCCCCAGCTGCAGCGGGTCTACGGCACCGCTTGGGCGTCACGAGACGATCTGAAGGCCTATCTGGCCCAGTTGGAGGAGGCGGCCAAGCGCGACCACCGCAAGCTCGGCTCCGAACTCGATCTCTTCAGCTTCCCCGATGAATTGGGTTCCGGCCTCGCGGTCTTCCACCCCAAGGGGGGTGTGCTGCGCAAGGAGATGGAGGACTACTCGCGGGCCAAGCACGTCGAGGCGGGCTACGAGTTCGTCAACACCCCGCACATCACCAAGGGCGCGCTCTACGAGATATCCGGTCATCTGCAGTGGTACGCCGACGGCATGTACCCGCCGATGCATCTGGATGCGGAGTACGGCCCGGACGGTGAGGTGCGTAAGCCGGGTCAGGACTACTACCTGAAGCCGATGAACTGTCCGATGCACTGCCTGATCTACCGCTCCCGTGGGCGTTCCTACCGTGAACTGCCGCTGCGCCTCTTCGAATTCGGTGCTGTCTATCGCTATGAGAAGTCGGGGGTCATCCATGGGCTCACCCGGGTCCGCGGGATGACTCAGGACGACGCCCACATCTACTGCAGCCGCGAACAGATGCGCGACGAGCTGACTTCGCTGCTCGGCTTCGTCCTCGACCTGCTCCGCGACTACGGCCTGGACGACTTTTATTTGGAGCTCTCGACGAAGGACCCAGTCAAGTACGTCGGATCCGACGAGGATTGGGAGGTGGCGACGCAGACGCTGGCCGAGGTTGCGACCGCGTCGGGCCTGGAGCTGGTGCCCGATCCAGGTGGTGCCGCCTTCTATGGGCCGAAGATCTCAGTCCAGGCTCGAGACGCGATCGGGCGCACCTGGCAGATGTCGACCATCCAGCTCGACTTCAACCTACCGAAGCGGTTCGAGCTTGAATTCCAGGGCAATGACGGCGAGCGACACCAGCCGGTGATGATCCACCGCGCCCTCTTCGGCTCGATCGAGCGCTTCATCGGAGTACTCACCGAGCACTACGCCGGCGCCTTCCCGGCCTGGCTGTCGCCGGTCCAGGTCGTCGGTATCCCGGTCAGTGAATCGCAGGTCGAGTATCTGCACGAGATTGCCGGCAAGCTCCGCGCCGCCGGTGTGCGGGTCGAGGTCGACGACTCAGCCGACCGGATGCAGAAGAAGATCCGCACTGCCCAGAAGTCGAAGGTCCCCTTCATGCTGATCGCGGGGGAGACCGACGCGGACAGCGGCGCGGTCTCCTTCCGCTACCGCGATGGCGAGCAGCGAAACGCGATCCCGGTTGAGCAGGCGGTGAGGGAGATCGCCGAATTCATCGGCTCTCGGAACAACACGTCGCCGACGTCGGCGCTCTTTTAATGGCGGCCGCTGCCGGCGAGCCGGAGATAGTGCCGGCGCAGGCGTTCGCCGGAGAGGCTGACGGATTCGGCCGGTTGTGGACACCGCACCGGATGGCCTACATCAAAGGTGAGGGCAAGCCGGCGCATCCCTCGGCCGGTGACCACTGCCCGTTCTGTCGGGTCCCGACATTGTCTGACGTCGACGGACTGATCGTCGCGCGCGGAGAGGTGGCCTACGCGGTTTTGAACCTGTACCCGTACAACTCGGGTCATCTGATGGCGGTGCCGTACCGGCACGTGGCCGACTACACCGAGCTTCGAGACGACGAGGTCGCCGAGATCGCGGAATTGACCCAGACCGCGATGCGCACGATCCGCAGCGTGGCCGCCCCGCACGGGTTCAACGTCGGGATGAACCAGGGTGAGGTCGCCGGGGCCGGCATCGCGGCCCATCTGCACCAGCACGTCGTGCCGAGATGGGGTGGCGACACTAATTTCATACCGATCGTGGCGCACACCAGGGTGCTGCCCCAGTTGCTCTCCGACACACGGGCCGCCTTGGCGCAGGCCTGGCCGACGAAGCACTCCGGCGCCGCGGCGGCATCGGAGCCGATCGCATGACGGTGCTCCACCTGCGAGGTGTCTTCCTCCCTGATGAGATCGAGCGCGACGCGTGGATCATCGACGGACGCCTCACGTTCGAGCGCTACAGCGGGGCGTCGGAGACGATCGCCTCCGGTGGCTGGATCATCCCCGGCCTGGTCGACGCCCACTGTCATGTCGGTCTCGCGCCGAACGGCCATCTCGACGACCCGCAGGACCAGGCTGCGCAGGCGATCACCGATCGCGATGCGGGCGTGCTGTTGATGCGCGACGCCGGTTCGCCGGTCGACAATCGCAGCGTCCAATCGCGCGATGACCTGCCGAGGTTGATCAGGGCCGGTCGCCACATCGCTCGACCGCACCGCTACATACGTGGGCTGGGGGTCGAGGTGGAGCCGCCGTCGCTGGTCGCGCAGATCGAGATCCAGGCCGCAGCCGGAGACGGTTGGGTGAAACTGGCGGCGGACTGGATCGACCGTGAGGTCGGCGATCTGGCGCCGGTTTGGCCCGATGATGTGCTGGTGGCAGCGATCGGCCGGGCCCATGAACTCGGGGCACGGGTCGCCGCGCACGTCTTCGGCGAGGACGCGCTCCCAGGCCTGATCGCCGCCGGAATCGACTCGATCGAACACGCGACCGGGCTGACGGCGGACCTGGTCGACTTGTGCGCGGCCCGCGGGATAGCCATCGTGCCGACCCTGGTGAACATCGACAACTTCCCGTCCATCGCCGCCCACGGGGAGGCGAAGTTTCCCCGCTACGCCGCTCATATGCGGGCGCTCTTCGCATCGTCGCGGCCCCGGGTGCGTGATGCGTGGGAGGCCGGCGTGCCGATCTACACCGGTACGGACGCCGGCGGCATGCTGCCGCACGGTCTCATCCGTGACGAGATCCGCTCCCTCGTCGAGGCCGGTATCCCGCAGCCGGAGGTGATCGCGCAGGCATCCTGGCGAGGCCGTGAGTGGCTCGGCCTGCCGGGTCTGGTCGAGGCGGCACCGGCGGACCTGCTCGTGCTCTCGGCCGACCCTCGGGTGCACCTCGACGCGCTCCAGGCACCCCTACGCACCGTCCTGCGAGGCGCGCCAATCCCGGCGTAGTGCGCTCCCCAGCACGTGACTACTACAAGTGACAACCGCATTACGCTCGGCTTCAATAGGGGTCTCTGGATCTACATTGAGGGCGGAGACATCTCTAGATGGGTGCGGACCGGGGTCCTCCGCGCGGAGCTGCAGGCCGTCCGAATGCTGGCCGTCCGGCAGTCAGTCGTCCGGGTGCTAGCGGTCCGGGTGCTAGTGGTCCGGGTACAGCTGGTCCGGGTACAGCTGGCCCGGGCGCGGGACAGCCAGCCCCCGCCGATCCCGCGACTGCTCCGGTGTCTCGCCACCTCAGTGTCATAGCCCCGGCTACTTCCTCGCTCGGCGTGGCACTGTGGGCGACGCTGGCCGCTCGTGGCTGGCAGCCGAGCGAATCGGCGGCTAGCGGGTCCGCCGATCGGCCCACTGCACTTCCGGCGCTGTTCCTGGTCGAGGACGACGCCGGCGCGGTCAGCACCGGCCGCACCGGTGTGGGAGTTTCGGCCTACTCAACGCTGCGTGGCTTCGTCTGCCTCGGGAGTGTTCGCTCGCTGCCGCTACTGATTCCCCTCGCCGCGCGCGGGGCGTTGGTGCTGAACCAGGCGATTCCGTTCTCGGGTCTGGTCCGACTGGTCGAACAGGCGCTTTTAGTCTGCCTAGGCGAGGCGACCGCGTCACGGTCGGCCGAATCGACAGCGACGCTGCTGCGGACCCGCTTCAGTGAGGCGACGGCCCTGGGAACGCTGACCCGGTCTGAGACGCAGACCCTGCGTGCGTTGGTGAACGGTCTGACCGCCATCCAGATCGCCGATGGAACCCAACACTCAGTGCACACGATCCGCAGCCAGATAAAGGCTGTGCTCAGCAAGCTCGGAGTGACGTCGCAGGTAGCCGCGGTTGCTCTGGCCCACCGCGCAGGCTGGCCCGACTGGTTGCCGGTCAGCGCTGACTTCACCAATTTTGGTGATGGCTGGCGGTAACTGTAGGTGTGAAGTTGGCTACGTCCAGTGCGCCCGGTTCGGCTGCGGATACGACGCCTCAAACCCGACGCACCCTCATCAATCGACAGGAGCCATCCGATGGGAATGTCACCGAGCATCAAGCAGCTCGAAGCGAAGGAGACGGAGTTTCGCGCCTATCTCTCGCAATTGCAGACCGAACTCGCGACGAAGAGCGCGGCCGAAGCGGCGAAATTGAAGGACAAGATTGCCGAGTTCTACGACGGCAACAAGTACACCGACGCCAAAGACCTCGTTTCGGGAATGAACTACGACTTCATGCACGAGGCCGAGTTCAGCCTAGAGAACATGCAGGGCATCATCGATGCGATCTCCAAGTCGGTCTTCGCCGGCGGTAAGTCACCGGACGGTGCCAAGGTGTCGAAGGACGGCGCTGCCGCGGCTGCCACCAGCCTCGGACCGGAGGTCGGCGAGATGGCGAATCTGGAGTTGTACATCGCCGGGCAGGTCTTCGATGTGCTGAGTAGCGTGATTCTCAGTTTCGGTACATCGACGACGATCAACTTCAACACCAACCTCCAGTCGAAGCCACTCGGCTACGGCATGCAGATGTTTACCGCGGTCGCGGCCGACAGCTACCAGGCCCAGGCGTTCTTCGACAAGGAGTACATCCACGAGTATCTGTATCTCTACGACGTCAGGTTCTCGGCCCAGCAAGCGAAGGCGGAGATGACCCAGACCCTCATCGAACTCTATGAGGACCAGCTGGCCGCGTTCAAAGCGCGGGAGGAGGACCTGCTGGACCAACTGGTGAAGAAAACACTCACCGACGCCGCTTACGCGACAGCCAACGCGATCTACGACAAGTTGATCGAAGCCGTCAAGAAGAAGGTCGACCAGCTCAAGGTCGCGGCACTGGCGGCGAAGTCATGAATCTGGCCATCTCGATCAAGAACAGCACCACCTTCACGCCGTACCTGACTGTAGTGAATCTGAACAATGCGAATTGGATCGATGGTCAGGGGCTGGCCGTGAATCAGCCGATCGCCGCGGGTCAGCGCATCGTCGGATTGCTGGATGGCGCGCTGCCGTTCAGCGGCGCGATCACCGTGCACTATGGATTCATTCCGCCCGGGCCGAATGGCGCCGACGTGCAGCTGACCTTCGATGCGCAGGATTTCGACGGTCAACCGATGATCGGCTTCAACAGCGACGTGCAGCCGGCGGGCCAGTTGCCCAACACCGATGTCCACCTCATGCGCGACGGTGCCGATTGGGTGCTGCTCCTGGAGATCGCTCCCTAGCTGGATCAGGTGTGAGTCGGGAGTTGCTAGCTGGAGAGCCCGTTCGCGGCGATCACCTTGCTGTACCAGTGGGCTGAGTCCTTCGGGGTGCGCTGCTGGGTGTCGAAATCGACGTGGACGATGCCGAAGCGCTTGGAGTAGCCCCAGGCCCATTCGAAGTTGTCCAGCAGCGACCAGGCGAAGTACCCGGTCACCGGTACGCCGGCGGTGACCGCGTCGAGGATCGCGCCGATATGACCGTCGAAATAAGCGATTCGGTCGTCATCGTGAACGACACCATCGCTGCCGACCTGGTCGTCGTAGGCGGCGCCGTTCTCGGTCACGATCAGCGGGATGCCGGGGTAGTCGGCGTGCACGCGCTCCAGCAGTTCACGCAGGCTGTCCGCCTCGACGCGCCAACCCATGGCCGTATACGGCCCCTCCTGCGGGAGGGCGTAGGCCAGGTCGGTGCCGGGCCAGAGCGAGGGGCGATCACCGCTCTGCGGGTCGTTGATCCACTCCCCGCCGGCCGCAGCCCGGGTGCGCAGGTCGTCGGTCGGTGCCGCGACAAGCGCGGGGCTGTAGTAATTCACCCCGAGGATGTCGATGGGGCGGCTGATCTGCTCCAGGTCGCCATCGTGGACGAAGGACCAGTCAGTGATGTGGCTCGTCTCCCGGATCAGCTCCTCGGGGTAGTGACCGCGCAGGATCGGGTCGAGGAAAATGTCGTTGGAGAGGCGTTCGACGTGTGCGGCGGCGGCGACGTCGGCGGCCGAATCGCTGACCGGACGGACGTTCTGCAGATTGAGGGTGATCGAGACCTGCCCGGTGGCCGGCAGCGTGTCGCGAAGCGCGCCAACCGCTTCGCCATGAGCCAGGTTCAAGTGATGCGCCACGGCCAGCGATTCGGCATTGTTCGTGTGTCCGGGGGCATGCACTCCGGTGGCGTATCCGAGGTACGCCGCGCACCAGGGCTCGTTGTGCGTGGTGAAGGTGGTTACACGATCACCCAGACGCCCGGCTACCGCGGCGGCGTACTCGGCAAAGTACCCGGCGACGTCGCGGTTGAGCCAGCCGCCCTTCTCCTCCAGCACCTGCGGCAGGTCCCAGTGGTACAGCGTCACCAGTGGATCGACGTTGTGGGCCAGGAGTTCATCGACCAGCCGCGAGTAGAAGTCCAGCCCGGCTTCGTTGACGGCTCCGGTACCGCCGGGAAGCACCCGCGACCAGGCGATGGAGAACCGGTACCCGCGCAGGCCGAGTTCGGACATCAGCGCGACGTCGTCGCGATAGCGCTGGTAGTGCTCGACCGCGACGTCGCCGGTGTCGCCACCGACGACTCGACCGGGCGTGTGGCTGAAGACGTCCCAGATGGACGGACTGCGCCCGTCGACGTCGACCGACCCCTCAATCTGGTAGGACGAGGTTGCCGAGCCCCAGACGAAGCCGTCCGGAAAGGCGCGGACTGGGGGATTGGTGGCGGTCATCGGGGGCTTCAGCTCCTGGGGTCGTCGGCGGGCGGGTGGCGGGCGGTGAGTCGGCGGGACCGGCTCGTCTATCTGGTCAGGGCACAGCCGACGGCGGTGAGAGCGCTTCCAGTCGGCGACGTAGAGCGTTTCTCAGTACGGGGCGGATGTCAAACAATTCCGACAACCGGCTCGCGTACCGGGGCACTGATCGGCGCCCGCGATCGGTCGCTGCGCCTCGTTCACGGGCGAATCGGACGGCTGGTGTCGGCCGTACCGCCGAGACGTGGCACAATTGCTAGCTGAGTACCGGCCTGCAGCGGACCCTCTCCCCGCGCAGGCAGGTCCATCCGGGAGTACGGCAGTGAGGTCCCCACCCACAGTTCGTGTTCCCAATCCCTAAAATGAAGTCTGGAGCAACAACAGTCGTGGCAACCAAGATCAAGCTCATGCGTCGCGGAAAGATGCGCGAGCCCCACTACCGAATTGTCGTCGCCGATGCCCGCACCAAGCGTGACGGCCGCGCGATCGAGACGATCGGCGAGTACCACCCGAAGAACGACCCGTCCGTGATCCGCGTCGACGCAGAGCGCGCCGCGTACTGGCTTGGAGTCGGCGCGCAGCCGACCGAAGCCGTCGCCGCGATCTTCAAGGTCACCGGTGACTGGCAGAAGTTCAAGGGCCTCCCGGCGCCGGCGCCCATGCTGGTCGCGCCGCCGAAGCCGGACAAGCTGGCGATCTTCAACGCCGCGCTGGCTGAGACGTCGGGCGAGTTCGATGCGCCGGCTACTACGCCGAAGAAGAAGGCCACGAAGGCCGCTGCGAAGGCCGAGACCGCCGACAAGGCGGAGACCGCCGACAAGGCCGAGACCGCCGACGCCGCTGAGGAAACCACTGCACCGGCTGATGCGCCGGCTGCCGAGGTTGAATCGCCCGCAGAGCAGGCCTGAGATGCTCGAGGATGCCCTCGAGCACCTAGTCCGGGGGATCGTCGATCACCCGGACGATGTGCAGGTCGACATGGTCAACAATCGCCGGGGCCAGCGTCTCGAGGTCCGGGTTCACCCGGACGATCTCGGGCGCGTCATCGGTCGTAGCGGGCGTACCGCCCAGGCGCTGCGACAGGTCGTCAATGGTGTCGGTGGCAAGGGCATCCGCGTCGACGTGATCGACGTCGACCGGCACTGACGCCGGTAGATGCAGCTCTGTGACTGAACCGCAGAACCCGCCGCGACTGCTCGCGGTTGGCAAGATCGGCCCGGCTATCGGGCTGAAGGGCGAGGTCTACGTCCAGCCTTGGACGGACTCGCCCGAAGAACGTTTCGCTCCCGGCTCGGTGCTCAGCACCGAGCCGGGCGAGCGAGGGCCGCTCACGGTGGCCGAATTCCGGGCGCACGGAAAACGCTTCGTCATCCGATTCGACGGCTATGACGGGCGCACCCAGGCCGAGTCGCTACGTGACACCGAACTGCTCATTGCGGCATCGGCTCGCCCCGTGCTCGAGGATCCCGATGATTTCTACGACACCGACCTCATCGGTCTGGCGGCGGTGACCCCGGCCGGGCTCGCGCTGGGTGCCATCAAGGATGTCGTGCACGCCCCCGGTTCGGAGTACTTGGTGCTGCTCCATGAGGAGCGCGAAGTGCTCGTTCCGTTCGTGGCCGAGATCGTTCCGACCGTCGATGTGGCCGCCGGACGGGTCATCGTCGACCCTCCGGAAGGGCTTCTGGAGCTATGAGCGACCCGGACGCAGAGGCCATGCGGCCGCATCCCCAGCTGACGCTCGACGTCATCACGATCTTCCCCGATTACCTCGCGCCGCTGCACGAGTCATTGGTCGGGAAGGCGATCGAACGGGGGCAGCTCGCGGCCCGGATTCACGACCTGCGTCAGTGGACCGATGACATCCACCACAGCGTCGACGACACGCCCTACGGCGGTGGGCCGGGCATGGTCATGAAGCCGGAACCGTGGGGTCGTGCCCTGGACGAGGTTGCTCCGGCGACGAACCCCACCCAACCCCGTTTGGTGATTCCGTCCCCGTCCGGGCGGAGGTTCAGCGCCACCGTTGCGGCTGAACTCGCGGCCGAGCCGTGGTTGATGTTCGCCTGCGGGCGGTACGAGGGGATCGACGCCCGGGTCGTCGACTACGCCGCATCCCGGATGACGGTGGACGAGGTGAGCCTCGGTGACTACGTGCTCTGCGGGGGCGAGGTCGCGGTGCTGGTCATGGTGGAGGCGATCGCCCGGCTGCTGCCCGGAGTGCTGGGCAACGTGCTCTCCGCCCGTGAGGACTCCTTCACCGACAGCGTGGACGGCCTGCTGGAGGCACCGGCCTACACCAAGCCGGCGACCTGGCGCGGAATGGAGGTGCCCGCGGTGCTGCTCTCGGGCAACCACGGCGAAATCGCCCGCTGGCGGGCCGCGGAATCCCAGCGTCGCACTGCGCAGCGGCGGCCGGATCTACTCTGACCTCACTCGGTCGAGCGGCTGAACCGCGCCGCCGGGCCGGCCTCCTGAGTGACGCGTTTTCGCAATCGTTGTCAGATGTGGCACCATGAGAGGGTTGCTCGCACGAACTGGTGCCGACTTGCCGTAACCGGCCGGTTGCGCGGACTGTGCACCCAGCAGCCACCCACCGTACCGATGTGTGTCTCCATGCCTGTGACGCCGAGATGATTTGGACGCCGCAAGTATCGCCACGCCCATCGGCTATTGACCAGAATTTCGAAAAGGAAGCGATCCCACGATGAACACCCTCGACATCCTCGACGCCGAGTCGCTGCGCGCGGACGTCCCCGACTTCCGACCGGGCGACATGCTCAAGGTGCACGTGCGAGTGATCGAAGGCTCGCGTTCGCGTGTTCAGATCTTCCAGGGCCACGTCATTCGCCGCCAGGGTGGCGGCCTGCGCGAGACCTTCACGGTCCGCAAGGTCAGCTTCGGTGTGGGCGTCGAGCGCACCTTCCCGGTGCACACGCCGGTCATCGAGAAGATCGAGATCGTCAGCCGTGGCGACGTCCGTCGCGCGAAGCTCTACTACCTGCGTGATCTGCGTGGCAAGGCCGCGAAGATCAAGGAGAAGCGGGACATCGTCGCCCGCTAAGCGGTCGACCACTCCGCCGTATGGCGCGACACTCAAAGGACGACGGCGGCTCGCCTGGTTTTCAGCCTCCCGAAGACAGTTCGGGAGAGGCAGGGACGCCGAGCGCCCAGATCTGGGCGTACCAACCTGACGCTCCCGCTGGGGCCGCTCCGGCCCAGCCTGTGTACAGCAACATCAAATCGCGGCGTCTGTTGCGTCCGCGGGGCTCGAAGGCGCCGTGGTGGGAACTCCCAGCGCTGATCGCCGTCGCAATCGCGGTCGCCATCCTGGTGAAGTCGTTCCTGGTGCAGCCGTTCTACATCCCTTCGGAGTCGATGGAGAAGACGCTGCATGGCTGCAGCACCTGTTCCGGAGACCGGATTCTGGTCAACAAGCCGGTCTATGACATCCGCGACCCGCATCCGGGCGACATCATCGTCTTCCGTGCACCGGACGGTTGGGACAGCGAGGCCGGCGTCGCGCCGCCGAAGAATCCGATCGCCAAGGGTGTGCGCTGGTTCGGCCAGTTGGTCGGAGTTGTTCCGCCCGACGAGAAGGATCTCGTCAAGCGGGTGATCGCTGTCGGTGGCGAGACGATCCGATGCTGCGACGCCAACGGAAACGTCCAGATCAGCGACGACGGTGCGAGTGGCCCGTGGCGATCGTTGGACGAGCCGTACATCTTCGAACCGCTCGTTCCGGCTCCGAGCAGCAAGCCGGGTGCCCCCGCGGCCGGTGACAACGCCACCTTCGGCCCGATCACCATTCCGAAGGGGCGGCTCTGGGTGATGGGCGACCATCGCAGTGATTCGGCCGACTCGCGCTATCACTGCATAAACGACGCTCCGGGGACACACATCTGCAATCCGGATACCTCGACCGTCGCGGTCGACAGCGTCATCGGCAAGGCGGTCGTCATCGCCTGGCCGCCGTCACGCTGGCGAACCCTCGGCACCCCGAGCACCTTCGAGCAGGCCGCCGCCATCGGTGACGGCTCGATTCCGGTGTTGGCCGGAGCGGCCGTAGTACTGCCCATCGCCGGCCTGCGCCGCCGCCGCCGGCGCCCCCGGCTGCTTCAGCCCACAGCCGATGACTGACTCAGCACCACCAATACCTCGGATCGGTGCGCGCGTCCTGCTGATCGATCCCGTTGGGCGGGTGCTTCTCATTCATGAGCACTTCGACTACTTCGGTCAGGAGCGCCGCACGCATTGGATCACCCCCGGTGGCGGCGTGGAGGCCGACGAGACACTCCAGCAGGCGGCAGCGCGCGAAGTGTTCGAGGAGACCGGCATCGTGGTCGAGGTGGCGGCTCTCGCACCGGTGCACCAGAGCCGCCGAATCTGGTCCGGTGGCGGGAACGTCTACGACCAAGTCGATCACTTCTTCGTCGTCACGCTTGACGCCGCACCAGCCGTGGTCGCTGCGAGTCCGACGCCGGCGGAGGTCGAGGCCGTTATCGGATACCGCTGGTGGAGCGCCGCGGAGCTGTCGGCCACGCAGGAGCGGCTACTGCCGCCCGACATCGCGGATCTGTTGGCCGGGATCAACTCCGAGGCAGCCTCCAACCAGGTAACGTAGCCGGGGTCATGCCCTCAGCCTTTTCCAGCAGAATCGGTGCTCAAGCAGCGTCGGACGTGCTTCCGTTCCGGACTCCTCGAGTCCTGGTGCGGCGCGACGCCGCAGGCCTCGATGCCTACGAGGACGCCCTCTCCCGTGCTGGTTTCGCCGGGATCGCCGGCGCCGACGAGGCGGGGCGCGGGGCCTGCGCCGGGCCACTCGTTGTCGCCGCCTGCATCCTTGCCCCGGGCCGCCGGGGCCGAGTCGAGGGTCTGGCCGATTCGAAGGTGCTCTCCGCGGCCACGCGTGAGCGCCTCTACGACCAGATTGTCGGTCGAGCCGCCGCATACTCCGTCGTCGTCATTCCGGCGGCCGAGATCGACGCGTTCGGACTGCATGTGGCCAACCTCGCCGGCATGCGCCGAGCTATCGCCGGCCTGCATCCGCGGCCGAGCTACGCGCTCACCGACGGCTTCCCGGTACCGGGCGTGGGAGTCCCGACTACCGCGGTGTGGAAGGGAGACGCGGTGGTTGCCTGCATCGCGGCCGCTTCGATCCTGGCCAAAGTGACTCGCGACCGGATGATGACGGAACTGCACGAATCGTTCCCCCAATACGACTTCGCCAAGCACAAGGGCTACGTCACCTCGGCTCATTCGGCCGCACTTCGGCGCTTCGGCCCGTGTCCGCAGCACCGCTTCTCCTACATCAACGTGCGACAGGCCGTCGGTGGCGGCGCCGCCGGTTCGGTTCTCGATCCCGACACCCGGGTGCGCGCCGAGGCGCCGGTGCGTAAGAATGACTACAGGCAAACCCTAACCAGCCGAGCTGAAGAGCTCAGCGCCGGCGAGCAGGAGAGTGCGTGAGCGCTGAGGATCTCGAGAACTACGAGACCGAGATGGAGCTTCAGCTCTATCGCGAGTACAAGGACATCGTCACGCAGTTCAGCTACGTGGTGGAGACGGAGCGACGCTTCTACCTCACCAACGATGTCGACTTGCAACCGCGCAGTGCCGATGGCGAGGTCTATTTCGAGCTCACGATGCGCGACGCGTGGGTCTGGGACATGTACCGGCCGGCTCGCTTTGTGAAGACGGTTCGCGTGGTGACGTTCAAGGACGTCAACATCGAAGAGCTCGACAAGCCCGATCTGGCATTACCCGATACGAAGGACGGCTTCGGCGCGTAGACGGCTCGCGGCGGTTGGCTTCGAACTGAACTCTTCGCTGACGACCTCTTCCCGACCGTCCGGACCGGGGTGCATACTCCGGTGAGGCGGATCACATCGTGGTGATCCCGGCACGGGGGAGTAAGCATGATTCGTCGGAGCTTGGTTGCGTCAGCGGTAGTCCTCTTCACCTTGGTGGCCTCGACGGTCAGCGCGGCCGCGGCGCCGGCGTCGACCGCCCCAGCCCAGTACTACCTGGCCCTGGGTGACTCGTTGTCGAAGGGCTACATGCCGGGACCGGGCGATACCGACCAGGGTTACGTCGACGGGCTCTACGCAGCGTTGCATGCCGAGAACAGCGCACTGCAACTGGTGAAGCTCGGATGCTCCGGGGAGACCTCAGCGACCATGATCAACGGTGGGGTCTGCACTTACTCCGGTGCCGCCTCGCAGCTTCAAGCCGCGACGGCCTTCCTGAAGGCCCACCGGGGTGCGGTCAAATACATGACGCTCGACATCGGCGCCAATGACGTGGACAAGTGCGCACCGGGCGGAAGCGTGGACGTCAGTTGCGCCCTCAACGGGGTGTCGGCAGTCGGCACGAACACCGCCAAGATCCTCGCGTCGCTTCGGCTGGCCGGCGGTTTCACTCCCCACCTGGTCGGCATGACCTACTACAACCCGTTCCTGGCCGCGTGGCTCACCGGAGCCGACGGGCAGAGCACGGCCCGCCTGTCGGATCTGCTCACCCAGCTGCTCAACCTGGTGCTGAGCTCTGAATACCAGGTCTTCGGTGGCCAGGTTGCCAATGTCTACGCGGCCTACAATTCAGGAGACTTCACCGATCAGGCAACCCTCCCCGGCATCGGTGCTGTCCCGGTGAACGTGGCCACGATCTGCACGCTCACCTACATGTGCACGCTGCGCAACATCCACCCGACGGTGACGGGGTACCAGCTCATCGCGGCCACCTTCGCCAAGACTCTCGGGCTCAAGTAACTTTCCACAGCCAGCACCGCTGTCCACAACCTGACTGACGGCCTCCCGCTGAGCCACTTGCTCGGCGAAGCTCGTTGTCATGCGAGCCAAGGATGCCATCGGTAAGTACGGCGAGGACGTCGCCGCCCGTCACCTCCAGGAGTCCGGTCTGGAGATCCTTGAGCGGAATTGGCGCTGCCGAGCCGGCGAGCTCGACATAGTTGCACTCGATGGCGAGACGCTCGTCTTCTGCGAAGTAAAGACGCGATCAGGCGTTGGATTCGGTACGCCGTTGGAGGCGATCACGCCGGTGAAGGCGGCTCGGATTCGTCGCCTCGCCGTCCAGTGGCTCAACCAGAAGCGGCAGTCGGAGCAGCTGAGGTACCACCGCGGGTTGCGCTTCGACGTAGTCGCGGTACTCCGGGCGCGCAGCGGCGCAGCCGAGGTCACCCACGTCACGGCGGCGTTCTAGATGACGGTCGCGCACACCTTGGCCGTTGCCCTGCGCGGAATTGACGGCGAATTGGTGGAAGTCCAGGCCGACATCTCACCGGGGCTGCCAGGCATGTCCTTCACCGGGCTGGCCGATGCGGCGGTGGTCGAGGCCCGCGATCGCATCCGCGCCGCGTTGCTGAACTCCGGTGCCGCCTGGCCGGACCGCCGAATCACGGTGGCCCTGCTACCGGCCGACGTTCGCAAGATTGGATCGCGCTTCGACCTGGCAATGGCGGTGGCGGTCCTGATCGCGGCCGGGACGGCGAGCCATGTGCCGGCCGCCACGGCCGACCGCGCCGGTCCAGACGGCTGTGCGTGGATCGCCGAACTCGGCCTCGATGGTGAACTGCGCCCGGTTCGTGGTGTGCTGCCCTCGGTGTTGGCCGCCCGTCGGGCCGGGATCGGACGGGTCGTGGTCGCCGCCTCCAACGCCGCCGAGGCCGCCCTCGTCGGTGGTATCGATGTTCGGGGATTGCCGGACCTGCGCGCGGTGATCGGTTGGCTCAGCGGTCAAGCTCCGCCACCGCCGCGGGCGATCGCTGCTCCCGCCACGCCCGGCGCGCAATCCCTACTCGACCTGGCTGACGTCGCCGGTCAGACGGCGGCCAAGCGAGCATTAGAGGTCAGCGCGGCCGGCAACCACCACCTGTACATGGTGGGAAGTCCCGGCGCCGGCAAGACAATGCTCGCCCAGCGACTACCCAGTCTGCTGCCTCCTCTCGAGGACGACGCCGCGCTCGAGGTGAGTGCCGTTCATTCGGTCGCCGGCGCGATGGGACGCGACGCCCAACTGGTCCGCCGGGCTCCTATGCAGTCGCCGCACCACTCAGCCTCGGTCGCCGCGCTCGTGGGGGGCGGCTCAGGCCTGGCGGCCCCGGGCGCGATCAGTCTGGCTCATCACGGAATTCTCTTCCTGGACGAGGCGCCCCAGTTTGCGCCGAGCACGCTTGACTCACTACGCCAACCGCTCGAGGCGGGACGGGTCGTCCTGCACCGCAGCGGTGGGGTGGTCAGCTACCCGGCGCGCTTCCTGCTGGTGCTCGCGGCGAATCCCTGTCCATGCGGCGCCCGGGACCGCGACTGTACTTGCACGCCGCACACCCGGCGTCGCTACCTTCAGCGAATCTCTGGGCCGCTGCTGGACCGGGTCGACCTGCGGGTGCAGGTCGAAGCGGTCCCGCACGCCACCCTGCTGCACGACGGTGAGGTCCGGGAGACGAGCGCCGTCGTGGCCCGTCGTGTTGCCCAGGCCCGTGGTGCGGCCGGCGAACGGTGGCGATCACTGGGCATCGCCGCCAACAGCGAGGTGCCGGGCACTGCGCTGCGTTCCGAACGTTGGCGCCTCGGCCGGTCCGTGCTGGCCGCGGCTGAGTCGTACTTGGAGCGTGGAGAGCTGAGTGCCCGTGGCTTCGATCGGGTGCTGCGGCTGGCTTGGACGGTCGCCGATCTGGAGGGTCACAGCGCGCCGGACGCCGCAGACGTCAGCGAAGCGATCTATCTACGGACCGGGTTGGTGAATTCATGGGCGGCGTGAATGGGGATCGGGACCGCTCTGAGGACGTACTGCTGGCTCGGGCCTACCTGAGCCGGGTCAGTGAGCCGGCGAATCTGGCGGTCTGGGCGTTCGTCGCCGAGTACGGCCCGCTGGCGGCCGCCGAAGCGATCCGCAGCGGCGACGTGCCCCACGGCGTGGCCCGGGCGACGGCGGCCAGAAGGCAGAGCGCCGATCCCGAGCAGGATCTGGAGGCCGCCGCCGCGCAGGGGATTCAGTTGGCGACGCCCGAATCACCGCAGTGGCCGCATCTGGCCTTCGCGGCATTGCACGCGCACGCGCAGCGCCGACTGATGACCACCACCCCCGATCTGACCAAGGTAGATCCGGGTGGCGAGACGATCCCGCCGCTCGCCCTCTGGTACCGGGGTCAGGCTCCGCTGTCCACGCTCGGGATTCGCGCTCTGGGCGTCGTCGGGTCGCGGGCGATGACCTCCTACGGTCAGCACGTCACCACGGATCTGAGCTACGGACTCGCCCGCCATGACGTGACGATCGTCTCCGGCGGTGCCTACGGCATCGACGCGGTAGCGCACCGCAGCGCCTTGGCCGCTGGGGGCGCTACGGTGCTGGTCTCAGCCGCCGGATTGGATCGGCCCTACCCGCAGGCGAACGCCGAGCTGTTTTCGCGAGTGGCAGCCGACGGCCTGCTGGTCAGTGAAAGCCCGCCCGGCGCTGCGCCGCAGCGGCAACGCTTCCTCAGTCGAAATCGGCTCATCGCCGCGCTCTGCACCGCGACCGTCATCGTCGAGGCGGCTCGGCGCTCCGGCGCGCTCAACACGGCCAAGCACTGTCGGAATCTCGGCCGCCCGGTGCTGGCCGTGCCCGGACCCGTCACCTCAGCGATGTCGGCCGGCTGCCACGATCTGCTGCGTCGTGAGCAGGATCCGGCGATCCTCGTCTCCTCCATCGAAGACGTGCTGGCGATCGTCGGTTCCAGTGGCGAAGGGTTGTCCGAACCGGCCGGCAACGATGCGCCGGAGGGCGATCTGCGTCGGACCCTGGATCACCTTGATGCCACGGCGCGCCGGGTCTTCGACGGGCTGCCGGCAAGGGGCGGAGTGGGTGAGGATGAGTTGGCCCGCCGGAGTGGGGTGTCGCCAATTGAGGTGATCCGAGCACTTCCGGCGCTGCGCAATGCCGGATTGGTCGACTCGACCGAGAGCGGCTGGGTACTGCAGCGTGCGCCCCGCAGATCGAAGCCATCCCGGCCAAGACCCGCTGGAGAATGAGGACCGCCCCGACCACCCTCCGCCGGATCGCCGGGCGTGGCGTCTTGACCGGCGCAGCGGTGGCGAGCACCGTGGCCTCATGGCAGCCCGACGCACCGAACGAGTCAGCTTCGGCCAACTCGCTGACGCGCTACCGGGTGAGATGCGTTCGGCCCTGGGCGAGTTCCGAAGTCATCTGCTGCTCGAGCGCAACCGATCTCCGCACACCGTGCGGGCCTACCTCGGTGATGCGACGAGCCTCTGTGACCACGTCGCCAAGCTGGGCGGCCGGTCGGTGGCCGATATCGAGCTGAGATCCCTACGCGGCTGGTTGGCCAAGCTCAGCGGAGAAGGGGTCTCCCGAACCACGATCGCTCGACGGGTCGCCTCGGCCCGCACCTTCACCGCGTGGTGCATGAAGGTCGGGCGCAGCGATCATGACCCCGGACAGTTACTGGTCAGCCCGCGACCTCACCGCTCGCTCCCACCGGTGCTGGCGGCGGCCGAGGCGCAGGAGCTGATGGAACTGGATGCCGTTGACCAGTCGCCGATCGCTATCCGGGACCGCCTCATCGTGGAACTGCTCTACGCCACTGGGATCCGGGTCGGCGAGCTGGTCGGACTGGACGTCGATGACCTCGACCAATCCCGCCGAGTGCTCCGAGTTCTCGGCAAGGGCTCGAAGGAGCGAACCGTTCCCTATGGGGTGGCCGCTGAGCGAGCACTGCGCGCGTGGCTACCCGCAGCTCGGGGCAGCCTGAGCGGCCCGGCCAGTGGTGCTGCGCTGCTTCTCGGCGTCCGGGGCGGACGGATCGATCCGCGGACGGTGCGAAGCGTCGTGCACGCTCGACTGAACAGAGTCACCGGCGCACCGGACCTCGGACCGCACGGCCTGCGACATACGGCGGCGACACATTTACTCGATGGCGGGGCGGACCTGCGTGCGGTGCAGGAACTGCTCGGGCACGCGAGCCTGGCCACCACCCAGATTTACACGCACGTCTCGGTGGAGAGACTGCGTGCGACCTACACCCAGGCGCACCCGCGGGCCTGAGTCCCGGACGCCCACCTCACGCTCCCGGGAGCAGCCGTACCGGGCCAAGCCGCATCAGCAGCCGTAGCGGATTCAGATAAACCTCACCCCGTCGAGCGCCCCAGTGCAGACAACCCTGCACCGGGCAGCCGGCATGTACGCCCTGGACAATCCCGATCTGCTGCCCGGCTACCACGGCGTGACCCACCGAAACCGACGGTCGAACCGGCTCGTACTCGGTGCGGATTCCGTCCCGGTGGCGGATGACCACCACCCCGCGTCCGGCGACCTGGCCGGCGTAGGCCACGACGCCGCTGGCGGCGGCAGAGACCGCCGCGCCCTGGTCGGCCGCGAGATCCACCCCGAGATGGCCGGCCGCATAGCGGCTCGTCGGTGCTGAGAACGGTCGCACTACCGCGCTGGGCGGCCCGACCGGAAGCCGATACGAGAGTGCTGACGGCACAGCTGGAGCCGTGCTGGCGCTGCTGGTAGAGGCGGCGGCGGGAATCAGCAGCAATGTCAGCAACCCCCCTATCAGTACCGCGACCGATCCCGAGCGCGCACCCCGACGGAACCGGCGCGCCCGCCCGGAGCGTGATTCAAAGTTGGACATGGCACTGAGCCTGACCTCCGAGCTGCACCGTCGCCAGCGAGATCGCCGGCCTGTGTACAGCGCCGGTCCGTGGTGTGGCTTGGGGGCAGGTTATCCACAGGTTGATGCTCGCGAATGAGCAGATTCGTGGTTCTGGTCCCGACCGAGCTAGACTGAACGACGGTGTCGAGAACATTCACGACACCGCCAACAGCAATCCACGCAAGTGGATTGACTTCGCGTGCTCGCCTGAGGTCGATTTCCTCAGGTTGACGGCGAGATCCTCGGTCCATATCGCGCCTGCGGGTGCGTACCGGCCCGCCCTCTCCGTGACGCCGAGCACCAGGGCGGTCGACCACCCGGTCAGGCCGCGACAACCGAGGACGCACGGCACACTGCCGTGCGAGAGAAACAAGGAGCAATACCAGCATGCCCGTAGTAACAATGAGGGAAATGCTCGATTCCGGTGTGCACTTCGGTCACCAGACCCGCCGCTGGAACCCGAAGATGAAGCGCTTCATCTTCACTGAGCGCAACGGCATCTACATCATCGACCTGCAGCAGACGCTGAGCTATGTCGACCGCGCGTACGAGTTCGTCAAGGAGACCGTTGCCCACGGCGGCAGCGTGATGTTCATCGGCACCAAGCGCCAGGCGCAGGAAGCCATCGCCGAGCAGGCCACCCGCGTCGGCATGCCGTATGTCAACCAGCGCTGGCTGGGTGGCATGCTCACCAACTTCTCCACCGTCTTCAAGCGGATTCAGCGCCTCAAGGAACTTGAGGCGATGGAGGAGAACGGCTGGGCCGGCACCGCGACGAAGAAGGAACAGCTCATCCTCACCCGTGAGATGACCAAGCTGACCAAGACCCTCGGCGGCATCCGCGAGATGACCCGCGTCCCGAGCGCCGTCTGGATCGTCGACACCAAGAAGGAGCACATCGCCGTCGGCGAGGCTCGCAAGCTCAACATCCCGATCATCGCGATCCTGGACACCAACTGCGACCCGGACGAGGTCGACTACAAGATCCCGGGCAACGACGACGCGATCCGCAGCGCCGGCCTGCTCACCCGAGTAGTGGCCGACGCCGTCGCCGAGGGCCTCATGGCCCGCGCCTCGGCCGCCGCGAACGCCGGTCGGGACGAGAAGCCCGAGGTCGCCGCTGGTGAGCCGCTGCCCGAGTGGGAGCGCGACCTGCTCCAGCCGGCCGGTGCCCAGCAGTCCGACACCACCGCCACCGACGTGCCGCAGGGTGAGCCCAGCGTCGCGGACGCCGGCGTCGTGGCCGAGGCGATCGACGAGACCGTCACCTCCTGACCGTAAGCAAGACCATCGCGAGCCTCGATTGATCGAGCTCGATACCACCACAGACACGCTCTCGAAGATGAGGACATAGACAACATGGCGAACTACTCCGCCGCAGATGTGAAGAAGCTCCGCGACGCCACCGGCGCCGGAATGATGGACTGCAAGAAGGCCCTCGACGAGGCTGACGGCGACTTCGACAAGGCCGTCGAGGTGCTGCGAGTCAAGGGTGGCGCCAAGGCCGCCAAGCGTGGCGCCGAGCGCACCACCTCCAATGGCCTGGTGGCCGCGGCTGACGGTGCGATGATCGAACTCGCCTCGGAGACGGACTTCGTCGCCAAGAACGAGCAGTTCCAGACCCTGGCCGGCGACATCGTCGCCCAGTTCGCCAAGTCGGATGTCACCGACCTGGCGTCGCTGCTCAATGAGACGCTGGCCGACGGCCGCACCGTCTCGGAGAGCATCGAGTCGCTCAACGCGATCATCGGCGAGAAGATCGAGCTGCGGCGAGTGGCCAAGCTCGACGGTAAGGTCGCCACCTACCTGCACAAGAAGGCCGCTGACCTTCCGCCGCAGGTCGGCGTCCTCGTTCAGTTCACCGGTGACGACGCCGAGGCCGCCCGCGGCGCCGGCATGCAGGTCGCCGCGATGCGGCCGGCATACCTCACCCGCGACGAGGTCTCGGCTGAGACCATCGAGACCGAGAAGCGCGTCGCCGAGGCCAAGGCCCGTGAAGACGGCAAGCCGGAGGCCGCACTGCCGAAGATCATCGAGGGCAGCGTCAACGGCTTCTTCAAGGCGAACGTTCTGCTCGAGCAGGCTTCGGTCCAGGACAACAAGAAGACGGTCGAGGCGTTCCTGGCCGACGCCGGCGTGAAGGTCACCAAGTTCGCGCACTTCGAGGTTGGCACCGCCTAAGCAAAACCTTGGCTCGGGTGGGTATGCATGGGCATACTCACCCGAGCGCTCGATTGAGTGGCCGCCCCGGGCGGCCGTTGAATCGGGTGGCACCTACGCACTCATTCGATACCAGACTCGACGGGAGCCGCTGATGAATGTCCAGCAGACAGCAGGCGCGGAGTCGATGCCGAGCCCAGCCGTATATGGGCGGGTCATGCTCAAACTCTCCGGTGAGGTGTTCGGCGGCGGAGCAATCGGAGTCGATCCCGTCGTACTGGCGAGCATCGCGCGTCAGGTCGCCACCATCCGGGCGGCCGGGGTCCAGGTGGCGATCGTCGTCGGCGGTGGCAATTTCTTCCGCGGCGCCGAGCTGAGCCAGTTGGGCATGGACCGCGCGCGCGCCGACTACATGGGCATGCTCGGCACCGTCATGAACTGCCTCGCTCTGCAGGACTTCCTCGAGCGCGACGGCGTACCGACGCGAGTGCAGACCGCGATCACCATGGGCCAGGTAGCCGAGCCGTACATTCCGCTGCGGGCAGTCCGGCACCTGGAGAAGGGACGCGTCGTCATCTTCGGCGCCGGCGCGGGCCTTCCGTACTTCTCCACCGATACGGTCGCGGCCCAGCGGGCGTTGGAGATCGGCTGTGAGGTGCTGTTGCTGGGCAAGAACGGCACCGATGGCATCTACGACAGCGATCCCCGCAAGAACCCGGCGGCGCAGAAGTTCTCCGAGATCAGCTACGACGAGGTCCTCGGTCGCGACCTGCAGGTCGCCGACGCCGCGGCCTTCAGTCTCTGCCGCGAGAACACGATGCCGATCGTCGTCTTCAGCCTGGACGACGGCAATATCGGCCGCGTCGTGCGCGGCGAGCGCATCGGCACAGTCGTGAGTGATACACCATCTATCGGCACCTTTGCCACGCCCGACGTCCCATCCCATGTGTTAGTGGAGGAACCTTCGTGATCGACGAGACACTCTTTGATGCTGAAGAGAAGATGGAGAAGGCCGTCTCCGTCGCCCGCGACGAAATGGGTGGAATCCGCAGCGGGCGCGCCACCCCGAACGCCTTCTCGCGCATCAACGTCGAGTACTACGGCGCGATGACCCCGATCCCGCAACTGGCGTCGGTCTCTATCCCCGAGGCGCGCATGGCGATCATCAAGCCCTACGACGTCAGTTCGCTGGCCGCCATCGAGAAGGCCATCCGCGACAGCGACCTCGGCGTGAACCCGAGCAACGACGGCACCCTCATCCGGATCGTGTTCCCGCAGCTCACTGAGGAGCGGCGCCGCGAGATGGTCAAGGTCGCCAAGGGCAAGGGTGAGGACGCCAAGGTCTCCATTCGTGCCGTTCGCCGCCACGCGAAGGACACCCTCGACAAGCTGGCCAAGGACGGCGAGGTCGGTGAGGACGATGCCCACCGCGCCGAGGGGGAGCTCGACAAGACCACTGGCAAGTACACGGCGTCCATCGACGACATCGTGAAGGCCAAAGAAGCGGAACTCCTCGAGATCTGATGAGCCCCCGCTGTGGTCAGCGCCCAGGCGGTGGCCTGTGACTGATCCCGAGACAACTCGCGTCCCGCGGGTCGCCGGCACCCGTTCGGGTCGCCATCGACACGCGGCGCCAGACGACGACACCGACGCCGACCAGCCCGCGACCGCGCTGGCCGTCGTCGACTCTGCCGTCGTCAGCCGCCGAGGACGCCACGCAGCGGTCATCGACGACGACGCCGACGTCCGCGAGCTCTACCCGCCGGATCCGCCGAAATCGCGCGCCGGACGCAACCTGCCGGCCGCGATCGGGGTCGCGGTAGCCCTGGCCGCCCTGGTCCTCGGCTCGCTCTTCCTCTACAAGCCGTCGTTCGTCATCGTGATCATGGTGGCGATCAGCTACGGCGCCTACGAGCTGGTCAAGGCGCTGTCGGCATCCGGCGTGCGGGTTCCCCTGGTGCCGGTGCTGGTGGGCGGGATCGCGATGGAGACGGCGGCCTGGCAGCGTGGCCCCAACGGGCTGGTGGTTGCGCTGCTGATCACCGTCGCGGCCCTGGTCGTCTGGCGGCTGGCCGACGGCATGGCCGGCTATCAACGCGACGTCGCCGGTTCGATCCTCGTCCTCACCTACTTGCCGATGCTGGCCAGTTTCGCGGTTCTGCTCGACCGGGCCGACGACGGGGTCGCGCGCGTGATCACGTTCATCGCGATCGTTGTCTGTAGCGACACCGGTGGCTACGCCGCCGGTGTGCTCTTCGGCAAGCACCTGCTGGCTCCGATCGTCTCCAAGGGCAAGACCTGGGAGGGCTTCGCGGGCTCGGTGCTGGCCTGCTCGATCTGCGGCGGTCTCATCGTCTCCTTGACCTTTCACCACGCCTGGTGGCAGGGGGTGCTCCTCGGGCTCGCTCTGGTGGTGACGGCGACCCTCGGCGACCTCGGTGAATCATTGATCAAACGCGACCTCGGGATCAAGGACATGGGGAGTCTGCTTCCCGGCCACGGCGGGCTGATGGACCGTCTGGATTCGCTGCTTCCGTGCGCGGCCGTGGCCTACCTGGTGTTGACGGCGATCCTGGGCGGCTGAGCCTGGCACACTGGATACGTTATGACTTCGCTGCCGCTCATCTTCGACGCCCCCAAACGCGGCATGCCGCCCCGACACTTGGCCGACCTCTCCGAGTCCGAACGCCGCGAAGCTGCGGCCGAACTCGGCTATCCGGCGTTTCGCGCCGACCAGCTCTCCCGGCACTACTTCGCGCGGTTGGAGAACGACCCAGCGCAGATGACCGACCTGCCGGCCGCCGCCCGCAGCGAACTTGGCGCGGCGCTGCTGCCATCACTACTCACTGAGGTTCGGCACCTGGAGACCGATGCCGGAACGACTCGCAAGACCCTCTGGAAGCTGCATGACGGCACCCTGGTCGAGAGTGTGCTGATGCGTTACCCGGGGCGGATGACGGTCTGCGTCTCCAGCCAGGCTGGGTGCGGGATGGCCTGTCCGTTCTGCGCCACCGGGCAGGGGGGCCTCAAGCGCAATCTCTCGACCGGCGAGATCGTGGAGCAGGTCGCCGCGGCGGCCCGGTCGGCGGCTCGCGGGGAGCTCGGCGGCGGGGTGGGCCGGCTGTCGAACGTCGTCTTCATGGGCATGGGTGAACCACTGGCCAACTACAACCGGGTGGTGGCGGCGCTGCACCGGCTCATCGATCCGTCGCCGGCCGGACTCGGTCTGGCCCAGCGCTCGATCACCGTCTCCACCGTGGGGCTCGTCCCGGCAATCCGCAAGCTCACCGACGAAGGATTGAACGTGACCCTGGCCGTCTCCCTGCACGCGCCGGACGACGAATTGCGAAACACCCTGGTGCCGGTGAACACCCGCTGGAACGTCGAAGAGGTACTCGAGGCCGCCGACGGGTTCGCGGACCGCACCGGACGCCGGTACTCGATCGAGTACGCGATGATCCGCGATGTGAACGACCACGCCTGGCGGGCCGACCTCCTCGGTGAGATGCTGCGTGGCCGGCTGGCCCACGTGAACCTCATCCCGCTCAATCCCACACCGGGGTCGCAGTGGGACGCATCGCCGAAGTCGGTCGAGCGGGAGTTCGTCCGTGGCCTCGAGCAGCACGGAGTCTCGGTCACCGTCCGCGACACCCGGGGTCGGGAGATCGACGGCGCCTGCGGCCAGCTCGCGGCATCGGGCTGAGAGTCACGCCGCGATGGGTCGCTATGTGATCACCGGTGCCACCCGTGGCATCGGGCGGGCGCTGGTGGAGCTGCTGTCGCCCGCGCACGACATCATCGCCGTCGGGCGGGACGAAGCAGCGCTAAAGGAATTGCCTGTCGCCGAGCGAATACTGCTCGATCTGAGCCGGCCAGCCAGCTTCGCCGCCGTCGTCGACGCCTGCCCCTACCTCGGGCACCTGGACGGCCTGGTGCACAGCGCCGGCATAGCCCAGCGGGCCAGCCTGGCCAACTCTTCGCCCGAGCTGTGGGAGCAGCACTTCACCCTCAACGTCACGGCCGTGGCCGAGCTCACCCGGGTCCTCCTGCCTGGGCTGCGAGCGGGGCGGGGCAGTGTCGTGCTCATCAACTCCGGCCAGGGGCTGAACGCGAGCGCCGACAGCGCGGTCTACGCGGCCAGCAAGTTCGGTCTGCGCGGCCTGGCCGACTCGCTGCGCGCAGAAGAGCCTGCGCTTCGAGTGAGCACCGTGTACCCGGGGCGGGTTGCCACCGAGATGCAGCGCGAACTCCGCGCTCAGGAGGCGGGGGAGTACGAGCCACAGAAGTACATTCAGCCGGCGACCCTGGCCGTCATGATCGCGCAGATCCTGGCCACCCCGTCTGACTCAGTCGTCACTGAACT
Organism: Jatrophihabitans sp. GAS493; assembly: GCF_900230215.1. NCBI lineage: Bacteria > Bacillati > Actinomycetota > Actinomycetes > Jatrophihabitantales > Jatrophihabitantaceae > Jatrophihabitans > Jatrophihabitans sp. GAS493. The sequence goes on along the minus strand of NZ_LT907982.1, from coordinate 3,589,164 downwards.
CGTCGTGCGCCCGCGGGGTTGAGCATCAGCGGCCGATGATCCGGTTGACCGTGGCGGCAACCCGAGACGGCCGGCCACCCCGGGCCTCGGCCGCGTCGGCCCAGGTCATTGCCTGCAGTCCGGCGTTGGCCCCTAGCCAGCGCAACGGTTCCGGCTCCCAGTTCGGCGACCGATGCCCGACCCAGCTGAGCCCCGTCAGTTCGGAGTCCCGGCCCAGGATGAGGTCGCGCAGTGTGCGCCCGGCCAGATTCGTGGTCGAGACCCCATCGCCGACGTACCCACCGGCCCACCCGATGCCCGTGGTTCTATCCAGACCAACCGACGGCCGCCAGTCCCGGGCCACGCCGAGCGGGCCGCCCCAGCGGTGGGTGATCTTGGTCCGCCTCAGCGCCGGGAAGAGCTCGACCAGCGTCCGCTGCAGGCCGGAGAATACGGCGTCATTGCGGTCGAAGGCCGGATCGATTCGCGACCCGAAGTGGTAGGGCGCACCCCGGCCGCCGAAGACGATCCGATCGTCGGCGGTGCGTTGCCCGTAGATGATGAGGTTCCGGAAGTCGGAGAAGGTTTCCCGGTGCCGCAGACCCAGCTCGTCCCAGACGGCCGGCGAAAGCGGTTCGGTGGCGATCATGAGCGAGTAGATCGGGGCGAGGGCGCGACGGTACCCCGGCAGCCGCGGGGTGAATCCCTCGGTGGCCCGAATCACCGTGTCGGCCCGCAGGGTCGCTCGTGCGGTGTGAACGGCGCCCGGTTCGATGCTGGTTGCCGCTGTCATCTCATAGATCGTCGCGCCGCGGGACTCGACGACCTCGGCCAGCCGGCGAGCAAGCTTGGCCGGGTGCAGCGCGGCGCAGTCGGGGGTGAATGTCGCGCCCAACACCTCCGAGGCCCCCAGCCGGCCGCGGGCGGCTTCGGCGTCGAGAAGCTGCAGGTCGATGCCGAAGTCCGCGGCCTCGCTGACCTCGTCGCGGGCCCGATGCAACTGGGCGGCCGAGCGGGCCAGCACGACGGTGCCACCTCGCGTCACGTCGGCGTCCAGACCCTCCACGGCATCGACCCGCACCACCTCGTCGACGGCTGACCGCATCGCTGCCAACTGGGCGACGGCTGCGGCCTTCCCGTGCTCACGGGCCATCGACGCGGCACCGACGGGGTAGAGCGCCGAGCACCAGCCACCGTTGCGACCTGATGCGCCGAATCCGGCGATCTCGGACTCGACTATGGCGATCCGCAGGGAAGGATCGCTCTCGAGCAGGTAGTACGCCGTCCAGAGCCCGGTGTAGCCGGCACCGACGATCGCCACGTCCACGCGCTGGTCGCTGTCCAGCGCGGCCCGTGGCTGCAGCGATCCGGGCACCGTCTCGTGCCAGAGCGAGAGATCCCGCAGCGACATCGACTACCCGAGGACGTCGGCGAGGGAGACGCTGCTGTAACCCTGGGCCGCGGCCACCGGCTCGTTGGTGACCGCGCCCTCGTGGGTGTTGAGCCCCAGGGCGAGCGCCGGGTCGCTGCGCAACGCATCCCGCCAGCCCTGATTGGCCAACTCAAGTGCGTAGGGCAGCGTCACATTGGTGAGGGCGTAGGTCGAGGTGTGCGGGACCGCGCCCGGCATGTTTGCGACGCAGTAGAAGATCGAGTTGTGGATCTGATAGGTCGGGTCGTCGTGGGTGGTGGGGCGTGAGTCCTCGAAGCAGCCACCCTGGTCGATGGAGATGTCGACCAGCACCGACCCGGGCTTCATCCGCGACACCAACTCGTTGCTGATGAGCGTCGGCGCCTTTGCCCCGGGGATCAGTACCGCGCCGATCACCAGGTCGGCATCCAGCACCGCCTTCTCGATCTCGTAGCTGTTGGAGGTGATGGTCTGGCAGTGGCCCTGGTAGATCGCGTCCATCTGCCGCAGCCGTGCGACGTTGCGGTCCAGCAGCAGCACCTCGGCCTGCATGCCGATCGCGATGGCCGCCGCGTTCTGGCCGGAGACCCCGGCGCCGATGACGACGACGCGAGCGGCGTAGACCCCGGGCACGCCACCCATCAGCACGCCGCGGCCGCCGCCCTGACGCATCAGGTGATACGAGCCGACCTGCGGCGCGAGGCGGCCGGCCACCTCGGACATCGGGGCCAGCAGCGGCAGCGAACGATCCGATAATTGCACGGTTTCGTAGGCGATGGCCGTGGTACCGGCGGCCAGCAGCGCATCGGTGCACGGCTTGGAGGCGGCCAGATGCAGGTAGGTGAAGAGCACCTGATCGCGCCGCATGCGGGGATACTCCTCGGCGATCGGCTCCTTCACCTTCAGCACCAGGTCGGCGTCGGCCCAGATGTCATCGGCTGAATCGAGGAGTTTCGCCCCGGCCGCCGTGTAGTCCTCGTTCGGAATCGAGGAACCGACTCCGGCATCGCGCTCGATGATGACCTGATGGCCGTTCGTCACCAGCTCGTGCACCCCGGCCGGCGTGATCGCCACCCGGTACTCGTGATTCTTGATCTCGCGGGGAATTCCGACCTTCATAGCGCCTCCGATGTCGTTCCACAGCCTCTGGGATCTACGGTAGTTCTTCGGCGTTTGCTACAGCCGCGTCCATGCCTCGGTGAGTACAGAGCGCAGAATCTGCTCCATCTCGTCGAACTCGCCCTGGCCGCAGATCAGCGGCGGCGCCAGCTGGATCACCGGGTCGCCGCGATCGTCGGCCCGGCAGTAGAGGCCGGCTTCGAAGAGCGCCTTGGAGAGGAAACCACGCAGAAGTCGCTCGGCCTCGTCGTCGTTGAACGTCTCACGGGTGTGCTTGTCCTTGACCATCTCGATTCCGTAGAAGTATCCGTCGCCGCGGACGTCGCCGACGATGGGCAGATCGTTGAGCTTCTCCAGGGTGGCCCGGAACGCCTGCTCGTTGTCGAGTACCCGCTGGTTGAGCCCCTCACGTTCGAAGATGTCGAAGTTGGCCAGCGCAACCGCGGCCGAGACCGGGTGCCCGCCGAAGGTGAAGCCATGCGGGAAGATCGTGTCGCCCTGCCAGAACGGCTCAGCGATGCGGTCACTGACGATGCAAGCACCGATGGGGGAGTAGCCGCTGGTCATCCCCTTCGCGCAGGTGATCATGTCCGGGATGTAGTCGAACTTGTCGCACGCGAACATCGGGCCGAGCCGCCCGAAGGAGCAGATCACCTCATCGGAGACCAGCAGCACGTCGTAGCGGTCGCAGATCTCGCGGACACGCTGGAAGTACCCGGGCGGCGGCGGGAAGCAGCCACCGGCGTTCTGTACCGGTTCGAGGAAGACGCAGGCCACCGTGTCCGGACCTTCGTTGAGAATCGCCTGCTCGATCGCGTCGGCTGCCCAGCGGCCGAACTCCTTGAGGTCGTCGCCGAACTCCGGTGCCCGGTAGAAGTTGGTGTTCGGCACCTTGTGGGCGCCGGGGACCAGCGGCTCGAACATCTGCTTCAGTTCGGGGATTCCGGTGATCGACAGGGCACCGTGCGGCGTGCCGTGATAGGCGATGGCGCGCGAGATAACCTTGTGTTTCATGGGCTTTCCGATGAGTTTGAAGTAGTGCTTGGCCAGCTTCCACGCGGTCTCCACCGCTTCGCCGCCCCCGGTGGTGAAGAAGACCTTGTTCAGGTCGCCGGGGGCGTAGTCAGCGAGTCGATCGGCCAGTTCGATAGCCGGCGGGTGCGCGTAGGACCAGAGCGGGAAGAAGCTGAGTTCACTGGCCTGCTTGTAGGCCGCCTCCGCCAGTTCGCGACGTCCGTGGCCTGCGTTCACGACGAAGAGACCGGAGAGTCCATCGAGATAGCGACGCCCGTTTATGTCGTAAATATAAGAACCTTCGCCGCGCACGATGGTCGGTACGGGCGACTCGGCATAGGAGGAGTGGCGGGTGAAGTGCATCCAGAGGTGGTCGTGGGCCTTCGCGTCCAGCGCCGCCGCGTCGATGTTGGCCGAAGCGGCCATGGTCGTGGTCTCCGGTGTAGTGGTCATCGTGCACCCCAGTCATAGGTTTGTTTTGCGAGTTTGAGGTAGAGAAAGGTCTCGGTTCGAGTGACACCGGGAATGGCGCGAATCTGGCCGTTGACCAGTCGCAGCAGGTGGTCGTCGCCGGCTACGACGACCTCGGCCAGAATGTCGAACCCACCGGCGATCACGACGATGTAGACGACTTCGGGGATCTCGGCCAGCTTCGCGGCCAGCGCCTCGAGGTCGCCTGAGGCCGTGATCGCGATCATCGCCTGACGATCGAAGCCGACCTGGGTCGGGTCGGTGACCGCCACGATCTGCATCACTCCGGACTCGACCATCTTGCCGACGCGCTGCCGCACCGCTGCCTCGGAGAGTCCGACGGCCTTTCCGATGCTGGCGTACGGCCGCCGCCCATCCTCCTGGAGTTGGGCGATGATGGCTCGGTTCACTTCATCGAGTTCTGTCCGGGCCGGATTACGTGCCATGACCTGAGTCTTCCTGTTCTGTCGACGGTGTGCAAGCGAATTCGTTGCCGGAGGCATAAATTTCCGCTGAATCTATCGTATGGACGCTGAACGAACACGAAAACCGTCTGTGGGCCTCGGGTCCGCTGCGAGGCGCATGCTTCCTGTAGGTTCCTGTGATGGCACGATATGGCGCGCAATTCGGACCGGACATCACGTTTCTCGGCGTCGATCGCTGCGACTGGGCGGAGCCGGAGACCTTCGCCGACGCCGATGTGGTCATCCTCGGCGCCCCCTTCGACGGGGGCACGTCCCACCGGTCGGGGACACGGTTCGGGCCGCAGTACATCCGCCAGTCTTGTTACCTCCCCCATGACGGCTCCCGGCCGTCGCTGGCGATGCGGGTGGACGCACTGCAGGATCTGCGGGTGTACGACGCCGGCGACGTAGAACTCTTCTCCGGCGATGCCGAGCGATCGGTGCGTGACCTGCAGGAGGCGGTCTACGCCGTATCCCGAACTGGTGCCATCCCGTTGATTCTCGGTGGCGACCACACGATCGCCTGGCCGGACGCCGCCGGAGTGGCCCAGCATCTGGGCCAGGGGCGCGTATCGATGATTCACTTCGACGCCCATGCCGACACCGGTGACATCACTTTCGGATCGCTGGTTGGGCACGGTCAGCCGATGCGACGCCTGATCGAGTCCGGCGCTCTGCGCGGAGACCGCTTTCTGCAGATCGGCCTGCGCGGGTACTGGCCACCGCCGGAGACGCTGAACTGGATGGCCGACCAGCAGATGCGCTCCTATGAGATGACCGAGATAACGACACGCGGCCTCGACGATTGCCTCACCGAGGCCTTCGTCATCGCGACGGACGACTGCGACGGCGTCTTCCTCTCCGTTGACATCGACGTCTGCGATCCCGGGCACGCGCCTGGCACCGGAACGCCCGAACCCGGCGGTCTCACCGCGCGTCAATTGCTGGACTCGGTTCGGCGAATCGCCTATGAATTGCCGGTGGTGGGTGTCGATGTCGTTGAGGTGTCGCCGCCTTACGACCATGCTGAGATCACCTCGTTCCTGGCCAATCGGGTCGTTCTGGAAGTGCTCTCCGGCATCGCCCGGCGCCGGCGCGATGCCGCCGACGGCACCACCTGGGACCGGCGCCAGCCGCTGCTCGACGGCCGCTGACGCAGGTCCCGCAAGACCGCTAGTCCTTGCGGCGCTCCTCGCCGGTGAGCGGGTCGATGGCGGCCGCGCCGTGCGGCAGGTTGGAGAAGTCCGACGCGATCACCACGGAGTCCGTCTGGTCGTCCGGAAGAAGGTGCGCGACGGTGATCGGCTCGCCCTCGGCCAGGAAGATCGGGGTATCGCGATTCAGCGTCAGCCCCGCGAAGAACGGCTTGTAGACCCGGGCGCAGATGAGCATCAGGACCACCCCGACGATCACTGTGCCGACGCCCAGTAGGAAGGCCCACCCGATGACCCAGCCCCAAGGGGTGGTCCAGACTACATAGCTGTTCTCCGGCTTCCAGTCCTGGACGACGGTGAGGACCAGTCCAACGAAGAGCATGATCCCACCGAGCAGCGGGATGAGGCCCTTCATGAAGAAGCTGTAGGCATCGTCGAAGAGCTCGCGGCGGTAGTACCACGTGCAGGCGAAGCCGGTGAGTCCGTAGTAGAAGGCGATCATCATTCCGATGGCGGTGACCGCATCTGCGATGAGGTTTCCGTCGGAGTAGAAGTTCATCGCCAGGTAGATGAGGGCCGAGAGGCCGCCCATCCAGACCGTCGACTGAGTCGGCGTCAGGTACTTCGGGTGGATGTGCGCGAAGCGCCCGGGGATCGACTTGAAGGCGGCCATCGAAAGGCTGGTGCGAGCCGTCGGCAGGATCGTCGTCTGGGTGGAGGCCGCCGCCGAGGTGAGCACCAGCAGGATAAGCAGCTTCCCCATCACCGCGCCGAAGCCGGTCGTTCCGAAGACCGCGTTGCCGACGACGCTCAGGATGTCGGTCGAGTTGTCCGGGTTGGAGAGACCGATTCCCTTCTCCCCGACACCGGCGAACGACTGCGCGGCCAGCGTCACGATGACATAGGTGACCAGCAGCAGCACGGTGGAGATGATCGCGGCGCGCCCCGGAGTCTTGTCGCGGTCCTTGGTCTCCTCGTTCACCGAGACCGCCGAGTCCCAGCCCCAGTAGATGAAGAGCATGAGCACGATGCCCTGGAAGAACGTGCTGACGCTTGCTACGTGGAAGGGGTTGAACCAGGAGAGTGCGGGGTGGATCGCCGTGGCCGGCGGATTCGAGCCGTACACCTTCACCAGCGCGGTAACCGCGAAGATCACCAGCACGACAACCTCGAGGGAGAGCAGCGCCTGCTGGATCCGGGCCGAGACCTCGATGCCGCGGTAGCAGATATAGGTCATCACAGCCATCCACAGCAGGCCGACGATGAGCACCCAGACACTGCTTGAGTTGCTTCCGATCCCCTCGGCCCCGAAGAGCAGGAAGACGTACTGCCCGGCTACCTGGGCCAGCGAGGCCATCACCAGCAGGTCGGCGGCAATGATGCCCCAGCCGCCCATCCAGCCGGTCTTGGGGCCGAAGGCTTTGGTGGCCCAGGTGAAGGTGGTGCCGCAGTCGGGCTCGCGCTTGTTCAGTTGCTGGTACCCGATGGAGACGAAGAGGATCGGTACGAAGGCCAGCACTACGATCGCCGGCGCCTGCAGTCCGACCAGGATGACGATGTAGCCGAGAGTGGCGGCCAAGCTATAGGCCGGCGCCGTTGAGGCGACGCCGATGACGATGCTGGAGGCGAGCCCGATCGCCCCGGTCTTGAGTCCTTTGCCCCCGTCATCGGAGGACACGGTGTCGTGCGGTACTGCTTCGGTGGTCATCGGTGCATCTCCATCGTTCTCGTCGAGCAAGATCTCCCGTTGTGCGTTTATCGCAGCTTTTCAGACATGATGCAAGGGTTTCCGTGTTCCAACTTTGTTTCGCCGATGGAATCCATTGACATTGGTGCTTTCATGGAGGCATGCGGGTGCTTCTTCTCGGCGCGGGCGGGGTCGGCTGCGCCGCAGCGAGGATTCTCGCCCGGCGTTCATTTGCTGAGGCCGTCGTGATCGGCGACTACGACCTCTTCCGGGCTGAGGCTGCGGCCGCGTCCACGCGCGACCTGCGCTTCTCTGCAGCGCAGGTCGACGCCTCCAACCAGCGGGCAGTCGAAGCGACCATCTCCGAGCACCGGATCGACGCGGTAGTGGGGGTAACCGATCCGCGGTCCACGATGCCGACCTTCCGGGCGGCACTGGCTTGCCGGACCCTCTACATTGACATGGCGATCTCCTCGTCCAAACCGCATCCGGTCCACCCCTACCGAGAGACCGGCGTCAAACTGGGCGATGAGCAGTTCGCACTGGCCGAGGAGTGGGCGCAGGGTGGCCAGCTGGCCCTGCTCGGTATGGGGGTCGAGGCCGGCCTGGCTGATGTCTTCGCCCGCTACGCCAGTGACCACCTCTTCGATGAGATCGACGAGGCAGGAGTGCGGGACGCGGCGAACCTCAACATCAATGGACGCGACATTGCCCCGGTGCACGGGATGTGGACGGCAATCGACGAGTGCCTGAGCCCTCCCGTCGTCTTTGAGCGAGATCGCGGCTGGTTCACCACCGAGCCCTTCAGCGAGGCCGAGATCTTCGATTTTCCTGAAGGCATAGGGCCGATCGAATGCGTGAACGTCGAGCACGAGGAGGTCCTGCTCATCCCGCGCTGGGTCGAGGCAAAGCGGGTGACCTTCAAGTACGGGCTCGGCGCCGAGTTCGTCAGCACGCTACGCACGCTGCGCAAGCTCGGATTGGATCGCCGCGAGCCGGTGGTGGTCAACGGCGTGCTCGTCTCGCCGCGGGATGTGGTCGCCGCCTGCCTGCCCGACCCGGCCGGGCTGGGCAAACTGGCTCGGGGCAAGACCTGCTCGGGGCTCTGGGTGCGGGGCACCGGTAAGGACGGTCGACCCCGGTCGACTTACCTGTACCGCGCGGTTGACAACGAATGGTCACTGCAGGAGTACGGCGCCCAGGCGGCCAATTGGCAGACTGCGGTGAATCCGATCGTCGCGCTCGAGTTGATCAGCAGCGGCCTGTGGTCAGGCGTCGGCGTGCTCGGCCCGGAGGCGTTCGACGCCGTTCCGTTCCTGACCTTGCTGGCCAAGGACTACGAGTCGCCCTGGCGACTGCAGGAGATTCCGGCCTGACCTGCCGGGTCTACCGACGCTGACCGTCCGGGTCTCCCGGCTGGCGCCTACCGACGCCAGGCAGTGCGCTGGCGCTGGATGTCCCAGATGAGACCCACAACCAGCAACGCTGCCGTGCTGAGAAGGGCGATCTCGCCGGCCGCGTTGTAGTGCGTGGCGGTGGTCATGAGAACCAGGATCAGCGCGGAGATCCAGCCGCCGATCTGACGCCACACACCCCATTCGCCGTGCCAGCCCCAGTCGGAGGGGTGCTCAGCGGGGTGGTCGGCCGAGTAGTCCTCAGGTGATCCGACATTGGCCGGTTCGCTACCTGGCTTGAGTGGCACCTGAATACTCCCGTCTGGAAATCGCTATCTGGCTCAGTATCTCATCGCGCCCACAGCGGTCGAGGTCGGGAGTGGGCCAACCTCGTCCGGCCACCCCATCGCCGGGCGCGGGGTGATCAGCCACAATGGCGGGATGACTGTTCGACGCGTCGTCGTTCTCGGCTCGACCGGTTCTATCGGCACGCAGGCCCTGGACGTGGCGACCGCCGCGCCCGATCGATTCCAGGTGGTTGCGGTGGCCGCCGGCGGCGCGGACGTCGCAAGTCTGGCCGCTCAGGCCATCGCCCACCGGGTGACCGCGGTCGGCGTGAGCCGGCCCGAGGCCAGGGAGGAACTCGTTGCTCTCCTCGAGCGTGACTGGCCGGTTGACACGCCGCGGCCACAGGTGGTGAGCGGGGGCGAGACGATCGTCGAACTGGCCACCCTCGATGCGGACGTGATCCTCAACGCGGTCGCCGGTCACCAGGGGCTACGAGCCACCGTGGCTGCGCTGGACGCCGGCCAGGCGGTTGCCCTGGCTAACAAGGAGTCTCTGGTGGCCGGCGGGGAGTTGGTGACCTCCCGGGCCAAGGAGGGGCAGTTGGTGCCGGTGGACTCCGAACACTCGGCAATTGCCCAATGCCTGCGTTCGGGCACCCGGGCCGAGGTGCGGCAATTGATTCTGACGGCCAGCGGCGGGCCGTTCCGTGGCCGTAGCCGCTCCGAACTCGCCACGGTGACGCCGGAGCAGGCGGCGGCCCATCCGACCTGGTCGATGGGGCCGCTGATCACCACGAATTCGGCGACCCTGGTCAACAAGGGTCTGGAGCTCATCGAGGCCCACCTGCTCTTCGACGTGCCCTACTCGCAGATCTCGGTGGTCACGCATCCGCAGTCGATCGTGCATTCGATGGTCGAGTTCGTCGACGGCTCCACCATCGCGCAGGCCTCCCCGCCGGACATGCGACTCACCATCGCGTTGGCGCTGGGCTGGCCGGACCGGGTGCCGGGGGCCAGCCGGCCGATCGACTGGAGTCAGCGCCAGAGCTGGACGTTCGAGCCGGTGGACAACGAGGTCTTCCCGGCCATCGAGCTGGCTCGACTGGCCGGTGAGGCCAGTGCTTGTGCACCCGCCGTCTTCAATGCCGCCAATGAGGAACTCGTAGGGGCATTTCACAGCGGGCGCATTGGATTCACTGACATAGTCACCTTGATCGAGTTGGTGCTCCTACGCTGGTTGGCCGACGAGCACACCGGCTCGGTTCCCGGTACCGTCGAGGAGATAGAAGCTGCGCAGAGATGGGCGCGCCGTCAAGCGCAGACTGCTCTGAGCAAGAAAAGGTGACGTTTTGCTGTACGCGCTAGGCGTGTTGATCTTCGCTCTGGGCCTGCTCGGCTCTATTGCGCTGCACGAGGTTGGGCACATGGTGCCGGCCAAGAAGTTCGGCGTGAAGGTCACCCAGTACATGGTCGGCTTCGGCCCTACCCTCTGGTCACGCAAGCGCGGTGATACGGAGTATGGGGTCAAGGCCATTCCGCTCGGCGGCTACATCCGGATGATCGGGATGGTCCCGCCGCGGGCCGACGGCAAGGTCTCCCGGTGGCCGAAGCGGATGGCGACCGCGGTCGAGGACTTCCGGGCCACGAGTCGCAACGAAGTCACCCCCGAAGATGAGGATCGTCAGTTCTATCGGCTGACTCCGGGGAAGAAGATCATCGTCATGCTCGGCGGCCCGACCATGAACTTCGTGATCTATCTGGTGCTGACGCTGCTGCTCGCGGTCAGTCTCGGCCAGAAGCACCAGGACGCGACCACGACCGTGGGCAGTGTCAGCCAGTGCGTGGTGAAGGCGACCGACGCGGCGGCCAACTCCGACACCTGCCCAACGACTGCCCCCACCTCGCCGGCCTACGGAGTGCTGCAGCCCGGTGATCAGCTCACCGCGATCAACGGTGTCGCGGTCGCCTCCTGGACCGACGCGGTCTCCGTGATCGAACGGTCGGCCAACCAGCCGGTCTCCATGACGATCACCCGGGACGGGGCATCGCGCACCGTCACCATCACGCCGGTGGAGAACGTCAAGTACGCCAACGCCGACGGCACCAAGACGAAGGTCGCGGGCTTCATCGGGGTGTCGCCGACCATCCACAACTACTACGCAGCTACGCCGATTAACCAAGTGCCGGGCCAAGTCGTCAGCCAGATCGCCCAGGGCGTACGTGTCATCGGTGACTACCCCAGTCGGGTGGAGAGCGTGTGGGACACCGTCTTCGAAGGTAAGGCGCGCGACCCCGAGGGTGCGGTCGGTGTTGTCGGCATCGGGCGAATCGGAGGAGAGGTTGCGGCCAGTCACCAGTTCGACGTGCAGGACAAGATCTACATCCTGATCAGCCTGCTGGCCAGCATCAATCTCCTGCTCTTCTTCTTCAACCTGTTGCCGCTGCTGCCCCTCGACGGTGGTCACGTGGCCGGTGCCCTGGTCGAGGCAGCCAAGCGCGGACGCGCTCGACTGCAGGACCGCGCCGCGGCTCGGGCTCGCGCTCGGGCCCGCGCGGCCGACCCCGATTCGCCACTCCTCGTCGACGACGCGCCCGCTCCGCGCAAGCCCATCTACGTCGACACAGCCGCGATGCTGCCGTTCGTCTACGCGGTGGCGTCGGTGCTGATCGTGGTGACACTGCTGATCATGTACGCCGACATCGTGAAACCGGTCACCATCAGCTGAATGCAGCACCCTATTCGGAGGCGGATACTGAACCCGTGACTGTTTCTCTTGGAATGCCCGCCGGACCGCCGCCAGTTCTCACCCCTCGCCGCAAGACCCGCAAGATCCAGGTCGGTTCGGTGGCCGTCGGTGGTGACGCGCAGATCTCGGTGCAGTCGATGACGACGACCCTGACCTCTGACGTCAACGCGACCCTTCAGCAGATCGCGGCGCTCACCGCCACTGGCTGCGACATCGTCCGGGTGGCCGTTCCCTCCCAGGACGACGCCGATGCCCTACCGGAGATTGCCAAGCACAGTCAGATCCCGGTGATCGCCGACATTCACTTCCAGCCCAAGTACGTCTTCGCCGCCATCGACGCCGGCTGCGCTGCGGTGCGGGTAAACCCGGGAAACATAAAGGCATTCGACGACAAGATCGCCGAGATCGCCCGGGCCGCCACCGCCACCGGAACCTCACTGCGTATCGGCGTCAACGCCGGTTCGTTGGACAAGCGACTGTTGGCGAAGTACGGAAAAGCGACGCCCGAGGCGCTCGTCGAGTCGGCCCTGAACGAGGCGGCTCTCTTCGAGGAACACGACTTCCGGGACTTCAAGATCTCGGTGAAGCACAATGACCCGGTCGTGATGGTCAAGGCCTACGAACTGCTCTCCGAACGTTGCGACTACCCGCTGCATCTTGGAGTCACAGAGGCCGGACCGGCGTTCCAGGGGACGATCAAGTCGTCGGTCGCCTTCGGTGCGCTGTTGTCGCGCGGAATCGGCGATACGATCCGCGTCTCGCTCTCGGCTCCGCCGGTGGAGGAGGTGAAGGTTGGCCTGGCCATCCTCGAGTCGCTCAACCTGCGCCAGCGGCGTCTGGAGATCGTCTCCTGTCCATCGTGTGGTCGGGCTCAGGTCGACGTTTACACACTGGCCGAGCGGGTGACCGCCGGGCTGGAGGGGATTGAGGTTCCGCTGCGGGTAGCCGTCATGGGCTGTGTCGTGAATGGCCCCGGTGAGGCGCGCGAAGCGGATCTGGGCGTCGCCTCCGGCAACGGCAAGGGGCAGATCTTCGTCCGTGGTGAGGTCATCAAGACAGTGCCGGAGTCGCAGATCGTCGAGACTCTGATCGAAGAAGCGATGCGAATGGCCGAGGAGATGAGCGCGGCCGGCGTCGGTTCCGGGCCGCCTTCGGTCGCCGTCTCCTAGACCCAGTTCCACCCGTTCCGCCGCCGATCCCCGGTCGATCAGCCTCGCCAGTCGATCGCGGCGCGCCGCGATCTGGCACAAGCGCCGGTAGTGTCGCTGGCGTGACAATCACCCGACCCGACGTCTCGGTGTCGACCCGCACTCCGCCAAAGGTGCGGGTCCGGTTGCTGGGTAACTCGGATCTGGACGACGTCCAGGGACTCGTGGCCGCCGACCCGATCGTGAACGCGGTGGTCGGGGCTCGGCTACGCGAGGTCAGCGACCTCGACGGCGCCGGGCTCGCCGGCTCTCTGATCGGCGTGGAGATCGGGGGCCGGCTGGTTGGCGGGTGCTTCAACGGAGGCAACCTCATGCCGTTCGGCACGGACGAGCGGGCGATCGCCCCGCTCGCCCACCATCTGGCCGAACATCCTCGAATCTGCTCGGCCGTCGTGGGGCGTCGTGAGGTCCTGACCCCGCTGTGGAGCATCCTCGCCGCTGCTTGGGCGCGCCCGCGCCTGATCCGTCAGCAGCAACCCCTGCTCGTCGTGACGTCGGTGGACGCGGAACTCGTCGATGCAGCACTGCGCCCGGCTGTCATCGCGGACCTTGACAACTACCTCCCCGCGGCTGCGGCCATGTTTACTGAAGAGCTCGGACTGTCGCCGTTCCTGCATATGACCCGGGCCGCCTACCGCGAGCGGCTCGCCTCGTTGATCGCGGCCGGACGGGCGCTGGTCCTGACCGACGCCAACCGGCAGGTGATCTTCAAAGCCGAACTCGCCGCGGTCTCAGCCGAGACGTGTCAGATTCAGGGGGTCTGGGTACGGCCTGACCTGCGCGGGCACGGCATCTCCGGGGCGGCGATGGCTGGTGTCGTCCAGTACGCGCTGAAGCTGGCCCCGAGCGCGAGCCTGTACGTCAACGACTTCAATATCCCGGCCCGCCGCCTCTATGACCGGCTGGGTATGCGAGCGGTCGCGACGCTCACGACGATTCTCTTCTGACGCGTTACCCGATGCCGGGGAATGCCACCGTCGCCTGGTGGGGTTCGTAGCGAATCCGCCATCGGGTGGCCCGTACCGCACTGTCGCTCAGCTCGCTCTGCGCCGTCACCCGCAGCCGCTTCAACTGCGTCGCTGTCGGGGCTGCAGTTGGCGTCGCGGCGCTCAGCAGCAGCAGACGGGCTGCTACGGCGCAGGATTGCTCAAGACTTACCGCAGCTTGAGGCGCAGCTAGCGGGCCGGCCAGCGGCTCGGCCAGCGGGTAGTCGGCCAGCGGTCGAACCGGCACCTCCCCGGCCGCGAGTAACGCGGCGGTCAGCTCGTCGCGAACTGCCCGGTGGGCCGCCTCACAGCTGCGGGCCAGCTCCCGGCCTGAGGAGTCGGTGACGTGCGGCCCGAGACGGCGATAGCCGAAGACAGCGGCGTGTTCGGCGGCCAGCAGCGACTGCAGACTCTCAGTCACGGTCATCGGGCGCCGCCTCGCGAGCTAGACATTCGCGGCGCCAAGTATCTCGACGTGGCTCGCCTCGCAGGCCGAGATGCTCGCCAGGAGAGCGGCCGACTCGCCGTCGAGCACGGCAGACTCCTGCGCAGCCGCCAACTGCGCGGCCTCCTCCTGCGCTCGCAGTGCCGCGTCGTCGGTACCGGTCACGGCCGGTTCGGCGCTCGGCGTGGGCTCGGCCGGCGAGTATTGGGCCAGTACGCCGGCCAGCGCCGACGCATGGGCCCGGTGATCGGCCAGCAGCTGGGCCAGCCTGGAGTCCGATGGCGAGGCAGTTCGGGCCGCTGAAAGCGAGGCGACCAGCTGTGCCTCCCGGGCGGCCGCGCTCACCAGCGAAGGCGGCGGGGCAGGCAGCGAGACATGGCGATCAAAGGGATTCGACCCGCCGAACGGTTGCCGCAGCCCGGCCGCTACCCCGGCTGCGGTGGCTACCAGCAGCGCGGTCGAACCGAGGATCCAGCGACGGGTGACCCGCCCGGCAGGCGTTGGCCCCGGCTCCAGAACCGGCGCTGCGTCCGACCTCTCGGGGTCCGGCGGCGGGGAAATGTCGGTCATCTCGTTCAACAGTGTCGCAGAGTCGCATAAGCTCAATGCCAATCGTCACCGGTGCTGGGCCGGTGGCCGGTGTTAGTCCTGTACAACTGCACACCCGAGGGAGCGTTGTGATGTCAGCAGCGAAGGCTGGCCCACCCGATGCACGGTCGGCGAAGGTTCGCGATCAACTGCGGGAGGTTCTGTCTCCCGTCGTGGCTGAGGCCGGGTATGACCTCGAGGAACTGACGGTGAAGTCCGTCGGACGACGCAGCCTGGTGCGCGTCGTCGTCGATGCCGACGGTGGAATCGATCTGGACGCGATCGCCTCGGTCAGCCGACTTCTGTCCGACGCCCTGGACGACGACACATCGGCCGGCGGTCAATTCAACGAGCCGTTCGTGCTCGAGGTGACCTCGCCCGGCGTCGACCGCCCGCTCACCGAACCGCGGCACTGGCGCCGGGCTGCCGGCCGGCTGGTGAAGGTGACGGTGGACGGAACCGAACTCGTGGGCCGGGTAAGCAGCGCCGGGAGCGGGGGAGTCGAGTTGCTCTGTGACGGTTCCACGCGCTCGTTGAGCTGGGGCGATCTCGGTCCGGGACGGGTTCAGGTCGAATTCAATCGGGGCGCGGCCGCTGATCTGGACAACGTCGGGTCGGACGCGGACGATCTTGATGCAGAGCACAGCGACATTGGTGCAGAGCACAGCGACGACCTGGCCGACGACGAGACAGAACACGACGAAACAGAGCACGACGAAACAGAGCACGACGAAACTGAGGAAGACTGATGGTCAACGTTGATATCGCCGCTCTGCGCAGCATCGAACGGGAGAAGGAGATCCCCTTCGAGACGATCATGCTGGCGCTGGAGACGGCACTGCTGACCGCTTACCGGCACACCCCCCACTCCATGCCGCATGCCCGGGTCGACATCGACCGCAAGAGCGGTGACGTCACGGTCTGGGCCCAGGATCTCGGCCCGGATGGCTCCATCGAGGAGGAGTACGACGACACGCCGCTCGATTTCGGGCGGGTCGCCGCGGCGACGGCCCGGCAGGTCATCATTCAGCGCCTGCGGGACGCCGAACACGATCTGACCTTCGGTGAGTTCTCGGGCCGCGAGGGTGACATCGTGACCGGAGTCATTCAGGCCGATGCGCAGGCCGCCACCAAGGGCATGGTGCTGGTCGACATCGGAAAGCTGGAGGCGATCCTCCCGCAGTCCGAGCAGGTTCCGGGCGAGGACTACAGCCACGGCACCCGACTCAAGTGCTACGTCGTAGGGGTGACTCGGGGAATGCGAGGGCCCCAGGTCACGCTCAGCCGCACGCATCCGAACCTCGTCCGCAAGCTCTTCTCGCTCGAAGTGCCGGAGATCGCCGACGAGAGCGTCGAGATCGTCGCGGTCGCCCGGGAGGCCGGTCACCGCAGCAAAATCTCCGTTCGCACCGACGTGGTCGGGCTCAACGCCAAGGGGGCCTGCATCGGCCCGATGGGGCAGCGGGTTCGCAACGTGGTCGCCGAGTTGCACGGCGAGAAGATCGACATCATCGACTGGAATGCCGACCCGGCCGTCTACGTCGGCAACGCGTTGTCACCGGCGAACGCCATCAGCAGCGAGATCGTCGACGAGGCCACTCAGGCGGTTCGTGTGGTCGTGGCCGACTATCAACTGTCGCTGGCGATCGGCCGGGAGGGGCAGAACGCCCGCCTCGCCGCGCGTCTGACCGGCGCTCGAATCGACATCCACAGCGACTCCGAGGCCGCCGCTACGCCAGCGGCGCGCTCCGGCGACCGTGGGCACGATGATCAGGGCGACGACACGCCCGACCGCGAGGAGTAAGCTGTACAACGGTCCTCCGCTCGTCGGTGGCCCTGACGCGCTGTAGTGCTCAGATTGGCTCGGTTCGGCTCGAGGTTCGCGGAGGATATCCCAGTGATGTCGCCGTGACGTCACAGCCGATCCGAACCTGCGTCGGGTGTCGTTCTCGTTCGGAGACCGCTGGTCTGCTACGCGTTGTCGCAGGGCTGGCGTCCTCGAGTTCCGCCGCGAATCCGGCTGTCCAGCTCGTCGTCGTCGATCCGCGTCACCGTCTCCCCGGACGAGGTGCATGGGTGCACCCCACCGCGGAGTGCGTTGCTCTCGCGGACCGGCGTCGTGCATTCGGTCGGGCCCTGCGCCTGAGCGGAATCATCGACAGCAGGTCTGTGAATGAGTACGTCGACAGCATCAGCCATGACGCTGTCGAGGTACCCGCTGCAGAGAAGCACTGAATTTGCAACACCGGCTACACCCCGCCCGGCAAACGTTCGTGGCGGCCGTCAGATCGTCTCGCGAAAGTGAGCAACGAAGCTATGGGCACTCGATGAAGCGCCAGCAATGAGTAAGTTCCCCATCTAACGGGATCGCGCGGCTCTGCCGTCCGGTCCCTACTAAAGGAGTCCAGTGACCGGCAAGACCCGCGTGTCCGCGCTCGCAAAAGAGCTCGGAGTTACCAGCAAAGATGTTCTCGCCAAGCTCGGCGAGATCGGCGAATTCGTCAAGAGTGCATCCTCCACGATCGAGCCACCTGTAGCCCGCCGCGTTCGGGAGGCATTCCCGGACGCTGTCGCCGCACCGGCGAAGAAGGCTCCGGCTAAGAAGGCCGTCCCGGCACCAGCCCCGGCTCCGGTCGAGGCCGCGGTGTCGGCCCCTCCGACGCCCGCTCCCGCCCCGGCCGCTCCGGTCGTCGTCGAGACGGCTCCGGTCGTTCCCGCACCGGCGTTCGAGGCTGCTGCCCCAGCTCCGGCCGCGCCGGAGGCACCCGCTGCACCGGCACCGGCGCCCGTCGCCGCCGAGGCGGCTCCGGTCGCCGAGGCTCCCTCCGCTCGTCCGGCCGCCGGCCCGCGCCCCGGCCCCAGAGTCGGCAATAACCCCTTCGGTGTGGGGGGTAGTTCACCCAGCACCCGTCCAGCTGCGCCGCGCCCGGCCGGCGCCGCGCCCACGCCCGGTATGCCGCCGCGCCCGGCCGCTCGTCCCGGCGGCAGCGCCGGTTCCGGCGGGCCCCGTCCGAACCCGGGCATGATGCCGCCGCGCCCGAGTCCAGGCTCAATGCCCGGCCGCGGTGCCGGTGCCCCCGGTCCGGGTGGCTTCGGTGGTCAGCGTCCCGGCGGTCCGGGTGGTCCGGGTCGCCCCGGCGCTCCCGGCGCCGGTCGTCCGGGTGGTCCGGCTGGTGCCGGTCGTCCCGGTTCCGGTGGTCCCGGTGGCGGCGGCGGTAACTACCGCGGCGGTGCCGGTGCTCCGGGCGGAGCGCCCGGTGGCGCGCCTGGTGGCGGCGGTTTCCGCGGCGGTCCCGGTGGCGGCCCCGGTGGCGGTGGCGGCGGCGGTGGACGTCCCGGTGGACCGGGTGGTCGCGGTCGCGGCGCTGGTACCGCCGGCGCGTTCGGTCGCCAGGGTGGTCGTCCGGCCCGTGGGCGCAAGAGCAAGAAGCAGCGTCGCCAGGAGTTCGACAACATGCAGGCGCCCTCGCTGGGCGGCGTGCAGGTTCCCCGTGGCAGTGGAGAGGTGCTGCGCCTTCCGCGCGGCGCCTCGCTCACCGATTTTGCCGAGAAGATCGACGGAAACCCAGCTGCGCTGGTGACGGTCCTCTTCCACCTCGGTGAGATGGTGACCGCTACCCAGTCGGTCAACGAAGAGACGCTGCAGTTGCTCGGCGCCGAGTTGAACTACGTGATCCAGGTCGTCAGCCCGGAGGACGAGGACCGTGAGCTTCTCGAGTCCTTCGACCTCACCTTCGGTGAGGACGAGGGTGCGGACGATCTCATCGTCGCCCGGCCGCCGGTCGTCACGGTGATGGGCCACGTCGACCATGGAAAGACGCGTCTTCTCGATGCGATTCGCAAGACCAACGTCATCGAGGACGAGGCCGGCGGCATTACCCAGCACATCGGTGCCTACCAGGTGCACGTCGAGCACGAGGGCACTGAGCGAGCAATCACCTTCATCGACACCCCGGGTCACGAGGCGTTCACCGCCATGCGTGCCCGTGGTGCCTCCACCACTGACATCGTCGTGCTGGTGGTGGCGGCCGACGACGGTGTCATGCCGCAGACGATCGAAGCGCTCAACCACGCGCAGGCCGCTGGTGCCCCGATCGTGGTCGCCGTGAACAAGATCGACAAGGAAGGCGCGAACCCGCAGAAGGTTCGGCAGCAGCTCACCGAATACGGTCTGGTCGCTGAGGAGTATGGCGGCGACACCATGTTCATCGACGTCTCCGCGCGGGCCGGGTTGAACATCGACGGTCTCCTCGAAGGAGTGCTGCTGACCGCGGATGCGTCGCTCGACCTACGGGCCAACCCCGATCAGGATGCTCAGGGCATCGTGATCGAGGCCCGCCTGGATCGCGGTCGTGGCCCGGTGGCCACCCTGCTCGTCCAGCGCGGAACGCTGCGCGTGGGTGACTCGGTCGTCGCCGGTGACGCCTTCGGCCGGGTCCGGGCGATGCTCGACGAGCACGGTGAGACGCTGGACTTCGCTGGCCCGTCGCGTCCGATCCAGGTTCTGGGTCTGACCTCCGTGCCGGGTGCCGGTGACTCCTTCCTCGTCGTTGAGGAAGACCGGATCGCCCGTCAGATCGCCGACCGCCGAGCCGCTCGCGAGCGGAACGCCCAGCTGGCCTCGACCCGTCGTCGAGTCTCGCTCGACGACCTCGACAAGGCACTGGCCGCCGGTGAGGTGCAGCAGCTCAACCTCATCATCAAGGGTGACGTCTCCGGTTCCGTCGAGGCACTCGAAGATGCCCTGGTCGGGATCGACATCGGCGACACCGCCGACGAGGTCTCACTGCGGGTGATCGGTCGCGGCGTCGGTGCCATCAACGAGAACGACGTCAACCTGGCGATCGCCTCGGATGCCGTCATCATCGGCTTCAACGTCCGGCCGGCCGGCAAGGCCGGTGAGCTCGCTGACCGTGAGGGCGTCGACATTCGCTACTACACCGTCATTTACCAGGCGATTGACGAGATCGAGGCTGCGCTCAAGGGCATGCTCAAGCCCGAGTACCACGAAGTGCAGCTCGGCACGGCCGAGGTCCGGGAGGTCTTCCGGGTGCCGAAGATCGGCAACGTGGCCGGTTCGTTGGTCCGCTCGGGCACGATCCGACGCAACAGCAAGGCGCGTCTCATCCGTGACGGCGTCGTCGTGGCCGACAACCTCACGGTGGAGTCGCTGCGCCGGTTCAAGGACGACGCGACCGAAGTCCGCGACGGTTTCGAGTGCGGTATCGGTCTTGGGTCGTTCAACGACATCAAGCCCGAAGACGTCATCGAGACGTTCGAACTACAGGAGAAGGCGCGCAGCTGAGCCAGATCGCTCTGTGAACCGTGCCGGCCGTTGCATCCCAGCGGCCGGCACGGACACGGCCGGTCCGTCCGTGAGCAGGAGGGCGTCACGTGGTAGTCGGAACATTAACCTTCGATCTGCTACTCGGTGATGTTCATTCGCTGAAGGAGAAGCGCTCCGTGCTTCGCCCGATCATCAGCCAGCTGCGCAAGCGTTTCGATGTGGCGGCGGCCGAGACCGGCGACCAGGAACTGCACCGTCGAGCCGAGGTGTCAGTGGCTGTGGTGGCGGGTGAGCACGCGCACGTGCGAGAGGTTCTGGAGAACTGCGAACGCCTCCTCGCCTCGTTTCCCGAGGTGGAAATATTGCAGGCGCGACACCGGATTCTCGACGATGATGATCTGGACTGAAAGGAAGAACGATGGTTGACCAGGGTCGGGCACGACGCCTCGCGGGGCGAATCAAGCAGATCGTCGCTACCTTCGTGGAGACACAGATCAAGGATCCACGCCTTGGTATGGTCACCATCACCGACGTCCGAATGACCGGCGATCTCCACGATGCCACCGTGTTTTACACCGTGTTCGGCGATGAGGATGCTCAGCGGGAGTCGGCGATGGCGCTGGAGTCGGCCAAGGGCGTCATGCGTACCGAGGTTGGACGCCTGACCGGCGTGCGGTTCACCCCCACCCTGACCTTCATCCTGGATGCCGTTCCGGAGACGGCCAAACACATCGACGACCTGCTGACGGTCGCCGCCCAAGCCGACGCCGAGTTGGACCGGGCGCGGATGGGTGCCAGCTATGCCGGTGACGCCGATCCGTATCGCAAGCCTCGGGAAGTCGTCGACGACGAAGAATGAGCTCAGTTCAGCTGCGGCGCGCAGGGGCCTCTGACTGGCCGGCGATCTGGCCGATCTGGTCGGGCGTGGTCGCCGCCGGTGATACGTATACCTACGACCCGGCGACCGACTCCCCGTCCGCGGAGCGGGCCTGGCTCGGCTCCGGCGAGGTGTGGATCGCGGAAGATCGCGGTTCGCCGACGCCGCTGGGGATCTATCGAATCTCACCGAACCAGCAGGGGCCAGGCTCGCATGTGGCCAACGGGTCGTACATGGTGGCGACCGGGGCCCGCCGCCACGGAGTGGGGCGGCAGCTGGTAACTCATAGTCTCGAGCGCGCTTGCGAGCTCGGCTATCACGGCATGCAGTTCAACGCCGTCGCCGCCACCAATGTTCACGCGATCGCGCTGTACCTCGATCTCGGCTTCAGCACCGTCGGTGTCATTCCGGGCGGGTTTCGTCACCCGGCGGCGGGCTTCGTGGACCTGCTCATCATGTACCGACCGCTATGAGCGGCAGCGAGGCGGCGACTGGGGTCTCCACCCGCCGGTTGCTGTCGCTGTCGGCGTCGGCGTTTGTCGTCCTCGCCGCCGAGCCGCTCTACCTTCTCGTGGACACCTCGGTCGTCGGGCATCTAGGTAGTGAGCAACTGGCGGCGCTGGGGATCGGCGGCGCGCTCATGGGCCTGGCCCTCTTGCTCGGCATGTTCGTCGAGTACGGCACCACCGCCCGTGCCGCCCGTTGGTTCGGAGCCGGGGATCGGGCCGCCGCGGTCAACGAAGGCGTCCAGGCTTCCTGGCTGGCGATCATCATCGGTTGCGGCGCGGTCGTGGTGGGGGAGTTGCTGGCCCATCCGGCGGTGCTGCTGCTGGCCGGCAGCCGCCACGACGCCGCCGTCGCCGACGCGGCCGAATCCTGGTTTCGAATCGCTGTGTTGGGCCTGCCGGGAGTGCTCCTGGTGCTGGCCGGAAACGGCTGGATGCGCGGTGTGCAGGAGACACGGCAACCGGTTCGTATCGTGTTGATCGCCAACGCCGTGTCAGCGATTCTCTGCCCGATTCTGGTCTATCCGGTCGGGTTGGGGCTGCGCGGCTCAGCCATCGCAAACGTCACCGCCCAGGTGATCGGGGCGCTGCTCTTCCTCCGCGCGCTCCGTTCCAGCGCCGCCTCGACCAGACCCGAGTGGCGAGTGATGCGCCTGCAGACCGCGCTCGGTCGCGACCTACTGGTGCGATCGATCGGGTTTCAGATCGCCTTTCTGAGCGCCGCCGCGGTGGCGGCCAGAATGGGTACAGCTCAGATTGCCGCGCATCAGATCGGCCTGCAATTGTGGGAATTCAGCGCGTTGGTACTGGACTCCTTCGCCATCGCCGCGCAGTCGCTGGTGGGGGCGGCGCTCGGCGCTTCGGCCGCAGCCCTGGCCCGGCGAACGGCCTGGCAGGTCGGCCGATACGGCCTGATCGCCGGCTGCGGCTTCGCCGCGCTGATGGCCGCCGGATGGTTCGCCATACCCGCCCTCTTCACGACCGATCCCGCGGTGCTGCATCAGGTGCATCTGCTCTGGCCCTGGTTCGTCGGTATGCTTCCGGCGGCTGGGCTGGTGTTCGCGCTCGACGGCGTGCTCATCGGTGCCGGAGACGTTGGGTTCATGCGGACCTTGACGCTGATCGCCGCAGTTGGCTTCTTCACCCCGCTGGCGCTGGCGTCGCTGCGTTGGAACTGGGGGATCGGTGGAGTGTGGTTCGGCCTGACCATGTTCATCCTGGTCCGGCTGGTCGGGATGCTGCTTCGGGTACGCACCGACCGCTGGCTGATCACGGGAACAGGAGAACCGGCATGAATGGCAACCGAAATCGGTCGATCGATGGCTAAGCGCGACAGCGACGCGACCTCTGGGCTGGTCATCGTCGACAAGGATTCCGATTGCACGTCCCACGACGTCGTGGCCCGGATGCGCAAGCTCGCACACACCCGGCGGGTCGGCCACGCAGGAACTCTCGATCCGATGGCGACCGGGGTGCTGGTGCTGGGTATCGAGAAGGCAACCCGGTTGCTGCATCACCTCGTGCTCGCCGACAAGGCCTACACGGCCACCATCCGGCTGGGGGAGTCGACGATCACCGACGATGCCCAGGGCGAGCTACTCGACCGGGGGGACGCATCGAGGGTCAGTGAGGTCGACGTCGAGGCAGCGCTCGCACCATTGCGCGGTGACATCATGCAGGCCCCGTCGGCGGTGTCGGCGATCAAAGTCAACGGTGAACGCGCCTACAAGCGGGTCCGAGACGGAGAGGCGGTCGAACTGCCTGTTCGGCCGGTGACCGTGTCACGCTTCACCGCGCTCTCCTATACGCGGCCGGCCGGGCATCTGCTCGACGTGCAGGTCGAGGTCGAGTGCAGTTCGGGCACCTACATCCGTGCGCTGGCCCGTGACCTCGGGCGGGCGCTCGGCGTCGGCGGCCACCTCACCGCGCTGCGGCGCACCCGGGTCGGTCCCTTCACCCTTGACGATGCCCAGACGCTGGCTGAGTTGGCCGAGTTGGCCGACCCGGTGACGCTACCGCTGCGGCAGGCGGTCGAGCTGGCCTTCCCGGTGCGTCCGATTACCGAGCAGCAGGCGACCACCCTCACCTACGGGCAGTCCATCGAGCCGGCAGGCATCGAGGGGACGTACGCGGTCACCGCGCCCGACGACACCGTCTCCGGGCTGCTACGCGAGATGAAGGGCCGGGCCCAGCCGGTCCTCGTCTTCAACGCTCGCGGCTGAGACATCGGCCGCCCGCTTCGGCCCGGTCGACTGCGCGGATGTCGGCGCCCGGGGGCGACGCCAGTAGGCTGGCAGCGTGCAGCGTTGGCATAGCGTCTCTGAAATCCCCACCGGCTGGGGTCGCTGCGTGGCGACCATCGGTGTATTCGACGGGGTGCACCGTGGCCACGCACAGATCATCGGTGAGGCCGTGAAGCTCGCCGCCGAACGCGGTGTCCCGAGCGTGCTCATGACCTTCGTTCCCCATCCCTCCGAGGTGGTTCGCCCAGGCTCGCATCCGCCGGCCCTGACCACCCTCGCCCGGCGGGCGGAACTGGTCTCCGACCTCGGGATCGACGTCTTCTTCGGGCTGCCGTTCACCCTTGAGTTCTCCAAGCTGCCGCCGGCCGAATTCGTGCACAACACGCTCGTCGAGTCGCTGCATGCCTCCGGCGTCATCGTCGGTGAGAACTTCCGCTTCGGACACAAAGCGGCCGGCACCATCGAGACGCTGGCCGGGCTGGGGCGGACCTTCGGCTTCACCACCGCCGCGGCCGCACTGCTGACCGAGGATCAGGGACCGATCAGCGCCACCTACGTCCGCTCGTGTGTCGAGGCCGGCGACGTGCGGGCCGCCGCCCGTGCCCTCGGCCGGCCGCATCGGGTAGACGGAATCGTCGAGCGGGGCGATCAGCGCGGGCGCGAACTCGGCTTCCCGACGGCAAATCTTCGGGTTGCCCCGTATACGGCGCTACCGGCCGACGGGGTCTACGCGGGCCGGGTGGTGCGCCTGGATGAGCGTGGCCGCACCGTTCCCGGCGCGCCACTGGGAACGGCGGCCATCTCGGTCGGAACGAACCCCACATTTGAGGTACAGAATCGGCGAATAGAGGCATTTGTCCTGGATTTCGCAGGAGATCTCTACGGCGATCAACTGGGGGTCGAATTCGTCGAGCACCTGCGCGGCATGGAGAAGTACGAATCGATCGAGGAACTAGTGACCCAGATGCACGCCGACGTGCGGCAGACCCGGGAAATCCTCAGCGCTGAGCCGTCCTGAGCCGGCCAGCTGCACGGCCTGTGGCGCGAACTGATCCGTCCGACTGGTAATCTGTGGAGTGAGTGCGACGTGAAGTATGTTGCACTCGTATGTGGAGCGCGTTTCGTGCCTGCCGTGATTCCGACCGGCGGGGCGTGCCTGCATCAGCCGAATCGTGGCCGACCAGGGGTCTGTCACGCAGAAAGGAAGTCATGGCTCTCGCCAGCGACGTCAAGAAGCAAATCGTAATCGAGTACGGCTCCAACGAGAGCGACACGGGTTCGGCTGAAGTGCAGATCGCCCTGCTCTCGCGTCGCATCAGTGACCTCACCGAGCACCTCAAGACTCACAAGCACGACCACCACACCCGTCGTGGCCTGCTGCTGCTCGTCGGCCAGCGCCGCCGGCTGCTCAACCACCTGCACGACACCGAGATCAACCGTTACCGGTCGATCATCGAGCGGCTCGGTCTGCGCCGCTAGCTGTCTGGACGCCTCCGCCGGCATCGCCGACGGAGGCGTCGCTTTACGCGCCCGAGATATGCGTCGACGGCGCCGCACCATGAAAAATGAATATTCACTGCCGGACGCGGTTGCTTTGCGATCGCCGTGACACTGCTCGCCAGCCGACAACAATTCCGGTCCTCGGTAGTGGCTCCCGCCGCCTCAACAGATGTAGGCGAGAGCTTCGATCGAAGACCGGGTTCGCTGAGTAGCTTTACCCGGCGAGCCGGCATCACCCGATGCGCGTCACGACTGCAAATGCACCCGCCCCGGCTCACCTGTTGGGCAGATCGCTGCCCGGCACAAAGAGAGGGGTCTAGATGAGCGAACAGCTCAAGACCAACACCGACGCCGACGGCGTCACAGAGTCCGTTGCCACCATCGACAACGGCAAGTTCGGTACCCACACCATCCGCTTCGAGACCGGCCGTCTGGCCCGTCAGGCCGCGGGTTCGGTCGTCGCGTACCTCGACGACGACACCATGTTGCTGTCGGCCACCACCGCGGGCAAGACGCCCAAGGATCAGTTCGACTTCTTCCCCCTGACGATCGACGTCGAAGAGCGCATGTACGCCGCGGGACGCATCCCGGGCTCGTTCTTCCGTCGCGAGGGACGCCCGAGCGAGGACGCGATCCTCACCTGCCGTCTCATCGACCGCCCGCTGCGCCCGACCTTCAAGAAGGGCCTGCGCAACGAGGTCCAGGTCGTCATCACCGTCATGGCCCTCAACCCGGATCACCTCTACGACGTCGTGGCGATCAACGCCGCATCGGCCTCGACGCAGATCTCCGGCCTGCCGTTCAGCGGACCGATCGGCGCCACCCGCGTCGCCCTCATCGAGGGTCAGTGGGTCGGCTTCCCGAACCACAGCCAACTCGAACAGGCCACCTTCGACATGGTCGTCGCCGGCCGTGTGCTCGACTCCGGCGACGTCGCGATCATGATGGTCGAGGCCGAGGCAACCGAGAACACGATCGCCCTCATCGACGGTGGGGCCACCCGCCCGACCGAAGAGGTCGTCTCCGAGGGCCTGGAGGCCAGCAAGAAGTTCATCGCAGAGCTGTGCCGGGCCCAGTCCGAACTGGCGAAGGCTGCGGCCAAGCCGGTCGCCGAGTTCCCGGTCTTCCTGGACTACCAGGACGACGTGCTCGACGCCGTGTCGGCCGAGGTCGCGACCGGGCTCGCCCAGGCGCTCACCATCGCTGACAAGCAGGAGCGCGAGACCGAGCTCGATCGCCTCAAGGACGTCGCGAAGGAGCTCGTCGGTCCGCAGTTCGTCGGCCGCGAGAAGGAGATCGGCGCCGCCTACCGCGCGCTGACCAAGAAGCAGGTGCGCCAGCGCATCCTGCGCGACAAGGTTCGCATCGACGGTCGTGGTCTGAGCGACATCCGGACCCTCTCGGCCGAGGTCGAGGTCGTCCCACGTGTCCACGGTTCGGCCCTCTTCGAGCGAGGCGAGACCCAGATCCTGGGTGTCACGACGCTGAACATGCTCGGCCTCGAGCAGAAGCTTGACACGCTGTCGCCGGAGAAGTCGAAGCGTTACATGCACAACTACAACTTCCCGCCGTACAGCACCGGTGAGACGGGCCGGGTCGGCTCGCCGAAGCGTCGCGAGATCGGCCACGGTGCGCTGGCCGAGCGGGCCCTCATTCCGGTTCTGCCGAGCCGCGACGAGTTCCCGTACGCGATCCGCCAGGTCTCCGAGGCCCTCGGCTCCAACGGCTCCACCTCGATGGGTTCGGTCTGCGCCTCAACGCTCGGCCTGCTCAACGCAGGTGTGCCGCTGAAGGCGCCGGTCGCCGGCATCGCCATGGGTCTCGTCTCCGACACCGTCGACGGGGTCACCGAGTACGTCGCCCTGACCGACATCCTCGGAGCCGAGGACGCGTTCGGCGACATGGACTTCAAGGTCGCCGGCACCCGGCAGTTCGTGACCGCGCTGCAGTTGGACACCAAGCTGGACGGCATCCCGTCCGACGTTCTGGCCGCCGCGCTGACCCAGGCCCGCGAGGCTCGCCTGCACATCCTGGACGTCATGGCCGAGGCGATCGACGAGCCGGACGAGATGAGCCCATTTGCTCCGCGGGTCACCGTCGTCAAGATTCCGGTCGACAAGATCGGCGCGGTGATCGGCCCGAAGGGGCAGATGATCAACGCCATTCAGGACGAGACCGGCGCCTCCATCACGATCGAGGACGACGGCACCATCTACGTGGGTGCCTCCGACGGCCTCTCGGCCCAGTCGGCGGTCGACCGCATCAACGCGATCGCCAACCCGCAGATGCCGAAGGTCGGCGAGCGCTTCCTCGGCACCGTCGTCAAGACGGCCGCCTTCGGTGCCTTCGTCTCCCTGCTTCCGGGCAAGGACGGCCTGATCCACATCAGCAAATTGGGCAACGGCAAGCGCATCGGCAAGGTCGAGGATGTCGTCAACGTCGGCGACAAGATCCAGGTCGAGATCGCCGAGATCGATGCCCGCGGCAAGATCAGCCTGGTGCTGGTCTCCGAGGACGCCGCCACGGCCAACTCGGCCGAGCCGGAGACGGTCGACGCCTGAACAGCATCGCTGCTGGGCGGCCGAACTGAGTTGTAGCCGCCTGTAGCACCTTCGAAGCGCCGGTGGGAGAGTCTTCCCGCCGGCGCTTCGGCGTTGCCGGGCCTCGTGACCAACCTCGCTCACCCCATTGTTCATCCGGGATGAAATTTCGGCTATTGTCTTGTATGCCGATGGACAACATGGGCTCCATGGAATTAATCTTGAGGGGTATGTGCTCGATGACAGGAACTCGCTTTCGCAGCTACCGAAAGCTCACCACGCTGGTCGCCTCAGCCGCCATCGTCGCGCTCGGGGCGACCGCCTGTTCGTCGAGTTCGGCCACCAATAGTTCGGGCTCTACCGAGCTGAAGTTGGTCGCCTACTCGGTACCGAAGCCGGCCTACGACGCGCTGCAGGCTGCATTCGGCAAGACTCCCGCTGGTAAGGGCGTCACCTGGAAGACCTCCTACGGGGCCAGTGGTACCCAGAGCAAGAACGTCAGCGCCGGAACGGTGAAGGCCGACTACGTCGCCTTCTCGGTCACCCCTGACCTCACCAAGCTCGTCCCCAAGTTCGTCGACGCCGGTTGGGACTCCGGTGAGACCAAGGGCCTCGTCTCCGACTCCGTGGTCGTCATCTCCGTCCGCAAGGGCAACCCGCTGCACATCACCGGGTGGGATGACCTCATCAAGCCTGGCGTCAAGATCGTCACCCCGGATCCGGCCTCCTCCGGTTCGGCGAAGTGGAACATTCTCGCCGCCTACTCCCACGTCGAGGCTGCCGGTGGAACCGAGGCACAGGCCAAGGACTACCTCACCAAGTTCTTCGGCAACGTCGTGAGCCGGGCCTCCAGCGGCGCCGTCGCCACCACTCAGTTCCTCGGCGGAACCGGCGATGTCCTCATCTCCTACGAGAACGAGGCGATCGCATCGCGCCAGGCCGGCAAGTCGCTCGATTACATCGTTCCCGACGAGACGATGCTGATCGAGAACCCGGCCGCGGTCACCAAGACAGCCCCGACCCAGGCCAAGGACTTCCTGACCTTCCTGCTCAGCACCGACGGTCAGAAGATCTTCGCGAGCAAGGGCTTCCGGCCGGTCGTGACCGGAACTCCGGTTGGCACAGTTGAGGGCGCCAACGACCCGGCGAACCCGTACCCGACCCCGAAGCACCTGGTCACGATCGCCGACCTCGGTGGATGGACGGCGGTCAACGCCAAGTTCTTCGGTACCGACGGACTGGTAACCCAGATCGAGAAGACCGGCTGACCGTGCTCTACCCGCTTGATAGATTTCGTTGAGGATGGCGCTCAACACGATAGAAGCCACTGACGCGGTGCAGCCCTCTGCTGCGCCGCGTCGTTGGCGTCGGAAATCCCACTCCACGGAGAGCAGTCGACTGCGGCTGGGGTCGGGCCTCGGGCTTGGCATCGCCGTACTCTGGCTGAGTCTGGTCGTGCTGCTGCCGCTCGCCGCCGTCGTGGGAAAGGGTTTCAGTGACGGCTGGCAGGGCTTCTGGGATGCGATCACGAGCCCCGAGGTGCTCAGTGCCTTTCGGCTTACCGTTGGCCTCTCGCTGGGAGTCGCGGTGGTCAATGCCGTGATGGGAACGCTGATCGCCTGGGTGCTGGTGCGTGACTCCTTCCCGGGCCAGCGGGTGGTCGCCGTGGTCATTGATGTGCCGTTCGCGCTACCGACGATCGTCGCCGGCCTGGTCATGCTCACGCTCTACGGCGGTGACAGCCCGATCGGCGTGCACCTAGTCGGCACCCGGGTCGGAATATTCGTCGCCCTGCTGTTCGTCACGCTTCCCTTCACGGTGCGGACCGTTCAGCCCGTCCTGATCGATATGGATCAGGATGTGGAGGAGGCGGCGGCATCGCTCGGTGCGGGTCCCTTCACCGTCTTCCGACGCGTCGTCCTGCCGTCGATCCTGCCGGCGATTCTGGCCGGTACGTCGCTGTCATTCGCCCGCGCGCTCGGTGAGTACGGCTCGATCGTGCTCATCTCGAGCAACCTGCCGTTCAAGACCGAGATCGCCTCGGCCATCATCTACGGAAAGCTGCAGGACGCCGACAACCCGACGCAGTCCGTCCGTGAGGCCGCGGCCATTGCCACGCTGCTGCTGCTGGCCAGTGCCGTCGTACTGATTCTGCTCGAGATCGTGCAACGGCGGGTCAACCGGCGTGGCTAGGGCAACCGTCGACGCCGATTTGGCGACCGATGTGAAAAGCGCCGCCACACCGGCACCGCGAGCACGCCGTCAGAGCCGTGCCGGGCGCAACGTCTTGCGGGTCATCGCGGTCGGCTATGTCGGGATCCTCGTCTTGGTCCCACTACTTCTGGTCGTATGGCGCACTTTCAAGCCCGGACTGAGCGAAGTCTTGAGCTCGCTCACCGATCCGCTGACCGTGCACGCCTTCAAACTCACGGCGATCATCGCCGTGCTGGCCGTAATCCTGAACACCATCTTCGGGGTGGGCGTCGGGCTGCTGCTGGCGCGCTACAGCTTCCCCGGCCGTCGACTGCTATCGGCATTCATCGACCTGCCCATCGCGATCTCCCCGATTGTGGTCGGATTGGCGCTGATCCTCGTCTACGGCCCGAACGGATGGTTCGCAACGCCGTTGAGTGACGCAAACTTCAGCATCATAGGCGCGATCCCGGGCATGGTGCTGGCCACCGTCTTCGTCTCCCTACCGCTCGTCGTGCGAGAGGTCGTGCCGGTACTCGAAGAGGCCGGTATAGAGCAGGAGCAGGCTGCCCAGTGCCTCGGTGCCGGCTCATTCGTGACTTTCCGGCGGATCACGCTGCCGACCATCCGCTGGGCCCTCGCATACGGGGTCGTGCTGAGCCTGGCCCGCGCGCTGGGCGAGTACGGCGCGGTGCTGGTCGTCTCCGGCAACATCGAGGGCAGTACCGAGACCGCCACCCTGCGGATCGACAATCTCTACGAATACTCGCAGCAGACCGACGCGGCATATGCGATCACCTTTGTTCTGGTTGCGGTCGCCATTGTCGCGATCATCGCCATCACGATCATTAGCCCCAAGCAGGAGTCGGCATGAGCATCGAAGTTCGCAATATTCACAAGCGATTCGGTGACTTCGTTGCCCTCGACAATATCAATCTCTCGGTTCGAACGGGCGAGCTCACGGCGCTTCTCGGGCCGAGTGGCGGCGGGAAGTCGACGCTGCTGCGGATCATCGCCGGCCTGGAGAGCCCCGACTCCGGGACGGTGGAGATCGAGGGCAACGACGCCACCGCCCTGCCGCCGCAGCGGCGCAACGTCGGCTTCGTCTTCCAGCACTATGCCGTCTTCAAGCACCTGACGGTGGCTCGCAATGTCGCGTTCGGCCTCGAGATCCGAAAGCGCCCCAAGGACGAAATCAACAAGCGCGTGCACGAGCTCCTCGAACTCGTGCACCTGGACCAGTTCGCGGATCGACTTCCCTCCCAGCTCTCCGGCGGTCAGCGTCAGCGGATGGCGTTGGCCCGGGCGTTGGCCGTAGAGCCGAAGGTGCTGCTCCTCGACGAGCCGTTCGGCGCCCTGGACGCGCAAGTGCGTAAGGAGTTGCGCGATTGGCTGCGCCGCCTGCACGACGAGGTTCATGTCACCACGGTCTTCGTCACGCATGACCAGGAGGAGGCGCTCGAGGTCTCGGACGAGTTGGTGGTGATCAATCACGGGGTCATCGAGCAGGTCGGCTCGCCGAATGAGCTCTACGACCACCCCGTGAACGATTTCGTGATGAGTTTTCTCGGCCCGGTAACGAAGCTGGGCGGGAAGCTGGTTCGTCCACACGACATCGAGGTGCTGGCCGATGACCGCACGGGGTCCTCCGCCGCGTTGGTGACCCGGCTGCAGCGCATCGGATTCCAGGTACGCGTGGAGCTCGAGTGCGGGGGCGGCGAGAGTTGGGTTCAGCTGAACAAGGAGCAGTCCGATTCCCTCGGGCTCGAGGTCGGCAAGACAGTCTGGCTCCGTGAGGCGCCGCATGCGACGACGCTCGCCGGACCGGAGACCGTCACGCTTTCGAGCAACTGATGGGCGAGGCATTCCCCATTTTCCGCTAGGGTTTGCGAAGATGGATCTGTGGAGATCTCGGCGAAGACTGACTATGCGGTACGCGCGCTACTGGGTTTAGCTGCGCGGGCGCCCGATCTGGTCAAGGTCGACGTGATCATCGGCGAGCAGAATCTTCCGCGCAAGTTCGTCGAGGCGATTCTCGGTGAGCTGCGTCGGGCCGGCATCGTGCGCAGTCAACGGGGGGCGGAGGGCGGCTACGCGTTGGCTCGCCCGGCCAGCGAGATCACCCTCGGTGCCGTGATCCGCGCCGTTGACGGGCCGCTGGCCGAGGTCCGCGGGCTGCGTCCCAACGAGACCAGCTACACCGGTGTGGCCGAGCATCTGCCTGAGGTGTGGGTCGCGGTCCGGGCCAGCCTGCGCCGAGTCCTGGATGAGACGTCCCTGCAGCAGGTTCTCAACGGTAAGCTGCCGGCCCACGTGCGCAAGATGGTCGACGCCCCCGACGCCTGGCTTCCGCGCTGACTTCAGTGCCCGACGATCCGCTCCGGCCGAACCTAGCCGCTGTCCCACCCGTCCCGCACACACCTCGCTTCCGCCGCCCAGTGGCGCTGGCCGGGCTGCCGAGTGAGGTGCTGGCGCTGGCTGCCGTCGCCTTTCTGGTGGCGCTCGGCTTCGGTGTGGTGGCACCGGCGATCCCGCTCTTCGCCCGGCAGTTCGGGGTAAGCCGAACCGCGGCGGGTGCGGTCATCAGCGTCTTCGCCGGTGCTCGGCTGATCGCAGCGCCGTTCACCGGTCGGCTGGTGAACCGCTTCGGTGAGCGCATCATGCTAGCCACCGGAATCGCCGTCGTGGCCGTCTCCAGCCTGATGGCGGGATTCTCCGAGAGCTACTGGCAATTGCTCGCACTGCGTGGTGCCGGTGGCGTCGGCTCGATCATGTTCAGCGTCAGCGCCTCCAGTCTGCTGATCCGGGTCACCCCCGGGCATCTTCGCGGCCGAGCCCAGGGCGTCTTCGGCGGCGGCTTCCTGCTCGGGGCGATAGCCGGCCCGGCGCTGGGGGTGGTGGCTTCGGTGTCGCTCCGTGCTCCCTTCTTCTTGTATGCCGGCACGCTGGTGTTCGCCGGCTGGGTCGGCCTGTGGGCGCTGCGCACCAGCACGCTGGCGGCCAAATCTGACTCGCGGGACGGCCCGGTGCTCAAGCTCGGCACGGCCCTGCGCGACCGGGCGTACCGGGCGACCCTGGTCGTCAATTTGGCCGAAGACTGGGCGGTTATCGGCACGCGTTCGGCGCTTGTGCCGCTCTTCGTGGCCGACCGCCTCGGTCTCAGTTCCATCTGGACCTACATCGGCTTCTTCGTCGTCAGCGTCGTCAGCGGGTCTCTGCTGCTGCCATTCGGCCGCTACGTCGACACCAAAGGGCGCCGGCCGGCGCTCATCTTCGGATTGGCCATGGGTGGAGTAGGCCTGGCGACACTCCCATTGCTGCCCAACGCCGTCGGGCTGCTACTGGCGATGGCGCTGCTCGGAGTCAGTGGTGCCGCGCTCTCGGTCGCCTCTGGGGCAATGCTCGGTGACATCGTCGGCGGCCGCGGCGGAACCGTGGTCGCGACGTATCAGATGGCCGGCGACGTCGGTAGCTTCGCCGGGCCGCTCTGCGCCGGGGCCGTCGCCGATGCTCACAGCTACGCGGCGTCCTTCGGCCTCGCCGCGGCGATCACCACCGTGCCGATCGCCCTCGTCGCGACATCCCGCGAGACTCGTCGGCCGTAGGATCACCCAATGACTTCCCGCCGTTCCCGGTCGGTCGGCCCGTCGCCGGCCACCCGTGCCGCTCGCCCGGCCCCACCGCGACTGCGCGCCCGGACGGCGAAGCTTCCGGCCCACGGCGGCGGGGTGATCACCCGTACGACGCTGCCGGGTGGGCTTCGGGTAATCAGCGAAGCGATGCCTGGGGTGCGCAGTGCGAGTATCGGGGTGTGGGTCCCGATCGGCAGCCGTGACGAAACGCCATCGGTCGCCGGGGCCAGCCACTTCCTGGAGCACCTGCTCTTCAAGGGAACCTCGACGCGAAGCGGGCTGGACATCGCACGGACGATGGACAGTGTGGGTGGTGAGTTCAACGCCTTCACGGAGAAGGAACACACCTGCTACTACGCGACCGTGCTCGACCGCGACCTGTCGTTGGCGATCGACATCATCTCCGACGTGGTGCTCAATGCGACCATCCGCAGCGAGGACGTCGACGTCGAGCGGAATGTAGTGCTGGAAGAGTTAGCGATGCGCGACGACGACCCGTCAGACCTCGTGCACGACGAGTTCGCCAGTGCCCTCTTCGGTGACTCGCCGGTCGGACGTCCGATCCTCGGCAGCGTCGAGTCGATCGAGTCGATCAGCCGCGCCCAGGTCGCCGGTTACTACCACCGCCGCTACCAGACCAACGAGATGGTGGTCGCGGTCGCCGGCAACGTGGAGCACGCGGCGGTCGTCAACCGTGTGCGGGCAAACTTCGCCGGCCGACTCGACCCGGCGCAGGCCACCGGCGCACCGCGATCGGGTACGGCGACGCGGTACCCGCCGATCTGCCCGACGAAGGTGATCGCCGACGACACCGAACAGGCCAACATCATCCTGGGAACACGGGCCTTCTCCCGCCACGACGACCGCAGATTCATCGTCGGTGTCCTCTCGGCCGCCCTCGGCGGGGGGATGAGCTCTCGGCTCTTCCAGTCGATCCGTGAGGAGCGCGGACTCGCCTATTCGGTGTACAGCTTCGGCGGTAGCTACGCCGACATCGGCCAGTTCGGGGTCTACGCCGGGTGCCAGCCGGCGAAGGTCAACCAGGTGATCGAGTTGATGGTCCGCGACCTGTCCGCTGTCGCGGAGGGTGCCCTGACGGAGGACGAGATTCAGCGTGGCAAGGGGCAGATGCGCGGCGGAATCGTGCTCGGTCTGGAAGATGCCGGTTCCCGCATGACGCGCCTGGGCAAGAGCGAGATCTGTTACGGCGACGTGCTCGGACTGGATGAACTACTGGCCCGGGTGGACTCGGTTACCCGCGATCAGGTCACTGACGTGGCCCAGCAGTTGCTGAGCCAGCCGAGGTGCCTAACCGTTGTGGGACCCTTCGGTGAGCACGATTTCGATGGCGCGGTGTAAAAGAGAAGGATGAGTGCAACAGTGACTGAACCAGTCAGAGTCGGAGTTCTGGGTGCCCGCGGCCGAATGGGGGCCCAGGTCTGCCAGGCCGTCGACGCGGCGGCCGACATGGATCTGGTGGGCATGGTCGACATCGGTGACTGGCTGTTCAGCGTCGCCGACGCCGACGCCCAGGTCCTCGTGGACTTCACCCATCCGGACGTCGTGATGGAGAATGTGCGGTTCGCCATCGACCAGGACATCAACATCGTGATCGGCACGACCGGGATCACCGACGAGCGGATCGCGACCATTCGTGAGTGGCTAGTCGACAAGCCGGAGGTCGGCGTGCTGGTTGCTCCCAACTTCGGTATCGGCGCGGTTCTTTCGATGCGTTTTGCTCAGCTCGCGGCGAGGTTCTACGACTCGGTCGAGGTGATCGAGCTGCACCACCCCAAGAAGGTGGACGCGCCCAGCGGCACCGCCATACACACCGCGAAGCTGATCAGTGCCGCCCGCGCGGAGGCGGGCGTCGGCGCGATCCCGGACGCGACGACCCAGAGCCTCGACGGCGCCCGCGGCGCTTCGGTCGACGGGGTTCGGGTGCATGCGCTGCGCATCGCCGGGCTGGTGGCTCACCAGGAGGTCATCTTCGGGACCGAGGGCGAGACCCTCACGATCCGCCACGATTCGCTGCACCGCTCGTCGTTCATGCCCGGGGTGCTGCTCGGCATCCGGGAGATCGTCAACCGGCCGGGTCTGACCGTCGGCATCGAATCCCTGCTTGGGCTGTGAAGGCGCGTCGCGCCGTTGTTGCGCTCGTCTTGGCCCTAGGGCTCTACTTCGTGCTGATCGGCTACCGCGGTTTCTATCTTCTGGGCCAGCCCAAGCTGAGCCTGAAGCTGCTCGGAGTCGCCGTGCTCGCACTTCCCCTGGTCGGTGCATGGGTGGTGGTGGCCGAGCTTCGCTTCGGGGTCGCCACTCAGATCCTGGCCGAGCGACTCAACGCCGAAGAGCAGGCGGACCTGGAAGTGACCGATCCGCCGGGTGAGCGGAGTGGGTCCGACAGTGAGTCGGGCACCGAAGGCGAGGCGGGGACCGAAGGCGGGTCGGGGGCCGACATCGACCTGGCCGACCTGCCGCGCCGGCCGTCAGGGCGGGTCGACCGAGCGGCGGCGGACGAGTACTTCGCGCAGCGTCGCAAGGAGGTCGAGGCCCACCCGGGCGAATGGCAGCGTTGGTACCGACTGGCCGAGGCCTACGATCTGGCCGGCGATCGCAAGCGGGCGCGCGAGGCGATGCGGCACGCTATCGGACAGGCTGACATCGGCCATCCTCCGGTCAGCGGCGAGAAGTGAGATCGTTGCTGGCCCCGACGTGGGTGTCGAGCCACTCACAGAGGGGCCCGATGCTCCGCCACCCCTTGGCCACCTCCGACTTCGCCCGGGCGGTGCTGAGCCACGCGGGAGCGCCGTACATGCGTTGCGCGATCAACGTCTTGTACCGGAGTAGCTCAACCCGCGGATGATCCTTGGGGTAGCCCGCTGGCACCCGGGTCAATTGCTCGCCGTTGACCGAGAACTTGGCCCGGGTTACGCCCGCGATAACTCGTTCCAGCTGGGGGCCCGCGACGTCGTCGGCGACCCCGCGACGCAGGCGTGCGACCTGATCACTTGCGCACTGCCAATAGCCTCCGGCGACCCGCAGGCCGGCCGCCGATATCTCAAGGTACAGCGACGCGTCGCCGAACCAGGCGCCCTGATGCGTCTTGTACGGCGTCTTGTCTTTGGCGAATCGCACGTCCCGATAGGGGCGGAAGAGCTTGGCCGGCCCGAACTCCGGCGCCAATGCGGCAACCAATGCCTCCATCGGCTGGCGCACCGATTCGTCGTAGATCTTCTTGTGGGCGGTCCAGAATGCCTTCGAGTTGTCGTCTTCCAGGTCCTCGTAGAAATCGAGCGCCGCGACCGGGATGCCGGTGAAGTCGCTCATCGCTGCTCCGACGGGCCCGTATCGGTCAACGTGGTGTGCATCCTGATCTCGCGCAGTTCGCCGGCTCCGGTGTCCAGCGCCCGGGCGTACCCATCGACCTGCCAGCCGGCAGCGCTCAGGAAAGTGCGGGTCACCTCATCGGCTTCGGCGATCCAGCAGATGAGCCGGGTCATCCCGTCGCCGAGCGCATGTTCGACGCTGGCCGACAGCAACCGCGACCCGTGACCGCGGCGTCCCCATCGAGGCTGGACGAGGATAGGCCCGAGCAGGGCGGTGGTCGCGACGTCCGGCGTCTGTTCCTGTGGATCAGCCGGGGCGAGCGCCGCGAAACCGACCACCCACTCCTGCTCCTGTGCGACCAGCACGTGGTGGCGCGAAGACGGTGGTTCGGCGATTGCCGCCGCCCAGGGCGGGCGGACCTCATCGGGCGTCAGCGCCAGGATCGCCGGCGGTAGGAACGCGCTGTAGGCGGTCTGCCACACCTCGACCTGGATCTGGGCCAGCGTCGCCGCATCGTCAGATCGACCTGGTCGCACGCTCACATCAGCCATGAAGGGAAATCTAGTCGGTGTTGCTGACGGCGATCTCGACTACTCGGCGTCGGAGCTCTCGGAGCTGGTGAGTCCCGCCAATGAGTGTCCCTCCGCCTGCTCCCTCTTGCGTCGGCGCCGGTGCAGCACCAGGTAGACGATCCCCGCCACGGCCAGGATCGCCAGCGGTGCCCAGGTGAGCGTTGAGCCGATGGTGCCGAGGGCTGAGGAGAATGCGTAACCGAGTAGGACACAGCCAGTGGCCCAGAGGATGCCGCCGAGGGCGTTCCAGAAGAGGAAGGTCCAGTAGTGCATGCCACTCATGCCGGCCATCGAGGGCATCAATGCACGAAGCAGCGCGGTCATCCGGCCGAGGAAAACCGCCTTTCCACCGTGTTTGTGGAGAAACGCATCGACGGTGGCCCAGCGCGGTTCACCGACCCGTAGGCCGGCTCGCGAGCGGCGCAGTGCGGGGCCGAACTTCCGGCCGAATTCGTAGCCCACCGAGTCGCCGGCGATGGCCGCGATGATGGCGACCGGAATCATGATCCGCAGGTCCAGGACGCCGCGCTCGCAGAAGACGCCGGCCACCAGCAGGGCTGTCTCGCCGGGGAGCACCACGCCGAGCAGGAACGCAGCCTCGGCGAAGGCCAGGCCGGCGGCGATGGCGTAGAGCCAGGTACCGGTCGCGTCGCCGATGCGCGTCATGATGTGCTCGAACATGATGCAATCCTTGCACGATGGCGTTGTCACAGGTGGTCTCTAGAGTCGTCGGCAGAATGCACGTGACAGCCGTGCACCGACAGACGAGGGTCCTGTGGCGCAGCGCCGAGTTTCCAGCCGAACGAGTCTGACGCGAATCACCGCGAGCCGATTCACCGCTAGCCAGGCGCGCCGTATCAGCCTCGCCGCGCAGGGTTTCGCTGATCCGTCACCCACCGGTCGGGTCGACGCCCGCCACATCCGGCGAGTGATCGACCGGGTCGGCCTGCTGCAGCTGGACTCGGTGAATGTCTTTAGCCGATCGCACTACCTGCCGATCTTCTCCCGCCTCGGACCGTACCGGCGCGAGCTGTTGGATGAACTAACGGCGCACACGGCCGGCCCTCATCGCCGTGAATTGGTCGAGTATTGGGCGCACGAAGCCTCACTGATCCCGGTCGAACTGCACCCGTTCCTGCGGTGGAGGATGGCCCGCGCCGATCGCGAGGCGTGGGGTGGCATGGTGCGCATCGCCGCGGATTTTCCTGAACTGGTGGAGGAGGTCTTCGATCTGGTGCGCACGAACGGCCCGATCCGCGCCGCCGACACCGGCATCGTCGCCCCCCAGCGCGAAGCCGGCCAGCGCGCAGCCGGCCAGATGTGGAACTGGCACGACGGGAAGCTGGCGCTGGAATATCTCTTCTGGTCCGGGCGTATCACCGCCGCGCGGCGGGTGAATTTCGAACGCCGCTATGACCTGCCGGAGCGGGTGCTGCCGCCGGAGATCGTGAATCAGCCGTCCGCGTCCGACGCCGATCAACAGCGCCAGCTCGTGCGGGTTGCGGCACGTTCGATGGGGATCGCGACCGAACCGGATCTGGGTGACTACTTTCGTCTGCCCCGCGCCGAGTCAAAACTGCGGGTGGCCGAGCTGGTGGACGCCGGCGAACTGGAGACGGTTCAGGTTGACGGGTGGACGGCGCCGGCCTACCTATGGCCGGCGGCCAGGATCCCGCGCCGAGTGCAGGCCACGGCGCTGCTGAGCCCCTTCGACTCGCTGATCTGGTTCCGGGAGCGCACCCAACGGCTCTTCGACTTCCGCTATCGGATCGAGATCTACACCCCGGAGGCCAAGCGGACCCACGGCTACTACGTGCTTCCGTTTCTGCTGGGGGAGCACCTGACGGCTCGGGTTGACCTCAAGTCGGATCGGCAGGCGCGGGTGCTGCGGGTGCAGGGCGCCTATCTGGAGGACGGGTTCGACGGACCCGAGGTGGCTGAAGCGCTGGCCGGCCAGCTGTGGCTGGCGGCCGAGTGGCTTGAGCTCGACGACGTCGTCGTCACCGGGCGCGGAGATCTCGCCGCGCCGCTGACCGTGGCTCTCAAGGCGGCGGCGAACCGATAAGCTGACAGTTCATCGGCCGTACGTTTACGCAGGAGTCCCGGGTGACAGACATCGTTACGCCAAAGGTTCAGATCATCGCCTGGACGCACTTCGAGTCGCCCGAGGAAATCCCGTGGGAGACCGACGCCGACGGTGGTCAGGCACTGGCCGAGTTCGCTGGACGGGCCTGCTACCAGTCGTGGAAGAAGCCGAATCCGGCTACCGCGACCAACGCCGGCTACCTGCATCACATTCTCGAGGTCGGGCACTTGTCGGTGCTGGAGCACGGCACCGTCACCTTCTACCTCTCCGGCATCTCCCGGTCGCTCACTCACGAGCTGATCCGGCACCGGCACTTCAGCTACTCCCAGCTGTCTCAGCGTTATGTGCCCGAGCGCGACGCGGCAATGGTCGAGCCTGATGTCATCGCCGACGACCCGGTGCTGCACGCCAAGTTCGTCGAGGCGACCGAGGCTGCTGTCAGCGCCTACACCGAGATCCTCGAGGGGCTGGAGAAGCGGTTCGCCGATGTCGAGCATGCGACGCTGCGCCGTAAGCAGGCCCGCCAGGCCGCTCGGGCCCTGCTGCCCAATGCCACCGAGACTCGCATCGTCGTCACCGGTAACTACCGGGCGTGGCGGCACTTCGTCGCGATGCGGGCCTCTGAGCACGCCGACGTCGAGATCCGCCAGCTGGCAATCGCCTGCCTGCGTGAGCTGAAGCGAGTCGCCGGAAACGTATTCGCGGACTTCGAGATCACCACGCTGCCCGACGGCACCGAGGTTGCCTCCAGCCCGATGGTCAGCGAAGGCTGACAGGGAAACAGGACAGCTGATGGCTCTGGTCCAGGATTCGCGACATCCATTCGGTCGGGTACTGACCGCGATGGTCACCCCGTTCGACATCGCCGGCGGCCTCGATCTGAAGGCCGCCCAGGAACTGGCGACCTACCTGGTCGACGAGCAGGGAAACGACGGGCTGGTCGTCAACGGAACGACCGGCGAGAGCCCGACCACCAGTGATCTCGAGAAGTCAGAACTCGTCGCCGCGGTGGCCGAGGCGGTCGGGGACCGAGCTCATGTCATCGCCGGCGTCGGGACCTTCGACACTGCGCACTCGATCCATCTGGCGCAGCAGGCCCAGAAGGCCGGCGCACACGCGACTCTCGTCGTCACGCCCTATTACTCGCGACCACCGCAGGCCGGCCTGCTGCTTCACTTCCGGGCCGTTGCCGACGCGTGCGACCTCCCCGTGATGCTGTACGACATCCCGGCCCGTAGCGCCGCCGCTATCGCGACCGAGACGCTGCTCAGCCTCGCCTCCCATGAGCGGATCGTGGCGGTGAAGGATGCCAAGGGTGATCTGAACAGCAGCGGGCGCGTCATGGCCGAGACGGATCTGGCCTTCTACAGCGGGGATGATCCGCTCACCCTGCCGATGCTGGCTGTCGGTGGCAGCGGCGTGGTCGGAACTTCGACCCACTTCACCGGACGGCAGACCAAGCAACTGGTCGAGGCCTTCGAGCGTGGGGACGTGGCCACCGCACTCGCCCTGCATCAGCAACTGCTGCCCATCTACACCGGTATCTTCGCCACCCAGGGGACGATTCTTGTCAAGGCCGGGCTCCAGCTACGCGGACGCGGCGTGGGTTCAGTGCGCCCGCCGCTGGTCGAGGCGACCGAGCACGAGATATCTCATCTGCTGGCCGATCTTGAGGCATCCCGGGTCTGATCCCGCCGAACCGGGCGGGCACATGAGTGTGACCGAAAACATCTTCTCCGCTCGTCGGTAGATACTCCGCGCCTCCGGCTTAATCCTCGACCTAAAGGTTAGGGTTTAGTGATGGCAGTCTCTTCGGGAACCAAGAACCGCTCGACGCCCCCACGGTCCAACCGATCTGGTCGCGGTGGCGGTCGGCGACCGGCGCCCAAGCCCGCTCCGGCGCCACTCGCGTCGATCGGACGGATGATCGCTGGCGCGTGGCGCGCGCTGGCCGCGCTGCTGGGGAGCCTGGCCCGCGCAGTGCGCCGGAATGCAGCGACCGCCCGGGATCTGGACGTAGAGCATCGTCGCGACGGTAAGGCACTAGCCGTGATCGCGATCGGCGTCATCTCAGCGATTTCGATCTGGTCGCATGCGGCTGGCCCCGTCGGTCGGCTCCTTACCGATGCTGTCCGGTTGCTGATCGGAAACCTTGCGCTCGTCTTTCCGGTCTTGCTGGTCGGTCTTGGTCTGCACATGCTCCGACAGGCGCCCCACCCGGAGCACCGTGGCCGCATCCTCGTCGGCGCCGGGTCGTTGGTGCTCGCCGTCTTGGGCCTGTTGCATCTGCTCGCCGACTCACCGACCACCATGCACGGGCGCTCCTATGCCGGCGGAGTTCTCGGCGCCCTGATCGCCGAACCGCTGGAGAAGGGTCTCTCCGCCGGAATCGCCGTCGGACTGCTCTTCCTGTTGGGCGTCTTCGGCGCGCTGGTCGTCACCGCCACCCCGGTCCGCCAGTTGCCGGCTCAGCTTCGGGAGCTCTTCGGCGGCGCCGATGCTCATTCCGCGCCGGTCGAGATCGAGGAGGGCCTCGACGACTCCCAGACGATCCCGCGCCGCCGGCGACGGGTTCCGGTCACTGACGCTTATCTGGAGGACCCGTTCGCTCCGGATGAGACCGACAGCCGCAACACGACGGCACTCGACGGTGCGGCCATAGTGGCCAGTGAGCCGACACCCCGTCCCCGCAAACCGCGGGTGGCCAAGGCGCCGGTCGAACCCGACCTGCCGGAGATCACTCGTCCGGTGCAGCTTGAACTCAACAACGGCGCCGGCATGTACACCCTGCCTTCGCTGACGGTGCTTGGGCCGGGGGCGCCGCATATGGAGCACACCAAAGCCAACGACGAGGTGATCGCCGCGCTGCAGCAGGTGTTCCTGGAGTTCTCGGTGGACTGCGGAGTCACCGGCTTCAGCCGGGGGCCGACGGTCACCCGCTACGAGATCGAGCTCGGCCCCGGCGTGAAAGTGGAGCGAATCACGCAGCTCACCCGCAACATCGCCTACGCGGTGAAGAGTCCGGATGTGCGGATCATCAGCCCGATTCCCGGCAAGAGCGCAGTCGGCGTCGAGATCCCGAACGCCGATCCGGAGGTCGTGATGCTCGGGGACGTGCTTCGGGCCCAGGTCGCTCAGCGCGAACAGCATCCGATGGTTGTGGCGCTCGGGAAGGACGTCGGTGGCGGTTTCGTCGTGGCGAACCTGGCCAAGATGCCTCATCTGCTGGTCGCGGGTGCCACTGGCGCCGGAAAGTCCAGCTGCATCAACTCGCTGATTCTCTCGATCCTGACCCGCGCCACGCCGGACCAGGTGCGGATGGTGCTCATCGACCCCAAGCGCGTCGAGTTCGCCGCGTACCAAGGCATTCCGCATCTGGTCACCCCGGTCATCACGAACCCGAAGAAGGCGGCCGACGCGCTGCAGTGGGTGGTGCGTGAGATGGATATGCGCTACGAGGACATGGAGGCCTCGGGTGTGCGACATGTGGAGGACTTCAACCGCAAGGTTCGCAGCGGTGAGCTGGTCGCGCCGCCGGGGTCGGAGCGGATCTACACGACCTACCCCTACCTGCTCGTGATCATCGACGAGCTGGCCGACCTGATGATGGTCGCGCCGCGCGACGTCGAGGAGTCGGTCGTCCGCATCACCCAGCTGGCCCGAGCGGCCGGAATTCATCTGGTGATCGCCACCCAGCGACCCTCGGTTGATGTCGTGACCGGGTTGATCAAGGCGAACGTTCCTTCACGGCTGGGCTTCAAGACCTCTTCGGTGACCGACTCTCGAGTCATCCTCGATCAGCCGGGCGCAGAGAAGCTTCTCGGCAAGGGCGATGCCCTCTTCCTGCCGATGGGCGCGAGCAAGCCGGCCCGAATTCAAGGCGCCTTCGTCACCGACGACGAGATCACCGCAGTCGTGACGCACTGCAAGGAGCAGCTGCAGCCGACTTACCGTGAGGACGTCACCGCTCCGGTCGCGGCGAAGAAGGAGATCGAGGACGACATCGGCGACGACATGGATCTCTTCCTGTCGGCGGTTGAGCTCGTCGTATCAACCCAGTTCGGGTCGACCTCGATGCTGCAGCGAAAGCTGCGAGTCGGCTTCGCCAAGGCCGGTCGGCTGATGGACCTGATGGAGTCGCGGGCCATCGTCGGGCCGTCGGAGGGATCCAAGGCGCGAGACGTCCTGGTCAAGCCCGACGAACTCACCGGTCTGATGTACACCCTTCGCCACGGCGGCTCGGCCGACGACCTCGTGGACGCCGAGGATGACGACACCCTGGAACCGGCATTCGACGGTAACGAAGTCGGTCCGGGGGAGTAGCGGGCGTAGCTCGCACAGGCTCATAAGACACGAAAGGGCGCCGGGACAATCCGTCCCGGCGCCTTCTTGTGTACAGCTCTAAGGCTTGCTTAGTCGTTTCAGCTGGCTTGTCGTTTCAGCTGGCTTGTCGTTTCAGCTGGCTTGTCGTTTCAGCTAGCGCGGTGTCGTGCGCTGTACATCGCGCGCCGCCAGGTAAGCGAAGCTCGCAGCTGCGCCCGGTGTCGGCCGATGGCCTTTCCGGAGCCGATCACTGTGTCGACCGGCCATGTTGCTGCGCCAGCCGGGGCCCGTG
Source organism: Jatrophihabitans sp. GAS493 (assembly GCF_900230215.1). NCBI lineage: Bacteria > Bacillati > Actinomycetota > Actinomycetes > Jatrophihabitantales > Jatrophihabitantaceae > Jatrophihabitans > Jatrophihabitans sp. GAS493. The sequence continues at coordinate 3,544,829 of NZ_LT907982.1, read as the reverse complement.
AACCCGACCCGAATGCTGACGTGTCGATCGCGACCATCGCAACCACCTCCTGGGACAGAAGGTAACTGGTGAGAACAGCGTGACGCGTGAGGTTCGTCGGCGTGTCTCGAGTGAAGGTTGAGACTTGCTACAGAGCGCTCACCAGCCGTGATCACCGGCTCAGATCTGGGTGCTGACCGTTGAGCCGCAGCAGCATTCGCGCATTGCCGAGAGTGTTCGGTTTGACGTATTCCAGCGCCAGAAACTCGGCGACGCCCGGATCGAAGGACTGGCGCAGGGCATCGTAGGTGTCCGGCTCGACCGGAGTTCCCTCGATCTCGGCGAAGCCGTGTCGGGCGAAGAAGTTCGTGTGAAAGGTAAGCGCGAAGAGGCGCTCGAGCCCGAGGTCGCGCGCGGTGTCGAGCAGTTCCGCGAGCAGTGCGTCGCCGATCTTGCGGCCACGGTAGTCCGGATGCACGGCCAGCGTGCGGATCTCACCCAAGTCGGCCCAGAGGACGTGCAGCGCGCCGCAGCCGACCACCACTCCGTCCAATTCGGCGACTCGGAAGTCGGCGACGTCCTCGTAGAGGGTCACCAGCTCCTTCGCCAGGAGCTTGCGACCCGAGCCGGCGTAGATGTCGACTATCTGTTTTACCGCTGGGACGTCTGGGGTTCGAGCGCGACGCACGTGCAGTTGCATGAGTGAAGACGTTACCGGTGCGCGATCGGTCGTCGAGCGGAATTCCCCGTCGACGCCCCGTGGCGCGAGGATGGCAACGGTGAGTCCGTGCGCGCGGGTACTCTACGGTATGTGTCCGAGCCCAATAAGCGCAGCGTCGCGCTACTGACATTGGGCTGTGCCCGCAACGAGGTTGACTCCGAAGAGCTTGCCGCTCGCCTGGGTGCCGGTGGCTGGACCCTCACTGAGGGCGAGTCCGAGAACGCTGACGTGATCGTCGTCAACACCTGCGGATTCATCGACTCGGCCAAGAAGGACTCGATCGACACCGTTCTCGCCGCCGCCGATACGGGCAAGAAGGTCGTCGCCGTCGGCTGCCTGGCTGAGCGGTACGGCGACGAGCTCGCGGCCTCGCTGCCGGAGGCCGACGCGATTCTCGGCTTCGACTCCTACGCCGACATCGCCGCTCGACTCGATGATGTGGCCGCGGGGCGTGAGGTGCCCGCCCACCGTCCTCGGGATCGACGCACGCTGCTGCCCGTCTCGCCGGCTCATCGCCCGGCCGCCGCCGCGGAGGTTGCCCTTCCGGGGCATGCGTGGCTTCCGAACGGGGGTGTGGCCAGGACCAGACTCGACGATTCGCCGGTTGCCTATCTGAAGCTTGCCTCCGGCTGCGACCGGCGCTGCTCCTTCTGCGCGATCCCGTCCTTCCGCGGCGCGTTCGTCTCCCGCCCGCCGGCTGACGTTCTCGCCGAAGCTCGGTGGCTCGCCGACTCGGGCGCCCGGGAGATCGTGCTCGTCAGCGAGAACTCCACCTCCTACGGCAAAGACCTGGGCGACTTGCGGACTCTCGAGCGCCTGCTTCCGGAGCTGGCTGCCGTCGACGGCATCGAACGGCTCCGTGTCTCCTATCTGCAGCCGGCGGAGTTGCGTCCCTCCCTGCTGCAGGCGATCGCCACCACGCCGGGCGTAGCGCCGTACTTCGACCTCTCCTTCCAGCATTCCAGTGCCACTGTGCTGCGGCGGATGAAGCGGTTCGGTTCGACGGAGTCCTTCCTGCAGTTGCTCGCCCAGATCCGTGAATTGGCACCGCACGCGGGCGCGCGGAGCAACATCATCGTCGGATTTCCCGGTGAGACCGAGGACGATCTGGCTGAACTCGAAGCATTCCTAGACGGTGCCCGCCTCGACGTGGTCGGCGTCTTCGGCTACAGCGACGAGGACGGTACCGAGGCGGTGGGTTTTGACGGCAAGCTCGACGCCGAGGTGATCGCCGAGCGCGTTGAGCGGATCTCGGAGACCGTCACCGAACTCATCGCGCAGCGAGCCGAGGACCGAATCGGCGAGCAGGTCCAGGTGCTGGTCGAAGAGATCTCTGATCAGATCGTCGGCCGCGCCGCCCATCAGGGGCCGGACGTGGACGGCAGCACGATCCTGGTCGGCTTCGAGCCCGGCTACCACCCCAGCCGGGGGGAGATCGTCACCGCGGAGGTCGTCGACACCGACGGTGCCGATCTGGTCGCCACGGTGGCTGGGTCGTGACTCGGCCACCGCCCACTGATCCAATCGCCCAGACCTCCAGTGAAGCGTCGGCCTGGAACATCGCGAACGGGCTCACCGTTCTGCGATTGCTTCTGGTGCCGGTCTTCGCCATTGCCCTGTTCCACGACGGCGGGCACAACGATGGAGCTCGCGTCGTCGCGGCGGCGATCTTCTTCATCGCCTCATTGACTGATCGCTTCGACGGAGAGATCGCCCGCAAGCGGGGCCTGGTCACCGAGTTCGGGAAGCTGGCCGATCCGATCGCCGATAAGGCACTGGTCGGTACTGCGCTTATCGGGCTGTCGATACTCGGAGATCTCGCCTGGTGGATCACGATCGTGATGGTGGTCCGCGAAGTTGGCGTGACGCTGCTGCGTTTCTGGGTCATCCGGCACGGGGTGATCGCTGCGAGCCGTGGCGGGAAGATCAAGACCTTCGTGCAGTCACTGGCCATCTGGCTGTATGTGCTCCCGCTGAACGGTGTCTGGCATACGATCGCCGCGGTCTTCATGGTCGCCGCGGTCGTGCTCGCCCTGGTCACCGGCGCGGACTACGTTGCCCGGGCGATTCGGTTGCGAAGCGGCGTGGCGGTCCAGACCTAACCTGCTCGCTGAGACGCGGAGTAGATGATTGGGTGCCGACGGAGGGTCGGAACGACATTCAGGCGTGCCGCGTTGTGCAGGTTGTAACGATGTAGATGCAGCGTTATCGCGGGAATGCGGCGCTGGTATTACAGCGTTACATTGACCGTATAGACAGAACACTTACGAGGGAGGTTCGCACCATGGCCGTGCTACGACAGGTTGTCGGCGACACGCTTCGTGGGGTCCGCCTGCGCCAACAGCGCACGCTACGCGAGGTCTCCTCCACAGCCCGGGTCAGCCTGGGCTACCTCTCCGAGGTCGAGAGAGGTCAGAAGGAACCATCTTCAGAGCTTCTAGCCGCTATCTGCGGCGCGTTGGATGTCGAGTTGTCCGACCTTTTCGCGGAGGTCTCCGACTCATTGCGTCGCGAAGAGAAGCTCGCCGGCGCCTCGAACCGGGTAGGTGCGACGATCGGTCATCCGACGGCCCTTACCCATTCGGCTCACTCCGGCCAGTTGGCGAATCGGATGCACCACAGCAGTGTGGCGTCCGCCGTTCCGGCAACCGCCATTGAGCAGGCGTCTCTGCTGCGCTCCGTTCCGAGCGAACCGACCGTCGCCGCTTAGTTCGCGACGAACGGCGTGCGGCATCGGCTGCACATCGATGAAGTCGGGCGGGTAGCTTTCAGGACATGAGCCCTGGGGGAGACCCGCTTTTCGATACCCTCTTCCGTTCGACCGCGCCGGATTCCGAACCGGCTCAGACGGTTGTCGAGGGCGCGGACCCTAACGCAGTGGTCGACGAAGCAGTGGCCCGCCCGCCGCAGCCGATCGACTCCGCGGTCCCGTTGCGTGCGGTCGGGACTCGATCCCGGGCCGGCAACTCGATGAGCCGGACCCGGGCCGCGCTTCTCGATGGCGCGAGGTCTGCCGTTCTGGCCAACGGGACACGGGTCTCCATGGCGCAGATCGCCGCGGCCTCGGGCGTCGCCAAGGCGACGCTCTACAACCATTTCCGTACCCGGGACGCCGTACTCGGCGCGTTGGTCGCTGACGAGGTGAGACGCCTTGTCGAACAGGCCCAGGCAATACCCCTCGGCGAGGCGTTGCGTGGCTGCGCCTCGGCGATCGGCTCCAATTCGCTTCGGGCGGCGCTGGCCGAAGCCGAGCCTGAAGCTCTCGTCGCCTTAGCGACGATCCCGCCAGTCGGCACCGTGGAGCAGGCATCGTCTGACAGCGCGGACGTCGCCGCCAATCCGCTATGGGAGCGTGCCCGGGCCGCTATCGATGCCGCGTTGACGGCAGACCGGCCCGCCGGAGCTCCCACGCCCGGCCCCCAGCGGCGGGAGATGATTCTGCGATGGCTGGCATCCTTCCTCCTATCCCCGGGCGATGAGGCGCAGATCGCCTTCGACGTCACCGCCCTGCTTGGTTCGGCAGCGTCGAATCCGGTTGATTCGGGCTCGTCGAGTCCGGGCGACCCACACCCGTCCGGCGCGCCGGGCTGATCGCTGTCGCGTCTAGGCGACCGATGGCTGGCAGTGGGGGCACCAGTAGGTGCTCCGCTCCTGTCCGGGGCGTCCCTGCATAGATTGCTGGATCGGAGTTCGGCAGCGTCGGCAGGGCTCATTCGCGCGCAGATAGACCCAATGCTGCTGTCCCCGAGCGAGCAGGCCAGTGGTGGACTGCTCCGGGTGTTGTTTGTTGGCGTTCAGCAGCACCTGAGCTCGGGTCACTAGCGCGTTGAGGTCATCGACAAGGCCGACCGGTGTCCATGGATCGACTCCTCGCAGGAACAGGGTCTCCGACTTGTAGAGGTTTCCTATTCCGGCGAGATTGCGCTGATCCATGATCGCGTCCCCGATCTCACGGTTCGGTTCCTGCCGCAGGAGCTCGACCGCACGGTCGGCCGACCAGTCAGGGCCGAGCAGATCCGGTCCAAGGTGCCCCACGAGCGTGTGCTCCGCGGCCGTGGGAACGATGGCCAGGTCGTGTAGTCGCAGGCCGGTTGCCTGCCATTGGGCGTTTCCGAGAATCGCCCGCACCTGATGCCGTGGCCCGGGGGTCGCCCCGCCGGCAGGGGAGAGCCGCCAGCTGCCGTCCATTCTCAGGTGACTTCGAAGTGTGAGCTCACTGTCTAGACGCACCAGCAGGTGCTTGCCGCGGGCGAGGACTGACTGCACGTGGTCACCGCGGCGATCGACCGTGGCCAACGTAGGAACCCGCAGATCGAAGGTGCACAGCAGCTGGCCGGCAAGCGCAGAATTGAGGCGCTTGGCGGTCAACCACACGGTGTCTCCCTCGGGCACACACCCATTCTCGCTCCCGTTCTCGATCGCGTGCGGCAGCCAGCCTGGCCGTCCGGTCACTCGGCTCGGACAGGTGTGAGCTTCGCATCGCTGATCGGGGCGGGGGTGGGTCGAAACAGCTCTCAGGGAGTGGTACAGTTTTCTACATCAGCCCAAGGGCTGGTCCCCCAAGTTCGGAAGTGCTGCCCTTTGTGGTGTGGCCCCGATGGCCAAGTGGGAAGCGGTTGGTGTTGGCGGGTCTGGGTTTTGACTTGTTGGTGCTGGTCGGGTAGTGTTTCGTAGGTTGCCCCGGATGAGCCTGTTGTGGGTTTTGATGGTGTGTGTCTGTTCTTTGAGAACTCAACAGCGTGCCGAAAGTTAGTGCCATTTGTTTGATGCTGTTGCGTGCCTTTTGGGGTGCGTGATGGTTTTTGGTACTTGATGAAACGAGTTTAGTGAAGTTTTTTTTGCTGGTTTGTTTTGTTTTGTGTCTGGATTGTTGTGCCGCCGCAGGGCGGGAACTTTTTGTGGTTGATTCTCCTGGCTGGCCTGTGGGTTGGTTGGGGTGTCGTTTATACATTCACGGAGAGTTTGATCCTGGCTCAGGACGAACGCTGGCGGCGTGCTTAACACATGCAAGTCGAGCGAGGCCCACTCTTCGGGGTGGTGCCCTAGCGGCGAACGGGTGAGTAACACGTGGGCAACCTGCCCCTAGCACTGGGATAAGCCTCGGAAACGGGGTCTAATACCGGATATGACTTTCTTCCGCATGGTTGAGGGTGTAAAGGATTCTGGCTAGGGATGGGCCCGCGGCCTATCAGCTTGTTGGTGGGGTAATGGCCTACCAAGGCGACGACGGGTAGCCGGCCTGAGAGGGCGACCGGCCACACTGGGACTGAGACACGGCCCAGACTCCTACGGGAGGCAGCAGTGGGGAATATTGCACAATGGGCGAAAGCCTGATGCAGCGACGCCGCGTGAGGGATGACGGCCTTCGGGTTGTAAACCTCTTTCAGCAGGGACGAAGCGTGAGTGACGGTACCTGCAGAAGAAGCACCGGCCAACTACGTGCCAGCAGCCGCGGTAATACGTAGGGTGCAAGCGTTGTCCGGAATTATTGGGCGTAAAGAGCTCGTAGGCGGTTTGTCACGTCGGCTGTGAAAACCTGGGGCTCAACCCCGGGCCTGCAGCCGATACGGGCTGACTAGAATTCGGTAGGGGAGTCTGGAATTCCTGGTGTAGCGGTGAAATGCGCAGATATCAGGAGGAACACCGGTGGCGAAGGCGGGACTCTGGGCCGATATTGACGCTGAGGAGCGAAAGCGTGGGGAGCAAACAGGATTAGATACCCTGGTAGTCCACGCCGTAAACGGTGGGCGCTAGGTGTGGGCCTCATTCCACGAGGTCTGTGCCGCAGCTAACGCATTAAGCGCCCCGCCTGGGGAGTACGGCCGCAAGGCTAAAACTCAAAGGAATTGACGGGGGCCCGCACAAGCAGCGGAGCATGTGGCTTAATTCGATGCAACGCGAAGAACCTTACCTAGGCTTGACATGCACGGAAATCTCGCAGAGATGCGGGGTCCGTAAGGGCCGTGCACAGGTGGTGCATGGCTGTCGTCAGCTCGTGTCGTGAGATGTTGGGTTAAGTCCCGCAACGAGCGCAACCCTCGTCCTATGTTGCCAGCACGTGATGGTGGGGACTCATAGGAGACTGCCGGGGTCAACTCGGAGGAAGGTGGGGATGACGTCAAGTCATCATGCCCCTTATGTCTAGGGCTGCACACATGCTACAATGGCCGGTACAAAGGGCTGCGATACCGCGAGGTGGAGCGAATCCCAGAAAGCCGGTCTCAGTTCGGATTGGGGTCTGCAACTCGACCCCATGAAGTCGGAGTTGCTAGTAATCGCAGATCAGCAACGCTGCGGTGAATACGTTCCCGGGCCTTGTACACACCGCCCGTCACGTCACGAAAGTCGGTAACACCCGAAGCCAGTGGCCCAACCCTTGTGGAGGGAGCTGTCGAAGGTGGGATCGGCGATTGGGACGAAGTCGTAACAAGGTAGCCGTACCGGAAGGTGCGGCTGGATCACCTCCTTTCTAAGGAGCAACTGGCATCGTTCGGTCCTGGTTTTGCTGGGGTCGGGTGGGTGTCCAGGCACCCTTGCTCAGACGAGTGTTCTGAGGGGGTAGCTCACGGGTGGAACACTAACTAGTTCGCATGTTGCGGGCGTATCGGGATTAGTACAGTCACCTTTGGGTGGCGGGAACGTTGTGGTGCGTGTGTGGTGTGGGTAGGCACGCTGTTGAGTCCTGAGAGAGCAGATACTTTGCTTGTCTCGGGACTTTCTCATGTCCAGGTTGGTTCTGCTCGTTTTTGGCGGGTGGGGCTGGGTTGGGTGTGGGTGGTCTGGTTGTTGGTGGTTTGGCGTGCTGCGTCACCGAACAGCATCCCCCTGTTGGGGTGGGTGTGTGCGGTGGGTTGCGTGGTGTGTCGCCCGTACCTTGAGAACTGAACAGTGGACGCGAGCATCTTTGTGGTCAAGTTAATAAGGGCGCACGGTGGATGCCTTGGCACTAGGAGCCGATGAAGGACGTAGGAGGCTGCGATAAGCCTCGGGGAGCTGTCAACCGAGCTGTGATCCGAGGATTTCCGAATGGGGAAACCCGGCAGGAGTCATGTCCTGTCACCCATACCTGAACACATAGGGTATGTGGAGGGAACGTGGGGAAGTGAAACATCTCAGTACCCACAGGAAGAGAAAGCAACCGCGATTCCGAGAGTAGTGGCGAGCGAAATCGGAAGAGGCCAAACCAGGTACGCGTGATAGCCGGCAGGCGTTGCGTATCTGGGGTTGTGGGGCCGTTCTGATGGTTCTGCCGAATCATCGAGGAGTAAGAAAATCATGTGTTAGTCGAAGGACTTGGGAAGGTCCGGCGTAGAGGGTGATACCCCCGTAGACGAAAACATGTGATCTCCTGAGCGTTACCCCAAGTAGCAGCGAGCACGTGAAATTCGCTGTGAATCTGGCGGGACCACCCGCTAAGCCTAAATACTACCTAGTGACCGATAGCGGACAAGTACCGTGAGGGAAAGGTGAAAAGTACCCCGGGAGGGGAGTGAAATAGTACCTGAAACCGCGCGCCTACAAGCCGTTGGAGCGTCGCCATGTCGTTGGACATGGTCGTGACAGCGTGCCTTTTGAAGAATGAGCCTGCGAGTTAGCGTTATGTGGCGAGGTTAACCCGTGTGGGGTAGCCGTAGCGAAAGCGAGTCTGAATAGGGCGTTTGAGTCGCATGATCTAGACCCGAAGCGAAGTGATCTACCCATGGCCAGGTTGAAGCGCAGGTAAGACTGCGTGGAGGACCGAACCCACTTCAGTTGAAAATGGAGGGGATGAGCTGTGGGTAGGGGTGAAAGGCCAATCAAACTTCGTGATAGCTGGTTCTCCCCGAAATGCATATAGGTGCAGCGTCGCGTGTTTCTTACCGGAGGTAGAGCTACTGGATGGTCTAGGGGGCCTACAAGCTTACCGAAATCAGCCAAACTCCGAATGCCGGTAAGTGAGAGCGCGGCAGTGAGACTGTGGGCGATAAGGTTCATGGTCGAGAGGGAAACAACCCAGAACACCAGCTAAGGCCCCTAAGCGTGTGCTAAGTGGGAAAGGATGTGGAGTCGCATAGACAACCAGGAGGTTGGCTTAGAAGCAGCCACCCTTTAAAGAGTGCGTAATAGCTCACTGGTCAAGTGATTCTGCGCCGACAATGTAGCGGGGCTCAAGCACACCGCCGAAGCTGTGTCATTCATGCAATAGCCTGTCGGTTACCTACGGGTGGCCGGCCAGGTGTGTGGATGGGTAGGGGAGCGTCGTGTGCCGGAGGAAGCGGCGGGGGAACCCAGCCGTGGACGGCACACGAGTGAGAATGCAGGCATGAGTAGCGAAAGAAGAGTGAGAAACTCTTCCGCCGAATGACCAAGGGTTCCTGGGCCAGGCTAATCCGCCCAGGGTAAGTCGGGACCTAAGGCGAGGCCGACAGGCGTAGTCGATGGACAACGGGTTGATATTCCCGTACCCGCAAAAGAGCGCCAATACCGAGTCCGGTAATGCTAAGCGCCTGATGCTGTGATGACCTTCGGGTCGGATCGGTTGAACGCGTGACCCGAACCGGTAGTAGGTAAGCGATGGGATGACGCAGGAAGGTAGTCGTACCGGTCAGTGGTAATACCGGGGCAAGGACGTAGGGCGTGACATAGGTAAATCCGTGTCACATGTGCCTGAGATCTGACGCATAGCCGATTGGGGCGAATTCGATGATCCTATGCTGCCAAGAAAACTCTCTAGCGAGCTCTTCGCGGCCCGTACCCCAAACCGACACAGGTGGTCAGGTAGAGAATACTAAGGCGATCGAGTGAACCATGGTTAAGGAACTCGGCAAAATACCCCCGTAACTTCGGGAGAAGGGGGGCCAAAGCACGTGACGGCACACGCTGCCGAAAGCGTGAGTTGGCCGCAGAGACTAGCGAGAAGCGACTGTTTACTAAAAACACAGGTCCGTGCGAAGTCGCAAGACGATGTATACGGACTGACGCCTGCCCGGTGCTGGAAGGTTAAGAGGACGGGTCAGCCCCTTTTGGGGGCGAAGCTCAGAATTTAAGCCCCAGTAAACGGCGGTGGTAACTATAACCATCCTAAGGTAGCGAAATTCCTTGTCGGGTAAGTTCCGACCTGCACGAATGGCGTAACGACTTCTCGACTGTCTCAACCATGGACTCGGCGAAATTGCACTACGAGTAAAGATGCTCGTTACGCGCGGCAGGACGGAAAGACCCCGGGACCTTTACTATAGTTTGATATTGGTGTTCGGTTCGGATTGTGTAGGATAGGTGGGAGACTGTGAAGCTCACACGCCAGTGTGGGTGGAGTCAACGTTGAAATACCACTCTGTTCGAATTGGATGTCTAACCTCGGTCCGTAATCCGGATCAGGGACAGTGTCTGATGGGTAGTTTGACTGGGGCGGTCGCCTCCCAAAAAGTAACGGAGGCGCCCAAAGGTTCCCTCAGCCTGGTTGGCAATCAGGTGTTGAGTGCAAGTGCACAAGGGAGCTTGACTGTGAGACAGACATGTCGAGCAGGAGCGAAAGCTGGGACTAGTGATCCGGCACCGGCTAGTGGAAGCGGTGTCGCTCAACGGATAAAAGGTACCCCGGGGATAACAGGCTGATCTTCCCCAAGAGTCCATATCGACGGGATGGTTTGGCACCTCGATGTCGGCTCGTCGCATCCTGGGGCTGGAGTCGGTCCCAAGGGTTGGGCTGTTCGCCCATTAAAGCGGCACGCGAGCTGGGTTTAGAACGTCGTGAGACAGTTCGGTCCCTATCCGCCGCGCGCGCAGGAGATTTGAGAAGGGCTGTCCTTAGTACGAGAGGACCGGGACGGACGAACCTCTGGTGTGCCAGTTGTTCCACCAGGAGCACTGCTGGTTAGCTACGTTCGGAAGGGATAACCGCTGAAAGCATCTAAGCGGGAAGCCTGCTTCAAGATTAGATCTCCCATCCTTAATGGAGTAAGGCCCCCGGCTAGACCACCGGGTTGATAGGCCAGAAGTGGAAGCACGGCAACGTGTGCAGCTGACTGGTACTAATAGGCCGAGGACTTCACCACAACACACACTTCAACCCCATCACACCCGGCAACGGGACGTGACAGGGAACAAGCGCTACGCGTCCACTGTTCGGTTCCCGAGATACGGACCACCCCCGCAACCACCCCCCAACACAGGGGTGCGTCAGCGGCGGGTGAAACCCACATATCTCCATAACGTTACGGCGACCATAGCGAGAGGGAAACGCCCGGACCCATCCCGAACCCGGAAGCTAAGCCTCTCAGCGCCGATGGTACTGCACGGGCCACTGTGTGGGAGAGTAGGACGTCGCCGGACACAACTCACAGACGAGGACCAGACCCCGGCCCACCAGCCGCAGGGACTGGTCCTCGTCTCACATACACCAACAAAAACAAGTTTGAACAAGGGAACGGGTAGTAGAGATGGCAGAGTACTCAGGTCGTCGGGGACCTAACGACAACAGCGGACGCGCAAGCTCCGGCTCTGCTGCACGCCGCCCTGCTTCGCCGTCAGGCAGTGGCCGTAGTCAGGACCGCGACAGCGACAATCCTAGAAGTCCCTCCCGTTCTCGCAATGCCGGTGGCAGTGACTCGGGTCGCGGTGGCGGAGCACCCCGCACTTCATCACGCGGCGATTACCGTTCCTCGGACGGCGGTGGTCGCACAACGGACCGCCGTGGTGCGCCCGGTCGGTCCACTTCCTATGGGTCGGGTGGCTACTCCGCCGGTACGGGCACTCCGCGGGGCGGGGAACGTTCCTCCGGTTCAGACGGTGGTAGCCGATCTAGTTCCGCTCGCGGTGGCTACCAGGGACGCGGCGGCGACGATCGTTCACGCCAGTCCGGCCCCTACACTCGCGATTCGCGTGGCGATAACGGCGATCGTTCACAGGGCCGCTCGTCTCGCCCGACGTCCTCCGGCGGCTACCGAGGTGGCAGCGATGACGCGGGCTCGTACCGCCCGCGCACTGACGGGGCGCCGGGGCGTAGTCCAGAGCGTAGAACTGATGGCCGCTCCGGGACGGGTTACAGCGGGCGTCCCCGTAACGCTGACCGGCACAGCGACCGCGACGAACGGGGTCGTAGTAGCCATTCTCGCGCAGGATCGGGCGATCGTCCCCACTCGGGCGGACGGGTCGCCAATTCTCGTGACGGAGGACGTGGGTCCGAGCGTAGCTACGGTGATCGGGATCGTTTCCGCTCCGACGCCTCGTCGCGTGACTCCTTCGACTTCGCTCCGCCTCGGCGTCCGCGCAGTGAGCCGGGCGGCACGCGTCACGCGTCGCGGCCAGGCAATGAGAACCGTCCTACGTCGGAGCTTGGCTCGCGTTCGCGTCGGCCCAGCCGGGAGATTGAGATCGCGGTTCCGCACGACGCTGATCCCCGACTGCTCGATCCATCGGTGCGGGCCGAGCTTCGCACGCTCTCCAAGCCCAATGCTGAGATCGTCGCCGGTCATCTGGTAGCGGCCGGCCAACTCGTCGATTCGGACCCGAAGCGTGCCCTTGAACATGCGCACGCTGCTCGCAACCGTGCCGCACGAGTGGGCGCGGTGCGTGAGGCGGTAGGTGTAGCCGCGTACCACGCCGGGGAATGGGCCGAGGCGCTGAGCGAGCTGCGAACTGCCCGCCGAATCTCCGGAGACCCCCGAAACCTCGCGTTGATTGCCGACTGCGAACGAGCACTTGGCCGCGCAACCCAGGCGTTGCGTGTCCTGAGCGACCGCGACGTCGGCCGACTCGACCCTGAGACCCGAGCGGAACTCTTCATCGTCGTTGCCAGTGCACGCCGAGATCTCGGTCAGATTGACGCTGCCCTCGGTGTCCTGGCCCGCGGGGGAATGGACCGGAACAACCCGCGTCCGGGTGCCGCTCGCACCTGGTACGTCTACGCCGACATTCTCGAGTCGATCGGCCGAGACGACGAGGCGGCCCAATGGTTCGCTGCGTCGGCGGCGCTTGATCCATCCGGTCTCACCGACGCGGCCGATCGGGCGGCAGCGTTGCTGTAGCGGTTGGGCCTCGATGCGCTGACTGTTTCCAACGACCCTTAACGCCCCCGTAGGCGTAGACCGCCCCGCGGTGTCGGTCGGAAGCCTGCCGCCTCGAGTGCATCTCCCAGTGGGGACGACACGACTGACACACCGTCAGCTCGTTCTACTTGCAGTCGCCCCAGCGCGCCCTCGCGGACGGCAAGCGCGAGAGCGTCCGCCGCCGGTCTCAGGTGTCTCGGATCATCGGTGAACGAAAGCAGAGTTCGGCCACCCCGTTCGACGTACAGGGCGCATGCCCCGTTGACGAGTACTACCAACGAGCCGGCTTTGCGTGCGGGCTGATGTCCGCGGCCCTCGCCTTCGATCTGGGGTCTCTGAGGCCAGTTCAGCGCAGCGCCATAGGGGTTGGCCGGGTCCGTCGCCGCCAACACCGTTGCGCTCTGAGGGTCTTCTCGCTCCTCGTCCTCCTGTCTGCGCACTAGATCGTCGTTGCGGAGTCGATCCACTGCCCCAGGAAGTGCGAACTGCGATGCGCCGAGTCCATCGACGAAGTAGCCCCGCCGAACCTGTCCCGACTCCTCAGCTGCCTTCAGCACCGCGTATACGCCGGCGAATCCGCCAGGCACTCGCTCAGCCACGACGGCTCCCCGCGTGACGATGCCGTGTCGGTCCAGCAGGGTCTGGGCGGTCGCGAGCGCCCGACGAGTCGGGTCAATATCCCGCACCGGAAGCCGTGACCAGCGTCCGCCCATACCGATCGGTGTGGCGGTAATAGCGCCGCCCGTCATCCTTGCGCTGGGGCTGCCGACCGTACTGGGCATGAGGCCGGCATAGCGACCGTAGCGAGCCCGAGGCGCTCTACGAGGCCGAGAATGTGCAGTACGGCTCGCGCGGCCGAGCAGCGCTCGGACCGGTGCGAGCGTGTCGTTGGTGATGGCTCCAGCCCAGATCAGATCCCAGACGGTTCGGTTGAGGTCGGTCTCGGTCAATGGTTGACGATCGGCGGTCGCTACGGCGAGCCTGCTCAGAATGGCGTTGAAGAAGAGTGCCTGATCTGCGTCGAGCACGGCAAGCACATCGTGTGCGGCGGCATCGAGTTCGTCGCCGTCGACACCGTCGACGGCGGTCGGAAGCAGCAGTGACGCGCCGTCCGCCGGCACCAACGAGACCCAGCCGTCATTGCCGGCTAGCTTGCCGGCGCCGGCCCAGAGGACCTCGCCGGAGAGAGTCAGTTCGTCCAACAGCGCAGGGGAGTACCCGGCGATGCGGCTCGGAAGCACAAGCGACTCAAGGGCGCTCGCCGGTAGCAAGGTCCCCGCCAGCTGCTCCACCACCCGCATCACGCCGTCCGTCCCGCGTAGCGTCTTGGCTCCGACGCCCTGCCATACCGAAGTGAAGCGAGCAAAGACGAGTTCGGGGACGGGCTCGACCTCCCGGCGCAGGGCCGCTAGCGATCGCCGTCGCACGGTTCGAAGAACCTGAGCGTCACACCACTCGCGTCCGTTCGCCACCGGATGGCCGCTACTGAGCGGGCGGAACTCGCCTTCGAGCAGCGTCCCACTGCTGCGCAGTCGTTCCAGGCTCGCGATGACCACGGCAACGCCCAGCCCGAGGCGCGCAGCGATCTCGTCGGCGTGAAACGGCCCATGCGTGCGCGCGAACCGGGAGACCAGATCACCTAGCGGATCACGCACGGGTTCGGTGAATATCTCTGGCACCCCGACCGGTAATGCGCTACCGAGCGCATCCCGCAGCCGGCCCGCGTCTTCGATTGCGACCCACCGCGCCTCGCCGGCGATTCGCACCTGAATTGCCCGTCGCGTCCGCTCCAATTCCACGAGGTCGGCGGCGGTGGCGCCGCGGCGCGTCGCCTCGTCGGTGCTCAGATCTCCGAGCGAGCGCAGTAGATCGTGAACCGAGTCAAGACCGCGGGCGTGCCGGCCGTCCGGCAACCGCTGCAGCTCCGCCTCTACGTCGGCCAGCGAGTCGACGTCGAGCAGCTCACGGAGATCGGTCGTACCCAGCAACTCGGCAAGCAGGGTGGAGTCGAGGGAGAGTGCCTGTGCCCGACGTTCAGCTAGGGGGGCATCGCCGTCATAGAGAAACATCCCGATATAGCCGAACAGCAGCGACCGGGCGAAGGGCGAGGGAGTCTCCGTCTGCACCTCGACCAGTTTGACTCGGCGATTCTCCAGGTCCCGCATGAGCCCGACGAGCCCAGGCAAGTCATAGACGTCCTGGACGCACTCCCGCATCGCTTCAAGCACAACCGGGAAGTCGCCGTATTCGCTCGCGACCTGCAGCAGCTGACTGGCCCGTTGGCGTTGCTGCCACAGAGGTGTCCGCCGCTGCGGATCGCGTCGTGGCAGTAGGAGGGACCGGGCCGCACACTCACGGAAGCGGGACGCGAACAACGCCGAGCCGCCGACTTCGCTGGTCACGATCGCCTCGATGACGCCAGGATCGAAGATGGCTAGCTCGGCCGTCGGAGGCGCGGCGTCCGTCTCTGGCAGCCGGAGCACGATCCCGTCATCGGAGTGCATCGTCTGAACATCCAGGCCATGTTCCTCGCGCAGTCGGGCGGCGATCGCCAGGGCCCAGGGTGCGTTGACGGGTGCGCCAAACGGCGAGTGGACGACGACGCGCCAGTCGCCGAGTTCGTCTCGGAAGCGTTCGACCAGAACGGTTCGGTCGTCCGGTAGCTGTCCCGTCGCTGCTTGCTGTTCGCGCAGGTAGGCGAGGAGATTCGCCGTGCCCCACTCGTCGAGTCCCGCGGCCGAGGCGCGGGCGACGGCCGCAGCGTCCGTGGCGCTGTTCAACTCCCGAAGGAATCGTCCGAGGGCCCGCCCCAGCTCGGCCGGACGTCCGAGGGAGTCGCCCTTCCAGAATGGCATGCGCCCCAACTGGCCGGGCGCCGGCGTCACCAGTACCTGGTCGTGACTGATCTCTTCGATGCGCCACGAGGACGAGCCGAGTAGGAATACATCGCCGACCCGGGATTCGTAGACCATCTCCTCATCCAGTTCGCCGACCCGCCGCCCAGGGCCCTCGCCGCCGGCCAGGAAGACGCCGAACAGCCCGCGGTCGGGAATGGTTCCACCGCTGGTGACTGCGAGTCGCTGTGCGCCCCGCCGGGCGGTGAGCTCGTCGGTGACCCGATCCCAGACCAGCCGCGGCCGTAGCTCAGCGAACGCGTCTGAGGGGTAGCGACCGGCGAGCATGTCCAACACCGCGAGCAGCGCCGACCGGGGGAGCCCACTGAAGGGGGCACACCGACGCACCAACTCATCGACGCTGTCGACTGTCCAATCCTCCATGGCGACCATCGCGACGATCTGTTGCGCCAGCACATCCAACGGGTTTCGCGGGTAGCGCATCGACTCGATCAGGCCGTCGCGCATCCGTTCGGCAACGACGGCACACTCGACCAGGTCGCCCCGATACTTGGGAAAGATGACACCGAACGACGTTGCGCCGACCTGGTGTCCGGCGCGCCCGACTCTCTGCAGCCCGGACGCGACCGACGGCGGAGCCTCAACCTGCACCACCAGGTCGACGGCACCCATGTCGATTCCCAGTTCGAGCGAGGACGTCGCCACTACCGCGGCCAGTCGTCCGGCCTTCAGGTCCTCTTCGACCACTGCCCGTTGCTCCCGGGAGACCGACCCGTGGTGGGCGCGGGCGACCACGACGTCCGACGCTGGATGACCGGCGCCTGATTCGGCCATGATCTGGGCCGGTGGCTTGGCCGTTTCGGCCAGCCGGATGCCCTGGCGCTCGCTGGCTATCTCATTTAGCCGAGATGTGAGTCGCTCAGCCAGGCGGCGCGAGTTGGCGAAGACGATCGTGGAGCTGTGGCTCTCGATCAGGTCCAGAATTCGCTCTTCGACGTGCGGCCAGATCGATGTTCGCGTCGCGGCGCCGGCGGCCGCCCCGGAGAGGTCGTCAGTCTCCTCCCCGAGCGTCGACATGTCCTCAACTGGGACAACTACCTGTAATTCGAAGGCTTTCTCGCTTGGCGGTTGGACCACAGTCACTGGGCGGCCACCGGCCAGGAAGGTAGCTACCTCCTCAACCGGTCGGACGGTTGCCGAGAGTCCGATGCGCTGAGCCGGCCGTTCGAGCAGGGCGTCCAGCCGCTCCAGGGAAAGGGCCAAATGGGCGCCCCGCTTGGTCGCACAGACCGCGTGGACCTCGTCGATGATGACCGTGTCGACACCGCGCAACGCCTCTCGAGCGTTGGAGGTCAGGAGCAGAAACAGCGATTCTGGGGTGGTGATCAAGATGTCCGCCGGACGCCGCGCAAAGAGTCTTCGCTGCTCGGGGCTCGTATCGCCGGTGCGCATCGCCACGCTGATCTCGGGTTCGGGCAGGCCCAGACGCATACTCGCCTGGCGGATACCGGCCAGCGGGGAGCGCAGATTCCGCTCAACGTCAACGGCCAGCGCCTTCAGCGGACTGATGTAGAGCACTCGGCACCGCTGCAACGGTTGTTCAGGCGCCGGCTCCGCGCTGAGGCGGTCCAGCGAGAAGAGGAAGGCGGCCAGCGTCTTCCCTGACCCGGTGGGCGCAACGACGAGCGTGTGCGAGCCGGCTGCGATGGACTCCCAGGCCCCGGTCTGGGCCGGCGTCGGGCCGACGAATGCCCCGTCGAACCAGGCCTGCGTCGCCTCCGAGAACGTGTGCATGCTCCTCAGTCTGCCCTCTGGGTCTGACACAACCGCCCGATCGCGATAGGTCAGCGCAGCAGAGCGTCAGTCAGCTTCGCCTGCACCTGGGGCCAGTCGTCATCGGTTATCGAGTACTGCACCGAGTCTCGCCAGGATCCGTCCAGACGGATGCGGTGTTTGCGGATGACGCCCTCCTTCACCGCGCCCAGCCGTTCGATGGCGGCCTGGGAGCGCGTGTTGAAGATGTCGGTATGAAAGACGACGCGGGCCGCTTCCAGCCGGGTGAAGGCATGGCTGAGCATGAGCAGCTTGGACTCCGTGTTGTGTCCGCGCCGCCATCGTGTCCGCGTGAGCCAGGTGTGCCCGACGCCCAGCGCCCGTCGATCGGGGTCAACCTCGTAGTAGGAGGTTGTGCCGATGAACTCCCCGCTGACGGCATCCAGCTGGGCGTAGGCGAATCGTTCGCCGCGAGCTCGGGCAGCCAACGCGGCAAGAATCTGGACTTCAGCGGTTTCGACGTCCGGCGGTGGGGTCAGCGCGAGCCATCGAAACACCTCGGAGCCCGCACCGTCGGCGCGGGATGCCTCGAAGTAGCCGCTGGCATCCTCGGCGACCATCGGTCGGAGCCGAACCAATCTGCCGGTGAGTATCGGTTGCGCGTACCACTGGTCAGGGGTGCTCACACCGGTGATCCTCTCAGACCCCTTAGGCTGACGTCGTGCGAATTACCGAATTCTGGAGCCTCATGGAGGCCCAGTTCGGCTCTGCCTACGCGCATAGCCTCGCTCGCGACTATCGCGTGCCGACGCTTGGGTCGACGGTTGAGCAAGCCATCGCCGACGGCGTGAACCCCAAGGAGATCTGGCGCGCGGTCTGCGCCGAGTTCGATGTCCCGCTCTCGCTGCGCTGAGCGCGGTGTGGGACTGAGTATCCCGCCCGGCGTGTCGTGGCGGCTCGAACAGGTGTTCGTCTAAGCTGTCCACAGTGGGTTCGAGAATCCACAGATCCACCGACGTCCTAAAAATTGTCGGTACCCAGGCTTAGCGTGACGCATGAACAGCACGTCGGCAATCGTCCGACCCGCCCTGACTCGTGAAGAGGTAGACACAATGGCAGCATTCGATCGCGACAAAGCACTCGATGTCGCACTGGCCCAGATCGACAAGCAGTTCGGCAAAGGCTCCGTCATGCGGCTCGGTGAACGAGCCGCTGTGCCGATCGCGGTGATCCCGACCGGCTCGATCGCGCTTGATATCGCACTCGGCATTGGTGGTCTGCCGCGCGGCCGCGTGGTGGAGATCTACGGCCCGGAGAGTTCCGGTAAGACGACCGTTGCGCTCCACGCAGTCGCGAACGCGCAGGCCGCTGGTGGAATCGCCGCTTTCATCGATGCGGAGCACGCCCTCGACCCGGACTACGCCCGTGCCCTCGGTGTCGATACCGATGCGCTGCTGGTCAGCCAGCCTGACACCGGAGAGCAGGCGTTGGAGATCATGGACATGCTGATCCGCTCCGGCGCGATCGACATCGTCGTGGTCGACTCGGTTGCCGCGCTCGTTCCGCGTGCCGAGATCGAGGGGGAGATGGGGGACAGTCACGTCGGTCTACAGGCGCGCCTGATGAGCCAGGCGCTACGTAAAGTGACGGGCGCCCTTAGCAACTCGGGAACTACTGCGATCTTCATCAACCAGCTCCGCGAGAAGATCGGCGTCATGTTCGGCTCGCCGGAGACCACGACAGGCGGTAAGGCGCTCAAGTTCTACGCGTCTGTGCGCCTCGACGTTCGTCGCATCGAGACCCTGAAGGACGGCGGTGAGGCGGTTGGCAACCGAACGCGCGTCAAGGTCGTCAAAAACAAGGTCGCGCCGCCGTTCAAGCAGGCTGAGTTCGACATCGTCTACGGCCAGGGCATCAGTCGCGAGGGCTCGCTGATCGATGTGGGTGTCGAGCAGGGCCTGGTGAAGAAGTCAGGTGCCTGGTACACGTACGAGACCGATCAGCTGGGACAGGGCAAGGAGAATGCCCGCACATTCCTGCGTGACAATCCAGACCTCGCCGATGAGATCGAGAAGCGGATCAAGGAGAAGCTCGGCGTCGGCGCTCAACTGGACGCCGAGGCCATAGTTCCGCTCCCGGCTCCTGTCGACTTCTGAGTCTGAATGCCGAAGCAACGCGAGACTGGGTCGCCGGCGGAAATTGATCCCCCCGGCGACCCAGTCTCGGTCGCCCGAACGATCTGCCTACAGCAGTTGGCAACTCGGGCCAGGAGCCGCGCTGAACTCACCACGGTGCTGCTGCGCCGTGGAGTGCCTCAAGCTGCGGCCGACGTGGTGCTCGATCGTTTTGTAGAACTTGGCCTTATCGACGATGCGGCCTACGCCGACATGGTCGTTCGAGCCCAGCACGCCGAGCGAGGGTTATCCCGGCGCGCCGTTGCGATGTCACTTCGGAAGCGGGGAGTCAGCGATAGCGACGCCGAGGTAGCTCTGACCGCAATCGATGCCGAGAGTGAAATGGAGGCTGCGCGCCGGTTAGCGGAGAAGAAACTTCGGTCGTTGCGCGGCCTTGACCTGGCCACGCAACAGCGACGGGTCTTCGGGCTTCTGGCTAGGCGTGGCTATTCGCCCAGTCTGGCCGCACGGATCTGCCGGGAAGCAATTAGCGCATCCGCCTCATCATCGGACTCGGCGGTGGAATGGTAACTCGGGCCCCAGCGCGCTTACTTGACCAAAGTCTGGTTGCTTCCTAATGTCGTGGTGTTGGAAGTAGTCGTACGATCTTGTTGGCTCTACGTAAGATCAACCTTCATTTGAGTAGTCGGTCCAGTACGGACTTTAGATATACGCGGTAACTCCACCTGGAGACGCCGGCCCGGAATCGTCGGGTCTGCGTTCGATTTTGACGTGCTCCCGCTAGAGCACGCGCTGCCCGGTGGTTTCCGCGTCGATCTAGGCTGCCTGCTTCTGACGCGAATTCAGCTGAATTCGCAGCTCGTCAGGACCGGAGGGCAAGCGAATGCACGAACTGCATGATCTTCAGTGGGTATTCTTTGCCGCCATCGCAGCCGCGTTCGTCGTCGCCCTATATTTCGTCAATTCCTACCGGCGTCGTGGCGCGACGACTGAGCCAGCAGTACACGGTTCCAGGGCGGATGCGGCCGGCGAGGCTACCGCGGATTTCGCCGCCGGTATCGAGTCGGCCCGCCGAGTCGCTGACGCTGAAGCCGCGTCGATTCGCCAACTGGCTCAGACGGAGGCGGATGCCAATCGACGGGCCGCGGACGCCGAGCTCCGGGCGCTCAGACGCGCTGCGGAGTCCGATGTGGAGTCGGCGCACAAGGCCGCGGAACAGATCCGGGACCGAGCTGCGGCCGAGGCGACCGCGACACTCGCCGACGCAGATCGCACCGGACAGGCGCAGGTCGCGACCCTGACGGCGGAGGCCGAAGCGGCCCTGCGGCTGGCCAATGCTCGGCAGCTGGAGATCGACCAGCTCTATGAACGAGCCACGGAGGCGGCCGAGCGATTGGAACTCGACGGTGCGGAGCTGGACCGTCAGTTGCGTCAGCTGGAGGCTCGTCAGCACGAGTTGGAGACAAGGACGGGCGAGGCCGCCGCGTTGCGCCGACAGCTTGAGCTCGAGCTGAACGCCCTCGAAGGTCGCCGCAGTGAACACACGGCAGAGCTGGAGCGAATCTCCGGGCTCAGTTCGGCTGAAGCGAAGGTAGAACTGCTCAGCCATGTTGAGGCGGACGCCCGGCGGGAGGCGGCCGCTCTGGTCCGTGGCATCGAAGCCGAGGCCCGGGTGGAGGGCGCCGATCGTGCTCGTGCCGTCGTCTCCGAGGCGGTCCAGCGAGTGGCCAGCGCGCAGACGGCGGAGAGTGTCGTCAGCGTGCTGCATCTGCCGAGCGATGAGATGAAGGGGCGAATCATCGGCCGGGAGGGCCGCAACATCCGCGCGTTCGAGACCGTCACCGGGGTGAACGTCATCATCGACGACACGCCCGAGGCCGTTCTTCTCTCCTGCTTTGACCCGGTACGGCGCGAAGTTGGCCGGCTTACCCTCGACAAGTTGGTGCTCGACGGCCGCATCCACCCGCACCGTATCGAGGAGGCCTACGAGCTGAGCAAGATCGAGGTCGAGCAGTTGTGTCTGCGGGCGGCCCACGATGCGCTCGCCGAGGTGGGGATCACTGACCTCGATGAACGGCTACTCCCGACGCTGGGTCGTCTGAAGTACCGGACCAGCTATGGGCAGAATGTGCTCGGTCATCTGGTCGAGACGGCGCATGTGGCCGGCGTGATGGCGGCCGAACTCGGCATCGAGCCCACGCTGGTCAAACGCGGTGCTTTCCTGCACGACATCGGCAAGGCGCTGACCCACGAGGTCGAAGGTAGTCACGCCATCGTCGGGGCGGCGCTGCTTCGCAAGTTCGGCGAGTCCGAGGCAGTGGCCCATGCCGTGGAGGCACACCACAACGAGGTGCATCCACGAACAATCGAAGCCGTCCTGACCCAGGCGGCTGATACCTGTTCGGCATCGAGGCCCGGAGCACGGCGCGAGTCGTTGGAGGCCTACGTCAAGCGGCTGAGCCGGATCGAGGAGATCGCGACCGCCAAGATCGGCGTCGAGAAGGTGTTCGCGATGCAGGCCGGTCGTGAGGTTCGGGTCATGGTGCAGCCGGGCGAAGTGGATGACTTGGAGGCCTCAGTGCTGGCGCGCGAGATCGCCAAGCAGATCGAGGACGAGCTGACCTACCCAGGGCAGATTCGGGTCACGGTCGTTCGCGAGTCGCGAGCGACTGAGATCGCCCACTGAGTCACGCGACTGCCCGTTCCCCGGCCACATCGGCGTAGCCGCCGGTTCGGAGGCGCTTCAGGTACCGCCCGGCCCGTATCCTTGACACCGTTATGACGAGCTCACGCACCTACGCGATCCGCACCTACGGCTGCCAGATGAATGTCCACGACTCGGAGCGGCTCTCGGGGCTGCTGGAGGCGGCCGGCTACCGTCGCGCGCCGGGTGATGCCGGTGATGAGGTCGACCTGGTCGTCTTCAACACCTGCGCGGTGCGTGAGAATGCGGACAACCGGCTCTACGGAAACCTGGGGCATCTGCTGCCGGCGAAACGGCGCCGGGATGGAATGCAGATCGCCGTAGGAGGCTGTCTGGCCCAGAAGGATCGCGACGTGATCATCGAGAAGGCGCCGTGGGTCGACGTCGTCTTTGGAACGCACAATCTGGCGAGTCTGCCCGTCCTGCTGGAGCGGGCCCGGCACAACGAATCGGCGCAGGTCGAGATCGTGGAGGCGCTGCAGAACTTTCCTTCAGATCTTCCGAGCCGGCGCGAATCGCCCTATTCAGCCTGGGTCTCGATCTCCGTCGGGTGTGACAACACGTGCACCTTCTGCATCGTGCCGAGCCTGCGGGGCGCAGAGACTGATCGCCGACCGGGTGACGTGCTCGCCGAGATCGAAGCGCTCGTTGACTCCGGGGTCGTCGAGGTCACGCTGCTCGGTCAGAACGTCAACTCCTACGGACGCTCCTTCGGCGACAAGCTCGCGTTCGGAAAACTCCTGCGTGCCTGTGGCCAGATCGAGGGGCTCGACCGGGTCCGCTTCACCAGCCCACATCCTCGGGACTTCACCGATGACGTCATCGACGCGATGGCTGAAACGCCGAACGTCTGCCCGCAGCTACACATGCCGTTGCAGTCCGGCTCCGATGAGATGCTCCGGGCAATGCGACGGTCATACCGGCAGCAGCGCTATCTCCAGATCATTGAGACCGTGCGCGACCGTATTCCGGACGCCGCGATAACCACCGACATCATTGTCGGGTTCCCCGGCGAGACGGAGGCCGACTTCGAGCAGACGCTCGAAGTGGTCCGCCTGGCCCGGTTCGCCAGCGCGTTCACTTTCCAGTACTCCAAGCGTCCCGGCACTCCGGCCGCGACGATGCCGGACCAGATCCCGAAAGCGATCGTCCAGGAGCGCTACGAGCGACTTGTCGCGTTACAGGAGGAGATCTCCGCAGCGCAGGGCCGGGCGCTCATCGGTACTGAGGTCGAGGTGCTGGTCAACGCGACCGACGGTCGAAAGGACGCGGACACCGGCCGGGTCTCGGGGCGCTCGCGTGACGGTCGGCTGGTGCACGTCGCCGTCGACCGCGATGCCATCACGGTCGCACCGGGCGACGTCCTGCGCTCGCGCGTCACCTATGCCGCGCCCCATCACCTAGTCGCCGATGGTCCGGTCATCGAGCATCGGCGGTGGCGAGGCAGCGGCTCCGGAAACGAAGCGATCGCCGTTGCGAGTGCGGCGGCACCGAAGCTGCTCAGCATCGGCTCCCGTCCGCCGCTGTGACCACTCCGCCTGACCGCCACTGACTCTGCCGCCACTGACTCTCTGCTGCGTCTCGCGGTCTAGTCGGTGGGCAGCAGTGCGCGCCGAGACGCGACCTCCTCCTGCGCCTTCGCAATCCGAGTTGCGTCGCCGGACTTCTCGGCCCGCTCCAATTTCGCTTCGGCCTCGGCCAGCCGCTCTCGCAGCGCACTGAGGAATGGGTTGCTCTCCACGCTGCCGCGGCGCCACTCGGCATCCGCCGCGTCGGCGACCCGCTTCTCGGCGGCCCGCATGCGATCGTCGGTGCGTCGCATCGAATCGCGTGGAATATGGCCCACCTCTTCGAACCTCGACTGAATGTCGCGCAGCGTCGACTGGGCCTGCTTCACGTCGCTGACGTCGATGGCTTCTGCTTCTGCGACGAGTTCGAGCTTCTTGGTCAGGTTGACCGACTGCTCGGCGTCGCGCTCGGAGAACGTCGCCGAACGACGCGCGAAGAACGCGTCCTGCGCGGCACGGAAACGCGCCCAGAGCGCGTCTTCGACGTTGCGGTTGCCGCGCGGGGCAGCCTTCCACTGATCCATCAGACCGCGTAGCGCGGCTGCGGTCTCCTTCCAGTCCGTGGAGTCCGACAGCGCCTCGGCCTGCGCGACGAGCTGTTCCTTCGTGCTCTTGGCCACGCCACGCTGTTCGTCAAGCTGGGCGAAATGCTGACCGCGGCGCTTGCCGAACGCATCGCGAGCCGCAGCGAATCTCTTCCAGAGGGCCTCGTCCGTCTTGCGATCGATGCCCTTGATGAGCTTCCACTCGTCGACGATGGTGCGCAGCCGATCACCGGACGTCTTCCACGAAGTCGCCGAAGTGGCAATCTGCTCGGCCTCTGCGACCAGCGCCTCCTTGGCGGCGATGGCCTCGCTACGAGCCTGCTGTCGCGCGGCGGCGCTGGCGACGATCTTCTCGTCCGTCTTGCCGAGCAGGGTCTGCAGTCGCGCATCCAGACCGGCCACGTCGCCGACCACGGAGGCGGTCTGCAGTTGCTCGCGCAGCGCGCTTGCCTGGACGCGGGTAGCCGCCGGGTCTCCGGCGCCGGAATTGAGGCGTTGCTCGAGGAGTGTCACCTCGGTTTCCATGTCCTCGAAGTGTCGCGCGTAGTAGGCGAGGCCAGCTTCAGCGTCCCCTGCCTGCCATGACCCGACGATCCGTTCACCATCAGCTGTTCGGACGTACACCGTTCCGTCAGGATCGATGCGTCCCCATTCGGAGCCCATGACACTGAATTAGACACGAGAGGGTCGCCAAGCGCGACAGGCGGATAGCCTGCAAGCGTGATATCCGGCGTTGCCTTCTGTCCACATCCACCTGCGATGGTCCCAAAAGTGGGCGGTGCGGCGGCAGCGGACCTAGCGGATTTGCGTACGGCCAGCCTCGACGCGATCCACTGCGTGCTGGCGGAGGGCGGAGATCAGGTCGTGTTGATCGGCGCCGCGGATGAGAGCCAGGCCCACTCACCGCTGAGCTGGGGTAGCTTTGCCGGCCTGGGCGTCGACCTGCAGGTGGCGTTGGGATCGCCGGGCTGCGGTGGTCGCGGCGAGCTGCCGCTTTCGCTGACGGTGGGAGCCTGGTTGCTCGGCGAGGTGGCCGGACCGCGTAGCGGAGCGGTCGGATTCAGCGTCGCACCCGGTTTCTCATCCAGCCCAGCCGCGCTCGAGTTGCTGCGGCTCGCTGAATCCGTGGATCTGACGCTACTGGTCATCGGCGACGGTAGCGCCCGGCGCGCGACGACGTCCCCGGGG
Organism: Jatrophihabitans sp. GAS493; assembly: GCF_900230215.1. Classification (NCBI taxonomy): domain Bacteria; kingdom Bacillati; phylum Actinomycetota; class Actinomycetes; order Jatrophihabitantales; family Jatrophihabitantaceae; genus Jatrophihabitans; species Jatrophihabitans sp. GAS493. Next base: position 3,519,335 of record NZ_LT907982.1, on the reverse strand, counting down.
TACCTCGAGCCGCGTTCGATCGACTTCGACCGTGGTGTTGAGACTGCGTTACGTGACGGCGACGGCGGCGCTCTGGCCGAGCTGGACGAGCAACTGGGCGCCGCCCTACTGGCGGCAGGGGTTCCGGCCTGGCGAGCCGCAGGTGGGCTCCTGGAGGGTGCCGAACACGACGCGCGACTGCTGTACTCGGATGATCCGTTCGGTGTGCAGTACTTTGCTGCGTACTGGACGCCGCGAGGCCCCAGTGCCTGAGAGTCGCCCGGGCATCACCGAATTCATGGCCGACGTCATCGCCGTCGTCGGCCCGACGGCTACTGGAAAATCCGATCTGGCAGTCGCTCTCGCGCAGCGGTTGGACGGCGAGGTGATCAACGCCGATTCGATGCAGCTCTACGAGGGCATGGACATCGGGACGGCCAAGCTGACCGTCGCTGAGCGGGGCGGGGTCGTCCACCACCTGCTTGACGTATGGCCGCTGGCCCAGTCCGCCGCGGTCGCGCAGTATCAACTGCTGGCGCGCGAGGCGATCGCCGACATCCGGCGGCGCGGGCGTACCCCGATTCTCGTCGGGGGTTCGGGGCTTTACCTTCGGGGTGCGCTGGACAATCTGGAGTTCCCGGGGGAGTCCGCGGAGATTCGGGGGCGTCTGGCCCTGGAGTTGGACGAACTCGGCGCGGCGGAGATGCACGCTCGGCTGGCGAGCGTCGATGCGGCCGCGGCCGACGCCATTCTGCCCACGAATGCTCGCCGGATTCTCCGGGCGCTGGAGGTCATCGAGATCACCGGCGCCCCGTTCTTGGCCACCATGCCGGCCTTCGAATCGGTCTATAACTGTCTGCAGATCGGGCTGGATCGCAGCGACCTGGACGATCGGGTCGCGCTGCGGGTCGACCGGATGATGAGTCAGGGCCTGCTCGATGAGATCCGGGGGCTGCTGCCGAAGGGGCTGCGGCAGAGCCCGACGGCGGGGAAAGCGCTGGGTTACGCCCAACTGCTGAACTGCGTCGATGACCAGGGCGAGGTCACCGGAGACCTGACCGAGGCATTGGCGATCACGGTTCGGGCAACGCGGCGGTTCGTCCGCCGTCAGCGCTCCTGGTTTCGACGCGATCCCCGCGTTCGCTGGCTCGACGGCGCGGCCGCCGACCTCACGACACAAGCGCTGCGGCTCGTGCTGCCCTAGGCTTGGCCCGTGGACGCGCTGCAGGTGATGAAGGGACACGGAACCGAGAACGACTTTGTCGTGATCGCTGACCTGGACAACTCCCTGGACCTCACCGACCACTTGGTTAGGGCCCTCTGCGACCGACGAGCTGGAATCGGTGCCGACGGCGTGCTCCGGGTGGTGGCCAGCGAACACGAGCCGTCTGCTGCGGCGGACCAGGCCATCGCCCCGTACTTCATGGACTACCGCAACGCCGACGGCTCATTGGCGCAGATGTGCGGCAACGGCGTGCGCGTCTTCGTCCGCTACCTGCAGAGTCAGGGTCTGACTGGTGAGCGTGTCGTCGTCGCGACGCGAGGCGGGCTGAAACCGACATGGTTGAACGACGACGGCAGCATCAGCGTTGAGATGGGACAGCCGGAGCTGCTTACCGAGCGACCGCTGGTGCAGACGCACGGCGGCCCGGCCCTCGCCTCGAGTTACGCACTGAATATCCCCAATCCGCACGTGATTGTTCCGGTGAGCAGCTCCGAGGAGTTGGCCGAGCTGGACCTAGACCGGGCACCCGCGGTCTCGCCGGCGTTGCCGGACGGGCAGAACATCGAGTTCGTGGTGCAGCTCGGGCCGCGTCACCTGCAGATGCGCGTGCACGAACGCGGGGTTGGCGAGACACGATCTTGTGGGACCGGCATCTGCGCGGCAGTGGTTGCCTCGGCCCTGGCCGCCGACACGCCACAGGACGACACGCGTTGGCGCGTCGACGTCCCGGGGGGAACCTGCAGCGTCGTCTGGCGAACCGACGGCAGCGTCGTGATGACCGGGCCGGCGGTCCTGGTCGCCACGATCGACATCGATGCGCAGTGGCTGGCTCGGGCCAAGCAGTGCGATTGATGAGGTTCGCTGTCAGCGCTGTGAAATAAATGGCGCCGGGACCCGTGGACGTGTCACCCTTACAGTCACGATGACTGAATTTCTTGACGATGACCTTGGCTTCGGATCCGACACTGACGAATCGGACGAAGCGGGCGACCGTGACAGTCGTCGCCACCTGACTGGGCGCTCCAGCACTGGGGACTTCGAACTCTCCGAGCGGCAGGCGCTGCGGCGCGTCGCCGGATTGTCGACGGAACTACAGGATGTCACCGAGGTCGAGTATCGCCAGCTGCGACTGGAGCGGGTGGTGCTGGTCGGTGTCTGGACCACCGGCACGCTGGCCGAGGCAGAGAACTCGCTGGCCGAACTGGCCCGACTGGCCGAGACCGCCGGCTCACAGGTGATGGACGCACTCATCCAGCGTCGTGATCGCCCGGACCCCGCCACCTACATCGGCTCGGGGAAGGCCAAGGAGTTGCGCGACATCGTCAACGGCGAGAGCGCCGACACGGTGATCTGCGACGGTGAACTGACGCCAGGCCAGCTCCGCCAGTTGGAGCAGGTCGTGAAGGTGAAGGTGGTCGACCGGACGGCCCTCATCCTCGACATCTTTGCTCAGCACGCCCGCTCCAAGGAGGGGAAAGCCCAGGTCGAGCTGGCGCAGATGCAGTACATGCTGCCGCGCCTGCGTGGATGGGGCGAGTCGCTGTCCCGACAGGTCGGTGGACGGGCGGCCAATGGCGTCGGCATCGGTGGGCGAGGCCCCGGCGAGACCAAGATCGAGATCGATCGTCGACGCATCAACACCCGGATGGCGAAGCTGCGACGCGAGATCGCCGGAATGAAGACGGCCCGGGATGTGAAACGCTCCCGGCGGACGGACCATCGGGTACCCAGCGTCGTGCTGGCCGGGTACACCAACGCGGGCAAGTCATCGTTGCTCAACCGGCTCACCGACGCCGGTGTGCTGGTCGAAAACGCCCTCTTCGCCACGCTGGATCCGACCGTGCGCCGGTCCGAGACAGCAGATGGGCGGATCTTCACCCTCGCCGATACGGTGGGATTTGTCCGGCATCTGCCGCACCAGCTGATCGAGGCTTTCCGCTCGACGCTGGAAGAGGTGGCCGAGGCCGACCTCATCCTGCACGTCGTGGATGCCTCGGATCCCGACCCGCAGGCGCAGATCAGAGCGGTCCACGAGGTGCTGGCCGATATCGACGCAACGTCGGTGGCCGAACAGATCATCTTCAACAAGACAGATCTCGCCGATCCGGCCGTATTGCTTCAACTGCGCCGGCTCGTCCCGGACGCACTCTTTGTATCGGCTCGGACCGGGCGCGGGTTGGACGCCGTTCGGGCGCTGATCGAGGAACGTTTACCGAGACCGGACGTGCAGGTTTCGGTGCTGCTTCCATACACGCGGGGTGACCTCGTCGCCCGAATCCACGCCGATGCGCAGATGGACAGCGAATCGCACACCGAACACGGCACTGCTATTTCGGCCCGAGTGAGCCAAGAACTGGCCGGTGCTTTGGAGCCCTTCCTGCAGATCGACGGCGTACCCTCTAACTAGATGTTCGTCTCCAGTTGAGGGGTCCGAACTCGGTCGGTCGCAGAGTTGGGCGATCGCCGAGCAGCAGGCGCGTCAACGCAGAACCAGAGGAAGCGATATGGGATTTGATTCGCCGTCGCACTGGCTGATTGCCATTGCTGTCTTCGCAGTGCTCTTCGGATACAAGAAGCTCCCCGAAATGTCACGATCGGTAGGGCGTTCGCTACGCATCTTCAAGACCGAGATGAAGGGCCTCGGCGACGACGACGCCACGCGCGATGCCGTCGCTCAGAGCGCGGAGACCGCCGCCGCTGCTCCCGAGACGGCGATTCCCGTCCTCCCGCCCGTCCCGCCAGTCACCGCGGGCGAAGTCAGTCTCACCAAGCCTGTCGCAGCCGACCGTCCCGCCGCTCACGAGTAACCGGCCCTCCCTGCAGTTCCCTGCTTGTTACAGCTTTCGCAGGACGGTCACGACGCGCCCGAGCACAGTTGCGTTGCTGCCATCGATCGGCTGATAGGCAGCGTTGTGCGGTAGTAGCCATACTTTGCCGTCCCGTCGCTGGAAGGTCTTCACCGTAGCTTCGCCGTCGATCATGGCCGCCACGATCTCTCCGTTGTTCGCGTTGGGCTGCTGGCGTACGACAACCCAGTCCCCGTCGGAGATTGCGGCGTCGATCATCGACTCGCCGACGACCTTCAAAAGGAACAGAGTCCCCTCGCCGACCAGTGCGCGAGGCAGCGGGAAGACATCCTCGACCAGCTCCTCGGCCAGGATCGGTCCGCCGGCGGCGATCCGCCCGACGACAGGCACGTATGCCGGCGTCGGTGTCTGCGGGGCGTCCTGGGCTACCGAACCGTGGGACGGATCGTCGGCCAATCGGACGTCAACGGCCCGTGGACGGTTTGGGTCACGTCGCAGGTAGCCCTTCTGCTCAAGCGCCCTGAGCTGGTGGGCCACGCTGGAAGTGGAGGAGAGTCCGGCCAGCTCGCAGATTTCGCGAATGCTCGGCGGGTAGCCGCGGTCCTGAACAGAATCCCGAATGATCTCGAGTATGCGGCGCTGCCGGACGGTGAGCCCGTCACCGCGCACGAGCCGCTCAGGGAACTCGCTCACGTTCGTAGCCTGCAGTGCTTCGATCTCCAGTCGAGTCGGTGCCCCGGCGCGGCCGGGCACCCGCAGGGCGGCGGACTTCTTGACCGCCGCCGCGCTCTTCCGGCTGGTCGCCGCTGCCCCATCGGCCCCCTGTGGGCCACCTCGAGCTGCGGCTGCCTGCTTGGCCGGTGCCTTTGGAGTGCTCTTTGGTGCGCTGCCCTTCACGAGCGACTGAGTCGTCGACTTCTTCGGCGTCGTGCTCTTCGGCGTCGTGCTCTTCGGCGTCGTGGTTTCGGAGCCGGAGTTGCGAGGCATGGAGATCTCCTTGGCGTCGGCGAGCGGGCGGCTCGACCTCGGATGGGGCGTCTGATCGAACAGGCGGTCGAGGCCGCCTGTGTCTTGTACGTTAACGCGTTGCGACGCGGATCTCAAACACATGTTCGAAGGACACGCCGGGCTTCCCTGGTTTCTGTCAGACCCCGATGGTAGAACGTTTGACACAGGCGTTCGATAGAACGACTGTTCGACTATTGGCCGACGAATCGGATACCTGAGCCGGACCGGCTCCGGCTCCGCCGGGTTGGTGATAGGCGAGTTCATGCGAGATTGCTCTTAATTTCGAGGAGATGCTATGTCAGCCGCCACCGAACTTCCTCCAGTTGTGCGTATACCTGAGCGAGCCCGGGCGCACGTGCGGCAGCGCGGGTTGCGAACCGTCGCCCCGCTTCAGGTTGTCCTCCCGCGTCATGTGCCTACGGTTGCGCCTAGGCGCCGGGTCGAGGTCGTCACGGGGTCTATTGGAGTCCTCGCCCGGCCTGAGGCCGTCTCCTTCGTCGACGCGGCGGTCTCGGGGTTGGCTGCTCGCGGACCTGAAGCGTTACTTGTGGGACCGAACCGGGCTCGACCTAACGGAGCGGAATCTCTGAGGGTCTCCGACCCGCTGGAGGGGGCTGGTGTCCTGCTTGCCCCGCCCGACAGTCGCTTGAGTCCGGTGAAGCTGACGGCACGTGGCCGGTTCGTGCTGTTGATTGGGATGGCGGTGGCAAGCGTTGCTTTTCTGCTACTGGCGCATGCCGGGGCTCAGGCCTCGTCCGGGCCGGCTTCGGTGCGGCAGCCCGGCGCGGTATCGGTGTCATCAGTCGTGGTTCATGACGGCGACACACTCTGGTCCATCGCGAATCGAGTCGATCCGTCCAGTGATCCGCGGAACGTGGTCGCTCGCCTGCGCAAGCTCAACGGATTGGCCGACCTGACGCTTGTCCCGGGTCAGACCATCCGGATCCGGTGAATTCCGCATGAAGCGGGCGTCGGTTGGGCGGCCGACACGCGCAGTGTCAGAGATCGCAAGGTTCTTGCGCGGATTGTGAATTAGAACTAGCCTACCCCTACATGTAGTAGTTACACTGGTGTAAGTCATCCACAAGTTGGGTCTAGCTCTCCACAAGTGTGGCCTGCATCTCCACAAGTCGTCCCCAGGTTGTCGACACATCGTCCACAACAAGTCACATCGGTTGCGACCCACCGGCCGCGTTAGAACCTCGCGCCACAGACGGACAGGAAGGGAAGGTGCCGCTCACATGCGCTGCCCGTACTGCCGTCATTCTGATTCGCGGGTGGTCGACTCCCGTGAACACGACGAGGGGCAGGTCATTCGGCGTCGCCGCAGCTGCCAGGCGTGCGGACGCCGCTTCACCACCGTCGAGGAAGCCACACTCGCGGTGATCAAGCGAAGCGGAGTCACCGAACCATTCAGTCGTACCAAGGTGGTGCACGGCGTGCGTCGGGCTTGTCAGGGTCGCCCAGTCGACGATGACGCGCTCGCTCAGCTCGCCCAGCAGGTCGAGGACGCAGTTCGTGCCCGTGGCTTGGCCGAAGTTCCCAGCGACGAGGTTGGCCTAGCCATCCTCGGCCCGCTTCGGGAGCTCGACGAGGTTGCCTACCTGCGCTTTGCCAGCGTCTACAACGCGTTCAGCTCCATCGATGACTTCGAGAAGGCAATCGTCGAGCTCCGCACCGAACACCGTAATTCGCTCAATGGCCCGAGTTCCCTCAATGGGCAGGAAGCCCACCCGCACAACCCCGACACCCGTTAGATCCCCCGCTCGGACTGGCGTCTCGATGTTCAGTCCTGCATCCGTTACCCGACGAACGACCAAACAGCACCGTGAAGGGAAGTCCCGACTCATGACCGAGGCGATCAACAAGAGCGCTGCCAAGGGCAAGCCAGCCGATGTAGCCGACGCGGCTCCCAGCGCCGCCACCTATCCAGCCAATGGTCTGGTGATCGAGCGTGTCTACACCACGGCCGGTGTGCACCCGTATGACGAAGTGAGCTGGGAGCGCCGCGACGTCGTCATGACGAACTGGCGCGACGGATCCATCAACTTCGAGCAGCGTGGTGTGGAGTTCCCGGACTTCTGGTCGGTCAATGCCGCAAACATCGTGACCACCAAGTACTTCCGTGGCGCTGTTGGCAGCGAGACCCGTGAGTGGTCCCTGCGCCAGTTGATCGACCGGGTCGTCCTCAAGTACCGCGCTGCTGGTGTCGAGCATGGTTACTTCGCATCGCCGGCCGACGCTGAGCTTTTCGAGCACGAGCTCACCTGGATGCTGCTGCACCAGGTCTTCAGCTTCAACTCGCCGGTCTGGTTCAACGTCGGCACCACATCGCCGCAGCAGGTCAGTGCCTGCTTCATCCTCGCCGTCGACGACACGATGGATTCGATCCTCAACTGGTACCGAGAAGAGGGACTTATCTTCAAGGGAGGTTCCGGTGCTGGACTGAACCTGTCCCGCATCCGATCGTCTCGTGAACTCCTCTCCTCGGGTGGAACCGCGTCCGGGCCGGTTAGCTTCATGCGAGGTGCAGATGCTTCGGCCGGCACCATCAAGTCGGGAGGCGCTACCCGCCGGGCGGCAAAGATGGTCGTGCTGGACATCGATCACCCGGACATCGAGGAGTTCGTGGAGACGAAGGCCCGCGAGGAGAACAAGATCCGGGTCCTGCGGGATGCGGGTTTCGACATGGATCTCGGCGGGACGGACATCACCTCCGTCCAATACCAGAACGCCAACAACTCGGTGCGGGTCTCCGACGAGTTCATGCGAGCTGTCGAGGAGGGGCGCGAATTCGGCCTGCGGTCGCGCACCGACAACTCGGTGATCGAGTCGGTGGACGCTCGCACGCTCTTCACGAAGGTTGCCCAGGCTGCGTGGGCCTGCGCCGACCCGGGCATCCAGTACGACGACACGATCAACGACTGGCACACCAACCCCGAGACCGGGCGGATCACTGCGTCGAACCCGTGCTCGGAGTACATGAGCCTGGACAACACCTCGTGCAACTTGGCTTCGCTGAATCTGATGAAGTTCCTCGGCGACGACAACGTCTTCGATGGCCCGAAGTTCGTCAAAGCCGTTGAGCTCATCATCACCGCCATGGACATCTCGATCTGCTTCGCCGACTTCCCGACCGAGGCGATCGGTGTCAACACGCGGGCCTACCGTCAGCTCGGAATCGGGTACGCAAACCTGGGTGCCCTATTGATGGCCTCGGGCTTGGCCTATGACTCCGAAGGTGGCCGGGCGCTGGCCGGAGCGATCACATCGCTTATGACCAGTACCTCCTACCGCCGCTCCGCAGAGGTGGCTGGGATCGTCGGCGCGTATGACGGATACGCACGCAATGCCAGCGCGCATACTCGGGTCATCCGCAAGCACGCGGCGGCCAACGACGCGGCCCGCCCACTGCACCAGAACGACCGCACGCTCTACCAGCTCGCGGCCGAAGAGTGGGCTAAGAGCCTGGAGATCGGTGCCCGCAACGGCTGGCGCAACGCCCAGGCTTCGGTGCTCGCTCCGACCGGCACGATCGGTCTGATGATGGACTGCGACACCACTGGTGTGGAGCCGGACCTGGCACTGGTGAAGTTCAAGAAGCTGGTCGGCGGCGGCTCGATGCAGATCGTCAACCAGACTGTGCCGCGCGCACTGCGCGTCCTGGGCTACCAGGAGGAGCAGATCGAGGCGATCGTCGAATTCATCGCTTCGCATGGGCACGTCATCGACGCGCCGGGGCTGCGCCACGAGCACTATGAGGTCTTCGACTGCGCGATGGGCGCCCGAGCGATCAGCGCCATGGGGCACGTCCGGATGATGGCCGCGGCTCAGCCGTTCCTCTCCGGTGCGATCTCCAAGACGGTGAACCTGCCCGAGAGCGCTACGGTCGAGGAGATCGAAGAGGTCTACATGCAGGGTTGGAAGCTCGGCATCAAGGCCCTCGCCGTCTACCGCGACAACTGCAAGGTCGGGCAGCCGCTGTCGGCCGGCAAAGGCTCGAAGGCCGAGGCGGAGCCGGAGCCGGAGAAAATCGTGGAGTTCCGTCCGACCCGTAAGCGTCTGCCGAAGGCTCGCCCGTCGCTGACGACTTCGTTCGCGGTCGGCGGCGCCGAGGGATACATGACGGCCGGCTCCTACCCGGACGACGGTCTGGGCGAGGTTTTCCTGAAGCTCGGTAAGCAGGGTTCGACGCTCGCCGGTGTGATGGATGCCTTCTCGATCGCCATCTCGATCGCGCTGCAGCACGGTGTGCCGCTGGAGATCTACGTCCAGAAGTTCACCAACATGCGCTTCGAGCCAGCTGGTCTCACCGACGATCCGGACATCCGGATGGCGCAGTCGGTGCTCGACTACATCTTCCGCCGCCTCGCGTTGGACTACCTACCGTTCGAGACTCGTTCCGCCCTCGGCATTCACACCGCGGCCGAGCGGACGCAGCAGCTCGACACCGGTAGCTATGCGCCGGTCGAGGAGGACTTCGAGACGCTGGCCCAGTCGGCCTCGGTGGCAACACCAGTTGCGCCGGCTGACGGCACTGATCACGTGGTCGCCGAGACCGCGAAGCCGGCGCCGCTGCAGGTGCACAGTTCGACCGAGCTTCTCGAGTCGATCATCGGCACATCGGCCGATGCGCCGCTGTGCATGAACTGCGGCACGAAGATGCGTCCAGCTGGTAGCTGCTTCGTCTGTGAAGGCTGTGGTTCGACCAGCGGCTGCAGCTAGTACCGCTGATTCGGCACGTCTTGCAAGACGATCTGTGCACCCCGACCGAGCGAGTGGGTCGGGGTGCACAGCTTTGCTCTGGCCGACGATAGACGGTTAGGTATGCCTAAGTTAGGCTGACCTAAGTCGAGCCCGCTCGGGCTCGAACCGATCTTCGGAGGTCACGTGTACCGTCGCCGTCACGGTTTCTCGATGAACGCCCAAGTCCACTTCGACGATGAAGGTCTCGCCACGCAGGCGCGCACGATTCTGGCCGGCGCGGACTGCGGGAATCTGCTGGTCGCCGATGGCGGGCCGACGATCTGCAGTGAGACAACAGTCTCCGTGCGTGATGACGGAGGCGAGGCGGTCATGACGGTTCCCACGGCCGGCACGATCTGGCTTACCGCGCCGCGTCCGAGGTGGGGATCGCTCGTCTTGAAGGGCGCCGTCGACAGCGGCGCCGGGTTGGCCGGCGTCGGGTTGACCCTGAGCGGTCGGCTGCACCGACTCGGCCGCCACAGCGTTCCCGACGGGGCGCACTCGCACTGCTCTGCCCACCACGGAGGGCCGGAACTGACCCAAGTCGCGCTGCGGGTCGAAGAGGTCTGGGTCTCATGTCCGCGGCTGGACTCACTGCCTCCCGCAGTGTCCGGAGTGCGCCAGATCCCGCTACTAAGCTATGCCAGTGCCGAACCGGATCTCTTCGCCGCGAATTCGAGGCGGGTCACGGCGCACCTCAATCGCTTTCACAGTGAGCAGCTCCGTGGCTGGGGCGCTGCCTGTGCCGGAAAAGACGTACGCGACGTGGCCGGCGCGTCGCTCACCGGGCTCACCCGCAACGGCGTGCGATTGTGGGTGGTCGGACGGAACGGCGCTTCCGGAACGTACCTTGAGTTCCCGTCCCCGATCCAGCGCTTCGACGAGTTGGGCGAGCTGATCGGCGACACCGTCAGGGCCGCGCGGGTGAGCTCGAACCCGCCCAGCGCCGAACCGCCGTCCAGCTAGCGCATTCGCAAGCGTGGACGGTCTACTGCTGCTGCTCGGTGGGTCGAATGAGCATCTCGTTGATAGCCATCCGTCGCGGACGCGTCAGCATGAACTCGATCGTCTCGGCGATGTCCTCGGCTTCCAGGCGCTGCATCTGGCTGAAGCGCGTCCGCAGACCCTCAAGGATCTCCGGACGGTTGTGCCCAGCCAGTTCGGTCGCCACCGCTCCCGGTTCAATCAATCCGACTCGCACATGGCGCTGGGTCACCTCTTGGCGCAGCGACTCAGCGAAGGCACCGACCGCGTGCTTGGACGCGTTGTAGGCCCCGCTGCCCAGCCGGGCCTGCCGACCGGCGACGCTGCTGATCATCACTAGGTCGGCAACCCCGCGGGGAGAATTGTCGGCCGCAGACAACAGGTGGGGGAGCGCCGCGTGGGTGGTGTACATGAGGCCGAGAATATTGAGGTTCACCATCCGCTCCCACTCCTCGACCGGCGCATCGACGATCGGCCCCAGGAGCATCACTCCGGCGTTCGCGATCACGGTGTCCAGCCGCCCGAAGCGATCGATCGCCGCCTGGACCGCGCCCCGAACCTGCTCCTCGACGTTCACATCAGCCTCGACGACCAGGGCTTCGCTGCCGAGTTCGGTGATCTTGTCGGCTAAGTCGGCCAGCCGGTCGACTCGGCGAGCCACCAGTGCGACCCGTGCGCCGGCTGCGGCCACCGTCAGCGCGGTGGCTGCGCCGATACCGCTGCTGGCTCCCGTCACCAATGCTGACGTACCGTCCAATCTCCCGGTCATGACTCTTCCTTCTCCTCATTCGTTGCTGGCTTCCGAGTGTCTGCCGACTTCTCCTTGGCGGCCGGGCTGCCGTCTCCGACGAGCCAGCGTAGGGGTGAGACCAGCGCATCGGCCGCCTCCGGTCCCCAGGAGCCGGGGGCGTAGGGGAGTGGGGCGGGTGGATCGGAGAGAATCTTCTCGCTCACCTTCCACACCTGCTCCAAGCCGTCCGGTCGGGTAAAGAGCGAACGATCACCGAGCAGCACGTCATGAATCAGCCTGGAGTAAGGCGACAGTGGCTGGCCGCCGTTCACGTTGGCCAACGGAATCTTCGCCTCGGCCACGCCGAGTTTCAGCTCCGGCCCCGGCTCCTTCACCACCAACGAGAGGTCCACCTCGCCCGAGCCGCTCAGCGAGAAGGAGAGCACGTTCCGCTCGGCCGGTAGCGAACCCAGGGGTCCCTGCGGGCTGCGCAGCACCAGACTGACGCGCTGTTCGCTCCTGGCCAGCTGCTTGCCGGTGCGCAGCAGGAACGGAACTCCCTTCCACCGGTCGCTGTCGATCCACAGCTTCGCGGCGACGAACGTCTCGGTGCGGGAACCCTCCTTCACGCCCTCAGTCTCGAGATATCCGTCGTACTGCCCGAGAACGACATCGGAGGGCTCGATGGTTCGGAATTTGCTGATGATCTCCTCGCGGGCCGACTGCAGATCGCTCGCGTCGAGACTGGCCGGCGGCTCCATCGCCACTTCGGCTGCGACCTGGAAGAGGTGGGTGACCAGCATGTCGAGGATCGCGCCAGTGGCGTCGTAGAAGAGCGCACGGTCGGCGACGTCCAGCGTCTCCGGCACATCGATCTGCACTGACTCGACATGCTCGGCATCCCAGATTCCGCTGATCAGGCTGTTGGCGAAGCGCATGACGTGAAGATCCTGCGTCGCCTCCTTGCCGAGGAAATGGTCTATCCGATAAGCCTGTGACTCGTCCAGCACTGAGTGGACGATCTTGTCCAGCTTGTGGAAGGCCTCGGCGGAGGTGCCGAACGGTTTCTCGAAGACGACTCGGGCGTCGCCGGCCAAGTCGTGCTCGCCGAGACCCTTGGTCAGCTCGCCGAACGAAGACGGCGGTACGGCGAAGTAGTGAACCAGTTGCTCGCCCTGCATCTCTTCCCGGGATTCCGATATCACGTCCAGCAGGCTGCCGGGATCGTCGCTGCTGAATCCACCACCGGCGAAGTAGAGGCGCTCCCGGAAAGCCTCCCACTGTTCATCGCTGCCGAGCGAACTGAACTCGGATAGCACGTCGTGAACGTGCTGTCGGAAGTCCAAGTGCGACACGTCGCCGCGGCCGTTTCCGATGAGACGCCACTGCTGTGGCAGGAGCCCCGAGTTCGCCAACTCGTAGAAGGCCGGAAGCACCATTCGCTTGGCCAGATCTCCGGTGGCGCCGAAGAGCACGAAGATCGTCGGACGGGGTGTACTGCTCGTTTCGTTGGCTTCGGTCACCCAGCCACCGTACCCACGAACCCAGCGGGCCTACCGCTAGTCGCTGAATGAATCGTCTGTGTGGAGGTCGTCTTCCAGCGCCTCGTCGGCGATGACGTGGACTACCGCGTTGATCAGCGCGAGATGGGTGAACGCCTGCGGGAAGTTCCCCAACTGTTCGCCCGAATGCGGGTCGATCTCCTCGGCGTAGAGCTCGAGTGGGCCGGCGAAGGAGAGCAGCTTCTTGCACAGGTCCCGGGCGCGTCGGCGCTCACCGATGGTGCTCAAGGCCGAGACCAACCAGAACGAACAGATCGTGAAGGATCCCTCTTCACCGCTGAACCCATCGTCGGTTTCGTCAGTGCGGTAGCGAAGAACCAGGCCGTCCACCGTCAACTCATCGGCGACGGCCAGCACGGTGGCCTTGATTCGCGGATCGTCGGCCGGGAGGAAATTCAGCAGCGGCGCGAGCAGCAGCGAGGCATCCAGCGCGTCGGTGCCGTAATGCTGGGTGAAGACCCCGCGGGAGTCGACGCCGTTGGCACAGATATCGGCATGGATCTCATCCGCCACCTTGCGCCACTCCGTCGCCTTGGAGTTCTGCCCGATGATGTCAGCCAGTCGCGCTCCACGGTCGACCGCGACCCAGCACATGATCTTCGAGGAAGTGAAGTGCTGATGGCCGCCGCGGACCTCCCAGATCCCGGCATCCGGAAGATGCCAGTTCGCGATCGCCTGTTCAACCTGCTTCCCCAGGAAGGGCCAGATCCGTCCGTCGACGTGATCGCGAGCCTTGGTGTGCAGGTAGACCGAATCGAGCAGCGCGCCCCAGACGTCGTGCTGGCGCTGCGCGTAGGCCGCGTTGCCGATTCGCACCGGTCGCGAGTCGGCGTAGCCGGGAAGGTGGTCGAGTTCGACCTCCGGTAGCTCCCGCTCGCCACCGATGCCATACATGATCTGCAGGTCATCCTCGGCCGAAGCCAGGTCGGCGATGAAGGAGAAGAAGTCGACCGCCTCCCAATCGAACCCGAGGCTGTACATCGCCCAGAGGGCGAACGTGGAGTCGCGGATCCAGCTGTAGCGGTAGTCGTAGTTGCGCTCGCCGCCGATCGTCTCGGGCAGCGAGGTCGTGGTCGCGGCGGCAATGGCGCCGGTCGGTGCGAAGGTGAGCCCCTTCAGAGTGAGCGCACTGCGCTGCAGGTAGCTTCGCCACGGGTGGTCCGGGAAACGACCGCGGGCCAGCCAGTGCTGCCAGTGGTGCGCGGTCCAGACCAGACGGGAGTATGCCTCGGCGTGGGTGAGCGGTGGCTCCTTGCTCCCCCAGGAGAGCGCCACGAACCGAACGTCGCCCTCCTTCAACAGCGTGCGGGCCGTGGCCCGTCCGCCCTCGAATCCCATCCGCATATCGGTGGTGAGGGTGAGGGCGATCTCGCTGTGCTGGGAGCGTGCGACACCCTGGTGATAGACCTGCTCGGTGTAGGACCAGTGCCCGATGCCACGGCCGTAGTCGAAGACCGGCTCGCACTCGACAACGGTCTGGACCTCGCCCTTGACGCAGCGAATCGTCCGCAGCAGGGTGTGCTCGGGTTCGTAGTCGGTGGGTGTGCGGCGATGGGTCTTGGAGACCGCCTGATCGTGTCGCCATGGACCCATCAGCAGCACATCTCGGACGATGATCCAGCCGGTGGCGGTGCCCCAACTCGTCTCGAGAATCATCGTGCCAGGCAGATAGCGACGAGCAGCCGGAACGGTTACGTCCGAGGGTGCGACCCGGAAGCTGCCGGCGTGTGGCCCGAGAAGCGAGCCGAAGACGCTGGGCGAATCCATGCGGGGCAGGCACATCCATTCCACCGCGCCACCCGGTGAGACCAGCGCCGTCGCCTCGCCGTCGGAGAGGAACCCGTAGTCGCCGATCGGAACCGCTTTCCGCGTGGGCTTGTGTGCCTGCGCGAGGGCGGCGGTTGCCGGAATCTGTTCGTCCATCTCAAAAGCATGGACGACGCCGGCCATTCCTGCTAGACAGGACGCCGGTTGCGCCTCCCCGCGTGTCGCGCCGCCAGGGAGTGCTGGCTGCCGGTCGCACCCAGCTGTGGCTTAGACCACGGCTGCGGGGACGGCCTCGGTCACGTCGTCGCGAAGGTCTCGCTGCCTCCGGCTTCTACTCGGCCTCCGGCTCCCGCTCAATCGCTGGCCCGCTTTCAGCACGAGCAGACTCAGAGCCAGCAGCGCTATCGCGGCCAGACCGTCGGACCAGTAGTGATTGGCGGTGGCGGAGACGACGTAGATCGTGATGATCGGATGCGCGACGACCAGCCAGCGCCAGCGACTCGTTGTCACCGTCACCGCGACCAACGCCACCAGAACCGACCAACCGACGTGCAGGGACGGCATCGCGGACAGCTGGTCCGGACCGATCGCCCCGAATGCTGTGTACACCGACTGCCCGTAGATCTCCGCGGTGTCGACGTAGCCCGCGGTGGGCAGGAGGCGGGGTGGGGCCACCGGAACCAGCTGAACCACGAAGCAGAGCACGGTGAGAACAACGAGTAGCAGACGCACCTCGGGGTAGCGGCGACGGTGACGGACGAAGACCCAGAGGAGGAGAACGAAGAGTGCGGTGAAGTGCATCGTCGCGTAGTAGAGGTTTGCCGCCTGGGCCAGCAAGGGGTGACCGAGCAACGGCCGCTGGGCGACGTGCTCGCTCGGCAGATGAACGAGATGCTCGAAATGTTCGATGGCCGAGCCGCGGCCAATCGCTCCGGCCGCTCCGAAGACCGGCGCGGTCCCGGCGAACTGCCAGATCGAGTACAGAAACGCGATGATGGCGATCTCGGTCACGAACGGGGTCGTGAAGCCGGCCGCGCGCCGAATCCGTACGGATACCGCGCCGCTCGCCGTCGCCCATCGCCCCAATGCCGCGAGCGCAACCAGGCCCACCCCGAGGCGAGCGGCCTGCTGCCAGGTGAGGGCGATGTTGTGCACGTCGCAACTATGCCTGATGTTGCGGTCCACCGCCCAGGGGTCGGGACCGGTCGGCGGCAGCTGTACGGATACGGCCTGCACCTTCGGGAATGCGGAAGGAACGAAAGTCGTTCGCCATTGTCGGAGGGTTTCATTAGGATCTGGCACGAATCAGAAGCTCGACCTGGTTACAGATTCGCTACTGAGCTTCGACCGCTACTGAGCTTCGACCGCTACGAGGGAGCACGCGTGACGCGACGTACCTGGATGCTCTTCTCGGCGATGTGCATCATCTGGGGTATTCCGTATCTGCTGATCCGCGTGGCCGTGCGAGACGTCTCACCTCCGGCTCTGGTCTTCGCCCGCACGTTCCTCGGCGCTCTGGTGCTGCTGCCGATCGCGCTGAAACGGAACGCGATCCGGCCCGTACTGCCGCTGTGGCGCCCGCTACTGGCCTTCACCGCGATCGAGATCGCGATCCCGTGGTTGCTGCTCAACGACGCCGAAACCAAGCTCTCCAGCTCGCTCACCGGCCTGCTTATCGCCGCTGTGCCGCTGGTCGGCGTGGTCATCGCCCGCTTCGGGCGCACGAAGGAGAGGGTGGACGCGACAAGGCTGGCCGGGCTGCTGCTCGGCGTGGTCGGCGTCGTGGCGCTGCTCGGATTGGATCTTGGCAATGTGCAGGCCCGTCCGCTCCTTGAGGTGGGGGTGGTGGTAGTCGGCTACGCCGTGGCGCCGGTGATCCTCAATCGACACCTGGGCGGAGTCCCCGGGATCGGGGTCGTCTTCACGTCCCTGGCCATCACGTCCCTGGCTTACCTACCCGCGGCCGTGGTGATGAGACCCGATCACCTACACGCCAATACCGTGGCTTCGATCATCGCGTTGGCCCTCATCTGCACCGCGCTGGCGTTCGTCCTCTTCTTCGAGCTGATCGCCGCCATCGGCCCATCCCGCGCGGTGGTCATCACCTACGTGAACCCGGCGGTCGCGGTGTTTCTCGGGGTACTGCTGCTCAACGAGTCCTTCACGATGGGCATGGCCATCGGATTCCCACTTATTCTGGCCGGATCTGTCCTCGCCGCGCGCACCCGCAAATCGAGGGACGAGGTCGCGATCGGCATCGCTGAGCCCGTGCCGGCCGCCGGCGCCTAGCCGGCCGGCCTCACCTGGCACACCTGGCACACCTGGCACACCTGGCACAGCTGCCCGGCCGACGTTGCCCCAGCTGGACCTAGTCGATACGCACAGTTCCGTGCGCGGTGGTGAACTCCGCCGCGACGATGCCGTTGTCGTCCTCGCTGATCGGTAGCCAGGTCACAGTCACGTCGGCGAGTATCTCGGCACTGGAGCTGCCGAGATACTGGTCGATCTCGCCTTGATCGCCCGAGATCTCCAGGCTGCTCAGCTCGATCGCCCCGCCGTGACTGGACGGGTGCTCATTGAACGGGGAGAGCCACTGCACGAAGAACGGCAGGTGCGGGTTGGCCGCCGTGTCGTTGACCCCGAGCTGCTTCCACCGCAGGTCGTAGCCGTCGGGGCGAACGCGGTGCCCGGCCACGGCGGGGCGGGCCAGGTGCAGTTCGATGTCGGTGATGTCGTCGACCCGCACGACCCAGCCCAGCCAGCCGCCGCCGGATAGGGTCCGGTCGCGAACCGCCCGTCCGAAGGGTGCTGAGTCGGCCGCCGGGTGATCGAGCGCGGCAACGACCTCGAGGTACCGACCGCCGGCCAGCGGCAGCACATAGTTACGTGTTCCCAGGCGCGGGTGAATGCCGCCGTCGTTGAATCCGGCTCCCAGGCGGGCGCCGAGGCGCTGAACGCACGCACCGAGTCCCTCCGGACCGGCGACATAGCAGAGATGATCGAGTTGCATGGCCACATCTTCGCGAACCTGTGACACGGGCGCATCACTGGGGTCCGGGATGGGGGCGCAACGACTTCGTGTAAGTGACCAGCTACTAGCCGCCGGTGGGTCCGGTGCGCAGCAACAGCAACGTGGCGCCGGAGCAGGTTTGCCGGACCTCACCGGATTCGCCGGTAGCCTCCCGCCAGACCTCGAGCGCCTCCTCGGCGCCGCTGACCTCGCCGCCGGCCGCAACCCGCTCCAGCAACGCCCGAGCCAGCACACCCTTGCCGTACTTGCTGTTGTAGCTCACCACTCCGTAGCCGCGACTGGTCGGCGACTCGATTCGCACACTCACCCCGCGACCATCCAGGGCTGGCATCCGCCACATCGACGCATAGTCGCTGGAACGTAGGTCGATGACGGCGCCTCGCTTGATCAGTCCGCGCAGTCGCCCGTCCAGGGCGGGCCGCCAGAAGGTGCCCGCGACCCCGATTCCAGGCAGCACGGCTTTCGCCGGTACCCGGTAGTTCGGTATCGGCTCACCACCGGTCAACACTCCGAAGAGTCCGGAGAAGATCAACACACGTCGCCGGGCCAAGCTGGTCGCCGCGGCGGAGAGCGCAGCAGCGTCGAGACCGTCGTACACGACGCCGCTATAGCGCTGCAGAGCCGGCATGGTCGGGCTGTCGAGCAAGGCGCGGTTGATGGCGACCGTCTCGTCCACTACTGAATCGGGCAGCAGCAGCTTGGCCGCGGCCGTCTGGCGCGGGCCGGCGACTAGCTGCCGGACGGCGTCTATCGTGCGCGCGCGGTACTCCGCGAGTTCACCAGCGTCCGGGCGCGTGGTGAGTGACCGTCCACGTCCGCCCGGTCGCTTCTTCTCGCTCGGCGGCAGCAGGATGAGCACCCGTGCAGACTATGGCACTCGGATCTAGCTGCTTGCCGGCGCGCTGGTTGGGGCGGCACCCGCCGGGCGCGAAGCCGGGGAGCGGGTCGGAACGGTGAGACCACAGGCTTTCAGCGCCGCCTCGATCTTGGTGAACTGCTCGTTACCGGCGCCACCGCCGAAGCCACCGCTGCGGCGCGCGCCGCTCGGAAAGGCTCCCGACGGACGTTCGCCGGAGGGGAATCCCCCGGACGGGCGGGCGCCGGACGGGAACGCGCCGGAGGGGCGAGCGGCGAAGGACGGCACCGAGATGCCGGCAGCGCTCAGGCACGTCTTCGCGGCGTCGGTCGCGAGGAAATCGCGCAGCGCACTATTGCCACCGGCGCGATCTCCCGCAGCGGCCGCTGACCCTGACGCGGCGGCCGTCGATGTCGTGGAGGATGTCGCCTTGGCCGAGCTCGAGCAGGCGGCCAGGCCAGCGGTTCCGAGTGCGACCGCACCGAGAATCGTCAACGAACGAATGATGATGGGCATGTCTTGCCTTTCACAGCTGATGGTTGGTGGAGATCACTTTGCGGTGACCGATGATGCAGCGATTGAGCCGTCGGTACCGGTACTGCCGGCCACGGTCACGGTCTGTCCGGGCTTGAGGTCGGCGGCCGTCGCGGCCTTGGATACGCGCGTATCCGTGGAGAGATGGACGGTTACTTCCTTGCCCGCGAGGTTCTTCACCACGGCCGTGTCACCACTGACGCTGACCACCGTGCCGATGAGCGCGGGGGTGTCGGCGGTGTCGGAACCGGTGCCACCTCCGGCCGCTCCACCGCCAGCCGCGGCACCGCCGCCGGCTGCCCCACCGAAGCCGCCGGCGGCTCCCTCGCGTAACGCACCGAAGCGCTGGGCGTTCGCGCCCGCGCCGGCCGCACCGCCCCGACTGGCCGTCGATGAGTCACCGTTGTGCTTCTGTGTGATGACGCCGCCCAGGAAACCGATCCCGGCTATGAGTAGCGCGATCAGAGCGATGCTCAGCGCTCCGAGGCGCTCCTTGGCGCGCGGCGCGAAGTCATCGTCAATGTCGTCGTCAATGTCGTCGTCGATGTCATCGTCGCGGTTGAGATCGTCCTCCGGCGCGGCCGCGATGTCGTGGTCGGTCTCCAGCAGTTCGACGGTGGACTGATCGTGATCCTCGGCCGTCACTGACGTCGTCGATTCGCCGTCTGGGGAGTTGAAGAATGTCATTGAATTCCTTATTCGTAACGCAGGGCGTCGATGGGCTTGAGGGACGCGGCGCGGTTGGCCGGGTAGATACCGAAGAAGAGCCCGACCGCCACGGCGACTCCGAACGCGAGGAAGACGGACCAGCTCGCAACGACCGGCTGCACACCGACGATGGTGAAGCGGCTTCCGATCAGGCCGATGGCCACGCCTACGAGCCCGCCGATCACTGACAGCAGCACCGCTTCGGCCAGAAATTGGACGACGATGTCAGCCTTGCCGGCCCCGATCGCCTTCCGGACGCCGATCTCCCGGGTGCGTTCGGTGACGGTCACCAGCATGATGTTCATGACCCCGATCCCGCCCACCAGCAGGCTGATCGCGGCGACAGCACCGAGCAGGACGGTCAGGGTCTGAGTGGTACTGGTGGCCGTCGAGATGATGGATGCCGCGCTGGAGACGCTGTAGTCGCGGGTACTGGACGTCACCACGTGCCGGGCGTCGAGGACCGATTCGATCTGTGCCTCGGCGCTGTCCACCGCTGAGGAACTCTTGGCCTCGACCAGGATCGAGGTGAGGCTCTGATCGACTCCGGTCAGCTTGTCCTCAACCGTGGTCAGTGGGGCCACCGCCAGGTCATCGGCGTTCGATCCACTGGTGGTCCCCTTCGAAGCGAGCACGCCGGAGACCGTCCAGTTGCCACCGTTGAGCTGAATCGTCTTTCCGACAGCGTCGGCTCCGGTGCCTCCGACCAGATCCTGCGCCACTGTCGTGCCGAGCACGACGACATTGCTGTGGGCCAGATAGTCGTTGTCTCCGAAGTAGCTGCCGGCGAGCAGGTCGTCATTGCTGATGGCGAAGTAGGAGGGTGTGCTGCCGAGGAAGGACGAGATCGTGTGCGTCACACCCGTGTAGCCGCCGACGACCGAGGTGGCACTTGCTTGCGGAGCCACCAGCTTCACGTCGGGCAGCTGGGAGGTATCGGTGAGCGCCTTGGCATCGTCAAGTGTGAGGTCAGTGGTCCGGGTCTTGGTGGCCGAGCCTGAGGTGCTCGCGCCACCGGCCGCCGCACCGCCGCCGCCGCCGAAGGCACCCCCACCGAATCCGCCTCCGCCGAAGGCCCGGGCTGCGCCCCCCGCACCGCCTCCTCCGCTACCGGCGCGCCCGTTCCCGTTGGCCTGCCGGCTGACCGTGATCGTGGCACTTCCGAGTTTCGCGATACGGCTCTTCACCGCGGCGCTCGAACCGGTGCCGACGGCGAGCAGAATGATCACCGCCGATACCCCGATGAGAATCCCCAGTGTCGTCAGGGCGGAACGCATCTTGTTCGCCGCGATTCCCACCGTTGCGAAACGCAGCGCGACGGGCAGGTTCATGCGCTGACTCCCAATCCGAGTCGCGGTGGCGGCGCGCTGACCCCGGCCTGGCGGATGTCTTCTATGACTTCGCCATCACGCATTCGGACGATCCGCTTGGCATGGTGGGCGACTTCGTCCTCGTGGGTGATGATCACAAGAGTCCGGCCGTTCAGGTTGAGATCATCGAAGAGGGCAAGCACGTCGGCGGAGGCCCGTGAATCCAGCGCACCCGTGGGCTCATCAGCGAGTAGCAGCACCGGCTGCGTGACGATCGCCCGGGCGATCGCGACTCGCTGCTGCTGGCCGCCGGAGAGTTCGGTCGGCAGATGGTCGACGCGCTCGCTCAGACCGACTCGGCTCAGGGCTTCGAGTGCCCGCCGCTTTCGCTCGGCCGCTTTCACGCCGGCGTAGGAGAGCGGGAGAGCGACATTGTCGACGGCCCGGGTGCGTGGGATCAGGTTGAAGCTCTGGAAAATGAATCCGATCTTGCGGTTGCGAATGATGGCCAGTTGATGCTCGTCGAGGGTCCGCACGTCGACCCCGTCGAGCAGATAGCGACCACGGCTGGTGTCGTCCAGGCAGCCGATGATGTTCATCAGCGTCGATTTTCCGGAGCCTGATGCACCCATGATCGCTACGTAGTCGCCTCGTTCGACCGACAGACTCACTGATCGGACGGCGTGCACCGCGGTGTCGCCGCTGCCGTAGGTCTTGCCGACCCGATCGAGCTGGATGACCGGCCTGCTGGCGCGTGGGGGTGACGGCGGGCCGTCCGGGTCGGCGGTGGCGGTGCGGTGGGCGGCCCTGCGACCAGCGCTCATCGACCGCCGCCGCCGAATCCGGTGAGACCGCCGGCGCCCGGGATGCCCCCGGTGGTGAGCGATGTCGAGGTGGTGGCTGGGAGCACGAGGACGTCTCCGGCGTTGACGCCGCTGGTGATCTCGGTCTGGGCGTTTCCGACCAAGCCGGTGGTGACGACCACAGTCTTGGTCGTCGAGCCGGTCTTCACCGTCACCGACTTCACCGGACCGAGCGTGGTGATTGCCGTGGTCGTCACCGCGACCACGCTCTCCTTGCTTGCCGTCGTGATAGTCGCGCTGCCGGTCTGGCCGAGGCGCAGGTTCGCCGGCGGCGCGGTGATCGAGATCGTGACGCCATATTCAACGACGTTGCTGGAGACGGTGCTCGTCGGGTCGACCTCAGTGACGGTTCCGGCCAGTGTCGTACCCGACGTCGAGGTGGCACCAGGCGTTGCACTGACCGGTGCGAGGGCGGAGAAGACGACCGAGGCGGCGTCGCCCACCTTCACCGTGGCGATGTCCGCCTCTGACACGTAGGACTTGATCTGCAGTTGGGACATGTCGGCGAGCGTGATGAAACCGGTGCTGGAGCTTGAGCTGGAGCTTGACGACGTCGTGCTCGTACCAGATGTCGTGCTGGAGGAGCTGCCGCTCGAAGACGAGCCGGTGGACCCGGACGACGAACCGCCCGATGAGCTGCTGGTGCTACCCGACGAGGTCGAACTCGGGGTCTCGCCAAGCGTCGAGTTGATCGCGATGACGGTCCCGGCCGAAGGCGAGGTGAGGGTGCAGTTCGCCAGATTCTGTTCCGCTGTGGCGAGATCGGTCTTGGCAGTGCTGAGCGAGGACGCGCTCTGGCTGGTCGATGCGCGGGCCTGGCTCAGCGACAGCTCCGCCGAGCTGACCTGCTGCTGATCCTTGAGCTTTGTCGAGCTGAGCGACTGCTCGGCCTGGGTGACGCTCTGCTGATCCTTGCTGATCGAGTCGGCCGGCGCCTTGGCGGCGGTGTCGGCGGTCAACGCAGCATTCGCGGTGTTGAGATCGTCCTGAGCGTTGCTGACATCCAGGCTCATGCTGCTCTCGGCGTTGGAGAGCGAGAGTTGGGCGGCACTGATGGAGTTGTCGACACCCGCCTCGGCAGCAGTGACGTTGTTCTGCGCCGTGGTGACCGCGGTCTGCGCATCGCTGGGGTCGACCGTAGCCAACTCCTGACCTGCTTTGACCGCCTGGCCGAGCTTGGCCGAGATTGAGGTGAGCTTGCCGCTGCAGCCGGAGAACGAGACGCCGGTCGTCACTGCGCTGGTGACGTTCCCACTGGCGGCAACCGACGCGACCAGGTTCGTCTTGACCGCCGTAGTGGTGCGCTCGGTCGATGCGCTGGCTGTCTTGGTTCCGCCGATGGTGAAGTAGCTGATCGCCCCTACCGTGACGACGGCGATCACCAACGCTCCGTTGATGATTGCAGTGCGCTGCCGCATTCT
Source organism: Jatrophihabitans sp. GAS493 (assembly GCF_900230215.1). Taxonomy (NCBI): domain Bacteria; kingdom Bacillati; phylum Actinomycetota; class Actinomycetes; order Jatrophihabitantales; family Jatrophihabitantaceae; genus Jatrophihabitans; species Jatrophihabitans sp. GAS493. The sequence goes on along the minus strand of NZ_LT907982.1, from coordinate 3,495,804 downwards.
GTTGTGCCTCTCCGCAGTTGTCTCAAGCAGGTGAAGCGTGCCGGTTCAACATTTGGGTGAGACGAGCGTCAGCTGTGTGTCGTGTATGCGTGCGGTCGCGGCTTCGGCTCAATCCAGAAGCCGCTCCCGAGTGTGTTTCGGTGCCTGTTTCTCTGCCTGTTTCGGTGCCCGATTCCCAGCCCGATTTCCCGCATGATCCCTGCCGGATCTGAGTCGGACGCTCAGTCGGGTTCGCTGGCCGCAGAGACGGCCGAGACGCCCAGTGTGGCGAGTTCGATAGCTGAGAGGTGTGTCACCGAGTAGCCGGTCGACTGCAGGGATTCTTCACTGACGACCAGGACGCGCTCATCGTTCTCGAAAGCGGTCAGGCACGCCTGCTCCACGGCCGCCGCCCGCTCGGAGTCGCGAACTCGGTGAAGAGTCACCGACGCCTGCCACCACTCGGAGGTGCTTTCGGTCTCCGGCAGATCGGAGCCGATCAGGACAATCCGCGGCAGCAACGCGTCCAGTGAATGCTGTGACACCGAATGCTGTGACACCGAATCTGGCTCGGCACGATCGGAGATGCCGAAGCGGGCGAGCCGGTAGATCGTTTCCAGCAGCGTCTGCACAGGCATCGCGGTGTCGTCGCCCTGCGGTAGCGGGACGACTCCGGCGACCGCCGCGTGCGTGTCCACGATGAGGGCGACCGGTGAGCCCACACTGCGCAGCCGCGGCCAGGTTCCGGCGAATCCGCGATGCAGCGGCAATTGCGCGATCTCCGACTCCGGCCACCATCTGATCTGGGTGCTCTCGGCGTTGGCCGCATGTGGGTTGATTGGATGCTGCGGGCGGGCCAGCACCGTCGTGTACGACCAACCTCCGTGGTCATCCACCAGAAGCCCGGTGGCCCGCACCGACGCCGGATCAACCGCCGCCTCTTCAACGGCCTCGCGGGTCGCTGCCTGAACAGCATCCTCATGGCTGTCTCGGGCGCCGCCGGGAATGCCCCAGGTGTCACCCTCGTGAGTCCAGGGTGCGCGATGCTGGAGTACGAAGTTCCCGCCGTCGTTGATCAGGATTCCAGCGGCGCCGAATCGCCCCCAATGACGATGTCCGAGGTCGCAGCGAACCCAGCCGTCACCGTCGCCCATATGATGTTCATACCAGCACCGGCCGATGCGAGATGCGGCCACTGCCGTCGTCAACCGAACGAGCCTGGCCGAGCGCAGTGCGCGGGAAGCCTGTGGTGACGTCGACCCGCCGGGTCGCCTCTCGGCGGAAGGCCGCTCGTGGCGGCAGTTGTGGGACCGGGGGCCAGGATCGGGCCGACGTCAGGCCCAAGCATACGCAACAATCAGCGACCTGCCCGGTGGGCGACGTATCGTCTACAGCGGCATTGTTCGTGAAGGGAGTGGCATCCAGCTTGTCGTCGCCGGATTCTGGCACGCCTAGACATCACCGTCCGGTTCCCTATGCAGACCTGGCGAAACTGATCGATGCGGCGACGGATGGGACCGACACATCGCGAGCCGAGGTCGCAGCCACGACGGCCGCGCTGGTGGTCGCTGCCGGGCGTGAGCGTGGCGCAGAAGGTCAACTCGTCGATCTGGCCGACACCGTAGGGATCGACACCCTGGCCGAGCTCTGGCGGCACGCGGACGCGGTCAGTCTGGCCGGCGTCCTGTGGGTGATGTACGTGCTTCGCCAGTGGTGTCGCACGCAGGCTGAGGAGGTCGCACTGCTGTGGCGAGCCGGTGCGCCCTACGCGCCCGCCGATGCCGTAGTGGCCGGGGTGGCCGACGGGGCCGATCCCGAGTCGGTGCGCCGAGTCGCGGACGACGTGCTCAACGGCGCGTACGGTGGGGATTTCGCAGTGGCCCTGGAGCGTGCCGCCGCATTTTTCCGGGTTATCGCCGCCGGAAGACGCGAGACCGCGGGGACTGACCTTGAGCAGCGGACTGCGCAATTGACGCTGGCCGATCGAAACGACCGCACGGCGGCGGATCTACGCACCTCGGCCGCATTCTGGCGGGCCGGTCAGCTGCATTGAGGCCACCGGCGGGGTGCGCTGGGCCGAGGTGCGGGCCGGTCACAGTGATGCCGCTGTAGCAGCCGGTACTGACAATTTCCCTGCTAGCTCCACAGCCTTCACCGCTATCCACAGCTGTCCGATTCGAGTCCCCGCCGACGCCGTCGGCCGCTGAGACTCAAGGGCATGAAGAAACCGACTACCAACGAAACAACGCTCACCATCCGACGGGCCGGCGATCTCGTCGAGGCGATCCCGTATCTAATCGGGTTTCACCCCACGTCGAGTCTGGTGGTGGTGGGACTGCAGACTTCGCAGGTAGCGGTCACCACGCGGCTCGACCTCGACTACCTCCAGCCACAGAACCAACTCGAAGCTCACGACGGGGTGGACCAGCTCATGACGGTGCTCCGCAACAGTGGTTCTGATCGGGCCATCGCGGCGGTCTACGACGATGCCCCGGCTCGGGCTGAGGGCAGCGATTTGGCCTGGAAGGTCGAGATCGATGCAATCCGGTCGACGCTGGCGGCTGAAGGCATCGACCTCGTCGACGCGGTACTCGTCAGCCAGGACCGCTACTACAACTACTTCTGCGACGAACCGGAGTGCTGTCCGGCACAAGGGCGCAAACTGCCAGGGGAGCAGTCCGCCGCGGCTGCGACGGCCACTTACGCCGGATTGGTCGCGCACCAATCGCGAGCGGACCTGCTCAGGATGATCCACCCGGCCAGTGACGCCGAACGCACGGCTCTGGAACCGTTGATCGCGGCCGCCGAGAACCTCGCGATAGACGCCGTGCTGCGCGGGCAGGACGCTCGACACACCCGGGCCGAGAAGCGGGCCGTCTTCGCTGCCGCACGTTCTACGGACTCGCAGCTCTTCAGCGCCCGGACGGAGTCCGACGAGGATCGCTCGGTAAGCCGTTATGCGGTTGCTCTCACCAACGTCCACATCCGTGACGCGCTGTGGGTAGCCATCGACGCCCGTCGTTTGGACGGGTCTGGACTCTGGCGCGAGCTGGCCCGTAGGGTGCCGGCCCCCTACGACGCGGCGCCGCTCTTCCTCTTCGCCTGGGCTAACTGGCGTAACGGCAACGGCACGCTGGCCCGGGCCGCGGCGGAGCGCGCGGTGGTCAGCGATCCCGAATATTCGGCGGCGAGGTTGCTTCTGAGCGCGCTGGATCATGGTCTCGATCCGCGCCGGACGCCCCGGTTGCGTTCAGGCCCGTCAAGCCCCGGCCCGGGCAAGCCCGCCACTAGGCGGCAGCTGGCCTGCTGACGGCGATCCACCCTTGTGTGCCGCGTTGGCCCGACGGCGCATACCGGGGACCCGACGCGGTGCGTCGGCGTTACAGCGCGAGCGCGTACGGCGCGACCGGGCTGGGCAGCTGAGAGGCACCGGTCAGGGCGGCATCAACCGCGGCAGCGCAGGCCCGCCCCTCGGCGATAGCCCAGACAACCAGGCTCGCCCCGCGAGTGGCGTCGCCGCAGGCAAAGACACCCTCGGCACTCGTCTGCCAGGCGTCGTCGACGACGGCGGTACCTCGTCGGGGATTGATCTCCACTCCGGCCGCGGTGAGCAGCTCGGGCACGTCAGTACCTACGAAACCGGTCGCCAGTAGGACGAGTTCAGCCGGTAGTTCATGCTGCGAGTTCTCGATCGGGCGGAACTCCCGAGCCCCGTCGACTCGCAGGATTTCGACCTCCTCGGCCAGCACGGCGCGCACGCCCGTCGTCGGATCCCCGACGAACTCGATGGCTTCGCGCGCCCAGGCTTCATGAACGCCCTCGTCGTGCGCCGGTGACGAGCCACGGCTGCTCGGTGCCGCAGGCCAGACAGGATTCACCAAGTTCGAGCGGGGAGTCGGTGCCGTGTTGTGATCGAGCAGGGTAACCGACAGGGCCCCCTGCCGATTGGCCGTACCGAGGCAGTCGGCCGCGGTGTCTCCGCCGCCGATGATGATGACGTGCTTACCTGCGGCGTCGATCGGGGGAGCGACCAGATCTCCGCTCTGGACCCGGTTTCCCCCCGGCAGATACTCCATTGCCTGATACACGCCGGGGAGTTGCCGTCCCGGTACGTCCATCTCGCGCTGGCGCAGCGCACCGACAGAGAGCACGACGGCGTCGAACTCCGAGCGCAGCCTCGCGAACGTTTCGGCCGTGACGTCGCTATTCACGCTGAACTCGGTGCCCTCGGCGGACATCTGAGCCAGGCGCCGGTCGATGATGTCCTTCGGCATCTTGAAATCGGGGATGCCGTAGCGCAGCAGGCCACCGATGCGATCGTCACGCTCGAAGACGACGACGCGGTGACCTGCTCGAGTGAGCTGCTGGGCCGCGGCCAGGCCGGCCGGCCCCGACCCGACGACCGCCACGGACTTTCCACTTAATTTTGCTGGAGGTTGTGGCGGGAGCGCGTCTTCGGCGAACGCGCGCTCCACGATGGAGATCTCGACCTGCTTGATGGTGACCGGATCGGTGTTGATCGCCAGCACACAAGCGGATTCGCACGGCGCCGGACAGATCCAGCCGGTGAATTCCGGAAAGTTGTTCGTGGCGTGGAGTCGCTCGCTGGCGCTGGCCAGATCGCCTCTGGCGGTGAACTCGTTCCACTCCGGAATCAGATTCCCCAGCGGGCATCCGCTATGGCAGAAGGCGACGCCGCAGTCCATACAGCGGCGGGCCTGTGCCCGGACGATCTCGTCGTGAGCCCGGAGGTAAATCGGCTGCCAGTCACGAACCCGTTCGCTGGCCGGCCGCTTCGGCGTGTCGGCTCGGTCGTGGGTGAGGAAACCCTGCGGATCGTGCGCCACGGCAAGTCCCTTCGGTGCGCCGTCAAAGGAAGCAGATGCTCCAAGCCGGCTCAGCTGGTGGGCGGTCGGGGAGTCAAATCTTCGAGACGGCACCGGCTCGCAGACGAGCCTGATTCTATCCGCTCCGACCCACCCGTGACGCGGCCGCGGTGTGACGTCCGCGGCCGGCAGGTTGTGGCGTCCGGGGCCGGTTGGCCTCAGGCGACGCGGGCGCTCTGTGGCACGGCGACTGTGCTGACGAAGACATGCTCAGCCACGTATCCGCTGAACCTCGACGTCGAGGTTCCGTGCGTGATCTCGACATCGGCGCCGGCGGGGGTGAGGCTCAGCCGTTCGCCGGGGCGTACACCGGCCACTGCGAAACGCTTCATCAGCTCGGCGTCTGACTGCAGCTGCTCACTGATCCGCTCAACGATGACGTTCGGCGACGTGACGGCGGCCGCGGCCAGGGTGAGGCGCTCCGCCGTGACCGTCGTGTCGAAGGGCAACCCGAGATCCTCCAAGCCCGGAATCGGATTGCCGTGCGGACAGACAAGTGGCTTGTCGAGCAGGCTGAGAATCCGTCGTTCGACGGCGTCGCTCATCACGTGCTCCCAACGGCAGGCCTCGATGTGCAACTGATCCCAGTCCAAACCGATGATGTCGGCCAGCAGCCGCTCGGCGAGACGGTGCTTGCGCATCACCGCGATCGCCTCGCGGCGCCCGGTGTCGGAGAGCTGGAGGTGCCGGTCGTCGGCGACATGCAGCAGGCCGTCGCGCTCCATCCGCGCCACCGTCTGACTCACGGTGGGTCCACTCTGCCCGAGCCGCTCCGCGATTCTCGCGCGAAGCGCGACGATCCCCTCTTCTTCGAGCTCGTAGATGGTGCGCAGATACATCTCAGTCGTATCGATGAGCTCGCTGTGGTGACTCACTGGGTATGCCCTCTTTCGGCTGACGCGTGCATTCATCGTAGTTCGCTCACGCCCTGTCGAGTGCCAACCCTCCGAAATCTAGTCGGAAACCCAGTCCGAAATCAGTCCGACATCAGTCCAGGTAGTCGCGCAGGGCCTGGGCCCGGGACGGGTGACGAAGCTTCGCCATCGTCTCCCGCTCGATCTGACGGATGCGTTCGCGACTGAGCTTGAAAGCCCGGCCAATCTCGTCGAGCGTCTTGGGCTGACCGTCGGTGAGGCCGTAGCGCATCCGCACGACCGCTGCCTCCCGGTCATCCAGGGTGGCCAGAACGTCGTGCAGCTGCACCTTCATCAGGCCCGTCTCGACAGCCTCCTCGGCCGCCTGGGCGTTGACGTCGGCGATGAAGTCGCCGAGAGCGGCGTCGTCGTCGGCGCCCACTGTCTGGTCCAGACTGACGAGGTCACGCGACAGGTCGAGCAGCTCGCGCACTCGCTCCTCAGTGATGTCGAGTTCAGCCGCCAGTTCGGCGTGCGTGGGTGCCCGACCCAGTTGCTGATTGCGCTCACGCCGGATCCGCTGCAGCTTGTTGACCTGCTCGACAAGATGCACAGGTAGCCGGATCGTGCGTGACTGGTCGGCCATCGCCCGGCTGATCGCCTGTCGAATCCACCAAGTGGCGTAGGTCGAGAACTTGAATCCCTTGGCATAGTCGAACTTCTCGACGGCGCGGATCAGGCCCAGGTTTCCCTCCTGAATCAGGTCCAGGAACGGCATGCCGTGGCCGGTGTAGCGCTTGGCCAGCGAGACCACGAGCCGCAGATTGGCCCGGAGCAGGTGGTCCTTCGCTCGTTCGCCGTCCATCACCAGGGCTCGCAGATCCCGACGGCGGGCCGGGGTGAACGAGTTCTTGGCCGCCAGCAGATGTCCGGCGTAGAGGCCGGCCTCGATCCGCTTGGCCAGTTCCACCTCGTCAACGGCACTGAGGAGGGCCACCTTGCCGATCTCGTTGAGGTAGACCCGGACCAGGTCGGCGGAGGCGGCCGCTTCGTCGAGATCGCTACGGGCCCGCACCGAGAAAGCACCGTCATCGTCATTCTCAGGTTCGGCTGTCTCGGATCCGGTCTCGCTGTCGACCGATGCTGCGGTGACGTCCGAGGCGATAAGCGTCTGATCCGCGGCCTTCGGCGTGGTCTTCGCCGTCTTGGTCGCTGCCGTCTTGGTTGCTGCCGTGGCGCGCTTCTGGGCCGGGTTCTCCAACCCAGCCTCGGACGGGGTCTCGAGGTCAGCGACCGCGACCAGCGCTGGGCCATCGGTGGCTGCGGTGAGCGTGCCCAGTTCATCCTCGGTACCGAGGGCGGCAGTGTTTGCGGAGGCGGCGGCGGTCGCGCTCGGGTCACCGACCCGACGGGTACTGCGGTGCGTGCGGGTCGAGAGGCGGGCCTCACCCGTTGTCCCACGGGTGTTCGTCCGGCTTCGAGCGGTTCGGGGCGTTGTCATCGGTTACCAGCCACCTAAAGTTTCGTATACGGGTTCTCGACAGTTAGTTCGTTGTCGGGGCCTTGTTGGTTCAACTACTTCAACGCGGTACTGGCTGTGATGTTCCCGTCAGCTGCCCGCGGGTAACGGGTTCTCAGGGATAACTCAGGGTGCTCGGCCGAGTCAGACCTCGACCAGCAGCGTGATCGGACCGTCATTGACCAGCGACACCTGCATGTCGGCCCCGAAGACCCCGGTCTGAACGGCCGCACCGCGTTCGCGTAGCGCCTCGACGAAGGCCTCGACTAGCGGTTCGGCCACCTCGCCCGGCGCCGCGGCGCTCCAGCTGGGGCGCCGCCCACGGCGCGTGTCGGCGTAGAGCGTGAACTGGCTCACTACCAAGATCGCGGCGCCGGGTGAGGTGGCGACTGAGAGCTCGCCGCGGAGGATACGCAGCTCATGAACCTTGCGGGCCAACTCCTGGGCCTGTGCGACCTCGTCGCTGTGGGTCGCGCCGACGAACACCAGTAGCCCAGGACCGATCTCACCCACGATTCGCTCCTCGACCTGAACCGACGCCCGCAGACAGCGCTGTACGAGGGCCCTCACGACGCGTCGCCGGGTAGGAGCAGCCCGCGGGCGATCAGATCCCGCACGATCGGGGCGAGCGATTCGGCCACGACGGGGTAGCTGAGACCATGGGTGTCAGCTAGGAGCACGGCCGGCAACGAAAGCGGTGTCGCGCCGTCACACCCGGCGAGAACGCTGGCGATGGTCTCGTCCGTCTCCAACTGCCAGCGCATGCCGGAGTTCTGTACCAGGGTCAGCGCACTCGTTCGCCATCCGTTCGGTTCGCCGGCCATATCGCTGCCGCCTGTTGCCGGTGCCCGGCCCGAGTCCCGTCGCAGCGTGACATCCGGGCTGACGCGTAGGCAGGACTGCATCAAATCGGCATCCGAGCGGGCCGCCAGCCAATCGGCCCGCTCGAACCAGGCCGCGATCTCACCGCCGATCGGCTGCTCGACCGGCTGGGCGACGTCCTCGAAGACGATGATGTCGCCGCTGGCCGCGCTGCTCGTGGTGGTGCCGCTGGTGGTGCCGCTCGTGGTCCCGCCGGTTGTAGTCCCGCCACGCCTCAGCGAGATGAGACCCATGCCGATGGCTAAAATCCCGGCCTCGGCAAACCAGTCGCGCCAGGCGTCATAGCGTCGCCGCCAGCGCTCAGTTCCCGGTACCTCGCCGCCGTCGCGCAGCCAGAGGGCGACGTACTCACCCGGATCAGCGACCTCGCGCTGCCAGATCCAGGCGTCCACGCCGCCGGGCAGCCACGACAGCAGTCGCTCGCTCGCCGGTTCGGAAGTGGTGATGGCCCAGTTGGCCAGCAACTGTGCGGTGCCACCCTCACTCAGAAGGTTGGCAAGGCCGCGAACCAGTCGACGGCAGAGTTCGTCGCCCGGAAGCCCGCCATCCCGATAGGTGTAGCCGCCGGATGCGTCGTTCCAACCGGGGCTGATGACGAACGGCGGGTTGGAGACGATCAGGTCGAAGGCTTCGCCGGCCACCGGTTCGAGCAGCGAGCCCTCGCGCAGGTCGAATGTGACCCCGGCCAGGGCAGCGCTGGTGGCCGCGAAGCGCAGCGCTCGTCGGCTGATGTCGGTTGCGGTGACCTGTTGGGAGTGCCGCGACAGGTGCAGGGACTGGATGCCACAGCCGGTGCCGATGTCCAGCGCACGCTTGACCGGACGCCGCATCGTCGATTGGGCCAGCAGAAGTGCGGCCGCCCCGATACCGAGCACGTGATCACCCGATAGCGGACCGGGCCGGATGTCGCTGCCGAAGTCGGAGAGGACCCACCACCCTGCGTCGGCTGCCGCCCGCCCTGGGTCGCTCTCGGCGTACGGACGAAGTTCGAGGCGAGCCCGCGCTGACCCCGACGCCACCTCCACGATCCCGGCTCGGTCGAGCGCATCCACATTGGCCCGGCCGATGGCCCGCTCGAGCGCGGCCGTGGACACTGGGTCGGCGAGCAGGAACAGGCGGATGAGTTGCGACGCCGGGTCGTCACTGAGCACCCGGGCCGCGCCGGAGAAGTCCCCTCGGGCCAGGGCTGCCTGGCCCTCCCAGTCCAGCGTGGCGTTGACGACATCGACGGTGAAGTGCTCGTCGAGCGTCGCGCGGAGGCGGTCGGTCTCAGAGCCGTCCAGCAAGGGAAGGGCCGCGGTATCGCTCATCTCTGCATCCTCGCTCATCGCGTTTCCCGCCCATCGCCTCGGGCGGGCCGAGCCGGTCCGCTGAAGGCGTTCTCAAGCTCATCGGCCCCAGACCCACCATGGGCGGCGACACCGGAGCAGTATGGAGAGCGTGCGCCACCAAGCTCGCGATCCGGCGGTCCGGATCACCAACCTCGCGGAGACCCGCGAGCAGGAGTTCGTGCACCGCCGCCGTCGCTACTCCTTCATGATGGGGATTCGGGTGGTCTGCGTCATCGCCGCCGCGCCGCTCTATGCGATCTCGCCGTGGCTGGCGCTCGTGGCGATCGTCGGCGGCGCGGTTCTGCCCTGGTCGGCGGTGCTGCTGGCCAACGACCGTCCTCGAAAGCGAACGCCCCCGGCCCGGGAGATGCTCCGGCGTCGCAGTGAACTGGCTCTCGGTGCTGCCGACAGTGATTCCGGCGCCCAGCCTGATCCCGCCGACGAGTCTCGCGATGGGCGCACCGTCGACGGATAACTCGGTCGCAGCTCCGCTCGGATCGCGTCTCGGTGGCACAATGTCCGGGTGAGCACAGAAATTCTCGAGTCCCCGAAGACCTCCGAGACCGATACCGGCAGCGAGGTCTTCCACTACGTGCGTAAGGCCAAGATCGCCGAAAGTGCGGTGATGGGAACGATGGTGCAGGCCCTCTGCGGCGAAGTCTTCCCGGTCACCCGCACGCCGAAGCCCGGGTCCCCGGTCTGTCCGGCCTGCAAGGAGGTCTATGACTCACTCCCCGGCGGAGATTAGGTCGTCCTAGCGCCGTACCTCGGCTAGCTATTTCGCTGGATCCTTCCGGCGCGCCAAATGACCGAAAGTGCGAGAAACTAGCCCACCGAGGTTGCCACGGATAGGCAGCCCCAATTCGACACGGAGTGTCACGGTGAGTGTGGACGTACGACAGCGCTTGAACGGTAGGGCGTTTCGCCATGCCGATTCGACGCGCCCTGCGCCCGGCTCCCGGGCCCGGAGCATCTGGGCATACGCGACGCGTAAGCCCTCCGTCGCGACTCCTCGCGTCTTCGCCTTCACCACCGGGAACTCCTATCTGGTTGCCGGCTTACTCGGGTTGCTGGCGCTGGCGGCAGCGCCGGTCGCCGTGCAACATGCGACGGCGCTGACCGTGCTGAGCATCCTTGCCCTGATAAGTGGGGTGATCATCCTCGCGATCGGGCACCTCCTGCCCCCATCCGCCCCGCACGTCCTATTGGCGGTGGGGACGGTCCTGGTCGCGGTGTCGGTGAGCCTGCTCGGTGACCACCCCGCAGCGGCGGTGGACGGCGGGATCATGTTCCTGGCCATCGGCGTGGGCTGCGCCTTCTACTTCTCATTGGTCGCCCTGACGGCTCATATCCTCCTCGGCGAGGTCTGCGTATACATTGCGGCCCAGATGGTCGGCTTGGTCGAGTCCGAGATCGTCTACACCCAGGGACTCCTGGTGGCGGGGGCCGTCCTGGTCGCCTCGCTGACCCGGGTCGCCGCCGCGGCCAGTCGTGATTCACTCACCGGCCTCTACAGTCGCCGAGGCTTCGATGACTTTCTTGGTCGGGCTATCGCTGAGGCTCAGCGTGGTGATCAGACGCTTGCGGTGGTGGTGATCGATCTTGATGATTTCAAGGCGGTGAATGACATTTCCGGGCACGCGGAGGGTGATCGGTTGCTGGCTTCGATCTCCTCGATCTGGCAGCGTGACCTCGCTCCGGGCTTGACGATGTGTCGTCAGGGTGGTGATGAGTTCGCGTTGATCCTGCCCGGGTTCACGGCGAATCGGGCGGCGGCGATGGCTGATCAGTTGCGGGCGGTGGTGCGGCATGAGACGTCGTTCTCAGCCGGCGTCGCGGAGTTCCGGGCTGAGGACTCGCAGTCGAAGCTGTTGGGGCGGGCGGATGTCGCGCTGTACAACGCGAAGAGCGCCGGTGGTGGGCAGACCTGTCAGTACGGGGTGGCCGACGATGGTGCGTCCGCGACGGAGTTTTACCGGGCCTTGGACGATGGTGAGTTCGAGGTGTATTTCCAGCCGATCCTTGACCTGAGCGTGAATGAGGTCATCGGCGACGAGGCACTGATCCGGTGGAACCACCCGACCCGGGGACTGGTGGCGCCGCTGGAGTTCATTCCACTGGCCGAGAGCAGCGGCGCGATCCATGCGATCGGCGGTTGGGTACTGCGCGAGGCCTGCGTCCGAACGGTGGCGCATAGCGTGCGGACGGGGCGCCCGCGCAGTGTGTCGGTGAATGCGTCCGGGCATGAGCTCACCAATCCCGACTACGCCGCCAATGTCGCGACGGTGCTGGCCCAGACCGGGTTGGAGCCGTCGTCATTGATCATCGAGGTCACCGAGTCGACGTTCGACGCCGATCACCTGCGGGTCCTGGCGGTGCTGCGCAACCTGCGTGAACTGGGCGTGCGGATCGCGATCGACGACTTCGGGACCGGTTACTCGTCGTTGAACCGGCTGGAGAAACTTCCCGCGAACGTGCTGAAGATCGACCGGTCATTCGTCGCCGCGATCCCCGACAACGCAGCCGAGGTCCCCGTACTTCGGGCCATCGTCGCGATGGCGACCGCACTGAAACTCACCATCGTCGCCGAAGGCGTCGAGACGCCCCGGCAGGCGCACGTGCTGACCGAACTGGGCTGCTCCCACGCCCAGGGGTACTTCTTCGGACGCCCCGCCCCAGAACACCAAGACACCCCCGCCAACTCGATACAACGACGCCGCACCGCGATGCGACAGCACCCAACCGCCACCTCCGGCACCGGCCCGTCAGCCGTCGCCTGAACCTCCGCCAGAATCAACTCCTCGGCCCGCGTCGCCTCCGGCGCCCTTCGGGCTCGTCTGCTCGTCGCTCAACCGGTGCCAGCGCGACTCGCGAGCTCCGGAATTGCGGTGTAGCAGCGTCGGCGAGAGTTGCTCGATAGCTGCGTTGAATTCGGCTCCGAGCAGCACGCCGAGCGCGAGGATGAAGAAGAACAGCAGGGCCGCGATGGGAGCGGCCAGCGCACCGTAGGCGTGATTCTGGTCGAGGATGAACGTGATGTAGGTGCGCAGTGCGATCGAGCCGGAGAGAAAGATTGCGAGCGCCAGACAGGCGCCGGGCACGCCGCGACTCCAGGGCAGCCGACGAGGTGGGGCGAGGTGATAGAGCGTTGTCAGACCGAGGAGCACCAGCAGGACGACCATCGGGTAATACGCGTCGGTGATGAACGACTTCGCCCCCGCCCTGACTCCGACCGGAAAGAGGTCACCGACCAGCGAAGGTCCGAGCACCAGCAGCGGCAGCAGGACGACCCCCACCGCGATCGAGCCGAGGAAGAGGCCGAGCGCGAGTAGCCGGCTCTGCACCGCGCCGCGTTGGTCCCGCATGCCGTAGGCGATCGTGATCGTGTTGACGAAGGTGGCCGTGGCCGACGAACCAGCCCATAGAGCCAGCCCGAACCCGACGCTGATGATGTCGATGCGCTGGCCATGCAGGATTTCGCGCAGCGTGGGGGAGATGACCTCGTTCACCACCTCCGGGCTGAAGGCCCGGGCCAGGGTGACCTCGATCTGGCTCTCGGTGCGGTTGACAGTGCTCTCGCCGAACCAGCGGGAGGCGTAGCCGAGCGACGCGATGCCGGCCAGGAACAACGACGGCAGGCTCAGCAGCTGCCAGAACGCGGCCTCCGCGGAGAGGCCGAGCACGCGGTCCCGCCAGCCCGCGGTGACCGTGTGCCTCAGCAATTGAGGCAGATAGCGAATGCGACGCAGGAACCTCATGCAGTCTGTGGCGATCGGATTGCGGGCAGGTTCACAACCCTGAGTCTGGTTCATCCGGCACTTGATATCCCAAACCGGTGCGTAACCTGTGTTGCGTGTCGCCGCATCTCGCCAACCTCGAGGCGCTTGACCTCGTCGGAATCTTCGTCTTCGCGCTCTCCGGCGGCCTGGCCGGCGTCCGGGCCCACCTGGACATCTTCGGTCTGGTTGTGATGGCAACCATCACCTCGATCGGCGGGGGCCTGATCCGGGACGTGCTCCTCGGCGACACCCCGCCGGCCGCCCTGCGGCACTGGCCCTACCTCGCCGTTCCGGCGATAGCCGCCGTCATAGTCTTCTTCCGGCACCCGCAGATCGCCAAGGTTCGGCGCCCGATGCTCATCCTCGATGCGGCCGGACTGGCGCTCTTCACCGTCGCGGCCACCCGCCAGGCCCTGGTCACCGGCCTCGATCCGGCCGGTTCGTGCATGGTCGGCGTGATCGCGGGTATCGGTGGCGGCGTCTTGCGGGACGTGCTGCTCCGGGAAATTCCGGTCGTACTGCGCAGCGAGATCTATGCGGTGGCGGCGGCGGCCGGTGCGGTGCTCGTCGCGATCGGATACGCCGTGGACCATCTCAACGCGGTGTGGATGACCGCCAGTGCACTGGTGATCTTCGGCCTGCGCGTCGTGTCGCTGCGCCGGCACTGGACGGCGCCGCGGGCTCCCGACACGCCCCCCGTTCGATAGCGGTCGGTGCGCCGTATCGGCCCGCGCTGCCCTAGACTCGCCGGTAGTGCTCCGGCGTACTCGTCGGGGCACTCGTCGCGTCCGAGTCGGTCAACCCCAGTTGCGCCCCGGTTTCCAAGCAGCGACGATCGTCCATGTTTTGCAGCTTGTTCCAGCTTGTTCCAGCTCGTTCCAGACAGAAAGAGGCGACCGGCGTAGTGACAGCAGCACCGGCGCCCGACCAGCGACTTCGGTTACGGGCCTGGCAGCAGGAGGCGCTTCAGCGCTATCACGCCGGCGATGAGATTCGCCGGGACTTTCTCGTGACGGCGACCCCCGGCGCCGGCAAGACGACCTTCGCGCTCGCGCTGGCCGCTTCGCTGCTCGCCCGACGGGTCATCGACCGAATTGTCGTCGTCTGCCCGACCGATCACCTCCGCACCCAGTGGGCGCAGGCCGCCGAACGCGCCGGACTCTCCATCGACCCGACGCTGACCAACGCCGTCGGGCCGGTGCGGGCTGATTCGCTCGGCTACATAACGACCTACGCCCAGGTGGCGATGAAGCCACAGCTGCACGCGGCCCGGGTGAACAACAAGCGCACCCTGGTGATCCTCGACGAGGTGCATCACGCCGGTGACGGTCTGTCTTGGGGGGACGCCGTGGCCGAGGCCTTCGGTGGCGCCTCGCGGCGGCTCTGCCTCACCGGGACCCCCTTCCGTACCCGGCCTGACGAGCTGATTCCCTTCGTCCGCTACGCCAACGACGGCGCCGGTGGCCAGGAGAGCAGCGCCGACTACAACTACGGCTACCGGGAAGCGCTGCGGGACGGCGTGGTCCGGCCAGTGGTCTTCGCCGCATATACCGGGACCGCGCGCTGGCGCAACAGCGCCGGGGAGGTGGTTGCCGCCTCACTTACCGAGGCCGCCACCAAACAGACCGAGGCGCTGGCCTGGAAGACGGCACTGAACCCCAAGGGGCAGTGGGTGGCCCACGTCATCGCGGCCATGGACGAGCGGATCACTCACCTGCGCCGTGGGGGAGTCGGCGATGCGGCCGGCATCGTGCTGGCCAGCGATCAGGAGGATGCCCGTGAATACGCGGGCATTGTGGAGCAGGTCACCGGCGAGAAGCCGGTGCTCATTCTCTCCGACGACCCGAAAGCGAGTGACAAGATCACCGCTTTCACCAACGGCACCGAGCGCATCGCGGTCTGTGTGCGGATGGTTTCGGAGGGAGTCGACGTACCGCGGGCGGCCTGCCTGGCCTGGATGACGTCCTACCGGACTCCGCTCTTCTTCGCCCAGGCCGTCGGGCGAGTGGTCCGTGCCCGTGGACCCCACGAGTCGGCGACCGTCTTCCTGCCCGCTGTACGTCCCCTGCTCACCCTCGCCGCCGCTCTGGAGGAGGATCGCAACCACGTCATCCCACCGCCGGCGGCGGCCTCGGAGTCACTGGATATCGACCCGGTCGAACGGGAAGCGGCCGACCGCGTCGAGTACGAGGCGCTGGACGCTGACGCCCAGTTTGCGCACCTGCTGCACGGCGGCCGGGCCGTCGTCGCCACCGCCCGGGAGCCGGTCGAACTCTCCGAGGATGACGAGCATTTCCTTGGTATTCCGGGCCTGCTGAGCCCTGAACAGACGGCCCAGCTGCTATCGGACCGGGATTCGGCCGCCCGCCGTCGGGCCACCTCGGTGGCCGACGCGCCCCCGTCGCAGGAGGTTGCCAGCTGGCGGGCCGCCGGCGAATTGCGCCGCGAGGTCAACAAACTGGTCGCGATCTACGCGGCTCGCGCCGGTATGCCGCACGCTCAGGTACACGCCCAGATTCGCCGCGCGGTCGGCGGGCCGCCGTCGGCATCGGCCACCGCCGAGCTGCTCGAGCAGCGACGAGACCACCTGCTGCTGCTGTTGGAGCGCTGAGGCGGAATGTCTCAATCCGCCGCCGACGCGCTCTACTCAGTAGACCGGCAGCGTTAAGTTACCGGCAGGTTTGGCTTTATCACCACGGGTTAGCGGTCGATGTGTTCGCCGGACGCGAAACAGGCGTGCTGTGTGCCGGTGTCGGGCATGTCACGGCCTGTCGAGTGGTTGTATTGACTATCGAGGGGCAGGATGAAGGTCTCTCGTTGACTCAGTTAGAGAAAGAGGGCGCACGTGACTAACGCATTGATAGCCGATTCGCTAACCGCAATCGACCGGTGTGACCGCTGCGGTGCGCAAGCATACGTACGGGTGACGCTGGCCTCCGGATCCGATCTCCTGTTCTGCGCCCACCACCACCGCGAGTACGAACCGCGCCTGCGAGAGGTAGCGGCCAGCATCCAGGACGAGTCCGAGCGGCTCGCGGCTGTCCCGGCCACGTCCGTAGCTGAAGAGCGGTAGAGAACCACACGTAAGCAACGACGAAGGCCCGCACCGAATCGGTGCGGGCCTTCGTCGTAGTCGGCTGTTGGGCTTTCGCCGGTACATCCGCGGGGCGTGCCCTGACGTCACGCCCCGGCATCCGAGCTGGATCAGTCCAGGTAGTCGCGTAGCACCTGCGACCGTGACGGGTGGCGAAGTTTCGACATCGTCTTCGACTCGATCTGACGGATCCGCTCACGGGTAACGCCGTACACCTGGCCGATCTCGTCCAGCGTCCGCGGCTGGCCGTCGGTCAGGCCGAAGCGCAGCTTCACGACGCCCGCCTCACGCTCGGAGAGCGTCTGGAGAACGGACTGCAGCTGATCCTGCAGGAGTGTGAAGGAGACGGCGTCGACGGCGACCACCGCTTCGGAGTCTTCGATGAAGTCGCCGAGCTGGCTGTCACCCTCATCGCCGATGGTCTGATCGAGGCTGATCGGCTCGCGGGCGTACTGCTGGATCTCCAGCACCTTGTCCGGGGTGATGTCCATCTCCTTGGCCAACTCCTCCGGCGTGGGCTCGCGGCCCAGGTCCTGGAGCAGTTCGCGCTGGATGCGGCCGAGCTTGTTGATGACCTCGACCATGTGCACCGGAATCCGGATGGTGCGGGCCTGATCGGCCATTGCGCGGGTGATCGCCTGTCGAATCCACCAGGTGGCGTAGGTCGAGAACTTGTAACCCTTGGTGTAGTCGAACTTCTCGACCGCGCGGATGAGGCCCAGGTTGCCCTCCTGGATCAGGTCCAGGAAAGCCATGCCGCGGCCGGTGTAGCGCTTGGCCAGCGAGACGACGAGGCGCAGGTTGGCCTCGAGGAGGTGGTTCTTGGCGCGCTCGCCATCGCGCACGATCATCCGCAGGTCGCGCTTCATCTGCATCGGCAGCTTCTCGCCGGACTCTTCGTGCTGGCGAAGACGCTCGGTGCCGTAGAGACCGGCTTCAATACGCTTGGCCAGATCCACTTCTTCCTCGGCGTTGAGGAGGGCGACCTTGCCGATCTGCTTCAGGTAAGCACGGACCGAGTCGGCCGAGGCCGTCATCTCGGCGTCCTTGCGTGCCTGCCGTAGCGCCTCGGACTCCTCTTCGTCATCCCAGGTGAATTCGGTTGCCGCTTCGGCGCCTTCGGCCGGCGTCTCTTCGGTGTCGGTTACGTCAACCGTCTCGACGATGTCGACGATCTCGACAATGTTGTCGGGCTCTTCGATGTCGGTGACGGCCACGTCGCCGGTCGCCTCGGCCGCCTTGGCTGCGGTCTTAGATGCAGTGGCCTTCGCCGAGGTTGACTTGGCCGCGGTTGACTTCGCGGCGGCCTTCTCCGGTGTGGCCTTCTCGGGTGTGGCCTTCTCGGGTACCGCCTTGGTGGCCGGCACCTTAGCCGCAACCGCGCGCTTGGCCGGGGGTTTGGTGCCGATCGCGGCGGCTGACGTACGGCGCACCGGCGCGGCCGTCGACTCGTCGGAGATGGATTCTGGCTGTGACGTGCTCGCGACCACGAACGCCCTTTCGAGAACAGGTGTGTGCGCATGTTGCTTGCGCGTTGGGTGATCCGCGAATGCGGTCAGAGTTAAGGAGGGTCAGCTTGGCCGTCTGTTTGATGGCTCATTCTCGAGTCCAGTACGTGCGCAGCGTCCCAGGGAGTCATTGTAGCCGTGCGAACTGAGCTCCGCAGCCTGGACTCGGTGTCGGCGCGTGAATTACTCGCCCAGTCGCTCGGCCGCAGCCATCGCGGCACCGACGATCCCGGCGTCGTTGAGCAGCTGCGCCGGCCGTACCGGCGCATTCAGGTCGAGCAGCGGTACCCATTTCTCCGAATCCTTGCTGACCCCGCCACCCACCACGAAGAGGTCGGGGCTGAAGAGGTACTCGACATGGCTCATGTACTCCTGAACGCGCTTGGCCCACTTCTTGTAGGAGAGACCCTCGCGGTCACGTACTGATGCAGCCGCGCGGCTCTCAGCGTCGTGGCCGCCGATCTCCAGGTGGCCGAGTTCGGTATTCGGTACTAGCTTTCCATCGACCAGCACGGCACTGCCGATGCCGGTGCCGAAGGTCAGCAGGATGACGACCCCCTCGACGCCCTTCGCCGCGCCGAAGCGCGCCTCGGCGATACCGGCCGCGTCGGCGTCGTTGAGCACGATCACGCGGTTGCCGGTGCTCGCGGTGAACTCTGCATCGACGTCGGTGCCGATCCAGCTGCGGTCGACGTTGGCCGCCGACTTGGCGACGCCGTGCTGGATGACCGCCGGGAAGGTCGCGCCCACCAGGCCGCTCCAGCCAGCCTGCGTGACCAGTTGCGCGACCACTTTGCCGACCGCCTCCGGCGTCGACGGATTGGGCGTTGGCACGCGCACCCGCTCGGTCACGAGCTTGCCGGTCGATATGTCGACCAGCGCACCTTTGATTCCGGTGCCCCCGATGTCGATGCCGAAGGCCTGCGAAGTGGGCTCCGGCGTACTCGGGACTGCTGGGTCGAACTCGGTCACATCTGCTCCTAGATCGGGGACGCCGAGACGCGACGGTCGCGGGGCCGCCGCTGCGCTCAGCCTCGGGCAGGTTCTGCGGGAGGAACCGCCGTACTCTATCGCCTGCTCATGACGCGACTGTTCAGGTCGTCGCGTCGTGTGCTGCGATGGGTGCATGGGCCTGCCTGCTGATCCGCCAGAGACGTCAGAACTGAAGCTGCCCGACTTGGGGCGACTGGTTGTCGAACTCGCAGTCGGCGCCGGTGAGGTGATTCGCCGGCGGCTGTATCCGAATGGGGAGTTCGACCGCAGCGCGCTACAGGTTTCGTCGAAGAGCACTCCGACCGACGTGGTCACCCAGGTCGACGTCGAGGTCGAGACCTGGTTGGTGCGAGCGATCCGCGCCGTCCGCCCATCGGATGTGATCCTGGGCGAGGAGGGTGGCGCCCATGACGCCGGGCGTGCGGTGGGGGAGCCCACCGGCCATGTTCGTTGGGTGATCGATCCGATCGACGGCACCGTGAACTTCGTGCACGGGTTGCCGCGGTTCGCTGTCTCCATCGCCGTCGAGGTCGGCGGTAGGACCGAGGTGGGGTGCGTTCACAATCCGATCAGCGGCGAGGTGTACTCGGCCGTCCGAGGGGAAGGCGCGTGGCTGCATCGAGTCGCCACCCGGGCGGACGTCGCGCTCAGGTCGGCCGACTTCGGGCGTCGACGACTGCGCGGACCCGCTGCGGTGCCCCTCGCCGCCGCGCTGGTTGGCACCGGGTTCGCCTATGAACGTGGTCGCCGGGCTCGGCAGGCGGCAGTTGTATCCCAGCTGATGGCCGAGGTCGCCGATATCCGTCGGATGGGTGCGGCCAGCCTCGATCTCTGCTCGTTGGCCGACGGTGAGCTCGATGCCTACTTCGAGGCTGGCCTATCGCCGTGGGACTACGCGGCCGGGGAGTTCATCGCTCGAGAGGCCGGCTGTGTCATCAGCGGATTGGACGGCTTGGACGGCTTGGACGGGTCGGGCGCCTCGACGACCATGACGGCTGGCTGCGGCCCGGAATTGGCCGACGATTTCTTCCGACTTCTCCGTCGAATCGGTGCCGCCGAGGTGTGAATCGCGCAGGCGAGCCAGCCAAGGCCGCAGGTTGGATCGGGGAGTTGGATCGGTCAGCAGGTTGCGGATGCCGTCGCCGCGGAGACGACCGGCGGAGCCAGCGTCAGCTTCGCCGCCTTAAGGGCCTTCGCCGCGTTGGCCGCGCTGGCGACAGAGACGAACTTTGCCCCCAGATCGATCTCGACCTGACCGGCCGCCGGCGTCGCCACGGTCAGCGTCGCCCCCGGGATGTAGGTGGCCACCAGCTTCGCCGCGCCTTCGTCGGTCTGGGCGTATTTGATGACGGCGATGCCCGGGACCATCGGGGCCACGTTGTCCGGTGGCGCGGCCAACTTGAAGTTGGCTGAGCTCAGCGCCTTGCTCGCCTTCGCTGCCAGCCCGACACGATTTGTGGAGTTCCTCACCTGAAGGCTCACCGTCGCAGGCTGCGGCACCACATTCGGGTTCGCCGGCGCGCAGGTCGGATTCGGACTCGCCCCAGCGGTATCAGCCTCCGAACGATGGATCACCCGCCACCAGACCAGCGCTGTCAGCAGCGACAGGCCGAGAAGAAAGGCCAGTGCTGGCAGTGGTCGTCGAGCGGACTGTGCAGCCACGCTGGGCATCTCCTGATGTTTCCGGTCTGGTGTTCAGAGTGGTTCTTCGGTCGCGTACTGCAAGCGTTCTTGGTTCGTTTCGGTGAGGTGCAGCCTAGCTCGACTCGCCGTCGGGAATGCGCAGGCGTGCCCTGTCGTTAGGGCGCAACGAAGACGCGGTAAAGTCTCGCCGCCGAGGTTCCTCGGTCAGAGGCTCGGTCAGAGGCCAAGTCGGGAACATCCCCTGAACCAACGACTGCACCATCCCCTGCAGCACCCCGATACACCCAGCAGAGACCCACCAGACACCCCAGGTACAGCATTGCCGACAAGGATGACAGACTCACCGACAAAATTCGCCGGAAACTGGACTCAGAAGAGGCAGGACGATAGCGGGCACAAAATCCAGGATCGAAACGTTGCATGAGCGCCGGACAAGAACCGGGAAACTGACACAGATATGACTAGATGAGATTGACCACAGCTGAGCACAGCTTAGCGGCGAGCCGATCGAGGAGTTGACGGACGATGGCCACCGATTATGACGCCCCCCGCCGGGGCGAAGCCGACGAACTGAGCGAGGACTCGCTCGAAGAACTGAAAGCTCGACGCGCCGAAGCCCAATCGGGTTCCATCGACGTCGACGAGACCGAACTTGCCGAATCCCTCGAACTCCCAGGTGCGGACCTTTCGGGTCTGTCCGGGGAGGAACTGACCGTTCGGGTTCTCCCAAAGCAGGATGACGAATTCACCTGCTCGAGCTGCTTCCTGGTTCACCACCGGAGCCGGCTCGCCCGGGAGAAGGGCGGCCGTTACATCTGCCGCGACTGCGCCTGATCCCCCAGGATCGGCCGCGGCGGCCGTAGCGCCACCGAGACAGTTACGTGAGCAGCGTCCCGCAAGCCCGATCGGGCGTGCGGGACGCTGTCGTTCTGATCACTAGTGACCGCTGCGCAGCGAGACACCGCCGTCGATCAAGAGCGTCTGACCGGTGATCCAGGCCGCGTCGTCGGAGGCCAGGAAGGCCACCGCACTGGCGATGTCCTCCGGCTCGCCTAGTCGCTTCAGCGGGTACTGGGCCGCCGCCTCCGCCTCGCGCCCTTCGTAGAGCGCTGCTGCGAAACGCGTCTTGACGACCGCCGGGGCCACCGCATTGACCCGCACGCTCGGGCTGAGTTCGAGAGCGAGCTGGGCGGTGAGTCCGATGAGCGCCGACTTGCTGACGCCGTAGTAGGCGATGCCCGGTGAGGGGAGCAGGCCGGCGATCGAGGCCACGTTGACGATCGAGGCGCCCCCGGCGTCGCCGAAGCCGCTGCGACGGGCCGCCCGCACCCAGCCGAGCGCGCTCAGGACGTTCACGTCCATGATCTTGCGGGCGACGCCATCGTCCAGTTCGGTGAGCGGTCCGTAGGCCGGGTTGATTCCGGTGTTGTTGACCAGGACGTCGAGACGACCGAAGGTGGCGATGGTCTGCGCGACCACATCGCTCTGGTGGTCTGTGTCATCGGCGCGCCCGGCGATTCCGATCGCGTGTCCTTCTCCACCGAGGACCCGGACCGCCTCGATGAGCGCCTCCGGTTTGCGGGCGGTGACGCAGACTCGCGCCCCCTCGTCGACGAGGCGCTGGGCGATGGCCAGGCCGATTCCGCGGCTGGCCCCGGTGATGACCGCGACTCGTTCGTCGAAGCGGTTCATCGCTGCGAGGCGACGCTGCGCAGCAACGTCGCCACCTCGTGCGGGTGGCGGGTACTCAGGATCCAGTACGGGGTCGGGTCATCCGGATCCTCGATCAGCACCTGCACTCCGGGGCCGACGAACGGGCGGATCGAGACGAACGCCTGCGGGTCACCCTCCCGCCCGACGACCCGGCGCAGCGTGGTGCTGTCCAACTCCACCACCGCCCCGACGTAGCGCAGCGGCAGGTGGGCGCCCCGAACCGTGAGTTCGCCGTCGGCGATCCTCAGATCGCTGCGCCCGAAGGACCAGACGATGAAGGCCGACAACGGCAGGAGCACGCCGAACGGGATCCAGTCGGTCAGTCGGAGGCCGGAGATGTGGAACTCGGCGGCCAGCACCGAGGCGGCGGCGAGGCCGACCAGATACCACCACCACGGCGTCCGAAGCCGTTCGCGGTAGTTGATGGCGTGAGCCACCGCATCGCGCTCGATGGCGGCGCGTTCGGCGGCCTGCTCGGCGGTGTTGCGCTCGGACTCGTCCACGCCGGACAGCCTAGCGCCGCCGGCCGGGTAGGGTTTCGGCCCGTGGACGATCTCTCGGGGACGGGACCTGCGCGCATCGTCGGCTCGGCGACGCCGGGTGATGCGCCTGATCGGTCCGAAGCGACTGTGATGGTGCGGGTCCGGCGGTTGCATCCAGATGCGGTGCTGCCCCGGTACGCGATGGCCGGCGACGCCGGTGCGGATCTGACCACCGTCGAGGACGTCGAGTTGGCCCCGGGTGAGCGCGTGCTGGTCGCGACCGGCATCGCCATCGAGCTTCCCGACGGCTGGGCCGGATTCGTTCACCCCCGCTCGGGACTCGCCGCGCGGTCGGGGATCTCGATCGTCAACGCGCCTGGCACAATCGACTCCGGTTACCGAGGCGAGGTCAAGGTAAACCTGATCAACCTTGATCCGTGCGCTGCCGTACAGTTGCGCCGCGGCGACCGGATTGCTCAGCTGATCATCCAGCGGGTCGCGTGGTCACGCTTCGTCGAGGTCGAAGAATTGACGGCGACCGACCGCGCAGCGGGCGGCCACGGATCGACCGGCGGGGCGCCCGGGCTGGGCGCTGTGTAGGCGAGTTTGATGAAGAGCGCGAATACTGAAGTAGTGGACGGCAGATGTCCACGGGCCCAAGGAGAGAACTGATGGCGTTTCGTCGCCGCGAGAAACGCACTGAGCTGTCGAAGCTGGACGCCACCCCACCGTGGGACGTCAAGCAGCGCGAGGAGCCCGAGCCGACCACCGGGCCCTTCGACGAGCGGGATGCCCCCGATGACGAGGTCACCCGAATCGATCTCGGAGCGCTGCGCGTGCCGATCTGGCCCGGAGTGGACGTGCGCCTGGACGTCAACGAGGCCCAGCAGGTCGTCTTCGCCACCCTCGTCGCCGACCAGAGTCAGATGCAGATCGGTGTCTTCGCCGCGCCCCGCAGTGAGCAGATCTGGGACGAGGTACGAAACGAGATCGCCGAGTCCCTGGTGGCCCAGGGGGGCGCGGGAAGCGACTCACCCGACGGCCCGTTCGGTACCGAATTGGCCGCCACCCTGGTGCTGCCGGATGGCAAGACGCCGGCCCGCTTCATCGGTGTCCAGGGGCCGCGCTGGTTCCTGCGCGCCATGATCGTCGGGCCAGCCGCGACCGACCGGGAGAAGGCCGGCGTCTTCGAAGACGCGTTCGCCAAGATCGTCGTGGTCCGGGGCAGCGATCCGCTCCCGGTGCGCGAGCCGGTGCCGCTGACGCTTCCCAAGGACGTCGTAGCACCGCAGGACGCGGATCAGGCCTAAGCTGACCCCGTGTCCAGTCGTCCGTCCCTACTGCGCCGGCTTACCGCCGACGCGCACATCCTCGATGCCGAGTCGCTGAAGTACGACGTGTCGCGCTGCGACGCCGTCGCGCTGGGCACGATTGTGCGGGGCGAACAGGTGCTGGTCACCGGTCGCCTGCGCACGGTCTCCTACACTCCGCGCGAGACCGTGCCTACCATCACCGCCGAGCTCTTCGACGGCTCCGCCGCGATCGACCTGGTCTGGCTGGGGCGACGCCGTATCGCCGGCCTCGAGCCGGGTCGTCGCCTCTTCGTCAAGGGACGCGTCGGCGACCATGACGGGCGACTGGCGATCTACAACCCGTGGTACGAGCTGAGAGCCTCGGTGTGAGTGAGTCCCAACCCCAGGACACCGATGAGCAGACCGACCACGACTCCGACGGCGGCCCGAACGCAAAGCTAGCCGCGGTCAGCGACGGTCTGAAAGACCAGTATCGCGCCCAGATGCTGAACAGCATCGGCGGCATCTCCGGCACCATTATCGCGGCGGTGCCCACGGTCGTGTTCGTGATCGCCAATGCCCGCTTCGGCCTGCGTCGGGCCATCGTCGCCGCGGTCCTCTCCGCGATTCTGCTGACGATCTACCGGCTGCTGCGCCGGCAGCCGATTCAGCAGGCCCTGAGTGGGCTCTTCGGGGTGGTCGTCGCGGCGGTGATCGCGGCCCGGACCGGCCAGGCCAAGGGGTACTTCCTACTCGGCATCTGGACCAGTTTCATCTACGGCGGAGCGCTGCTCATCTCGGTGCTCGTGCGGCGCCCGCTGGCCGGAGTGCTCTGGGAATTCCTCGACCCGACCCCCCAGGACGGGGAGCACGAGGCTGAGGGGAGCGCCGACCCGTCGGCGCTCGCCTCAGCCACCTCAGCCACCTCACCGGCCATTGGACCGGACGGCGGACCGGTGGGTGAGTCGGACGGTGAGTCGGAGAGCGCGCCGGAGCCCGAACTCGTGCCCTGGTACCGACGCCCGCCCCTGCTGCGGGCCTACACCTGGGCGACCGCCGTCGGTGCCTTCGTCTTCCTGGCCCGGGGCATCGTTCAGCAGACGCTCTTCCAGCACAACGCGACCGGTTGGCTGGCGGTGGCCCGAATCGGTATGGGCTTCCCGCCTTACATCGCGGCGCTGGCTTTCGGGGTCTGGATCGTGCGGCGGGCTCGGGTCGAACTGGCCGAATCGGATCTGGCGTCTCGCCGAATCGCTGCTGACGCCGACGCCTCCGAGCCGAGATCAGGCGCAGACGACGCTACGGATAGCGGCCTCTGACTCCGGCATCGCGACGAATAGCAGCTCGTCGCCCGGCTCGAGTGGCTCTTCCGGGGTCGGCGAGATGACCCGGCGCGCGCGGATGATCGCGACCAGCGCGGCATCCTGAGGTAGCGCCAGGTCGCGGACCGACCGACCGGCGCAGGGTGCCGTGGCCGAGAGGGTGATCTCGATGAGGTTGGCCTGGCCCTGCCGCAGGCTGAAGAGGCGAACGATGTCGCCCACCTCGACCGCCTCCTCGACCAGCGCGGCCAGCACCCGGGGCGTGGAGACCGCCACGTCGACCCCCCAGGCCTCGGTGAAGAGCCACTCATTGGCGGGGTGGTTGATGCGAGCGACCACGCGGCGTACCGAGAACTCGGTCTTGGCCAGCAGCGAGATGACCAGATTTACCTTGTCGTCGCCAGTCGCGCCGATGACCACCTCGTAGTCCTGTAGTCCGGCCTTCTCGAGCGTCTCGACCTCGCAGGCATCAGCCAGAACCCACTCTGCGCCCGGCACCCGGCGCGGCGTGATCTTGCTGGCGTCCTTGTCGATGAGGAGCACGTCGTGGCGATTCTCCAGCAATTCGCGGGCGATTGAGCGTCCGACCGCGCCGGCTCCGGCGATGGCGACCTTCATGCCGATGCTCCTTCAGGAGGGTTGGTCGCCGATGTGCTGAGCAGTTCGGCATGCTCATCGGTGGTGAGCATGTGCAGCACGTCGCCGGACTGGATGAGGGTAGAGGGCGTGGGGAGTTCGCCGATGCCGAAGCGGGTGATGAGTCCGACCCGCGCTCCGGTCACCGATTCGAACTCGGTGAGGCGCCGCCCCACCCACCCCTCATGCGGGGTTACCTGGGTCATTGCGACGGCACCGGAGGGGTCGCGCCACTCCTCGGCCGTCGCCTCACCCAGGACGCCTTTGAGGAGGCGGTTGGCCGTCCACGGGACGGTGGCGATGGTGGGAATGCCCAGGCGCTCATAGACCTCGGCCCGTTTGGCGTCGTAGATGCGCGCGACGACCCGGGAGACTCCGAACGTCTCGCGGGCCACGCGGGCGGCGATGATGTTCGAGTTGTCGCCGCTGCTCACGGCCGCGAAGGCGTCGGCATTGCCGATGTCGGCGGCTTCCAGGGTCTCCCGATCGAACCCGACGCCGACCACCGTGCGGCCCTTGAAATCCTCGCCGAGGCGACGGAACGCGTCGGCGTTGTGGTCGATGACGGCCACGCTGTGGGCGAGCCGCTCCAATGACTGAGCCAGGGACGATCCGACTCGTCCGCACCCCATGATGACGATGTGCACTCTGGGCACATCTCCTTCCACCGCTTGATCGTCCGGCTTGCGTGGCTGCCGATGCTCTATCGATCCCCCTACTTGCCGGGGACATCTATCTGGCCAAACGGTACACAGCCCCGACGAGTGGGCCGGTACCGCTATTCGGCTCGCCCGTCGCCACCGCAACCGACTGATCGCGCGCGTGAGCTGGCTGACACCGCCAGCTGTGACCACGCTGACGTGGCACGGCTGCATGGGGTGCCCGGTGGCGGACGTACGCTGCATCGCGTGACCGTAGTTACGAGAGTTGCGAAGCGCCTGATCATCGGCCGCCCCGTGCGTTCCGACCGTGCCGGGCACACGCTCCTTCCGAAGCGGCTCGCCCTGCCGATCTTCGCCAGTGACGCTCTCTCGAGCGTGGCCTATGCAACGCAGGAGATCCTGCTGGTCCTGACGCTGGCTGGTACGGCTTACCTCTTTCTCGCCCCCTGGTTGGCGGCCGGAGTCGTACTGCTGTTGGTTACCGTGGTCGCCTCCTACCGGCAACTCGTCGTCGCCTACCCCACCGGGGGCGGGGACTACGAGGTGGCGACCAAGAACATCGGCCGGCCGGCCGGGGTCATCGTTGCCAGTGCGCTGCTCGTCGACTACGTGATGACGGTTGCGGTCTCGGTCTCTTCAGGCGTGGACAACATCATCTCGGCCGAGCCATCACTGGATAAGCATCGAGTGCTGATGGCGTTGGGCTTCGTCGCGCTGCTCGCCGCGATGAATCTGCGTGGTCTGAAGGAGGCCGGGAGTGCCTTCGCGCTGCCGACCTACGCGTTTGCGGTCGGCGTCGCGTTCATGATCATCACCGGCTTGGTGAAGGCCATCGCCGGTCATCCGCCGGTCGCCGAGAGCGCGCACTACGAGATCATTCCGCACTCCGGGTACGGGTCGATGGGTGCCTTCGCGCTGATCTTCTTCGCCCTCCGAGCCTTCGCCTCGGGCTGTACAGCGCTCACCGGGGTCGAGGCGATCGCCAACGGTGTGCCGGCCTTCAAACCGCCCAAAGCGAAGAACGCGCGTACCACCCTGCTGCTGATGGGCGGGCTCGCCGCGACCATGTTCGCGGGAATCACGGTGCTGGCAGTGATCAGCAAGGTGAAGATCGTCGACTCGAACGACACCTGCGACCTGATCGGCTTCGCCAACTGCCAGACCACCCCGCAGCGCACGGTCATCGCGCAGTTGGCCTCCTCCATTCTCGGAGGGCCGCATTCGATCGGCTTCTTCTACATCCAGACCGTCACCGCGCTCATCCTGATCCTGGCCGCCAACACCGCGTTCAACGGCTTCCCCCTGCTCGGCTCCATCCTGGCCCAGGACCGGAACCTGCCCCGTCAGCTGCACACCCGGGGCGACCGGCTCGTCTACAGCAACGGTGTGATCATGCTGGCCGTCGTGGCCGGCGCCCTGATCGCCATCTACTCGGCCGACTCGACCCGCCTTATCCAGCTGTACATCGTGGGCGTCTTCACTTCGTTCACGCTCGGCCAGACCGGGATGGTTCGGCACTGGAATCGCGCGCTGCGCAGTGAACGGGACCCCCAGATCCGCTCCCGCATCCAGCGCTCACGCCTCATCAACACCATCGGCGCCAGCATGACCGGACTGGTGCTGGTGATCGTCACGGCGACCAAGTTCACCAAGGGCGCCTACCTCGTCCTCATCGCGATGCCGCTGCTGTACGCACTGATGCGCGGAATCAACAAGCACTACAACCGGGTCAGTCGCGAACTCGACGCCCCGGTGGCGGGGCTGACGCTGCCGGCACGAAACCACGTGGTGGTGCTGGTCTCCAAGCTGCACAAACCCACCCTGCGGGCCCTCTCCTACGCCCGGGCCACTCGACCCGACACACTCACCGCGTTGACCGTGAGCATGGACGACGACGAGACGCGCAGCCTTCTCGCCGACTGGGAGCGTCACGATCTCCCGGTGCCCCTGACGATCATCGAGTCACCCTTCCGCGAGGTCACCACCCCAGTCGTCGACTACGTCCGCAAACTGCGGGAGGACCGACCGAACGACGTGGTCAGCGTCTTCATCCCCGAATACGTGGTCGGCCACTGGTGGGAGCACCTGCTGCACAACCAGTCCGCGCTGCGCCTCAAGGGAAGGCTCCTCTTCCAACCCGGCGTCATGGTCACCAGCGTTCCGTGGCAGTTGGCGTCTTCGCAGCTGAGCGCGGACGCTGAACCGACGCTCACCCCACCCGGATTCGCGGTGAAGAAGGTGGCGCCGCCGGAGGCGGCGTCAGTCGTGGTGACCGAGGGAAGCGCGGGTCCGCCGAGTGCCAACTGACCCCCGCACCAGCACCGGCCGCGACGATGTCACCGCACCGTTCGCGGTGGGTCATCGGCTGCGGCTTCGGGTCACGGCGGTGGCTCACGGCGGGCACTGTGTCGCGCGGGTCGATGACGATCCACACGGGCGGGTGGTCTTCGTCCGCCACACCCTTCCGGGGGAAGTCGTGGAGGCGGCCGTCACCGAGGACTCCGGAGGTGCCTTCCTGCGGGCGGACGCGGTGGAGATCCTGCAGGCCGCCACCGAGCGGGTGGCGCCTCCCTGCCCACACGCCGGTGCCGGGCGGTGCGGCGGTTGCGACTGGCAGCACGTCACGGCCGGCGGGCAGCGCGAGCTGAAGCGGGCCGTCGTCGGCGAGCAGTTCGCCCGGCTGGCCCAACTTGAGGTCGATGCCGAGGTCGAGGAGCTTGCCGGTGGGCTGCTCGGTTGGCGTACCCGCACGCTCTATGCCACGACACCCGGCGGCGAGGTGGGGCTGCGCCGGCACCGGTCGCACACCGTCGAGGTTCTGGACCACTGCCCGCTGGGGGTCCACGGGGTCGGTGACAGTGAGGTTCTTCAGGAGCCGTGGCCCGGCATCTCCGGTCTGGAGCTGGTTCAGGATGGCCCACAGGCCATCACCCTGCTGACCCACCGTCCGGCGCCGCGCCCGTCCGGCCGGCGGGGATCCACGCAGCGCGGCGGAGGGCAGCGCCACCATCGTCGCCAGCCGGATGTCGTCTCCGTGCACAGCGGTTCGCCCGAAGTGACGCGGCCAGCGCTGGGGCGGTCCTTCTCCGTCGCGGCCGCCGGATTCTGGCAGGTGCACCCGCTGGCCGCCGAGACGTTCGCCAGGGCGATGCTCGACGGGCTGGCGCCTGCGGCGGGTGAAGTCGTCCTCGACCTCTATGCCGGCGCCGGCCTCTTCACCGCCCTGATCGGTGAGCGGGTGGGACTCACCGGTCGGGTCATCGGGTTGGAGGCCGATCGGCAGGCGGTCGCCGACGCTGAGACCAACCTCGCCGATCTGCCGTGGTGCAGCGTCCGGCAGGGCAAGGTGAGCGCCGAACTGATCGCAGATGTCGGCGCCGGGTGTGACCTGGTCGTTCTCGACCCGCCGCGCTCCGGGGCCGGCCGGGAGATCATGCTGGCCGCCCTTCAGCTGCGCCCTCGGTTGATCGGGTACCTGGCCTGCGACCCGTCATCGCTGGCCCGGGACGTGGCGACGGCGCGCGAAGCCGGCTGGGAGCTACGGCAGTTGCGGGCCTTCGACGCGTTTCCGATGACCCATCACCTGGAGTGTCTGGCTGTGCTGGCCCCGACACCGACCGGCGAGCACGCAACCTCGGCCACCGGCCGTCGGACTCCCGTAGGCTGATGCGCTGTGAGCGCAGTTCTGAAGCAGGTGCAGAGCCCGGATGACCTACGTGGTTTGGATGCCGAGTCGCTGGCCCAGCTCTGCACGGAGATCCGCGAACTGATCGTGCAGACGGTAGCCAAGACCGGGGGCCATCTGGGGCCGAATCTGGGGGCGGTCGAACTCACCGTCGCGCTGCACCGGGTCTTCGATTCGCCGACCGAGCCCATTCTCTTCGACGTGGGACACCAGAGCTACGTCCACAAGATCCTCACCGGGCGCGCGTCCCAGTTGGGTACTCTGCGCCAGACCGGTGGCCTCTCCGGCTACCCGAGCCGAGCGGAGAGCGAGCACGACTGGATCGAGAACTCGCACGCGTCGACGGCCCTCTCCTACGCCGATGGGCTGGCCAAGGCGTTCGAGGTTCGCGGCGAGCGTCGCCCAGTGGTCGCCGTCGTCGGTGACGGGGCGCTCACCGGCGGGATGTGCTGGGAGGCACTGAACAACATCGCCGGGTCGAAGCGCCCGGTGGTGATCGTCGTGAACGACAACGGACGCTCCTACGCGCCGACCATCGGCGGGCTGGCCGAACGTCTGAGCGGGTTGCGGCTGCGCCCGGGCTACGAGCGGATCCTCGACACGGTCAAGGTCGGGCTGCCTCGGGTGCCGGTCATCGGACCGAATCTCTACGAGGCGCTGCACGGCGTGAAGCGTGGTGTGAAGGATCTCCTCGCTCCGCAGGGGCTCTTCGAAGACCTCGGCCTGAAGTACTTCGGTCCGGTCGATGGCCATGATCTCGCCGCCTTGGAGCACGCGTTCACCCTGGCCCGCGGCTTCAACGCTCCGGTTGTGGTGCACTGTGTGACCCGCAAGGGATTCGGCTACGCCCCGGCCGAGAATGACGAAGCCGACCAGATGCACCAGTCACCCGGCTTCGACCCGACGACCGGCCTGGCGCCCAGTTCGGCCAGCCGCCGCTGGACGTCCGTCTTCTCCGACCAGATGCTGTCGATCGGGGAGGAGCAGCCGGAGGTCGTCGCGATCACCGCCGCCATGTGCGAGCCGACCGGCCTCGGACCATTCTCACGCCGTTTCCCGGGTCGTTTCTACGATGTCGGCATCGCCGAGCAGCACGCCGTCGCCTCGGCGGCCGGACTCGCCTCGGCCGGACTCCACCCGTTCGTCGCCATCTACGCGACGTTCCTGAACCGGGCCTTCGACCAGTTGCTGATGGATGTCGCCCTGCACAAGCTGCCGGTCACGGTGGTGCTGGATCGGGCCGGAGTCACCGGGGAGGATGGTCCGAGCCACAACGGCGTCTGGGACATGTCGATTCTCGGAGTCGTTCCCGGACTGCGTCTGGCGGCGCCCCGGGACGAGGCAACGTTGCGGGCCAGCCTCCTCAGCGCCGCCCAGATCTCCGACGGGCCGTCGGTGGTGCGCTTCCCGAAGACCCCGCTGCCCGCACCGATCCCGGCGCTGCGTAACGAGCGTGGTCTGGACGTGCTGGCCGAGTCGAACGGCGGTGGGGTCGACGTGGTCATCTTCAGCATCGGTGCCATGGCCAGTGACGTGCTGGCGGCGGTGCAGAAGGTGGCCGATGCCGGCTACAGCTACCGCGTGGTCGATCCGGGGTGGGTGCTTCCGGTGCCGTCCGCGGTCGTCGACTTCGCCTCGGATGCCGCCCTGGTTGTTACGGTGGAGGACGGAGTGATTGCCGGCGGTATCGGGTCGCAGATCTCCCGAACGGTCCGGGAGTCCGGATCGTCGGTGCAGACCCGCGAGATCGGTGTGCCGGTCGAATTTCCCGTCCATGGGAAGGTAATGGATGTACGCGCCGCGGTGGGACTTACCCCTCAGAGCATCGGACGGCGCATAGTTGAGTGGTCGGCGCTGGTCGTTTCGGGGAACGAGCAGCAGACCGAGCGCCCGGATCGAACTGGTCCGGATGAGTCACTTCGGCGCGCTGGGGGCGCTGAGGGAGTCTCGACCGATTGATTCGCCCCGTCTGAATGGAGGAATCCTATGCGCATTCTCGTAGTAGAAGACGAGGTTCAACTCGCCGAGGCCGTAGCCCGTGGTCTGCGTCGTGAAGGAATGGCAGTCGACATCGCCCACGACGGTGATGACGGCTACTCCAAGGCCGCACTGACCCGGTACGACGTCGTTGTGCTCGATCGTGACCTGCCGGGAATCTCCGGTGACGAGATCTGCCGTCGGCTCACCGATGAGGGCGTGCTGACCCGGGTCATCATGCTTACCGCCAGCGGGACCGTCGAGGACAAGGTCTCCGGCTTGGCGCTCGGCGCCGACGACTATCTGGCGAAGCCGTTCGCCTTCGCCGAACTGGTGGCCCGGGTTCGCGCGCTGGGACGCCGCACGACGCCGGCCGCTCCGCCGGTGCTGAGTGCTGGCGGCATCGAACTCGACTCCGGTCGACGCACCGTCACTCGGGGTGGCGAGCTGATCGATCTCACCCGCAAGGAGTTCGGCGTCCTGGAGACCCTCCTCACTGCGCAGGGCGCGGTGGTGAGCAGCGAAGAACTCCTCGACCGGGTCTGGGACGAAAATGCCGATCCCTTCACCACCACCGTTCGGGTCACGATGATGACGCTGCGCCGCAAGCTCGGGGAGCCGGCCATCATCGACACAGTGGTCGGTTCGGGTTACCGTATCGACCCCGGACTGCGCGAGGATCGCGATCTCGATCTAGCGCCCGCGACCGGTCGCGGCGCTGAGTAGACGTTCTGCGCCGGTGAGACTGTTCCGCCCCACGCTGCGCTTTCGGATGGCGCTGCTCTACGGCGGCCTGGTCGTCCTGGTCGGGGTGGCGCTGATCTTCACCGCCCTCGTGCTGCTCGATCGTTCGGTGGCCTCGCTGCCGCTCTTCAACGCCGACAGCACGAGCATCACGCTCACCGACGGAAGCGGGGTCTCGCGCACATTCGATCCCGCTGTCCTCGGTGCTCAGGCCCGGACGTCGGTGCGCAGCACCATTCTGCACTCCGGCTTGATCTACTTCGGCCTCATCATCCTGATCGGGGCCGCCGGTGGGTACCTGCTGGCCAAGCAGGCGCTGCGCCCGATCGCCAAGCTCACCCAGACCGCGCGCCAGCTCTCCACCGACACGCTGGATCAGCGCATCGATCTCGGCGGCCCGGACGATGAGCTGCGGGAGCTGGCGGACACCTTCGACGCCATGCTGGGGCGGCTGAATGCCGCGTTCGACTCGCAGCGGCTCTTCGTGGCCAACGCCAGTCACGAGCTGCGGACCCCGCTCACCGTCATCCGGACCGAACTGGATGTCACGCTCTCCGATCCCGACGCCAGCGTCGAGGACATGCGTCGGATGGGGGAGGTGGCGATCGCCGCGACCGACCGCGCCCATCGGCTGGTCGATTCGCTGCTGACGCTGGCTCGACTGCAGGCCGGCGCCCGCGGCGAACTTGAGGTTCGGGACCCGGTGAATATCGCCGAGTTCCTTCCGACCGCGCTCGCCGCGGTGGCACCGGAGACCCGAGAACGCAACATCACCATCGAGATGGAGTGTGGCCGGGCCTGGACCCTCGGCGACCCGCGGTTGCTGGAGCGTCTGGTCGGGAACCTGGTCGAGAACGCGACTCGGCACAACGTCGCCGACGGCTGGATTCGCGTCAGTTGCGGCGAATCCGACGACCGAGCGTGGCTGCACGTGGCCAACGGCGGCCCGGTCATCGCTACCGCCGACGTCGTCTCTCTCTTCGAGGCGTTCCGTCGTGGTGCCGGCAAGACGCGCACCGCCACCCGGGGCTCCGGCCTCGGCCTCTCTATCGTGCGGCTCATCGTCGAGGCGCATCGTGGCCGGTTGCAGGCGGCCGCGCCGCCGTTCGGTGGGTTGGCGATCCGGATCGAGCTGCCGCTGGTCGCGAACCCCGCAGGCCAGGGCGATGTGCAGCTCGCGGCATCGGAAAACGGGGCCGTCGCGGTGATCGAGGTGGTCGATGCCGAGACGGGGCTCTCCACCGCCACGGGCCAGCCGGGGCAGCCGGCGAATCCGCTCGACGGAAAGCTGGTCGGCTAGCCTTCGCGAGTCGGCTCGGCGGTGCTCGGTTCGGCCTCCGCCGCGGTCGCGGTCGCGGTATGTACCTCGTTGTAGGCGGCGGTGAGCGCAGTGGCCAGTCCGGCCGCGCAGAGCTCGATCTGCCACGGGCGGGCGCCCAGGCCCGAGAGCGCGGTGACGATCGCGGTCTCGGAGATCTGCGCCGACTCGCCCGAATCGATTTCGGCCGCCGGCGGCAGCGGTGGCTGCCAGGCGAGCCGGCGTAGGACGTCGGAGGCGAGCAGGTTCTGGGCAAGAACGTCATACTCGGCCGCCAGATCGGCGACCACCTCTCGGCAGCGGGCTAACCGGTCGGCGGCGTCGGGTTCACGGTCGCGCCACCGCGACGTAGGTGGCACCGCATCCGACACCGCAGCCATCGTCGGGAGTTCCTCGTTGGTCAGCGCCCGCGCCGCAGTGAGTGCGCCGGCCCACCGGCTCAGGTTGCGGCGTTGCCGGGGGCCGCTGAAGACCGAAAGCTCGGCGAGGCCCTCCACCGTGGACGCGTTGGCTCGAACGGCGGCAATGATCGCCGAGTCGGGTAGTACCCGGCCGGGTGCAATATCCCGCTCCCGTGCGAACTCGTCGCGAGCCAGCCAGAGCGCGCGGACCGCAGCCAGGGCGCGGCGGGAACGGACGGCATGAATACCTGAGGTGCGCCGCCATCGTTCGTCCCGGGGCGGCGGTACCGGGGCGCTGCGAACCGCCTCGAACTCCTGACGGGCCCATTCGAGCTTCCCGGCCTCGGTGAGCTGGGCGGCCAGCACGTCGCGCAACTCGACCAGGAGTTCGACATCGAGCGCGGCATAGACCAGCCAGTCTCTCGGCAGCGGGCGCACACTCCAATCCGCGGCCGAATGGCCCTTCTCCAACCGCATACCCAGGTGCTTGTCGACCATCGTGCCCAGCGCGACCCGGTCATCGCCCAGCAGTCGGCCGGCGAGCTCAGTGTCGAAGAGAGACGACGGGACGAGCCCTATCTCGGCCAGACACGGAAGATCCTGGTTGGCGGCATGAAGGACCCATTCGACCGAGCCGATGACATCGTTGAGCGAGCTCAGGTCGGGCAGCTCGATCGGGTCGATGAGTGCCGTGCCGGCGCCGTGGCGGCGTAGTTGGACGAGGTATGCCCGCTGGCTGTACCGGTAGCCCGACGCCCGCTCGGCATCCACCGCGACCGGACCCTCGCCAGCGGCGAACCGGGCGACCACCTCGGCCAGGCCGGCCGGTGTGGTGACGGTCTCGCCGACGCCGTCGACCGGGGTCGCGAGCAGGACCGGCTCCGGCCGGTCTTCATTAGGAGCCTCGGGCTGTGACTCTCCGTCAGTCATCCTTAACGAGCGGCGAGTACCGAGACGCCTTCAGGCGGAATGCCCGCCGCGGCGCTCAGTAGATCGACGAAGGCCAGCAGGTGAGGCCTGAGTTCCGACGTTCTCGCGGTCCACGAGCCGCGTAGCTCCAGCGCGACTGTGGTGCGTGGACCGTGTAGATCCCCGAAACGGGTGGAGGTCGTCTGGGTTACGGTGCCGCCGGCAGCAAGGAAGTCCGCACCGCGGCTCTGCAGCGCTTCGATGAGCCAGCTCCAGCCGACCTGCGGCAGCAGCGGATCAGCGCCGATGGCCGGGTCCATTTCGGCCGAGGCGAAGGCGACCAACCTGAATTCGCCGTCCCAAGCCTCGGCGCCGTCGGGGTCGTAGAGCAGTACCAGACGTCCGGTAGCGAGCTCCTCACCATCGGAGCCACGCACGTCGGCGCCGACGGCATGGGCCCACGGGGCGAGACGGGTCGGTGCCCGCATCGACTCGATCTGGACCTCGGGGCGAACGACGGCTGCGCCCAGGCTGGCCACCGCCTCGGCGAAGGGTGCTGGGGTAAGCGCCTTGGCACGGTCGTTCTGCTCAGCGGGGTCGGATGCGGCGGCGAGGGGAGTGGGAGCGGCAGTCACGGTGCCGTTACCGGCGCTCACGCGGCCACTCGGGTAGCCGGACCATGTTGCCCACGCCGGGCCTGTGACTGGTAGAGACTGGGGTCGATGACGAAAGCGGTTCCGCACTCGATACAGGCTCCCGTGCCGTCCAATACGCTGAGATCCACGTCGATCAAGTCGGCAACCGTCGATTCCGCGCACGTCGGGCAGTCAATCCGAACAGGTGTCATGCCGTACATCGGTGCCTCCTTCGTCACACGCAGATCCTGGCATGGGGTACTGACAAAGTCATGCAGGCGCGCCGCCCCTGCTGGCTGAGTCACGCCGTGCCACCGAACGTGCAAGCTTTGGGCGGCATGCGACCATGAATGACGATGAGTACTGTTTCGGAATCCCTGCTCCTGCGTGCCGCTCA
This sequence comes from Jatrophihabitans sp. GAS493, assembly GCF_900230215.1. Lineage (NCBI taxonomy): Bacteria > Bacillati > Actinomycetota > Actinomycetes > Jatrophihabitantales > Jatrophihabitantaceae > Jatrophihabitans > Jatrophihabitans sp. GAS493. Next base: position 3,459,162 of record NZ_LT907982.1, on the reverse strand, counting down.
AGGCCATGCCGTATCCCGCCCACCTGTGTGGTTCATGCGCCAGGCAGGCCGCTCGTTGCCCGAATATCGCGCGCTTCGCCTGGGCTCCACGATGCTTGAAGCCTGCCAGAACCCAGAACTGATTACTGAGATTACGCTTCAGCCGGTGCGCCGGCACCGGGTCGACGCCGCGATCTTCTTCTCCGACATCGTCGTGCCGTTGGTGGCCATCGGAATCGACGTCGACATCGTGCCCGGTGTGGGACCAGTCGTGGCCAAACCGATCCGTACCTTGTCTGATCTGGAGGCGCTCCGCCCGATCGCCGGCGACGATGTGCCGTACGTGACCCAGGCCGTCCAATCACTCACCGCCGAACTCGGCGACGTGCCCCTGATCGGATTCGCCGGAGCTCCCTTCACACTGGCCAGTTACCTCATCGAAGGCGGCCCCTCCCGCGACCACGCCCGCACCAAATCGCTGATGCACAGTCAGCCGGAACTGTGGCACGCCTTGCTGTCTCGGCTCGCGGTGATAGCCGGTGAGTTCCTGGCGGTCCAGATCGAGGCCGGGGCCAGTGCAGTGCAGCTCTTCGACTCCTGGGCCGGTGCGCTGAGCGCGGCTGACTACGAGGAGTTCGTAGCTCCGCACAGCGCCGCGGTTCTGGCTCGGGTCGTCGATGCGGGCGTCCCGCGCATCCATTTCGGCGTCGGAACCAACGAGATCCTCCGCCAGATGCGCGCGGTCGGGGCCGACGTGGTGGGCGTCGACTGGCGTATTCCGCTGGACGAGGCGGTCCGCCGGTTGGGTCCGGGCGCAGTCGTGCAGGGCAACCTCGATCCGGCGCTGCTCTTCGCGGACTGGCCAGTGATCGAAGCAGCCGTCCGGCGGATCGTCGCCGAGGGTCGGGCGGCCGACGGGCACATCTTCAATCTCGGCCACGGGGTGCTGCCCGATACCGATCCAGGGGTCATCACAGCGGTCGTCGACCTGGTGAAGTCGCTGACCCTGTGACGGCCACCGCTGTGAAGGCCAACGCTGTGAAGGCCAACGCCCGGCAAGGCACAGCATGAGGGTCGTCATCATCGGTGGTGGCATCTCTGGCCTGGCCGCCGCGTGGCGGGTCCGCCAGGTCCAGCCGGAGGCTGAGATTGTCGTCCTCGAGTCAAGCCGGGAGGTCGGCGGGAAGCTCCGCTCCGGCGAGGTGGCCGGAGTCCGGGTCGATCTCGGAGCCGAGTCGCTGCTGGCTCGTAACCCCCTCGGTGTCGGCTTGGTCGGCGAGCTCGGGCTCGCCGAAGAGCTGATCACTCCGCAGACGCTCAGTGCCGGTATTCGGGCTGGTGGGCAGACGCACGGGATCCCGGCCGGCACCCTGCTCGGTATCCCGACCGGGGTCGACTCGGCCCGGGCGAGCGGCCTGTTCAGCGACGCGAGCCTGCGACGAATCGCCGAAGAGACAGACCAGGACCCGATGCCGCCCCTGGCCCGCGACCTCGCGGTAGGCACCCTTGTCCGGCAGCGGCTCGACGATGAGGTCGTCGAGCGGCTGGTCGAACCGCTCCTCGGCGGGGTGTACGCCGGAAAGGCCGATGGGATCTCCGTGGCGGCGGCGATGCCAGCTCTCTACGCCCGGCTGCAGCGCGATGGCGGATCACTCGTCTCCGCCGCCGCAGCCACGGTCGCCACCGGGCGCGCCGCCGCCGGCGACGGACCGGTATTCGTCTCGCTGCCGGGAGGTCTCGGACGGCTACCGCAGTCGCTGGCGGCCAGCCGCGCCTTCACCGTGCGTACCGGTGTCACGGTCCGCGGTCTCCGACGACTGGGTCCGGACGGCTTCGAACTGCAGTGTGGTGCGACGATCTCGCCGGAGCGAATTATGGCCGACAAGGTGATCGTCGCGACCCCGGCCGGCAAGGCCGCGGCCCTGCTGCGCGAAGTGGCGCCAGTGGCCGCGCGTGAGCTGGCGGCCATCGAGACGTCCAGCGTGGCCATCGTTACCCTGGCCTACCGCGCCGAGGCGCTGCGATCCGGTGCCGGCCTTCCAGCCGGGAGTGGGCTACTGATCGCCCCCGGCGAAGGGTTCTCGGTGAAGGCGACCACGTTCACGTCGCAGAAGTGGCCCGGAACGCCACCCGATCTGGTGGTGCTCCGCGCTTCACTCGGCCGGGCCGGGGAGACGGTGGTCCTTCAGCGCGACGATGCCGAACTCACCCGGTTGGTCCGCAGTGACCTGGCCCGGCTGACCGGATTGACGGCGGCACCGGTCGACGCGCTGGTCACCCGGTGGGCCGGGGGACTACCGCAGTACGCGGTGGGGCATCCCGAGCGCATCGAGCGTATTCGGGGCGCGCTGGCCGATGTCGCAGGGCTCGCCGCCTGTGGCGCGACGTATGAGGGGGTCGGGATCCCGGCCTGCATCGCGTCGGCCCATCGAGCCGTAGCCCAGCTGGGACTTGAATCGATCGATCGGGGAGAATGACGACATGGTCGATGGCAAGAAGGCACGTGAACTCAACGACGTCATTCGGTACACCGCCTGGTCGGTCTTCCGATGCGAGCAGCCGATCGGTGAGGCCGATCGCAGCGCGCTCAGTGCGGAGGTGTCCGAACTCTTCGAGCAGTTGGCGAGTAAGGACGTAATCATTCGCGGAACCTACGATGTCAGTGCATTGCGGGCCGACGCCGACCTGATGGTCTGGTGGCATGCCTCTAGCGCCGAGGCACTGCAGGAGGCGTACAGCCGGTTCCGCCGCACCGAGCTGGGGCGCCACCTACGTCCGGTCTGGTCGAACATGGCGCTGCACCGCCCGGCGGAGTTCAACCGCAGCCACATCCCGGCCTTCCTGGCCGATGAACAGGCGCGACGGTATGTCTGCGTCTACCCGTTCGTGCGTTCCTATGAGTGGTACCTGTTGGATGACGGCGAGCGTCGCTCGCTGCTCGCCGAGCACGGCAAGATGGCCCGCGACTACCCGGATGTCCGGGCCAACACCGTCGCCTCCTTCGCGCTCGGCGACTACGAATGGATGCTGGCCTTCGAGGCCGATGAGCTGCACCGGATCGTCGATCTGATGCGGCACCTGCGTGGATCTGAGACTCGACGCCATGTGCGTGAAGAGGTGCCCTTCTACACCGGCACCCGTCGCGACATCAGCGAGCTCGTCGCCTCGCTGCCCTGACCAAGCGGGCTGGCGGCCGCAGTCAACCCGGCTCTCTCCCCGGGAGGTAGCCGATCACCAGAGGCGGAAGATGGCGACGACGCCGTAGCCGAGGGAGATGGCGAACCCGATGAGGATAAGCCACACCACGATCACCGCGAAGCGGCGCTGGCCGTCTTCGAGCCGGGTGAGACCGTTGCCGAACGCCTGCATGTTCTGCAGTTCGCCCTCGACGGTGTTTGGATTGGCCGTGCGGCCCCAGCCACCGTCGACGTAGGGGTGGCGGCGCGCGAACTCCTCGTCCGCCTCCCAGTCGTCGTCCGGTCCGTCGTAGGAATCCAAGTCGGAGGACATGACTCCAGGGTGCCATGGACGGCGGCCCGAACGGACAAAGAGGTAGGGACGACGAGCCAGCCGATGAACGTGCCGCTGCCGCCGCGGCGGACGAGCCGGTAGCGTCTGGAGCATGGCAACCAAGCCCGCGGCGATCGAACTGCAGGTGGGGCAGCGCAGCGTGCGAATCAGCAATCCGCAGCGGGTCTACTTCCCGACGCGTGGTGAGACGAAGCTCGATCTGGCCAACTACTACCTCTCGGTGGGCGACGGCATTGTCCGTGCGCTGCGCGACCGGCCATGCATGCTGCATCGCTACCCCGAAGGCGTCGGCGGCGAGAAGATCTACCAGAAGCGGCTTCCCAAGGGAGCGCCGGACTGGGTCCAGACCGTCGAGGTCGCATTCCCCTCCGGGCGCACGGCCGATGAGCTGCGGGTCACCGAATTGGCCAGTGTTATCTGGGCGGTGCAGATGTCGACGGTCGAGTTCCATCCGTGGCATTCCCGCGCCGCGGACACCGAGCACCCGGACGAACTCCGCATCGACCTGGATCCGCAGCCGGGCACCGGGTTGGAGGAGGCGAAGATCGTCGCCGAGATCGTCCGCGAGGTGCTGGCCGAGCTGGGCATGATCGGCTTCCCGAAGACCTCCGGTTCGCGCGGACTCCACATCTACGTCCGGATCGAGCCGGACTACGGCTTCCGTGAGGTGCGTCGGGCCGCGCTGGCCTTCGCCCGCGAGGTCGAGCGGCGCGCGCCGAAGCTGATCACCACCGCCTGGTGGAAGGAGGAGCGCGGCACCCAGATCTTCCTCGACTACAACCAGAATGCCCGAGATCGCACCATCGCTTGTGGTTATAGTGTCCGCGGCTTCCCGTGGGCACCGGTGTCGGCTCCGCTGACCTGGGAGGAACTCCCCGATGTGGAGATGCGTGACTTCACGATAGCCACCATGCCGACCCGGTTCGCGAAACTGGGCGACTTGCACGCGGCAATGGATGACGCCGCGTTCTCTATCGCCCCACTGCTCGACTGGGCGGACCGCGACGAGCGTGACCGTGGATTGGGCGACGCACCCTACCCGCCGAACTTCCCCAAGCAAGAGGGGGAGCCGCCGCGAGTACAGCCGTCGCGGATGAACAAGGCGAACTGGGCCGATGCGGCAGCGACGGTTGACGGGGTCGAGCCGCAGCAGCTCGACTGATCTCAAAAGGTCGCCGATAGGTCCAGCTGCGGACAGCTTCCGAAGTCGCCGGCGGCGTTCTGCGCGGCCATCGATATCCGACACAAGTCCAATATGTCCGAGTCGATCCATGTGCTGACAAAACGTCGAGCACTGCCGATCCGTAGCTCACGCGCAGAGGAATGTTGCGCTGCGAATCTGGGCTACAACGAAATGGTGTGGCTTAGCCGGTAGATCCCGTCTGGCGGGCTTCTCGTGCCACTTCGTAGCGGATGCCGACTTTGCCGCGTCTGGGTGCGGTCAGCGTCCAGAGAAGGTCTTCACGCGCGTACAGGTAGGGTCGCGTCCCAGCCCTGGTGTGAATGACAACGGACGTAGGTTCCTTCAAGAGCTACCAACTCAGTGAAGGAAGGACTACGCCCGTGTCTGCACGAGTATCTCCCACCGACCGTATCCGGGGCGAGATCGATGCCCTGTTCGATGGTCAGCGTGAGCTGGCCGAGATCATCGAGGATGTCGCCCGTCTCGGTGCCAGGTTGATCATCCAGACCGCGGTCGAGGCCGAGGTTGAGGTGTTCCTTGGCCGGGCCCGCTACCAGCGCAAGTCCGACGCTCCCGAGGCGCGGGCCGGGTCGCGTAACGGCTTCGCCGTCGTGACGATCAAGACCACGTGGCCGGACCCCGTGAATTGATCCACGGTTTGTGAGAGTCAGTTTCGGTGGGTGCAGATGGCAGCGTACCGGGCCGGGGCTTGGTAGCCCAGAGCCGAGTGCCGCCGATTTTCGTTGTATTCCCCCTTCCGATCGCTGATCACGACGCGGGCGTGGGGCAGCGACCAGAAGACGTTGATGTTCAGGCATTCATCGCGGACCCGGGAGTTGAATGACTCGACATAGCCGTTGCGCCAGGGTTCGCCGGGTGGGATGAACGACAGCCCGATCCGTTCACCGGCCCAGTCGGTCATCACGGTGCAGGCGAACTCGGGGCCGTTGTCGCTGCGCAGCACGATGGGTACCCACGTTCGGCGGCGACGCGGTCCAGTTCGTCGGCTAACGCATCGGCGGTGATGGACCGTTCCACGAGCCCACCGAGGCATTCGCGGGTGTGCTCGTCGATGATGGAGACGATCTTGATCGGCCGGCCGTCGGTGGTGGAGTCGAATTGGAAGTCGACGGTTCAGACAGACCCACGAAAGATCTGGGCTAGGGGTGGGCACGGTCGATATCACCAACCAGTTGGTTGACTATCCGGGATCCGTGTAGGTAGCATCCGGCCATGGCTCAGGCTGCATATCCCGCACACGTCGGCCACATTCTCATCGCAGCACTCAAGCGCTACAAGAGCGATAACGTAATGCAGGCCGGTGGTGGGACCGTCACCGGGGCAGACATGCTGAGACGCACTTCGCAGTACGTGCAGGCCCTCGAAGCGGCGGGTGTTGGACCGTTCTCCACCATCGCGATTTTAGCGAAGAACGTACCGGAGGTCCTTTATGTGATGGGCGTCGGATGGGTGCGTGGCGTATGTCGCGTTGCGCTGCATCCGTTGGCTTCTTTGGACGACCACGTCTTCGTCCTCACCGATTGCGGCGCCACCACTGTCATTATCGACCCGAGTTTCGCCGAGCACGCGCAGGCGCTTGTTGCCCGGATCCCGAAGCTGCAGGTGCTGACGATTGGCCCGGCATCGCTCGGCACCGATCTCAACGCCCTCGCCGACGGGTACCCCCCGGCTCCGATCGAGATCACGCCTTACGGCGAGGACCAGGTGCTCTCCTACGGATATACAGGCGGCACCACTGGCACCCCGAAAGGGGTCGTCGTCAACGCCCGCGTCATTACCGAGATGACGAAGATTCAGCTGGCCGAATGGGAGTGGCCCGCGCAGGGGCGGTTCCTATTTTGCACGCCGCTTTCACACGCTGGCGCCTCGTTCTTTCTCCCTATGCTGCTGACCGGTGGCACCTCGATCGTCCTGCCGACGTTCGACCCCTCCGCGGTGTTGCGGGCAATCGAGCAAGAACGCATCAACGTGACATTCCTGGTTCCATCGATGATTTATGCAATTCTGGACCACCCGGACTCGCACACGAGGGATCTCACCTCCCTCGAGACGGTCTACTACGGCGCGTCCCCGATGAATCCGTCTCGCCTAGCGGAGGGGCTTGAACGCTTCGGTCCTATCTTCGCGCAGGTCTACGGTCAATCCGAGGCGCCGATGGTGGTCACCTATTTCTCTCGCGCGGACCACCTCGGCCCGGCGTCTCGCCTCACCTCCTGCGGGCGCCCGTCGCCCTTCGTGATGTCGGCGCTCCTCGGATCGGACGGGGGAACTGTGCCAGTGGGTGAGCCTGGGGAGATCTGCGTTGCTGGCGGACTGCTTGCCGCTGGGTACCACAACCGCCCCGAGGTCACGGCGGAGACATTTCGGGAGAGCGGGTGGTTGCACACCGGAGACATTGCACGCGAGGACGATGATGGCTTCTGGCACATCGTCGACCGCACGAAGGACATGATTGTCACTGGTGGCTTCAATGTGTATCCACGTGAGGTCGAAGACATCATCGCAGCCGATCCAGCGGTCGCTCGGGTCGCGGTGATCGGTACACCAGATGATAAGTGGGGCGAAGCCGTCACGGCGCTGGTGATCCTCCGCGATGGCTTTGTCCTCGACGATGCCACCGCCGAGCGGATGACCCACGCCGTCCGCGACTCGAAGGGTCCGGTACAGGCGCCGAAAAGAATAATCGAGGTCCAATCGATACCTGTCACCGCCCTTGGTAAACCTGACAAAAAGACATTGCGTGCCCAGTTCTGGGCCGGCGAGCGAGTTGTCGGATGACTGGCATCGTCACCTCGGAGGCGGCGGTCGAGCAGATTCGCGTCTCGGAACGTCTTGAGTTCCCATATGTGCGGTCCCTCGGGCCTGTGGTCGGCGCCTTCGCGGATGCGCTGATGGAGATGCGACTGCTCGGCGCGCGAACGGACGACGGTCGGGTCCTAGTCCCACCAACCGAGTGGGATCCGGTCGATGGAGAGCCCTTGAGCGGCGAATTGGTGGAGGTCGGCCCTACCGCCACCGTCGAGTCGTGGACCTGGGTGGCGCAGCCGCAGAGCGTGCACCTGCTTGAGCGGCCATTCGCGTTCGCGCAGCTACGCCCCGAGGGGGCGACCACCACAATTGTGCATCTCGTCGACGTTGGTTCCCCGGAGCGGATGAGCACAGGCATGCGGGTGTCGCCGCAGTGGAAAGACCAGCGAATCGGACGGATCGATGACATCGCGTACTGGGTGCCGGCGTGACTGAGGCGAAGCCAGCGAGGGACTCACGAGTGCATCTGCTACCCACGCCGATCACTCTTCACTACGAGGAGGAACTGACCGAGGAGCTACAGCGTTACGCTGCGGCGCTACTGCAGGGGCGCATTGTGGGCCACAAGTGTCCGTCCTGCTCACGCGTCTATGTTCCTGGCAAGGGATTCTGCGTACTCTGCCTCATCGGTACGACCAGCGACAACGAGGTTGAAGTCTCCGACCGCGGCGTCATAACCGGCTTCAGCATCATCCATCCGGTCCAGTACCCGGGGCAGTCGGCGACCGAGCCCTTCGTCTATGCCTCTGTGCGTCTCGACGGTGCGGACAGCGTCCTCGTGGGACTTGAGTCGGGTCAGGACATCTCGGGCGTGCCGCACGCGGAGCTGCGCGCGGGCATGCGAGTGAAGGCGATCTGGAGACCGGTGGAGGAGCGAACGACAGCGGGTATCACCAGCCGCGGGTGGGGTCTGATTCACGGAGTCATCGAGTGCTTCACACCGACAGGTGAGCCCGATGCCGACGAGTCGGTCTACCGAGGGTATCTCGCATGAGTACGAACGATATTGCGATCGTGGGTTACGCGCACACGGCCGTCGCGCAGACTACGAGGAGCGAGACGCAGTTGCTCTTCCCCGTCGTTCGTGACGCGTTGGCGATGGCAGGATTGGACCGCGACGAGGTCGGATTCGTGTGCGCGGGTAGCTGCGATTACCTCACTGGTGGACCGTTCGCCTTTGTGTTCAACCTCGAAGCCGCGGGTGCGTGGCCGCCCATATGCGAGTCGCACGTCGAGATGGATGGTGCGTGGGCACTCTACGAAGCCTGGATCCGGTTGCTGCACGGTGACATCGATACCGCGTTGGTCATGGGGTCCGGAAAGTCGTCGTCGAGCCGACCCGAGGAGGTCTGGACAATCCAAGGTGACCCGTACTTCTCGGCGCCCCTCGGATTGGATGCGTACTCACTTGCAGGGTTGCAGGCGCGGGCCCTTCTGGAGTCGGGGCGCGCCACCGAGCGCGACCTTGCGGAGGTAGCAGTGCGCGCCGGTCGTGCGGCGGACGTCGATACGGCCCTCGCAGCCGACTATCTGCGCGCGCCGCTGCGTCACCACGACTTGGCCCCGTTCAGCGACGGTGCTGCGGCGGTGGTCCTTGCGCGCGGTGAGCGGGCTCGTCAGCTCAGCCCGAACCCGGTGTGGATCAGCGGGATCGACCATCGCGTCGAGGCGCATCTACCCGGTTTCCGCGACCTTGCAACCTCGGTGTCGTCGACCCTCGCTGCTCGCAAGGCCGGCTACGACGGCGGTCCCCTCGACGTCGCCGAGCTCTGCGCGACCTCGACTGCCCAGGAGCTTATCCTTCGCGCTGCGCTCGGCATTCCTGATTCGGCGAGCGTGAATTCCTCGGGGGGGCCGCTCATCACGAACCCGGTGATGGCCACCGGACTGATTCGATTCATCGAGGCCGCTGCCCGCATCCGGGACGGCTCGGCGCGCCGAGCCATCGCGCACGCCGCCGGCGGACAGGCGTTGCAGCAGAACCTTGTTGCGATGTTGGAGGCGCGCTGATGGCTGAGCGGGTTGCAGTCGTGGGCACCGGGCAGACCCACCATAAAAGGGCCAGGCACGATCTCTCGATGCCCGGTCTCGTTCGCGAGGCAGCGCAGCGGGCCCTCGACGATGCCGAGACGGCATGGGGTGATATCGACGCCGTAGTCATCGGCAAGGCTCCGGATGCGTTCGAGGGCGTCGTGCAGCCAGAGCTCTTCCTCGCCGATGCGCTCGGCGCCAACGGCAAGCCGCTGCTGCGAGTACACACCGCGGGCTCCGTGGGGTGCTCGGCCTTCATCGCTGCGTCGCACCTGGTGAGTTCGGGTGTCTTCAAGCGGGTGTTGACCGTCTCGTGGGAGAAGCAGTCCGAGGGGAACGCGCAGTGGGGCCTGTCTGCCGGGCGAAGTCGCGGCACCGGTGCCGGCGGCTACTTCGCGCCGTGGGTGCGCTCCTTCATCGAGGAGACGGGAGCGCCGGAGCATATCGGCTGGAAGGTTGCCGTGAAGGACCGCCTTAACGCGCTGAAGAACCCCTACGCACATCTCAAGCTCGCCGAAATCACGGAAGAACAGGTGCGCGACTCCCCGATGCTCTGGGAGCCGATCCGCTTCCTCGAGTCGTGTCCCTCGTCCGATGGTGCCGCAGCGGCCGTAATCACAGACGAGGCCGGTGGCCTGCGGGCGACCAAGCCGGTGGCGTGGGTTGCGGGCACCTCGGTACGCACCGAACTTGGCTCGTTCCCTGGCCGGGACCCGGTGCGTCCGCAGGCCGCTGTCGACTGCGCGAGGGACGTCTACCGGCAGGCGGGCATTACTGATCCGCGCACACAGATCGATGTTGCGGAGCTCTATGTACCTTTCAGCTGGTTCGAGCCGATTTGGCTGGAGGCGTTCGGCATCGCGCCAATCGGAGACGGGTGGCGCATGGTCGAGGAGAATGCGACGGAAATGAGCGGGGACTTCCCCTTGAACCCGTCCGGCGGCGTCCTGTCCTCGAATCCGATCGGAGCCTCCGGCATGATCCGCGTGATCGAGGCGGCGAATCAGGTGCGCGGTTGCGCGGGCGACCACCAGATCGACGGTGCACGCACGTCGATCGGGCACGCATATGGTGGCGGCTCGCAGTACTTCGCCATGGTCGCGTTCCATTCGGAACCGATGTGAGAACACGCGGGGGGTAGCAGCGAGTGAATACTTTCAACTTTGCGTCGATCACCGACGCGGTCGCCGACCTCGCCCCTGACCGCGTCGCGGTTGCGGCCTCGGACGGGATCGCGGTCACCAAGTACACCTACGGTGTACTTGAAGACCGCGGTAATCGGCTTGCGCACGTTCTGCAGGATCTCGGCGTCGGGGCCGGTGACCGAGTTGCCGTCCTCGCGCACAACCGTGCCGAGTGGCTCGCCATCATGGTGGGTTGCTTCAAGCTGGGCGCGCTGTTCGTGAACGTCAACTATCGCTACACGGCTCCGGAGATCGCATACGTACTCAGGGACAGCGAATCTTCTGTTGTGATCGCCGAGGCCGAGTTCGAAGCGGCGTTGACGCAAGCCCTCGGACAGGCCGGAACGGGCGCTCGTGTTCTTTATCTCGACCAGGATGCTCCGACCGACACGAGCCTGGACGTCCTGATGTCCGAGGCCAGCTCCGAGCGCGATTTCCCGCCGCGTGACAGCGTCGACGAGTACATGCTCTACACGGGCGGCACGACAGGGATGCCCAAGGGCGTCATCTGGACGCAGCCGGATCTCGTCGAGGGCGCCATCGCCTACGGATGGGCCACCGGCGGCATCGGTGCGACGGATCCGACCACGATCGCCCAACAGCTCACCGAAGAGGTCCCCGCAGTGATGGCGGTCGCACCGCTTATGCACGGCAACGGACAGTGGGCCATGTTGCGGGCGTGGGTACTCGCCGGAACGGCCACGGTCTGGACCGGGCGGAAGTACGACCCCGAGAAGCTCCTCGACGCCGCCGAGGTGCTCAGGGTCAACGTCATCGCCCTCGTCGGTGACGCTATGGCCAAGCCGTTAGCGGACGCGCTGGAGCGCAACCCCGAGCGGTGGACCTTGTCCAAACTGAATGCTATCGGCACCGGCGGCGCCGTGCTCTCGCCCTCAACCCGGGCGGAACTGCGCAAGCACCTCCCGCACGTGACCATCATCGACAGCTTCGGCGGCTCGGAGATCGGTGCCGCCTGCACGACCACGACCACCTCACCTGACGACTCCGCCATTCCCAAGCTTCCGATCACCGAACGCGTCGACATCCTGCGGGACGACCTTACCCAGTCGGCCGTGGGGGAAGAAGGCTTCGTCGGCGTCTGCGGTCCGACGGCGAATCGGTATTGGAACGACCCGGTGAAGTCCGCGGAGACCTTTCGGGTCGACGCCAGCGGCAAGCGCTGGGTGCTTCCCGGCGACAAGGGAATCCGCAATGCGGACGGCACCTTCCTGCTTCTCGGCCGCGGTTCGTTGGCGATCAACACCGGCGGCGAGAAGGTCTTCCCCGACGAGGTGGAAACGGCGCTGAAAGAGCTCCCGGCAGTCTTCGATGCCCTTGTTGTCGGGGTTCGTGACGTCAGATACGGCAACGTCGTCGCCGCCGTAGTGAGTTTGCGGCCGGGCGCCACGTTGACTCTGGACGGCCTCCAGGAGTACCTCCGAAGGCAGCTGGCCGGCTACAAGGTACCCCGCGATCTTGTCGTGGTGGATGAGATCCGGCGATCTCCGGCGGCGAAGGCAGACTACGCATGGGCGCGTGAACTGTTCACCAGTCGAATCGTCGACAAGTCAAGCGCGTCGTGACGGTAAGAGGCGCCGTGTTGCGGCCAGGCCATCAGAAGGCGTCGTGTCCGGTGAACTCGGCTCCTCGGAGCGCCAGGCTAGCCGTCACAACTCGAGATGTCGTCATGGCCCAGCTCATGATCTCGATCCACTGGCGGCGCTTCGTATCGATTGCCGAGCAGCGCAAATGACTACTTCGCTGATCAAGTTCCAACATGGACGCACGTCCTTCGCGCGCCTTAGGCGACCTCGACGCCGTCGCGTTTTGCGCTTGCCGCCGGGAGCTTCCGACGTCAACCTCGACGGAGTTCGTCCGGCTGCGGTGGTGATGTGCCTGGGCGGTTCACGTCAACTGCGCCGGTTGTCCCGAGAGCACCTTCCCAGTCGCCGAGTTAACGAGATGCTCACATCTCCGTTTCTCCGCCACGATGCGTGGCACAGATGACCGCTGCTATCCAGTCGCCCAGAAAGTAAGCAGGATTCATACTGAGATGACCCAAACACCCCACGCTCTCGTCGAGCAGGACGGCGGAATCCTCGTCGTAACGATGAATCGACCCGAGGCAAGAAACGCGATTTCGCCGCAGATGTCGCAGCTTTTGGCGGACGCCTGGCAGCGAGCGAACGATGACGACGCCGTGCGCGCCGTTATTCTCACCGGCGCCGGCGGTGACTTCAGCGCTGGCGCTGACCTAAAGTATCTGGCCGGCGGAGAGCCTGCCGACGAGGTCACGAAGGCGGCGCGTGAATCAACGGGTATCTTCGATCCGCGAAACCTCAAGATGTTTCTCAAGGGATACCGCCTTAACAAGCCGCTTATCGTCGCGGTGGAGGGGTACGCGCTTGCCGGCGGAACTGAGCTTGTTATCGCGTCTGATATCCGCGTTGCCGCGCAGGGCGCGATATTTGGCCTCACTGAGCCGAAATGGAGCCTTTTCCCGATGGCTGGTTCCGCAGTCCGGTTGCCGCGGCAGGTGCCATACACCGTCGCCGCGGACTGGCTTATGACCGGGCGCCAGGTGCGGGCGGAGGAGGCCTATCGATATGGTCTCATCGGCCACCTCGTGCCGGACGGCGAAGCGATGGCGAAGGCACGTGAACTTGCAGGGTTGATCGTGCGGAACGGTCCGGTGGCCGTGCGCAACATCCTGCGTGCGATGCGTGCCAGTGAAGCGCTGCCGGAACAACAGGCTTTCGATATCGAGACGCTCATCGGGATAGAGACCTTTGCGAGCGACGACGCCAAGGAAGGCCCGTTAGCCTTCGCCGAAAAGCGAGACCCTATTTTCAAGGATAAGTAATAGAGCTCGTCTGCTCCGTCGACTCGAGTTCCTCCGCTCGACCCCGCAACGCTCCCGGTGAGCTTGTCGACGAGCAAGCCGTGTTGCAGGGACACCTCGGGTGTTCCGGCCCTCCGGGGCGCTGTTCGGTGCAGCTGCGGCGTGCCGTCTACCTTCCAGACTCCCAACCCCGTGATCCGCTTCATTCCGCACGTCCAACCGAAGGCTGCCCCGCCATCAGTTGCCCGGTCATCGTTCTCAGTTTAGGTCCGTGGGCGGAAAGCCCAGCCGCGCCCGCGCGACTAAGGCTGATCGAGAGGCCGCGGCCGTACAGGCTGCGGCGGCGGTCCAGCCGCAGCCACTGGACTGATCGGCTACCACTGGCGAGCCGGCCGAGCGAGCTGTCCGGGTCGGCGCGCGGAGGTGCGTGACTCAGCGCCCGATCTCGGTGCGTACGGCGAAGAGCTCCGGGAAGAACGTGAGATCCAGGGCCCGTCGTAGGAAGTCGACGCCACTGGAGCCACCGGTGCCCGGTTTAAAGCCGATTACTCGTTCCACGGTCTTCAGGTGCCGGAAGCGCCAGAGCTGAAAGTTCTCCTCCAGGTCGACCAACTCCTCACACGCCTCGTAGGCCGCCCAGTACCGCTGGGTGTCGCCATAGATCCCGAGGAACATCGTCACCAAGTCGGGCGTGAAGGTGTGGGCCAAGGTGACGTCGCGGTTCAGGATGCCGACCGGAACCGGATGGCCGGCGCGGGACAAGAACCGAAGGAATTCGTCATAAATACTTGGTGATTCCAGCAGTTCGGCCAGCAGGTCCCGGGCCGCCCGATCATGGTCGAAGTACTCCAGCATCGCCGCGTTCTTGTTCCCCAGGACGAACTCGACGGCCCGGTACTGATAGGACTGGAAGCCCGATGAGGTGCCGAGGAAGCTACGGAACTCCGCGTACTCCGACGGCGTCAGGGTGGCCAGCACCGACCACTGCTCGGTCAGGGTGCGCTGCACGTGCTTGACGCGGGCCAGCCGTTTCAGCGCTGGTTGCAGGTCGTCGGCGGCCAGCAGCCGCTGCGCGGAACGCAGTTCGTGCAGCATCAACTTCAGCCAGAGTTCCGAGGTTTGGTGCTGGATGATGAAGAGCAACTCGTCGTGGTGCGGCGGCTCGCTGACCAGATGCTGAGCTGCGAGCAACTCATCCAGGTGCAGGTATTCGCCGTAGGAGAGGTTGACGCTGAAGTCACGAACCACCGAGGCCTCGATCGGCCGGGTATTCCCCGGTTCGGCGGAAGTGCGGTCATTGCTCACGCCGCCACCCTATCCGCGCGGGCGCGGCTTCGGGCGCGACTAGACGAGCTGCGGCTTGGTCAGCGTGATCTGGTGGACGTCCAGGTACCCGGTGCGGAAACCCGCTTCGGAGTAGGCGAGGTACAGCGACCACATACGCCGGAACGTGTCGTCGAAGCCGAGATGGGTGACCGCGTGAGCCCGCGATTCGAACTGCTCCCGCCACCGGCGCAGGGTCTCGGCGTAGTGCTGTCCGAAGGCGAATCTGTCGGTCACCCGTAGGCTGGTCACCTTAGCCACCGTTGCACCGATGGACTCCGCGGAGGGCAGCTGCCCGCCCGGAAAGATGTATTTGCGGGTCCAGGTGTACGTCTCGGAGCTCGCCCGCATCCGGTCGTCGACCTGCACGATGGCCTGCAGGGCGAAGCGCCCGCCCGGCGCGAGGAGCCGGTCGACCGTGCCGAAGTACTCGTTCCAATGGTTGGCGCCGACCGCTTCGATCATCTCGACGCTCACGACGGCGTCGAACGCACCGCAGGTCTGCCGGTAGTCCTGCAGCCGAACCTCGGCCAGATGACTCAGTCCGGCCTCGGCGATCCGGGCGCGGGCCAGCGCGGCCTGCTCGGTGGAGATGGTGATGGAGGTGACATGGGCGCCGCGCCCGGCGGCCCGCAGCGCCAGCTCACCCCAGCCGGTCCCGATCTCCAATACGCGGGTGCCCGGGCCGACCTTGGCCGAATCCAGCAGGCGGTCGATCTTGCGGTGCTGGGCCGTGAGCAGGTCGTCGTCGGATTCGCGTGGGTCGCCGTTGAACAGCGCTGAGGAGTAGGTCATCGACTGATCGAGGAACTCCTTGAACAGGTCGTTGGAGAGGTCGTAGTGACGTTCGATGTTCTTGCGCGAGCCCTCCAGCGTGTTGTCGTCGGCTATCGGTTGCTTGCGAAGTACTGCTCCCCGAAGCTTCTGCAGCGAGCTGGGGATGAGCTTGCCCATGTTGGCGGCGAAGGCCGACAGCACCTCGGCCGGGTCCTCGGCGCTCCAGTCACCGGCCATGAAGGCCTCGCCGAAACCGATGGTTCCGGTTGCCCCGACCCGGCTGAAGAAGGCGTCCGGCCGGATCAGGGTCATCAGCGGGTCGCGGCTACCGCCGCCCCCGTAGGCCCGCCCGCTCGCCTCGACGACGCGCAGCGGTAGGCGATTCACCGCGTGCACGAAGAGGCGCCGGGCGACGGCCGCCCGCAGCCGGGCGTGGGGCACGGTGGCGACATCGGGCCAGAGCTGCGGATCGATTCGATCGGCCAACAGTCGGGCGCCGGCCGGTGACCCAGAGGAACTCACGGTCAGCTCGGTACCCACGGTGTCCAGCGGCCCGCAGACCTCCGGCTGACGCGCGGCCAGATCGTTGCCTGCTGGACGGAGATTCATTTCGGTCATCGCGCTCTCACATTCGCCTCGTTTGTCACGCCGCGACAGCCGGAGTCAGATTGCGAGGTTCCGCTCACCAGCACGAGCTGCCTGAATAGTATTCGCAACATCGGGCCGTTCGGTTTCACCCAATTCCAGACCCAGCAGCGTGGCCACCGTGAACCCGGTGCTGAGCTCGTGCCAGACGCCGGCCCTTTTCAGCATCGCGTGACTGTCGCCGCTTACCTCGACGTAGCTGGCCAGCCTCGCCAAGCCCGCCGCCGCCTCCACGAAGGTCTTCGACGCCGCGGGACTGGTGAGGCGGTCTCGATCCCCGTGGAGCACGAGCAGATCGCGATCGGTGAGTGGCTTGATGCGATCGATACGCTCGATCCACGGGGCCAGCGCCACGACGGAGCGGACCTGAGGTTCGTCGGCGGCGGCCAGCGCCGTTCGACCGCCCATGGAGTGCCCGACCAATCCGAACGGGACCGCCCCGAACTGGTCGCGAAGCTGCGCAAGCGCCCAGCGGGCATCCGGAACGGGTGAGTTCGCATCGCCGTTCCAGCCACGCTGGGCGAACCTCAGCGAGGCCACGACGAGCCCCTCAGCGCCGCCGGCGCGGCGCAGGGAACCTACGAACGGCCGCATCCGCAGGGGGGCCAGCGACCAGGGCCGCACTGGGGCGAAGCTCTGCTCCCGACCGCCGTGCAGTACGAGGACGACGGCGCGCGGGGTGTGACGGGGTAGATGGACAGCCAGCTTCGGCTCACCACCAGTGTTGACCGCCGCGCTCATTTGGGACAGACGGTGTTCGGCGGGGGGAGGGTGCCGTCGATCAGGTAGGCGTTCACCTTCGAGTCGATGCAGTCGCTGCCGCGGCCGTAGGCGGTGTGTCCCTGGCCGTCCCAGCTCAGGACGACCCCGCTGCCGAGGGCTGTGGCCAATGCCTGCGTGGAGGCATACGGCGTGGCCGGGTCGTGCAGCGTTCCGATCACCAGGATCGGCTTCGAGCCGACAGCGCTCGGGGCGGGCAGCAGATGGCGTATCGGCTGCCAGGCCTGGCAGCCGAAGAGCGCGGTCGCCGACCAGAGCCCGAACATCGGATAACGGGTGGACCACTGGGTCGCGGTCGAGCGGATGACCGCGTCGGTCGGCCCGGGAGCCTCGTCATTGCAGCTGATTGTGAGGTTCGCTTCGTAGATGTTGCTGTAGGTGCCGTCATCGCTGCGCTCGTTGTACTCGTCGGCGAGTTCGAAGAGGCCGGCCGCGTCGCCTTGCTTGGCCTGAATCAGGGCGTTGCCGAGTGTCGGCCAACTATCTGAGGAGTAGAGAGCCGACAGCACCCCGGTCAGCACGATCGCGCTTCCGGCGGTGCGGGTCTCGCCGGACTTTGCCGAAGGCAGCGGCGTGATGTTCGTCTGCTTCACCAAGTCGTAGACGACCTGCCGCGGATTGCCCAACGATTTACAGGGGGATTTGGTGACGCAGTCGGCGGCGAACTGGTCGAAGGCCGACTCGAATCCCTGCAGCTGGTTGGCGAAGGAGGTGATCGCGTCGGTGTCGGGATTGACCGCACCGTCCAGCACCGCGACCCGGATGCGGGACGGGAAGAGATGCGCGTAGATCGACCCGAGCTGGGTGCCGTAGGAGTACCCGAGGTAGTTCATGCTCTGGTCCCCGACGCCGGCGCGGATCAGATCCATGTCCCGCGCTGTCTCGACCGTGTTGTAGTCGGCCAGATCGGTCCCAAACCTGGCCGAGCAGGCAGCCGCGACCGCGGCCGCGCTGGCCTTGGCGACCGCGAATCCAGCAGCGGTCAGCACGTTGGGATTCTGCCCGTTGAGCTCGTCTTTCTGCGCATCGCTGACGCACGCCACCGGGGAGGAGACGCCCACACCGCGCGGGTCGAAGCCGATCAGGTCGAAGTGCTGCAGGATCGACACGTCGATCGAGCCGGCTTCGGAGATGGCCAGGAAGATTCCCGATCCGCCGGGGCCGCCCGGGTTCATGAGCAGGGAACCGATGCGGTCGGTCTGCTCGGTGTAGTGCAGCTTGATGACGCTGATCGACAGGGTCGCACCGTTGGGGCGGTCATAGTTCTGCGGCACGCGAAGCTTGCCGCACTCCACGGTGAGCTTGGTCAGGCGGTCGGCCGGGATCGCACCGCTGAGATTGAAGCTGTTACTGCAGTCGCTGAAGGCGATCGGGGTCGTCGCCGGCGCGGTGGCGGTCCCGGAGCTCGGGCTGGTCGTCGAGGCCGAGGCTGCCTGGTGCGGCGTCCCAGAGGTCTGGGTCACGCAGCCACTGAGCAGGGCCACCACGGCTGTGCTCGCGACCAGAGCGAAGAGGAGGCGGCGTCTGAAATCGCGAGAATGATTGACCACGCTATGCAGGCTACCCAGCTGACCTCGGGACTGACACAGTCGCCATCGCCGCGTCGCGGCCGGTTCGGTGGATCAGGAGCCCAGCCCCGAGACGATGTCATCCAGGCTGTAGGTGATGGGCTGCTCGAGCTGCTCATAGGTGCAGGAGTCAGGGGTGCGGTCGTCGCGCCAGCGCACGAAGTGGGCCAGATGCCGGAATCGGGTGCCCTCCATATGCTCGTACTTCACCTCCAACACTCGCTCCGGTCGTAGCGGGACGAAGGAGAGATCCTTCGTGGCGTTCCAGCGGCTGACGTTCCCCGGCAGTCGCTGGCCGCGGTGGGCCTCGGCGTTGGCCCACTCGCCCCACGGGTGGTCCTCTTCGTCTCCCAGGGTCAGCGGTTCGAGTTCGGCGACCAATTCGGCGCGTCGGGCGGCCGTGAACGCGCCCACCACACCGACATGCTGAAGTCGCTGTTCGGCGTTGTACAGCCCGAGTAGCAGTGACCCGACGAGCGGGTTCGCCTCGGTGGACGTCTTGTGCCAGCGGAAGCCGGCGAGGACGCAATCCGCCGTACGGACGTGCTTGATCTTGAACATGACCCGCTTGTCGGGCTGGTAGGTGCCGTCCAGTGGTTTGGCGATGACGCCATCCAGCCCGGCGCCCTCAAGCTCGACGAACCAGCGTTGGGCAACGTCGACATCGACCGTGGTCGGGGTGAGGTGGATCGGGGCGTTCACGCCGGCCAGAGCCCGCTCCAGCGCTGCCCGCCGCTGCGCGAACGGGCGCCCGGTGTAGTCCTCGTCCCCGAGGGCCAGCAGGTCGAAGGCGATGAACGATGCGGGCGTCTTCTCCGCGAGCATCGTCACCCGCGACGCCGCCGGATGGATGCGCTGCTGAAGTGCCTCGAAATCCAACCCCGCATCGGTGGCGATGACGATTTCGCCATCGAGGACGCAACGTTGGGGGAGTTCGGCTTTGACGGCGGCCACGAGTTCGGGAAAGTAGCGGGTCATCGGCTTCTCGTTCCGGCTCCCGAACTCGATGTCGTCACCATCGCGGAAGATCAGGGAGCGGAATCCGTCCCACTTCGGTTCGTAGGAGGCACCGGCCGGAATCGCCGGCACCGACTTGGCCAGCATCGGTGCGACCGGTGGCATCACGGGCAGTTTCATCGGCTCAGTCTCCCATCAGTCGGCCCCGCGGCGGGTTGCCCGCTCGTCCGGCCCCGGCCGGCACGACTTGGCTGCGGTACCGCAGGAAGAGCGCCCCATCCTCCTCGAGCAGCCCGCGCAGGGTCAGCGCCAGCCCGTCCGAGCCGGGCCAGGCCGTGCCGGCGGTGATCCGCCCCGAACCCGGCCCGGCCAGCAGCGGCGAGAGGCTCAGACAGAGTTCGTCGACCACCCCCGCCGCAGCGAGATCAGCGAAGAGGCGAGGCCCACCCTCGCAGAGGATTCGGGTGTGACCCCGCTCGGTCAGCGCAGCTCTGGCCAGCGTCAGATCGACCTCGGAGTCGCCGCAGTCGATGATCTCCGCGCCCTGGCTCAACCGCCGGCGCAGTTCAGGTGTGCCGCCGGCGGCACAGGTGAGGACGATGGCCCGGGGTCTCTCACTGGCCGGCGTGAAGAGCTCAGACGCGGGATCAAGGTTCAGAGCGCGGGAGATGACGGCAACCGGCAGTTGCGGCGGCAGGCCGTGCTCCGTCCGGGCCGTGACCCGGGCCGGGGAGAGCTTGACCGGACCGTACTTCTCGGCCGAGATCGTCCCGGCGCCGGCCACCACCACATCGGCGAGGTCTCGCAGCACTGCGAAGACCTTGTTGTCTCCGGGCGTCTGCAGACCGCGGGAGAGTCCTCCGGCGGTGACGGCGCCGTCGACGCTGGAGACGAAGTTGACCCGCAGTCCGCCGGGCTCGAGCCAGTCGGTGGCATAGAAGGCGTGCAGGTCAAGCGCACTATCGGGGTCGGGGTCGGCGCTCGGGCCGAGGAGTTCGCGCATGCTTCATCTCACCATTTCCGGGTCCACCCCCGGCCTGCGCCCAGCACGGATAGGCTGCCTAGCTGTGCCCATACGACTCATCGACCGCCTACCGGTCGTGTCACGGGCCGACCTGCTCGACTCGCTCGTCCCACCGCCGCTCTTCGCCGACGTCAGTTTCGACACCTACCGGCCTGATCCGGGAGAGCCGACGCAGCTGGCCGCGGTCGAATACCTGCGGGCCTTCGCGCTACAAGTCTCCCGTCCACCGCGTAAGGCCGGACGATTTCGCCGTGCGTCCGGGCCGGAGTACCCGGGCGGGGTCTATCTGGACGGCGGATTCGGGGTTGGCAAGACACATCTGCTCGCGTCGCTCTGGCACGCGGTACCAGGCCCGAAGGCCTACGCCACCTTCGTCGAGCTAACGCAATTAGCCGGGGCGCTCGGGTTCGCCGACCTGGTCGAGGCACTCGGCGGCATGCGGTTGCTGGCGATCGACGAGTTCGAGCTGGACGATCCGGGTGACACGGTGCTCGTATCGACGTTGCTGGCTCGTCTCAGCGAACGGGGTGTGGCCCTGGCCGCGACGTCCAACACTCTCCCCGATCGGCTCGGGGAGGAGCGCTTCGCCACCGATGACTTCCTGCGCGAGATCCAGGCGCTGGCCGCCCGCTTCACCCCGATCCGGGTCGACGGCCCGGATTACCGCCACCGCGGCCTCCCCGAGCCGCCGCCTCCACTCTCCGATGCTGAGCTGACCAGGCGGGCCGCGGAGATTCCCGGGGCGAGCCTGGACAATTTCACCGATCTGGCTCACCACCTGGCGACGCTGCACCCCTCCCGCTACGGTGCGCTCGTCGAGGGCGTGGCAACGGTCTGCCTGTGGGATGTGCGCACCGCGGCCGACCAGAATGTCGCGCTGCGCCTCGTCGTGCTGGCCGACCGTCTCTATGACCGGCAGATCCCGCTTCTCACCTCCGGGGTGCCGCTGACCGAGCTATTCGACGCGCAGATGCTCGCCGGTGGCTACCGTAAGAAGTACCGGCGCGCGATCAGCCGGCTCATAGCGTTGAATCGGATGGGAGCTGGCTGATGTCGGTGGCGGGGAAGGCGGTCGGGTTGGCGGCCGGTAGAGCCGCGCGGAGCGTGCCGATCCCAGACTCCGTGTCCCGAACTCTGGACGCCACCCTGGACCGGGCGATTGCCCTGCAGACCCCGACGATCGTGGCCCATCTCGACCGGCTGATGCAGCGCCACCCAGGCGCATCGCAGGGCGAGCTGCTTGCATTGTTGGAGCGACGCTATCTGACTTTCGTCAGCAGTATCGGTGCCGTCGCCGGTGGGACGGCGGCGCTGCCGGGGGCCGGCGTGATCACGACGCTCACCTCGGCCACCGTGGAGATCGCCGCCTTCATCGAGGCGACGGCGCTCTACTCACTATCCGTTGCCCACGTGCACGGCATTCCGACTGACGACCCCGTCTACCGGCGCTCCCTGGTGCTCGGTGTCCTCCTCGGCCAGACCGGCGTCGACATCGTCGAGCAGGTGACCGGCACCAGGTCGCGATGGGGCGAAGTGCTCTCCCGACGCGGGTCGCAGGAGCGACTGGGTGGGCTGAACAACCAGCTAGCGCGGCACGTGATGGCGCGAGTCGGCGCCGGGCAGGGTGCCCTGCTCATCGGGCGGGCGCTGCCGATGGGGATCGGAGTGGCCATCGGCGCCTCGGGAAACGCTGCCCTCGGGCGGGCTGCGATCAGGTCTACTCGCGCCGCCTTCGGCCCACCGGCGCCGGCGCCCTCACGCCGGCGACGTAGGCAGATCCGATAACCCTTCCCGCATTGGGTTGGCCGGTCGCCCCGCTAAAGCTGCACGATCGCCGCGGACTCGCGACCGACCGTGATCACTCCGGCCTGCTGTGAACACTCCCCGGTGGCAAGCAGAACCTCCTCGGCGGCGACGTCGAAGTCGTGCGCTGCGTCGTCGAGATTCACCAGCACCCGAATCCGTCCGCGATGAACCACGATGCAGCTTCGCGCCTCGTCCAGATCCACGGAGACCAGATCTAGCCGGGGATCGCTCAGGTCGGCGGTCTCGTGACGCAGCGCGATCAACCGCCGGTAGAGCTCCAGCATCTCCCGGTGTTCGCCTCGCGATGGCTCGCTCCAGTCGAGAATCGCCTCCCGGTAGGCCGCTGGATCCTGCGGATTGATCATCTGTGAGGTGTCCCAGCCGTGGTCGGCGAATTCGGCCAGCCGGCCGGCTCCGGTCGCCTCCGCCAGCTCCGGCTCCGGATGGGAGGTGAAGAACGGCCAGCGCGTCGCGGCTCGCCACTCCTCGCCCATCCAGAGCATCGGGGTGAAGGGGGAGGTGAGGAGCAGCACCGCGCCAATCTTCAACCGGCCCGACGATGTGATCTCCGGCAGTCGGTCGCCGACGGCACGGTTGCCGATCTGATCATGATTCTGCAGGCAGACCACGAAGCGGTACCCGGGGGTCGTCACCCGATTCACGGGTGCTCCGTGCCGGCGCCGGCGGAAGGTCGAATAGGTGCCGTCGTGGAAGAACGCCGAAGTCAGCACCTTCCGCAGCCCCTCGAACGAGCCGAAGTCGTCGTAGTAACCCTGTCGCTCGCCGGTCAGCAGCGCGTGCAGCGAGTGATGCACGTCGTCGTCCCACTGGGCAGTCAGGCCGTGGCCTCCGCTTTCGCGGGACGTGATCATCACCGGATCGTTGAGGTCGGACTCGGCGATGAGGCTGAGCGGTCGGCGAATGGCCGCACTGAGCGCGTCGACCTCGGTTGCCAGCTGGGTCAGCAGGTGCGGCGTGCTGGAGTCGACGAGCGCGTGCACCGCGTCCAGGCGCAGCCCGTCGATATGGAAATCGCGCAGCCACATGAGTGCGTTGTCGATGATGAATCGGCGCACCGCTTCGACCTCGAGGTTTACCAGATCGCCCCAGGTGTTGCGCCCCGACTTCAGATAGGGGCCGAACTTGGGCAGGTAGTTGCCGCTCGGCCCGAGGTGGTTGTAGACGACGTCGAGCACCACCGCGAGGCCGCGTCGGTGGGCCGCGTCGACGAAGCGCTTGAGCCCGTCGGGGCCGCCGTAGGCGTCATGTACGGCATACCAATCCACCCCGTCGTAGCCCCAGTTCCAGACACCGTTGAAGGCGTTCACCGGCAGCAGTTCGACATGCGTTATCCCCAAGTCGACAAGGTGATCCAGCTTCTCGATCGCCGAGTCGAATGTGGCGCCGGGGGTGAAGGTGCCGATGTGCAGCTCATAGAGGATCGCGCCCGGCAGAACCCGGCCGGTCCACTCCGAGTCGCTCCAGACAAACGACTCGTCGTCGTAGCTGCGGCTCGGCCCGTGCACACCGGCCGGTTGCCACCGCGACCGTGGATCGGGCAGCTCGTCGTCGGAATCGTCGAGTAGGAAGACGTAGTCGGTGCCGGCGGCCAACTTCAGTTGTTCGCGTTCGGTATCCGCCGGGAGTTCCCACCACTGCCCGTCGCGGCTGATCAGCTCGGCCTCGCCGGAGGCGGTGCGGAGCCGGACCCGTTCGGCTTGGGGCGCCCAGAGACGCATTCTCTTCTGCACCACGCGTCTCTACCCTCCGCGGTCTAGGTCCAAACTTCACCTGCGGCCGGTTGACGTGCCGCTAGCTGCAGACCTTAACTGCCCTCAAATCCCGGCGGCACCCGGATAAGCTGCAGCAATGGCACCCCGTCAGCATTCTCTTCGCTCCGCGCTCGCCGTCGCCCCCGGAACAGTGAACTTGGCCGGGTACGACTCGGGTGACACGCCGCTCGCCCCTGGCAAGAAGAAGGCGACCGAGTCGGCCACCCTGCAGCACGCGGACGACCTGGCGCAACTGCAGGAGCGACTCTTCGCCGAGCGGAAGCGCAGTCTGTTACTTGTGCTGCAGGGGATCGATACTGCCGGAAAAGGTGGGGTGATCTCGCACGTCGTCGGGCTGCTGGGGCCAGCCGGGACGACGGTGACCGCCTTCAAGAAGCCGACGCCGGAGGAGGCCGCTCACCACTTCCTCTGGAGAATCCGGCGAGCGCTGCCCGATCGCGGGATGATCGCCGCCTTCGACCGTTCGCACTACGAGGACGTCATCGTTCCCCGGGTCCACGAGACGATCCCGCAGGCGGAGTGGGCGCAGCGCTACGACGAGATCAACGCGTTCGAGTCCGCGCTGAGCGACTCCGGAACGGTCATCGTCAAGTGCTTCCTGAACATCTCCTACGCCACCCAGCGCGACCGACTGCTGGCCCGCCTCGACGACCCGACCAAGCGGTGGAAGTTTCGCGAGGGCGACATCGACGAGCGTGCCTACTGGAGCGACTATCAGGTGGCATATACGGCGATGGTGCAGAACTGCTCCACGGAGGTCGCACCGTGGTACATCGTGCCTAGCGATCACAAGTGGTATCGCAACTGGGCGGTGGGGGAGATCGTTCGAGAGACGCTCGCCGAGATGGATCCGCAGTACCCGGCCACCGATCTCGACCTTCCCCGGCTGGCTCGGCGGCTGGCACCGCCGTACTGAGACGCCATCACCGGCAGGCGTCACTGGCAAGCGTTACTGGGGAAGCAGCAGGGCCACCGGGAGGAGATCCAGCAGGCTCGACAGCTCGACGCTCCCGGTGACAGTTCGTCCGGTGAAGACGTCGAGGAATGTGGCGTCCCCGAGTTGCACCGCCGTCGATCCCCAGCCGCCCCGACGCTGCAGCCCGGCGGGGAGCCGAGTCGCGAGCGTTATCGCGCCGCCGCGATCGTAGCCGACCAAATGCTCAGCCGCGGCGCCGGATCCGGTGATCGGGGTGTACCCGCCGAAGAGCTCGGGGTGGTCGCGGCGGGCGGCCAGCGTGCGCGACACGACCAGAAGTTTGGCCGCGCCCGACTCGTCGATCAGCGGCCGGCCGTTCCGCCCCAGCCGCGCTAGCAACCCGCGACGCTGGTTGAAGTCCACCGGACGGCGGTTGTCGGGATCGACCAGGCTGTCCTCCCAGAGCTCGGTGCCCTGGTAGACGTCCGGGATCCCCGGCATGGTCAGTTGAATCAGCTTCTGGGAGAGCGAATTGCTCCAGCCGAAGCCGGTGATGGTCGAGATGAGCTCGGCCAGCGGTTGGTGGACCTCGGGGCGGTCGTAGGCGGCATCGACCGCAGCGTGCACGCTCTGCTCGAAACTCTCGTCCGGGTCTGCCCACCCCGTGCCGTCGGCCGCCTCGCGCATGGCCTTCTCGGCGTAGGCGTGCATGCGACCTCGATCGATGAAGCCGACCCCGACGAACGTCTGCCACAGCAGATAGGCGAACGAAGCGTTCGGGATCGGCGCCGCGGTCAGCAACCCGCGTACCGTAGCCGCCCAGGCATCGCCGAACTCGCTCAGCGCGAAGAGGCGGGCCCGGACGTCCTCGCCCCGCTTGGTGTCATGGGTCGACAGGGTGGTCATGCCGAGCGGTGCGACCCGCTGGCGGACCTGCTGCGCCTGATGGAATTCCGCGACGGAGCCGCCGAATTGGGCCGGATTGCCGCCGACCTCGTTCAGTGCAACGAAGCGGTTGTAACGGTAGTAGGCGGTGTCCTCGACCCCCTTGGCCATGACCGCACCCGAGGTCTGCTGGAACCGTGCGCAGAGCTCCTCCACCGGATTGGCCAGCTGCGGCAGTAGCGCGGCGATGGTCGCGGCGAGGTCCGGCCGGGTCGAGCTGGCCAGAGTGACCGCCTGATCCAGGTACTCCCGGCCATCGGGGAGGTAGGAGCGGTACACCGGAAAGGCGATGAGGAGCTCGGCCAGCGCGTCGCGCGCCCGCTCGACCGACGGCACGAGCCGGGCCAGCCGTGAGACCTCGGCCTGCAGGATCGTCTCGACCGCGGTTCGCTTTCCACGCGCGACATGCTCGTGAAAATCCAGGGCATCGCCGCTGAGCTCGCGGTAGAGCGCATCGAAGCGCGGCTCGACGGTCGGATCTATCAGGACATTGCTGACTTCGGTCAGCGCGTCGTAGCCGGTTGTGCCGGCCACCGGCCACGTCGTCGGCAGCTGCTCGCCCGGCTCGAGAATCTTCTCGACGGTGATCCAGCAGTCCCCGGTCGCGGCGCGCAGCCGTTCCAGGTACCCCGCCGGGTCGGCAAGTCCGTCTGGGTGATCCAGTCGCAGCCCGATGATGCCGTCGTGCCTAACCCAGTCGAGCACCCGCGCATGGGTGGCGTCGAAGACAGCTTCGTCCTCGACGCGTAGGCCGGCCAGTGAGGTCACCGCGAAGAAGCGGCGATAGTTCTGTTCGGTCTGCTCCAGGTGGTAGCTGACCAACTGATAATGCTGCCGGTCGTGCACCTCGGCCGGCGTGTCACCGGGATGGCTGGTGTCGGGGGCGATCGGGTAACGATGGTCGAAGTACCGCAGCTCGTCGCCCTCGATCTTCAGATCGTTACCGGCATCGAAGTCGTCGCCCAGCACCGGGATGAGCAGACGTCCGCGGCTCCACTCGATGTCGAACCAACGGGCGAACCGGGACGCCTGGCCGAGGCGCAGCACGTCCCACCAGGCCGCGTTCTGGCTGGCGTCGGCTACCCCTGCATGGTTGGGCACGATGTCGACGACGACGCCCCGTCCCCGCTTGCCGGCGGCGTCGATGAACCGCCGCCACCCGGCGTCGCCGCCGCGCGCCGGGTCAATGACCGAGTGGTCGACCACGTCGTAGCCGTGGTCTGATCCATCCGCCGATCGGAGTATCGGCGAGAGGTAGGCCGCGTCGGCCCCGAGAGCGTCGAGATAGTCCACGAGTGCGGCGGCGGCGTCCAGCTCAAAGCTGGGACGAATCTGCAGCCGATAGGTACTGGTCGGAGAATGGGCCATCTCGCTCACGCCACCTGTCGCAGTACGACGAGGGCGCGGGGCCCAACCGATATCGTCTCTCCGGCCCCCACCACCACATTCTCATCCGGATCGACATTCGCCGTGTCGAGCACGATCTCCCACTGCTCGCCATATTCGCTGCTGGCGACGGAGAAGTCGATCGCTTCATCGTGCGCACTGAAGCAGAGCATGAACGAGTCGTCCCGTAGCCGCTCGCCGGTGGGGGAGCGATCGGGTATGCCGTTGCCGTTGAGATAGACCGCGATGGACCGCCCGAAACCGGAACCCCAATCTTCTTCGGTCATCTCCTCGCCCAGTGGGGTGAACCAGACGATGTCACTCACCGCCACGGTTCCGCCGGGCTGGACCGGGCCGCGGCGGCGGACCGGGCGGCCGTCGAAGAATCGACGGCGGCGGAAGACGGGATGCTGCCGGCGCAGTTCGGCGAGCTGCCGGGCGAAGGCCAGCAGATCGACGTCGATGTTGGTCCAGTCGATCCAGCTGATCTCGTTGTCCTGGCAGTAACCGTTGTTGTTGCCCTGCTGAGTGCGCCCCAACTCGTCGCCGTGGCAGAGCATCGGCACGCCCTGGGAGAGGAAGAGTGTGGCGAGGAAGTTGCGCCGCTGCTGGGCTCGCAGGGCCAGCACCGCCTTGTCGTCGGTGGGGCCCTCGACCCCACAGTTCCACGAACGGTTGTGGCTCTCGCCGTCGTTGTTCCCCTCGCCGTTGGCGTCGTTGTGCTTCTCGTTGTAGGAGACCAGGTCGGTGAGGGTGAAGCCGTCGTGGGCGGTGACGAAGTTGATGCTGGCCACGGGGCGGCGACCGGAGTGCTCGTAGAGATCGGCCGAACCGGTGAGACGGGCTGCGAACTCGCCGATCGTCGCCGGCTCGCCGCGCCAGAAGTCGCGAACGGTGTCGCGATACTTGCCGTTCCACTCCGTCCACTGCGGCGGGAAGTTGCCGACCTGGTACCCACCTGGACCGACGTCCCACGGCTCGGCGATCAGCTTCACCTGGCTGACGACCGGATCCTGCTGGACCAGTTCGAAGAAGGTCGAGAGTCGGTCGACGTCGTAGAACTCGCGGGCCAGGGTCGCCGCGAGGTCGAAGCGGAAGCCGTCCACGTGCATCTCGGTAACCCAATACCGCAGCGAATCCATGATGAGCTGAAGTGAGTGCGGGTGCCGCACGTTGAGCGTATTGCCGGTGCCGGTGTAGTCCATGTAGTGCTCGGGGCTGTCGTCGACGAGTCGGTAGTAGGCGGCGTTGTCGATGCCGCGGAAGCAGAGGGTCGGTCCCATGTGGTTGCCCTCGGCGGTGTGGTTGTAGACCACATCGAGGATCACCTCGATATCCGCCCGGTGCAGGGCGCGCACCATCGCTTTGAACTCCTGCACCTGGCCGCCGGGCGAGCCGCTGGAGGTATAGCGGGAGTCGGGAGCGAAGAAACCGATGGTGTTGTAGCCCCAGTAGTTCGACAGCCCACGATCGAGCAGGACTGAATCGTTCACGAAATGGTGAACGGGCATCAGTTCGATGGTCGAGATCCCGAGTTCGGTGAGATGGGAGATGATCGCCGGGTGCGCGATCCCGGCGTAGGTGCCGCGCAGTTGCTCCGGCACCTCGGGATGGGTCTGGGTCAGACCCTTGACGTGAGCCTCGTAGATGACGCTCTCCGCGTAGGGGTGTTTCGGCGGACGGTCCACTCCCCAGTCGAAGAACGGGCTGATCACCACCGATTTCGGCATATGTTCGGCGGAGTCGTCGTCGTTGGCGTTGCCCGGGAACTCCAGTTGGTAACTGAACAGCGACGGATGCCAGTTGATCTGGCCGTCGATGGCCTTCGCGTAGGGATCAAGCAGCAGCTTCGAGGGGTTGCAGCGCAGGCCCTTGGCCGGGTCGTTCGGGCCGTGTACCCGGTAGCCGTAGAGCTGGCCGGGCTCGACGCTGGGCAGAAACACATGCCAGACGAAGCCATCCATTTCCGGCATTTCGATACGGGTCTCGACGCCGTCGTCGAAGAGGCAGACCTCTACTTTCTCAGCCACTTCACTGAAGAGCGCGAAGTTGGTCCCTGATCCGTCGTAGGTCGCCCCGAGCGGGTAGGGAACTCCGGGCCAGATCTGCATAGCTCTCCTAACTAGCCGACACCGTCGACCAACCGAGCCTGCCAGACCTGATCGGGTCCGTGACCGATGACCCCCGGATCACGCGCTATAGTTCCGGCAATTGGTACAAAGAACGCAGATTTCTCGGCAACCGTAAATCTCCGCTACACCGTCGGAGCGATCAGGCCCTATCGTGATGGGATTGCCTGATCGGCGCGGCGTTCGCAGCGTTGGTTTGGCAATTTTCCATACGCGAATTCGCCTGTCGAGGCAGGCACCGGACGAAGAAATGCAGGTCAACGGGGGAGCATGTCGAATCGACATTCTGCGGGTATCGCCGTGCAGTGGCGTATCACCCGGCCTGCCCTGGCGTTCATCTGCGTGCTCGTGCTCGGCGTGGTGGCCGCCTCGGCGATGGCGATTCGCAGCTTTGGATCCAGCACGACCGCACCCCAGACCTGTTCGGCGACGGTGACGATCCGAGTGGCCGCCGCGCACGCCATGGTGAAGCCGCTGCAGGCCCATGCCGATCGCTGGAACCAGATCCACTTCGTTCGCAGTGGCAAATGCATCAAGGCCGCCGTCTACGAGGCGTCCGCCTCCACCGAGGCCGCACTGCTGGCCACCAGTTCGGCCGACAAGCCGACCATCTGGGTTCCGGACTCCAACTACTGGGTGGAGAAGCTGCAGACCGACCTCAAGACCCGCGGCAAGGACGGACACATCCAGCGGCTCACCGCCCATCCGGCGCTGGCGATCTCGCCGCTGGTGCTCGTCACGACGCCGGCCAAGTCGGCCGAATTGGCGGCCAAGGGCGGCGTCACCTGGGCCAGTCTCGACGCGGCCGGAACCCAATTGGCAATGGAGAACCCGTTGGTCAGCAGCGAGGGGCTGGTCAGCCTGGTCGCGATGGAGTCAACGCTCGGCACCCAACCCAACTTCAACCTGGGCGAGGCGATCGCCGGAATGGCACCTAAGGCGCTACCCGATGCTGATGCCGGATTCGCCATGCTGCTCGCCGCTCCGAAGACCGCCCCCATGTTCCTGGCCACCGAGCAGGAGGTGGCCGCCGAGAACGCCCTGCACAAGTCCAACTTCGCCGCCGCCACCTACCCCTCGGACGGAACCCTCAGCCTCGACTTTCCAGCGGTGCGCCTGGACTACCCCGGAGACGATCCGGTTCTCGGTCCGGGCGCCGATGGGTTCTACGAATCGTTTGCCGCGGGCGCCGCCCAATCGGTGAATCCGGTCGGCCTTCGGGACGGCACGGGTGTCGCCAAGCCGCTGTCGGGAGCCGACGTCAGCACCTTCGCATTGCCCTTCGCGAAACTACCGACCCCCGCACCGGGAACCGCGAACACGGTGTGGAGCGCCTGGCCCACCACCACCCGAAACGCGCGAGTCCTATTCGCGATGGACATCTCGTCGCTGATGCACAGCGATGTGGCCAACGGCGAGTCGATGATCTCCATGGAGACCTCCTCGGCGATCTCGCTGGCCTCGAACTACCTCCCGGATACCGCGCAGTTCGGGCTCTGGGGGTATGCCACCCACCTGACCTCGACGCTCGACTGGCTGGAGCAGGTCAGCCTCGGCCCGCTCGGAGATCCATACAACAACGGCACCAGGCGGGAGGCGGTGCAGGCACAGACGGCGTTGGTCAACACCACCACGAACGACGGCAGTGCGGTCTATGACACGGCGCTGGCTGCGTTCTACAACGTCACCAACAACTACGTTCCGGGTCGCACCAACGCCGTCGTGCTGATGACCGGCAGCGGCAACCGTGACGCCAGTAGCGTCACGTTGGACCAGCTGCTCACCACCCTGCGGCAGCGCTTCAATCCGGCCAAGCCGGTCCACATCATCTCGATCGCGATCGGCGACGGCGCCGACAACAGTGCGCTGAATCTGATCGCGGCGGCGACCGGAGGCAGCAGCTACATAGCCGAGTCCTCGGCCCAGGCGCTGCAGATCTTGCTGGACACCTTCGTCCAACCGCCGGCCTAACGAAGCTAGCGAGCCGAAGTGTCGGCGAAGCTGCGCGGTATGGTCCGTCACGTGTCCGGCGACCATCAGTTTCCCGCGCCCGAGCAGATCGACCGGTTTCCCCGGACGGCCCTGACCATCGCGGGCTCCGACTCCGGCGGCGGCGCCGGAATCCAGGCCGATCTCAAAACCTTCCTCACCTGCCATGTCCACGGCATGTCAGCGATCACCGCGGTCACCGTGCAGAATTCGCTCGGCGTCTCCGGCTTCTACGAACTGCCGCCCACAGCCGTCGCCGAACAGATCGAATCAGTGGCCACGGATATCGGGGTCGACGCCGCCAAGACAGGGATGCTGGCATCGGCGAAGATCATCGAAGCCGTAGCCGAGGTGCTGAGACGGCTGCAGATCGGGCCGCTCGTGGTGGACCCGGTGGCCGCCTCCCAGCACGGAGACGCGCTGCTGCGAGCCGATGCTCTCGAGGCCCTCCGGGACCGGATCCTGCCCCTGGCCGACCTGGTTACGCCGAATATCGGCGAGATCCGGCTGCTGACCGGAATCGAGGTGCGCAGTGACTCCGCGGCCCGCGAAGCCGCACACGCCCTCTTTGAGCTCGGCCCGCGCAACGTCCTTGTGAAGGGCGGACACCGCGACGGCGCCGCAGCCATCGACCTGCTCTTCGACGGCACCACGTTCACCCAGTACTCAGCTGGGCGACGCGCCACCGACCACACGCATGGCACCGGCGACACGCTCGCCGCGGCAACCTGCGCGGGGCTGGCCCGCGGGCTTGCGATGCCGGCCGCGGTGCGGGCCGGCAAGGAGTTCGTCACCGGCGGTATTGACGGCAGTTTCGCACTCGGCAGCGGGCTCGGTCCGGTCGGGCACTTCTGGCGAGTGAAGGATCTGGACGAGATCTAGGTCCACCACCCCGGAGCGCACTACTAGCTGACCGCCGGAAGGTGCCGCAGAATCTCGCGGGTCGCCGCCGCAGGATCAGCGGCCTCGGTGATCGCCCGAACCACCACGACCCGGGTGGCTCCGGCGGCGACCACCGTCGGCAGCCGCTGTAAGTCGATGCCACCGATTGCAAACCACGGCCGGGCGCGGCTGTGACCGGCCGCGTGCTCCAGCAGTTCGACGCCGGCGGCCGGCCGACCGGGCTTGGTGGGTGTCGTCCAGGTCGGCCCGGCGCAGACGTAGTCCACCCCGGACTCGGCCATCGCCGCGTCGAACTGCTGGGGCGAGTGGGTGGAACGACCGATAACCACGTCCGAGCCGAGTAGCCGGCGAGCCACCGGCACTGGTAGATCGTCCTGCCCGAGATGCAGGATCGGGGCGTCGACCGCGGCCGCCACGTCGGCCCGGTCGTTTACCGCGAAGAGGCGCCCGTGACGCAGTGCCGCTGCCCGTAGCACCTCCAGTAGTGCGATCTCCGCTCCGGCCTCGAGGCCCTTCTCCCGGAGCTGGATCACGTCTACGCCGGCGGCGAACACCGAGTCGACGAAAGCCTCGAAGTCGCCGGTGGCGGCTCGGGAATCCGTGCAGAGATACAGGCGGGCGGTGCGGAACTGTTCTCGCGGCGTCAGCGTCACAGTCAGCGAGGCTACCGCTAACGTTGACGGGTGCAGACCTTCGACGCCCTGGTCGTCGGCGCCGGGCCCATCGGACTGGCCACGGCCTGGCGGCTGGCTCAGCAAGGTCTGAGCGTCGCCGTCGCCGACCCCGCCGCCGGGCGCGGCGCGAGCTGGACCGCGGCCGGCATGCTGGCGCCGGTCACCGAACTGACCTATGGGGAGGAGCCGCTGCTTGCCCTCAACCTCGAATCGGCCGCCCGGTACCCGGCGTTCGTCTCCGCGCTCGGTGAGTTCTCCCGAATTGACGTCGGGTACCGCCGCAGCGGCACCCTGGTGACGGCCTGGGACGCGGCTGATCTCGCCGCGCTACGCGACCTTCACCAGTTGCAGACATCGGTCGGACTGGACTCCCAGCTGCTCACCGGCCGATCGATGCGATCTCTGGAGCCGGCCCTCTCCAGCGGGCTGCCAGGTGGGTTGTGGGCCGCCGACGACCATCAGGTCGATCCGCGCCGACTGCACTCGGCGCTACTGGCGGCAGCCCGGGGCAGCGGCGTCACCCTCTTCGACGTCGGCGTGCGGCGGCTGGTCGTCGAGCGGGAACGAGTCGCCGCCGCCGAGTTGGACGACGGTACCCGCGTCGGTAGTCGGTTCAGCGTATTGGCGGCGGGGGCGCAGAGTGCCGTCGTCGGTGGCCTCCCGCCGCACGTCCGTCCGCCGGTGCGTCCGGTGAAGGGGCAGACGTTACGACTGCGCACCGACCAGGCGAGTCAGCCCATGAGCCGAGTGATCCGCGGGTCGGTGAAGGGGAGCGCGGTCTACGTAGTGCCGCGCGAGGACGGCGAGGTCGTCCTCGGCGCTTCGAGCGAGGAGGCGGGCTTCGACGTGCGCCCCCGCACTGGCGCGGTCTACGACCTGCTTCGTGACGCGCTGGCGCTGCTGCCCGGCCTCGGTGAATTGACCTGGGTCGAGGTGAGCACCGGCCTGCGACCCGGTTCCCCCGACAATGCCCCGCTGATCGGGGCGGCTGAACTCGACGGCCTGATCATCGCCACCGGCCATTTTCGCAACGGGGTGTTGCTCACCCCGGTAACCGCGGACGTGGTGACCAGCCTCGTGATCGGAACTCAGTTCGCGGCGGAGACGACATTTACTCCTGGGCTGGATCTGGCCCGCTTCAGTCCCTCTCGTTTCGCCAACCACCGAAGTCGGGGAGAATCGTCACCATGAACATCACGGTCAATGGTGAGGGGCTCGACGTCGCTGAGAATCTCACGGTCGCCGAACTCGTCGAGCTTCGCTTCGACGGGCGATCCGGGATTGCGATAGCAGTGGACGGCGAACTGGCGCCGCGTTCGGGTTGGTCGCAGCAGCGATTGATCCCCGGCGCCGCCATCGAGGTCCTCACCGCGGTGCAGGGCGGATGAGCAGCATCACCACCAGTCCGGCGCCGGTGGATGCTGGACCCGACCCGCTGGTCATCGCGGGGAAGTCCTTTGATTCCCGACTCATCCTCGGTACCGGAGGAGCTCCCAGCCTCGAGGTGATCGAAGCGGTCTTGGCGGCGTCGGGCACCGAACTGTGCACCGTGGCGATGCGGCGCGTCGACACCCGCCAGAGTGGATCGCTGCTTGACACGATCCAGCGCAGCGGGGTTTCCGTGCTGCCGAACACCGCCGGTTGCAAGACCGCGCACGAGGCTGTGCTCACCGCCCGGTTGGCCCGTGAGGCGCTGGGGACCGATTGGGTGAAGCTGGAAGTGGTGAACGATGACCACACACTGCTCCCCGATCCGATCGAGCTGCTCGACGCAGCACAGCAGTTGGTCGCCGACGGCTTCGTGGTGCTGCCGTACACGAACGACGATCCGGTGCTGGCCCGCCATCTGCAGCGTGCCGGCTGCGCGGCCGTGATGCCTCTCGGCGCACCGATCGGAAGCGGGCTGGGTATTCGCAACCCGCACAACATCGAACTGATGGTCGCCGAGGCGCAGGTGCCCGTGATCTTGGATGCCGGCATCGGCACTGCGTCCGACGCAGCCCTTGCGATGGAGTTGGGCTGCGACGCGGTGCTGCTGGCGTCGGCTGTTACCCGCGCCCAGCGGCCGGAGCTGATGGCGTCAGCGATGCGGCACGCCGTGCTGGCCGGTCGGCGGGCCCGCCACGCCGGCCGCATCCCGCGCCGGTTCCACGCCGAGGCGTCCTCGCCGACCATCGGCATCGCGGTTCTGTAGCCAGTGATTTAATGAAGTGGTCACGCCGCGGCACACGTGGGGTGGCTCAAGACGGGAGCTCGGACCAACCGGGCTGAGAGGGCGACTAGTTGGGTCGCCGACCGAATGAACCTGTCCGGGTAATGCCGGCGTAGGGAGAGCCTGATGGCTACAGAACTAGCGGCACACAATTCCCTGAACAATGCCCTGAACGAAGACCTGAACGAAGCCCGAACCAATGCCGACGAGCCGTCGATCACGCTCGAAGGCGCGGTTCCGCGCACTCTCGGAACCTGGGATCAGATCGCCTTCTGGGCCAACCTGGGCGTGAGCCTGCTCGGGCCGGTGACTGCGCTCTACATCCTCTTTCCGTTCGTCGACGGACCGCAGCTCTCGCTGGTTGCCGCCTTCACCGCGCTGGTCGTCGGCTCATTCATCGGGACCCTGATGGTCGCGATCTCGGCCGTCCCCGGCGCCGACACCGGGGCACCGGCGATGGTGCTATTGCGTGGGCTGTTCGGTGCGAAACTCTCCTACCTGCCCACCGTTCTGAATCTCCTTCAGTGCCTCGGATGGGGAGTCTTCGAACTGGTGGTCATCGCGTCCGGGGCCCAGCTCCTGCTGCCTTGGGACGTGCACTGGCCCTACGTCATCGCCGCCGGGGTGCTCAGCACGTTGATGGCGATCCGCCCGCTCGGTGCGGTGCGGGTGTTACGGAAGTACGCGCTGACGGCGGTGGTGCTCGCCTCGATCTACCTCTTCATCCAGCTGCTGCGTCACCCGATGCCGTCGCTGACCCACGGCACCTGGTCCGGATTCTGGACCTCCACTGATGTCCTCATCGCGCTGTCGGTCTCCTGGGTCCCCCTGGCGGCCGA
The DNA here is from genome assembly GCF_900230215.1 of Jatrophihabitans sp. GAS493. Lineage (NCBI taxonomy): Bacteria > Bacillati > Actinomycetota > Actinomycetes > Jatrophihabitantales > Jatrophihabitantaceae > Jatrophihabitans > Jatrophihabitans sp. GAS493. The sequence goes on along the minus strand of NZ_LT907982.1, from coordinate 3,422,917 downwards.
CTACTCGCGCCACTCCCGGTCGCCCCGCAGCTCATTCGTCGCCACTCTCTCCGGCTACGCCGTCACTCAGATCGCCTACGTCGCGTTGGGCCTGCTGGCTTTCTCGACGGTGGTGAGCACCGACGCCACTGACCCCCAGACCGATATCTTCAAGGCCTTCATCGCTGTCCCGCTGGGGTGGATCGCATTCGCCGTGCTGGTCGCTCGCGAGCTGGACCAATCGTTCGCGAACGTCTACTCCACCGCCACCTCTACGCAGAATCTGCTCCCGCGGGTGGACCGACGGCTGCTGGCCGTCATCATCGGGATCGCGGCCACGCTTCTCGCGTTGGTCGTGCAGATCAGCGACTACGCCAGGTTCCTCTCGATCATCGGATCGGTCTTCGTGCCGCTGGCCGCGGTCATGGCCGCCGACTACTTCCTCCTCGGCGGGCGCCGCGCGTGGAACGTCTCCGAGCGGGCCCGCACCCGCTGGATCGCGCTGCTGCCCTGGTTGGTCGGGATCGCGGCGTACCAGCTGATCGCCCCGGGGGACGTCGGCTACTGGTCAGACATGTGGCGCGGAGTCGCTGGCTTCCTGCATTGGACCGCACCCACCTGGCTGAGCGCATCCCTCACCTCCTTCGCGGTCGCCGGGCTGGTGACGCTGATCCTCGGCCGGCCGATGCGCCGCAGCGCCGGCCGGCCGCGCTCCGGTTCGACTTCCGGTTCGACTTCCGGTTCGGCTTCCGGTTCGGCTTCCGGTTCGGCTTCGGGTTCGACTTCGGGTTCGACTTCCCGTTCGCTATCGGTGAGCGTCGCCCCCGATCACTGACCGATGTCAGAGGTGCGCCGTACCGTGGGGGCATGCGGGTATCCAGCGACATCGTTCCGAGCGGCGGCCGGTTCGAGGTCATCTCTGATTTCGAGCCATCCGGTGACCAGCCGAAGGCCCTCGAGGACCTACAGGCCAGGATCGAGCGCGGCGAGAAGGACGTCGTCCTTCTCGGAGCCACCGGCACCGGCAAGTCGGCCACCGCGGCGTGGCTCATCGAGCGGCTGCAGCGTCCAGCGCTGGTGATGGCGCCGAACAAGACGCTGGCCGCTCAGTTGGCCAACGAGTTGCGCGAGATGCTGCCGAACAACGCGGTTGAGTACTTCGTCAGTTACTACGACTACTACCAGCCCGAGGCTTACGTCCCTCAATCGGACACCTACATCGAGAAGGACTCCTCGGTGAACTCCGAGGTGGAGCGGCTGCGCCACTCGGCCACCATGTCGCTGCTGACCCGGCGCGATGTCGTCGTGGTCGCCACCGTCTCCTGCATCTACGGACTCGGCACGCCGCAGGAGTACGTCGACCGCTCGGTCCGGCTTCGCGTCGGCCAGCAGATCGAACGTGATCAGATCCTCCGTGGCCTTGTCGGGGTTCAGTACACCCGAAACGACCTGGCTTTCACCCGCGGTACCTTCCGGGTCCGCGGAGACACGATCGAGATCTTCCCCGTCTATGAAGAGTTGGCCGTGCGGGTGGAGATGTTCGGCGAGGAGATCGAGCGGCTCTACTACCTGCACCCCCTTACCGGCGAAGTGGTTCGCGAGGTCGAGGAGGTCTTCATCTTTCCGGCCACCCACTACGCCGCCGGGCCGGAGCGCATGGAGCGGGCCATCGCCGGCATCGAGGCCGAGCTTGCCCGGCGGCTGGCCGAGTTCGAGCAGCAGGGGAAGTTGCTGGAGGCCCAGCGGCTGCGAATGCGCACCGCCTATGACATCGAAATGATGCGACAGGTCGGCTTCTGCTCCGGCATCGAGAACTACTCATTGCACATCGACGGGCGAGAGCCCGGCAGCGCTCCGAACTGCCTCCTCGACTACTTCCCAGAGGATTTCCTGCTGATCATCGACGAGTCGCACAACACCGTGCCGCAGACCGGCGGCATGTACGAGGGTGACATGTCGCGCAAGCGCACTCTGGTCGATCACGGTTTCCGGCTGCCGTCGGCGATGGACAACCGACCGTTGAAGTTCGAGGAGTTCGTCGACCGGATCGGGCAGACGGTCTACCTCTCGGCGACCCCGGGCGCGTACGAGCTGGGACGCACGAAGGGTGAGTTCGTCGAGCAGGTCATCCGTCCGACCGGCCTCATCGATCCGCAGGTGATCGTGAAGCCGACCAAGGGACAGATCGACGACCTGGTCCACGAGATCAGGCTGCGGGCCGAGAAGAACGAACGGATTCTGGTCACCACCCTCACGAAGAAGATGTCCGAGGATCTCACCGACTACCTGCTGGATCTGGGAATCAGAGTGCGGTACCTGCACAGCGAGGTGGACACGCTGCGCCGGGTCGAATTGCTGCGGGAGCTACGCACCGGTGAGTACGACGTGCTGGTCGGCATCAACCTGCTGCGCGAAGGGCTGGACCTTCCGGAGGTTTCACTGGTGTCGATCCTCGACGCCGACAAGGAGGGCTTTCTTCGCAGCGGTACGGCGCTGATCCAGACCATCGGACGCGCGGCCCGCAACGTCTCGGGCGAGGTGCACATGTACGCCGACACGATCACCGCGTCCATGGAGCGGGCGATCGGGGAGACGAATCGGCGGCGGGATCTGCAGATCGCGTACAACGCCGAGCGTGGCATCGATCCGCAGCCGCTGCGTAAGCGGATCGCCGACATCACCGACATGCTGGCTCGCGAAGCGGCCGACACCGACGAACTTCTGGCGACCCCGGTCGGGGGATCGGGCCGGTCCCAGTCGCGCGGCAAATCATCGACACCCACCGGCGTCGGACGTGGCGGGCGCGGAGCTAAGGGTGGGCAGAGTGCCGGCTCGGTCGGTGTCATCGGAGTCGGCGCGCATGCCGAGGGAGGGCTGGACGTGGCCGCCATGCCGCGGGCCGAACTCGCCGACTTGATTCTGCAGTTGAACGAGCAGATGCTCGCCGCCGCCCGCGAACTCCAATTCGAGGTTGCGGCTCGGCTGCGTGATGAGGTGAACGAGCTCAAGCGTGAGCTGCGGGGTATGGACGTTGCCGGAGTCAGTTGATCGGGTCCCCGCAGCGCGTCCCGGACGGCGATGAGGTAGGCATGCACTCATGAGTTCTTCGGCCCGCCTCGACCACGTGACAATTGGCGCCAGCGACCTCGCCCGCAGTGCCGCCTTCTACGACGCCGCGCTGGCCGCGGTCGAGCTGTACCGGGTCGTCGAATTCATCGACGAGGAGGAGGAAGAGGGCCCCACCGAGGCGATTGGGTACGGGCCGGCCGCTCGCTCCACGGACGCGCTCTCAGACAGCCTCTCCGGCGCCGCAAGTTCGGACGCTCACCTCTGGGTGGTGATGAGTACGCCGGCCACCCACAGTGCGCACGCCGCGCTGCGAGCCGAGTCACGGCAGCAGGTTGAGGCGTTCTACGCGGCGGCGGTGGCGGCTGGTGGCGTTCCGCGGCAACGCCCGCGGCGCTGGGAGGTCTTCCGTCCCGGATACTTCGGCGCCAGCGTGGCCGACCCGGACGGCAACATTCTCGAGGTTTTCAGTCACGAGTGACCGCACCGAGCGATCGGCCGTAAAGCAGCACAGCTAGACGTCGAGGAAATGCTCGACCAGCGGCGGGTTGGCGAAGTATGGGCCGATCGCGGCCCGCCACTGCACGAAGAGATCGGTGTCCCGGAAGTTCTCCTGGTGCTGCTGCACAGAGTCCCACTGCACCAGCAGGACGAAGCGCTGCGGCGACTCGATGCCCTGGGTCATCTGCGCCGAGTGGCATCCGGAGGCCAACAACAGGTGCCGAGCGCCCCGGTAGGCGGCGACGAAATCAGCTTCGCTACCAGCCAGTACGTCAATGTTCGCCACTTCGAGAACCATGTCGTGAGCATGCCAGACAGGTCGTCCGACGGCGTTGTTCGCCTCGGCTAACCGCTGTCTCTGGCAGACTGGGCGGATGCGCTTGCTCGGAGTTGCCGCCGCCACTGGCGTCGTCGTGACCATCGCCGCGGGCGCGGCCGTGGTGATCGGGATGACCTCTGGTGGGCCGACGGTGAGCGGCAAGGACGATTTCGCCATGCCCTCGACGGCGGCCGCGTCCCTCTCGCTGGGGTACAGCGCTTCGCCGGCGCAGACCGCCAGTCCACGCGTTTCGCCGCGTTTGACGCCTTCCGCGTCAGCAGGGCCGAAGGCCACCGCCGTGCCGCCCGCACCGCAGGCGGTGAGCCCGACCTCAGCTCCGCCCAAGTCGCCAGTGTCGGCCAGCAAACCGGCGGCCACCGCGAAGCCGAAGCCAGCCGCCCCGGCTGCTGGCTCGGGCCTGCCGTTGCGGTTCTCGACCGGAAACGCGACCCGCGTGATCACCGTGGTCGCCCGCAGTACCGGTTCAACGACGGCGACCCTGCAGGCCTGGAACAAGGCAGCCGGTGGCGGTTGGATCAGGTACGGCGCTGCGGTTACCGCACACATCGGGTCGCAGGGGATGACGACCGCGCCGAGTGAGAGCAAGTCGGCGACACCGATCGGCAGCTACACGCTCACCACCTCTTTCGGGTGGCGAAGCAACCCTGGCACCGCGCTGCCTTATCGCTTGACCAACGCGAATAGCTGGTGGGTGAGCGACCCGAGCAGCTCGAAGTACAACACGTACCAATCATGCGCTCCGGGCGCCTCGTGCGGGTTTAACCAGCACCTTAGCGAACATCTTCGAGGTGTGTCGGTCTACCCATATGCCGTCGTCATCAACTACAACACTGGGCCAATCGTGCCCGGTGCAGGGAGTGCCATTTTCCTGCATGTCACCGACGGCAAGGCGACCGCGGGCTGCGTGGCGATCCCGCAGGCGAAGCTGGTCACGCTGATGAAGTGGCTGACCCCGGCCGCGCACCCACGCATTATCATCGGCACCGGCTGAGCGCTCAGCAATGGCAGGGTGCAGCGTCTGGCGGGTTCAGGCGAAGCTGGCCGCTCCGATCAGGCCCGATCGTTCACTGTTCTCGCTAATCGCAATAGCCAGCGCCGGGTCGGCTAGCGTGCTCCGGAACGCCGCGTCGAAGAGGTCCCAGGCCCCTGAGATCGAACCGCCGACGACCAGGGACTCGGCCCGGAACCGTTGCAGGTAGGGGCCCAGGGCCGAGCCCAGCCCTCGGGCGTAGTCAGCCAGCACCAGCGCGGCGGCGGCGTCACCGGCCCGTGCCCGCTCGGCGATCTCCTTCACGTCTCGCTCGACTCCGGTCGCGCTGCGGTAGGCGGCCCGAAGGGCCCGCCTGGAGACGACGTCCTCCAGTGGCACCCCGTCACTTCTGATCAAGTGCGCCTCCCCGCCCGGCGGGACATCGGGGCCGGCAGCGATCGGGCGACCATCGGCCAGGAAGCAGGAGCCGATCCCGCTGCCCAGCGTCAACGCCGCGAACCTGGCGGTTCCGCGGGCGGCGCCGGCCAGATACTCACCCAGGGCGAAGGCATCGGCGTCGTTTCCGAAACGAACAGCGACGGATGTCCGACTGCCGCCGAGGACCTGCTGCAGAGCCGCACCGACATCGATCCCGTGCAGGCTCTCGAACTTTCCAACTCCCGTGAATTGGGCGACTCCGCGTTCGTAATCAAAGGGGCCGGGCATCGCGACGCCCCAGCTGCGAAGGGTGAGCGCAGGATCGGTCGCCTGCACACTGCGGGCGCATCGCCCCATCCCGTCCAGAAGCTCGGCCGCTGAGGCCGCTGGGTCCAGCGACACGCGCTGCACCGGGGCAATCAGCTGCCAGGTCGACGTCTCGACGGCGGTGGCGGCGACGTGCGTTCCGCCGATCTCCAGTGCTCCGACCGTGGTCACCGCGCTCCTGCAATGGCATCCACGGCAGTTATGACGGTTCTACCAGCCGCGGGCACGCCACTCGGCTAGGTGCGGGCGCTCTGCGCCTAACGTCGTGTCGTTCCCGTGGCCAGGGTAGATCCAAGTGTCATCAGGCAGGACATCGAAGACCCGAGTCTCCAGATCGTCCATCAGTGAGTTGAAGTCGGCCAGGGAAGTGGTTCGTCCCGGGCCACCCGGGAACAGCGAGTCGCCGGTGAAGAGATGAGCCGCGGCACCCGGATCTCGATAGAGCACAGCGATTGAGCCCGGGGTATGGCCGCGTAGCGCGATGATCTCCAGGCTCAGCTCGCCGAGCGTGATCACGTCCTCGTGGGAAAGCCGTTCATCCACGGCGACCGGCAACTCGTCGGCGTCAGCGTCGGAGGCGAAGATCGCCGCCTCGGCGTCGGCGGCCGTCTCAGCCAGCGCCTGCCAATGATCGGCGTGCCTATGGGTGGTGAGGATGGAGGAGACGGGCGGTCCCTGTAGCCGCACCAGCTCCCGCAGTCGATCCGCTTCGTTGGCCGCGTCGATCAGCAGCCCCTCACCGGAGGCGGTGCAGCGCAGTAGGTACGCGTTGTTGGACATCGGGCCGACGGCCAGCTTCGCGATCAGCAGTCCGGGCAGGACGCGTAGATCGGCGTCTGTGCCGACGGTCACATCGCCGGTGTAAATGGGAGCAGTCACATGCCGAACGCTACCCAACAACGAGCCGCACCCGACACCCGCCGTGGCCGCCCGGTCAGGCGAAGTCGCTGATGACGTCGAACTCCTCGGTCGGCGGGCCGCCGGTGAGGATCTCGACCTTGGCGTCGGGCAGGTAGCTCAGGACCGAATCGACGTACGTGGCGACCGCGGTCTCGCGGCCGACGTCGTAGCCCTGGGCTTCGGAGAGAAACCAGCGATGCTCGTTGATCTCGTGATACAGCTCGGCATCGGGAAGTTTCTGCCGCAACTCATGGGGCACCATGGCCAGCGTTGAGTAGAACTTCTCGTCCAGCCAGCGTCGAGCGGCGAGCGCCTCCGGAATATCGACGCCGGTGCCCTCAGTCCAGGTCGCCCGGAAGCGCGCCAGGTCTGACAGCAGGTGACGGGCCTGGTTCTCCTGGACCTGAAGCCCGGTGAGCCGAAAGAGGGCCCGCTGGTGATGTCCAGGCTCCACGACGTGGGTACTGAATCGCAGCTTTCGGCCACCGTCCACCGAGCTGATCGCCAGTTCTGCGACGTCGAACCCCATCGCATTGAGACGCTTGACCCGCTGATCGATCCGGTAGCGCTCGTCCCGTCCGATGACCTCGTCACGGGTGAGTTCGGCCCAGAGCAGTTCGTAACGTGGACGCAGCGCCATTGCTGTCTCAATCGGGTCCAGGTCATCCGGCGTGCCGCCGCCGGCCTGCACGTCGAAGAGCTCTCCGGCGATGTTCTCGGTCGCGATGGTGATGTCGTGGGTGCGCTGCCCGTCCGAGAGCTGCGGGTGGAGCTCCCCGGTCTCGGCGTCCACCAGGTACGCGGCCAGGGCGCCGGCGTCGCGCCGGAAGAGGGTGTTGGAGAGCGAGCAGTCACCCCAGTAGAAACCGGCCAGATGCAGCCGTACGAAGAGCTGCGCCAGCGAGTCGAGTAGCCGCACGCGCAGGTCGGGGAGGCTGCGTCCGCTGAAGAGCGACCGGTAGGGGAGGGAGAACGGCAGGTGGCGAGTGATCAGCAGTCCGTCGAGCTCCTCGCCGTCGTCGGTGCGGCGACCGAGAACGGTCCCGAACCCGTCTACCGCCGGCACGGATCGATCGGCGAGGTCCTGCAGCAGCGTGTGCTCACGCAGCACGTACCGGTCGGTCGCCTCCTTGATCGCGAAGATCTGGTTGTTGGCTCGGATGAACCGAACCACGTGCCGCGAGATACCGCGGGGGACCTGCACCATCCGAGGGTCGTCCCACTCGGCCAGCGGCACGCCGAACGGCAGGTCGAGCAGCTCGGTGGCCGCCCCCATCGTCGTCAGCGTGTAGATACCCATCGCGCCTTCGAGGTTAGTCGGCTAAAGCGCTTTCAGCGCGATGAAACGGGCTGGAAGCACGCTCTTCATCGGGCGGGTCGCTCATGTTCGGCGTTTCGGATCGAACTGTAGGAGCGCATTCTCGACCACTTCGGTGAGCGCGGGATGGATCCAATACTGCCCGCGCGCCACCTCCAGCGCGCTCTGACCGAACTCCATCGCCTGCACCACCGGCTGGATCAGCACAGCTGCTTCGGCACCGAGGATGTGGGCTCCGAGCAGTCGACCGCTACCGGACTCCACCACCACCTTGCAGTAGCCGACGCTGTCCTCCATCGCCCATCCATAAGCCGTGTCCGAGTAGTGCTGGCGCAGAACCTGAATGCGGTAGCCGGCGTCGAGGGCCTCCTCTTCGGTGAGCCCCACGGTCGCGACCTGCGGATTGCTGAAGACGGCAGCCGGCACAATCTGATGGCGGCTGGCGATGAGCGCGTCCGGGTGGGCGAGGTTGTGGGCAACCACGCGCGCGTCGGCGTTGGCCACGTGCTTCAACTGCTGCGGTGAACTCACGTCCCCCAGCGCCCAGATCCCGGCAGCGGTGCTGCGCTGGTATTTGTCGACGACGATCCGGCCGTCTTCGTGTAGCGCGATGCCCGCCGCCGCCGCATTGAGCCGGTCGCCGTTGGCCCGCCGTCCGGTGGCCACCAGCAGGGTGTCGGCGGTGAGCTCGCTTCCGTCGTCGAGTTGCATGGTCAGCTCCGCACCGGCCTGCTCAAGCGCCGCGACACTGCGATTCAGAACGAGATTCCACCGCTTCCCGGCCGCCTCGGTGAAGCGCAGAGAGATGTCCCGGTCCAAGCGCCGCAGCATCCCGTCGCCGCGCGTCACGATGCTCACCTCGGTACCGAGGCTTCCGAAGACATGTGCGAACTCGGCGGCGATATAGCCGCCGCCGAGGATGACCAAGCGCCGCGGAAGCTCATCCAGCCGCATGATCGTGTCCGAGGTATGGAAGTCGACGCCGCTGTCGGCCACCACCGGCGGCACCGTGGCTCGCGCCCCGGCGGCGACGACGATGCGATCGGCGGTGATCGTCTCACCGGTGCTCAACCGCAGGGTCGAGGCATCGACGAACTCGGCGTGAGCGGAGTAGAGGGTGATGTGGTCAGAGCTCTCCCGGTAGCGCCGACCACCGGCCGAAAGCGGATCGATGCGGCCGAAGATGCGGTCCCGGATATCCCGCCAGCGCACGTCGTCGAGCTTCGCGTCGATTCCGAACCGGGACGAATCGCGCACCGTGTGCGCGATGTCCGCGGTGTAGACGAACATCTTCGTCGGGATGCATCCGACGTTGAGGCAGGTACCCCCGAAGACGGACTCTTCGATCAGTGCGATGCGCAATCGGCTCAGCTCGGCGGTGACGACCGGATTGCCCGACCCCGAGCCGATGATCGCCAGGTCGTAATGCCGCATGCTGCCACGCTAGCCGTACCGGATCAGCCCGCGCGGACAGGCTCGTCGCGTCGCAACGGGTGCCCGGCTGGATTCGGCCGCCTGCGGCTACCAGCCGGCAACCGCCTCGGCCATCAGGTCGCCGAAGAGCAGGTCCGGGTCGGCGGCGTCGTAGCCGCGGGCTCGGAACCAGGTGCAGACGTTGACGCAATCGCGCTGCAGAAATTCATCGCCGCGTGGATTGGCCGCGATGTCGACGATCTGCGGCAGATCGATGATCCAGAGCTGGCCGTCCTGGACCAGCATGTTGTAGGCGGAGAGGTCGCCGTGCGCGTAGCCGGCCCGAGCCAACGTGTGCATCGCCTCGCGCGCCTGTTTGAAGAGGTCGGCCAGCTCGGCGCGGTCGGGACGGCACTGGGCCAGCCGCGGAGCAGCGACGCCGTCGGAGTTGCCGATGAACTCGAGCAGCAGTTCGGTGCCGTGCAGCTGGACCGGGTAGGGGACCGGCGCGCCCAATCGCCACAGTGCACTGAGCGCCCCGAACTCCGCGACGGCCCACTGCCCGGCGAGCAGTTCTCGGCCGAACTCGGTTCGCTGCGCCATGGCCCGGGTCTCGCGGCTGCGGCGGACGCGGCGCCCCTCGGTGTACCCCGCATCTCGATGAAACATCCGGTGTTCGGACGGGCGGAAGCGTTTCGCGGCCAGCAGTACCCCGTCCTCTCCGGGGCGGGCACGGTTGAGCAGGTGGACGTCGGCCTCCTTGCCGGTCTTGAGAACGCCCAGTTCGGTATCGACGGCGCTTAATTCGGTGACGACCCATCCCGGCCGGGGTCTGGGGCCGTGAGTGGCCACATCCCACGTCGAGTAGGAGATCGGTTCCATGGGGCGGTCGGAGAGCGACAGTGGGACGTCGGGGGGTGATTCTTCTGGATCGAGTTTCACTCGATGCTCCTTGGCTGAATGGCGGCTCCCGTGGCAACCGGTCTCTCAGCTCACGACGTCAGGCCGTGGTGGAGCGGACTACCTCAGGGAGTGAGGACGGAGGGGCAGGAGCCCAAGGCGACGCGCATTCGGGCCTCCTCTCGTCTCGTCAGTGCCGGCACGCATGCAGGAAGTTGAGTATCGCCAGCCGCAGTGGAAGCGCGCAACCGAATTTCATCGCCGGTCCGGGCCGCTGGCCGCGAATTCCGCTGTCGGCCGGCGGGGCGATAGCCTTGCCCCGTGCTGCGACTGTCGAAACTCTTCCTCCGGACCCTGCGTGACGACCCGGCCGACGCGGAGGTGCCGAGCCACAAGCTGCTGGTCCGGGCCGGTTACGTGCGTCGGGTCGCGCCGGGGATCTACTCCTGGCTGCCGCTCGGGCTGACCGTGCTGCGCAACGTCGAAGAGATCGTCCGCTCCGAGATGGTCGCCATGGGTGCGCAGGAGGTGCACTTCCCGGCGATGATTCCGCGGGAGACCTTCGAGGCGAGCGGTCGCTGGAACGACTACGGCGACTCCCTCTTCCGGCTCGTCGACCGCAAGGGCGCTGACTACCTGCTGGGGCCGACGCACGAGGAGCTCTTCACCCTGCTCGTGAAGGGGGAGTACGCCTCGTACAAGGACTACCCGGTGACGCTCTTCCAGATCCAGACGAAGTTCCGGGATGAGGCCCGCCCACGGGCGGGCATCCTGCGTGGACGCGAGTTCGTCATGAAGGACTCGTACTCCTTCGACCTGGACGATGACGGGCTTGCCGCCTCCTACCAGGCCCATCGCGACACCTACGAGAAGATCTTCACCCGCCTCGGTTTCGACTACCGCATCGTCTTTGCCGTCTCCGGAGCCATGGGCGGCTCGGCATCCGAGGAGTTCCTGGCTCCGACGCCCGCCGGTGAGGACACCTTCGTGCAGTGCACGGATTGTGACTATGCGGCCAACACCGAGGCGGTCGAGATCGCCGGGCCGCCGCCCCAGGACGGATCGGCGCAACCGCAGTCCCAGGTTCTCGACACTCCGGACACACCGACGATCGCGACCCTTGTCGAGCGGCTCAACAGCCTGGACCTCGGCCGATCCTTCGACGCGGCCGACACGCTCAAGAACGTCGTGCTGAAGACCCGGGCCCCGGGGCAGAAGGAGTGGGACCTGCTCGTGGTCGGCGTCCCCGGTGACCGGGAAGTCGACCTGAAGCGTCTCTCCGGACAGCTGGAGCCGGTCGAGGTGGAGCAGGCTTCGGCGGCCGATCTGGCCACCCAGCCGGGTCTGATCAAGGGTTACATCGGACCGCAGAACCTCTCCGAGTTGAAGGTGCGATACCTCGTCGATCCACTGGTCGTCGAGGGGAGCGCCTGGGTCACCGGCGCCAACGTCGCCGACCAGCACGCCGTCTTCGTCGTCCGCGGACGGGACTTCACCCCCGATGGCGAGATCGGCGCGGTTGAGATCCGCGACGGCGACCGATGTGCCCGCTGCGGGGGCACCCTGCAAATCGCTCGCGGAATCGAGCTCGGCCACGTCTTCCAACTCGGCCGGAAGTACGCCGAGGTCTTCGGGCTCTCCGCGCTCGGCGCCAACGGCAAGCCGAGCACCATCACGATGGGTTCCTACGGCGTCGGCATCACCCGAGCCGTCGCGGCGCTGGCCGAACAGACTCTTGACGAGAAGGGTCTCTGCTGGCCCCGCGAGGTCGCTCCGGCTGACGTGCACGTTGTGGCCGCGGGCAAGGACGACACGATCATCGCCGGCGCTGAACAGCTCGCCGAGGAGCTGGAAGCGGCTGGCCTACGAGTGCTGCTGGACGACCGCCGGGGCGTCTCGCCGGGCGTCAAGTTCAAGGATTCCGAGCTGCTCGGCGTTCCGACCATCCTCGTCGTCGGGCGGGGTCTGGTCGACGGCACCATCGAGTTGAAGGACCGGCGCAGCGACGAGCGGAGCGAGATCGCGCGGGACCAGGCTGTGGCTATCGTGTCGTCCATCGCGTCACCCACCGCAAAGCCGACTCCCAACCCCACTCCCAAGCCCGCTCCCCAGCCCACTCCCAAGGCATAGGTGCCGATGCCGGGGCGCCCCCTTGAGGAGGTAGTCGAAGCCGGATGGGCGGTGGCCTTGGCGCCGGTGGCCGCCGACATCAGCGCCATGGGCGACTTCCTGCGGGCGGAGGTGGCGGCCGGTCGCACTTACCTTCCCTCCGGCGGCAACGTCCTGCGCGCGTTCAGCCAGCCGTTCGCGGACGTGCGGGTGCTCATTGTCGGGCAGGACCCGTATCCGACGCCCGGGCACGCGGTGGGTCTCTCGTTTTCGGTCGCCCCGGAGGTCCGGCCTCTGCCGCGGAGCCTGCAGAACATCTACCGGGAGCTGAACTCCGACCTCGGTATCGCCCCGGCCGTCTCGGGTGATCTGTCCCCGTGGAGTGCGCAGGGGGTGTTGCTGTTGAACCGGGTCCTTACGGTCGCTCCCGGCAGCCCCGCCGCTCATCGCGGAAAAGGCTGGGAGCGGGTGACCGACCAGGCGATCCGGGCCCTCGTGGCCCGCGATGCCCCCCTGGTCGGGGTGCTCTGGGGGAGGGACGCGCAGACCCTCCGCCCCCTGCTCGGTCGAACTCCGGTGGTCGAGTCGGCCCACCCGAGCCCGATGTCGGCCGACCGCGGCTTCTTCGGCTCGCGCCCGTTCAGCCGGGTCAACGCGCTTCTGGAGCAGCAGGGCGCCGCGCCAGTCGACTGGAGTTTGGGCTAGCTCGACTCCGCGTCAGTGGGCGCCCGCTGTTCCTGGGTCGGGGCGACCCTCACCGCTTTGTGTGCCCCTCTTGGTGCTCGCCCCAGACGTAGCGCAGGTCTGGTGCGTGCTCTTCGTTGTCCGCTCCGTCCGTGCCGCGCACCATCCGAAACCCGTGCTGTTCGTAGAAGCGACGAGCCGGATGGTTGGAGACGAAAACCCAGAGGGCCAAGCCGCCCGGCCGCTGCTGGCGGGCCAGCTCGATCAGGGCCGAGCCGAGACCTCGGCCCTGATGCGCTGGGTCGACGAAGAGCCAGTCGAGTTGATCTCCGTCCAGCACCAGAAATCCGGCCAGCACACCATCGGCCTCGCGAATCCAGGTCTCCCGGCGAGCGATCTGGACCTCGGCGACGTGGGCCAACACCTCCGACGGCGGATGTAACCCTGGTGGAAAGGCGGCGCCCGCCGCCTCTCGCGAGCGCAGGTACAGATCGGCGACGGCGGTAGCGTCCTCCAGGGTGGCTCGGCGGAGCTTCTCTGGGAGTTGCGGCACGGGCGGAGCCTAACCGCAGACGTGGTCGGCGTCACTCGAAATTCGTTCGCTCCGGGAGATATTGACCGCACCCCGTCCCACGTTGTCAGTACGGCTCATTACCCTCAGAGAGGGCCGGAGAGTTCCCCGCTAGACCAACCTCGCTAGACCAACGTCGCTCGACCAACCTCGTCTGAGGTTGCCCCCAGATATCACCTCACCGAGAGAAGACTGTGGCTGATCAGCTGATTGTCCGTGGCGCCCGCGAGCACAACCTCAAGGATGTCAACCTGGAGCTACCGCGTGACGCGATGATCGTGTTCACCGGTCTCTCGGGTTCGGGTAAATCGAGCCTCGCCTTCGACACGATCTTCGCCGAAGGGCAGCGGCGCTACGTCGAGTCGCTCTCGGCCTACGCGCGCCAGTTCCTCGGGCAGATGGACAAACCAGACGTCGATTTCATCGAGGGGCTCTCGCCGGCGGTGTCGATCGATCAGAAGTCAACCAGTCGCAACCCGCGCTCCACCGTCGGCACCATCACCGAGGTGTACGACTACCTGCGCCTGCTCTACGCCCGCATCGGCAAGCCGCACTGCCCGGTCTGTGGTGAAGCCATCACCAAGCAGACCCCCCAACAGATCGTCGATCGCATTCTGGAGATGCCCGAAGGCACCCGGTTCCAGGTGCTGGCTCCGGTGATCCGGGAGCGCAAGGGGGAGTACCTCGACCTCTTCGGCGACCTGCAGACCAAGGGTTACGCCCGCGCGCGGGTCGACGGCGTGGTGCATCCGCTCACCGACTTCACCGCCGGCGGCACCGGTGCGGTCAAGCTGAAGAAGCAGGAGAAGCACACGATCGAGGCGGTCATCGACCGTCTCACCGCCCGGGCCAGCAGCAAGCAGCGCATCACCGACTCGATCGAGACGGCGCTCGGGCTGGCCGGCGGCCTGGTGATCCTCGACTTCGTCGACCTCCCCGAGGACGACGCGCATCGCGAACGTCGCTATTCCGAGCGGCTGGCCTGCCCGAACGATCACCCGCTGGCCATCGATGATCTGGAACCCCGCTCGTTCTCCTTCAACTCGCCGTTCGGGGCCTGCCCGGTGTGTACCGGCTTGGGAACGCGCAAGGAAGTCGATCCCGAACTCGTCGTCCCGGACCCGGAGAAGACGCTCAACGAAGGGGCGATCGCCGCCTGGACGAGCGGTCAGTCCAGCGAGTACTTCCTGCGTCTGATGCAGGGGGTGGCCGACGCCGAAGGCTTTGACCTCGACACGCCGTGGGAGAAGCTCCCCGCTCGGGGACGGAAGTCGATTCTCAATGGTACGACCAGCCAAGTGCACATCAGTTACAAGAACCGGTATGGGCGAGTTCGCAGCTACTACGCCGACTTCGAGGGTGTACTGCCCTGGATTGAGCGACGCCACGCCGAGACCGACAGTGAGGCTTCGCGGGAGCGCTACGAAGGATTCATGCGCGAAGTGCCCTGCCACGGCTGCGGTGGAACGCGGCTGAAGCCGGAGATTCTCGCCGTCACGCTGGCTGATCGATCGATCGCTGACATCGCGGCGATGTCGATCGGTGACGCGTCGGCCTTCCTCGACGCGATGCGCCTATCCGGCCGGGACTCGATGATCGCCGAACGGGTGTTGAAGGAGGTTCAGGCCCGTCTCGGATTCTTGGTCGACGTCGGCCTGGACTACCTCTCGCTGGATCGCGCCTCGGCCACCCTGGCCGGTGGCGAGGCGCAGCGCATCCGGCTCGCGACCCAGATCGGGTCGGGATTGGTGGGCGTGCTCTACGTCCTCGACGAGCCGTCGATCGGGCTGCATCAGCGCGACAACCGACGGCTCATCGAGACGCTGGTCCGCCTTCGCGACCTCGGTAACACGCTCATCGTGGTCGAGCACGACGAAGACACCATCCGCACCGCGGACTGGGTGGTCGACATCGGCCCGCGAGCCGGTGAACACGGTGGCCAGGTCGTCGTTTCGGGAACCGTGAAAGACCTTTTGAAATCGAAGGAATCCCTCACCGGTGCCTACCTCTCCGGCCGCCGGTCGGTCGAGATCCCGGCGATCCGGCGACCACGGGACAAGCGCCGGGAGCTCGTCGTCGAGGGGGCCCGCGAGCACAACCTGCACAACATCGACGTCGCCTTCCCACTCGGGCTCTTCGTGGCCATCACCGGGGTCAGTGGCTCGGGAAAGTCGACGCTCGTCAACGACATCCTCTACGCGTCGCTGGCCAACAAAATCAACGGCGCCCGCCTGCAGCCCGGGCGGCACAAGCGGGTCACCGGCATCGACCAGCTCGACAAGGTCGTCGGGGTCGACCAGTCGCCGATCGGTCGCACGCCACGCTCGAACCCGGCCACCTACACCGGAGTCTTCGACCATATTCGCAAGCTCTTCTCCGAGACGACCGAGGCGAAGGTCCGGGGTTACCAACAGGGCCGCTTCTCCTTCAACGTCAAGGGCGGCCGCTGCGAGAACTGCGCCGGCGACGGCACGATCAAGATCGAGATGAATTTCCTCCCGGACGTCTACGTCCCCTGCGAGGTGTGCCACGGTGCCCGGTACAACCGGGAGACGCTGGACGTCCACTACAAGGGGAAGACGATCTCCGAGGTGTTGGAGATGCCGATTGAAGAGGCGGCCGTCTTCTTCGCACCGATCAGCCGGATCAGCCGGCACCTCGACACTCTGGTCGATGTGGGACTTGGTTATGTCCGCCTGGGTCAGCCGGCGCCGACCCTCTCCGGTGGCGAGGCGCAGCGGGTGAAGCTGGCCGCGGAACTCCAGAAACGCTCCACCGGGCGCACGATCTATGTCCTCGACGAGCCGACCACCGGCCTGCACTTCGAGGACGTCAATAAATTGCTGGGTGTCCTGCAGTCGCTGGTCGAGAAGGGGAATTCCGTGTTGGTGATCGAACACAATCTCGATGTCATCAAGACGGCCGACTGGATCATCGACATGGGCCCGGAGGGCGGCGCCGGCGGTGGCACCGTGGTCGCTCAGGGCACACCGGAGGAGGTAGCCGGGGTCGCGGCGTCGCATACCGGGCGATACCTGGCTGAGATTCTGAATCCGGGTCAGGCTGGGTCGACCGCTCGTACCGCCAGCACCCGCCGCCCGGCGGCGCGCGCGGTGGCGGCCCGGAGTGAGTCGACGCGCCCCAAACCGACGACCACTCGCAAGGCAAAGGCGGCGGTGTAGGCGTGACACAGGAGCCCCAATTGGAGACCAGTCCATCCGGTCGCCTGTCGCCCGGCCCTGAGGGCGGGAGCGGCCTCGACCCGTACATCGCCGGCCTACCCAAGGCCGAGCTACACGTCCACCATGTCGGCTCGGCCTCGCCGCAGATCGTCGCCGAGCTCGCGGCCCGTCACGAGGGTTCGACGCCGGTGCCGGCCGACGAACAGTTGCTGGCCTCGTACTTCACCTTCACCGATTTTGCGCACTTCATCGAGGTGTACCTCTCGGTCGTCGACCTCATTCGTACCCCGGAGGACATCTGGACCCTCACCCACGGGGTCGCCCGCGATCTCGCCGCGCAGAGCGTCCGGTACGCCGAGCTGACGCTCACGCCGTATTCCTCGATTGCCCGGGGGATCGCCGCCCAGGACTACTGCGATGCGATCGAGGATGCTCGTGAGCGGGCAGCCCGAGACTTCGGTATCCAGCTGCGGTGGTCGTTCGACATCCCCGGGGAGGCCGGATTGCCGTCGGCGGACGTGACCCTCGATGTCGCGTTGCGTAATCGCCCGGCCGGGTTGATCAGTTTCGGCCTCGGCGGCCCGGAGATCGGCGTGCCGCGACCCCAGTTCGAGCCGTACTTCACCGCCGCCCGGGCCGCTGGGCTGCACAGCGTGCCGCACGCCGGCGAATCGACCGGGCCGGAGAGCATCTGGGACTCGTTGCGCTATCTGGGCGCCGAGCGAATCGGCCATGGCATCGCCGCGGCCGGCGACCCGGCGCTGATGGATTACCTCATCGAGCACGACATTCCGCTCGAGGTCTGCCCGACCTCCAACGTCTGTACCCGGTCGGTTCCCTCGCTGGCCGAGCACCCGCTACCGGCACTTGTGGCGGCCGGCGTTCCCGTCACCATCAACTCCGACGATCCTCCGATGTTCTCGACCACCCTCAACCAGGAGTATTCGGTGGCCGCGCAGCTGCTCGGACTGGATGCCGCCGGGGTGACGAATCTCGCCCGGGCGGCGGTGCGCTACTCGTTTCTGGATCAGCCGGGGCAGCAGTCACTGCTGAAGGAGATCGACCAGTACGAAGTAGACGCCGCAACCGACCGCAGATCCGATACCTCAGTCGGTGGCAGTAGCTAGGCTTGCGAGTGTGGCTGACCCTTCGACTTACCGACCGGCCACCGGCACCATTCCGGTGGAGCCTGGCGTCTACAAGTTCCGCGATGACCTGCACCGAGTCATCTATGTGGGAAAAGCGAAGAGCCTTCGCCAACGGCTGAACTCTTACTTCGCCGACCTCTCGGCCCTCCACCCGCGCACCCGGCAGATGGTGACGACGGCGGCCAGCGTCGAGTGGACGGTGGTGAGCACCGAGGTTGAGGCGCTGCAGCTCGAGTACACCTGGATCAAGCAGTACGACCCGAGGTTCAACGTCCGCTACCGCGACGACAAGTCCTACCCGTCGCTCGCCGTCACCCTGCATGAGGAGTATCCGCGCCTTCAGGTGATGCGGGGGCCGAAGCGCAAGGGTGTCCGTTACTTCGGCCCGTATTCCCACGCGTGGGCCATCCGCGAGACGCTGGACCTGCTGCTGCGGGTCTTTCCGGCTCGTACCTGCTCGGCCGGCGTCTTCCGGCGTGCGACCGCGGTCGGCCGCCCCTGCCTGCTCGGCTACATCGGAAAGTGCAGCGCACCCTGTGTCGGCCGGGTCTCGGCCGACGAACATCGCGAGATCGTCAACGATTTCTGTGACTTCATGGCCGGCCGCACCGAGTCGATGATGCGGCGGGTGGAGCGGAGCATGAACGAGGCTAGCGCCGAGCAGGAGTTCGAGCGGGCCGCCCGGCTACGCGACGATCTGAACGCCCTGCGAAGGGCCTTGGAGAAGCAGGCGGTGGTGCTCGGCGATGGCACCGACGCCGATGTGGTGGCGTTCGCCCAGGACGAGCTCGAGGCCGCGGTACAGGTGTTCCACGTGCGCGGCGGCCGGGTTCGCGGCCAGCGCGGTTGGGTCATCGACAAGGTCTCGGCAATTGACGAGGCGGTGACCACCGCTGACCTCGTGGAACAGTTCATCACGCAGTTCTACGGCGACGACGCCGACGGGGCCGACGGGGCCGGGATCCCCCGTGAAGTGCTGGTGCCTGAGGTCCCAGATGACGTTGACGCCCTCACCGAATGGCTCAGCGAGCGACGCGGCAGCCGGGTCTCGCTCCGGGTGCCGCAGCGTGGTGACAAGCGTGCGCTGATGCAGACCGTCGAGCGGAACGCCGCCCAGTCGTTCACGCAGCACAAGCTCAAGCGGGCCTCCGACCTGAGCGCCCGATCGCTCGCGTTGGCGGAACTGCAGGAGGCGCTGGATCTGCCCGATGCGCCGCTGCGTATCGAGTGTTTCGACATCAGCCACGTTCAAGGCAGCGACGTGGTGGCCAGCATGGTCGTCTTCGAAGACGGTCTGGCCCGTCGCAGTGAATACCGGCGGTTCGCGATGCGCACCGGCACCGGCGACACCGACTGGATCGCCGAGGTGACTCGCCGCCGCTTCGCCCGCTACCTCGACGAGCAGGTCGCCCCCGACCCGTCGGCCGACGGCAACGAGACACCCGACGCGATCGGGATCGACCCGGTCACGGGCCGTCCCCGGAAGTTCGCCTACGCACCGAACCTTCTAGTCGTGGATGGCGGCGCACCGCAGGTCGCCGCCGCCCAGGCCGTGCTCGACGACCTCGGTATCGACGACATCGCCCTCGTCGGCCTGGCCAAACGACTGGAGGAGGTGTGGGTACCCAACGAGGCTTATCCCCTTATCCTCCCGCGCACTTCTGAGGGGCTGTACCTCCTGCAGCGGGTGCGCGACGAGGCGCACCGGTTCGCGATCACCTACCACCGGCAGAAGCGTTCGAAGTCGATGACCGTCTCCGCTCTGGACGGCATCGCCGGATTGGGGGAGACACGCCGAAAGGCACTCCTGACCCACTTCGGATCGTTGCGAAAGCTCCGCGCCGCCGATGCGGCCGAGATCAGTCAGGTCCCGGGAATCGGGCCTCAGACGGCCGAGGCCGTGGTCGCCTCGCTAGCCCGAACGGCCATCGATCGTCAACCGGCGATCAACGTAACCACCGGTGAAGTGCTGGATAGCGAATAATCACCGCTGTGACCCCCACTAGTGACACCGATACGCCGCAGGATCAGCTGGACGACCAACCCGACGATGCCCCCGAGGAGGAACCTCACGACCGCGGTGCGCTGGAGACAGTGGTCGTCACCGGGCTGAGCGGCGCCGGACGTAGCACCGCAGCGAAGTGCCTGGAGGACCTGGGCTACTTCGTCGTCGACAACCTTCCGCCGGAGTTGGTCGCGACGATGGTGGAGCTGGGAAGTCGTACGCAGGGCGCGGTCACCCGGATCGCAGTCGTGATGGACGTGCGCTCACGGGCCTTCTCCTCCGATCTACGCGGTGTCATCATCGACCTGGCCAACCGCGGGCTGCGGCCCCGGGTGCTCTTCCTCGACGCCCGCGACGAGGTGTTGGTTCGCCGGTTCGAAAGTAATAGGCGTGCCCATCCGCTGCAGGGCGACGGGCGTCTGAGCGAGGGGATCCGGGCCGAGCGGCAGATTCTCGAGGGGCTCAAGGGCGAGGCCGATCTGGTGTTGGACACCAGCGATCGTTCGGTGCACGAGTTGCGTCGGGCCATCGAGCGGGCCTTCGCCAGCGGCGGCGATCTGGACGGGGTTCCCGCGCTGCGAGCCACCGTCGTCTCCTTCGGTTTCAAGTACGGGCTGCCGGTCGATGCCGACCTGGTGGTCGACGTGAGATTTCTCCCCAATCCGTTCTGGATTCCCGAGCTTCGCGAACTGACCGGCCAGGACACCGAGGTCCGCGACTACGTCCTTGCCCAGGAGGGCGCGACGGACTTTATCGACCGGTACAGCGCGATTCTCGAGATCATCGGTGCCGGTTACCGGCGGGAGGGCAAGCACTACCTGACGCTCGCCGTCGGCTGCACCGGCGGGAAGCACCGCTCTGTAGTGATGGCCCAGCAGTTCGCCGATCGACTGCACGACCTGGGCGTGCGGGCGACGGTCGTGAATCGGGACCTCGGCCGTGAATAGAGAAATCACGACTGGGCCGGCGAGCGATCGATGACCCAACGCCAAATCAAGGCGGTCGCGCTGGGCGGCGGACACGGCCTGCACGCGACGCTCAGCGCTCTGCGGCATCTGACCGAGGACGTCACCGCGATCGTGACCGTCGCTGACGACGGCGGCTCGTCGGGGCGTATCCGGCGCGAGCTGGGGATTCTTCCCCCAGGTGACCTGCGAATGGCCCTGGTTGCCCTGGCCAACCGCCGGGAGGGCGACCCTGACTGGACCGAACTGCTGCAGCATCGGCTCGGGGGCGACGGAGCCCTGGCCGGACATCCGGTGGGGAATCTGATCCTCTCCGGCCTCTTCGAGAAGTCCGGGGATTCCGTCGTCGCGTTGGCGCAGGTCGCGTCGATGGTTTCGGCCACCGGTCGGGTCCTACCGATGAGTCCGGTACCGCTGGATCTGGTCGCGGTGGTTGATCGCTTCGACCCCTCGGACCCATTGCGGACCCGCAAGATTCGTGGGCAGTCCTCGATCGCGGCCACTCCGGGCCGCGTCCGCAGCATCCAGTTGCTGCCTCCCGGCGCCCCGGCCTGCGCTCCGGCGGTCGACGCCGTGCGCACGGCCGATGTCGTCGTGCTCGGCCCCGGATCATGGTTCACCAGCGTGATCCCGCATCTTTTGCTGCGTGAACTCGGCGACGCACTCGCCCGCACTGAAGCGATCGTGATCGTCGCGGTGAATCTGGTTCCGCAAGCCGGCGAGACCGACGGGTTCTCACCCGAGGAGCTACTGCGAACGCTCTACGAGCATCACGACAATCTTCGCATCGACGCCGTCGTCGCCGATCGCAATTCAGTATTGGATCCGGCCGCGCTGGTTGCGTTTTCAACTAGAACCGGTTCTGATCTCGTAATGTCAGACATCGCGGCAAACGAAAACGGTGCCGAACACGATCCAAAGCGTCTGGGTGAGGCCTATCGTGAGGCCATCAACGCAGTAACGTCTAGACGCGAAAGTGACGATCAGTGAGGAACGACGAATGGCGATGACCGCAGCGGTCAAGGATGAGCTGAGTCGCGTCACAGTTGCCAAGACCACCTCCCGCAAGGCGGAGATCGCCACGATGCTTCGTTTCGCCGGTGCCCTCCATCTCATCGGCGGGCACATCGTCATCGAGGCCGAACTGGACACCGGCTCGGTGGCCCGACGGTTACGCAAGGAGATCGCGGAGATCTTCGGGCACGGTTCGGAGGTGCAGATCGTCGCCGGAGGCGGGCTGCGTAAGGGCAGCCGTTACCTCGTCCGGGTCACCAAGGACGGCGAGGGATTGGCTCGTCAATCGGGCCTGGTCGATCTGCGTGGCCGTCCGGTCCGCGGGCTTCCCCATCACGTGGTCTCCGGCGGCATCGGGGACGCCGAGGCGGCCTGGCGCGGTGCGTTCCTGGCCCACGGATCACTGACCGAGCCCGGACGCGCCTCCTCGCTTGAGATCACCTGCCCCTCCACCGAGGCCGCACTCGCCCTCGTCGGCATCGGCCGTCGCCTGGGTGTCTCCGCGAAGGCGCGTGAGGTTCGCGGATACGACCGAGTCGTGGTCCGCGACGGCGACACGATCAGTGCGCTGCTCACCCGCATCGGCGCCCACGAGAGTGTGCTGGCCTGGGAGGAGCGGCGCCTACGTCGCGAAGTGCGGGCGACCGCGAACCGGCTGGCCAACTTCGACGACGCCAACCTGCGTCGCTCCGCCCGCGCCGCGGTCGCCGCCGGCGCCCGGGTTGATCGGGCGATGCAGATACTGGCCGACGACGCGCCGGAACACCTGCTGCAAGCCGGACGGCTGCGCTTGGAGCACAAGCAGGCTTCACTGGAGGAACTCGGCGCGCTATCCGATCCGCCGATGACCAAGGATGCCGTTGCCGGTCGGATCCGCCGCCTGCTCGCGATGGCTGACAAACGGGCCAGCGACCTCGGCATCCCGGACACCGAATCCGCCGTCACCCCGGAGATGCTCGGACCTTGACCGGCGAGTAACCACGCGGTGGGCTGGATGCTCCCTAGGTTCGATAGGCTATGCGCAAACCGGACCGTCCTGAGTCCGGCTAGGAACGACTCGCATCTAGGGGAGCAAAAACTGTGACAGTACGTGTGGGCATCAACGGTTTCGGCCGTATCGGACGCAACTTCTTCCGTGCCGCTCGCGCGGCTGGAGCTGACATCGAGATCGTGGCGGTCAACGATCTCACCGACGTCGCCACGCTGGCTCACCTGCTCAAGTACGACACGATCCTTGGGCGTCTCGACGCCGAAGTGACCACCACTGCGGACGAGATCATCGTCGGCGGCAAGGCCATCAAGGTCTTCGCCGAGCGTGACCCCGCCGCACTGCCGTGGGCATCCGTCGGCGCCGATGTGGTGATCGAGTCGACCGGCATCTTCACCGACGCCAACAAGGCCCGGGTGCACGTCGAGGGTGGGGCCAAGAAGGTCATCATCTCGGCGCCGGCCAGCAACGAAGACGTGACGATCGTGATGGGCGTCAACCACGAGGACTACGACCCGGCCGCTCACACGATCATCTCCAACGCCTCGTGCACCACGAACTGCCTGGGCCCGCTGGCCAAGGTCCTGGACGACGCCTTCGGCATCGAGCAGGGTCTGATGACCACGATTCACGCCTACACGCAGGACCAAAACCTGCAGGACGCCCCGCACAAGGACCTGCGCCGCGCCCGCGCCGCCGCGATCAACATCGTCCCGACCTCCACCGGCGCCGCGAAGGCCATCGGCCTCGTCCTGCCGAATCTCAAGGGAAAGCTCGACGGCTACGCGCTGCGCGTTCCGGTCCCGACCGGCTCGGCGACCGACCTCACCGTCACCGTCCGCTCCACGCCGACGGTGGCCGAGATCAAGGCCGCCTACAAGGCCGCGGCCGATGGCCCCTTCAAGGGTTACCTCACCTACACCGAGGACCCGATCGTCTCCTCCGACATCGTGACCGACCCGTCGTCGTGCATCTTCGACGCGGAGCTGACCAAGGTCATCGGCAACCAGGTCAAGGTGGTCGGCTGGTACGACAACGAGTGGGGCTACTCCAACCGGCTGGTCGACCTCACGACCCTCGTCGGGTCCTCGCTCTAGCACCTGCGACGATCTCGTCATTCTCCGACCAGCTCGCCACAGCGTCTCCGACTAGAAAGTCGATATATCTTGCGCACGCTCGATGATCTACTCGCCGACGGTGTCGCCGGTCGACGGGTTCTGGTTCGATCCGACCTCAACGTCCCGCTGAGCAAGGACGAACCACCCGTCGTGACCGACGACGGCCGTATCCGGGCCTCCCTTCCGGTCCTCACCGCGTTGCTCGACGCCGGGGCCAGAGTGCTGGTGACCGCGCATCTAGGGCGTCCCAAGGGGGCCCCGGAGGAGAAGTACTCACTCCGCCCGGTGGCCGACCGGTTGGCTCAGCTGCTCGGACGCCCGGTGAAGTTCGCCCTCGACACGGTGGGGGAGAGTGCCCGGCTGATGGCCGATGATCTCGCCGACGGTGAACTGCTGCTGCTCGAGAACGTCCGCTTCAACGCGGGTGAGACGAGCAAGGACGACGCTGATCGGGCTGAGTTCGCCCGTGCCCTGGCCACCCTCACCGACGGCGAGGGCGAGGACGCGCCGCAGGGTGCTTACGTCGACGACGCCTTCGGCGCGGTGCACCGCAAGCACGCGTCGGTGTATGACATCGCCACAATGCTGCCGGCGTTCTGCGGCAACCTGGTCCGCGATGAGCTGGTCGTGCTGCGGCGTCTCACCGAAGAGCCGGCCCGCCCGTACGTCGTCGTCCTCGGCGGAAGCAAGGTAAGTGACAAGCTGGCGGTGATCCAGTCGCTGCTCCCCAAGGTCGACAAGCTTCTCGTCGGCGGCGGCATGTGCTTCACCTTCCTCGCGGCGCAGGGCTACGAGGTCGGCAAGTCGCTGCTGGAGGCCGACCAGATCGAGACCTGCCGGCAATTGCTGGCTGACAGTGGCGACAAGATCCTGCTCCCGAGCGACATCGTGGTGGCCGACGCCTTCGCGGCGGACGCGAACATCCAGACGGTGGACGCGGGCCAGATTCCGGCCGACACCCTCGGTCTGGACATCGGCCCGAAGTCCGTGGCCACCTTCGCTGCGGCGCTGACCGACGCCCAGACGGTCTTCTGGAACGGGCCGATGGGTGTCTTCGAGCTGGCCCCCTTCGCCGCCGGCACCAAGGGAGTTGCCGAGGCGGTCTCGGCCGCACCGGGTCTCACGGTGGTCGGCGGTGGCGATTCCGCCGCCGCGGTCCGCGCCCTCGGCCTGGACGAGACGGCCTTCGGGCACATCTCGACCGGCGGTGGCGCTTCGCTGGAGTTCCTTGAGGGGAAGGCACTTCCCGGCGTCGAGGTGCTCGCGTGAGCACCAAGGTCGCGGCCCGTACGCCGTTCATCGCCGGCAACTGGAAGATGAACCTGAATCACCTCGAGGCCATCGCCCTCGTGCAGAAGCTGGCCTTCAGCCTCAGCGAAGACCAGCTCAAAGCAGTCGACGTGATCGTGCTGCCACCGTTCGTCGACATCCGCAGTGTGCAGACGCTGATCGACGGTGATCGGCTGCTCATCAAGCACGGCGCGCAGGATCTCTCACCGGTTGACTCCGGGGCGTACACCGGTGACATTGCCGGCCCGATGCTGAGCAAGCTGGGCTGCGGATATGTGACCGTCGGCCACAGCGAGCGGCGTGAATACCACGCCGAGACCGACGCCGTGGTGAACAGCAAGGTGAAGGCAGCGCTGCGCAACTCACTGGTCCCGATCCTCTGCGTGGGTGAGCCGCTGGAGGTTCGTGACGACGAGACCCACATCTCGCACTGCACCAGCCAGTTGGCCGCCGCGCTGGACGGCATCGACGCCGAAGCCGCCGCCGGCATTGTGATCGCCTACGAGCCGATCTGGGCGATCGGGACCGGACGGGTCGCGAGCCCGGCCGACGCCCAGGAGGTCTGCGCCGCGCTCCGGATCGAGCTGGCCCGGCTGTACTCGAAGGAGGTCGCCGCCGGGGTCAGAGTTCTCTACGGCGGGTCGGTGAAGGCGGCCAACGCGGCCGAGATCCTCGCTCAGGTCGACGTCGACGGGGCCCTGGTCGGGGGCGCGAGCATCGACGCCGATGAGTTCGCTGCCATCTGCATCGCGGCCGGTCAGCCCGCTCCCGCAGCCGCGCCGACGGCTGCTGGGTAGGGTTCTCTGCGGTTCGCCAGGTAGGCTAGCCCTGCTCCGCTGCTAAATCTCCGTCAGCACATCTGTTAAGGCCGGTTCTTCACCATGATTTTTGCCCTCTCCCTGCTGCTCATCGCCACCAGCCTGGTGCTGATCGTGCTGATCCTGATGCACCGAGGCCAGGGCGGCGGCCTCTCGTCGATGTTCGGGGGCTCGTTCTACTCCAACGTCTCCGGCTCCTCGGTGCTGCAGCGCAACCTCGACCGGATCACCGTGATCCTGGGGATCGTCTGGGCCATCACCATCATCGGCCTGGGTCTGCTCTACAAGAACCTCTGACCGACCGGGTTCTCGATCGGCAGCTCGCCGCCCGCGAACCGGGCGGGGAGCCAGCCGCGGCGAGTGGCGAGAGCTAGTGAGTGAGCCCGGACGCCGCGGCCTCGTCGAGTAGCCACAGCGTGTGTACCCGTCCGCGGGCTCCGGCCGACGGGATCTGAGCCCGGTCGGCCCCACCCAGCGCGGCCTTGACGGCGTCGGCCTTGCCCGCGCCGGCCACGATCACCCACATCTCGTTGGCCGCGCCGAGCCCGCGAAAGGTCAGCGAAGTGCGTGTCGGCGGCGGCTTGGGGGAGTCGTGCACCGCGATGACGGCGGGCTCCGTCTCATAGACCCCGGGCGCACCCGGGAAGAGGGAGGCGCAGTGTCCGTCCGGTCCGACGCCGAGGAGCACCACGTCGAAGCGGGGAACGTCCTCCCCGTCCGATGCCGCGGCGGCCAGTTCTCCGGCGTAGGCCGCGACCCCGGCCGCCACATCTTCGCCCCACGGGCCGTCTGTGGATGGCATGCGATGGATGTTCGGCTCGGCGAGAGGGACATGGCTGAAGAACTTCGCGAAGGCGACTTTGTCGTTGCGGTCGTCGGAGTCCGAGGCCACGAAGCGCTCGTCACCCCACCAGAGGGCGACCCGACTCCAGTCGACGCTGTCGCGCTCGGGTGAACTCTGCATCTCGGAGAGCACGTTCTCCAGAATCGACCCACCGGTGACGACCAGATGGGCCAGTGGGCGTGCATCCTGGGCCGCGGCCAGCGCGGCCAGCGTACGCGCGGCGGTACTGCGGGCCAGGGCCTCGGCCGAGGCTTCGATCACGGTTTCGGGATCGGCGGCCATCGCAGTCAGCCCACGCTCGCCGGCGGGTCGGCCATCGCCGGGTCGCTCCAGATGTGGACGCGGTGGCGCGGTCGCTGCTGCAGGCCACTGACGCCACAGACCGCACCCAGCGCCTCAGCGAAGACATGGTCCTCATCGAGACGGCGCAGCTCCTCGGCCAGCAACTCACCGAGTGAGCGCTCGGCGAACGGGGCGATCGACTCTGGCTGGTTGTCGCGGCGCAGCACCAGGCGGGAACCGTCCAGCAGCGCGTTGATCGAGGTGCCGGCGCTGAGTTGAATGCTGACCTTGCTGATAGCCCGACCGGCCACCTTGCGCACCGGAACGTAGAAGCCCAGACGCGATGAGAGCCAGCCGGCCAGCAGCAGAGTCGACGGATCGCAGTCGTCGCCCTCCACCGTGGCGGCTACGGCGGTGTCGTCGGTGCCGTCGAAGGCCGACGCCAGGGCCGCCCGCCAGCCGGTGACGCGGGTCCAGGCCAGATCGGTGTCACCGGGCGCGAAGTCGCTGGCCCGCTGGCGCAGGGCGGCGACCCGGTCATCGGCTCGCGACACGTCGGTGATGCGGCGGTCGGCGAAGACACCCAGCGGATCGTAGGAGATCCGGTCCGGCGGGGCCCCGAACCACCAGGTGACGACGGGTGCGTCCGGGGCCAGCAGCGGCAGGGTCACTGACTCGGCGTGCAGCGCCAGGCGACCGTACATACGCATCACGACGGCCTCGCCCGGGCCGAGACGTCCACCCATCAACACCTCGGCGTCCAGCCGCGGGACGGGCGCCTCGATCTGTCGGCGGATCACCAATAGCATCCGCATCGGGTGCTTGCTCGCGGCGATCGTCACGGCGGCCTCCACCTCGGCGACGTCCGCCTCGTCGACCACGATGACCAGCGTCAGCGCGTTTCCGCTGGTCACCGCGCCGCCGTTGCGGCGCTCGGCAGCCAGAGCCTTGATGATCGCGGTGCCAGTCGTGTCCCAGAGTGTCGTCACCGGGTGCTCCTGTCGTTACAAGCCTGCTTGCGGGTTGCCACGTTGTCGGATGCGGCGATCACGGTCGCCGCCAGGCCCGGCCGTCACGGGCCAGCATCTCGTCCGCCTCTTTAGGGCCCCATTCGCCGGCCCGGTAGAGGCACGGCTGCTGGCCTTCCCAGAACGCCTCCAGCGGGTCGATGACCCGCCAGGATGCCTCAACCTCGGAGTTGCGGGGGAAGAGCGTGGCATCCCCGATCAGCACGTCGAGGATGAGTCGCTCGTAGGCCTCGGGGGAGGACTCGGTGAACGCCTCGCCGTAGAGGAAGTCCATCGCCACATCCCGGACCTCCATCGCGCTACCCGGCACCTTGGAGCCGAATTTCAGCGTCAGTCCCTCGTCGGGCTGGACCCGCACGACGAGCTGGTTGTGCCCCAGCTCCTGCGTGTCGGTGCGGCTGAACGGAAGGTGTGGGGCCTTCTTGAACATGATCGCGATCTCGGTGACCCGTCGCGGCAGACGCTTGCCGGTGCGCAGGTAGAACGGCACCCCGGCCCAGCGGCGTGTCTCGATGCCCAGACGGACCGCCGCATAGGACTCGGTCTTCGAGTCGGCCGGGACGTCCTTCTCAGCCCGGTAGGCGAGCACTCGCTCACCGGCCAGCCAGCCCTGGTCGTACTGACCACGGATGGCGTAGGACTCCAGGTCGGCCGGCAACGAGATCGCCCGGAGAACCTTTATCTTCTCGATCTGAATCGACTCCGGCGAGAACTCCACCGGCTCCTCGATGGCGAAGAGGGCCAGGAGCTGCAGCAGGTGGTTCTGCAGCACGTCGCGGGCGGCGCCGGTGGCGTCGTAGAAACCGGCCCGGCCGGCGATGCCGACATCCTCGGCCATCGTGATCTGCACCGAATCGACGTAGTTGGAGTTCCAGATCGGTTCGAAGAGCTGGTTGGCGAAGCGGAGGGCCAGGATGTTCTGGACCGTCTCCTTGCCGAGGTAGTGGTCGATGCGGAAGACGTCCTCGGCCGTGAAGACGTCGTCCACCAGCTTGTTCAGTTCGAGGGCGCTCTCCAGGTTGTGACCGAACGGCTTCTCGACGACGACCCGGCGCCAGCCGCCGTTGAGCTCGTTGCTGGCCATGCCGGTGCGCTCCATCTGCTTGAGCACGATCGGGAACATGCTCGGCGGGATGGAGAGGTAGAAGGCGGCGTTGCCCCTGATGCCGTGCGTGGCACAGAGGTCATCGAGGGTCTCCTTCAGCGTGTCGAAGGCCTCGTCGTCGTCGAAGGCGCCGGGCACGAAGCGGATGTTGTTGCAGACCCGGCTCCACACCTCCTCACTCCACGGGGTGCGGGCGTGCTCCTGGGCCGACTTGCGGGCCAGGCTCTCGAAGTCTCCGTCGCCCCAGTCACGCCGGGCGAAGCCGAGCAGGACGAAGTCGGTCGGGAGGAGTCCACGGTTGGCCAGGTCGTAGATCGCCGGCAGCAGCTTCTTGCGGGAGAGGTCACCGGTGACGCCGAAGACCACCAACGCGCACGGCTCGGGGACCCGAGGCAGGCGACGGTCAGTGGCATCGCGCAGCGGATTGCCGTGGGCCGTACGGCCGGGCAGCTGCGTCGGTGGTGTCGCCGCCGGAGCCTCCGGAATTGCTACCCCAGCGGCTGAACTTGGTTCGCTCACCAAATCTCCTAGTACGGATCGGTCGGGATCTGTCGGTCGCGCCCTGCGAAGCCCGTCGGGTTTGCGCCCGAACGGACATTCCCAGGTGGATGTTGCCGCTGTGTTGCCGACGGTGGGCCGGCATCGACCAGCGGGTGATTTGAGCTGGGCCAGCCGTCGAACTGGCCCTGCCGTTGAACTATGCCCCAGCGTCGAGCGCGGCCTGCACACCGTCGAGCAGCTGCTTCCAGGCGTCCTCGAACTTCTGGACGCCCTCGACCTCCAGCAGGTTGACGACGTCGTCGTAATCGATGCCGGCGGCCGCCAGATCGGCCAGCACCTTGGCCGCCGAGTCGTACTCGCCGGTGATGGTGTCGCCACCGATGACGCCGTGATCGGCGACCGCGTGCAGGGTGGCCTCCGGCATGGTGTTCACCGTCTCCGGAGCGACCAGGTCGGTCACGTACATCGTGTCGGAGTAGTTCGGGTCCTTGACGCCGGTCGAGGCCCAGAGCGGGCGCTGCTTGTTGGCACCGTCCTGCGCGAGCGCCTTCCAGCGGTCGGTGGAGAAGACCGCTTCGAAGCGCTGGTAGGCCAGCCGGGCGTTGGCGACGGCAGCCTGGCCGCGCAGCGCCTGCGCCTGCGGAGTGCCGATCTTCTCGAGCCGGGCGTCGATCTCGGTGTCGACCCGGGAGACGAAGAAGGAGGCGACCGAGTGAATGGTGGAGAGGTCGACCCCGTTGGCCTTGGCCTTCTCCAGGCCGTCGATGTACGCCGCCATGACGGCGTCGTAGCGCTCCAGCGAGAAGATCAGGGTCACGTTCACGCTGATGCCCTGCGAAGTGGCCTCAGTGATAGCCGGCAGGCCGGCCCTGGTGGCCGGGATCTTGATCATCAGGTTGGGACGATCCACCAGCCACCAGAGTGCGCTCGCCTCGGCGGACGTCTTCTCCGTGTCGTTGGCCAGCCGCGGATCGACCTCGAGTGAGACACGTCCGTCCTGGCCACCACTGGCGTCGTAGACCGGGCGCATCACGTCACAGCCCCAACGGATGTCGTAGGCGGTGATGAAGCGAACGGCCTCCTCCAGCGACACGCCGCGAACGGCCAGATCCTTCACCTGACCGTCGTAGGCATCGCCCTGCGAGAGCGCCTTCTGGAAGATAGTCGGGTTGCTGGTGACGCCGACGACGTGGTTGTCGTCGATGAGCTGCTTGAGGTTGCCGGTCTTGAGTCGATCGCGACTGATGTCGTCGAGCCAGATCGATACGCCTGCCGCGGAGAGATCCGCCAGTGCGTCTGTCATGTGAACTCCTAAGGGTGTTCGGTCTTCGGCGAGAGCTGTGGAAGCCGGTTGGGGGATGGGGATGGGTCAGTTTCCGGTGGTGGTGCCGGTGATGTCGCCGGCGCGCTCGAGCGCGGCGTGGGCCGCGGCGACGATGCGGTCGGGGGTGAAGCCGAACTGCTCGAAGAGCACCGGCGCGGCGGCACTGGCCCCGAAGTGGTCGATGCTGACAATCTCGCCACCGTCACGGACGAGCTCGCGCCAGCCCTGCGAGATGCCGGCCTCGACACTGACCCGGGCCCGGATGTCGGGCGGCAGCACCAGCTGGCGGTAGGACGCCTGCTGCTCGTTGAACCATTCGATACACGGCATCGAGACGACCCGGGTCGGGAAGCCGTCGGCCTCCAGCCGGGTACGGGCCTCCAGAGCCAGCGACACCTCGGAGCCGGTGGCGATCAGGATGACCTTGGCCATTCCCTCGGAGGCTTCCTCCAGGATGTAGCCACCCTTGCTGGCGTTGGCCACCTTCGCCGCGTCCAGCACTGGCAGGGCCTGTCGGCTCAGGGCCAGGGCGTGCGGACGGTCGTTCTTCTCCAGGATGGTCTTCCAGACCACGACCGTCTCGTTCGGATCAGCCGGGCGAACCACGTCCAGCCCGGGAATGGCCCGCAGCGCAGCCAGGTGCTCGATCGGCTGATGCGTCGGGCCATCCTCGCCGAGACCGATCGAATCGTGCGTCCAGACGTAGATCGTCGGCAGCTTCATCAGCGCGGCCAAGCGGACCGGCGGGCGCATGTAGTCGCTGAAGACGAGGAAGGTGCCGCCGTAGACGCGGGTGCCCCCGTGCAGCGTGATGCCGTTCATGATTGAACCCATCGCGTGCTCGCGGATACCGAAGTGCAGCGTCCGCCCGTAGGGGCCGCCCGTCCACTCCTTGGTCTGGTGGACGGCCGGGATGAAACTCGGCTCGCCGGTCATCGTGGTGTTGTTGCTCTCGGCCAGGTCAGCCGACCCGCCCCAGAGTTCCGGGAGGACTGGAGCGAGGCTGTCGAGCACCTTCCCCGACGCCGCACGCGTGGCGATGGCATTCGGCTTACCGTCCTTCTCTGTCGGGAAGGACGGCAGCGCGCTGTCCCAGCCGGCCGGGAAGGTGCGGGAGACCAGGCGGTCAAAGAGTGCCTTGCGCTCCGGGTTGGCCGCGGCCCAGGCGTCGAACTTGGGCTGCCACTCGGCCTGGGCCTCCCGGCCGCGCTGAACGGCCAGCCGGGTGTGCTCGAGAACCTCGGCCGACACGGGGAAGTCGACATCGGGGTTGAATCCGAGGATCTCCTTGGTGGCTTTGATCTCGTCCACGCCGAGCGCTGAGCCGTGGGCCTTGCCGGTGTTCTGCTTGGTCGGGGCCGGCCAGCCGATGATCGTCTGCACCGCGATGATCGACGGGCGGACCGTCTCGGCCTTGGCCTTGGCGATCGCCTTCTCCAGGGCGGTGACGTCTTCACCGGAGTCGACCCGCTGGACGTGCCACCCATAGGCCTCGTAGCGCTTGAGGACGTCCTCGGAGAACGCGATGTTGGTGTCGTCCTCGATCGAGATGTGGTTGTCGTCGTAGAAGAGGATCAGATTGCCGAGTTGCTGATGCCCGGCCAGGCTGGAGGCCTCGCTCGAGATGCCTTCTTCCAGGCAGCCATCGCCGGCGATGACGTAGATGAAGTGGTCGAAGATCGACTGACCGGCCTCGGCGTCCGGGTCGAGGAGGCCGCGCTCGCGGCGGGCCGCCATCGCCATGCCGACCGCGTTGCCCACACCCTGTCCGAGCGGGCCGGTGGTGGTCTCGACACCCAACGTGTGCCCGTGCTCCGGGTGGCCCGGGGTCAACGAACCCCAGGTACGCAGTGCCTTGATGTCGTCGATCTCCAGCCCGTAGCCGGCCAGGAACAGCTGGCAGTACAGCGTCAGCGACGAGTGGCCGTTGGAGAGGATGAAGCGGTCACGCGCGACCCAGTTGGGATCCGACGGACTGTGCGTGAGAACCTTCTGGAAAAGCAGGTACGCGAGGGGGGCCAGGCTCATCGCCGTCCCGGGGTGACCATTGCCAACCTTCTGCACCGCGTCCGCCGCGAGCAATCGCGCGGTGTCGACGGATTTCGTGTCGAGTTCGCTCCACCAGTTGGGGTGTGCGACGACAACTTCAGATGACGAATCAGACAACGCAACCGCTCCATATATCCCGGCGCAGGTGCGCCTCAGTTATGTCAGACCGGCAAAATGGGGGGACCGGTCTCTCACCAACAGAGTAGTCCGTAGCTGGAGAGCATCCTGCAACCGGTTACAGACTGTTTGCCCAACATTCGCTATCAGCGCACCGGGGGCGTCTCGGCCGGTCGTCCGGGACGGCCGACGACGTGATCGTGGACACCAGTCGGGCCTGGAAGCGGACACTGGCTCTTGGCACTCAGGCGGAGCCGATACTCTGAGCACGTGACGCAGGCACCGGTGGATCCGAGCACTCTGGGGGCAGGGGAGTTTTCGCAACTCGACCCGCAGCACGACCCCCCGGTGAATGTCATCGATCGGGCCACCGGGCTCGCCGCTGCCCGGCCGGCATCGCACGACGGCAACCGCGTCGTCTCCCGGATCAAGGCCTACGTCGCCCTGACGAAGCCCCGCATCATCGAACTGCTGCTGGTGACGACGGTGCCGGCGATGATCCTCGCCGCCGGTGGCCTTCCCAGCTGGCAGTGCGTCCTCGTCACCCTGGTCGGTGGAACGCTCGCGGCTGGTAGCGCCAACGCTCTGAACTGCTACGTCGATCGGGACATCGACGCCGTGATGCGACGCACCGGACACCGGCCGCTCGCCCGGCACGACGTCTCACCGCGTGGCGCGCTGATCTTCGGCACCGTGCTCGGCGTGATCTCGGTGGTAGGGATGGCCCTGGCCACGAACCTGCTGGCCGGGGCGTTGACCGCAGCCGCCATCCTCTTCTACGTCATCGTCTACACGATGCTGCTGAAGCGCCGGACGTCCCAGAACATCGTCTGGGGTGGCGCCGCTGGGTGCATGCCGGTGCTCATCGGCTGGGCGGCGGTGACCGGTTCGCTCAGCGCAGCGCCGTTCATCCTCTTCGGAATCGTCTTCTTCTGGACCCCGCCGCATTTCTGGGCGCTGGCCATCCGCTACCGCGACGACTACGCGCGGGCC
The DNA here is from genome assembly GCF_900230215.1 of Jatrophihabitans sp. GAS493. Classification (NCBI taxonomy): domain Bacteria; kingdom Bacillati; phylum Actinomycetota; class Actinomycetes; order Jatrophihabitantales; family Jatrophihabitantaceae; genus Jatrophihabitans; species Jatrophihabitans sp. GAS493. Next base: position 3,388,630 of record NZ_LT907982.1, on the reverse strand, counting down.
GGGGTGCCGATGCTGCCGGTTGTCGCCACGCCCAAGCGCGTCGCGACCGAGATCGTCATCTACGCCTGGCTCACCGTCATCACCTCGCTGCTGCTCTGGCCGGTGGCCACCGGATGGCTGTACGGGGTGCTGGCCGCGCTCGCCGGCGTCGCGCTGCTCTTCGGGGCTCATCGCGTCTACCACCGGACGGTGCGCGGTCAGGACCCGAAGGCGATGCAGCTCTTCCATCTCTCCAACAGCTATCTGGCCTTCGTCTTCGTCGCGCTCGCTCTCGATACCTTCGTGCGCTGACCGACGGGCCCGACGCCCACGGTGCGATGTCTGGTGGGAGGCCCAGCCCGCGTTGCCGCCGCGGTTGGCTCAGGTTCCCTGGTCTGCGTCCGATGTAGGTGGAGCACGATCCCACCTAATCGCTGAGATGACGAGGCGCACCATGTCCGAGCAAACACCTGGATTCCGTACCGTTATGCGCGGTTACGACCCCGTTCAGGTCGACCGTCGGGTCGCGGAACTCGCCGCTGACTCCGGTGCCGCCAACCTGCAGATCGCGGACCTGCAGCGTCGCGTCGACGAACTTGCGGAGTCCGTGCGGGTCGCCAAGCAGGCCGCCGAGGACGCCGCCGCGGCCCGGCCGGCGCCGGCGCCGATCGTTGTCCCGGAACCAACGTTTGAGAAGTTCGGCGAGCGCATCGGCACGATCATGCGTCTGGCCGAGGAGGAGGCGGCTGAGCGGCGCGCCAAGGTCGCAGCCGAGGCGGAGGAGAAGTTCGCCGCCATCGAGACCCTCAGCGCGACCCGGCAGGCCGAGGCCGACAGCTATACCGCCAGCACCAGGTCGACCGCTGAGCGGGAGGCGACCCGGCTGGTGACCGAGGCGCAGCGCAAGTCGGCCCAGCTCCTTGAGGACGCTGAACGCCAGGCCAGCGCGCGTCGCAACGAGGCGGATTCGCTACACGAGGCGCAGCGCGCCCAGGCCGCGCAGGCCGCCGCTGACCTCGAGCAGGTCCTCGCCGAGCGCCGCGCCGCGGCCGAGAAACTGCTGGCCGAACGGGCAAGCGACGCCGAACGCGAATTGGCCACCGCTCAGGCCCACGTTGCCAAGCTGCGCGCCGATGGTGACATCGCCGCCTCCGAAGCGGCGCGAGATGCCGCCGCGGTCGCCGCGCAGGCCCAGCAGCGGGCCGACCAGATCGTCGCCGACGCCGTCGAGCGCGCCGCTCGCATCCGCGCCGACGCCAAGCGTGAGGTGGCCGCCGCCGCCCAGCGCCGGGACAGCATCAACGCCCAGTTGGCGAACGTGCGCACCGTTCTCGCCACCATGTCGGCCACCGTGCCGACCACTCCAGAGGTCGACGACGAATCCGGCAGCGGCACCGTCGAGCGCTTCGGTCCCATCTCGGTGAGCAGCGAACTGCTCGGCGATACCAGCTCCCGCGTCGCCAGCTGAGTAACGCCGTCCGCGTTCGAGCAACGTCACCGGCGGTGCTACCCCGGCGGGAACGAAAGGGTCAGGCGATACGGGGTCACGACGGTCCCTGTGACCCCGTCCTCGGTCTTGGCACCTGCGATCGTGAGCGTTCCGGTTGTGAAGTTGGCCGGCACCACGAAAAGGTCGTAGATCCTGTGCTTCGGATCGCTCGACATGTTCTTTCCTCGAATCGGCGAGCCGCCGGCGGGCGTGACGGTGACGTACTCCGGTGGCCACCCGTAACCGCCGGCCGCGTCGTCCGGACTCGAGTAGGTCATCTCCACGTAGAGGTAGGCCAGATTCGTGGCCGGGGGTGTCTCGTCATTCTCGGAGGTGTCCCAGTAGAACAGACTGGCCGAGGTGAAGGTCGTGGTCAAAGTGCTCGACGCGGACTGCCCCGCATACGCGTAGTGGATCGGGATCCCGGCCGATTTGCCGATGGTCACCTCGGTGTTCACACGCAGGGCGAGGGCCACGTTCGTCCTGGCCGGCGATCCATCCAACAGCGAGACGGTCTGCATCGCCCCCGCGTCGTTGAGTACCAAGTCGACAGACTTCGCAGAGACCGGCGCCGCGACGACGTAATAGTCCGTGTAGGTGGTCGGGGGCAGCGGCAGCGCTCGGTCTCCGTCGATAGAGATCCCGAGCTTGCTGCTCAGATCCTCGTCACCCTCCTGACCGGAGGCTGCCGCCGTCTGAAATGCGTAGAGCTGCTGTCCGTCCGGGGCTCCGAAGGAGTTCGCACCGGTTCCGAAGTGACTCACCTTCCCCAGCACGGTAAGTCTGACGCCACCGGAGAGGCTGCCGATGACCGCCTTAGCGGGCGCGTCCGGGAGTGTCTGCGTCCCCAGGTCGGTCGAGACGATGATGTTGGCTGCCGCTTTCGGCGGAGCGGGCACAGAGATTCCGCCCGAACCCTTGGGCGGACGCTTGCTGTCCGGTCGTACGAGACGTTCTGTTGCCGGGACTGACTCCGCGTCAGGCAGCATTGGGGAGGCGGAGACGCTCAGATGAGTCGCGCCGGGCGCAGGCGGCGTCAGCTCGAAGGCCAAATATTCCTGGCTGGTGTCCCCTTCGGCGAACAGCACCGGCCCGCAGAAAGTGCGATGATCGACGTCGCTCGTTCTGGCGTCGGCGGCCGGGACCTTGTCCAGAGCGAAGTAGCATCGCGCCTCTCTGCTCTTGTTGCCGTGATGGGCGACGACGTAGTTGCTGAGCTTTGCCTGGGCGTCGTTCAGGACCTGTGCCGGTTGATCGATCGACTTGCCCTGGTAGGTGAGCGTCGGAGCGTTGGAACGGATGAAGAACCACCACCCACCGGTGAGGAGCCCGGCGACCAGCAGCGTGACGACGGCGACGCTGCCGAACACCCGGGCGCGCGAGCGGCGGCCCGCGACGGCGGCTGGCGGCGGCGGCGCGAAGGGCGGCGGAGCGAAGGCCGCCGGATAGGCGGGCATCTGGTACTGATTGGGGTAGGCGCCGGCGTAGTGGGTTTCGTAGCGATTCTCCGACTGCTCGTACGGGCCGTGCTGCAGGAGCTGCGGCTGGAACATCTCAACCGGCGGGCTCACCGGCGCCCCGGTCGGGATCGGCTGACGATCGGCCGTCCAGGCATTGCCGTCGAAATACCGCAGATATGCCGGATCGGTTGCATCGGGGTACCACCCAGGAATCGCCATCGTGCTCCACAGCTCGCGCCAACGTGTGAAGGCCGAATCCTGCCATCACGTTGGCCGCCCCGTCCACGGACTTCACTAAGATCATTAGGTGATGAATGAAACAGACGCGCCTTCGCTTCTCCCCGTCGCTCTCGTCACCTGCGCTGAGTTACCGGACGGTGACAGCGACGACACCGGCTTGGTAGAGGCGTTCGCCGCGGTCGGCCTCGACGCGACCTGGCAGGTGTGGGATGACCCGAGCGTGTTGTGGCAGAGATTCCACGCGATTCTGATTCGTTCGACCTGGGACTACACCACGAAACGCGACGAGTTCCTGCGCTGGGCGGCCGCGGTCGCCGCTCGCGGCCCGATGCTGCTGAACCCGCTGGACCTGCTGAGCTGGAACTCGGACAAGATCTACCTCCGTGAACTGGCCGACGCCGGCATCCCGATCGTGCCGACCAGCTGGTCGCCTCCGGGTACCGAGGCGGAATGGCTGAACACCGAATTCGTGGCCAAGCCTTCGGTCGGCGCGGGCTCCGTCGGCGCCGGCCGATTCGACCCGGCGACGCCAGACGGCCTGGCCGCCGCCCGCAGCCACGTGCAGATGCTGCACGGTGCGGGGCGCACCGTCCTCATCCAGCCCTATCTCAGCGGAGTGGACGACTCCGGCGAGCGAGCCCTGCTGTATTTCGGCGGGACGTTCAGCCACGCGATCACGAAGGCCGCGCTGCTGCCACCGGATGCGGCGAACCCGCTGCGTGAGGGGAGCACCTCAGGCAATCGTGCGCCGCTCTACTACACCGAGCGGATCAGCGACGCGGTCGCCACCCCGGCCGAGTTGGCGGTCGGGGCTCAGGTCCTGCAGTGGTTGCGCTCCCGTGACGGCGAGTACCCGCTCTACGCCCGCGTCGACCTGCTACCCAGTGCTGACGGCCCGAAGCTCATCGAGCTCGAACTGGTCGAGCCGTCGCTCTTCTTCGCGTTCGGGGAGCAGGCTCTGGGCATGCTGGCCGCAGAGTTGTCGACCCGACTTCGCACGGGCTGATCAGACGTGTCGCTACCGATGCCCTCCGTTGAGCGGAGGACGGCACTTCGTCGCATGAAATTGGTCGCCGGCGGCCTGCTCGTCTTCGGTGCCGTCGTCTACGCCGTCTGTCTCTGGCTCGGCGACGGCACGGGAGCGTGGGGCTATCTGCAGGCCGCCGCTGAGGCCTCCATGGTCGGCGGTCTGGCCGACTGGTTCGCCGTGACCGCGCTGTTCCGTCATCCGCTCGGGATCCCCATCCCACATACCGCGATCATCCCGCGCAAGAAGGATCAGATCGGGGAGTCACTGGCGACCTTCGTTCAGCAGAACTTCCTCACCGCGGCCGTGGTCGGACAGCGGCTGGAGGCGGCCCGGGTGCCGCATCGGATCGGGGCCTGGCTGGCCGAACCGATCCACGCCGAGCGAGTGGCCGACGAGGCGTCGTCCATCCTCGCCGCCGTGGCCGGCATGCTGCGCGATGACGAGATCGAATCCGCGGTGGCGAGCTTCGTCGATGCGCAGGTCCGCAAGATCGACGTGGCCCCGGCCCTGGCCCGGATCATCGACGCGGTCCGCGACGAGGGGCAGCACCAGGCCGCTCTGACCACCGTGCTGCGCAGCCTGATGCGCTTCATGGACCTGAACCGGTCGGTATTTCGGGAGCGGTTGTCGCAGGAGTCTCCGGAGTGGATTCCGGACTGGGTGGACGACCGCGTCTTCGAGCGGCTCTTCCGGGGCCTGCAGTCCTTCCTGGCCGACGTCGTCAGCAACGAGTCGCATGAACTGCGGGCCCAGTTCGACCGCTACCTCGGCGACTACGCCCAGTCGCTGCGGACGGATCCGGATAGGGCGGCGTCGGTGAACGCGACGAAGCTGCAGTTGCTCGAGCACCCGGAGGTTCGCCGCTGGCTCGGCACGCTCTGGCTGCGGTTGAAGACCTCGATCCTCAACGACGCGAGCAACCCCGACTCCGAGCTACGCCGAAATGTCGTCGCGCTGACCCTCAAGGGCGGTGCGGCGTTGCGCGACGACGAGGCCCTCCAGCAGCGTGTCGACAACGGGATCGGCAGAGCCACCGAGTACGTGCTGGCCCACTATTCGGCCGACATCGGCGAATTGATCTCAGGCACGGTCGCCCGGTGGGACGCCGAGGAGACGGGACGACGCCTGGAGCTTCAGGTCGGCCGGGATCTTCAGTTCATTCGCATCAACGGCACCGTGGTGGGGGCTCTGGTCGGGGTCCTCATCCACCTGGCCAGCCAGCTCAGCTGACCGCGACGACCGCTCGCGGGTGCTCGAGCGTCACCGGCGTGCGCACCGGCGCCCGCAGGGCATAGAGAACGCGCAGCGTCGCCAGCCAGACGAGGCAGGCGCCGAGCATGTGGACCGCGACCAGCAGCGCCGGCAGGTGCGTGAAGTACTGGACGAAGCCGATCAGCCCCTGCGCCAGTTCGATCACGAGCAGCCACTTGACCGCCGCCACCACCGAAGACCGCAGGCGCAGCGCGACGACCAGGATGAGTAGACCGATCGTGAGGCCGATGAGGATCATCACCGCGTCCGCGTGCAGCTGGCTCATCGCGGCCGGATCAAATCCATTGCGGTGAACGCGCCCGTTCCGGCTGTCTCCGGCGTGCGGGCCACTGCCGGTGACGACGGTGCCCAGAGCGAGGACGGCGAGGACGGCCACCGCGACGATGCGGCTCAGCAGCACCGCCCATCGATCCGAGGCCCCCACCCCGTCGTCGGGTGCCGCGTCTGATCCCTCGGTCGCCGCATGGTCCAGGCGCCACCAGAGGGTGTAGGTGACAGCGATGAGAGCCATGGAGAGCAGAAAGTGGCAACCGACCGCCCACGGATTGAGCTCGGTGAGCACGGTTATCCCTCCGAGCACCGCCTGGGCCGGGATTCCGAGCAGCGCGACCGTGGCCAAGGCGCGCTCGCGGCGCTGGAGCACGGCTACAACCAGGGTGGAGACCGCGATGACCACCAGTACGAACGTGAGCATCCGGTTGCTGAACTCGATGAGGCCGTGACCGGCCGTCGCCGCCGTGGGGACAAGCGAGGAGTCGGTACAGGTCGGCCAGGTGGGACAGCCGAGGCCGGAGCTGGTCAGCCGGACGACACCGCCGGTGAGGACGATGCCGACGTTGGCGACGACGGACGCGAAGGCCAGCCAGCGCAGTGTGGCCGGTTGCCGAATCATTCCCACTTGAACCAGTGCACCGCAGCCGGTACGGCCACGACCGCCCAGATGACGAGCGTGAGCAGTTCCCTTCCGGGGAACGAACTCGGATCACCGAGCGCCGCGTGCAGCCCCTCGGAGAGCGCCGCCGAGGGAAGATACTGCAGTACCTGGGCCACACCGTCGGGGAACTTGTCCAGCGGTATCGCGATGCCGCCGGCGAAGAGCAGGACCAGCCAGATCAGGTTGGCCGCGGCCAGAGTGACCTCGGCCCGTAGCGTGCCGGCGACCAGCAGGCCAAGCCCGCCGAAGGCAAAGGTGGCGACCACCATCAGCAGAGCGGCCACCAGCGGATCACCGTGCAGCCGCCAGCCGAGCGCGAAGCCGAGCCCGCAGATCAGGACGGCTTGAATCACCTCGAGCCAGAGGATGGAGAGCGTCTTGCCGGCCAGCAGCGCCCAGCGCGGCAATGCCGTAGCGCCAAGTCGCTTGAGCACCGCGTACTTGCGCTCGAACCCGGTTCCGATGGCGAGCCCGGTGAACGCCGCGCTCATCACCGACAGCGCGAGGATGCTCGGCACCACGAAGTCGATCCGCCTCGGCGTTCCGAGGGAGTAGAGCAGCGGGAGGTTGAAGAAGAACAGCAGCAGCAGCGGGATGACGAGGGTGAGTCCCACCTGTTCGCCGTTACGCAGCAGCAGCCGTAGCTCCATGACCGTCTGGGCCCGCACCATCCGCCCGGCCGGGGCGGGACGCGGATCCGGTGTGTAGGAGATGGTGTCGGAGGCGGTCACGCTCGCAGCTCCCGTCCGGTGAGTTCCAGGAAGACGTCCTCCAGGGTTCGGCGCTGGACCGACAGGTCCTCGGCCAGCACGCCCTGAGCGGCGCACCAGGCGGTGAGGGTGGCCAACAGCTGGGGATCAACTTCGCCGGTTACCAGGTAGCGCCCGGGAGTCTGCTCGATCGCCGAGCACTCGGCCGGCAAGCTCTGTCGCAGCGAATCGAGCGGAAGGCCGGGTCGGGTGGAGAAGCGGATCTGGCCACCGGCCCCGGCCCGGGTCAGTTCGGCCGGCGATCCCGAGGCGACGATTCTGCCACTCGAGATCACCGTGACCAGGTCGGCCAGTTGCTCGGCCTCGTCCAGGAAGTGGGTCGTCAACACGATCGAGACCCCGTCGCTTCGTAGTTGTTCGATGAGCTCCCAGGTGCCTCGGCGGGCCTGCGGGTCCATTCCGGCGGTGGGCTCGTCGAGGAACACCAGCTCCGGACGTCCGACCAGCGCCATGGCCAGCGAGAGACGCTGCTTCTGGCCGCCGGAGAGTTGCTTCACCGCGACCCGAGCCATCTCGGTCAGGCCAACCCGATCGAGCAGCCGGGACGGATCCTGGGGTCGAGCGGCATAGGAGGCGAAGAGGCTTAGCAACTCCAGGGTGCGAGCGGCGGTGTATCCGCCGACTCCATCCTGAAGCATCACTCCAACGCGCGGGGCGAGCGCTGCGTGCTCGCGGACGGGGTCCAGCCCCAGCACCCGAACCGTGCCGGCGTCGGGGGAGCGGAAGCCCTCGCACATCTCGATGGTGGTGGTCTTCCCGGCACCATTCGGGCCGAGGAGCGCATGCACCTGGCCTCGCTCCACGGTCAGTGAGAGCTCGTCGACGACTCGCCGTCCGTTGTAGGACTTGACGAGCCCCGAAATCTCGACAGCGGGACGGCTCACGGGGTCGAGTCTAGGAACATGCTGGCAGCAGGCGCTGATTGCGGGCCTGCACCGTGGGTCAGATCATGCTTGGAGCACCCAGTCACTGCTCGGCCGCCGGACTGAGTTTGGCGGTGCTGGCGAAGGTATCGACGTAGTTCTGCCCCGACATCTGCTGGATGCAGGCGCGGACTTCGTCGGTAACCGCCCGCAGCATGCGGGAGCTTCGCTCGTCCTCTGCGCGATTGCTGAAGTCCATCGGCGCACCGAAGCGAACGCTGACCGGCACCCGGTGCCAGCGGTTGGTACCCGGCGGGTTGGCCTCCCGGGTGCCGACCAGGGCCACCGGGACAACCGGCGCGCCGGTGCGCAGGGCCAGCCGGGCTACTCCGGTACGGAACTTGTACAGCCGACCATCCGGTGAACGGGTGCCCTCCGGGTAGATACCGAGCGCACACCCCTCGCTGAGCAGGTGCGCCCCCTCATCGATCGTCGCGGCCGCCGCCCGGGGGTCGTCTCGCTCGACGGCCACCTGGCCCATCTGCCGGAAGGCGGCGGCGGTCACCCGTCCGCGCAGTCCGCCGGTGTTGAAATACTCGGCTTTCGCGAAATAGAGAACCTGCCGGCGAGCCGCGAGCGGAGTGAAGACCTGATCGGCGAAGGAGAGGTGGTTGGCCGCGAAGATCACCGGGCCGGTACGGGGTACGTATTCGAAGCCGACCACATCGGGTTGGTAGATCGCGCGCAGTGCCGGTGCCAAGGTGTACTCGAGCACTTGGAATAGCACCAGGTAAATCTACCTGTCCGGTGAGTCGGATTCGGCCAGATGGCGTGAGCGTGACCAAGCTCAAGTACTCACCGGTTACGGATCCCACCAGGTTCGGCGGAAATACGTCATACTAGTGTTGTGAAATTCAATCCTGGTTCGCTGTCGGGTGTACGCCATCCGGAACTGGGAGCACCCACCGGCGAACCGGGCCACCGCGAAAGCACCCGTGAAAGCACCCGCGAAAGCACCCGAGACAGCACCCGGGACACCGTCGCCCGGACCGTGTTGGAACGCGGACCGCAGTCGGCCGCCGACATCGCCCAGGCGCTCGGTCTCTCCGCCGCCGGCGTGCGCCGGCACCTGGACGCGCTGGTCAGCGACGGCATCCTCGAGCAGTGCGCCCCACGCCGTCCCAGCAGCGTGACCGGGCCGGGACGTCCGGCGCGGGCCTATCAGCTCACCGACGCCGGGCGGGCCTCATTCCCGCACGCCTACGACGACCTGGCCACCACAGCGCTGCGCTACCTCAACGAGACGGGCGGCGCGGATGCGGTCACCCATTTCGCCGACCACCGCGCCGCGATGCTGGCGCGCAGCCTGGCCCCGTCGCTGCCTGCCTCGACTGTGGATCCGGCCACCCAGGCCGACGCCTTGGCCGTCGCCCTCACCGGGCAGGGCTACGCTGCCAACGTGCAGAGCACTCCGGCCGGAGTGCAGATCTGCCAGCACCACTGCCCGGTTGCACACGTAGCGGCGCAGTTCCCGCAACTGTGCGAGGCAGAGACGCGTGCCTTCGAACAGCTGCTCGGAACCAACGTGCAGCGACTGGCCACCATCGCCCATGGCGACGGCGTCTGCACCACCCACTTCGCCGACCGGAGCAGAGTCTCTCCGGCCGGCGTGTCTGTGCCCGCAAGTCCGGCCGGAGTCTCGGCCACCGTTTCGACCACCACCGCAAAGTCCCCATCTGGGAGGAATCGCTGATGACAACAGCTCCTGAGCGCGTATTGACCCAAGACGAGCAGATCGATGCCCTGTCGACGTACAAGTTCGGCTGGTCGGACACCGACACCGCCGGGTCGATCGCCAAGCGTGGTCTGAGCGCCGACGTGGTTCGGAACATCTCCATGCTCAAGAACGAGCCTGAGTGGATGCTCGAACGCCGGCTCAAGGCCTTGGAGATCTTCTACAAGAAGCCGATGCCGAACTGGGGATCGGACCTGTCGGGGATCGACTTCGACAACATCAAGTACTTCGTGCGATCCACCGAGAAGCAGGCTGCGACCTGGGATGACCTTCCGGCCGACATCAAGAACACCTACGACAAGCTGGGCATCCCGGAGGCGGAGAAGCAGCGTCTGGTCTCCGGTGTGGCGGCTCAGTATGAGTCCGAGGTGGTCTACCACAAGATTCGCGAGGACCTCGAGGAGCAGGGTGTCCTCTTCCTCGACACCGACACCGCCCTGCGCGAGCACGAGGATCTCTTCAAGGAGTACTTCGGCACGATCATCCCGTCCGGTGACAACAAGTTCGCCGCGCTGAACACAGCGGTCTGGTCGGGCGGGTCCTTCATCTATGTACCGAAGGGCGTGCACGTCGAGATCCCGCTGCAGGCCTACTTCCGCATCAACACCGAGAACATGGGGCAGTTCGAGCGCACCCTGATGATCATCGACGAGGACGCCTACGTGCACTACGTCGAAGGTTGCACCGCGCCGATCTACTCCTCGGACTCGCTGCACTCCGCGGTCGTCGAGATCATCGTCAAGAAGGGTGGTCGCTGCCGCTACACGACCATCCAGAACTGGTCGAACAACGTCTACAACCTCGTCACCAAGCGGGCCGTCGCGCAGGAGGGCGCCACCATGGAGTGGGTCGACGGCAACATCGGCTCCAAGGTGACGATGAAGTACCCGGCCGTCTGGATGACCGGCGAGCATGCCAAGGGTGAGGTGCTTTCGATCGCCTTCGCCGGCGAGGGACAGCACCAGGACGCGGGCGCCAAGATGGTGCACGCGGCAGCCCACACCTCCTCGACGATCATCTCCAAGTCGGTGGCCCGTGGTGGCGGACGCACCTCCTACCGAGGTCTGGTGCAGGTCGAGCCCGGCTCGCACCACAGCAAGTCGACGGTGAAGTGCGACGCGCTGCTCGTCGACACAATCTCCCGCTCGGACACCTACCCCTACGTCGATGTCCGCGAGGACGACGTCTCGATGGGTCACGAAGCGACCGTCTCCAAGGTCAGTGACGACCAGCTCTTCTACCTGATGAGCCGGGGCCTCTCCGAGGACGAGGCGATGGCCATGATCGTGCGTGGGTTCATCGAGCCGATCGCTCGCGAACTGCCGATGGAGTACGCGCTCGAGCTGAACCGGCTCATCGAACTTCAGATGGAAGGGGCGGTCGGCTAAGCAATGTCAGCGACCGACACAGCAGTAGCAGCGACGACCGGCCCCCAGCTGGTCGGCAGTCACTCCCACGGCGGGATGACCGGCAGCCCGCCGGAGCGCTTCACCTCGCGCAACGCCGACGATTTCGCCGTCCCCACCGGGCGGGAAGAGGAGTGGCGCTTCACACCCATCCGGGTGGTGCGCGAGTTCTTCAACCCGATCACGGCGAGCACGGCGATCGAGGCGACCGTCGTGGCCGACCCGGCCGTCCGTCACGGCGCAGAGCCGATGTCCGACCCCCGGGTCGGACGGGCTCTGCAGCCGGCCGACCGGGTCAGCGCGCTGGCCTTCAACCACAGCGCCCAGGCATTCGTGGTGGTCGTCCCGGCCAGCACCGAGGTCGACGAGCCGGTCGTCATCGACGCCCGCACGCCGGCCGGAACGACTTACGCGCATCTGGTCGTCGAGGTCGGGGCGTTCGCCCGGGCCACCGTCGTCGTCAACTACAGCGGTGCCGGATCGATCGCCGAGAACGTCGAGCTGATCGTCGGTGACGGAGCCAAGCTCTCCTTCATCAGCGTGCACAACAACGACGCCTCGGCCGTGCACCTCGCTGCGCACAGCGCGCTGCTGGGTCGCGATTCGACTCTCTCGCACAGTGTGATCAGCCTCGGCGGTCGTGTGGTGCGAGTGGCCCCGACGGTGCGGTACACCGCACCCGGCGGCAGCGCCGAGCTGCGCGGACTGGCCTTCGCCGGCAGCGGTCAGCACCACGAGGCCCGGCTGTACATCGACCACAGCACACCCGACTGCGTCTCCAACGTGCTCTACAAGAACGCGCTGCAGGGTGCGAGCGCCCGCACCGTCTGGATCGGCGACGTGCGGATCCGTCCGGCGGCAACCGGCACCGAGACATTCGAGCTGAACCGGAACCTGGTGCTCACCGACGGCGCCCGGGCCGACTCGGTCCCGAACCTGGAGATCGAGACCGGCGAGATCACCGGCGCTGGGCACGCGAGCGCCACCGGCCGCTTCGACGACCTACAGCTGTTCTACTTACAGGCCCGCGGGATTCCCGAGGCCGAGGCGCGACGCCTGGTCGTGCGCGGCTTCTTCGCCGACATCGTGGATCGCCTCGGTGTCGACGAGCTGCAGGAGAGCCTCATGTCGAGCATCGAAGATCGGCTCGGACTTGGCGGTACGTCAGGGACCCAGCAGTGACCCTGGTCAAGGTCTGCTCGGTCGACGAGCTCACCCCGGGCGAGGCGCTTCGAGTCGAACTGGCCGAGGTCGACGTGGCGATCGTGCAGGTCGCCGACGAGTTCTTCGCCATTGAGGACGTCTGTTCGCACGCGGACTTCCCCTTGTCGGACGGGGGAGTGAAGGGCTGCACGATCGAGTGCGACCTCCACGGATCCCGTTTCGACCTTCGCAGCGGAAAGCCGCTGGGCCCACCCGCGACGGCACCGGTGCCCACCTACGCAGTCACCGTCACTGACGGACATGTCTACATCGAGTTGGAGAACTAAAGGTAATGAGCACACTTGAGATCCGCGACCTCCACGTCGCCGTCGAGGACACCCCGATTCTGCGGGGCGTCGATCTGACCGTCTCGTCCGGCGAGACGCACGCGATCATGGGGCCGAACGGCTCAGGAAAGTCCACGCTGGCCTACTCGATCGCCGGCCACCCGAAGTACACAGTGACCTCCGGGCAGGTGCTCCTCGATGGTGAGGACGTGCTCGCGATGAGTGTCGACGCGCGGGCCCGGGCCGGACTCTTCCTGGCCATGCAGTATCCGGTCGAGGTGCCGGGAGTCTCGGTCTCCAACTTCCTGCGCACCGCGGCCACCGCGGTCCGCGGCGAGGCGCCGAAGCTGCGCACCTGGGTCAAGGAGGTCAACACCGCGATGACCGACCTCGAGATGGACAAGTCCTTCGCCGAGCGCAACGTCAACGAGGGATTCTCCGGCGGCGAGAAGAAGCGCCACGAAATCCTGCAGATGGCGCTGCTCAAGCCGAAGATCGCCATCCTCGACGAGACCGACTCCGGCCTGGACGTCGACGCCCTGCGCAGCGTCAGCGAGGGCGTGAACCGGGTCCGCGAAACCGGCATCGGAACGCTACTGATCACCCACTACACGCGAATCCTGCGCTACATCGAGCCCGACTTCGTGCACGTCTTCTTCGACGGTCGCATCGTCGAGTCCGGCGGTGCGGAGCTCGCGACGCGGCTGGAGAACGAAGGCTATGCCCGCTTCGGAGTCAACGAGACGGCCAAGGCCTAACCGCGCGTAAGGGCTGAACCGGGCGCCGAGCGATTGGCGGCCAGTACGAGTTGGATGGAGTGCGAATGAGCATCGATGTGGAGGCGGTCCGCAAGGACTTCCCGATCCTGAGCCGCGAGGTTCACGGCGTGCCGCTGGTGTACCTGGACAGCGCCAACACCTCGCAGAAGCCGCAGGTCGTGCTCGACGCGCTTACCGACTTCTACGCCCGTCACAACTCCAATGTGGCGCGTGCGGTGCACACCCTCGGCTCCGAGGCGACGAACGCCTTCGAGGGGGCACGGGACAAGGTCGCGGCGTTCATCAACGCGCCCTCGCGCGAGGAGATCGTCTTCGGCAAGAACATCTCCGAGTCGCTGAACCTGCTCGCGTACTCCTTCTCCAACGCCTCGACCACCCCCGGGGCCGAGCGGTTCCGCCTCGGCCCGGGCGACGAGATAGTTGTCACCGAGATGGAGCACCACAGCAACCTGGTGCCCTGGCAGCTGCTGGCCCAGCGCACCGGCGCCACGTTCCGCTACATCCCGATCGACGACGAGGGCCGCCTGGTCGATGGCGCGATAGACGAGGTGATCAACGAGCGCACCAAGGTCGTCTCCTTCGTTCATCAGTCGAACGCCTTGGGCACGGTGAACCCGGTCGCCCGCATCGTGGACCGGGCCAAGGCCGTCGGTGCGTTGACCATCCTCGATGCCGCCCAGTCGGCCCCGCACCGGCCGTTGGATGTTCAGGCGCTCGGCACCGACTTCGTCGCCTTTACCGGTCACAAGCTCTATGGGCCGACCGGCATCGGTGTGCTCTGGGGCCGCTACGACCTGCTCGCTGCGTTGCCGCCATTCCTCGGCGGCGGCGAGATGATCGAGACGGTGTCGATGTCCGGCACCACGTTTGCCGCGCCGCCGCATCGCTTCGAAGCCGGCACGCCGCCGATCGCCCAGGCCGTCGGGCTCGGTGCCGCCATCGATTACGTCAGCAGCCTGGGCATGCAGAACATTCAGGTCCACGAAGAGGAGATCACCGCGTACGCGCTGAAGGGTCTGCAGAGCGTCGACGGCCTGCGCATCATCGGCCCGGCTGAGCCGTTCGATCGTGGAGCGACGATCTCCTTCACGCTCGCGGGCATTCATCCGCATGACGTCGCGCAGCTGTTGGACGAGCACGGCATCGCGGTGCGGGCCGGGCATCACTGCGCGCGACCGGTGTGCGTGCGGTACGGAATACCTGCGACCACGCGAGCGTCATTCGGTGTGTACACCAGCACCGACGAGATCGACGCGCTCGTGCGGGGCATCGAGAAGGTCAAGGAGATTTTCTGATGACGACCATGGATTCGCTGTATCAGCAGATCATCATCGACCACTACAAGAACCCGCACCACCGCGGTCTGCCGGAGGACTTCGACGCCGAGGTGCATCACGTCAACCCGACCTGCGGCGACGAGGTGACGATGCGGGTCAAGGTCACCGACGGCGCGATCAGCGAGCTCGGTTGGGTCGGCGAGGGTTGTTCGATCAGTCAGGCCTCGACCTCCGTGATGACCGATCTGGTGGTCGGGAAGCCGATCGCCGACGCGATGGAACTCAACTCGCTCTTCCTGGACCTGATGAAGTCACAGGGCCACGCCGAGATCACCGACGAGATCGCCGACGCCCTCGACGACGCGGTTGCCTTCGAGGGAGTCTCCAAATACCCGGCGCGGGTGAAGTGTGCCCTGCTCGGATGGATGGCCATGAAGGGTGCAGTCGCGCAGGCAACCAGCACGCCAGTGCAGGCGACCAGCACGCACGAGCACACGAGATAAGGACCAGAATCATGACGAACGTAGCCGTAAGCCTCCCCTCGCGCGACGATGTCGAGGAGGCCATGCGTGACGTGGTCGACCCGGAACTCGGCATCAATGTGGTGGATCTAGGACTGATCTACGACGTCCGCATCGACCCGGCCGAGGAGGGCGCCATCGTCACGCTCGACATGACCCTCACCTCGGCGGCCTGCCCGCTCACCGACGTGATCGAAGACCAGTCCAACGCGGCGGTCACCGGCGGAGCGCGTCCCCTCGCGACCGAGCTCAAGATCAACTGGGTCTGGCTGCCGCCGTGGGGCCCGGACAAGATCACCGAGGACGGACGGGAGCAGCTGCGCGCGCTGGGCTTCAACGTCTGAGGACGCCGCAGCTGTACCCCTTGCCGGGGTTGGTCACAATCACGTCTTTCGTGTCGGAGGGCCGCCGCTGCCCCGGTTAGACTGGAGGCCTGATGATCACTGCTTCCGGCCTTGAACTACGGGCTGGGGCCCGTATTCTCCTCGAACCCACCAACCTGCGAATCCAGCCTGGCGACCGCATCGGTCTGGTCGGGCGCAATGGCGCCGGCAAGACCACCAGCCTGAAGGTGCTCGCCGGTGAGACCGTCTCGCACGCCGGTGAGATCGTCACCCGCGGCCCGGTCGGTTACCTCCCGCAGGATCCACGATCGGGCGACCTGGACGTCACGGCCCGCGACCGGGTGCTCTCGGCTCGCGGCCTGGACACGATCCTGCGTGACATCGCGAAACTGCAGGTAGCGATGGCCGAGAAGCCGGATGACGCCAATCTGGTTCGCCGCTACGGAAATCTCGAGGAGCGTTTCTCCGACCTCTCCGGCTACGCCGCCGAGAGCGAAGCCGCCCGTATCTGCTCCCATCTGGGTCTGGCCGACCGGGTGCTCTCGCAGACCCTCGACACTCTCTCCGGCGGCCAGCGCCGGCGCGTCGAGCTGGCCCGCATCCTCTTCGGCGACTCGGGCGAGCCGACCACCATGCTGTTGGACGAGCCGACGAACCACCTGGACGCCGACTCGATCGGTTGGCTGCGCGATTTCCTCAAGAACCATCAGGGCGGCCTGGTCCTGATCAGCCACGACGTCGAACTCCTCGAGTCGGTGGTGAACAAGGTCTGGTACCTCGACGCCAACCGTTCCCAGCTGGACATGTACAACGTCGGCTGGAAAAACTACCTGCAGCAGCGCGAGACGGATGAGCGACGCCGTCACCGCGAGCGGGCCAACGCTGAACGTAAGATCGAGACTCTTAAGTCGCAAGCCGACAAAATGCGGGCCAAGGCGACGAAGGCCAAGGCGGCGCACCAGATGGATCGTCGCGCCGCCCAACTCGCCGCCGGCCTCGACGAAGTGCGGGTCAGCGACAAGGTGGCCCGGCTGCGGTTTCCGGACCCCTCACCCTGCGGGCGCACCCCGCTCACCGCGGCCGGCCTGTCGAAGTCCTACGGCTCGCTCGAAGTCTTCACCGACGTCGACCTGGCGATCGACCGCGGATCGCGAGTCGTGGTCCTCGGTCTCAACGGTGCCGGGAAGACCACGCTGCTGCGCATCCTGGCCAAGGTCGAGGCGCCGGACACCGGCGACGTGCTGCCTGGGCACGGCCTGAAGTTGGGCTACTACGCGCAGGAGCACGAGACGCTCGACCACGATCGGACCATCCTGGAGAACATGCGCACCGCCGCCTCGGCTTCGGCGTCCGAGCTGAACGACACCGAACTGCGCAAGATTCTCGGGGCGTTCCTCTTCACCGGCGACGATGTCAGCAAGCCCGCCGGCGTGCTCTCCGGCGGGGAGAAGACGCGGCTCGCACTGGCCATGCTGGTCACCAGTGCGGCCAATGTGCTGATGCTCGACGAGCCGACCAACAACCTGGACCCGGTGAGCCGGGAGCAGGTGCTCGATGCGCTGCGCACGTACGCCGGCGCGATCGTGCTGGTGACTCACGACGAGGGTGCGGTGGAGGCGCTGTCGCCGGAGAAGGTCATCCTGCTACCCGACGGGGTCGAGGACAACTGGAGCCCCGATCTCGCCGACCTGGTCAGCTTGGCCTAGTCAGCATGGCCTAGTTTGATCAACATGCAGCTCGAACTCCCGGCCGAAGCCGGCTTCTCAGTCACGCTCTCAGGTACCGAAAGCGACGCGGACGCGACGGTCGCGACGATCACCCTGAACCGTCCGGAGCGGCTCAACTCTCAGTTGCCGGTGATGTGGGAGTGGCTGGTCAAGGTCAGCCGTGACCTCCCGGCGACGGTGCGCGTCGTGGTGCTGCGCGCCGAGGGACGGGCCTTTTCGGCTGGCCTGGATCGCTCCATGTTCAGCCCGACCGGCGTCAACTCCGCCGGCGGTCTGTTGACGATGGCCGCCGCCACGGCGGAGGAGGCGAGCGCCACCATCGCCGGCTACCAGAGCGCCTTCGGCTGGCTGAGCCGGCCGGACATCGTCAGCATCGCCATCGTCCAGGGGCACGCGATCGGCGCCGGCTTTCAGATCGCGCTGGCCTGCGACCTGCGCATCGTCGTCACCGACGCCCAGTTCACGATGGCGGAACCGACGCTGGGTCTGGTTCCCGACCTCGGCGGAACGAAGCGCCTCGTCGAGCTCGTCGGATACTCGAAGGCGGCCGAGATCTGCCTTACCGGCCGGCGGGTCGGTGCTGTGGAGTCCGAGCGCATCGGCCTCGCCTCGACTCTGGTCCAGCCGGAGGAGGTCGAGTCGGCCCTGGCCCAGACCGTCCAGGCCCTCCTCGCGGTCAACCGTGACGCGGCGATCGAGACCAAGGCATTGCTGCTCGGTGCCGGCGACCGTACCCAGACCGAGCAGGAGATCGCCGAACGCGAGGCGCAGTACCGTCGAATCCGTGAGCTGGCGTCGCTGCTGGCCGAGCACGGCGGTTAGCCCGCCTGCGCCTCGGTCGGCTGATTGGTCGGCTGGTCGGACGGCTGGTCGGAATCCGCTGGGTCAGCTCGACGCGCGAGAGGTGAGTGGCCGATGGACGGCATGAACATGATGCGCACCATGCGCTCGATGAATCGGGACGCATCGGTGCTGGAGCGCGGACTTCCGAAGGGCACCTGGCGACGGGTCTTTCGCTTCGCCAGCCCGTATCGGGCCGATCTGATCGTCTTCCTGCTCGTCATCGTGGCCGATGCCATCATTGGCGTCGCCACCCCGGTGCTGGCCGGAGAGGTGATCAACGAGATCACCCGGCACGGTGAGGCGAGTGTGGTGATCCGCATTGCGGTCGTGATCGCCGCGCTGGCGGTGGTCGACGCCGCGCTCTCCTTCGTGCAGCGCTGGTACTCCTCGCGGATCGGCGAGGGCCTGATCTACGACCTGCGTACGCAGGTCTTCACCCACGTCCAGCGAATGCCGCTGGCCTTCTTCACCCGCACCCAGACCGGCGCTCTGGTGAGCCGGCTGAACAACGACGTCCTCGGCGCCCAGCAGGCGTTCACCTCGACCCTCTCCGGCCTGGTCTCCAACGTTGTCGGCCTGGTTGTGACGGCGACCGTCATGTTCACCCTCTCCTGGCAGATCACCGTGCTGGCGCTCATCCTCTTGCCAGTCTTCGTGCTGCCGGCACGGCGGATCGGGTCCCGGCTGCAGGGGATCACCCGCGAGTCCTACAACCTGAACGCGTCGATGAACTCGACGATGACCGAGCGCTTCAATGTGGCCGGCGCGCTGTTGGTCAAGCTCTTCGGACGTCCGGCGGAGGAGGCCTTCTCCTTCAGCAGCCGTGCGGCCCGGGTGCGCGACATCGGCGTCACATCGGCCATGTATTCACGGGCCTTCTTCGTGGCCCTCACTCTGGTGGCGGCCTTGGCCCAGGCCCTCGTCTACGGACTCGGTGGGTACTACGCCCTCAACGGCGAACTCGAGACCGGCACCGTGGTCACGCTCGCGTTGCTGCTGAGCCAGCTCTACGGTCCGCTGACCGCCCTCTCCAACGCCCGGGTCGACATCATGAGCGCGCTGGTCAGTTTCGACCGGGTCTTCGAGGTGCTCGATCTGCAACCGCTCATCGACGATGCTCCGGATGCTGTGGAGTTGGCCGACGAGGCTCGCAGCGTGGAGTTCGTCGAGGTCCGCTTCTCCTACCCGACCGCGTCCGAGGTCTCGCTGGCCTCGCTGGAGGATGTCGCCCGACTCGATACCGTCGCCAACGCCGAGGTGCTGAAGGGCATATCGTTCCGGGCCGAGCCGGGGGAGATGGTCGCACTGGTCGGTCCCTCCGGTGCCGGGAAGACGACGATCAGCCAACTGCTGACCCGTATCTATGACACCCGCTCCGGGGCCGTGCTGGTCGGCGGCCAGGACGTGCGATCGGTGACGCAGCAGTCCCTGCACGATCGGGTCGGCGTGGTCAGCCAGGACGCGCACATGTTTCACGACACGATTCGTGGGAACCTGCTCTATGCCGCGCCGTTGGCCACCGACGCCCAGCTGTGGGAGGCCATCGAAGGCGCACAGATCGGCGACCTCGTCCGGGCGCTGCCGGAGGGTCTGCACACCGTGGTCGGGGACCGGGGTTACCGGCTATCGGGCGGTGAGAAGCAGAGGCTGGCGATCGCGCGCGTACTTCTGAAGGCTCCGGCCATTGTGGTGCTCGACGAGGCGACGGCACACCTGGACAGCGACAGTGAGGCAGCGGTGCAGCGGGCGTTGGATCAGGCGCTGACCGGCCGCACTTCATTGGTGATCGCGCACCGCCTCTCCACCGTGCAGGGCGCGGACAAGGTGCTGGTGGTCGACCACGGAGAGATCGTCGAGTCCGGAACCCACAGTGAATTGCTGGCCCAGGGTGGTCTCTACAGCGAGCTGTACCGCACCCAGTTCGAGACGCAGGCCGCGACCGGCGACCGGCCGGACGACCCGGCAGCAGCGAACGGCGCGGATCTCGATGAGATCCGCGCCGCCACCTGAGTAACGT
Organism: Jatrophihabitans sp. GAS493; assembly: GCF_900230215.1. Lineage (NCBI taxonomy): Bacteria > Bacillati > Actinomycetota > Actinomycetes > Jatrophihabitantales > Jatrophihabitantaceae > Jatrophihabitans > Jatrophihabitans sp. GAS493. The sequence continues at coordinate 3,368,394 of NZ_LT907982.1, read as the reverse complement.
CGTTCGGCTTAGAGCAGCGAACGCAGCACGTACTGCATGATCCCGCCGTGGCGGTAGTAGTCCGCCTCGCCGGGGGTGTCGATCCGTACCCGCGCCTCGAACGTCTTCTCGCCGGCGGTGACCGTCACGGTGCGGGGAATCCCGCCGTCGTTGAGGGCCTCGATGCCGGTGAAGGAGAAGGTCTCGGTGCCGTCCAGGCCCAGGGTGGCCGCGCTCTCGCCATCGGCGTACTGGAGGGGGAGGACACCCATTCCGATCAGGTTCGAGCGGTGGATGCGCTCGTAGGACTCGGCGATGACGGCCCGTACCCCGAGCAGCGCGGTGCCCTTGGCCGCCCAGTCCCGCGATGAGCCGGAGCCGTACTCCTTGCCGGCCAGGATGACCAGCGGGATACCTGCCGCGGCGTAATTGACCGAGGCGTCGTAGATCGTGCTGACCGGTCCGTCGGCCAGGGTGAAGTCGCGGGTGAAACCACCCTCGGTTCCCTCGGCCAACTGGTTGCGCAGCCGGATGTTGGCGAAGGTGCCGCGGATCATCACCTCGTGGTTACCGCGCCGCGAACCGTAGGAGTTGAAGTCCTTGCGATCGATGCCGTGCTCGGTGAGGTACTTGCCGGCCGGTGAGTCGACCTTGATCGAACTGGCCGGTGAGATGTGGTCGGTGGTCACCGAGTCACCGAGCTTGGCCAGCACTCGGGCGCCACTGATGTCACTCACCGATGACGGCTCGACCGCCATGTTGTCGAAGTACGGGGGCTTGCGGACATAGGTGGAGTTCGCGTCCCACTCGAAGGTGTTCCCCTCCGGTGTGGGCAGCCCCTGCCAACGCTCGTCGCCGGCGAAGACCGCGGCGTAGCTCGTCGTGTACATGTCGCTGCCGATGGCCTCCTCGACGACCGTTGCGATCTCGTCGTTGGTCGGCCAGATGTCGCGCAGGTAGACCGGCTCGCCGTTGGTGTCGTTGCCCAGCGATTCCTTGGTGATGTCGATGTCCATCGAGCCGGCGAGGGCATAGGCGACCACCAGCGGCGGGGAGGCCAGGTAATTCATCTTCACGTCCGGGTTGATGCGGCCCTCGAAGTTGCGGTTGCCGGAGAGGACGCTGACCACGGCCAGATCCTGCTCATTGATGGCCGCGGAGATCTCGTCGAGCAGCGGACCCGAGTTGCCGATGCAGGTGGTGCAGCCGTAGCCGACGAGGTTGAAGCCGAGCTTGTCGAGGTAGGGCGTGAGACCGGCCCGGTCGTAGTAGTTCATGACGACCTTCGACCCGGGGGCGAGCGTCGTCTTCACCCACGGCTTGCGGCTCAGACCCCGCTCCACGGCCTTCTTGGCCAGCAGTGCGGCCGCGATCATCACGGACGGGTTCGACGTGTTGGTGCAGGAGGTGATCGCGGCGACCGCGACGGCACCGTGGTCGATCACGAAGGAGGTTCCATCGGCCAGCGTCACCGTAGTCGGGTTCGACGGGCGGCCGGCAACCCGATCCGGAGCTCCGCCGTGGTGCACCAGGTGGTCACCCTCGGTGGTGCTCGGTGAATCCGAGGCCGGGAACGACTCCGCGACGGCCTCGTCGATCGCATCCTGGACGGAGTCCTCGGCGTAGTCGGCCAGCGACGTGCGGAACATCGAGCTGGCCAGGTCGAGCGGAACCCGGTCCTGCGGGCGTTTCGGACCGGCCAGCGAGGGCGTGATCGTGCTGAGGTCGAGCTCCAGCTTCTCGCTGAACTTGGGCTCGTGCTCCGGGTCGTGCCAGAGACCGTTGGCCTTCGCGTACGCCTCGACGAGTGCAGTCTGCTCTTCGTCACGTCCGGTGAACCGCAGGTACTTCAGGGTCTCCTCATCGATCGGGAAGATCGCACAGGTGGAGCCGTACTCCGGGCTCATGTTGCCGATGGTGGCCCGGTTGGCCAGCGGGACGGCGGAGACCCCGGCGCCGTAGAACTCGACGAACTTACCGACGACCCCGTGCTTGCGGAGCATCTCGGTGATGATGAGCACCAGGTCGGTCGCGGTGGCTCCTTCCGGCAGTTCGCCGGTGAGCTTGAAGCCGACGACGCGCGGGATGAGCATGCTGACCGGCTGGCCGAGCATCGCGGCCTCGGCTTCGATGCCGCCGACACCCCAGCCGAGCACACCGAGCCCGTTCACCATGGTGGTGTGCGAGTCGGTGCCCACGACGGTGTCGGGGTAGACGACCGTGCCGTCGGCGGTCTGGCGGTCGAAGATCACGCGGGCCAGGTACTCGATGTTCACCTGGTGCACGATGCCGGTGCCCGGGGGCACCACCTTGAAGTCGTTGAAGGCGGTCTGTCCCCAGCGCAGGAACTGGTAGCGCTCGAAGTTGCGCTCGTACTCGAGCTCGACGTTGCGTTCGAAGGCGTTCGCCGTGCCGAAGAGATCGGCGATCACCGAGTGGTCGATGACCAGCTCGGCCGGCGAGAGCGGGTTGATCTTGGCCGGGTCACCGCCGAGCTCCTTGACCGCTTCGCGCATGGTGGCCAGGTCCACGACCGCCGGTACGCCGGTGAAGTCCTGCATGACGACGCGGGCCGGGCTGAACTGGATCTCGATGTCGGGTTCGGCGCTCGGGTCCCACTGGGCCAGCGACTCGATCTGGGCGGCGGTGATGTTGGCGCCGTCCTCGGTGCGGAGCAGATTCTCCAGCAGCACCTTCAGGCTGAATGGCAGGTGCTCGGAACCAGCCACCTTGTCGATGCGGAAATACTCGTAGGACCGATCGCCGACGACGAGCTGGTCACGGGATCCGAAGCTGTTTTTGCTATCACTGGGCACGGCGGGCTCCTCGCGCAGGAAAAATTGTCTCGACGTCAAGATATCACCGCTGGGGGAGGGTCAACGAGACACCCCTCCGTCCTCTATGCACGTAATGTCGGAAATACATTTCCTTGGGACTCGTGTTTCTAGCGGGACTAATGGCACTGGTGGGGCAGGTATGGCATTGTGGGACGCGTTGTGTTACGAAGTCCACAGGCGCGGGGGCGCTCACGGGCCGCAGTCGATACCTCGATCGTCCATCCCAGGATCGAGTTACCGGTCTAGCACGCTCAGTTAGACAGGACCGGTAATCCCGTCGAGTATTGCGAGTGACACGGCGCGTATCTCTACAACTAGCGCTGCAACTAGTTCCACAACGGGGTCACATCGAGGAGATTTTCGAAGTGCGCGTCGCCCTTCAGAAGCACAACCGTGGTCAGCAGCCACACCGTCGCACCGCGACCAAGTCGGTCATCGTGATCGTCGTCGCCGCTCTGGTGTCCGCACTGGCCTTCGTCACGGTATCGCCGGCCGGAGCTAACCCGACGCCTCCTCCGAACCCCACCAATCAGCAGCTGGCGAACGCCGCAGCGCAGAAGGCCGCACTGGCCACCCAGGTCGGGCAGCTCTCCGGCCAGCTGGCCGCCATGCAGGCCCAGGTCGACCGCCTCAACGGCGAGTCGGAACTGGCCGAGCAGCGGGTCGCCCTGGCCATCTCAGAACTCTCCGACGCCCAGGACGCCGCCGACGCGGCCCGGGCCGCCGTCGACGCCGCCAACGCGAAGGTCGCCCAAGCCCACCTCGACTTCTCCAACTTCGTCCAGGCCAGCTATATGAGCGGACCGACCGGAGGCACCGCGGCTGGACTGCTCACCGCGACCGATCCGAGTGAGCTCCTGCAGCGGGGTGACTACCTCGGCTTCGCCGCCAGCCACCAGCTCGAGGCCATCGCGAACCTCAACAAGTCCACCATCGAGCAGGCCAATGCCGATGCCGCCTCCCGAGCCGCGGTGAACCGGCAGAAGGCGGCCAAGCTCAACGCCGAGCAGGCGCAGCAGGCGGCCGCCGCCAAACTCGCTTCAGCCAAGACGCAGCAGACGCAGCTCAACGCGACCATGGCCACTACCCAGACTCAACTCAACACAGCGCAGGCCAACCTCGCCACCCTGAACGGGCAGCGGGCCGCCTACAACGCCTATCAGGCCCGCCAGCGCGCCATCGCCGCCGCCAAGGCCGCGGCGGCGGCCAGGGCCCGCGCCCAGGCCCTGGCCGCCAAGCGGGCCGCTGATCGCCTGGCCGCCGCTCGAAGGGCCGCGGCCAGAGCGTCCGGCTCCTCGTCGGGCTCCTCCAGCCAGGATCTCGGGCTGCAGGGCTCCGGTATCTCGAACGCGCCCAGCACCGGCGGTTGGACTGCGGCCAAGGGACGCACTGCGGTCGCCCGGGCTATGCAGTACCTCGGCTATATGTACGCCTGGGCCGGCGGCAACCGGCGCGGCCCGACTTACGGTGTCTGCGAGTCGGGCGACGCCTGGAACGACTGCCACATCGTCGGCTTCGACTGCTCGGGGCTCGCCCTCTACGGGTGGGCGCCCTACCTGTCGATGCCGCACTACGCGCTGTCGCAGTACAGCGTCGCCGGCAGCTATCACCCGTCACGCAGCTCGCTGATGCCCGGTGATCTGCTCTTCTGGAGCAGCAATGGCGCCATCTCCGGTATTCACCACGTCGCCATCTACATCGGCAACGGCAACGTCATCCAGGCACCCAACAGCGGTGAGGTCATCCAGATCACCCCGGTTGGTCAGGTCTCCTCGGGCTACTACGGAGCAACCCGCCCGCTGACGTAACCGTGGCCTACTCTGGAACGATGGCCGCCGATTCAGTACTGATCGATCGATTCGGTCGGGTGGCGACGGACCTTCGAATCTCGCTGACTGACCGGTGTTCGTTGCGCTGCACCTACTGCATGCCGGCCGAGGGGCTGGACTGGCTGCCGCGGGCCGAACTGCTCACCGACGACGAGATCGTCACGCTGGCCGGAGTCTTCGTTGGCTGCGGGGTCACCAGTATCCGACTCACCGGCGGCGAGCCCCTGCTGCACCGCACGCTGGCCGAGATCGTCAGCCGGCTGGCCCAGTTCTCGCCGCGACCGGAGCTGTCGCTCACCACGAATGGTGTCGGCCTGGTCGACAAGGCCGAGGGGCTGGTCGCGGCCGGCCTGGATCGGGTCAACGTCTCGGTCGACACCCTCCAGCCGGAGCGCTTCCTCGCCCTGACTCGCCGCAACCGACTGGCTGACGTGCTGGCCGGCGTCGCCGCGGCGGCGGCCGCGGGGCTCTCCCCGGTGAAGATCAACGCGGTGCTGATGCGGGGGAGCAACTTCGACGAGGCGCCGGCCCTGCTCGACTGGGCACTACGGCAGGGCTACCGTCTGCGCTTCATCGAGCACATGCCATTGGACGCGCAGCAGGCGTGGAACCGCGAAGTGATGGTGAGCGCCGAGGAGATCCTCGAACTGCTCGGACGCTCCTATTCGCTACTGCCGATCGGGCACGGCCCGGACGGCTCGGCACCGGCCGAGGATTTCGAGATCCTCGACGGGCCCGGGCGAGCTCACTGGGCCGCCGCCGGACACGAGCGGCCGCGCGTCGGCATCATCGCCTCGGTGACCCGTCCGTTCTGTCGCGACTGTGATCGGCTTCGCCTCACCTCGGACGGTCAGCTGCGCACCTGCCTCTTCGCCCGCGACGAGACCGACCTCCGCGGACCCCTGCGGGCTGGGGCGTCTGTGGCCGAGCTGACCGAACTCATCACCGTGGCCGTCGCCGGTAAGCAATCCGGCCATGGGATCGGATCCGGGTCTTTCCAGCAGCCGCTACGACCGATGTCGGCCATCGGCGGCTGACCGGCCGGCTACTGACCGGACACCGTCTAAGGGGTGTTTGATCAGGCGCCGGGGTAGGGCTCGATGCCGATGAGGAAGCCCCGACTGCTCAGGAACTCACCCAGCGTCGCCCGATGATCGGAACAGGCCAGCCACACCTTCGTGCGCGCCTGCGAGTGAATGCCGGGGTTGCGCCAATGGAGCTGGAACTCGGCCGCCGCGACGCACGCCTTGGCCGAACAGCGCGGTTGGTCCTCCAATGAGTCGGCTGAGGAGGCAGCTGTAAACGGTCCCATGAAAGGCAACTTACCGGGCGATCACGTAGCCTGGAGTGGCCGCTCAGGCACCCAAATCATGTTCTGCCCACTCAGGAGACCACGTACGTGACGCATGTTGCCCCAGCCGGAACCCCAGCCGCGGACGCCAGCTCCCTTGAGCGCGTCATGTTCGAGATCAAGCGGGTCATCGTAGGTCAGGACCGGTTGGTCGAGCGGATGATGGTCAGCCTGCTGGCCAAGGGTCACTGCCTGCTGGAAGGCGTTCCCGGGGTCGCCAAGACCCTCGCCGTCGAGACCCTCGCCCGCACCGTCAGCGGCAGTTTCGCCCGCCTTCAGTTCACACCGGACCTGGTCCCCTCCGACATCGTCGGAACCCGCATCTACCGGCAGGGTGCGGAGAAGTTCGACACCGAACTCGGACCGGTCTTCGCCAACTTCGTGCTGGCTGATGAGATCAACCGCGCTCCGGCCAAGGTGCAGTCAGCACTGCTGGAGGTCATGGCCGAGCGGCAGGTCTCCATCGGTGGAGTCAGGCACCCGGTCCCGACGCCGTTCCTGGTACTGGCGACCCAGAACCCGATCGAGAGCGAGGGCGTCTACCCGCTGCCGGAGGCGCAGCGCGACCGCTTCCTGATGAAGATCAACGTCGGTTACCCGACGGCCGCCGAGGAGCGGGAAATCATCTACCGGATGGGGTCGGTCCCACCCGTCGCCAGCGCCGTCATCGGCACCGACGAGCTGGAGCGACTGCAGGCTCGGGCCGCGAAGGTCTTCGTGCACCATGCGATCGTCGACTACGTGGTGCGGCTCGTGCTGGCTACCCGCAGCCCGGCGGCCAACGGTATGCCGGACGTCGCCCAGTGGATCTCCTATGGCGCCAGCCCGCGGGCCAGCCTCGGCCTCATCGCCGCCGGCCGCGCGCTCGCGCTCCTGCGCGGGCGTGACTACGTCCTTCCGCAGGACATTCTGGACGTCGCCACCGACGTGCTGCCCCACCGCCTCGTACTCACCTACGACGCCATCGCCGACGGCGTGCCGGCCATGCACGCGGTACGCCGCATTCTGCAGACGGTGCCGCTGCCGCAGGTCTCGGCCCGACCTGGCCCGCCGCCGCCGAACGGAGGCCCGCAGGCCAACGGAGCTCCGCAGCCGGGGTATGCCCCCAGCTACGCCGCCACCGGACAGCCGGGGCAGCCCGCCCCGCCGCCGAACAGCTGGGAACGCAACACGTGAGCGATGCCGAACGATCGGCCACTGAGGACGAGGCCGCCGACGCACTACTGCGCCGGCTTGAGCTGACCGTCCGCAACAAGCTCGATGGGTTACTGCAGGGAAATTATCTCGGGCTGGTCCCGGGCTCGGGTACCGAGGCGGGGGAGTCTCGCCTCTACTTCAGCGGCGACGACGTCCGCCGGATGGACTGGCCGGTCACGGCGCGAACGGGCGTGGCCCACGTACGCCAGACGATCGCCGACCGGGAGTTGGAGACCTGGCTCGCGGTCGACCTGTCGGCCAGCCTGGATTTCGGCACAGCCCGCAGTGACAAGCGCGAACTCGTCCTGGCCGCGCTCACCGCGATCACCCAGCTCACCGCCCGTGACGGCAACCGGGTGGGGGCGATCGTCAGCAACGGCGAGACGACGCTGCGGATCCCCGCCCTCCCGGGGCGGATGAACGCCCGGAACCTGGTGCACACGATCGCCCGGATGCCGCGAGCCAGCGAAGGCAGCCGGGGTGACCTGGGCAGCATGCTCGAACAGCTGCAGCGCCCGCCGCGTCGGCGCGGCATGGTCGTCGTCCTCTCCGACTTTCTCGACGCGACCGCGGCCACCGGTGGCCCGGCGATCGCCTCACTCCCCGACGGCGCGCAGTCGTCGTGGGCCCGCCCGCTGCGGGCGCTCAGCGGACGCCACCAACTTCTGGCGATCGAGATCGTCGACCCCCGCGAGCTCGAGCTGCCGGCCGCCGGCATGGTGACGTTCGTGGACACCGAGACCGGTGAGCAGCTCGAGGTGCAGACCTCGGATGCTCAGGTGCGTCGCCGCTTCGCCGAGGCCGCGCAGCAGCAGCGCACCCAGATCGCCACCGTGCTGCGCCACGTCGGCGCCGCCCATCTGCAGCTGCGGACCGACCGCAGTTGGGTCGATGACATTGTTCGTTTTGTGCTGGCCCGCCGGCATCTACTCGCCGATACCGGAGTTCGCTGATGTTCCTCTCCCCAGCCTGGCTGCTGCTCCTGCTGCTCGTCGCGGCCGCCGCGGTCACGTATGTGGCTATCCAGCTGCGCCGCAAGAAGTACGCCGCTCGCTTCAGCAATGTCTCACTGCTGGCCAGCGTCGCTCCGAAACGACCGGGCTGGCGCCGCCACCTGACCTTCGGCTTACTTTTGCTGGGGATGGCGATCCTCACGATCGGCCTCGCGCAGCCGACGGCGTCGGTTCGGGTCCCGCGTGACCGAGCCACCGTGATGCTGGCGATCGATGTGTCGCAGTCGATGCAGGCCACCGATGTGCTGCCGAACCGCATCGAGGCCGCGAAGGCCGCCGCCAAAACGTTCGTCGACCTGCTGCCGAGCCGGATCAACGTCGGCCTGGTCAAGTTCGCCGGCAACGCCAGCGTGGCGGTGTCGCCGACCACCGACCGCGACAGCCTGAAGGTGGCGATCGACAGCTTCCAACTGGAGAACTCGACCGCAATCGGTGAGGCGATCTACACCTGCCTGGACGCGATCTCCGTCTTCAGCAAGTCCAGCACGGCCAAGAACGACAAGCCGGCGCCGGCCCGCATCGTCCTGATGAGCGATGGCAGCAACACCAAGGGGCGCGACCCGCTCGACGCCGCGCAGGCCGCCAAGAGCGTCGGAGTCGCGGTGTCGACGATCGCCTTCGGCACCGACTCCGGCACCGTCACCGTGCAGGGCGAGACGATCCCCGTTCCCGCCGACAAAGCGACGCTCAAAGCCGTCGCCGACGACACCGGGGGCACCTTCCACACCGCAGCCTCGGCTGAAGAGCTGCGTCAGGTGTACCAGAACATCGGCTCGCAGATCGGCTACACCACCAGTCACAAGGTGGTGAGCTGGCGCTTCATGCTGCTCGGCCTGCTACTCCTCTTCGGGGCCAGCGCCGCGTCACTGCTGTGGGGCGGGCGGCTCGCCTGAGCCGGTCACCGACCAACATCTGACCCAGCTAGCGGTGTCTAAAGCCAAGGGTCAATGACGAGCTTGCCGACCGAAGAGCGGTCCAGTAGCGCTCCGTGGGCCTCGGCCGCCTGCTCCAGCGAGTAGGTGCCGCCGACGATCGCCCTCAGTTCACCGTTGGCCAGCAGCTGTAGAAGGCCGTTCACCGCCTCGGCCATGAGGGCAGGGCGCTGGGCGATGTGCACCAGCCAGAACCCGATCACGGCGGTGCTTCGCCCCATCAACGTCGCCGGCACAACCGCGGTTGGCGGGGTGCGTCCGGCCATTCCGAAGACGACCAGCCGGCCGAGCGGGGCGAGCGCCTTGAGGCTGTCGTCGAAGACCTTGCCGCCGGTCATCTCGAGGACGACGTCCACGCCGCGACCGCCGTTGGCTTCGCGCAGCGCCGCAGTCAGATCACTGGCGTGCGCGTCAACGGTCACGTCGGCGCCGAGCTCGCGGGCCAGCGCCCGCTTGACCTCGCTGGAGGCGGTCGCGATGACCCGGCCAGCGCCCCATCGTTTGGCCAGCTGAATGGCGATCGTGCCGACGCCCCCGGCCCCAGCGTGAACAACCACCGACTCACCCTCGGCCAGATGAGCGCTCGTCCGCAGCAGATGCCAGGCCGTCGCCCCCTGCACCAGCGTCGTCAGGGCGTCCGCGTCGCTGACCGCGTCGGGAATCTTGAAGAGATGATCTGGATTGACAGCAATTCGTTGGGCATACCCGCCGCCGGCGACGAAGCCCAGCAGCCGCGACCCGTCCGGGGCGCGTACCACCACCTCACTGCCCGGGATGAGCGGGAGCGACTGCTTCGCGAGGTAGGAGTCCTCGGTCTGGTGGGTGTCGGCGTAGTTGACGCCGGCGGCCAGGACGTCGAGGACCTGATCACCGGGGCCCGGCACCGGGTCCGGCAGCTCGCTCACCTTCAGGGTCTCGGGTCCGCCGAATTCCGTTAACTCGATTCCTCGCATAGTTACCGAAGCTACAGGTGCCGTTCAAGGTTCGGAAAGAAGCTACCGGCCGGAAACATCCGGTGCGTCTCGTCACCGCCTGTATCGACTACCGTGATCGGGGTGGGTCAACGTGTGCTGGTTACCGGCGGAAATCGGGGCATCGGCCTGGCCATCGCCAGGGCGTTTCAGGAGACGGGCGACGACGTCGCGGTGACGAGCCGCAGCGGCGAGGCCCCGGACGGCCTCTTCGCCGTGGCCTGCGACGTCACCGATGCCGAATCGGTCGATCGTGCCTTTGGTGAGGTCGAAGCGAAGTTCGGCCCGGTACAGGTGCTGGTCGCCAATGCGGGCATCACCGATGACACGCTGCTCATGCGCATGACCGAGGAGTCCTTCTCCTCCGTCCTCGACACCAACCTCACCGGCGCCTACCGGGTGGCCAAGCGGGCCACCCCCGGAATGCTCAAGGCCAAAGCGGGCCGGATGATCTTCATCAGCTCGGTGGTCGGCCTCCTCGGCTCGGCCGGGCAGGTGAACTACGCCGCCTCCAAAGCCGGTCTCGTCGGCCTGGCCCGCTCGGTCGCCCGAGAGCTCGGCTCGCGCAACATCACCGCCAACGTCATCGCGCCCGGATTCATCGACACCGATATGACGGCCGAACTCAGCGACGCGCGGCGCAGCGAAATCATCGCCAATGTGCCGCTGCGCCGCTACGGCAGCGTCGAGGAGGTTGCCGCCACCGCCGTGTTCCTGGCCAGTCCGGCCGCGGCCTACATCAGCGGAGCCGTGCTGCCGGTTGACGGTGGCCTCGGCATGGGTCACTAACCGGCAGGCCGGTCGCAACACACACCGAAATGGAGCATTTATATGGGAATTCTTGACGGTAAGCGGCTCCTGGTCACCGGCGTCATCACGGAATCGTCCATCGCGTTCGCGGTCGCCCGACTGGCCCAGGAGCAGGGAGCGGAGGTCGTGCTCACCGGGTTCGGGCGTCTGTCCCTGGTCCGGCGGGTGGCCGCGAAGCTGCCGAAGCCGGCCCCGGTCGTGGAGTTGGATGTCGCCGATCCCGAGCAGCTGGCCGCCCTGGCCGACGGGGTACGTGAGCACGTCGACGGCCTGGACGGAGTGCTGCACTCCATCGGCTTCGCCCCGGCGAGCTGCCTCGGCGGGGGCTTCCTGGAGGCACCGTGGGAGGACGTCGCCACGGCGGTTCAGGTCTCGACCTACTCACTGAAGTCGCTGGCCGTCGCCGCGCTGCCGCTGATGAGTGAGGGTTCATCGCTGCTCGGTCTCACCTTCGACGCCACCGTCGCGTGGCCGGCCTACGACTGGATGGGTGTGGCCAAGGCTGGGTTGGAGTCGGCGTCGCGCTACCTGGCCCGCGAACTCGGCCCGCGCAAGATTCGGGTGAACCTCATCGCCGCCGGCCCGATTCGCACCATGGCGGCCAAGAGCATCCCGGGATTCAGCCAGTTCGAGGACGCGTGGAACGGCCGGGCACCGCTCGGTTGGGACAACACCAACGCCGAACCCGTTGCCCGCACTGCGGTGGCCATGTTGTCCGACTGGTTGCCCTCGACCACCGGCGAGATCGTCCACGTCGACGGTGGGTTCCACGCGATGGGGGTGTAGGTGACGCAGTTCGATGCGCTGCTGCTGCTCTCCTTCGGCGGCCCGGAGGGTCCAGACGACGTTCTGCCCTTCCTGCGCAATGTCACCCGGGGCCGCGGCATCCCCGATGAGCGTCTGGTCGAGGTCGGCGCCCACTACGCGCACTTCGGCGGCGTGTCGCCCATCAACGGCCAGAACCGCGCCCTCATTGACGCGCTCCGCGACGCATTCGACGAGCGGGGCATCGAACTTCCGATCTACTGGGGAAATCGCAACTGGGCGCCGTACCTGAATGACGCGGTGGCCGAGATGGCCGGTGACGGGATCAGACGGGCGTTGGTCTTCGCCACCAGTGCCACGGGCTCCTACTCAGCCTGTCGGCAGTACCGGGAGAACCTTGGCGACGCCGTGGCCGCGACGCCCGGCGCCCCGGAGCTGGTGAAGCTGCGTCACTACTTCGACCATCCCGGTTTCATCGAGGCAAACGCCGCCGGGGTACGGGCAGCGCTGGCCACCCTGCCGGGTGCCGTCGCCGACTCGGCCCGCCTGGTCTTCACCGCGCACTCCATTCCGGTGTCGATGAACGAATCGGCCGGCCCCAACGGCGGCCTCTATCTGTCCCAGCAACGCGAGACGGCTCGCCTGGTCGCCGAGGAGATTCGGGGTGCGGGCGCCGCTTTCGACCTGGTCTGGCAGTCGCGCTCCGGGCCGCCTCAGGTCCCGTGGCTCGAACCGGACATCAACGACCATCTGCGACGGCTCGCCGAGTCGGGGGAGAAGGCGGTGGTGGTCAGCCCGACCGGCTTCGTCTCCGACCACCTGGAAGTGGCTTGGGATCTGGACAACGAAGCCGCCCAGACGGCCGGAGAGCTGGGCCTGCAGTTCGCCCGGGCGGCCTGCGCCGGAACTCATCCGGCCTTCGTCGCGATGGTCTGCGACCTGGTGCTGGAGCAGCGGACGGCCGACGCGCAGGGAACTCTCGCCGACGCGGCGCGGCCGCATCTCGGGTCGCTCGGCATCTGCGGGTTGGAGTGCCCGGCGTTCTGCTGCCCCGCTCCGGCGCGAGTCGGACGCCCGACGACTAGCGCGCGGCCGACCGAAGTAACCCGCGGTTAGGTCGGCTAGGAGTCCCGTTCGGTGAGCGCGTTGTACCCCGCGACCCGAGCCCGGCGGACTGCCTCGACGAGGGGCTGCAGGGCCTGCTCACGCAGCTGTATCGCGGGGGTGTCGACACCCCCGCCGACCGGATCCAGAGCAACGATCTGCAGTAGTTGGTGCAGCCGCTCCGCCTGGGCGACGAGCGAGACCGCACGCGGCGGGAAGGACGGAGGAAGATCTAGTTCAGTCTGGCCACCGCGCCAACTGCGCAGTGCGGCGTCGGTGCGCGCGCTCCGGCTCGCCACCTGGGCGGCGGCGAGGGTCGAGGCGGTCTCCCGGATCGCTTCGGTGAGTGCGTACGCGGCATCCGCGATCGGGACGGGGTCGATCGGGGCTGAGGCGAGGGGGTAGGAGCGCCAGACCAGCGTCGCTCCGCTGCTGCTCGAGGTCTCCTCGAGTTCTGGAACCAGACCTAGATCAGCACACCAGACGGCCTCACCGGCGCGCAGTGCCGCGTCGCGGAAAGCGGCCGGCCCGGGCAGCCCGCGCACGTCACCGGGGACGGGAAAGACACAGCGCACCGAAGCCCCACTGCGACGCCAGGCACTGAGCACGTCGACCATCGATGTCGGGGTCACGGTGGCGAAGCGGGTATGCGCCTCTTCGGTGCCGGGCAGCAGATCCTCGGCGGTGAAGGCACCCGCGGACTGCGGCGCGGAGGGCTGCACGAGTTGGCGCAGGTGCCCGCCGAGACTGGCCCGCAGCACCTCGTCGGCCGCGCTCTCGCCGTGCAGCCACGAGGCGGCCCAGGCGCAGAGCAGCCCACTCGCGGGGAGGCTCACCGCCGGGTCCGATCGATAGCGCGCATCTCAACAGGGTAGGCGGCTGGCGAGAAGTCTGCGAAACGAACGAAACGTCGACCGGATTGGCGCCGATATCGACGCCGCGCCAAATAGGGTCGAACGATGTCCAGATACCCAGACGACGTCCTCGCCGAGCCTTCCCGTCGGCGCCCGAAGGTGGCCGAAGTTGCAGCCGACCTCGACCTCGTCGTCGAGACGGCCGACGGCGCCTTCTGCGGCGCGGTGGTCGCCCACGGCAATGCCATCGACGCCGGTGAGCAGCGCACCACCGTCACCCTGGAGGACCGAAGTGGCAAGCGCCGGGTCTTCGCCATGCTTCCAGCCGCATTCATGATCGACGGAGTCCTGGTGACCCTCGTCAAACCGGTGACGCCGAAGCCGGCATCCGGTGCTGTGCGGTCCCGGACCGCCTCCGGTTCGATCGCCGTCGCCGGGGTGCGGGCGCAGGTGGCCAAGGCCAGCCGGATCTGGGTGGAGGGGGTTCACGACGCAGCCCTGGTCGAGCGCATCTGGGGCGACGACCTGCGTATCGAGGGCATTGTGGTCGAACCACTGGGTGGCATCGACGATCTGGTCGCTGAGGTAGCGACGTTCGCCCCGGGCCCCGGGCGCCGGGTCGGTGTCCTGGTCGATCATCTAGTGCCGAACAGCAAGGAGAGCCGCATCGTCGCCGGCGTGACCAACCCCTACGTGCTGGTGACCGGTCACCCTTACGTCGACGTGTGGCAGGCGGTGAAGCCGTCGGCGCTGGGTATTCAGAGCTGGCCGACGGTCCCTCGCGGGGTGAACTGGAAGGACGGTATCTGCGCCGCTCTGGGTGAGAGCAACCCCCGCGAAATGTGGCGGAAGGTGCTCGGCGGCGTCAACAGCTACGTCGATGTCGAGGTGCCGTTGCTGAGGGCCGTCGAGGAGTTGATCGACTTCGTCACCGGCTAGCCGGTGTTGTGCCACTATTGGGAACATGCCCGCTTGGTTGGTGTGGTTGATCGTGGCGGCCGTGCTGGCCACGGCCGAGACGATGTCGATGGATCTGGTTCTCGCCATGTGCGCGGCCGGCGCCCTCGCCGGATCGATCTGCGCCCTCGTCGGACTGCCGGTCGCCGTGCAGTTCGTGGTCGCGTTTGCCGTCGGCGGTTCGATGCTCTTCCTGGTGCGCCCGATCGCCAAACGGCATCTGCAGCGCGGCGGTCAGCCCACCGGAGTCGATCTGCTGATCGGGAAGAACGCCGTCGTGCTGACCCGAGTGAGCGCAGAGAGTGGGCTGGTCCGGCTGAACGGCGGCGAGTGGACGGCCCGCGCCTTCGACGAGGCCCAGGTGATCGAGGCCGGTCAGACGGTGCAGGTGATGAAGATTTCCGGCGCGACCGCCGTAGTCTGGGCACCTCCGGAGTTCGCGGCGAAGCCGGCGCAGCCGCTCGATCCGACGCAGTGAACCGCGTCGTAGGGCTGTGGTGCAGACTATGCAGCGGTCAACGGGCGGCCGCCGCCATGCGTGGTGGGACGAGTCCGATTTCGAGTGTTACTGCGAGTGTTAGCGGGAGGGCGATCAGATGAATGCGGCCGTCATTGGCGGGATAATCATTGCGCTTGTATTGGTGATTCTCTTTGTGCGCAGTGTTCGAATCGTTCCGCAGGCTCGCGGCGCGGTGGTCGAGCGTCTCGGTCGCTACATCCGCACCCAGGGCCCGGGCGTGGCCGTGCTGATTCCGTTCGTGGACCGGATGCGCCCGCTGATCGACCTGCGCGAACAGGTCGTGAGCTTCCCGCCCCAGCCGGTGATCACCAGCGACAACCTCACCGTCGCCGTCGACTCGGTGATCTACTTCCAGGTCACCGATCCCCGGTCGGCGACCTATGAGATCCAGAACTACATCCAGGCGGTCGAGCAGCTGACGATCACGACGCTGCGCAACGTCATCGGCGCCCTCAACCTGGAGCAGGCGCTGACCAGCCGGGACTCGATCAATACGCAGCTGAGGGCCGTTCTCGACGAAGCAACCGGTCCGTGGGGCATCCGTGTCGCCCGCGTTGAGATCAAGGCGATCGATCCGCCGCTGTCGATCCAGGACGCGATGGAGCAGCAGATGCGGGCCGATCGGGCCAAGCGCGCGGTGATCCTCGCCGCCGAAGGGGCCCGCGAGTCGGCGATCAAGACGGCTGAGGGTGAGAAGGCGGCCCAGATCCTCTCGGCCGAGGGGAAGAAGCAGGCGGCCATCCTGTCGGCGGAGGCGGAGCGGCAGTCGCGGATTCTGCGGGCCGAGGGCGATCGCGCTGCGCGTTTCCTCAGCGCGCAGGGCCAGGCCAAGGCCATCGAGACGACCTTCGGCGCCATTCATGCGGCCAAACCGGACGCCGCCCTACTGGCCTACCAGTATCTGCAGACGCTGCCGCAGATCGCTCAGGGTGACGCCAACAAGATGTGGATCGTGCCGAGCGAGTTCAGCAAGGCGATCGAGGGGATCGCGCAGCTGGCCGGCGGCGAAGGCGGTCCTGACGCACCCTCCTGGCTCACCCCGCCGCCGACCCCGGGCGGCCCGGCCGAGACTCCGGCGCCACCGATGGACACCTCCGGCTGGTTCGACTCGAATCTGCCGCCGGCCGCAGCGCAGCCTGAGGCCGCCAATCTGCGCGCCTCCGACACCGATCGCGACTCGCTGCTGGCCCGGGAGGGACTGACTGGATTCGGGTTGGCCAGCCCGCTTGTTCCGGCTGTGCCAGTCTCGGCTGCGGAGCCTGAGGGCACAGCGTCCGAGGGGACCGCGTCCGAGGGGACCGCGTCGGAGGCGGCGGAGCCACCGGTTCCGCCCTACCTGCAGAAGCCGCCGCAGAGCCCGCCGCCCCCGGCGCCGCCGTCGACCGCGTTCTGACGGAATTCGCCCGGCACTCCTATCGTTACGTCGGAGTGACTCCACGACCGCTTCTCTCCGTCCTTGACCTGGCCACTGTGGGATCTGGACAGACCTCCTCAGTTGCCCTCCACAACAGCACCGAACTGGCGCAGGCGGCCGACCGCTTGGGGTTCTCCCGGTTCTGGGTGGCCGAGCACCACAACATGGCCGGGGTCGCGTCGACGGCGCCACCCGTTCTCATCGCGCATCTGGCCGCGGCTACGTCGAGAATTCGCGTCGGCTCGGGTGGTGTGATGCTGCCCAACCACTCGCCGCTGGTCGTGGCCGAGCAGTTCGCGCTGCTGGAGGCGCTACACCCCGACCGCATCGACGTCGGCCTCGGACGTGCGCCGGGCACCGACCCACACACCGCGGCGGCACTGCGCCGCAATCCGGCGGCCGGCGGCCTGGAGGAGTTCCTCAGCGACATCCTGGACGTACGGGCGCTGCTGAGCGCATCCAGCGCGACCGACGACATCGCGGCGACCCCGCTGCCGGTCTCCGCGCCCGAGGTCTGGGTGCTGGGCTCCAGCCTCTCCAGTGCTGTCGTCGCGGCCGCATTGGGCCTGCCATACGCATTCGCCCATCACTTCAGCGCCGAGAACACCGTGCCGGCCGTCGAGCTCTATCGGCAGCGTTTCAAGGCGTCGGAATCCCTCGACCAGCCGCACGTCCTGATCACCAGTTCGGTCATCGCCGCGCCCACTGACGCCGAGGCGGAGGAGATCGCGCTGCCGGCGGCGCTGATGTGGGCCGAGATCCGTCGCGGCGTCCGTCGCCCGTTGCGCAGCGTGGCCGAGGCGAAGGCCCATCCGTGGAGTGACCAGGAACGACTGTTGGCCGAGGATCGCCTCGCCACTTCGGCCGTCGGGTCGGCGATCACGGTCGCGGCAAAGCTCGACAAGTTGGTGGCCGATACCGGAGCCGACGAGCTGATGGTCACCGTCCACGCGCATGACGTCGCCCATCGAGTGCGCACGCTGGAGATCCTCGCCCAGACGTACGCGTCGCAGGTCGAAGCCGAGCCGGAGCTGCTCAGATCCAGCTGACGTGCTCGTGGAGGTAGATGTAGCCGACGAAGCTGAAGGCATCCAGCAAGGTATGGGCGAAGACCAGCGGCAGCACGCGCCGGGTCCGCTGGAACCACCATCCGAAGATGAGTCCCATCACCAGGTTGCCGAGGAAGCCACCGAATCCCTGGTACAGGTGGTAGCTGCCCCGCAGCACGGCCTGGGTGGTGAGCGCCCTGGAGTCAGACCAGCCCATTTGACGTAGCCGGGTGAGCAGGTACGCCACTACAACGATCTCCTCCAGGATGCCGTTCTGAGCGGCCGAGAGCAGCAGCAGCGGCACCCGGTACCAGACGTCGGGGAGGTCCACGACCTGGAGACTGGCGTTGAGACCGAGCTGATGCGCCGTCCACACGAGGGCCAGTCCGGGGAGACCGATCAGGGCGGTGAAGCCGACACCGACGAGAACGTCGTGGCCGAGCCGCCGAGTATCCCAGCCGATGGCCCGCAGACCCGGTTCGCGCGCCAGTAGTACCAGCGCCAGCATCGCCGGAAAGAGGCCGTGCAGCACATCGGCTAGGCCGTCAAGCAGATCCAGCCACGGGTAGTCGCTGTTGGAGCCGGAGACGACGGTGGCTGTGGTGGCTGAGATGCCACCCTTCACGGTGATCTCGGCCCGTATCAGGTACAGCAGCGCGTAGATGCCCGACATCCCCAGGGACACCCCGAGCACCGCGATGACCTCGAGGCCATAGCGGGGCGGCCGCTGCTCGGCAGTCGTCGGTGTCGGCGCGGTCACCGGTTCAGTCTGCACCAGACACCCCGGGCAGCTGGCCCCACTCGCCTTGAGGACATGCTGTGTAGCGTGGAAATCGGGTTCGCAGTGAGCACGTCCAGTTGCCGTCGGTGATCTAGTTACGGACGCAACTACCTACTGACAGAGGCCGAATAGCGGTGGATTACACTTGATATCGAAGGGGCGAGCACACATCCCTCCCGCGTGTTCGCCCCTTCCCTTCGCCTTTGTCCGAGGCTAATCTGCGGCACATATTCTGATCTCCCGCCTCACGTGAGGCCGGTTGAGACCTTGTCCCGGTAGCTCCCGGCATCAGCTCGCAGCAACGTCCGGACGACGCTGAAACCGAACGCCGCCGCCGGCACGAATAGCGGATAGACGGGTGCCGGCATGGGGCACCTCGCAGCGCCTCGGAGGTCCAGTGCAGCGGCGAAGAGTAGCGGTGGTGGGTGGCGGCGTAGCCGGGCTGACTGCGGCTTACGTTCTACAGCGAGACTGCGACGTGACGCTCTATGAAGGCGACGCACGTCTCGGCGGGCACGCCGACACCCACGATCTGCTGGATCCGACCGGCCGGTCCCTGTCGATCGACACCGGCTTCATCGTGCACAACGAGCGGACCTACCCGCTGCTGCGCCGCCTGTTTCGGGAGCTGGGCGTAGCGACGCAGGAGTCGGACATGAGCATGTCCATCAGCTGCGGGCAGTGCGGACTGGAGTACGCCGGCGGCCGCGGCGTATCCGGAATCTTCCCATCGGCGCGTACAGCACTTCGCCCCCGCTATCTCCGGATGCTGACCGAAGTGACCAGGTTCCATCGCGGCGCGAGGGCTGTTCTCGCTGCGGCCGACGACGGACTCACACTGGCCGACTTCCTGGCCGCCGAGGGGTTCACCGGCTACTTCGTCAGCCACTTCGTCACACCGCTGGTGTCGGCCGTCTGGTCGTGTGCGCCGTCGGTTGCCGGCCAGTACCCGGCCCGCTACCTCTTCGCCTTCCTGGACAACCACGGGATGCTCAGCGTCTCCGGCTCGCCGAATTGGCAGACCGTCGTCGGGGGATCGGCCCGCTACGTGGAGCGCGTAGCAAAGGGAATCGGAGCCGTGCAGACCTCGACCCCGGTGCGTTCGGTGCGCCGCCGGCCCGACGGAGTCGAGATTCGTGACGCCGACGACGGGGTCGCGCACTTCGACGCCACGGTGATCGCCACCCATCCGAATCAGGCACTCACCATGCTCACCGACGCGACCGCGCTGCAGCGGGAACTGCTGGCAAGCATCGGTTACACCCGCAATCCGACCCAGTTGCACACTGACACCTCCGTCCTTCCCAGTGGCCGTCGGGCCCAGGCATCGTGGAACTACTACCTGCCCAGCTGCGAGGCCGGGGCCGGGGCGGTGAATGTCAGTTACAACATGAACCGGCTCCAGCGGCTGCACAGTGACGAGCAGTACGTGGTCACCCTGAACGGGGCGGCCCGCGTCGATCCGGCCCGGGTGCTGGCCACGATGGAGTATGAGCACCCTATTTTTACGACTGATTCGGTGGCCGCGCAGCGTAGGCTGCCCGAGCTCAACGATTCTGTACTCGCCTTCGCCGGGGCCTATCACGGCTGGGGTTTCCACGAAGACGGATGTCGATCCGGTGTCGAGGCCGCCCGCTCGCTGGGGGTCGAGTGGTGAACTCGCTCTTCCGGGTCGACATCCACCACGTCCGGTCCGCCCCGGTGCGTCACCAGGTGCGTCACCGTAGCTACCAGTGGTTCGTCGACCTCGACGATCTGCCCCGGCTGCCGTGGCCGATACGGCTGCTCGCTCAGTTTCGGGCCGAGGATCACGTCGGCGGCGGAACGAGCCTCCGGGCCAACATCGACGCGTTCCTCGCCGACAGTGGGATCGATCTGCGTGGGGGAGCGATCACCATGCTGACGAACGCCCGCAGCCTCGGCTACGTCTTCAACCCGTTGACCCTGTATTGGTGTCACGACCACGACGGCACGCTTCGGGCCGTCGTGGCCGAGGTGCACAACACCTACTCCGAGCGCCACCGCTACCTGCTGCAGGTGGACGCCGCCGGACGGACCGAAGTGGAGAAGCGGTTCTACGTCTCGCCGTTCTATCCGGTCGACGGCTACTACCAGATGAGTGTGCCGGAACCTCGCGAGCGGCTGAGCATCACCGTGACCCTTCATCGGCAAGGTCAGCCGCCGTTCACCGCATCGCTGCGCGGCACCGGACGACCGGTGACCACGACCGCAGTTCTTCGGGCCGTCGCCCAGCGTCCCTTCGAGACCTGGCGCGTGCGAGCGCTGATTCAACTGCACGGAATCCGCCTGTATCTCAAGGGTCTTCGCGTCGCCGATCGCCCACCGGCACCCAATGACCCGCGCACAGGCTCGCCGTGTCCGCTGCCGTCTCGCGCCGTCCGTTCTGAGGAGAACCAGATGTCCGCTCGCCACACCCCCGCCGATCGAATCGCCGGCATCGTCCACGACGTAGCCGGTCTGCAACTGCCGGTCCGCATCCGGGCCTGGGACGGAAGCGAGGCGGGACCGGCACAGACACCGGTGCTCGTCATCCGGAACCGGCGAGCGCTCCGGCGCCTGCTCTGGAGCCCCAACGAGCTCGGCCTCGCTCGCGCTTATGTCACCGGCGACATCGACGTGGACGGTGACATCGTGGACGGATTCCGTGAGGCCTGGCGAGCCGCTCGCCGCGACAGCGCGCAGACGATCTCCCTCGGACTCTCCGCCCGGTTGCGCGCGGCCCGCAGTGCGGCCTCGTTGGGGATCATCGGCCTCCGGCCGGCCGCGCCGAGGTCAGAGGCGAAGTTGGCGGGCCGGCTGCACAGTCGGCGCCGTGACCGGGAGGCCATCTCCCACCACTACGACCTTTCGAATGAGTTCTATCAGTTGTTGCTGGATGACTCGATGGCCTACTCCTCGGCCTACTTCAGCTCGCCCGATCAGTCGCTGGAGCCCGATCAGTCGCTGGAGAGCGCGCAGCGGGCGAAGCTTGATCTCATCTGCCGCAAACTTGACCTGAAGCCGGGGATGCGGCTGCTCGACGTGGGCTGTGGCTGGGGTTCGCTCATTCTGCACGCGGCCGAAAACTACGGCGTACGGGCGACTGGGGTGACCCTCTCCGAGCAGCAGCGCGACTTCATCGCGAAGCGGGTCGCCGAGCGCGGAGTCGCCGAGTTGGTGACCGTGCGGCTGCAGGACTACCGCGAGATCCCGGCCGGTGAGACCTTCGATGCGGTCAGCTCGATCGAGATGGGCGAGCACGTCGGGCAGCAGAACTACGGGGTCTACGCGGCAACCCTGCATGACCATCTGCTCCCCACCGGCCGACTGCTACTGCAGCAGATGTCTCGACCGGCCGGCACCGCGCCCGGCGGAGGCGCCTTCATCGAGTCGTATATCGCGCCCGACATGCACATGCGGCCACTGGCCGAGACGCTCGGCTTCCTCGAGTCGGCCGGCTTGGAGATTCGCGACGTGGAGGCGATGCGTGAGCACTACGTCCGCACCGTGGCCGGCTGGATGGATCGCTTCGAACAGCGCTACGACGACGTGGTAAACCTCGTAGGGGCGGAGGTCGCCCGGGTCTGGCGGTTGTACCTCGTCGGCGGTGCGTTGAGTTTCGAGGAGGGCCGGATGGGCGTCGATCAGATTCTGGCCGTCCGGGCCAGCAGCGAGGGAGCGAGCGGCATGCCGGCAGATCGTCCCTGGGCTCGCTGATGGTCTTCGCCACCGGGCCCTTCGTCGTTGGGCTGCTGCTCAGCGCGCTGAGCGTCGCCGTCGTGCTGCTCGTCACGTTTGCGGTGGCGCGGATCGTCGGCAAGCACAGTGTCATCGATACCGCCTGGGGCGCGCTCTTCGCCGTCATCGCGATCGTCACTTTCCTCTGCTCCAGCGGCCACGGCGATGCGGCCCGGCGCTGGTTGCTGCTGGTGCTGCCGGTCTTCTGGGGCGGCCGGCTGGCGATTCACATCGCCCGCAGAACGGTGGGAAAACCGGAGGATCCTCGCTATGTGGAGCTGCTGGCGAAGGCTCCGGGGAATCCCGACCTGTACGCCCTGCGCATGATTTACCTGCTGCAAGGCGTCCTGGCGTTCCTGATCTCGGCCCCGATTCAAGTCGGCGCCTACCAGTCAGCCTCGCTGCCGCCGACGGCTTGGATCGGCGTCGCGCTCTGGCTGCTCGGAGTCTTCTTCGAAGGTGTCGGCGACGCTCAGATGCAGCGCTTTCGCCGCGACCCGGCCAACAAGGGCAAGCTGATCCAGAGCGGTCTCTGGCGCTACACCCGCCACCCCAACTACTTCGGCGATGCCTGCGTCTGGTGGGGAATCTTCCTGGTCGCGCTGGGCAGCTGGCCCGTGCTGCTGACCATCGTCTGCCCGATCGGCATGACACTGCTGCTGACCAAGGGTTCGGGTGCCCGCATCCTGGAGCGGCACATGAGCAAGCGCGCCGGTTGGGACGACTACGCAGCCCGGACCAGCGGATTCATACCGTTGCCGCCGCGCAAGAAGAGCGCCACCACCTGAAATCGCATTGAAATCGCGTTCGGTGGTCACGCTCGAGCGCTGGGCTGTGGTCTGACCGGCAGCGGTGAGGTCAGTCCAGGCAGAATTCGTTGCCCTCCGGATCGCGCATGACTATATGGCCACCGGACGCCGGGTCGGGCTCGAAGCGAGCAACCCGGCTGGCGCCGAGCGCGACCAGTCGAGTGCACTCCTGCTCCAGGGCCGCCAGACGGGCCTCGCCGGCCAGCCCCTCGGCCGCCCGTAGGTCCAGGTGCACCCGGTTCTTGGCCGTCTTCGGCTCGGGCACTTGCTGGAAGAACACCCGTGGCCCGACTCCAGCTGGATCGATGATCGCCGAGCGGTCGTTGCGCTCCTCGACAGGCACCCCCCACGCGTCCAGCGCAGCCTCCCACGAGGCAAATCCGGGTGGGGGCGGCTGGAGCTCATAGTGCAGCGCTTCAGCCCAGAAGCGCGCGTGCGCCGCCGGATCGGCACTGTCAAACGTCACCTGAAATTGAACGCCCATCAGTAGAGTATGAACCGGTGACTTCAGTGACACGACCCTCGACCAGCCGCTGTGCGGCTATCGCGGCGGGGCCCAGTCGGCCCAGTCGACCCAGTCGGCCCAGTCGGCCTAGTAAGTGCCGCGCAGCACGCTCGTGCCGGAGTAGTCGTAGGAGGAGTTGATCTTCTGCACGCTTACCTCGATCGCGGTGTACTCACCCATGAGCTCCGGCGGCACGGTGAACTCACCCTTGCCGTCCGGGCCGATCCAGCCCAGCGCATGCATCTTCGTGCGGGCCGCGTTGGTCAGCCACACCTCGTAGAGTGCTCCGCCGCCCGGGCTCGGCAACGCCGAAGCGTCCAGCTTCATGTCGTCGCCGCCGATCACTTTCGCCGTTGCGGGCTCCGACCCGGTGTCGTAGGCGGCGAGGGCCACCGTGGTGCTGTTCGCGGTTGTGTGCGCGTCCTTGGCGGCGAGCACTCCAGCGCTGCCGACCCCGAGACCGATCACCGCTGCCGCAACCAGCCAGCGTCCTGAGAATCGGCGGCGCTTCGTGGCCCGGGTATCGATGTCGGTGATGGTGTCGGTCGTGTCGCTGTCCTCGTCGGCCTCAAACCCGCGGGAGTCCTGAACCTCTGCTGCTTGGTTTGCCTCCTCCCGAACCGCGGCGAAGAGCGCTGAGAGGTCCGGCAGCCGGGCCGGTGACGCCTTCGAGCCGTCTTCCGAGCCGTCTCCCGAGTCGCCCGTCGAGTCGTCCTTCGAGTCGGCCGCTGTCTCATCCGATACATTCGACGACTCGCCGATCAGATCCGCGTCCAGTAGCGAGCCGGACTGTGAGACATGAGTGAGGACCGTCGGCATGACGCCAGGGGTGTAGCGGGCGGCCGAACTCAAGGAGGCGTGCGCCACCAGTGCGTTGATCAGCTCCTGTTGGCAGTCGGTGCAGCCACGCAGATGCGCCGCGGCGGACATCAACTCCGCCTGTGTGGACTGCCCACTCAAGAGGCTGGGTAGTTCGTCGAAGATGTGCTCGGTCATCGTCAGCTCCCGTCCTTCTCGAGCAGACCGGCCAGGCGCTGAAGCCCGCGTGCCGTCCGCGTCTTCACCGTGCCGATCGGGGTATCCAACGCGGTCGAGATCTCGGACTGCGTGTATCCCTCGTAATAGGCCATCTGAATGACCTGCCGCTGCACGTCAGGCAGTTGTGCGAGTGCGGTGCGCACTTCATCGGCCCAGACCATCCGCTCGGCGAATTCGCGGCCGTCGTCGCCGGTGATCTCGCGGACGGCATCGAGCGGTACCACCGAATCCCGGCGCTTGCGCAGGTGATCGATGGCCCGTTTCTTGGCGATCCCCAGCACCCAACCCCGCAGGCTGCGATTCGGATCGAAGCGGTCGTGGACGCGCCACACCTCGTAGAAGACGCGTTGCACCACATCGTCGATATCCGACTGGGGCACATACCGACCGAGGTAGGAGACCACAAGCGGGCCGAGGGTGCGGTAGCAGTCCTCCAGGGCGTCTGGCTGCCCGGAGGCGAGCCGACCACCGATCTCGGCGAGCTGGGTCTCCATACTCGCTAGTTCGTGGTCGGACGCCACATCGGTTTCAGAATCCGAGACGATTTCTCGTTTCACCTTCCACCCCGGGAGTCGACCCCGACGCAACTACGATGGTTGAGGCGGTCGACGACGTTTCAGCGTTGCTCGAGTGAGAGGTAGTCGCGCTCCAGCGGTCCGGTGTAGAGCTGACGCGGGCGGCCGATCTTGGTCTGCGGGTCGTTGATCATCTCGTACCACTGCGCGATCCAGCCGGGGAGCCGGCCGATCGCGAAGAGCACCGTGAACATCCGGGTCGGGAAGCCCATAGCCCGGTAGAGAAGGCCGGTATAGAAGTCGACATTCGGGTAGAGCTTGCGCGAGATGAAGTATTCGTCGCTCAGTGCCACCGCCTCAAGCTCCATCGCGATGTCCAGCAACTGGTCACGCTTACCCAGCGACGAGAGAACCTCGTCCGCCGTCTTCTTGATGATCGCCGCCCGCGGATCGTAGTTCTTGTAGACACGGTGCCCAAAGCCCATCAGGCGAACCCCGTCCTCCTTGTTCTTCACCCGCTCTACGAAACGTTTGACATCGCCGCCGTCGGCCTTGATCTGCTCGAGCATCTCCAGAACGCTCTGGTTCGCCCCGCCATGTAGGGGGCCGAAGAGGGCGTTGATGCCGGCCGAGACGGAGGCGAACATGTTGGCTTCCGACGAGCCGACGAGACGGACCGTCGAGGTGGAGCAGTTCTGCTCATGGTCGGCGTGCAGGATGAAGAGCAGGTCGAGCGCGCGCGCGATGACCGGGTCGACCTCGTAGGGCTCGGCGGGAAAGCCGAACGTCATCCGGAGGAAGTTCTCCACCATGCCGAGGGAGTTGTCGGGGTAGAGGAAGGGCTGCCCGACCGATTTCTTGTACGCATAAGCCGCGATGGTCGGCAGTTTGGCCAGCAGTCGAACGGTCGATAGCTCGACCTGCGCCGGGTCGAACGGATTCAGCGAATCCTGATAGAAGGTGGAGAGTGCGGAGACGGCCGACGAGAGGACCGGCATCGGGTGCGCGTCACGCGGAAAGCCGTCGAAGAAGCGCTTGAGGTCCTCGTGCAGCAGGGTGTGCCGCCCGATCCAGCTGGTGAAGTTGGCCAACTGGTCAGCCGTCGGGAGCTCGCCGTAGATGAGCAGGTAGCTGACCTCCGGGAAGCTCGAGTTCGCGGCGAGCTGTTCGATCGGGTAGCCCCGATACCGCAGGATGCCGGCGTCGCCGTCGATGTAGGTGATCGCCGATTTGCAGGCTGCCGTGTTGCCGAACCCCGGATCGAAGGTGACCAACCCGGTCTGGGTGAGCAGCTTGGAGATATCCGCCCCGTCCGAGCCCTCAGCGGCCGGCACGACGTTGAACTCGATGTCCTCGGCGCCCGCCCTGCTGAATGTGATCGACTGCTGCGCGGGAGCTACCTGCGTCATGTTTTCGAACCCTTCTATCGGCTTACTCCAGAGATTACTGCGCGCCGGTCGGTGCCGGTGCCGCACTGATGCGACCCACACCACAGTGGGTCAGCCGCTCAGTTCGTGAGGTTCTGCAATCGAACCTGTCCGCGTGCGACCAGGCGCTGCTGAGCGTCGGTGATCTCGACGATCCACAGCTGCTGGCTGCGGCCGCGATGCACGGGCGTGGCGACGCCGGCGACGCTTCCCTCCGCGAGCGCACGGAGAAAATCGGTCTGGTTGGAGACGCCCACGACCTTTCCCTCGGTGCCGGTGGAGGCGAGCCAGGCCGCGGCCCCCATGCTGGCCGCCGTCTCGACGACCGAACAGTAGACACCGCCGTGCACGATCCCGAACGGCTGAAGGTGCTCCGGGCGGATATCGAAACTCATCCTGACGCGATCCGGAGTGATTTCGTCCAAGCGCAGGCCGAGGTGTTCAGTCAAGCCAACATTGAGCTTGCTCAGGTCAAGTTGCTCCATGGTGGCTCCTGTCGGGTTCGGGACGCGCTGCGATCTCCTCGACGATAGCCGGGCCGCCACCGGCTACCGCGGGCGAAGCAAGCCGGTGAGGTCGGGCTCACGAAACAT
Source organism: Jatrophihabitans sp. GAS493 (assembly GCF_900230215.1). Classification (NCBI taxonomy): domain Bacteria; kingdom Bacillati; phylum Actinomycetota; class Actinomycetes; order Jatrophihabitantales; family Jatrophihabitantaceae; genus Jatrophihabitans; species Jatrophihabitans sp. GAS493. The sequence goes on along the minus strand of NZ_LT907982.1, from coordinate 3,341,406 downwards.
CCTGGTCATCGCGGTAACGACAGCCGTAACACGATGGACCTACGTTGCCTGCCATGGAGTCCTCCCCGCTCGCCGAGATCGGCCCGCTGGCCGGGTACACGGTGGGCGTCACGGCGGCCCGTCGGGCCGACGAGTTCGGAGCGCTCCTACAGCGACGCGGTGCGGCGGTGATGCAGGCGCCGGCCATCCGCATCCTTCCGCTGGCCGACGACGCGCAGCTGCGCCAAGTCACCCAACGGATCATCGCCGACCCGCCCCAGATCATCGTGGCCACCACCGGGATCGGGTTCCGGGGATGGGTGGAGGCGGCGCACGAGTGGGATCTCGCCGATGATCTTCTGGACGCGCTCAGTCGCGCTCGGGTGCTGGCGCGGGGGCCGAAGGCGACCGGTGCGCTGCGGGCGGCCGGCCTGCGCGAGGAGTGGTCACCGGCCTCGGAGTCTTCGGCCGAGGTGCTGGAGCACCTCCGGGCCGAGGGCGTCGCCGGTCGACGCGTCGCGGTGCAGCTTCACGGCGCAACCACCGAGTGGGAGCCGCTGCCGGATTTCTCCCAGGGCCTGCGCGAACTCGGTGCCGAGGTGACGGCGATCCCCGTCTACCGGTGGACACCCCCGCCCGATCTCGCACCGCTGGACCGGCTTCTGGAATCGACACTCTGCGGGACGGTCGACCTTCTCGCCTTCACCAGCGCGCCGGCTGTGGCCAGCATGCTCGGCCGGGCCCGGGAGACGGGCATCCTCGAACGACTGCTGAGCGTGCTCCGGGATGGCGTCGTGAGCGCCTGTGTCGGCCCGGTCACCGCTGGACCGCTCGAGGCGCTAGCGGTGCCGACGGTGCAGCCGGCCCGCTTCCGCCTCGGCGCGCTGGCGCGTCTGGTCGGGGAGGAACTGGTGCGGCGAACCAGGGTGATCGAGGTGGGCGAGCACGAGCTGAGCCTGCGGGGGCAGGCCGTGGTACTCGACGGTGCCCTCCGCCCGATCTCCCCAGCCGGCATGTCGCTGCTCTCGGAACTGGCGGCCCGACCGGGGCAGGTCGTCTCCCAGGAGAAGTTGCTCAGCCGCCTGCCCGGGCGCGGTGTCGACACCCATGCGGTCGAGTCGGCGGTGGCCCGCCTGCGATCGGCGCTCGGTGACAACTCGATAGTCCAAACGGTGACCAAACGGGGATACCGGTTAGCTATTCCCTGATGAGTGAGCAATCCGGTGCCGTGTCTGCCGGCCCCCGACGCAGCGCCGGCATCCTGCTCTTTCGGCGGGTCGACGAATCGCCCGACGGCGTCCAAGTGCTGCTCGCGCATACCGGCGGCCCACTCTGGGCCCGGCGTGACCTGAATGCCTGGTCGATCCCTAAAGGTGAGTTCAACGACGACGAGACCCCGCTCGACGCTGCCCGGCGCGAGTTCCGGGAGGAGCTGGGCCTGCCGCTGCCGGCCGGGGAGCTGCACCCGCTGGGGGAGATCATCCAGAAGAATCGGAAGGTGGTGACCGCCTGGGCATTGGAGGGCGCGCTCGATCCGGCAGCCATCACGCCCGGCACCTTTGAGCTGGAGTGGCCACCCCGGTCCGGGCGGGTGCTGCAGGTGCCCGAGATCGATCGGGTCGAATGGTTCGCAGTCTCGGATGCGCGGCCGCGGATGTTCAGCGGGCAGGCAGAGCTGCTCGACCGGCTGCTGGCCCTGATCGATGCGATGGCGACGTCGGGTGAGGACTAAATCGGCTAAATCGACTGGGCCGATTGGGCCGACTGGGCTGATTGGGGTGACAGCAGTTCGCGCACCATGTGCAGCGCCACCACGGTCGATCGATCCCGGACCATTGACCGCGACCCGGGGACCCGGATGCGCCGCGAAACTACGCGCTCGGCCGAGCTGATGCACAGATGCACCAGGCCGACCGGCTTCTCAGCTGTGCCTCCTCCGGGCCCGGCCACGCCGGTGATGCCAACGCCGATATCGGCGTGCAGCCGTTCCCGAGCTCCCGCAGCCAGCGCGACCGCGACCTCGGCGCTGACGGCGCCAACCTGGTCGAGCAGTTCGCTCGGCACCCCGGCCAGCTCGACTTTGGCCCGGTTGGAGTACACCACCAACCCACCGAGTAGGTAGGCCGAGGAACCGGCCAAGTCGGTGAGCCGGGCCGCGACCATGCCGGCCGTGCACGACTCCGCGGTCGCAATAGTCAACCCACCGTCCAGCAGCAGGCTGGCGACCACCTCGTCGATGCTTCGCCCGTCGGCGGAGAAGAGGGTCTCGGGGTACCGCCGCTGGATCTCGGCAGCCAGCACGTCGTAGCGCTCCTGCGCGGACGGTGCAAAGCGGGTGACGACCTCCAGTTCACCGTCGCGCAGACAGGTGGTGATCTCGAGGCCGCCCAGCTGAGGGTCGAGTTCTCTCAGGTCGGCGGCCAACTCCGACTCCGGTGTTCCCCATAGCCGCAGTGTCTGCTGGCGTAGCTCGGCCCGGCCGGCCAACGCCGCGTGAACTGTGTCGTCGGCCAGCGCCGCCGCCCACATGCCCTGCAGCTCGCGCGGCGGCCCGGGGAGGACAACGATCGGCGGCCCGCTGAAGCCCTCGGCCGGCGCCACGACTAGCCCGGGAGCGGTGCCGACCGGCGCGAGCACGGAAGCCCCGACCGGCACCATCGCTTGTTTGCGCACCGCGGCCGCCGTCGCCCCCGCGTCCAGTCGCCAGCCACGGGCCGAGGTCAGCCGCCGCACGATGTCGCCGATACTGGCTTCGAGGGCGGTGTCCAGAGTGAGCGGTCGACCCTGCACCCCGGCGACGATCTCGGCGGTCAGGTCGTCGGCCGTCGGGCCGAGGCCGCCGGAGGTGATGAGGAGATCGAGCCCCTCGCCGCCGAGCCGCTGCAACGCCCAGCGCATGTCGTCGGCTCGGTCGCCGACCACCACCACCGCGGCGATATCAACACCGGCTATCCGTAGCTGCTCGGCCAGCCACGGACCATTGAGATCAGTGACCCGGCCGGTGAGAACCTCAGTGCCGGTGACGACGATTCCTGCGCGAGAGCCCATCCGGGAATTCTCGCAGCCGGCCCGAACGCTTTAGCGGGTGACGTGCTAGAACGAGGCGCTGTTCTCCGAAGCGCTACCGACACCACGCTGCTTCGAGTGCTCCCGCAGCGGCAGCAGCATTTCGGCCAGCCAGCTGAAGATCGAGATCAGCAGGCCGGCGAAGAGCGCGTCCCAGAAGCCGTCGATGTCGAGATGACTCGAGAGGCCGGCGGTGATCGCCAGCAGACCGGCGTTGATCACCAGTAGGAAGAGGCCGAAGGTCAGTAGTACCAGCGGCAGGCCGAAGAGAAAGAAGATTGGACCAAGGATGGCGTTCACCACCGAGAAGAGCACAGCGAGCCAGAGCAGCGTGAAGAATCCGCCGTGAACCTCAACGCCGGGAACGATTTTGGCCACCACGCCGATGATGAGACCGAGTACCACAAGGCGAGCAACAAGCCGAATAAACCCCATGAACTCAGGCTAGCCGGTCGCCGGTCAAATCGGGCGGCAGCGCGCCGATTACGACTGTGGCGTCGAGTTCAGCCGATTCGACGATGCGAGCTTTCAGTCCGCTTTCGGTGAAGGCCCGGGCGAGAGGTTCAGCCTGCCGGTCGCTGGTCTCAATGAGCAGGGTGCCGCCCTCGGCCAGCCAGGCCTGAGCGCTGAAGAGGATTCGGCGAGCGATCTCCAGGCCGTCATCCCCTCCGTCCAGCGCCATCCGCCGCTCGTAGAGACGGGCTTCGGGCGGCATCAGCGCAATCGCCTCGGTCGGTACATAGGGCGCATTGGCCACCAGCACGTCAACGCGTCGGTACAGCTCGGCCGGCAGCGGGTCGTAGAGATCACCGAGAAAGACCTCCACCCCGCCGCCGACGAGGTTGCGGCGTGCGCAGCTGACCGCCTCCGGCGAGAGGTCGCTGGCGAAGACCCGAGCCGTCGGGATCGCCGAGACGATTGCCGCCGCGACCGCACCCGCTCCGCAGCAGAGATCGACCACGATCGGCGCCGCGGTCTGGCCGGCGACGGCGACAGCCTCGGCGACGAGTAGCTCGGTACGTCGGCGAGGAACGAAGACGCCCGACGAGATAGCGATGCGAAGACCATAGAACTCCGCCCATCCCAGGACGTGCTCCAACGGCTGGCCCGAGACCCGCAGCGCCAGCTGCGCCTCCAGCCGCGCGGGGGAGTCGGCCGCGGCCAGCAGCAACTCCGCCTCCTCCTCGGCGAAGACGCAGCCGGCCTGCCGTAGTCGCCCGACGACGTCGGCGCGAAGGTCGTCCTGCTCGGGCATCGGCGCTGCGGCGTTACTCGTTGTCAGAGCGGTAGCCGAGGTTCGGTGAGAGCCACCGCTCCGCCTCGTCCATGCTCCAGCCCTTGCGCTTGGCGTAACTGTCCACCTGGTCGCGTCCGAGCTGGCCGACGACGAAGTACTGCGACTGCGGGTGCGAGAAGTAGAGCCCACTCACCGACGCGCCTGGCCACATCGCCATGCTTTCGGTCAGCTCGATGCCGACGTTGGCCTTGACGTCCAGCAGCTGCCAGATGGTCTGCTTCTCGGTGTGCTCAGGGCATGCGGGATACCCCGGAGCCGGGCGAATACCGACGTACTGCTCCTTGATGAGCGACTCGTTGTCGAGCGTCTCGTCCGGCTGATAGGCCCAGAACTCGGTGCGGACGCGCTCGTGCAGGCGCTCGGCGAAGGCCTCGGCCAGGCGATCGGCCAGCGACTCCAGCAGGATCGCGCTGTAGTCATCGAGCGCGGCCTTGAACTGCTCGATCTTCGCGGCGCTGCCGAGGCCGGCGGTGACGGCGAAGGCGCCGACGTAGTCGCGAAGTTCCGTCTCCTTGGGCGCGATGAAGTCGGCCAACGACCGGTGCGGAACACCTGGCCGGTGCTCGCTCTGCTGACGCACCTGGTGCAGCATCGTCAAGACCTCGCGGCGAGACTCGTCCGTGTAAACCTCGATATCGTCTTCGCCGACCTGGTTGGCCGGGAAGAGCCCGAAGACTCCGCTGGCGGTGAGCCACTTCTCCTCGATGATCGAATCGAGCATCCGCTGCGCGTCGTCCCAGAGCTTGCGGGCGGTCTCGCCGGAGGTCGGGTTGTTGAGGATGTCCGGGAACTTGCCCTTCATCTCCCACGCGTTGAAGAACGGCTGCCAGTCGATGTAACGACGCAGTTCAGCGATGGAGTAGTCGTGGAAGGTCTTCACGAACTGGGTCGGCGACGACGGTGCGTGGTAGTCATCGGTGTGCGCGTCCCGAACCTGCTGGGTGATCATCCGCGGACGAGGCGGCCGGTAACCCGTCCAGTCGATCGGGGTGCGATCCGCCCTGGCGTCGGCGATCGGCAGTAGCACCTTGGCGTGATTTCGGGCGGCGTGCCGCTCGCGCAGTGAGTCGTAGTCGGTCTGCAAGTCGGCCAGCAACGCCGGTCGCTGCTCGTCCGACAGCAGGGCCGCCACCACCGGCACCGAACGGGAGGCGTCCTTAACCCAGATGACCGGGCCATGGTACTTCTGGTCGACCTTGACGGCCGTGTGCGCCCGGGAGGTTGTCGCACCCCCGATCATCAACGGAATCTCCAGGCCCTGCCGTTCCATCTCGGCCGCGAAGTTCACCATCTCATCGAGCGAGGGCGTGATGAGACCGGAGAGGCCGATGACGTCGGCGTCGTGCTCCTTCGCCGCATCAAGAATCTTCTGCGCCGGCACCATGACGCCGAGGTCGATGACGTCGTAGTTGTTGCACTGCAGCACCACACCGACGATGTTCTTGCCGATGTCGTGCACATCGCCCTTGACCGTCGCCATCACGACGGTGCCGTTGCTGCGGCCTGCGTCCTCGGGAGATTTGCCCGCTTCGATATAGGGAATCAGGTAAGCGACGGCCTTCTTCATCACCCGAGCCGACTTCACCACCTGGGGCAGGAACATCTTGCCGGCGCCGAAGAGATCGCCGACGACGTTCATGCCGGCCATCAACGGACCTTCGATGACCTCGATCGGACGGCCGCCGCGAGCCTCGATGAGCGCACGCAACTCCTCGGTGTCCACCTCGGCGTATTCGTCGATTCCCTTGACCAATGCGTGGGTGATGCGCTCCCCGACCGGCAGTTCGCGCCACTCCTCGTTGACCGCCTCGGCTTTCGTGCCGGCGCCGGCGAATTCGGTGGCGATCTCCAGCAGCCGTTCGGTGGCGTCGGGGCGACGGTTGAGGATCACGTCCTCGATGCGCTCCAGCAGACGCGGATCCAGCTGGTCGTAGACGACCAGGGCACCGGCGTTCACGATGCCCATATCCATCCCGGCGCCGATCGCGTGATAGAGGAAGACAGCGTGAATGGCCTCGCGGACGGCGTTGTTGCCACGGAAGGAGAAGGAGACGTTGGAGACGCCGCCGGAGACCAGGGCGCCGGGGAGGTTCTGCTTGATCCAACGGGTCGCTTCGATGAAGTCCACGCCGTAGTTGGCGTGCTCCTCGATGCCGGTGGCCACCGCGAAGATGTTCGGGTCGAAGATGATGTCCTCGGCCGGGAAACCGACCTCGTCGACCAGAATCCGGTAGGCCCGCTCGCAGATCACCTTGCGGCGCTCGAGGTTATCGGCCTGCCCCTCCTCGTCGAAGGCCATCACCACGACGGCGGCACCGTACTTACGGCAGATCGTCGCCTCGCGGCGGAACTTCTCCTCGCCCTCTTTCATCGAGATCGAGTTGACGATCGGCTTGCCCTGCACGCAGCGCAGGCCGGCTTCGATCACCTCGAACTTGGAGGAGTCGATCATCAACGGGACGCGACTGATGTCCGGTTCGCTGGCGATCAACTTTACGAAGCGGTCCATCGCCGCGACGCCGTCGATCATGCCTTCGTCCATGTTGATGTCGATGACCTGGGCGCCACTCTCCACCTGCTGGCGGGCGACTGAGAGAGCGGTGTTGTAGTCACCGTCGCGGATGAGGTTGCGGAACCGGGCCGAGCCGGTGATGTTGGTGCGCTCGCCGACGTTGACGAAGAGCGAATCCGCGGTGATGGCCAGCGGCTCCAGACCGGAGAGGCGGCAGGCGGCGGCCGGCGTCGACGGCACCCGGGGGGCGATTCCCGCGACCAGCGACGCTATCGCGCCGATGTGCTGGGGGGTGGTGCCGCAGCATCCACCGAGGATGTTCACCAGTCCGCTCTCGGCGAACTCGCGCACGATGGCCGCCGTCTGATCGGGTGACTCGTCGTACTCGCCGAAGGCGTTGGGGAGACCGGCGTTCGGGTAGCAGGAGATGAAGCAGTCGGCGACGCGGGCCAACTCGGCCAGGTACGGCCTCATCTCAGCCGCTCCGAGGGCACAGTTGAGTCCGATGAGCAGCGGCTTGGCGTGGCGAACCGAGTTCCAGAAGGCCTCGGTCACCTGGCCGGAGAGAGTACGCCCGGAGGCGTCGGTGATGGTTCCGGAGATCATCAGCGGCCAGCGCCGGCCGCGCTGCTCGAAGAGCGTCTCCACGGCGAAGATCGCCGCCTTCGCATTCAATGTGTCGAAGATGGTCTCGATGATGAGCACGTCTACGCCACCGTCGACCAGGCCGTTCGCCTGCTCGAGGTAGGCCTCGACCAGCTCCATGTAGGTGACATTGCGGGCACCCGGGTCGTTGACGTCCGGGGAGATGGAGGCGGTGCGGTTGGTCGGGCCCAGCGTGCCGACTACGAATCGGGGGCGGCTCGGGTCGGCCTCGGTCACCGCGTCACATTCGACCCGGGCCAGCCGCGCGGACTCGAAGTTGAGTTCGTAGGCGAGATCCTCCATGCCGTAGTCGGCCAGCGAGATCCGCTGCGCGTTGAAGGTGTTGGTCTCGATGAGGTCTGCACCCGCGTCCAGGTAAGCCCGGTGAATGGCGCTGATCGTCTCCGGCTGGGTGAGGCTGAGCAGATCGTTGTTGCCCGCCAGGTCGCGGTCCCAGTCGGCGAAGCGGTCGCCGCGGTATTCGGCCTCGCTGAAGGTGTGCCGTTGGATCATCGTGCCCATCGCGCCATCGAGCATGAGAATGCGCGACTGGAGGGCGTCGGAGAGGGCTTGTGTAGCGTCCGGGCGAAGGGACGGCGTTACCGGCACAATGAATCCTTGGGGCTCGGTCGGACGGACTGGTCAATACCCCAGCATACTTACGACCGCCCCCCGATATTGCCGCTCCCGCGTCGCACAGACGTTGCCCTGAGCGGGCAACCCGACCCACAGGAGGTCCCCGTGGCGAGACTGATCTACTCCACGATCGCCTCCCTCGACGGTTACGTCGCCGACGAGGAGGGAAATTTCGACTGGGCTGCCCCCGACGAGCAGTTACATCAGTACGTCAACGACCTGGAGCGCAGCGTAGGCACCTATCTCTACGGCCGCCGAATGTATGAGGTGATGTCGTACTGGGAGACGGCCGAGACCGCGCCGGCCGGCTCCGCCGCATCCACGGTCACGCAGGACTTCGCGAGCGTCTGGCAGGCGGCCGACAAGGTGGTGTACTCCCACACGCTGGAGCAGGTGCACACGGCGCGGACCCGGCTCGAGCGGCAGTTCCAGCCCGACGCCGTCCGCCGGCTGAAGGAATCCGCGGCGGCCGACATCAGTGTCGGCGGCCCCGGGCTCGCCGCCGCGGCGCTGAGCAGTGGGCTGGTGGACGAGTGCAACCTCTTCCTGGTCCCGGCGGTCGTGGGCGGTGGCACCAAGGCGTTCTCCGATGGGCTACGACTGGGACTGGAGCTACGCGAGGAGTTCCGATTCAGCAATGGCGCCGTTCACCTGCGCTACGTGTGCCGATAACCGCTACTGCCGGAAACCGCTACTGCCGGAAACCGCCGCTGCCGGAAACCACTGCTGCCGGAAACCGCTGAGCGCGACCTGGCCGGGATCGGCGCGGTTAAGTTACCTCCGCTGGCGATAGGCACTATCGTTTTTAGCAAATCCGCTTATCTGCGATGTGAGAGACATGGACGCCCGACCAGTAATCAACCAGCCCATCATCATCAGAGCCGATCTGGGCGACGAATTCTCCAGCCGCGTGGAGGACATGGGCGACGACTGGCTGACGGTCGCGCAGCCGCTGGACCTGCCGGCCGAGCACGCGTTCGTCGAGGGCACCGAATTCATGACGACCTGGCAGGCCGACAACGGCCTCTACGTGCTGCCCTGCGAACTGGTCACCATCCACCGCGACGGCGCGATGCACATGTGGGATGTCGGCATCACCGGCGAGGTCCGTCGGGAGCAGCGCCGCGCGTACGTGCGGGCGCGGGCCCGGGGGACCGTGACGATGAGCTGGAGATCTCGCGACAAGGTCAGTCACGAGGTAACCGGCGCGTTGGAGGACCTCAGCGAGGCTTCGCTGCGCTTCATGTGCCGAGACCGCTCGGTCGTCGACGCCGATTTCCACGGCCTCAAAGTGAAGACTCTTCTCGAGACGGCCGAGAAGGAGTTCAACCTGAGCTCCGAAGTTCTTCGGGTCGAGCGGTCGGAGGTGGTCGAACACTCCAGCGAGACCGGCCCGTGGAGCGTGTACCTCATCTTCTCCGATCATGGCAAAGCGGCGGACGACATCCGGCAGATCGTCTTCCGCGAGCAACTGCGTGAGCGCAACGGGCGGTAGCGCTCGCGCATGCTGGTTGTGGAGCGTCAACGCACCCCACAACCAGCGGCCCCTCCAGTCTCAGTCGGTGACAGCGGTCTCAGCCGGTGACAGCGGTCAGTGTCGGCAGGTAGCCGTACTGGTGCCCGAGATAGTTCGGGTGGAAGACACCCTCCAGGTCGTCGGTGGCGCTGTTGATCCACGGAGTGGAGGAGCAGATCCCGTGGCCGGCGAAGGCGGGGCGGGGGTCGGCGAAGGTGGCGAAGCTGCCGACCGCGTTCACCGCCGCCTTGATCACCTGATCGTCGAGGAAGTTCGACGCGTTGATCATCTGGACCCGGTTCGTATCGCTGCCCAGGATGCAGTTGCCATTGAGCTGGTAGGGGAGTGGGTAGCCCATCACCACCAGTTTGGCCTGCGGTGCCTTGGCGTGGATCGCCAGGTAGGTCGACTTCAATCGCCCGATCAGCGTTGACGATCCGAAGGCCTCCGCGGTCGCTACGTCGCCGGAGCAGTTGCCGAGGTTGTAGGCACAGGCCTGGACGAGGGTCATGAAGCCCGCATCGTTGGCGCCGACCGCGAGAGAGACGAGGGTCGTCGCAGGATCGAGGAGCGCGATCTCGTCGGAGACATTCAGCGATGCGCTGGAGGTCTTACCGAACGCGCCGGCCTGCCCGTCGGTGTGGGCACCGGAGCAGGCGAGCATCTGGCCCGCCGGCAGGGTGTAGGTCGCCGAATGAGCGGCCGCCCAGAGCGGGCCGTAGGCGATCGTGCTGCGCTTGCAGTCGGCCGGGTTCGAGGCATTGAAGACCGCGCTGCCCTGCGGGCCGGTGCCGGTGCCCACTCCGGCGGCGGTGGAGTCACCGAGGACGGCGTAGATGGCCGGCGTGGACGCCTGTGCGGGCAGCGTCTGCACACACAAGGGTGCGATGAGAGCGGCCAGCCCTGCGGTAAGGGTGACGAGTGGACGGGACAGTTGCATCGGTGCCTCCGGTTGGTAATGGGCGAGTCGTGGGCAAGGAAGTAACCCATTTACATACACGTGCGTGTGTGTATGTAAATATAGATACACGTACGCATGTGTATGTGCAAGGATCGAGGAGATCAGCGCGGTGTGTCCTGGAGCACCGTCTCGAGAGGGGAGGGGAGTCCATGCGGCAGACCCACGCCGAGCGAAACGCCGCGACCCGCAAGGCGCTTCTGGAGGCGACGGCCCGCGGATTGGCCCACGGCGGATACGGTGCACTCTCGGTCGAGGCGGTCGCCCGTGAGGCCGGCTACTCCCGAGGCGCGGTGTATCACCAGTTCGCCGACAAAGAGGCGCTGGTGATAGCCGCAGTGCAGCAGGCCGAGAAATCCTGGCGACGAGAGGTAGGCGTGCCGGCGGCGACTGAGAGCGACCCGGTCGCCGCGCTGGTCACGCTGGCCCGCGGCCACGCCGTCTACTGCCGGCGCGATGTCGCCCGCCTGCTCATCACGCTTCGAGTGGAGTTCTATCAGAACGATCACCCGGTCGGACGGGTCGTTCAGTCGATCCTGGACGCCGGGATCGCCTTCATCACCTCGCTGGTTGCCGCCGGACGAGCCAACGGAAGCATCCCGGCCGGGGCCCCGGACCGACTGCTGGCCCTGGCCTACTACGGCGCGCTGGAGGGGACCGCGGTTCACCTGGCTGGCGAACCGGGCGTGAAGAAGTTCGATGAACTACTGGCCGAGCGGGCCGTGCTCGGCGTACTCGGAATCGCCAACCCCTGACCTCGGACACCGCTCGGGGCCGCGACCCCTCTCCAATATGCAACTGATGGTTGCGCTGAGCCCACTGTTGGCACTAACGTGAGATGCAACCAATCGTTGCAGAAAGCAGGAGATCATGGAGTACGGAAACATCGAGCGCGAGTTCCACGTCGACGCCTTGCCTGAGGTGGTCTTCGACGTCATCAGCAATCCCGTGCACGTCAAGGAATGGTGGGGTGCCGACTCCGACTTCGAGGCGACTCCCGGCCACAGCGGCGAGCTGGTCTGGGGGAGCGAGGATGTACCGCGCCAGCACGTCACGCCCTTCACCGTCGTCGACGCCGAGCCTCCGCGGCTCTTCTCCTTTCGCTGGGCCTACGGTGATGCCACCGCCGGGTCCTTGGACAACTCGCTACTGGTGACCTTCGAGCTGGCACCCTCAGCCGGCGGCACCACGGTGCGGCTCACCGAGTCCGGTTTCCGGGAGATGGGCTGGGATGCCGCCGTTCTCGAACACAACTACAACGATCACGTCCAGGGCTGGACCACTTACCTCGCGGCGCTGGCCCGGTACGCCGCCGAGGTCGTATCGGCGCGATGACGCTCGCCATCAACGACGACCTCTGGTCGGCGATCGGCGACCCGACCCGCCGCCGCATGCTCGACCTGCTGCTGAGCGACGGGGACGCAACCGCGACCACGCTGAGCGACCGGTTGCCGGTGACCCGGCAGGCCGTCGCCAAACACCTCGTGGTGCTCGACCGCGTCGGGCTGGTCCACGTGACACCGGTCGGGCGTGAGATGCGCTACCGGGTGGACGACCGGCAACTGGCCCGGGCGGTCGCGCAGCTCAATTCCGTCGGCTCGATGTGGGACGCCCGACTGCGGCGCATCAAGACCATCGCCGAAGCGATCCAGCGCAAGAGCGAGCTGCCACCACCGCCATCCAAGATCGGAGAGACTGATGAATGACACGAGTTTTACTACCAGTTGGGTCGTCGATCAGACACCGCAGGAGGTGTTCGACGCGATCGTCAACGTACGCGGCTGGTGGTCGGCCGAGATCGAAGGCGGCAGCGATGCCCTCGGTGACGTCTTCACCTATCGATACCAGGACATCCACCGAAGCCGGCAGCAGGTAACCGAGTTGGTGCCCGGCAAGAAGGTCGCTTGGCGAGTCCTCGACGGATACCTCAGCTTCACCAGGGAGAAGTCCGAGTGGACGGGCACGGAGGTCGTCTTCGACGTCGCCGAGTTGGACGGCCAGACCGAGCTTCGCTTCACCCACATCGGCCTGGTGCCCGAGTTCGAGTGCTACGACCGATGCCGCGCAGGTTGGAGCTTCTACATCGACCAGAGCCTGCGCGGCCTGATCACCACCGGGCAGGGTTCGCCGAACGGTCCGGAGTGACGAGGTCGGTCAGGACTGGATGAAGGCCAGCAGATCGGCGTTGATCGTCTCGGCCTGCGTTGTCGGCATGCCGTGCGGGAAGCCGGAGTAGGTCTTCAGCGTCCCGTTCTGCACAAGCTTCGCCGACAGCGGTCCGGAGTCGGCGTAGGGAACGATCTGGTCGTCGTCGCCGTGCATCACCAGCACCGGCACGGTGATCTTCTTCAGGTCCTCGGTGAAGTCGGTCTGCGAGAACGCGACGATTCCGTCGTAGTGCGCCTTCGCCCCGCCCATCATTCCCTGACGCCACCAGTTCGCGATGATCGCCTCTGATGACTCCACACCGGGACGGTTGAAGCCGTAGAATGGCCCGGACGGGAGCGCCCGGTAGAACTCCGAGCGATTTGCGGCCAGTTGGGCCTGCAGGTCGTCGAAGACGCTCTTCGGCAGTCCGCCCGGGTTCGACTCGGTCTGCACCATGATTGGAGGCACTGCGCTGATCAGCACAGCCTTGGCCACGCGGCTCTCGCCGTGGCGCGCGATGTAGTGCGCGACCTCGCCGCCACCGGTGGAGTGGCCGACATGCACCGCATCCTTGAGGTCGAGGTGAGCGGTCACCGCAGCCAGGTCATCCGCGTAGTGGTCCATGTCGTGACCGTCGCTGGTCTGCGTCGACCGTCCATGGCCTCGCCGATCATGGGCGATCACGCGGTACCCGTGCTGAAGGAAGAAGAGCATCTGGGTGTCCCAGTCATCAGCCGAGAGGGGCCAGCCGTGGCTGAAGACGATCGGCTGACCGGTTCCCCAATCCTTGAAGAAGATTTCGGTGCCGTCTGCGGTAGTGATGCTGCTCATGCACTGCTCCGGTTGCTGCGGGGGATGGCGTCAAAGCGCCCGTATTGCCAGCCTAGTGACCTTGTCTGGGTCGCAGGTATGGACCCCAGCTCCGACGCGGCGGGCGGTCGCTCTGCAAGAATGGTTCATTGTGAACCTCCTGACTGGAGTAACGATCGACTGTGCCGACCCGGCGCGGTTGGCCGCCTTCTGGAGTGCATTGCTGCGGCGCCCGGTCACCGACGAACACGGCGACGATCCACGGTGGGCCACCGTCGGGTCGCGTCTGGACACCGCGCCACGCCTCACCTTCCAACGGGTCGACGAGCCGAATCGCACGAAGGTCCGCATCCACCTCGACGTGCAGGTCGATGACGTCGCGGCCGGCCGAGACGAGGTGGAGTCACTCGGTGGCAGCTGGTCAGGGGAGCGCCACGATTATGACGAAGGTGTCGTGATGGTGATGAAGGATCCGGAGGGACACGAGTTCTGTCTCGTTCAGCACTACGAATGACGCGGGTCAGATGTCGGTGAGGATGACCAGCTGCTGAGTCGCACGCGTCATTGCGACGTATCGGTCGACCGCGGCCTCGATGCCCGCTCCGAACGACTCGGGGTTCACCAGCACGACCAGGTCGAACTCCAACCCCTTCGACAATTGCGGGGTCAGCGACCGGACGCGCGGCATCGCCGCGAAGGTCCGATCGCCTATGACACAGGCGATCCCGTCAGCCTCGGCGGCGAGCCACGCCTCGAGGATGGCGCTCCGCTCAGTGGTTGCTCCGTGCCGCACGGGGAGGCCGCTGCGGATCGAGGTCGGGACATTCGCATCTGGAATCGCCGCGCGGATCACCGGGGCGGCCTCAGCCATGATCTCCATCGGGGTTCGGTAGTTGACGCGCAGGGCAGCCAGCTCGACGTTGTCCAGGCCGACCCGTTCCAGCCGTTCCAGCCATGACTCGGTGAAACCGTGTCTGGCCTGGGCCCGGTCACCGACGATGGTGAAGCTGCCGGACGGGCAGCGCAGCAGCAGCATCTGCCACTCGGCGTCGGTGAGTTCCTGCGCCTCGTCCACGACGATGTGGGCGAACGGCCCGGCGAGCCGGTTGGGGCTGTCTGGGCTGTCTGGGCTGTCTGGGGCGCGGTCAGAGACCGCGTTGTCGTCGACCAGCGCTTCTTGCAGATCGTCCCCGCGCAGCATCGACATCACGAGTAATTCAGAGTCATCGGCCGCGATCAGGTCATCGACTACCTCGGCCATCCGCTCGCTCTCGACGGCGGCCGCCACGGCGCGTTCGCTGGCCCTCAGGGACAGGTGCCGATCGCCGAGTCGCTGGCGAGCCGCGTCGAGCAGTGGCAGGTCGGAGAGGGTCCAGGCCGTCGGGTCCGAGCGCTGAAGCCGGCGGACCTCTGCTGGGCTGAGCCAGGGAGCGCATCGGCGCAGGAACGCCGGCACCGACCAGAGATCGCCGACGAGGTCAGTCGCGTCGAGCAGCGGCCACGCCCGGTTGAGGGCGGTGACGAGCTGGTGGTTGCGCCGCAACGACTTTCGGAGCACCTGGGGCGAGACGTCACCTCGGTGCGCATCGGAGTCGGGGTCATCGGCGTCGGGGTCACCGGAGTCGAGGTAATCCGCGTCGAGACTGCGGCCGAACTCGGCGGTGTATCTGTCGATCAGCGTCGTGATCAGTTCGTCCAGGATCTGGTCACGGGCCTCGTTGTGCGGAGTGCCCGGCTGCGGGGCTTCGAAGGCGTCGGCCCAGTCTTCGGAACTGAGCCGGATGTCCGACCAGCGAGTCTCGACCGTCATTCCGGTGGTGGGCGGTTCCTCATAGAACCGGACCGCCGTCTCGATCGCACCGACGAACGCGGCGGACGACTTCAGCTGGGCCACCTCGGTATCAGCTTCGGGGAGCGCTGCCGCGCCCTCGGTGACGAGATCGCGCAGCGTGCAGGTCTGTACGCCCTCCTCGCCGAGGCTGGGGAGAACATCGGCAACATAGGCCAGATAGGGCTGGTGCGGACCGACGAAGAGCACACCGCCGCGCCGATGCCCCAGCCGTGGATCGGAGTAGAGCAGGTACGCGGTGCGATGCAGCGCCACTACCGTCTTGCCGGTGCCGGGGCCACCGTCGACGACGAGAGCCCCACGGGATCCGGCGCGAATGATCGCGTCCTGGTCGGCCTGGATGGTGCTGAGCACGTCGCGCATCCGTGGCGACCGGCTGTCACCGAGACTGGCGATGAAGGCGGACTGGTCATCGAGCGCCACCTGGTCGCGGGCGCTACCCAGCCGTTCAGGACTGAACACCTCGTCCCAGTAGTCGGTGATGCGGCCATTCGTCCAGCGGTAGCGGCGGCGGCTGACCAGACCCATTGGGTTGGCGTGGGTGGCCCCGAAGAACGGCTCAGCCGCGGCTGAGCGCCAGTCGAGCAGTAGCCGGCGACCGTCGTGGTCGGTGAGGCCGAGGCGCCCGAGGTAGAGCGGCTGATCATCGTCCGCGCTGATGATGCGACCGAGGCAGAGGTCGACGCCGAAGCGGCGCAGCGTGCGCAGGCGGGCCGTCAGACGGTGGATCTCCAGGTCCCGATCGAGCGCTTCCTGTCCGATACCGCCTGGCGCCCTGCGTTCGGCATCCAGACGGGCCTCAAGCTCGGCGATGGACCGGCCAAGGCTTGCCGAAATAGCGGCGAAGTGCTGCTCGTCGCGTTCGATCAGTGCCGGGTCGGCCTTGGCCGAGAGTCGCTCGGGAAGGGCGAAGACGCTTGTTTTCGTGGGGTTCAAGTCATGGCTCCGATCGACGGCTCACCCGGTGGCTCTCCAGTGCTGCGACGGGTTCGTGGCTCGGTCGATGATTCTGCGGCAGGACCAGGGTCTTGCCGCAAGCCCCCCACTGGGCTATATCTTGAAAGGGGAGAGGGCGCTTCCCCTTCCGGGCGCCTACCTGTCGGGCGCCTACCTTCCGGGCGCCTACCTACCGGGCAACTACCTTCCGGGCAACTACCTTCCGGGCAACTACAGCGCAGCGCTAGTCGCCCGCGCCAGGACGTCCCGTCGGAGTGCGTCGACGGCTGCGGTCCGTGCGCCGGCGAGTGACGGTGAGCCGATGGCGGTCGCGACCTCGACCGGTATCGCTCGTGGCAAAATCGCGGCCTGCCTGCGCAGCTCCGCCAACAGCGGCGCGGCCGTGCCCCACGTTCCCCCGATCACAACGGCGCTGGGGTCGCAGAACGCGATCGCCGCCGAGAGCACGCCGCAGATGGCGCGCGCTAGCGTTCGGGCCAGTTCCGCACCCCCGGTGGAGTCCAACCGGGCGAGCAGTCGGTGAACGTCGATCGCCGTCGACTCGGTCTGCTGCAGAGACAACTGCTCGAAGATGGACGTAAAGGTAACGGCATGCCCATCGGAGCCGGTGGTGATCAGGTGGGCTACCTCGCCGGCCAGCCCCGAGTGCCCACGACGTACCTCGCCGTCGGTGACGACCGCGCACCCAAGGCCCTCGCCGAGGTGGAGATAGACGAAGTCATCGAGCTGGCCGCCGGCCGCGGCCCGAGTCGCCTGCTCCGACCTGGCGGCCCAGTTCACGTCGTTATCCACCACGATGGGGCCGGCGATGAGTGGCTGCAGCTTCTTGACGGGGGAGAGGGCGCCGAGCAGGAACGGGGCGTCCGGGAGGTGCACAAGAGACCCAGAGTTCCGGTCGACGGGATCGGCGGCGCTGACCACCGCGGTTCGCAGATGTTTACCATCGATTCCGGCGGTCGCCGCCTTGACCGCCTTCACCAGCATCCGTACCACTGCGGCCGGTGCAGCGGGTCGGGTCACTGGCTCGACAAACCGGGACTGGCATTCGCCGACGGTATTGACCACTTCCACCGCAATGCCCTCCGGCGCAATGCTGATGGCCAACGCCACGCCGACCTCGGCCGACAGTGCGTAGTAGGTGCCGACTCCGCCGCGTCCGGTGGTGCGCTCGCCGGTATCGAACACCAATCCGAGCTCCTCCAGCCGTCGGATCGCGGCGGCCACCGTCGGCTTGGCCAGGCCGGTGTAGACCGCAAGTTCGGCTCGAGTCAGTCGTGAATGATCCATCAGCGTAAGCAGAACGTTCTCGTCGCTGAGGTCTCTCAGCAGCGCGAGCGACGGCTTGGATGCGGTCATGCGCCGATCGTAGCGCATTCAGTAACAGGTATTGCCTGAATACGTTGACGGGTATAACGTTGATTCAGTAACGAGCCCTTACCGGAGGAGACGGCATGACTCTCATCGACGACACCCGCGACATGACACTGCCGCCGCTCCCACACTGGGAGAGCACCCCCGACGATCTGCCCGCCGCGATCCGCGAGATCAAGCAGGCTCTGCGCGCGCGCATCGAGGCATCGGGCCGAACGGTCGAGGAGGTCTTCGCCGTCATTGAGGCAAGGGTGCGCAGGCAGGTCGAGGAGATCGTGGCCGAGCGGAGACGGGGCGAGACGGTCTGGCCGGTCATCGAGTACAGCGACATCGCCGCCGGTCGCGTGTCGGCACATGAACTGGCGAAGCTACGCCGCCGGGGCTGTCTCATTGTCCGCGGGCACTTCAAGCGTGAGCAGGCACTCGGGTGGGACCGGGAGATCGTCGAATACGTCGAAGGCAACGAGTTCTTCGAGAACTATCGCGGGCCGGGGGATGACTTCTTCGGAAGCGTCGGCTCGAAACCCGAGATCTATCCGATCTACTGGTCGCCCGCTCAGATGCAGGCTCGCCAGAGCGAGCGCATGGCCGTCGTCCAGTCTTTCCTGAACAGTCAGTGGCGCAGCGAATCCGGCGGAGTGCAGTGGTTCGACGCGAACCGGGACTCGCTGTACCCGGATCGCATTCGCCGACGCCCGGAGGGTGCGGACTCGAAGGGGCTTGGCCCACATCTTGACCCCGGCACCCTAGATCTATGGATGGCAAGTGCCTATCAGCAGGCGTTCCGCCACCTGTTCGATGGGAGCGTCGAGTCCTATGACCCGTGGGATGCCAGCTTCCGAACGGCCGGCCCGCAGTACCCGGGCTCGACGATGTGTTCGGCCTTCCGGACCTTCCAGGGGTGGACCGCGCTGTCGGACATGGAGCAGGATCAGGGCGTCCTGCACACAGTGCCGATTCCTGAGGCGATGGGGTACCTCATGCTCCGGCCGCTGTTGTCCGACGTAGCCGAGGACGACATGTGCGGGGTCACGGTCAACCAGGTCTTCCCGGCCTCCGAAGAGTGGCATTCGCTGCTGCTCGAGGCCCTATCCGGTATTCCCGACGTGATGGCCGGCGATTCGGTCTGGTGGCACTGCGACATGATCCACAGCGTCGCCCCGGTCACCAACCAGCGCGGATGGGGAAACGTCATGTACGTCCCGGCCGCGCCCTGGTGCCCGCGCAATGAGGCCTATTCAGCCGTAGTTCGCGAGGCATTCGTCACCGGCGCGAGTCCATCCGACTTCCCTGACGAGAACTATGAACGGGACTGGCCCAACCGGTTTCACTTCGATGACCTGAACGAGAGCGGGCGGAGGGGCCTCGGCATCGATGAGTGAATTCGCTCGTCCTGCCAGCCACGCACCGACGGTCACAGTCGATGCCGTGCTCTTCGATCTCGACGGCACCCTGGTCGATACGACTGCGGCGTTTGAGGCCGGCTGGCGAGACGTGGCTCATCAGTTGGGTATGCCGTTCGAAGCATTCGCGCCGCATATTCATGGGCTTCCGTCCGAGCAGGTGCTAGCCCGTTCGGCTCCGCAGGTGATTGGTGCAGAGCGCGAACAGCTCGTCGAACAGGTGCTCACCCGACAGGCCGATCCCCAATTGCCGGTGTCGGCTATGCCGGGGGCGATCGACGCGCTTCGCCGAATCCCGTTACATCAATGGGCAATTGTGACCAGCGGGAGCCGCGTCCTAGCCAGTGCCAGCATCACCAAGGCCGGGCTCCCGCGGCCGGCCGTCGTCGTCACGATCGACGATGTGCGCGCCGGCAAGCCCGCGCCCGATCCATTTCTGGCCGCCGCCGAGGCGCTGGGGTTCGCCGCCGAGCGATGTCTCGTTGTCGAGGATGCACCGGCCGGGATCGCGGCCGGTCGGGCGGCCGGAGCGCGGGTCCTGGCCCTCACGACCACCCATCAAGCCGCCCAACTCGGGGGAGCGGACTGGCGGGTCACCGACCTGCGCAGCGTCCAGATGCTCGCTACCTCGAACGGCATCGAAGTGACGCTCCGGACACCGGTTCTATAGATCGCGTGGTCCGTGGCAGGGTTGGCTCCGTGAGTGACTCGTCCAGTCAACTACTGCATCCGCTACTCGCGGCGCGGTGGAGCCCGACCACATTCAATGACTCGGAGCAGATCAGCGAGACCGAGGTCGAAGCGATGCTGGAGGCGGCGCGGTGGGCGCCATCGGCCGGCAACTCGCAACCCTGGGCATTCATCGTCGGCCGACGCGGTGATCCTGCGCACGCTCGACTCGTGGGACATCTCGCCCCAAGCTCACGGACGTGGGCGGAGAACGCCGGACTGCTGATAGCTAATCTGTCGCATCGACTGGTTGAGGAGACCGACTGGGAGTATTCGGAGTTCTCGCACTACGACCTCGGACAGGCCGTCGCCCACATGACCTTTCAGGCTTCGTCGATGGGATTTTCGGTGCGGCAGTTCCGAGCGTTCGACCGGGACGGCCTCTCCGCCGAGTTCGACGTCCCGCGGCACTGGGAGGTAACCACCATGTCGGCGATAGGCCGAGCCGCTGACGTCGCGAGTCCGGCTGACCCGGCGCGGGCATCCCGCGACCGTCGCCCGGTAGACGACCTTCGCTGGCCCGCCGATCGTCTTTCGTGATCGGTGCTTCAACAGTCACGTTGTCGGGTCGCAACTATTCGGGTGGGCGTCAGCTGCTAAGGCCGGTGGTTACACCCGCAGGACCGAGGGGCCACCGGCCTGTTCGATGACGTCGAAGTCGTCGTCCTGGGTGACGACGTCCAATCCGTTGGCCTTCGCCACCGCGGCGATCCATAAATCGTTGACCTTGGCCCGATGACCTAGCTCCGCCAGACGCACGCGCATCTCCGCCCACCGGCGGGCGGCCTCGGCAGTTATTGGCAAGGGCTCGACGCGCGACGCGGATTCGAGTGTCGACAGCCGACGAGCCCGGGTAGCGGTGTCCGGAGCTGCGAGTACGCCAGCGTGCAGCTCGGCGATCGTGACCACGCTTACCGCCGTCTCGTCGGGCAGCGACTCGATGTTCAGGCGGCGTCCTGACTCGCTCGCGATCAGGACGCTCGTGTCGAGCAGACCGGGACGCGCGCTCACAATAGGTCGAGGTCGTCTGTGGTATCGCCGACGAGCACCTCTAGGTCACGGGTCAGGCCGGGGTCAGCTTGATTCTGGGCGACGAGCTCGATGAGATCGGCCTTAGCGAAGAACTGCGGACGCGTCGCGCGGACCGGTCCGATCTCAGCAACAGGCTTGCCGTTGACAGTGATGGTTACTCGGGTGCCGTCGGACACTTGACGCAGCACCTCGGCGGTGTGATTCCGGAGGTCTCTTGACGCAACGGTAGACATGTGTGCAACTGTAGCACCATTGCCACACTAATAGCGGTTTACGTGAACTGGAGCTTCTCCTCGGCCATCACCGCGACCGCGGAGCAACGTCTTTTGGGTCGGTGTTCACCCGCAGCAACTGCATCGCACGCCGCAAAATCGTCAGCTCGGCCTCGAGGTCGGCGATACGTTTCTTCGCAGCCACCAGCTCGGCTGTTATGACGTCACCAAGATGACGTACGCCGACCGGGGATATGCCGATACCGATGAACGGGCGACGATGGCGAAGGTGTTGGACGCCGCGTCAGCGCATCGGGAGGCGATGTTCGCCGCGCGTCCCGAAGCGCCGACGGCAGAACGCACGCCTGAGTGTCAGATTCCCCACCAGAGCCCGAGCCCGCGTCGCTGTCGCCGAGTACATCGAGGTGTTCTCAACCGGCAACGGCTGCACTCGAGTCTCGGCTACCGCACCCCACACACACTTGCTCTCGCGGACGCCCGTTCCGTTTAGGCTGCAATGGGAGGCCGATGAAAATAGCTACTTTGCTAAATTTCGACGCCCGTACGCTAAGACTAATAAGACTATCCCGATCAACGCGAAAATAGCACGACTGAGCCATGTAGAAGCATCAACAGTAGCGGACTTAGCATTAATCGTTTGAACGATTGGCAATGACAGTCCCAGAATCCCAAGCACCGTCAATATTTGCCACTGCGGAAGATAGGACATGAAGCGGTCGTACGTGCTGACACGTTCAATACCCGGGCATCTGCGAAGATCGCGCTCCGCATAAGAAATATAGCTGACCAACGCGGCCCCGACAAAGATAACGACTGACAATAGTACGAACAGGCGGCCGAATCCGTCATTTGAGTTCCGCTTTGGGTTGCTGGCAGCTGTCCCTGCAAATGACTGGGCGGCCAACCCGACGCTAACGATGAAAATTCCCCACATGCCGAGCACAGAGTAAAGACGAATGGGAAATCCGTCCGGTACCCGAAGTATCCGCCGGAACGTGTCGGAGAGGTCAGACATGAGAAGACTCCGTGGTCGATCGACTCGCGTCGCTTTGATGTCGGCAGCCGATGGCCGCCCTGCGCATGACACACCGTAACATCGGCACACTCCTGACCCGCCCCCCCAGGTTAACGTCTCCGCCTGCCTCCGCAAGTCTAGCGCCGGCAACGCAACTGACCGCTCCAGCAGCTGCAGTTCCGAACCCCGGTGGTCGGTCGATATCTACTATGCCGCCGGCGGCAATGACTGTGTGGTGCCTGCCGGAATATAGGTCACAGAAACCCCAAGCTCCGTCGAGATCTGGGCAGTGAACAAGACAGACACAGCCCGGCAAGCGTGTGGGAGCAGCCTCCAGTTCGGGCGTGCACTCGTAGCGTTGACCCAGCCTCTCGGAAACCGAGCCCTGCTCCACGGTCCCGTCGACAAGAACTGGGTCAACTCGCTTCCCCAGTAGCTATTGCACCCGAATACTTACGCCGAAGGTCGACAAGATCGTGTGAGCAGGTGTGTAGAAACCGTATGCCGCATTGCTGGTCTTCCTCGCAACGACCATCCCGTAAGCGATGGCAGCGCCACTGCTGTTGAGCGAGTACACCGGTCCTCCGCTGTCTCCGGCGGAGAAGGCGGGTTGATTGGCCGTCTGATGTGCTGCGACTTGGTAACGACCATCTGTCCTCCGTAGGTCACGCCCTGACCAGTCGTGTCGATCCGGATGCTGCACTTTTCTCGGTCAGTCTCCCCGTCCGTACACAGCAATCCACCGATAATCCCATCGATGGCTGACACTGAAACGACCTGCCGCGGCCACTTCCGATTGCGGGGGCGGCTTCCCACGAACGTAGCAAAAGCGGGTGACGAGGGCCCCGCATAGGACCTGGAGTTCGCCCAGGTCCCATTCCAGCAGCGACAGCCTCAACCGGCTCGGAAGACCGTCACGCCCCACTGCGTGGGGGCTGCGGTTTTGACGGATACCTCACGCGAGCCAGTCGGTAACACAAATTCGCCCGCAACTTGACCGGTCGCGCCACTGCAGGCTCCCCAAAACTTCGGTACGCCGCCGTAGAGCACCGAAAAGGGAGCATTCTCTGGCGTGCAGCTGATCACGATCTTGACTCGCTTGACAGGCTTGCCCTTGTTCAGCATCGGCACTGCGGCCGCGACGGAATTGCCCGACGCGCTCTTCATGGCCAAGACCGGTCCGTCAGTGGGACTTGGTGTCGGCGGCGCGACCGTCGCTACCGGAGTCGGCTTTGGAAGAGGGCTTGGGACAGTCCGCGACGATGACTCAGAAGGAAAAGCGGTCGCTTCTGATTTCTTACCGTCCGCAGTGTGTCCTCCACCACACCCCGCTAAAACGCCGACGGCGAATGCGACTGAGATATGGAGAGCGATTCTCCGACACCGATCCGTCACGAATGGGTAAATCCGTAGGTCTGGCCCTTGATTGGCGAAACTGCTGTACCGCTGTGGTGAATGGTTGTGCAGTTTTCCTCATGCACAACCTCGGACCAGTTATATGCTTCGGTAGTAAACGTGCCGAAGGCGAGCCACCCGGTCTTCTGACTCGCCGGAACCGTCCAACTCCCACCCACCTGAGTCGTAGTGGACTGGGATGACATCAATGCCTTGCCTGCGGTAACGCTTGCACTTGCCACGATGCCACTGACGCCTGCTGTCGCACTTGCGGACAGCGTCGTGGACTCCGACGTGACTCGGTTTGCAGTGATAGTCAGGGCGATTCCCGAGGAGCCGATCACCTTATCAAAGACGTCATTTCCGACCTTGAAGCCGCCCGCATGGAAATTGGAAGTCTGGATGCTGTCGGAATAGATGCACGCACGCGGCGTGGCCGCATTAGCGGAAACTGCGTTACTTCCCAAGAGTCCGACACCAACACACACGGCTAGCCCAAGGGTCTAGATATCTAGAAGCATTGCCTTTACTCATTACTATTCCCTCCGCCTGTATGACATGACGGCAACATTGAATCACATGCAACTCCCAGCGAGCAGCAACCCGGCGAATTCGCAGCCGGCGGGTGCGGTCTGCGTTAACGGGTAGCGGCTGATCCAAGCCTCTGGGAGTATCTGGGCGTGCTCGGTGATTACCTTCGCGAACGGTTCGGGGATGGGCACGGCCTGCTCGTCGAAGGAGATGGTCACGCCCTGGTCTTCGCAGCCGAGATGGTTGATGCGCAGTTCCGCGATCCGATTGATCGGCTGGGCGTAGAGCAGCAGCAACAGACCAGCAGCCCGATAGGGGAGCGGCCGCGGCGGCTGGTTGTTCACCAATTCGCGGAGCAGCTGGAGGTCGCGACCTCCCTTGGCGAGGAAGGAGAGAAAGTCCGTAGCGACGGTGATGCTCTGTCTCGAGGTGTTGATGTAGCCAGGTCGCAGTCGGCCGGCGGTACTGAGGTAACCGTCAATACTCGGATTGCAACTATTCCTTCCTCAGCGGCATCTTGAGGGGTCTGTGCGACGGAAGTGCTACGATCGTAGGCATGGCTCGTGTTGCCTCTCGCGATCTACGGAACGACACCGCCGGTGTGCTCCGTCGCGCAGCCGGTGGTGAGCCCATTGAGATCACGGTGAACGGCGAAGCGGTGGCGCGACTCGGGCCTCTCACGCGAGACCGGTCGCCGTGGATTGCCAGATCCGAGTTCGTGTCGCGGCTCTCGAGGATTCAGGCCGATCCCGGTCTGGTGGACGACCTTGCGGCGTTGGACGCTGACACGGATGATCTTGGGCCGGTCGGGTGACACGCGGGCTCCTGGACACGTCTGTATTCATCGCCAGGGAGTCACGAGGTCTCAGCGAGTCGGACCTGCCGGATGAAGTCGCGGTATCGATCGTCAGTCATGCCGAGCTGAGCGCAGGCGTGCTGGCAGCGATCGACCTGGAGGTCCGTGCGCGCCGGCTGGCAACCCTGACGGCTGTCGCGGAAATGAATCCCATCCCAATTGATATTGCGGTCGCCCAGGCGTGGGCCCGGGTCCGTGTGCAACTGGCCAACGCGCGAAGGCGGGCCAACGTCAACGATATGTGGATCGCCGCGACCGCACTGGCGCTAGGCGTTCCTGTCGTCACCCAGGATCGAGACTTTGACGTCATCGCCGACGTTTCGGGGCTGGACGTTATTCGCGTTTAGCTAAGACTCGTTTGCCGCCGGCTATTCCCTTTGCCGGTAACCGTCAATATTCTGATCGGCACTATTCGGTGGTCCAGACTGAGGAGCGATCGCCCTCCGCCCGTTCAGTGGAGCAGCTCGTCCGTTCACAAGTCCACGAACGGTGCGTCTCGCGAAGGAAGCTTCAGACGCCGTCGAGTTTCCTCGATGCGATTTTGGATCTCCAGCTTGAAGGCGGCCGGGTCTGCCGCGAGACCGCCGAGGTGAGCGCAATCTGTGGCAAGTTCAGCCTGCCACGCGATCGACAGATCGAGACGTGCAGGAAGGTCGCGGAACAGTTCGCGGGCTTGGTCATTCTGCTGGAGCAGAGCGGCAGCGACCGCGGCGTCAACCGACTGCCAGAGCCCGCTCGTCGCGTCCGACGACAACAAGCGGAGGTGCACGTTGTCGTCTGGCCACCGAGCAATCAGGCCTAGAACCGCATCGCGTGCTCCGCTGCCAACGGAGTCCGCCTTCGCGCGAACTTGATCTTCGTCGCCTTCGAGCTCAGCGAACTGGCCAGACCCCGGGATCGGGAACCGAGGGTTGCCGTGGCCGAAAGTGCGATGGTCCTTGACTGACCAAAGGTATTGGACCCCGACGTTCAGGTATGAGCCGACCGACCAGCTTGAAGCTTGAAACTCGACGTTGATGAGCCACCAGCCACGGTCGCCCACCCATTGCCGCGGGCTTGAGCTCACCGGTCGCAGGTCAAGATCGGTCAGGTGAGCTCGACCCGCCTTGCGCAACGCGGAGCCCGCTTGGCGTTTGATCTGGTCCCTCTCCGCGCTCATCGGCGTGCTCGGTGGGCGTCGAGCTCGCCCTCAGCCTCGTTAGCGGCCCATTCGACTGCTCGCTCGTACTGATCCCGCGCGAAGACGAATGGCCCGAACTCGGAGTAGTCCCAGCCTGGACGGTGGTCCTGGGCGAAGTCCATCCACATGACCGTGTCATTCAGAACGACGACGCGCGCCGTGAGCGGCCAGCAGCCGACCTCACCGCAGTCGCAGGCCAGGAGCCACAGATGCTCGGGTCGCGGCCACTGGCGTTCCTCTTTGCCCATGAAGTAGACCCGCAGCTCGCCGAACTGGAAGTAGCTCGGCACGAGCCCGCCGTAACCCCCCGCCGGGGTGAAGCCGTGGCCCTGCTCGAACCCCTTGACGCGGTCGACGAGAGTCACGTTGTCGATCACCGGCGTAAGCACCAGGGGACCCGCGTCGCCGCCGCCGACAGAGCGGTCGCCGTGGAAGGTCATCCGATTCAGGTTGCTCATCGCGTTGCTCATCGCGCTCATGATCGCACTTTCGGCCAGCCTGTTCAGCCCGAGCTAACGTCCAGGACCGACGAACGGGGGAAGCGGGCGACGCAGACCTCCACCCGCCCCGGGTTGCTCGGGGTTCGTGCAGTCACGTCGAACTGATCCTGCAGGTTGGGGTCGATGTCCATCAGGACGCCGAAGGCGTAGTCGCGAGCGTCGTCCGGACCTGACGATCCCGTTACGGCGTCGGCCCAGACGTCGACCTGCGCGCCGTCTACGAGAGTGACGACCCAATGTGATGGCGGTCCAGCGGCAAGCTGCATCAGCTGGTGAGTCTCGTCGTGTGCAGCCGCTCGTGCGATGCCCATCTGGTCGATCGGTCGAATGTTGGGCGTCGCGTCGCGAACGTAGGGGAGCGGAACCCCGTGCTTGGCAAGGGCTTGCTCGTAGTGATCGAGGATCGCGCCCAATCGATCCCGCAAATCGGCGGAGAGCTCGGCAACCTCGGCGTTTGCCCCGCGGCTCACCGAAGCCAATTCTTGGGCGTCAGACACGAAGGTCGACAGAGAGTCGCCCTGGAACACAACGCCCGGGAAGCGACGTTGCGGCAGCCGGATGACGGCGTAGTTGCTCTGATCGGTGAACGCCTCGGCTTGGACCTTCTCGGGTTCGGGGCGGGCGGCCGGCGCGTCCAGTCGGGGGACGGACCGCAGCACATCCGATGCGGTGTGACGGTGATCGATCCGTATCGCGTCAATTGCGTGCGCCCAGACCTCGGCGAGGCCTTCTTTCGTCGGCACCAGGAAGTGGCGACGAGTTCCGTCGCTCTTGTCGACCTCGCCCGCCCAAAGTAGGCCCTCGAGTCCATGTCCGTAGAGCGGATGGCTGCCGAGGCCTTCGTCGTTGGGGTCGCCGAACGCCGCGCTGCTCACGCCGGTCCAGTAGAGGGCGACCTTGTTTTGATCTGCGTCATCCGGGTGGGCCCGCAGAACGAGGCAGGCGAGTCCCGAGTCGCTCACCGCGAACTCTGCCTCGGGTGCGTTGGGCTCCCAGCGCAGCCCCTTGAGGATTGGCACGACGCGGACGGGCATGTCGATCATCCAACACTGCCGAGGGAGCGGACAGCGAGTATTTTCATCGGCTGGCCGCGAGCGCTGCGTGCCGCTGTTCCTCTGGGTGGCTGTAGCCGAGTTGTGTGGCGACGATCGGCACGGGGAGCTGGCGGACGAGATCGCGCAGGGCGTCGCTAAGTCTTGGTCTCACTGAGCACCAGCCGTTCAGTAGACATACCGATCTCTTCCAAGGTGCCCGACGCCGTGCGGGTCAGAGGATAGGGCACGGTGTGGCGGACGAATAACTCCCAGAGATCATCTGGCAGGCCGCGGCGTCGGATCAGCGCGCCGAGGTCAGCGCTGTCCAGCGCGAACACGACGATGTCGTCTCCGAGCCCGACGTCGGCCGGAGCGGTTCGAGTGGCGCCGAGGGCATCAAGCTCCGGCCCGGAGATCTGGACGAGGCCAAGCGAGACCGGAGAAGGTCCGGTCCAGTGCTCGCGGCTCAGCGGCAAGAAGAGCTGGTGCTTCAGCACCGCCGTCTGGAACTCTGTCGGCGGCAGGTAACCGTGGTCAGTGACGTAGTGCAGGACCAGGTTGGGCGCGACCAACCAGCGGCCTCCGTCACCCTGTACTCGGATCTCTGCGCTGCCGATCCAGACGGACTCATCGCCGCGGTGGGCCCGTGGGTGTTCGCCCCCGGAGACCGAGCAGAACGCGCAGGAGTGGAAGCCTCGCATCTGCGTTCGGCGATGGTCACGACAGAGGTCGAACAGAGCGTC
The DNA here is from genome assembly GCF_900230215.1 of Jatrophihabitans sp. GAS493. Classification (NCBI taxonomy): domain Bacteria; kingdom Bacillati; phylum Actinomycetota; class Actinomycetes; order Jatrophihabitantales; family Jatrophihabitantaceae; genus Jatrophihabitans; species Jatrophihabitans sp. GAS493. The sequence goes on along the minus strand of NZ_LT907982.1, from coordinate 3,313,011 downwards.
GACGAAGCCATCTGGCGTCGTGCCGGCGGTGAACGGGTGCTCGGGATCGAGCCAGCCGACCGCGCGGGCGTCTACTCCGGTCGGGATCGATTGGGGGTAGTAGGTGTAGGGCTCGAGGTCCGCGATGTAGGCCATCAGACCACCCCCGGCGTGAGGGAATCTGCCGTCGGGGTTCGTGGTCGTCGGCGGTCGTCGGTCCACTGCAGAACCTTCGGGAGACATCAAGCTCGCAGCTGCCATTGCTCCTCCAACTGCTGCTTGTCGAGCACGAACGTCGCGATCGGCCAGGGATGCCGGTCGGGCGCTGACGGAGCGTAGGTGAGGTGTACCAGGGCGACCCGGTTGGGCTCGACGAACACGAGCACGTCGTCGCGTGCGGTGTCCCTCGCCAGCACCGAAAAGCGCTGTCCGAACAACCGGTGGCCGGGTCCGACCTCACGCCGGATCTCAGAAGAGAGCCGGTCTCGCTCCAGCGTCTCGTTGTAGGTCGTGCCCCGCAGATCGACGTAGCTCTCAGGCAGTTCGACTTCGTCGACCCAGTTGCGGGCAGTCCAGGCGCGTTCCCACCAGAGCCGCACCACCTCGTCCGTGCGTTCGGCGTCCGTGGCGTAGACGAGTGGCGCAAGCAGGTCCGTGAGCCTCTCGAACACGATGGTGGACGACCCGATCTGCGCGTGTGCGGCAACGCGGACGATCATGGGAAAGGTGAACACGGAGGACGCTGCCCTAATCGCGCCGCGGTACTCATCAAGCAGCCCGAACACGACGCAATCAGCTGGGCCAGCGAGTGATGCTTCGAACTCAACCCCTTCGTACTCGAGCTCGATGCCCGTGTCAGTCGGGCGATCCGTCCCCGTCGCGCCAAGTAGTCCGTAGGACGCTGGGTGGCCGGTGCGCCCCGCCCACTCAACGACGACCCGGCCCTCCGGAGCGGAGGTCTCGCCAGGGAGAGGCTCACCGCGACCGTAGATCCGGAGCCGGCCCCGTCCAGGAATATCCATCAAGGTCGGCATCTCAGCGCCTGCTCTTGACCGCGGTGTAGCGGCTCATGGGTTCGGCGGCGAGCTCAGCGTGCCGTTGGGTGACTTGGTGGCTGTAGCCGAGCTGGGTGGCGACGATCGGCGCAGGGACCTGGCGGACGAGATCGCGCAGGGCTGCGTTTCGGGCGCCGAGCAGGTCGATTCCGATCGCTCGCAGTCGGTCCATGATCGACTGGACGTGCAAGTGGCGGCCGGCGCGGTAGCCGGGGAACAGCCAGGGACTGCCTTCGGTGTTGGCGGTGCGCAGGTTGGGCCGCGCGCCCAGGTGTTCGCGCAGGAGCTGCGCGAACGGTTCGGGGACCGCGGCCGGCTCCTTGCCCAGCAGGACAAGGATCTCGTTCGGTGCGACCTGGATCTGCTCGGTGCGCATCGCGGCGACGCGCACGAGTGGCTGGGCGTAGAGCAGCAGCAGGACGGCGGCGACCCGGTAGGGGAGGGTGTCCGGTTCGCCTGTGAGGCATCGGCCGAGCAGGTCGAGGCGGTCGTCCTGGGTGATGAGCCGACCAGAGCGGGGCTGCCGGAAGCCGATAGCCAGTTTGGAGCTGAGCTTCTGCTCACCGCTCCAGACGATGAAGGTGCGGATGGCGTGCCGGGTGGTCGGGCCGCTGGCAAGCCATTCGTCGACGTCGCCCTGGCCGCAGGTGGAGATGGTCTTGTCCCGCTCAGCGAGCCAGGTGAGGAACCGGCTGACCTCGGTGATCTCCTGCTTCGAGGTGTGCACGGCCCCGCGCAGTTCCTGGCCGACGCGTCGGCGGATCCGTCGCAGGTGGTGCCATCTCGCGAACTGCTCGACCGGCCTTCGGACGGACGGGTCGTCGATGGAGTCGAGTCGTTCCTGCAGCCACCGTTCGAAGCGGGCGAGGTCGGGATCGCGGCGGGGGAGTAGCCCGTGATGGACGAGCAGTTCACGGATGTGTTCGCGCGCGATGCTTGCCGGCGCTTCGTCGAACCCGTCGTGTGTGAGTGGAATCGTGCCGTCGCCGAGCCCGCGTAGACGCTGGTCGACCTTCGGGTTGCGTTTCCAGGTGTGAATGCTCTCGGGCCGATCCATGGTGGCGAGCACGTCGACGATGCGGGCGGCTTCGGTTGTTGCTGGGCCGTCGGCCGGGAGCAGGAGGGCGTTCAGGTCGTCGCGCAGCGTGCAGCGGGTGCAGAGTCCGCGGCGGTGGTGTTCGCCTTCGCGTCCGCAGCGGTGGCAGTCGAGGTCGGTAGTGATGCCTGCGCATGGTCGGCAGAGCTGACGGTCGCCGTCGCGGCCGGGTAGTAACCGGTGTTGTCCGCACTGGTGGCAGCTGCCGTGGGTGCGGGTGGCGTCGTGGAAGCAGATGCCCCAGATGTCGCCGTCGGGCCAGCGGATGCGGATCTTGCCGGTGCTTCGTCCGCAGCGATCGCAGTTGCGAGCGCCGGTCGTTCGCGGCCGGCCCCGCGGGCGGCGTCCGGTGGTCGTGTCAGTCATCGCGCGTGATGCGGGCGCGGACGGGCTTGATCGCGTCGGTCAGGTTGACGACATTTCCAGCGACTGCGGCCTTCCGTGGCTTCTTTGCATCAGCCGCGGTGAAGGTCATGAGGTCTTGCGGCCCGCATTGGAAGATGTCGGTGAGCGCGGCTATCAGCATCATCGAGACGCGTTCGGGGCGCTGGGTGACGATGCGGTAGATCTGCGAGGGGGACAGGTCGATGCCGCGCTCGCGGAGCAGGGGAGCGAGGTCGGTGCTGTTGTGCATCCCGTGGCGGGCCATCATCTCGGCCAGCCGCCACTCGTAGTTGACATCGCGTTTCATCAGCTGCTCCGGGGTCGGGTCAGGGCGTCGCGGATCGTGCCGTCGAGGGCGTCTCGCAGCATCGTGCGTCGGTAGTTGTCGGCCACGAACTCGTAGATCGCGGTCGTGGAGGCGTGCTCGTGGCCGAGCTGCTTCTGCACGAACAGGGCGTCGAAGCCGGCCTCGATGAGGTGGGTGGCGTAGGAGCGGCGGAACGAGTGCATGTCCAGCGCGCCGTCGAGGCCGAGCTGCTCTCGGTAGCGGCGGAACCGGCCGCCGAGCGCACCTTCCGAGACCAGTCCGCCACGCTCGTTGGGGAACAGGTCGAGCCCTTCTCCAGCGAACCGGGGCAGACCGTGTTCGGACCAGTGGGCGAGCACGTCGGCCGACCAGTCGAAGACGGTCAGCACCGTGCGTCGTTTAGGTGCTGAGCCCTTGTGCGCCTTGCCGTAGCGGATCTCGACGGCACCGTAGCGACCGAACTCGCGGGCGTGCGGGTTGCGCTCGAAGTCGATCGTGCGCAGGTGCCGGACCTCGTTGCGGCGCAACCCGAACGCGTACGCAGTCTTGAACAGGGTCGCGTCCCGAAGCGCCGGCAGCCAGCCCTTGCGACCGAGTTCGCGAACGCGAGCGACCTCGGCGTCGGCGTGGTCGAAGAACGCCTGCAGCTCGTCATGGGAGAAGGCCCGCTTGCCCGGGTCGTGCTCGTTCTCTTGGGAGTGGGTCGCCGTGTTCCACTCGAAGCAGACCTGGACGGGGTGGGTGCCGAACAGGTCCTGGCAGCGGTCGCCCCAGCCGTAGACGGGGTCGACCAGATAAGCGCAGAACAACTGCACCGCGCTCTGGTAGCCGCGGACAGTGTTCTGGCGTCGCTGCTTCTCGCTGCGCATGTCGCCGAAGTACTCATCGACATGCGCGTGCGTCCAGTGCCAAGGCATCTCGTTAGTGAAGTCGAGGAATCGGCGCACCACACGCTCACGGTTGTTGATCGTGTCCAGGCTGAGGTTGCGCGACAGCTGCTGCCGCCGCCAGCCCGTGAGCATCTCCTCGAGGACCTGATCCGCCGGGTTCAGGTACCGGACGCCGCCGAGTGTGATGACGCGACCGAGGTCGTCAACCGCCACAATCCACCCCCAACGATGCCGCCGTAAGCTGACCGTATCATTCATCCGATGCAATGTAGACGACATGGCCCAGCAAACTCGGGACCTCTACCCGCAGCTGACAGCGTCACCGCCGCGCGTTCCGTCCAGTCGTCTGTGGACTGTCGTCGACCTCCGACCAAGTCGGAGCCCAGCAATCGCGGCCGGTCTAGCTACCTCGACCAGACGCGTCGTGGGCTTGCACGACCTGGGGGGTCATCGTGCATCGGTTGCAATAATGACTGGTCAGCATGACATAATGTTGATTATCGGCATATCGAAACCCATCCTAGGGAATGGCGCCGGAACGTGCTCATCGCCAAGTCGACAAAGCTCCAACGCGGCGGCGACGGAATCCCGAATCGCCTTGGCGCATCGCGGATCAACGCAGGCCGGGCTCGACCCGCCGCACCGTGTTGCTGTCGGCGAATGTTGGCGGGCTCGGCATGAGTCGATCGGTTTCGGCGGACGCTGAGTGCGTGCCTTCCGCACACTGAGGTTCGCGCGCGGCGACGGGGCCTTCACCCAGATCGAGCGAGACCCTCCCCGTCATAAGCCCACAGCAAGCCCGACTTGACATAATGTGTGGCTGAAGCTGCCCGCGGCGGGTCTGTGCCCGCGGCGACGTACAGCCATGAAGCAGCATGGGCCGATGGCAAGCAAGGGATACATCGCATGAAGGTGGCGTACTGGGTCGTCGCGGCTGTGTTGGCGCTGCTCTACCTGTATTCGGGTGGGATCAAGATCGTCAGATCGAAGGACCAGTTGCGTCCGATGATGGGCTGGATCGACACCGTCCCGCTAGGGCTCGTTCGGACCATCGGCGTCCTGGAGGTTCTCGCAGCGGTGGGTCTGCTGCTGCCACCGCTGACTGGCATCGCGCCTGGATTTGCTCTAGCGGCGGCGGTCGGACTCGTTGTGCTCCAGGTCGGTGCCATCTCACTTCACCTCAGCCGAGGCGAAGCCAAGTTGATCGGACTGAACATCGTCCTCATCGTGCTCGCCGGCGTCGAGATCTGGCTCGCCACGGTCTGGTTGTAGCTGGCTCAACCGCCTACCCGCCGAGTACTGCGATGAGCCGTGCCGGCGCCACCGCCCGATAGGCGTCCTCCACCAGCTCGCCAATCTCGTCCCAACCGATCCCGGTGTCGAGCCGAACGCCAACCCAACCACGATGGCCGACGTAGGGAGGCCTAAAGAAATACTCGGGATTCTCTGAAATCAGGTCGGCCTGAACGCCGTCTCCGGCGGCACACCAGAACGCCAGGTTCGGGTCGCCGTGATGAAATCCGACGAACATCACAAACGTCTTCTTGCCGCGGATGAACCAGGTATTCGATCCGTGACTCAAGCGTTCTTCGACCTCCGGCAGCGCCGAGCAGAGCGCCCGCAGCTTCTCCACCGGTACATCGCTCATCCTGGCGAGTATTCCGTGACACCCCTGAAATTGCGAGCGGCTGGCGCGCCCGGTGACACACTCCGGGTAGCGTCGAGGCTCGTGAGCGACTCCCCTCCCCCGGCCTCCGGCCCGTCGATCCCGGACTCTCCCGCCAGCAGCGCGCTGGCGTCGGTACCCGCAGCCGGCACTCGCCGAGCGTCCCCGATGCCGGCGCACCTGAAGTTCTTCTACGGCCCGATGGACTGCGGCAAGTCGACGTTGGCCCTGCAGATCGACCACAATCACTCGCGTCAGGGGCGCAGCGGCATGCTGCTGACGCGCTACGACCGCTCCGCCGGCGCCCGCATCACGACGCGGGTCGGCCTCAGCCACAGCGCCATCGAGATCGACGACGACACCGACCTGCGGGTACTCGTCCGGCAGCGTTGGGCCAGCGGTCAGGCGCTGGACTACCTGATCATTGACGAAGCCGGCTTCCTCAACCCGGAGCACGTTGACCAGTTAGCCGAGCTCGTCGACGACTGGCACGTTGACGTCTACTGCTTTGGACTGGCCACCGATTTTCGCAGCCTCCTGCTCCCTGGTGCAAAACGGCTAATTGAGTTAGCCGATGAGCTGCATCCGGTGCACGTCGAGGTGCTCTGCTGGTGCGGCCGCCCCGGTCAGCAGAACGCTCGCATCGTCAACGGCCGGGTCGTGCGCGAAGGCGACACGGTGGCCGTCGGTGACACCAGCGTCGACGGAGCGGCGATGCGCTACGAAGTGCTCTGTCGGGCTCATTATCGGGGTGGCCAGCTCAGTCGATCGACGGTAACCGAGCAGCAGCTCAGCTTCGACGTCTGAACGAATCCCAGACCGCGACGAACCCCACTGCGGCAGCACCCACGGCCAATCCGGCACCGACCGTGCCGCGCACGGGATCGAGCCGTCGCTGCTGGGCGGCGGTCGCGATGACGGCACCATCCACCAGGTCACTCACCGCTCCGGCCAGCAGCCATGGGCCACGACCGCGGTGTCCGAGCGCGGTAGCGAGGGTCCCCACACCGATGCTGACGTCGCGCACGGCGGCCATCCGAGCCAGCCAGGTGACGCGGGTGGCCGTCCCGATGTCGAGGCCGATGACCCGGGTGGAGTAGACCGGATGGAGGAGGAACGTCGTGCCGAGTGCGGTGCGTCCCAAGCCGATACCGAGCGCGGCGTGGCGCAACGGAACCCGACGCACCCGACGCCGGCGTACCTCGACGACCGCGACCTCGATTTCGGGCTCGAACGCCCCGAGCGACTCCCCAGACTCGTCTGCACTGCGGCGACGAACTCGCACCGGACACTCCTTCGGTAGTAGCGAACGAATACTCGCCCCGCGCTCGGACCCGCCGGGAATCCTCCGTGGCGCCGAAACGTTGGCTAGATGAGACAATAGAGCGTTGGGGTTGCTTGCTCATGCGCCGAGCCGGGCGTGGGACGGCGAATTCAGCCTTGATGTTCACCGGTTTCACCATCTTGATCAACAGACATGAGGAGGTGCCCACTATGGCAGATCGCGCATTACGGGGCAGTAGATTGGGCGCAGTCAGCTACGAGACGGAGTACGGCGCGGAGCCCGCGCCACGCAACGTCCAGAGCTACCGATGCCCTCGTGACCACGTATTCAGCGTCCCATTCTCCGAAGAGGCCGAGATCCCGGCAACCTGGGAATGCCGTCTGGACGGCCTCGACGGTCGCCTGATCGACGGTCCGGCACCGGACGAGAAGAAGGTCAAGCCGCCGCGCACCCACTGGGACATGCTCATGGAACGCCGCACCCAGGCCGATCTCGAAGAGGTGCTCGCTGAGCGCCTCGAGGTCCTCCGGGCTCGTCGCGGAGGCGCCAAAACCGGCTGACCTCGTGTCAGGCGGTAGTCACACCGAAATGCTCCGGTCCCCGGTCTGATCAGCGATGCTGATCGGGCCGGGGATCATTTTTCTGCGCCGCGCCGTGATCAGCACATACCCGATCGCGCCGATTGCGCAGAGCGAGATCAGTACCTCGGGCAGTACACCGAGGCGGGTGGAGATCGTCTGCGTGCTGTTGAGTGAGATGCTGTCGACCAGCCGAGCCGGCGTGAAGAGCGCGCCGGACCGGTCCACGATGTTTCCCTTCGCATCGATCACAGCCGAGACTCCCACGGTCGAGACCTGAACGACCGGGCGCTGCGTCTCCACCGCCCGCAACTGGCTCATCGCCAGCTGCTGGTAGCTCTCGGCGGTGTGTCCAAAGGTGGCGTTGTTGGTCTGGATGACCAGCATCTGCGCGCCGGCCTTCACCGACGATCGCACCAGCCCGTCGTAGGCAACTTCGAAGCAGATGACATCCCCGAACGGGAACGGCCCGGTCGTCATCAGGCCGTCTCCGCCGCCGGCGACCATGTCGTTCTGGACGAGATTCACCTTGGAACTCACCCGCTGCGCGATCGAGCGAAAGGGAATGTACTCGGCGAACGGAACCGGATGGCGCTTCGTGTAGGTCTCGCCCGGGCCCGTCTGCGGGGACCAGAGAATTCCGACGTTCTGAATGTGCGTCGGCCCCGGTCCGTCGAGGATCGCACCGACCAGGATCGGGGCTCCGACCGCGTTGGCTGCCTCCTGGATCTCCGTACCGGCGTCGGAGTTCTGCAGCGGGTCGATGTCGGAGGAGTTCTCCGGCCAGAAGACGATCTCCGGGCGGGCAACCTTGCCGGCGTCGATATCGTCGGCCAGCGCCATCGTCTGGTTGACGTGATTGTCCAGAACCTGGCGGCGGCGGGCATTGAACTCAAGGCCGCGGTCTGGCGTGCTGCCCTGGATTACCGCGATGGTCGCGCCCTGAGTTGGCTTGCTCGGCGACGGAACGGCAACCGCCGGCAGCAGCAGCGCGATCAGCGGGACGAGCACCACAATGGCCAGCCCGCCGAGCGCCGGCCGCCATCGCCGCTCGTATCCCCGAACGACGGCCGCGGCCAGGCCAGCTCCGGATAGGGCGACCAGGAACGTGACGAGTGGGGCTCCGCCGACGACGGCGAACCAGCGCAGCGGTGAGTTCGCCTGGCTGAAGGCGAGACGGGCCCAGGGGAAGCCGCCGAACGGCCAGCGTCCGCGCACGGCCTCCTGCAGCACGAAGAGGCAGGCGGCCCAGAACGGTCCGCCCCGCAGTCGCAGCAGCGCCGGTAGCGCCGCCCCCATCGCCGCGAAATACACCGCTTCGGTCACCGCTAGCAGCAACCAGGGAAACGCCCCCACATAGATCCCGGTCCACTGCAGCAGTGGCACGAAGAAGGCGAGCCCGTAGACGAAACCGAGGAGAGCGCCGCTCCGGGCCCGCTGCCCGGTCATGCTGACGTTGAGCACCGCGACGCTGAGAATGGCCATCGGCCAGAGGTTGAACCTCGGGAAGGCGAGGACGGCCAGGACGCCGCCCAGCACGGCGAGCAGCAGCGACCAGCTCAGCGGAAGCCGATCGCCGGCAAAGCGGGGCCGGGTCATTGCAGGTCGCCAGAGAAGATGACCTCGCCGCGCAGGACGGTCTGCAGGCAACTCGGCAGCTCCGAACCAGGACGCAGGTCGGGCAGACCGGGGATAGCGGCGCGAGGGTCGGTGCTCCACCGCGACAGACGGTCGTCGATCGCGTCAACCGCGATACCGCCGGCACTCCACACGGCCAGCGTGGCCGGAGCGCCGGGGGCGAGGGCGCCCGAGCCATCGGCATCCGCGCGCGCGGCCCGCCAACCACCGCGAGTGTGGGCCAGGAACGCTGCCCGTGGAGTCACAGCCGCCGTCTTCTCCTGCGGATAGGCGGCAGCCTGGACGGCGCGCCAAGGGTCCGGCGGAGTAACCGGCGCGTCCGAGCCGAAGGCCAGCGGTACCCCGGCGGCCGCGAGTTCGGAGAAACGGTGCATGGTGGCTAACCGTTCAGTACCAACCCGCTCGGCGTACATCCCCTCCGCCCCGCCCCAATTCGCGTCGAAGGCCGGCTGCAGCGACGCCGTGAGTCCGGATGCGGCCAGCCGGTTGGCGTCACGGACCATCGCTGCGTGTTCCAGGCGATGTCCGGCGGCGAAACGCGGTCCGTGCTCGTCGGCGAGGGCCTCCATCGCGTCGATCACCCGATCAACGGCGGCGTCGCCGATCGCATGGAAACCAGCGTGAAGCCCGGCCACTACGGCCTGCCGGGCGTGCTCGACGATCTCCGCGGTCTCCAGACGAGGCGCCGGCTGGATGTCGCTGGCGTCGCTGTACGGCTGGTGCAGCGCCGCCGTGTGCGATCCGAGTGAGCCGTCGCAGAAGAGATCTCCGCCGGCCCCGATGGCGCCCAGCTCGAGCGCGGTCTGAACACCGAAGAGTTCACCCCAGTAGCCGAAAATCTCCGGGCCGGGCTCGGCGCTGGCCAGTTTGAGCAGGCCAGCCAGGTCATCGGCGCTGGACACCTCCGGCCCGGCCATCTCGTGCAGTGCCGCGATGCCGAGGGAGGCGGCCCGATTGCGCATCGCACGCTGCGCCTCCTCGACAACACTGGGCGGAAGTGCCGAGTAGGCCGCGACCCGCAGTGCGTCGTGGGCGGCGGTGGTGACCAGTCCGTCCGGCCTGAAGCCGGCTAGCCCGCGTACGTCGGGGACCGTAATGAGCATCGAGGAGGAGACCACCGCACTGTGCCCGTCGATGCGGGAGAGGAACACCGCTCCCCCGTAGCCGGCCCGATCCAGTTCGTTGACCGTCGGCGGCCGCTGCTCCGGCCAGCGCGTCTCGTCCCAGCCGCCACCAAGAATGGGACGTCCCCGACTCTTCCGAGCCTGGGCTTCGATGAGGTTCAGCGCCTCAGCCAGGGTGGCAGTGCGGCTCAGATCCAGACCTATCAGGCTGAGGCCGGTCGCTGTCGTGTGGACGTGTGAGTCCACGAAGGCCGGGGTGACCAGCGCGCCCCGCAGGTCGAACGTGCGGTCGACGGTGAATCCGCGAGCCGTGTCGTCATCACCGATCCAGGCGATATCGGCTCCGTCGATCAGCAGCGCGCTCGCGTCCCGCGAAGAAACACTGTAAATGTCGCCGTTGAGATACAAAGTCCGCACTGGTGGGAGCCTGTCCTGCTTATAGAGGTTTACACCGAAATGTCTGCGCAGATTTGCGTACACTAAGGCATGGACTAGCGTTCGAGCTAAGGTCCCTCCCCATTCTAGGCGTAGGCAGGTCACGTGAGTCCCAGCATCGAAGACGTCGCGCGGCGGGCCGGGGTCTCCATCGCGACCGTGTCGCGATCGCTTCGGGGCCTACCCGATGTCGCGGAGTCGACTCGCGATCGAGTGCTGACCGCCGCCCGCGAACTGGACTACGTGGCGTCACCCTTCGCGGCTCGACTGGCCAGCGGGCGCACCTCGACCGTTGGTGTGGTGGTGCCGTTCGTCGACCGTTGGTTCTTTGCCCAGGTACTGGGTGGTCTGGAGCGTGAACTGCAGGCGGGCGGATTCGACCTGCTGCTCTACAACCTCGGGGACACTCCCGGACGTGAACGGTTCTTCACCGTCATGCCGGCCCGCAAACGGGTCGACGCACTGCTCGTCGCCAGTCTCGTCCTGACCGACATGGAACTCGAGGCGCTGAAGACCCTCAACTGCCCGATCGCCATGCTCGGCGTCGAGGTCGAGGGCGTGCTCTGCACCGGAATCGACGACCGGGCCGGGGCCCGGGTGGCTGTGGAGCACCTCATCAGCCTCGGCCGCCGTAGTATCGCGTTGATCGGCGGCGATACCGAGGACCCGATGCGCTTCACCCCTCCGCTGTATCGCCGGGACGGGTACCTGCAGGCGCTGTCGGCCGCGGGCATCGAGTACGACCCACGAATGGACGAGCTCGGTTACTTCACCGTCGCCGGCGGGGAACAGGCGATGAGCACGATTCTGCAGCGGGAGCCACGCCCGGACGCGGTCTTCGCCGAGTCGGACGAGATGGCCTACGGGGCCATGCGAGCGATCCGGCGCGCCGGACTGCGCGTCCCGGAGGACATCGCCGTCATCGGCTTCGACGACCACGAGAGCGCGGAGTTGCTCGACCTGAGCACCATCCGCCAGGACGTGTCGGCCCAGGCTGGGGTGCTGGCGAAGCGGTTGCTCAACGTGCTCGCCGGCGAGACGGAGACAGCGACGGCCGAACTGCTACCAACCGAACTCGTGGTACGCGGAAGCACGGATCCCAGCCGCTCCTCGTACTAACTCAGCTCACCCGATTAGCCCGCTCCGACCCGCTCAACCTCGGCTTGGCTAGGGGGATTAGCCCCGGCCCGCTCGCAGGTCAGGGCCGAGACCAAGATGGCTCGATCCAGCAGCCGGGCCACAAGTTCTTCGTCGTCCAGCCGGCCCAATTGACTCGGGTCGCTGACCCCGACGCCGACGAGGGTGCTGAGAAGCCCGGACATGAACGCGTCACCGGCACCGACCGTGTCGACGAGGGAGATCGAACGTCCCGGTCGGTGAATCGGCTCCCCTGAGGCACGGAAGGCGGTGGCCCCGTCGGGACCCTGGGTAATCACCACCAGGTGCGCACCGAGTTCCAGCCAGCGTTGCGCCACCGCTGGGATCGGGGAATCCGGGTAGAGCCACTGAACATCCTCGTCGCTGGCCTTCACGACGTGGGCCGAAGCGACGCTCCGCTCGACCAGCGGCAGCGCCGCGTCGTGACCGCCCATGAGTCGCGGCCGAACGTTTGGGTCGTAGCTGAGGAGAACTCGATTCTCGCCATACAGACGGGCACAGAGTCGGCCGATCAGCTCGGCGCCGGGCTGCGTCCAAGCGGCGAGCGACCCGGTGTGCAGGAGGGACGTACCGGCAGGCATCGCGTCGAGTTCGGCCGGGCTCCACTGCCAGTCCGCCGTTGCGGTCACGTAGAAGTCGTAGGCCGCCTTGCCTTGTTCGTCCACCGATACGACCGCCAATGTCGACGGCTCCTCCGCACTCGCCGATGCGGTGAGGTCGAGTCCGTTGCCGGTCGCATGGTCACGCAGGATTCGCCCGAACGCGTCGTTCGACAGCCGCGCCATGAGGGCGGTTGGATGACCAAGCCGGCTCAGGCCGACGGCGATGTTCAGCGGGCTGCCGCCCGGATGGGCAATGAAACCACGGACATCATCGGTGCGGTCACCCTCGGCCGCCGCCACCAGATCGATCAGGCATTCCCCGAGGACAGTCAGCACAGGGTGCACGCTACCGTTCTTCCGTGCGGACCGACCATGTTTCGGTTGATGTTTCGGTGCACGTTTCGGTGCACGTTTCGGTGCACGTAATAGTGGGACCTGACGAGAGCTGGGGAGGCTGAAGCCGGCCATGAGTTTGATGCTGATTGACGCGGCGGGGCTCTATTTCCGGGCGTTCTACGGCGTGCCGGATTCGGTGACGAGCCCGGACGGGAAGCCGATCAACGCGGTACGTGGATTTCTCGATATGAGCGCCACCCTGATCCAAAGGCGGCGCCCGTCGCGTTATGTCGCCTGTCTGGATCTCGACTGGCGGCCGGCGTTTCGCGTCGCGCTCATCCCCTCCTACAAACGGCACCGGGTCGCAGCGGACGGCGGCGAGGAGATTCCGGCCGCGCTGTCGGTGCAGGTGCCGGTGCTCCTGCAGGTGCTCGAGGCGATCGGTCTGGCAACGGCGGGGGCCGAAGGTTTCGAAGCCGATGATGTCATCGCGACCCTCGCCCATCGCGATTCAGACCCCTGTGATGTGGTGACCGGCGACCGCGATCTGCTCGCCCTGGCCACCGACCGGGTACGGATCCTCTACACCGGGAAGGGGGTGGCCAAGCTGCAGGACTTCGGCCCGGACGAGATCGAGGCCAAATACGGCGTCCCCGCCGCCGCCTACGCCGACTTCGCCGCGCTGCGCGGTGACCCGAGCGACGGGCTCCCGGGAGTCGCCGGGGTTGGTGACAAGACGGCCGCAACGCTGGTTCAGACCTTCGGAAGAGTGGAGGACATCATCGTCGCCGCCGCATCCAATCAGCCCGGATTCCCCAGCGGGTCGGCGGCCAAGGTGCTGGGGGCCCGGGAGTATCTGGGTGCGGCGACCGCCGTCGTCCGTGGGCGGATCGACGTGCCGCTCCCCGCGTTGGCCGATGAGCTGCCCGCGGAGCCGGCCAATCCGGAGCTGCTGATCGACCTCGTCGATCGCTATGGCATCGAACGGTCGGTAAACCGCGTACTGAATGCGATTCAGGGCGTGCGCTGAGCGACGCCACCACCCGATCCGGTGGAGTATTCATGCCCATTGGATGAGACGCACCCGATCGCCCCGAGGCAGCCTAGTCAGGTAGGTCATCTGCTGGGCAGAGGCGCCGGCAGCGGATTCTAGGGCGAGGGCCGTGGACTGCGAACTGGGCGGCGTCGATGCACTGGCCACGACCGGTGGCCCAATACTCGCCTGGAGTCTCATAGCCTCTGCCCTGCTGCTCATGGGCATCGCGGTGACCATCCTGGGCCGGCGGCGGAGGGCGATCCGCGGATCCTTGGCCGTTCTGGTCGTTCTCTGCTCCGTGCTGGGTCTGGCTCTGGCCAGCCGATCGGCCAGCTACGCCGACACCGACTCATGTCTGGCCAATACCGGGGTCGGCGGCCCGGGCTTCGGTCCGCAACCCACTCCGCTTCCGACGGTCGCTCCGGGGCAGGTGACGGTACGGCAGACGTCGGTGAACACCGGCATCGCGCCGGATGCCGCGCCTAGTCCAATCACCGGTGAAGTGACGAACAACAGCCTGGTTGACGTGCTCATCACCTCGGTCACGGTATCGATCAGCGGCGTCACCAAGGCCCCCGATGCCGCACTCGGGTCATGCTCGGCGGCCGACTACATCCTGACTGAGACCGTCATGCCGGTGAACGTGATCATCCCGGCCAATGGTGGCAGCACCCCCTTCTCCGGTGCGTCGATCAGCTTCAACAACACCTCCGAGAACCAGGACGCGTGCCAGCGCGCCACCGTCCACCTGCTCTATACCGCCGTCTAAGGAAACCTGCCCATGACCATCACCGCCGTGACTGTGCCGAGTGGACAGACTCTGACCATTCAAGGGCCCAACCGCGTGACCGGCGCTGTGCGTCTGATCGGCGCCGGCCTGAACGGCATCCGCGGGCCGGACCCGCCGGCCGGATGGAACCAGGCGATGCCGCCATAACTGGAAGTCCCTAGCAATTTGTTGCAAGTCCCAACATCCCTTTAAGGCCCATGCAAGTTCCCCGTAGAACCGGAGAAGACAATGCGAAAGTTCAATCGGAAGACGATCATGATCGCCGCAGCCGCGACGGTCGTGGTCGCCGGCGGCGCCGGTGTGGCGTACGCCTACTGGACCACCACGGGTGGTCCGGTCACTGGTACCGGCACCGCCGATACCGGCACCTCAGCGACGTCGACGGCGCTGACCTACGCCCAGACCACACCCATCACCGGTCTCGCGCCGGGTGTGGCACCGGCGGTCATTGATGGCACGTTGACGAACACCGGGACGGTATCGATTCATGTCAACACGCTGACCTTCGCGCTGACCGTCACCCCTGACGCGGGTGCACCGGTCGGCGGCGGCCCGTGCACCGCGGCCGACTACACGGTGGTGAACCCGGTGGTCACCGCGCCTGGGCTCGACATCGCCCCCGCCGCAAGCGTGCCCGTCCCGACGGGTGGCACTGTCGTGTTCGCGAACAGCACCACCCTCAACCAGGACAACTGCCAGGGCGCGACATTGGTCCTGACCCCGTCCATCACCTAACCCACCCCGAACGGGGAGCCCCGCACCCGACCGGCCGCCAGGGCCGGTCGGGGCGGGCCCCGGACATTCGACGGGATCCATCGGTAAACACGGGTAGATCAACGCGAAACGAGGAGAGTGACCAGGGTGCTGAAGGTGTTCAGCCGTCGGGTGCTGGTTGTGGTGTCATTCGCAACCTGCTCGATGCTGGCTGCCTTCTCAGCCTGGGCCTACTGGAGCACCCAGGGCACCACGATCGGCTCCGCGACCGGTACGACTTCGACGCTGACCGCGCCGGTCGTCACCGCGACCGCCGGTAGCGCGCAGACCAGCCTGAGCTGGACCGCCTCCACCGGCGCCTCCCCCATCGCCTACCTCGTCACCCGCACCAACACGGCCACGAGCCGCACTGCGCCGGCCTGCGGCGGCGCCCCGATCAGCGCCACCACCTGCACCGATCCGGTACCCGCCGGCGGCACCTACACCTACACCGTGACCGCCACCGCCGGCTCGTGGACCGCCGCCGGCGCTGCCTCGGCCCCGGTCTCCATCGTCGGCATCGCTTCCCGCCTCGCCTTCACCACGCAGCCCGGGGGTGGCATCGGAGGTGTTGCCTTGGCGACCCAGCCCGTCGTGACTGTGCAGGACACCGCTGGGAACACCGTCAACTCCACTGCACCGGTGACCCTTACGCTGACCACCGTATCCGGCGGCCCGGGCACCCTCGCCGGCTGCACGGCCCCGGTCACCGCCGTCGCCGGAGTCGCCACCTTCACCGGCTGCCGGGTCGACACGCTTGGCACGTACACCCTCACCGCCGCGTCGACTGGACTCACCGCCGACACCAGCTCCGACTTCTCGATCGGCGTCGGCAGCGCGACCAGACTTACCTTCACCACCCAACCCGGCAACGGCACCGGCGGCGTCGCCCTGTCGCCCCAGCCCGTCGTGACCATCCAGGACGGAGGCGGAAACACCGTCAACTCCAACGCGGCGGTGACCCTCACGCTGACGACCCCGGCCGGTGCGACGCTGACCTGCACGGCGAACCCCGTGAACGCCGTCGCCGGGGTCGCCACCTTCGCCGGCTGCCGGGTCGACAAGGCCGGCACCTACACCCTCACCGCCACCGGGCTCACCACCCCCGCCACCAGTAGCACCTTCACCATCGGCGTTGGCCCGGTGGCCAAGCTGGCCTTCACCACCCAACCCGGCAACGGCACCGGCGGCGTCGCCCTGGCGACCCAGCCTGTCGTCACGGTGCAGGACGCCGGCGGCAACACCGTCACGACATCGACCGCATCCGTCGCACTGGCCCTGGCCACCCCGGCCGGTGCGACGCTGACCTGTACTGCGAACCCGGTGAATGCCGTTGCCGGGGTTGCCACCTTCGCCGGCTGCCGGGTCGACAAGGTCGGCACCTATGCCCTCACCGCCACCTCCGCCGGACTCACCACCGCGATGAGTTCGACGTTCACCGTGAGCGTCGGGACCGCGGCAAAGCTGGCGTTCACCACCCAACCCGGTAACGGCACCGGGACCGGGACCGGAAGATCCACATTGGTCACCCAGCCCGTCGTCACCGTGCAGGACGTCGGCGGCAACACCGTCACCACCTCCACCGCCACGGTGACACTGACCCTGAACACGATTACCGGCGGCCCGGGGACGCTCACCGGGTGCACCACCCCGGTCAACGCCGTCGCCGGGGTCGCGACTTTCACCGGCTGCGCCATCGACAAGACCGGCACCTACAACCTCACCGCCACGTCGGCCGGGCTGACCAGCGCCACCAGCACGATCGTCACCGTTGCGACCGGCGCCGCGACGAAACTGGCGTTCAGTACCCAACCCGGTAACGGCACCGGTGGGATCGCCCTCGCCCGCCAGCCCGTCGTCACCATCGAAGACACCGGCGGCAACACGGTCAACTCGACGGCCGGGGTCTCGTTGACGTTGACGACCCCAGGCGGTGCGACGCTGACCTGTACGGCGAACCCGGTCAACGCCGTCGCCGGGGTGGCGTCGTTCGCGGGCTGCAAGGTAGACAAGAGTGGCACGTACACCCTCACCGCCGCGTCGATCGGCGTCGTCAACGCCATCAGCACCACCTTCACCATCAGTGTCGGCCCCGCGGCCAAGCTGGCGTTCACCACGCAGCCTGGCAACGGCACTGGAGGCGTCGCGCTGACGACCCAGCCCGTCGTGACCATCCAGGACGCCGGAGGCAACAGCGTCACCACCTCCGCCGCCGGCGTCACACTCGCCCTCACCACTCCCGCCGGAGCGACCCTGACCTGCGCGGCGAACCCGCTGAACGCCACCGCCGGGGTCGCCACCTTCACCGGCTGCCGGGTCGACAAGGCCGGCACCTACACCCTGACAGCCGCCTCGACCGGCCTCACCGCCGCCACGAGTTCAAGCCTCACCGTCACCGCGCCGGTGCCGACAAAGCTTGCGTTCACCACTCAACCTGGCAACGGCACCGGCGGCATCGCGCTGCCGACCCAGCCCGTCGTGAAAGTGCAGGACGCCTCCGGCAATACCGTCACCACGTCCACCGCCGGGGTCACACTGGCGCTCACCACTCCCGCCGGAGCGACGCTGACCTGCACGGCAAACCCGGTCAATGCCGCCGCCGGCGTCGCCAGCTTCACCGGCTGCCGGGTTAACAAGGTCGGCACCTATACCCTCACCGCCACCTCGGCCGGGCTGACTAACGCCACGAGTTCGACATTTACCGTCATCGCGGGGCCGGTGGTCGGGTTGGCCTGGACGAACTACGGTCCCTCCACCACCACCTGCAGCACCCTGACGCCGGCGGCCGGGCCAAGCACCTCAGTCTCGGGCGTGCTCTGCTACAAGGTCTCGCGAGATATCTTCAGCGCAACGGTGAGCCTGGTCGACGCCGGCGGCAATATCGTGGCGAACACGACCGGTGACAGAATCGAAATCACCCTCAATGGAAACGCCACCGTGCCGCGCAGCAGCACCAGCCCGCGGAACGTGTTCATCGCCTCCGGTGCCACAGCGAGCGACGAGATCACCGTGACGGTTTCGCTCCCTTCGCCCTGGGCGCCGGATATCGCCTGGATCGCATCGGCCAGCGGCTACCCGGGAACGGCGACGGTATCGCTGCGGGCGGTCTGAGCCGGTGGCGCCGCAGCGTATCCGAGCGTCGACGCCCACTCTCGAGTTGGGGTCCGAGCTCCGTTAGCTGGATGGAGTCCAGGTGTAGTTGCCGGAGTTGTCGTTGACCACGATCGTGATCTTGCGGTTGCCATCGGCCGAGCAGGTGAAGGTGTTGCCCTTCTTGACCTCCTCATTCGACGGGCAGATCACCCCGGTAAACCCGGCTGATGTGTCACTTTCGATGGCGGCCGCTACCGCGTTGGGGTCGAGCACCTTGCGGAACAGCGGGCTCGGCTTGATCACGAAGAGGGCGCCGACCGCGAGCACGACCACAACCACCGCTGCGATCACAATCCACATAGATTTGCGAGACTTGGGGGCTTGGCCGAGTTGGCCGGGCTGACCGTATGGCTGGTAGCCGGGAGCTGGTTGCCCGTAGGGCTGGTACGGGGCGGTCTGACCGTAGGTCGGTTGAGTGCCGTATGACGCGCCGTATTGCGGGCCCTGCCCATACTCAGCCCCGTATTGCTGGGCCCCGTATTGCTGGGCCCCGTATTGCTGGGCACCGTATTGCTGAGCGCCGTATTCGGGCTCGGTACCGTACTGCGGCTGGCTCCCGTACTGGGGCGGTTGTCCGTATTGGGGCTGCGCCTCCGGTTGAGGCTGAGTCCCGTACGCAGACTGCCCGTAGGGCTGCTGCGGCGCCTGATACGGCGCGGCCCCGTACTGAGCGCCCTCGGGCGCCGTTGGGTAGGCCGCCGGCGGCGGGTACGGCTGGCCGTACTGCTGCGTGGAGCCATAACCCGGCGGCTCGTACTGCTGCGTGGAGCCATAACCCGGCGGCTCGAACTGCTGCGTGGAGCCGTAACCCGGCGGCTCGAACTGCTGGGTGGAGCCGTAACCCGGGGACTCGTACTGCTGGGTCGAGCCGTAACCCGGCGGCTCGTACTGGGACGTCTCGTGCTCGCCGGCGGGCGCCGGCGCGGCGGCGGACTCAACCTGCGGCTCATCGGCGGGCTGCGACGAGTCCGCAGCGGCCGGCTGCGGTTCCTCGGGTCGATGACCGTACTGGTCGTTCTCGGAGGTCATGACGTGCCTTTCACCTTTCGCGCGACCCGTCCTCGGGCTCGCGTTCACGTTACCGCGTGGCCGTCGATACCTCGGATCGACGTCGAGCCGCCCTCAGGAGCCCATTCCCTGGGCGACGACACCGCGGCGTATGGCACGGGCGGCCGTCCGGGCCTGCTCGGCCACCCGCTGGTGCTCCGGCCGTACGGCTGGTGCCGAGGCGATCTGCTCGAGCAGATCGAGCAACTGCTTGCACCAGCGCACGAAGTCACCGGCCGACATCTGCACACCGGCTTGCGCCGCGGCCCGCAGCACCCGGTCGAGGGACTCATGCTTGACCCACCGATAGCTGGCCCAGACGAACCCGAGCTCGGGTTCACGGCTGCGATTCAAACCGATGCTGGATTCGGCATCGGCCAACGCACTCCAAACCTCACTGGTATGCGAGACGGCCGCCGCCAACGCAGCCGTCGGCAGCCGATCGCTGGATTGTTCGTCGCGGCGCGATTCATAGACCAGCGTGGAGACGGCGCCGGCGAGTTCGCCGGCGTCGAGGCCGTTCCAAACCCCGAGTTTCAGGCACTCGGCGATCACCAGATCCGACTCCGACCAGATCCGGGAGAGTCGACGTCCCTCGGCCGTGGCGTCGTCGCCGTCGAGATACCCCCGATCGTTCAGCAACCGGCAGATGAGGTCGAAGGTGCGGCCCAGCGAATTCGTCCGTCCCTCGATCCGCTTGGTGAGGCCGGTGTTCTCACGCTCCAGGCGAGTTGCCCGCTCCGCCCACCGGGCGTGCTCCTCCCGGTCGCTGCAGCCGTGGCACGGATGATGACGGAGAGCTTCGCGCAGCGAAACGATGTGCGCGTCTTCGCTACCGATATCCCGTCGCTTCTCCCGGCGGCCGCCGCGTTCGGGAAGGTCCAGTGTCCGCAGCGTCGAACTGAGATCCCGCCGATCCTGCGGCGAGCGATAGTTGAAGTTGCGCGGCACCCGAACGGTCGCCAGCACCTCGGGTGCGGTCGGGAAGTCCGAGAGCGCCAACCGGCCGCCCCAGCGGGCGAGCGTCAGCACGAGGGGCCGCGGATCCTCCCGCGGATGCAGACCCGCATCGATCACGACGGCGAGGCCCGCCCGGCGCCCGGACGGCACCCGGATCACATCGCCGGTGCGCAGCTTCTCCAACGCCGCCACCACCGTTGCCCGCCGAGTGCGCGCCCCCTCCCGGGAGAGCGACTTCTCCCGCTCGGTCAGCTCGGCCCGCAGCGCTGCGTACTCGGCGAAGTCGCCCAGATGGCACTGCATCTTCTGACGGTAACCGTCGATGCTGCCCTGGTTCCGGCGAATCTGACTGGCCAGGCCAGCCACTGAGCTATCGGCCTGAAACTGAGCGAAGGAGGACTCCAACAACTCTCGGGCCGCTGGCCGCCCCATCTGACCGACCAGATTCACCGCCATGTTGTACGACGGACGGAACGACGAGCGCAGCGGGAAGGTACGAGTGCTGGCCAGTCCGGCGACTCGCATCGGGTCGACCTCCGGCCCCCACAACACCACGGCATGGCCCTCGACGTCGATACCCCGACGACCGGCGCGCCCGGTTAGCTGGGTGTACTCCCCCGGGGTCACGTCCGCGTGCGACTCGCCGTTGAACTTGGTCAGGCGCTCCAGCACCACGCTGCGGGCCGGCATGTTGATGCCGAGGGCCAGCGTCTCGGTCGCGAAGACCGCACGCACCAGCCCGGCAGTGAAGAGCTCCTCCACCGTCTCCTTGAAGGCTGGGATCAATCCGGCGTGGTGCGCGGCCACACCGCGACGCAGCCCGTCCAACCAGTCCCAGTACCCGAGAATCTCGAGGTCCTCGGCCGGGATCGAGCTGATCCGCCGCTCGGCGACCAGACTGATCTCTTCGCGCTCCTCCGGTGTGGTGAGCCAGAGCCCGGCATCCACACACTGCTTCACCGCGGCGTCGCAGCCGACCCGGCTGAAGATGAAAGTGATGAGCGGCAGCAGACCCTCCCGATCCAGGCGTGCGATCACATCGGGGCGATAGGGAGGCCGCCAGCCCCTCGGAGCTCGCCGTTCGCCTCTGCGTGGACTGGCGTCGAGTTCCCGGACCCGGTCGGAGACGTAACGGCGGAGATCGGGATTCAGACTCGTGGTCTGCGGCGTGCTGCCGCCCAAGGCATCGCCGGCGGCACCGTCACCTGATTCAGTGGCGGTGAAGAGATCGAAGAGGCGGTTACCGACGAGCATGTGCTGCCAGAGCGGCACCGGTCGTATTTCGTGGACGATCACCCTGGTCTCTCCGCGGACGGAGACCAGCCAGTCGCCGAACTCCTCGGCGTTGGAGACGGTCGCCGACAGCGAGACCAACCGGACCGACGCCGAGAGGTGGATGATCACCTCCTCCCAGACCGCGCCCCGGTAGCGGTCACCGAGGTAGTGCACCTCGTCCATCACGACGTAGCCGAGGCCGACCAGACCGGGGCTTCCGACGTAGAGCATGTTGCGGAGCACTTCGGTGGTCATGACGACGATCGGTGCATCGGCGTTGACGGCATTGTCTCCGGTGAGTAGGCCAACGTTCGCCTCGCCGTAACGCTGCGCGAGGTCGTTGAACTTCTGGTTGGAGAGCGCCTTGATCGGCGTCGTGTAGAAACACTTCTGCCCGCTGGCCAGTGCCATGTGGACCGCGAACTCGCCGACCACCGTCTTGCCGGAACCGGTCGGGGCACAGACGAGGACGCTGTACCCGTCCTCGACTGACTCACAGGCCTGGAGCTGGAACAGGTCGAGCTCGAATGGGTAGCTGGTCTGAAACTCGCCGAGTTGCGGGTGCCGATTGCGCCGCTTGGCTGCGGCATACCGCTCGGCCGGGGACGTCTCACTGGTACCGACCATGCCTCCAGCCTATGCGTCGCGGCATTTCACCGCCGAAGGCTGCGCTAAAGTCCGAGGGATGTTGGCCTTCGAGCGCTCAGGCAGCGGCGAAACACTGATCCTGATCCACGGTGTGGGCCATCGACGACAGGCTTGGTATCCGGTTCGCGATCTGCTCACCCCGCACCGCGACGTGATCCTGGTTGATCTGCCCGGGCACGGTGAATCTCCGCCGCTGGAACTGGCCGGACGGTCAGTCCCTGACGCACTGACCGACTACATGAGGGAATTCCTCAAGGACCTGGGGTTGGAGCAGCCCCACGTCGCGGGCAACTCGCTCGGCGGACGGATAGCGCTGGAGGCCGCGGCTCTGGGAGACGCCCGGTCGGCGACGGCTCTGTCGCCCGCCGGTTTCTGGCACTCCGACCGTGAGTTCGCCTATACCGAGACGCTCTTCAAGCTGATCAGCGCTTCGTCGACACGCGTCCCCAAGGGCGTCGAGACCCTGTGTCGGACTACTGGGGGGCGAATGCTGCTGTTGAGCTGGTTGAACGCCCACCCCGGCAAGGTGACGCCGGAGGCGGCGGTGGAGGACTTGCGGGCCTTCCGGGCGGCTCAGCCCGCGCTGAAGCAGATCCTGGCCGGATCGACCCCATTTGCCGGCCGCATTCCGCAGAACGTTCCCGTCACGATCGCCTGGGGAACCCGCGACACGGTGCTGCCGAGCCGCCAACTCAAGTGGGCGCAGCGGCAGATCCCGAGCGCAACGTGCATCCGCATGCCGTCCTGCGGCCACGCACCGATGAGTGACCGTCCCCGATTGGTGGCCGACGTGCTGCTCCGCGGCAGCGCACCGGTCCGCGGCAGCGCACCGGTCAGCGGCAGCGCACCGGTCTAGTCGGCCACAGCCGCTCTCCCGGCTGGGCGGAGGGTCAGGTGGTGTCAGACCAGCTCTGGCCGGACTGGTCGAGCTCCTGCAATGGCGTCGGAATCGGGTCGACCATCGACGGCTGGTCGTCTGGAAGCTGCACGGCGGCCAGGCGTTTGGCCTTGCGACGGTCGTGAATCACCGCGACGAGGACGGCTACCTCGAAGAGCACGCACATCGGAACCGCCATCGCGCACATGGTGAACGGGTCGGTGCTCGGCGTCGCCACCGCGGCGAAGAGAAAGATCAGGAAAATGCCGGCTCGCTGTGACTTCACCAGCAACTTCGCCGGGAGGGCGCCCGCGAAGTTGGCCAGTACCACCAGCAGCGGTATCTCGAAGGCAGCCCCGAAAACGATGAGCATCAGCGTCACGAAGGAGAGATAGCTGTCGATGGTGAGCGCAGCGACGACCCCGTTGCCGGCCGAACTGATCAGCACGTCGATGCCCTTGAAGAGCACGGCGAAGGCCAGGACCACGCCGAGGGCGAAGAGCAGCGTCGAGGCGATGATGAAGTAGATCGTGTAGCGCCGCTCGCTGCGACGCAGGCCCGGGGTGACGAAGGCCCAGACCTGATAGAGCCAGAGTGGCGCGGTGAGTATCGCTCCGGCGATGACCGAGACCTTCAGCCGGGAGGTGAAGCCGTCCAACACACCGTGGAACAGCAGGGCACAGTCGTTGGTGCCGTTGACGTTCAGACGCTTGGAGGCAGGGACGTTGCAGTACGGCTCTTTGAGGAAGTCGAGGATCGGCCCGTAGAAGATCCAGCCAAAGACCGCGCCGATCGAAACGATGATGAGCACGATAATGACGCGGCGGCGCAGCTCACGCAGGTGATCGAGTACCGACATTCGCGCGTCGGGGTTGGGCGCCCGACGGCGCAGCTTGGGAAACTTCATCCGGCGGTGGGCGTCACTGCGGTGCTGTGTGCGACTGTGCTGTGAACGATGGTGCTCTGTGCGCCCGTGCCGTGAGCGGTGGCTTGAATCTCGGCGGCGCGATCGGCAGTGGTGGCGAAGTCATTCTGCAGCTTGTTGAGTTGCCGACCCAGTACGGCCAAGCGCTCAACGTCGCTGTTGAGCCGCGAGAGCTTCCAGTGCACCTCGTACCCACAGAAACCGAGCACCACGACGGCGAAGAGTATGACCCCCAGCCAGCTCAACACTACGATCCACGCCACGGGAAGCACTTTACTCAGGCATAGCCGGCCAGCGCGGACGCGGCTTCGGAACGGATCGATTCGGCGAGCCAGACCGGTGAGAGCACCTCGACGTCGCCGCCCGATCCAAGCGCCAGCGCCCGTACCCAGGAGGGGTCGGCGACATGCAGACTGATCAATCGCCACCCGTCGCTCTGCTCCTCCACGGAGGCGGTCGGGTAGTAATCAGCGACCCAGCCGAAGGACGGGCTCACCCGCAGCAGGGCTAGCAGGTGTTCCGGCGCCGGGGAATAGAGCCCCTCACTCAAATCACGTAGCTGCGCTCCGGCCGGCGGGCGGGACGCCTCGTCCAGCACCAGCGCCGACTCGACCCGGTCCAGCCGGAATGCGCGCATCCCCTCGGCCCGGCGGCACCAGGCCTCGAGGTAGCTTCGACCATCCAGTTCGAAGATGCGCATCGGGTCGACGATTCGCTCAGTGGTCTCGTCGCGGGTAGCCGTGTAGTACCGCAATTGCAGGGCCTGGCCGGTGTCGAGTGCGCGCTGCAGGATCGCCAGCGTGCTCGTCACGTGGTCCAGCGCGACGCTTACCGTGTCGACCGCTTCGATCTCGCCGCCGGCTGCCGCCTCTATCTTCACCAGTGCCCGCTCCACCGCGTCCCGGTCGGTGAGTCCCGGAGTCTCGGCGAGGGTACGAAGCGCCACGACTAGGGCGAGCGCCTCTTCGCCGGTCAGTCGCTGCGGGCGGGAGATACCCGCATCGAAGATGACCGAGATGCTCTCCCCTTCGAAGGAGAGGTCGATGAGATCACCCGGGCCGTGTCCGGGGAGCCCACACATCCAGAGCAGCTGAAGATCCCGGCGAAGCTGCTCAGGCGTCACGCCGAAATCCGCCGCTGCGTCGGCCACCGACACCCCGGGACGAGCCTGAAGGAACGGCACGAGCGCAAGGAGGCGAGGGAGCCGGTCCCGTTCGCCGCTCATGTGGAGACGCCCACGGTTGCGGCGGTCTCGCCAGCGGCGGCCTGTAACCGGCGCCGCACCGCACTCACGAGTTCCGGCGGGTCGAGCACCCGCGCGTTGAGGCCGGACCCGGCGATGAGTCGGGCCATCCGCTGCTCGTCGTTGTACTCGATGGTCAGCACCTCGTCGGTGTAGTTGCCGGCCATCCTGCGCAGTGCCCCGGCACCGGTCTTCGCGACCACCACGTGGGCGATGTGCTGCTGCTCGGCCGGCCGCCCGCTTACATAGTCGAGCAGGTCGATCCCGCCCGGCCGGGTGAAGGCGCCGGCCTCGCCGACCGCGCGGACGCTGCCGATCACCCGGGAGAGGCGGAAGCTGCGGGCCTCGTCGCGATCCTGGTCGTGCCCGACCACATACCAGCGACCGCGCCAGGAGAGCACCCCCCAGGGCTGGACGGTGCGCGTCTGCGGCTCCACCTCCCCCACCTTGAGATAGTCAAAGGTGACGACTCGAGCCAGCCGCGCCGCGTCGATGAGAGCCGGCAGCGACGGGTCGCTCGAGTCGATATGCGGCGACGCCCCAGCCGGCGCGTTCGCGTCCACGTCTGCTCCGCCGGCCCGCAGCTTGATCAGGGCGGTGCGGGCCGGTGCGCCCAGCGTCGCCGACTGCCACAGTCGCGCGGCCAGGCCAACGGCAGCCGCCTCCGAGGGATCGAATTCGATGGCCGGGAGCTCGTACTCACGACGGGTGATCCGGTAGCCGTCGTCGGAGTCGAAGATGCTGTTTCGACCGGTCTCCAACGGCACGCCGAGGTCACGCAACTCCGCCTTGTCGCGCTCGAACATGCGCTTGAACGCCTCGTCGGCCTTGGTTCCGGACTCTCCGGATTCGTAGCCGGGGACGGCGTTGCGGATGTGTTCGGCGGTGAGGAACTGACGGGTGGAGAGAAGGCAGATGACGAGGTTTACCAGTCGCTCTGCTCGTCTCGCTGCCATGTCCTCAAAACTAATGCCTGTGCGCGATCGTCGGGGTGCGGCGCGCTTGCTGGGCACGCTACTCACTCCATTCCTCAGTCGTCTCGGCTCGTTTGATCGCACGCGATCGCCCGCTGCCATGCCCGCTCACATGCTGGCTATGAGCTTCTCCACGCGTTCGTCGACACTGCGGAACGGGTCTTTGCACAGCACTGTGCGCTGAGCCTGATCGTTCAGCTTCAGATGCACCCAGTCGACGGTGAAGTCGCGGCGCTTGTCTTGCGCGCGATGAATGAAATCGCCGCGCAGCTTAGCCCGGGTGGTCTGCGGCGGCACCGACTTGCCGCGGAAGATCTCCAGATCGGTGACGATCCGCTCCACCGCGTTCTTACGCTGCAGCAAGTAGTACAGACCGCGGTTGCGGTTGATGTCATGGTAGGCCAAATCGAGCTGCGCGATCCGGGGCGAGGAGAGCGGCAGATCATGCTTGTTCTGATACCGCTGGATCAGCATCAGTTTGGTCGCCCAGTCGATCTCACGCTCGATCAGGCCCAGGTTGTTTCCCTCGATCGCATCGAGGGTACGGCCCCAGAGCTCGAGGACCTGTTTGGAGACATCGTCACACCCGGTGCGGGCGACGAAATCGACGGCTCGGCCGTAGTACTCACGCTGGATCTGCAGGGCCGACGCATCGCGGCCCGAGGTGAGACGGACCGTTCGGGTGCCGGTGAGGTCGTGCGAGATCTCCCGGATCGCCCGGATCGGGTTCTCCAGGCTCAGGTCACGGAAGGTGACGCCCTCTTCGATCATGCGCAGCACCAGATCGGCCGACCCGACCTTCAGCATGGTCGTCGCTTCATTCATGTTCGAGTCCCCGACGATCACATGCAGCCGGCGGTAGCGCTCGGCGTCGGCGTGCGGCTCGTCGCGGGTGTTGATGATCGGACGAGATCGGGTGGTGGCCGAGGAGACACCCTCCCAGATGTGCTCGGCCCGCTGGCTCAGGCAGTAGACCGCGCCTCGAGGAGTCTGCAGCACCTTGCCGGCACCGCAGATCAGCTGCCGCGTGACCAGGAACGGAATGAGGACGTCGGCCAGGCGGCTGAATTCGCCGTGCCGCCCGACCAGGAAGTTCTCGTGGCAGCCGTAGGAGTTCCCGGCCGAATCCGTGTTGTTCTTGAACAGGTAGATATCACCGGCGATGCCCTCGTCGTGCAGCCGACGCTCAGCGTCCAGCACCAGACCCTCGAGGATCCGTTCGCCCGCCTTGTCATGGGCGACCAGCGAGGTGATGGAGTCACATTCGGGGGTGGCGTACTCCGGGTGGCTGCCCACGTCCAGGTAGAGCCGGGCGCCGTTGCGCAGGAACACGTTGGACGAACGGCCCCAGGAGACCACGCGTCGGAACAGATAGCGGGCTACCTCATCCGGCGAGAGCCGCCGCTGCCCATGAAATGTGCACGTGACTCCGTACTCGTTCTCAATTCCGAAGATCCGTCTCTGCACATCTCTAGCCTATGCGCTCACGCCGAGAATTACGCGCCGCATCGCGGTGAGAGTTTCAGCTCTCACCGGCGGCGTCGGGTGCGTCGGCCGGGGGCGGGTCAGCTGGCAGTTCCGCCACCTCTACCGGGGGCTTCCCAGCCGCGCCGTCGGCATCGGCCGACGCAGACGTCGAAGGTTCGGTCGAAGCGACGGGGGCGGGCGGAAGCATCTGCGACAGGGCCGCGCCGGAGATGCGACGGAACTTGCGTACCGCCCGATTGCGATCCAGGACCGCGACCTCCAACTGGCCGGCCTGCAGCTCCCGGGGGCCACCGGTGCCACCGACCGAGCCGAGTACGGTGACCGCGTCGGCCAGTGCCTCGGTGAGGGGCAGCCCGGGCTTGTAGGAACTGCGCAGCGTGACCGTGAGGGCCTCGGCCTGTCCACCCATTACCAGGAACTCCGGCTCGTCGACGATGGTGCCGTCGTAGCTGAGGCGGTAGAGCTGATCGTCGGCCGAGCTCTCGCCGACCTCGGCTACACAGATCTCGACCTCGTAGGGCTTCTGCTGCTCGGTGAAGATCGTGCCAAGCGTCTGCGCGTAGGCATTGGCCAGGGCCCGCGCTGTCACGTCCCGCCGGTCGTAGCTGTAGCCACGCAGGTCGGCGAGCCGGATCCCGGCGACTCGCAGATTCTCGAACTCGTTGTACTTGCCGACCGCCGCGAAGCCGATCCGGTCATAGATCTCACTGACCTTGTGCAGCGCCGAGCTTGCGTTCTCAGCCACGAAGAGGACGCCGTCCGCGTAGGTCAGTACGACGACGCTCCGGCCACGCGCAATACCCTTGCGCGCGAATTCGGAGCGATCACGCATGATCTGTTCTGCGGATGCATACATCGGCATCGACATAGGTGCTGGCTACTTTCTTTCAGAGGTCAACAGATTCGGTCGCGCTCGCTGGCCGGCTGGCTCGCTGGCTGAGGAGCCCGCTAGGAGCCCGGGTTGCTGGAACGGTCGCTGATGATCGCCTCGACGACCGTGGTCAGCTCGTCATCTCCGACCCGCACCGCGCCGGCGGCGGTGACGATGCGAACGACCGGGAAGATTCGCCGGCCGAGGTCAGGACCACCGGTGGCCGAGTCGTCGTCGGCGGCGTCGTAGAGCGCCTCCACCACCACCCGGATGATCTGCTCCCGACTCATCGCGGGACGCCAGAGCTTCTTCAACGAGCCACGGGCGAAGAGCGACCCGGAGCCGATGGATTCGTAGTACAGCTCCGGATAGCGGCCACCGGCGACGTCGAAGCTGTAGATGCGCCCGGCCGTCCGCTGGTCGGGGGCGTCGAGGTCGAAGCCGGCGAAGAGCGGAACCACGGCCAGCCCCTGCATGGCCTGGGCCAGGTTCCCGCGAATCATGGTGGCGAGCCGGTTGGCCTTGCCGTCGAGGGTGAGCTGGGTGCCCTCGATCTTCTCGTAGTGCTCGAGTTCGACCTGATAAAGGCGGACGATCTCGATCGCCAGGCCGGCTGTTCCGGCGATGCCGACGACCGAATAGTCGTCGGTCGCGAAGACCTTTTCGATGTCGCGCTGAGCGATGAGATTTCCCGCGGTGGCGCGACGGTCACCGGCCATCACCACGCCGGAGTCGAAGACGGCCGAGACGATGGTGGTGCCGTGCGGAGCCAGCTCGCCGGCTTCGCGGCTGGAGGGGCCCGGCAGTAGCTGCGGTGACGCCGAACTCAGGAAATCAGTGAATGACGACGAGCCCGGCGCCGTTGCGTGCTGCAGCAGCCCGAGCGGCTCGTGTCCGCGCGAGATCACTCGCCGCCCTTCTGGACGAACGACCGGACGAAGTCCTCGGCATTGGTCTCGAGGACGTCGTCGATCTCGTCGAGAATCGCGTCGACATCCTCGGAGAGCTTCTCGTGCCGCTCCGCTACTTCACTGGTGGTTTCTTCCAGTTCAGCATCCTCAACCGCATCGGGTTGACGCTGGGGACGGCTCTGACCGCTGTCATGAGTAGGCATATTCGACTCCCTTTGATATGAGCGTTACCTACCCTAGCGCGGACCCAGCAAGGCATCGATCAGAGACGACGCGTCCGGGCAGCGATCGAGTAGTTCACCGACGTGGCTGCGGGTGCCACGCAGCGGTTCGAGCGTCGGAACCCGAACCAGCGACTCGCGTCCGACGTCGAAGACGACCGAGTCCCAGGAGGCCGCGGCGATCGACTGCCCGTAGCGGCGCAGGCATTCGCCGCGGAAGAAGGCGCGGGTGTCCTCGGGCGGTGCGTTCATCGCGGCGACGGCCGAGTCGGGGTCGATCAGGGTCTTCATCGCACCGCGGGCGACGAGGCGATGGAAGAGGCCCTTAGCCGGGCGGACGTCGCTGTACTGCAGATCGATCAGCTGCAGCTGGTGCGAATCCCACTCCAGGCTGTCGCGGTCTCGATACCCCTGTAGCAGGCGCAGCTTGGCCACCCAGTCCAGCTCATTGGCCAGGCTCATCGGGTCGCTCGCCAGCGTGGCGAGCAGGGTCTCCCAGCGAACCAGGATGTCGACGGTCTGAGAGTCCGCGTTCTGGCCACAGCGGTCGTCGATGTACTTCTTGGCGCGGTCGAGGTACTCGCCCTGCAACTCGAGGGCCGTCATCGTCCGTCCGTCGGACATGGTGATCTGATGGGTCAGCGAGGGGTCGTGGGAAATCTGGTGCAGCTCTCGAACCGGTTGGGCAATGGTCAGATCATCGGCCAGGTAGCCGTCCTCGATCATCGCCAGCACCAGCGAGGCCGTCCCCACCTTCAGGTAGGTCGACGTTTCGGAGAGGTTGGCGTCGCCGATGATCACATGCAGCCGCCGGTAGCGGTCGGCGTCGGCGTGCGGCTCGTCCCGTGTGTTGATGATCGGGCGCTTGAGCGTCGTCTCCAACCCCACCTCGACCTCGAAGAAGTCGGCCCGCTGCGAGATCTGGAAGCCTGCCTCGCGCCCGTCCTGCCCGATACCGACGCGCCCCGCGCCACAGATGACCTGGCGGGTGACGAAGAACGGGATCAGGTGCCGGACGATGGCGCTGAACGGCGTCGACCGGCTCATCAGGTAATTCTCGTGGGCCCCGTAGGAGGCACCCTTGTTGTCGGTGTTGTTCTTGTAGAGGTTGATCTGGCCGTTGAGTCCGGGCGCAGCGGCGACGCGTCGGGCCGCCTCGGCCATCACCAGCTCACCGGCCTTGTCCCACCGGACGATGTCCAGCGGCGAGGTGACCTCCGGCGTCGAGTACTCCGGATGTGCGTGGTCGACGTACAGGCGAGCACCGTTCGGCAGGATGACGTTAGCCATCCCGGTGTCCTCCTCGGCGTCGATGAACTCCTGGGCCACCGAGCCGGTTCCGAGGTCGAAGCCACGGGCGTCGCGCAGCGGCGACTCCTCCTCGAAGTCCCATGCGGCGCGACGCGCCCGGCTCGACGGCAACCCGTTGGAGTAGGCATTCACCACCTGCGCCGAGAGGAGCATGGCGTTGGCGTGCGGCTGCCCAGGCACGCTCACGCCGTACTCCACCTCGGTGCCCATCACCCGGCGGACGCCGACCGGCGTGGCCGGGGTTTCAGTCATGAACGGCTCTCATTAGAGGTACTGACCGGTGTTTCCGATGGTGTCGATCGAGCGGCCGGCCTCCGAGCCCTTGCCGGAGACGAGCGTGCGGATGTAGACGATCCGCTCGCCCTTCTTACCCGAGATTCGGGCCCAGTCATCCGGGTTCGTCGTGTTCGGCAGATCCTCGTTCTCCCGGAACTCATCGACGCAGGCCGCCAGCAGGTGCTGCATCCGCAGGCCGCGCTGCCCGGTGGTGAGGAGGTCCTTGATCGCCATCTTCTTCCCGCGGTCGACGATGTTCTGGATCATCGCGCCCGAGTTGAAGTCCTTGAAATAGAGGGTCTCCTTGTCACCGTTGGCGTAGGTGACCTCGAGGAAACGATTCTCCTCGGACTCGGAGTACATCCGTTCCACGGTGTGCTGGATCATGCCGCTGACCGTGGCCGGAATGCTGCCGCCGTGCTCGGCGAGGTCGTCGGCGTGGATCGGCAGGGTATGGGTGATGTATTTGGAGAAGATGTCGCGGGCCGCTTCGGCGTCCGGACGCTCGATCTTGATCTTCACGTCCAACCGACCGGGTCGCAGGATCGCCGGGTCGATCATGTCTTCGCGGTTGGAGGCGCCGATGACGATGACGTTCTCCAGCCCCTCGACCCCGTCGATCTCGCTGAGCAGCTGCGGAACGATCGTCGTCTCCACGTCGGAGGAGACCCCTGACCCGCGGGTTCGGAAAATCGAGTCCATCTCGTCGAAGAAGACGATGACGGGGGTGCCTTCGCTGGCCTTCTCACGAGCGCGCTGGAAGATCAGCCGGATGTGCCGTTCGGTCTCCCCGACGTACTTGTTGAGCAGCTCCGGACCCTTGATGTTCAGGAAGTACGACTTCGCGTGCCCGTCGCCCTCGGCTCCGCGCACGCGCTGGACCTGCTTGGCCAGCGAGTTCGCCACCGCCTTCGCGATGAGCGTCTTGCCGCAGCCGGGCGGGCCGTAGAGCAGGATCCCCTTCGGCGGCCGGAGTTCGTGTTCACGGAAGACGTCAGCGTGCAGGAACGGCATCTCGACGGCATCGCGGATCGCGTCGATCTGCTTGGCCAGCCCACCGATGTCGGTGTAGTCGATGTCGGGCACCTCTTCGAGGATCAGCTCCTCGACCTCGCTCTTCGGAATGCGCTCGTAGGCGTAGGAGGAACGGGTCTCGACCAGCAGGGAGTCGCCGGCCTTGATCTTCTGCGAACGCAGCGTCTCGGCGAGGTGAACGACGCGCTCTTCGTCGGTGTGCCCGACGACCAGGGCGCGGTCGCGGCCTTCGAGGATCTCCTTCAAGGTGACGATCTCGCCGACCCGCTCGAAGCCGCGCGCGGCGACGACATTCATCGCCTCGTTCAGCATGACCTCCTGGCCGTACTGCAGGTCGGAGGCGGTGACTTCAGGTGAGACCGCGACTCGAAGCTTGCGGCCACTGGTGAAGATGTCCACCGTGCCGTCGTCGAAGAGCTCGAGGAAAACCCCGTAGCCACTCGGAGGCTGAGCCAACCGGTCGATCTCTTCCTTCAGCGCCACCATCTGGTCGCGGGCTTCGCGCAGCGTGCCGGCGAGGCGATCATTTCGATCGGTGAGGCTGGCCACCCGGGCCTGAGCTTCGCTCAGCCGCTCCTCCAGCGCGCGGACGTGGCGCGGTGAGGCGGCAACGCGCTCACGCAGCAGTTGCAGCTCCTCGGTCAGCTGCTGGAGCTGCGAAATCTCCGCCGTGTCACGTCGGGCGAACTCGTCGGACTCGTGGGCCATTGGGGCCACCTCCCGTTTGTGGTGCGCGAAAACTCACCCTACACATCGGAACGTATCTGGTCGCGCGGTCGGGTCTACTGTGGGACACCGCACGGCACCACTGGCTCGCGCCGTGGCGTATATCCACCAATGATGCCGCGCCGAATGGCATGCTGAACTGCTCGGCTCGACGGCCGGGCCGTACGGCCGGAGTATGACGGCCGGAAAAAGGAGTGACCTCGCTGTGACTGAACCGTTGCGCGTCTGGATCGATCAGGACCTCTGCACCGGCGACGGACTCTGTGTCCAGTACGCCCCAGAGGTCTTCGAGTTCGACGTGGATGGGCTGGCCTACGTCAAGGACGGTGACGGAGAACTGCTCGCCGCCGCCGGGGCGCGGGTCGATGTTCCGAGCAACCTGCGGCTGGACGTGATCGACTCGGCCAAGGAGTGCCCGGGCGACTGCATTCACGTCGAACGGGCCACCGACGGCGTCGAGATCGCCGGTCCCGAGGCCTAGCGCGCCACTACGGCAGCGCTCGCCGCCCCTTCGGCTTCTCCGCGCCCTGGCCAGGGTTCTCCCCGTCCACAGGTCGCGCCAACTCCGGCGCGTCACCGGACTTGGCTGGTCGACGCTGCCGAGCCGGCGCGGTAACTCCCGGCGCCAAGCGCCGAGCCGTCACCAGAAACGCGGTGTGACCGATCATCCGGTGCTCGGGGCGCACGGCAAGGCCGACGACGTGCCAGCCGCGCACCATCGATTCCCACGCCGTGGGTTCGGTGTAGCCGCCGAACTCGCGGATGGCTTCGACCAGGCGCGACAGCTGCGTGGTGGTTGCCACGTAGCCGATGAGGACTCCCCCCGGCCGTAGCGACGCCGACACCGTCGGCAGCACCTGCCAGGGCGAGAGCATGTCGAGGATCACCCGGTCAGCGATCACCTCCGGCGGGTCGCTGGGATGGTTGGCCAGATCGTCGACGATCAACTCCCAGTTCTCCGGGTGCTCACCGAAGAACATCTCCACGTTGCTGCGAGCCACGTCCGCGTGGTCGTCGCGCACCTCGTAGGAGATGACTCGACCACGCTCACCGACGGCCCGGATCAACGAGCAGGTCAGCGCGCCGGAGCCGGCCCCGGCCTCGATCACCGTCGCGCCCGGGTGGATGTCTCCGAGCGCGACGATCTGGGCGGCGTCCTTCGGGTAGATGACCGCCGCCCCGCGCGGCATGGAGAGAACGAAGTCAGCGAGCAGCGGGCGCAGCGCCAGGTATTGCGTGCCCGAGGCCGACACCACGACGCTTCCCTCCGGCTGACCGATGAGGGCGTCGTGTTCGATACCACCACGGTGGGTATGGAACTGCTTACCCGTGGCGAGAGTGACCGTATAGAGACGGCCCTTGGTGT
Organism: Jatrophihabitans sp. GAS493; assembly: GCF_900230215.1. NCBI lineage: Bacteria > Bacillati > Actinomycetota > Actinomycetes > Jatrophihabitantales > Jatrophihabitantaceae > Jatrophihabitans > Jatrophihabitans sp. GAS493. The sequence continues at coordinate 3,278,592 of NZ_LT907982.1, read as the reverse complement.
CGGTGAGCTGAACGCGGTCACCGACGGCAAAATTGGGGTTGCTCATGCTGTGTCTGTGCATCCTTGCTGCGCGTGCATCTGGGGAGCGAATCTCTCGAGTGAGTGGCGCCGGGCGAAAGTCTACGGGCGTCGGACCTGAGAACCCGTTGTGTCGGGGGTACTCCGTGGCGCGCTTTCGCCGCACGACCGATAGCGTTGCGCCGTGAGTTCCAGGACGAAGCCGGCCAGCCGTACCCGGTCCTCCTACCCTGGCGAGTCCGCACGGTCTCGATTTCGGCGCCCCCGCCATGCCGCGCAGCGCACCACCGCCCGGCATCGCAAGCCGGTCGAGAACGATCTGACCAAGCCCAGTCACCTGCTGCGCTACGTGGCGTTGGCCGCGATCACCGTGCTGGTGGCGGTCGGTATCCGCAGTTATGCGATCCAGCTCTTCTTCATCCCGTCGGCGTCCATGGAGCCGACGCTCTGCGGCGGAAACTGCCCGGACGGCAATGACCGCATCCTGGTCAACAAGGTCGCCTACCGGCTCGGAAGTCCCGACCACGGCGACATCGTGGTCTTCGCCCGCCCGCACATCCTGGACGGCCAGACTCCCGACAAGGATCTGGTGAAGCGGGTCATCGCCGTCGCCGGCGACACGATTCGCTGGAGCGGACAGTCGCTGTGGCTCAACAACATCGAACAGCATGAGTCGTACGTCAACCCGGTCTGCAACAACAGCCTCGGTGCCACCACGATCGGTTCGGTGACGGTGCCGGCCGGGGACGTCTTCGTGATGGGTGACAACCGCTGCGACTCGACCGACAGCCGGGTCTTCGGGCCCATCGCCACGTCATCGGTGGTCGGCAAGGCGTTCATGATCGTCTGGCCGGCCAAACGTATTTCGCTGCTCTGAGACGTGCCTCGAGCCGAATTGTCAGTGGGCTGACCTACGCTCGAATGCATGAACGTTACCCAGGCCCCCACCGGCACCGACCCCGGGCCGTCTGCGGCGGCCGTCGCTGAACTACCTGAGGCGATCATCGGGTCACTCTCGCCGTCGCGGGCGGCTGACTTCAAGTCCTGTCCGCTGCTGTATCGCTTCCGCACGATAGATCGACTGCCGGAGCCACCCTCGAGTGCGGCGGTCCGGGGAACGGTCGTGCACGCCGCGCTGGAGGCCCTCTACGACCTTCCGGCGGCTGAGCGCACTGTGGCGGCCGCCCAGGATCTGGTGACCCCCTCCTGGCAGCACGTCGTCGAACAGAACCCCGAGGTCGAGACGCTCTTCGCGCAGGACGAAGATGGCTCGGCGCTGCGCGACTGGCTCAGCTCCGCCCGGGGGCTGGTGGCCAACTACTTCGCCCTCGAGGATCCAACTCGGCTGGAACCGGCGGCCCGGGAGGAACTCGTCGAGGTCGTTCTGGACGGCCTTCGATTGCGCGGCTATATCGACCGGGTCGACATCTCCACCGCCGGCGATCTGCGGGTCGTCGACTACAAGACGGGCAGCACACCACGAGAGGCCTTCGAGGCGAAGGCACTCTTCCAGATGAAGTTCTACGCGCTCGTGCTCTGGCGCACCCGGGGCGCAGTTCCGAAGCAGCTCAAGCTCATCTACCTGGCTGACACCGACACGCTCACGTACTCCCCCGACGAGCAGGAGTTGGAGCGCTTTGAGACGACCATCCGGGCGATCTGGGCCGCCATCGCCCGGGCGACCGTGAAGGGCGATTTCCGCCCGAGTCCGAGCAAGCTCTGCAACTGGTGTGAGCACCAGTCACGCTGCCCGTCCTTCGGAGGAACGCCACCGCCGTTCCCCTATGAGGCGCTGGCCCGAAGCCACGGCGATCGCCGGGTCGACAACGCCGGACCGACGGCCGACACCGTCAGCGACCCGGCGGCCATCGCGGCCGACCTCCGGGTCGTCGACGGCGACTGATCTGCTACGAGTCTGCTACGAGCCGGCGACAACTGCGACGAGAGCCCGCAGGTCGGCAACCGTCAGGTCGGCGAGGGAGGCGTGCAGTGTCCGCGTCGAGGCGGCGGATATCGGCACGGCGTGCGGGATCGCGATGACGACACAGCCGGCGGCCTCCGCCGAGGCCACACCGGTCGGTGAGTCCTCGATCGCCACGCAGTCGGCCGGTTCGACCCCGAGCCGGGCCGCCGCGGTGAGATAGGCCTCGGGATGCGGCTTTCCGTCGAGCACCTGGTCGCCGGTAACCACCGCGGCAAACGTTCCAAGTGGGAGCTGTTCGATCATCGTCTGAGCCAGGCTGTCGTAGGACATCGTGACCAAGGCCAGCGGGATCTCGTGGGATCGCAGTTCGGCCAGCAGAGCCACCGCTCCGGGACGCCACGGCATCGCGCGCTGCGCCGCGGCCACCACCCGCTCCAGCAACCGCTCCACGATCTCGATCGGCTCCAGCGGCACCGGGCCGTGCACCCGGATGTATTCGGCCGAGGTGATCAGCGCATTGCCGACGAGGGCGTGCGCATGTTCGTCGTTCCAGGACCCGCCGAACTCGCTGACGATGGCGTATTCGGCCTCGATCCAGTACGGCTCGGTGTCCACGAGCGTCCCGTCCATGTCGAAGAGAACGGCGGCAAGTGGCATATCACCGAGCCTACCGACTCGAGGAGAGGAGGATATGCGCCGCCGACGGGCTACCCGGTCGTAGGCTGATCGAATGATCGACGTAACCGAGGGCACCGACGGTTGGCCGAAACTCAACGACGCTGTGCTGATCGCGGCCTTCGAGGGGTGGAACGACGCGGGGGATGCCGCGACCGGTGCCGTCGAGCACTTGGAGCTGATCTGGAACGCGACCCCGTTGACCGCGCTCGACCCCGATCACTACTACGACTTCCAGGTCAACCGCCCCACCGTCTCCACAATCGACGGGGTTACCCGCCGGGTTGAGTGGCCGACCACTCGGTTGTCGGTCTGCCGCCCGCCCGAGGCCGAATTCGACGTGATTCTGGTCCGCGGGATCGAGCCGAATATGCATTGGCGCCAGTTCTGCGACGAGATTCTGGGCGTCGTGCACGCCCTCGACGTCCGCATGGTGGTCACCCTCGGCGCGCTGCTCTCCGACTCGCCGCACAGCCGCCCGACGCAGGTCACCGGGAGCTCCTACGACTCTGAATCGGCCGAGAAGTTCGGTCTGGAGCAGTCGAAGTACGAGGGTCCGATCGGCATCGTCGGGGTGCTGCAGGACGCGTGTGTCGCCGTCGGGATCCCGGCGATCTCGTTCTGGGCCGGTGTGCCGCACTACGTCTCCCAGCCCCCGAACCCCAAGGCCGCGCTGGCCCTGCTGCACCGCGTCGAGGAGGTACTCGATATTCCGGTCCCGCTGGCCGAGCTGCCGGCGCAGGCCGATGAGTGGCAGAAATTGGTCGACGAGATGGCCGCCGAGGATGACGAGGTCACCGAGTACATCCGCAACCTCGAAGAGCGTGACGACGAAATCGATCGCGGCGAGCTCCGTGAGATCTCCGGTGATTCGATTGCTCGCGAATTCGAGCGCTACCTTCGCCGGCGTGACCGTGGCGGCGGTTTCGGCACCGGCCCGATGAGCGGCTGACTTCCGCCTACAGCACTCACTCCAGGGGCGTCAGAGCGCGATCCCGAGGAGCGCGTCGATAGCCTCAGCGCCCTCCCCGGAGACCTCGTCGCCATCGGAACGGGAACGGGCATTCGCCTGCTCGGCCCACCGGTCGGCCGCGGCGATCGCCGAGATGGTGTCCAGATCATCGGCGAGGTGACTGCGCAGCCGGGAGATCAGCTCCTGATCCTGCAGGGTGGTCGCCAACTTCGACGCCGCGCGCCAGTTGGCCAGCCGCCCCTCGGCCGCGCGCAGTCGGCCGCCCGTCCATTCCCGATCGGCGCGGTAGTGCCCGTCCAGCAGCGCCAGGCGAATGGCCATCGGATCCACACCGGCGTTACGCAGCTTGGAGACGAAGACGAGATTCCCCCGCGATTTGCTCATCTTCTCCCCGTCCAGACCGATCAGGCCGGCGTGCACGTAGTGAGTCGCGAAGGGGTGCTCCGACCGTAGCGACTCAGCATGCGCCGCCGAGTGCTCGTGATGCGGGAAAATAAGATCCGATCCGCCGCCTTGGACGTCAAAGCCCATCCCGAGCCGGTTCAGGGCGATCACCGAACACTCAATGTGCCAACCGGGGCGGCCGGAGCCGATCGATGTGTCCCAGAACGGCTCCCCCGGACGCATCCCACGCCAGAGCAGCGAGTCCAGCGGATCCCGCTTCCCCTCCCGCTCCGGGTCACCGCCGCGTTCGGCGAAGAGGCGCATCATCGTCGCGCGGTCGTAGTTCGATTCGTAGCCGAAATCCGGTGCGCTGGTGATGTCGAAGTAGATGTCCTCGTCGACGTGATAAGCCGCGCCCGAGGCGAGAAGGCTGGTGATGGCTTCGGTGATCTCGGTGACTGACTCCACCGCCCCGATGTACTCGTCCGGGGCCAGCACCCGCAGCGCGGTCATGTCCTCGCGGAAGAGGGCGATCTCGCGCTGCGCCAGCACGACCCAGTTCTCGCCGGTGTGGGCCGCCCGCTCCAGCAGCGGGTCATCGACATCGGTCACGTTCTGGACGTAGCGCACAGCGAGCCCGGTGTCGCGCCACTGGCGTTGTATCAGGTCGAAGGCGAGGTACGTCGCGGCATGGCCGAGGTGGGTGGCGTCGTACGGGGTGATGCCGCAGACGTACATCCGGGCCAGCTCACTCGGGCTGCTGGGTCGCACACTCGCCGTTGCGGTGTCGAACAATCTCAGCGGCTGCGGTGCGCCGCTGATCTTGGGGACGGGGTAGCTCGACCAAGACTCCATGTAACCAACCTATCCGGTAGGAAAAGAGTCGCTGACACGACCTCGCCAGCCGGCTGCATCGGCGGTCGGCTACATCGGCGGCCAGGGAATGGCCGGCCAGTCCGGAGATGGTTCCGGGTGCCGTCCGGATTCGATGAGCGCGTTGATACGCCGGGTCGTCTGCCGGACCTCGCGGGTGGTGAGGAGCTCCGACAGCCGCTCCCCCAGGTCGCCGGCCATCTTCTCGCGCAGGCGCTGCAGCTGATCGACCGCCACGTCGGTGAGCTGATCACCGGCCCACTGCCACAGGATCGTGCGTAGTTTGGGCTCACGGTTGAAGCTCACGCCGTGATCAATCCCGTAGATGTGCCCCGACGCGGTGGGGAGCAGGTGTCCGCCCTTACGGTCGGCGTTGTTGATCACAGCATCGAAGACGGCGATCTCGCGCAGTTGCTCGGAGCGGCGGGTGCGGAGCAGACCGATCAGGTCGACCTCGTCGTCGATGTCGATCCAGAGCTGCACCATGCCGGGGCCGGCCGGTCCATCGCGATAGAGCGTGGGCGGTACAACCAGCCACTCGCTGGCCGCAGAGAGTTCGTAGGCCGCCACTTCCCGCTCAGCCAGGGTGCCGTCCGGGAAGTCCCAGAGCGGCCGCTCCCCCGACACCGGCTTGTAGACGCAGGCCGCCTCGACGCCGTCCAGCTCGACCCCGCAGTACAGCGTCGCGTTGGAGGCGTCGACCAGACGTCCCTCGATGCTCAGCGAGCCGTGCGCCAGGAGGTTGAGGGCATCCTCGACGGCCATCGTGCGCGCTGGGGTGAGCGCGGGCTCTTCCGGTGGCGCGGCGTCGCTGCGGAACTCACTCATTCGACAGCGGTGCCCGGCGGTGGTACCCGTTCTGTCGCGGGCAGATGTGACCGGCGGGGTCCAGCGGCTGGCCACAGAGCGGACACGGGGGTCGGCCGGCGGAGATGACCCGGCGGGAGCGCTCCACGAAGGCGCGGGCGACGCGAGGGTCAAGCAGCACCCGCAGCACGTCCGGCCCCTCTTCGACGTCGGCCAGCAGCGTCTCCTCGGCCAACTCGGCATCCTCCACCGGGGCCTGTGCCTCGATCACCACGACGCCACGGTCGCCGTCCCAGGCCAGCCCCATCGCTCCGACCCGGAACTCCTCCTCGACCGGCTGCTCCAGCCCGTCAGTGTCCGGGGAGGACGCGGGAAGCGGCGTACCGGTGCGGCTGACGACGTCGTCGAGGAGCTCCTCGACCCGGTCGGCCAGCACGGCCACCTGGTTCTTCTCCAGCGCGACTGAGACGACGCGTGGCCCGTCGGCGGCCTGCAGATAGAAGGTACGTTCGCCGGGCACGCCAACAGTGCCGGCGACGAAACGTCGCGGGTGATCGAAGAGGAAGACTTGACGAGCCATGGTGCCGTCCAGCCTATCGGTTGCCGACTACACCGAACCGGCGCCTGATCCGCCACCAACGGTCGCATCGGCCGCCGTGCTGCGGCTCTTGCGGCCACGCCGCTTCGGCGGGATGAACGCGCTCAGATCCGCCCCAATGTCGTTGGCACGCAGTACATAGGGACGCGCGTCGGTATAGCGGACCAGCGACACCGAGCAGGGATCCACCACGATCCGCTGGAACTGGTCCAAGTGCAGGCCGAGGGCGTCGGCCAGGATCGCCTTGATCACATCACCGTGGCTGCAGGCGACCCAGATCGCCTCCGGGCCGAGCTTGGCGTCCCACTCGCGGATCGCTTCGACCGCCCGGGCCGACACCTCGGGCAGGCTCTCTCCGCCGGGGAAGCGAGCCGCCGAGGGCTGCCCCTGCACGATCTTCCACATCGGCTCTTTGGCGAGGTCCTTGATCTGCTGCCCGGTCCAGTCGCCGTAGCGGCACTCCACGATCCGTTCATCGACGTCGCGTTCGACGGTGCGGCCCGCGGCCTGCTGCGCTGCGGCGATGGCGTCCGCGGTGTCGACGCAGCGCTCCAGCGGGCTGGTGACGATCGCCGATAGCGGAAGCACCGCGATCCGCGCGGCCACCGCCTCAGCCTGCTTGATACCGCGCTCGTCCAGATGCAGACCCGGGGTGTGGCCGGCGAGGACGGGACCGGTCATGGCGGTCAGACCGTGACGCACCAGCAGGACGGTGGACACGGTCAGGTCGCCGAGATGACGCCGGCGGAGAGCAGGCCGATGAGAAGCAGCCCGAGCGCGACCCGGTAGTAAACGAAGATGTAAACCGAGTGCTTCGCGATGTACTTCATCAACCAGGCGATCGAGGCCAGACCGACGATGAACGCGATCAGGGTCGCCACCCCGGTGAGACCGACGCCCGGGCTCCCCTTGTCGCCGATCTTGCGGGCCTCGAAGAGCGCCGAGAGGACGACGGCCGGGATGGAGAGCAGGAACGAGAACCGGGCCGCGGTGGGGCGGTCCAGGCCTCGGAAAAGCCCGGCCGTGATGGTCGTCCCCGAACGGGAGGCGCCGGGGATGAGGGCCAGCGCCTGAGCGCTACCCACCCAGATGGCATCGGTCGTGTTGAGCTGTTCCTCGTCGCGGCGCTTTGTGCCGACCTTCTCGGCCAGACCCATGATGAGCGCCAACACGATGAGCGTGACGGCGATCAGCCAGAGATTGCGCGCGCCGGTCTCGATCTGATTGCGGAAGACCAGCCCGAAGACGCTGACCGGGATGGTGGCCAGGATGAGATACCACCCCATCCGGCACTCCAGCGAGCTGCGGACCGAGCGGTCGACGAAGGTACCGCGGAACCAGGCCATGGCGATGTGCAGCAGTTCTCGCCAGAAGTACCCGACCACCGCGATAGTGGTGCCGAGCTGAATCACAGCCGTGAAGGGTGCTCCGGGGTCGGGCCAGTTGAAGAGCGCCGGCACGATCCGAAGGTGGGCCGTCGAGGAGACCGGCAGAAACTCGGTGAGACCCTGGACGATTCCGTAGACGATGGCCTGGAAGAGGCTCATGTCCTGTGTCTGGGCGGTTGAGGCGAGAACTTGGCTGGCAGCGACTATGGAGTGCACCGCACTCACTCGCCGACGCCGGATTCCTGCAGCGCGGTGGCTGCGACCCGGAGGGCCTCGACTCGCTCGGTAAGAGTGGAGCCGAAGGGCGCGAGTGCGAGAGTGGTGACACCTGACTGGGCGAAGTCCACGAGGCGCTCGGTGATGCGCTTGGCCGGGCCGAGCAGCGAGGTCGAGTCGATGAACTCCATCGGCACGGCCGCCGCGGCACCGGCGTAATCGCGGGCCAGGAACTTGTTCTGGACCTCCTCGGCGGCCTCGCCGTAGCCCATCCGGGTAGCCAGCGCGTTGTAGAAGTTCTGCTCACGGCTGCCCATCCCGCCCACATAGAGCGACGCGTAGGCGCGCACCGGGTCGGCGCAGAGCGCCACGTCGTCGCCGACCATCAGTGGGACGGTGGGGACGACGTCGAAGCCCTCCAGCGTCTTGCCGACCTTGGCCCGTCCGGCGCTGATGTGCTCGGCCTGCTCGGCGGCGAACTGCGGGGCGAAGAAGATAGCCAGCCAGCCGTCGGCGATCTCACCGGCCAGTTCCAGGTTCTTCGGCCCGACAGCGGCCAGGTAGATCGGGATGTGGTCGCGGACCGGGTGCACGGTCAGCTGCAGGGCCTTCCCCGGCCCATCGGGGAGCGGCAGCGTGTAGGTCGCGCCGTCGTAGCGGACGCGCTCCCGGGAGAGCGCCATCTTGACGATGTCCACGTACTCGCGGGTGCGGGCCAGTGGCTTGGCGAAACGGACTCCGTGCCACCCCTCGGAGACCTGCGGTCCGGAGACCCCGAGCCCGAGCCGGAACCGGCCGTTGGAGAGCGTGTCGAGCGTCGCCGCCGTCATCGCCGTCATCGTTGGTGTGCGGGCTGGGATCTGCATCACAGCGCTGCCGACGTCGACCTGGTTCGTCTTGGCCGCTATGTAGGAGAGCACGGTCGGCGAGTCCGAGCCGTAGGCCTCAGCGACCCAGACGACCGAGAAGCCCAGTCTGTCGGCCTCCAGCGCGAGTTCCAGGTTGTCGGCGTCATTTCCCATACCCCAGTAGCTGAGGTTCAGCGCAAGCTTCATGTCGCTCACATTAGGCGATGGGCGCTCAGGCCCGAAGCGTGGCGCTCCGGCGGGCGTCTGGAGGTACAGCCCGGCCCAGTAAGTTCTTCCTGTGATGGAACGCAAGGTAGGTCAGTCCGGACTGTCGGTGTCGCACCTGGGGCTGGGCACCATGACCTGGGGCCAGGAGACGGACGCCGACGAGGCAGCGGCCCAGCTGATTGCGTTCCGCGACGCCGGTGGCACTCTCGTCGACACTGCGGTCTCCTATGGTCTGGGGCAGGCCGAGCAGATCCTCGGGCAGCTCATCGCCGATGTCGTGCCCCGTGAGGAGCTGGTGATCGCGACCAAGGCCGGGATCTACCGCACCGAGACCGAGCGGCGCATCGACGCTTCCCGGGGCGAACTGCTTCGGCGGCTGGATCAGTCGCTGACCCAGATCGGCGTTGATCACGTTGACCTCTGGTACGTGCACATAGCGGACGACACCGTCGGTTTCGAGGAGACACTGAGCGCGCTCGACTATGCGGTGAGCTCCGGAAAGGCCCGGTACGTGGGCGTCTCGAACTACGACGGTTGGCACACCGCCCGCGCCGCGACCTGGCAGCGCGCCGGTGTCGGTCGGGCCCCGATCATCGCGAATCAGTCCCGCTACAGCCTCCTTGATCGGGGCCTGGAACGTGAGGTTCTGCCCGCCTGCGCCGCGATGGGTCTCGGAGTTCTGCCGTACTCCCCGCTCGGTGGCGGCGTGCTGACCGGGAAATACCGCACCGGAATCCCGGCGGACTCTCGCTCAGCCCGCTCTGGACGGAACCTGCCCATCGTCACCGACCGTGAGATCGGCATCGTGGAGGCCGTCGCCACCGCGGCCCAGGGCCTGGCCGCCTCGCCGATCGCGGTGGCGCTGGCCTGGGTTCGCGACCAGCCCGGGATCACCGCGCCGATCATCGGGGCCCGCACCCTCGGCCAGCTCGTCTCGGCGCTGGCCTCGGAGACGCTGGCGCTTCCGCCGGAGATCCAACAGGCCCTCGACGACGTCTCACGTCCCTACCGGGCCTACCCCGAGGATCTCAGCTGAGCGACGAAGCGGTATTCACCGCGTTCTGTGCCGCCGGCCTGTGGCCGGGTCTCGGCAAGACGCTGGCCGCCGCTCTCGAGACCGCCGACATCCGTGGACCCGAGGATGTGAGCGCGAGCAACCTCGCCCTCCTGCCCAAGGTTGGTCCGACCCGGGCCGGACGCCTCTTCTCCTCGTTCCTGGGCGCAGCGCCCGAATATGAGGTCGTCGAGCTACTGCAGCCGGCCCAGGTCGATGCACGGGTGGCCGCTCGCATCGTCGACGCGCTCGGCCCGGCGGCGCCACGGCTGATCCGCGAGGACCCGTGGCGGCTGCTGCTGGTTGGCGGACTGACCCCCGCCGATGCCGATCGAGTCGCCCGCATCGCGATCCCGGGGGTGAGCCGCGACGACCCACGACGAGCTCGGGCTCTGGTCGCCCATGTGCTCAGCGACCAGGCCCGCGACGGGCACACCGTCACCGAACGGGAGCATGCCGTGGACGCCCTGCGGGAATGGAGCGTCGGCGACGCCGCGCGGGCGATCGATGCCGCCGTCGAGGCTGAGGTGGTCGTGCTCTTCGACGACGCGACTCTGGGCCTGCCGAACTATGTGGCGGCCGAGCAAGCAATCGCTGCGGATATCCAGCGACTGTTGACGAACGCGAAGGCGATCAAGGTCGACAAGAAGCATCCAGCCGTCGCCGAATTGGATCAGACCCAACGGGCGGCGGTCGGCTTCGCGATGAGCGATGGGGTCAGCGTACTCACCGGGGGCCCGGGCACCGGTAAGAGCCGGACCGTCGCCGCGATAGTCGCGTCAGCAGAATCCGTCGGGAAAACCGTGGCATTGGCCGCGCCGACCGGTCGAGCGGCGAAGCGGCTGGAGGAGCTCTGTGAGGCACCGGCCTCGACGCTGCACCGATTGCTCGGCGCGCAACCGCGGCAGCGGGGCGACGAAGTCAACTTCTCCACCGGCTTCGCCCGCAACCGCGAGTGGCGTCTGGACGAGGACATCGTCGTCGTCGATGAGACCTCCATGCTCGACGTCGATCTGGCCCATGCGCTACTCGACGCCTGTGCCGACGGCACGCATCTGGTCTTCGTCGGGGATGCTGCGCAGCTGCCGTCCATCGGGCCGGGACGGGTGCTCGGCGATCTCATAGACGCCCGGGTGGTGGCCGTCACCGAGCTCACCACGCTGTACCGGCAGGCCGATGGAGGCACCATCGCGAAGCTCGCGACCAGCGTGCGCGGCGGCGAGCTCGCCGCCGTCGACGACCCGACGCACGAGGTGGTCATCGTCGCCGCCCGCGGCAGTGCCGACGCCGCCCACCGGGTGGTTCAGCTGGTGACGGATTCGATCCCGCGGGTCCTGGGCATTCCGACTTCGCAGGTGCAGGTCGTGACGCCGGTGCATCGCGGTCCGGCCGGGACGCAGGGACTGAACGAGGTGCTGAAGCAGCGGCTAAACCCGGGAACCGACCGGCGCCGTTTCGATCCGGGCGACCGTGTGGTGGCGACGGCGAACCATCTGGAGGCCGAGCCGAACGGCTATGCCAATGGCGAGGTCGGAGTGGTGAGTGATGTCGCCCCCGACGGGGTGGTCACCGTCGACTTCGCCTCCGGTCCGGCGAAGATCAAGGGCAAAGCACTGGCCGACCTGGTGCACGGGTGGGCGATCACCGTGCACCGAGCCCAGGGATCGGAGTTCCCGGCCGTCGTCGTCGTGCTCCCTCCGGAGGCGGGACGCATGCTCTCCCGGCCGCTGGTCTACACCGCGTTGACCCGAGCCCAGCGACACCTCTCCGTGGTGCACGGTGTCGGGGGTGCCCTGGCCAGCGCGGTCCGGCGCGTTGGTGCCATCCCCCGGCGAACGCGGCTTCAGCAGGAGCTGATCGCCAGCGTCGGTGCCACCGATCGGTGAGGTGGCTGGAAATCCCCGCGCCTTCCAGGTTCAATGGAGTCGATGAGAGCAAGCTCGTCGGCACAATCAAGCGACGCGGACCCCGATTGGGAGTACGCGCCGCTGCGTCTGCCCGCCGACGTGACCCGGGTTTCGGCGGCCGTGCAGCTCTCCCTGCACGCCGAGTACGGCGGTTGGGAACTGGCCCGGGTACTTCGTTATGGCGATGGCAGCCGCCGGGTCTGGCTGCGCCGAAAGCGCCGCCCGGCCCCGGATCTGCTCCCGCTACCAGGACTGATCAACTAGCGCTGCGGCATCGACGAGGCTTGCCCGCGCGGACCCAGCCGACCGGCTACCCCAGCATCGCCTGGACGGACTCGACGGTGTCGATCTCGCTTACCGGCTTGTCGTCGCGGTAGCGAAGAACGCGGGCAAACCGCAGCGCCACCCCACCCGGATAGCGGGTGGAACGCTGCACTCCGTCGATGGCCACCTCGACCACCTGCTCGGGCCGAAGCGCCACCACCCGTTGCTCCAGCGGCGTGGCCGCCAGTTCCCGAAACCGTTCGGTCTGCCACTGCAGCATCGCGTCGGTCATTCCCTTGAATGTCTTGCCCAGCATCACGAACCCACCGTCCGCGGCGCGGGCACCGAGGTGGATGTTGGAGAGCAGCCCGGTGCGGCGACCCGATCCCCATTCCACGGCGAGAACGACCAGGTCGAGGGTGTGCACCGGCTTGATCTTCAACCATGAGTCGCCTCGACGACCGGCCTCGTAGCTAGCGCTAAGCGACTTAGCCACGACGCCCTCGTGCCCGGAGGCGACGACGTCTTCGAAGAATGCGCTCGCCACCTCAGCGTCGGCGGTGACGACCCGGCGGGGACGATACTGCGCAGGGACCAACCCTTCCAAGGCCTCGATCCGGGTGGCGGCCGGCTCGTCGATGAGATCCACCCCGTCCAGGTGCAGCAGGTCGAAGAAGAACGGGGTGAGTGTGGCCGCTGCCTCCGCCTCCGCGGAGTTGCCGCTGGCAAAGCGTGCCGCCGTCACCTGAAATGGGTGCGGGCGCCCATCGGGACGCAGCAGCAGAACCTCGCCGTCGAGGACGAAGCGGGTCGCCCCGAGTCGCCGCGCCAGCTCCACGATCTCCGGAAGCCGATCGGTTATCTCGTCCAGTGACCTGGTAAAAATAAGGACATTCTCGCCATCGCGGTGGACCTGGATGCGCGCCCCATCGAGCTTCTGTTCCCATCCGGCCAGGCCGAGACGGGCAATCGCATCGACGATCGAGCCGCCAGGTTTGGCCAGCATCGGGGCGACTGCTCGACCGACCTCCAGCCCCACCGCCCCGACCTCCGTGACGCCGCCGAGCAGGGCCAGGCGGGCGATGGCCGGGGTATCCCCGTGGAGCATTGCGGCGCGTCGCACCGCTGTGATGGGAACTTCGGCCGCGGCGGCCACGGCGTCGAGCATCAGCGCGCCCAGCGCACCCTGACGCAGTTCACCTCCGATAAGCCGCCGCAGAAAGTTCTGCTCGTGGGCAGTCGCCGCACCGAAGAGTCTGGTCAGCTCGGCGGCGCGCGCGGCCCTGGACCCGGCCCCGGAGATCGTCGCAATCGAGTCGAGGGCCTGTTGCACGTCGCCGATCGCCAACACCGGTTCGTCGCCGGCCGCTGGGATCGTCCGTAGGGCCGCCCATCCGACGCCGATCTGGCCTTGCAGCAACTCGCCCGACAACCAGGCCACCGCCGGTTCGATCTCAGTTGGCTCGAGCCCGCGCAGAAGTTCGGCCAGCAGCGCGGTCTTCTTCAGCCGCCCTGGTTCACCGGCGAGCTGGAGAGAGGCGGTGGCCACCGACGCGAAGAGCATCGCGATCAGCTATTGGAGAGGAACCGGTCCAGGACGCGGACGCCGAACTGTAGTCCGTCCACCGGGACACGTTCGTCGATTCCATGGAACAGAGCGCTGAAATCCAAGTCGGGCGGCAGTCGCAGGGGTGCGAAGCCGAAGCAACGGATTCCCAGCGTCGAGAAGGATTTCGCATCGGTGCCGCCGCTCATCAGGTACGGCACGGCCTGCGCGGCTGGATCCTCCGCACGCAGCGCGGCGGCCATCGCGTCGACCACCGCGCCGTCGAACGAGGTCTCCACCGCTATGTCTCGATGGATGAACTCGCGCTCGATTCCAGGGCCGGCGAGTTCGTCGATCTTGGCCATCAGCTCGTCCTCGAACCCGGGCAGGAATCGTGTGTCGATCGTCGCCTCGGCAGTGGAGGGGATGACGTTCGCCTTGTACCCGGCGGAGAGCATCGTCGGATTCGCGGTGTTCCGCAGCGTTGCCCCAATCATGCGGGCCATCCCACCGAGGTGCGGCAACGCCGCTTGCGGGTCGTCCGGGTCGATCGGCAGGCCGGTCAGCTTGGCGACGTCCTCCAGAAAGCGTCGCAGGGTGTCGGTGACGGTGATCGGGAATTCATGGGCACCGATACGTGACACCGCGGCCGCGAGCTTCGTAACCGTGTTGTCGTCGTGAATCATCGAGCCGTGCCCGGGCCGCCCCTGGGCCCGCAGTCGCAGCCAGCCAAGGCCCTTTTCGGCAGTTTGAATCAGGTAGAGGCGGAGGTCGTTGTTCATCGTCACGCTGAACCCACCGACCTCACTGATCGCCTCCGAGCAGTCGGCGAAGAGACCAGGGTGGTTGTCGACGAGCCAGTGGGCACCTTGAGTGCCTCCGGCCTCCTCGTCGCTGACGAAGGCAAGGACTATGTCGCGTGGCGGGCGGCGGCCAGTGCGAGCCCATTCCCGCACCACGGCCAGCGTCATCGCGTCCATGTCCTTCATATCGACGGCGCCGCGTCCCCAGACATACCCGTCACGGATCTCACCGGCGAAGGGATCGACTGACCACTCGCTGGCCTCGGCCGGCACCACGTCGAGGTGACCGTGAATGAGCAGCGGTGCCCGGCTGCTGTCTTCGCCGCTGATCCGGGCGATCGTCGAGGCCCGTCCGGGCGCCGCCTCGAGAATCTGAGACTCGATACCAACTTCGGCTAGCTTCTCAGCGACCCACTCCGCGGCGGGACGCTCAGGGTGGGTCGGGTTCGAGGTGTTGATCGCAATCAGATCGCTGAGAAGGTCGGCGACCTCGTCCTCCGCGGTTGTCTGCGCAGCGCTATTCATACGCCTTTACTACCAGTTCGGGCTGACAGCGTGCACACCCGGCACGGGCGGGCGGGTGGGTCAGGCTTCGCGCTGGCCGCGGCGGCGACCGGCGATGAAGACCACCACGGCGACACCGACGGCAAAGCCGACGATCAGCGCGGCCAGAATGGCGGAGTACCCGACCGGAGCCGGCTCCTTACCCACATTGGCCAGCACGACCGCCTCGGGATCGCCATTGGGCGGTTGACCGCTCTTCGACGAGTCGCCGGGAACCGCTGCCTGAGCCGGCTGGTTCGCACCGGACGTCTGGGGTGGTGTACGCCGAGTGAGATTTGTATCACTAGCAGCAATGGACTGCAGTGTGGGTTGAACGCTGGTGGTTGACCCACTGCCGGACCCCCCTGCCGCCTCTCCAGCCCCGCTGGCGACGGCGCCGCCGGTTCCGGCAGCAGCCCCGGCGGGGTGGGCCGGCTTAGGCGACGGCGCCGGGACCGGCTTCGGCTTCGGGGTGGTCACCGGATTGGCGGCGACCGCAGGACCCACCGGCGGCTTCGGCGACACGGTCGGCTTCACGACCGGAGTCGGGGTGGCCTTGCCTGGACTCGGAGATTTGACCGGCTTGGGCGTCGGAGCGGGAGTTGGGTGCTTCACCGGTGCCGGAGTCGGGGTCGGCGTCGGCTTGGCCGTCGAACCGCCGAACGGCCAGTCGAAGCACCAGAAGAGAAAGCAGATCTGCGACGAGTCGGCGGCCTTGGCCGTGACCTTGCCGGTGGTCTTGGACGAGGTGGCGGAACTCGGCGAAGCACCGGCCGCGACCGGGAACATGAGGCTGGCCAGGATGGCCAGCACTGCGGCGGCACCGACGGCCGACAGTCGCCGACCAGAGCGATGGCGACGGCGCGCCTCAAGCGTGTCTAGCGTTTCGACAGCGGACGGGTCGCTGCCGGTTACGTGAGCGTGACCGGTCGGGACAGCGCGCGCGGGTACTCGCCGCGACTGCTGGCGACGGTGCTCAGCGTCCTGCATGCTCGAAAATCCCCTGGCTGTCGGTGGTCGGCGGTCGTCCCATTACCTTACGTAGAACATATGCTAGCTCAGCGCTTGCGCTTCCGCGAAGCCGCGTCACCTGGATCTTCTCAGGTTGAGGTGAAGACAGTGTAAATCACGCATCCACCTGTTTAAGGTTCCCTTTACACGCCTTCTCTAAACCGGCAAGTCGAAAGCGTTCTTCTGCCTCGCCTGGCTGGTCAGTGCGCGAACCCACCTTCGGTATGAGCTAGACTCACAAATCGCTCGTCCGGGTGGCGGAATGGCAGACGCGCTAGCTTGAGGTGCTAGTGCCCTTTATCGGGCGTGGGGGTTCAAGTCCCCCCTCGGACACGTTTGGTTGAGACAGACAGCGGCTCGCGGCCCCCAGGAAACTGGGGACCGCGAGTTTTGCTTTCTGCGCTCTTGGCGTCGGGCTAGCGAGCGGTCGGCGCGGTGAAGGCGGCGCGGAAAGCCTCCAGCGCGGATTGGCTATCGCCCGACGCGCCGGAGACCCACGCCTCCATCCCGACCGTGCCGCGGTAGCCGGCCGCATGCAGAGCGCGGGCGACTGCGGGGTAATTGATCTCCCCGGTCCCCGGTTCACAGCGCCCCGGGACATCAGCGACCTGTATCTCACCGGTCCAGTCGATGCTTTCGTTGATCAGCTCGATCAGGTTCCCCTCCCCGATCTGCGCGTGGTAAAGATCGAGGTTCATCCGCAGGTGGGGGGAATTGACGCCTCGCACCAGCGCCAGGGTGTCAGCAGCTCGTGCGAACGGCGTTCCGGGGTGGTCAACCAACGTGTTGAGATTCTCGAGGGTGAAGACGACTCCCTCCCGCTCACCCAAGTCGCTGATGCGCCGCAGGGTCTGTTCGGCGGCGAGCCACATCGAACCGGTCACCACCTCCGTCCGCCGTACGGGCAGGCCGCGACCGTCCAATCCGGTCCCGTGCAGATTCAGGTTCGGGTTTCCCAACCGTCGGGCGGCGGTGATGGACCGCTCAGCGGTACGCAGCAGCAGGTCGGCGCCATCCGGGTCGATCAGCTCGCCCTCGACGTAGCCGGTCATCGAGGTGAACTCAGCACCGGTCGCGGCCAGCGCGTCGAGGTCCTTCGACGTCCAGTCCCATATCTCGACCGCGAAGCCTAGGTCGTGAATGATGCCGGCCCGTTCGATGATCGGTTTCTCCAGGAAGACCATCTCGGCACAGACGGCCAACATGAACCCGTAGTCGGAGGAGGTCATCGGGTCTGCTCCGTCAATCGCACCGGCGCCCCGGTCTGCACCGATTCAATACAGCCCAGGGCGACCTCCAGAGCCCGGCGGGCGTCGACACCGGTGACCGACGGCGAGCGCTTCTCGCGCACCGCGTCGACGAACTCGACAAACTCCGCGGTGTAGCCGTCGATGAAGAGTTCGACGTCGCTGCGGGCGGTCTCGACGTGCTGGCCGGCGCGGTCGTACAGCACCGTGGCGCTACGGCGTCCGTCGCCGGCCGTGATCATCCCGCCTGACCCGAAGACCTCGGCCCGCACGTCATAGCCGTAGCTGGCGGAGAAGTTCGCCTCAGCCGTCGCGATCGCACCGTTGTCGAAGGTGATGACCACGACCGCCGTATCCAGCAGTCCGGCCGCCTTGTACTCCGGCGCGACGAGAGCGTCGGCCACCGCGTAAATGCTTACCGGTCTGGCTGGCTGGTTGAGCCAGAGCAGCGTGTCGAAGTCGTGGATGAGGGTCTGCAGGAACACCGTCCACGGTGGCACCCCCGCCGGGTTGGCCAACCCCGGATCGCGGGTCAGCGAACGCAGCAACTGCGGTGTACCGATCGCGCCATCGGCGATCAGTCGGTGGGCCTCGGCGAAGTCGCGGCTGAAGCGACGGTTGAAGCCAACCTGCAGGGCGACGCCGGCGGCGTGGGCGACTGAGATCGATCGATCGATCTCAGCCAGGGTCAGTCCCATCGGCTTCTCGCAGAAGACGGCCTTGCCGGCCGCAGTCGCCGCTTCGGTGAGCGTGACGTGGGCATCGACCGAGGCGGCGATCACCACCGCCTCGACCTCGGGATCGTCGAAGAGCTCCGCCGGCGAGAGCGCTCGCGCACCGAACTCACCGGCCAGCCGCTGCGCCGCGTCGCCCCTCGGATCGGCCACCGCGACCAATTGCGCACCGGGCACCCGTCGCGCCAGCACCTCTGCATGCGAATTGCCGATCCGACCGGCCCCAACCAGACCGACCCGAACCGGACGGGCGATCGCTTCACTTGTCGTCATTGCTCCACCTCTCATACCCTAGAGCGCTCTAGCATGCCCGCCGTCGGCGTGTCTCGTCAAGGAGACTCACCTAGAGCGCTCTATACTCAGCGCAAGTCGAGAGGAGTCCGAGGATGCGATCGCAGAACCGATCGGCCGCCGTAACGATGGCCGACGTGGCGCAACGGGCCGGCGTCTCCCGCGCCCTGGTGTCGATCGTCTTCCGTGGCGTGCCGGGAGCCAGCGAGGAGAACCGCCGGCGGGTCATGCAAGCGGCCTCCGAGCTCTCCTACCGTCCGGACCAGCGCGCCCAATTGCTCGGCCGCAACCGCAGTCGAACCGTCGGTGTGGTATTCGGATTGCACAATGAATTCCACGCGGAAGTCGTCGAACGGCTCTACCAGGCGGCGGCGGGGACCGACTACCAGCTCGCCCTGAGCCCGGTGGCGGCCGGGCGGAGTGAGGAGCAGGCGATCCAGTCGCTGCTCGACTTTCGGTGCGAGGCGCTGATCCTCGTCGGACCGTTCCTGCCCAGGGCCGCGCTCGAAGCGGTGGCGGGGAGGCTCCCGGTGGTGGTCATCGGCCGGGCGCTACGAAGCAGCACGATCGATGTCGTGCGCACCGACGACGCCGTCGGCGCGGAGCTCGCCGTCGCGCACCTCGTTGCCCTCGGGCACCGGCGTATAACCCACGTAGAGGGACAGCGGGCTCCCGGAGCGACCGAGCGCCGGCGGGGCTACCGCCGAGCGATGGAGACGGCCGGGCTGCTGCAGGAAGTGGCGCTGGTTCCCGGCGGACTCACCGAGGACGCGGGCGCCCGAGCCGCCGATCGCCTGCTGAGCACAGACCTTCCCACGGCCGTCTTCGCCTTCAACGATCACTGCGCCGCCGGCCTCATCGCTGAATTCCGCACCCGATCAGTACGGACGCCGCAGGACCTCTCCGTCATCGGCTACGACAACACCGGCGTCGCCCGCTCGGCCACCCTGTCGCTCTCCACCATCGCGCAGGACGCGCGGACGCTGGCCTACCGGGCACTGGAGATCGCCATCGAGCGATCCGCCGAGGTGACCCACGAGGCGGTCGAGGTCATCACCGCACCGATGCTGATCCTCCGCGCGACGACGGCAGCGGCGGCCTGAGACTCCCCCCGGCCGGCTACTTGGCGTCCTGCCGGCGGATCCACACCTCGTTGGTCAGCAGCAGCATCGCCGCGGCGATCGGCAGGGCCAGGAGTGCTCCGATGACACCGCCGACGGCGCCGCCGGCCAGCACCGCGATCACGGTCACGTACTCCGGAACGTCGACCGACGAGCGCATCACCCGCGGATAGATCACATACCCCTCGAGCGGTTCGTAGATCAGGTAGAAGATGGCCGCGGCGATTCCGATGTCGAGCGAGGTCGCCAAGCAGACCAGGGTCACCACGACCGCACCGGTGATCGACCCGACCAGCGGTACCAGGTCCAGCAGTGCGACGAAGAGCGCGAGGGGCAGCGCGTACTGACCGAGCCCGACCACCAGCAGGAAGATGAAGGTCACGGACCCGGCGAGCAGGGCGACCAGGAACGCACCGACGACGAACCGACCGGTACGCCGCAGAATCTCATCACCCAACTGCCCGACTCGGGTCCGCCGCGAGGCCGGCGCGAGTGAATAGGCCGCATTCTTCAGCTGCGGCAGCGCGGCCAGGAAGTACAGCGTGAGCACGAAGACAACCAGGGTGCTGGCCGCGGCCTGAAGCGCGCCGAGTCCGGTGCTGAAGACCTGTTTCAGCACCCGTGAGCCGAGTTCAGGATCCTTCAACTTAGCCTGGAGGTCGGTGATGAAGTGGTATCGGTCGTTGAGGTTGGCGATTGTCTTGTGCTGCAACAGATCGTGCAGCAGATGCGGGGCGTCACGCACGAAAGTGGTGACCTGATTATCGAGCACGCTCACCAGCACGGCCACGATCACCGTCACGATCGCCAGTCCGGAGAGGGCCACCACCAGCACCGCCCAGGCTCGCTTGAGCCCGATGCCGATGAGCAGTTCCACGATCGGGTTGAGCCCGATGGCGAGAAATCCCGATATCAGAACAAGCTCCAGTACCGAGGTGACCTCGCGCAGCGCGAGGGCCGCGCCGATGGCCAGGAGCACACCGACCGCGCCCCAGAGGCCACGGTAGAAGGCAGAGTCATGCGAGAGCTCCGGCCCGGGCACACCGAAGCGCGACTCGACGACCGCCGGTGACTCGAGTTCGGGCAGCGGCTCGAAGAGTGAGCCGCTGACGGTCTTCGACTCCGGTACCTCGGCGTGCGCGTCGGGCGCCAGTTGGTCGGTCTCGACCGAGCCGGCTGAGCCGGGCTCGTTCACTTCACTGCCTGACATCTCGCTCCTCATGAGACCGGAGATTCCACCGGCCACAAATCTCGACCCTACTTTCCACCACCTAGCTCGCCCCAGTGGTGACACAGTCCGTTTCGGCCACGTCATGCGCCGTGACCTCGCCGATTCGCAGCTCGCGCCCGCTGGTGTGCTGGCGGTCGAGCACGATGCAGCCGACATAGGTATGCCCATGATCGACGTAGATCGCACAGTAGGTGCGATTCGTAACCGACAGCGGCGGGGCCGCCTGGCCCGGGCTCAGCGACAGCCCGTCGCCCGGGTAGCACCCGCTCACGTTCACCGCCTGCCCGCCATCGTTGACGAGGGTGATCGGCTCGGAGTCCGGGGCGTTCAGGATCCTGATCGAGATGACGACGGCGGCGATGGCAAGGATGCCGGCACAGACGTACCAGGCCCGCTTCGGCATGGAGAAGTTGAGCAGGCGGTCGGGGTCCACCGGTTCAGCTTGGCAGACGGATCAGCTCCAGCGGTGGCGGTCGGCGCTCAGGCGGTGAGTTCCGCCGGTGCCGACTCCAGGGCCGCCGCGATTGCCTGCATCAGCTCCCGCGCCGAGGCGGCGGTCAACTCGAGGGCGAGCCGGCTCGCCGGCGCGCCCGCGGGTGCGGCGAAGTCGATGTTCAGGGTGTGTTCGGCCATGGCGTGCACCGGGTGGTCGAAGTAGACGGTGGCGTCGCTGACGTGAAACCACCGGCCCCCGGGACCCTTGGCGCTGCCGTCGACCTTCGCACTCATCGTTGCGTAGGTGCACATCTCAGGAACCTTCACTCGCGGCGGCGAGGTGCGTGGCGAAGAACGCCTCGATTCGCTCCCAGCCGTCGTTGGCCGCCGCCACCCGGTAGGAGGGGCGGTCAACGGCGAAGAAGGCGTGCCCGGCATCGTCGTAGCGGTGGAACTCGTGCGGCTTGCCGTTGGCCGTCAGGATCTCGTCCAACTCGTTCACCTGCTCGGGACTCGGGTAGGAATCCTCGTTGCCGAAGAGCCCGAGCAGTGGAGCCCGTAGGTTCGGCAGCTGCGTGACGAGGTTCCCCCGCAGCAGGGAGGTCTCCGGAGGCGTTCCCGTGACGAAGGCGCCATAGCAGTCCACCGCCGCGTCCAGGTCCAGATTGCAGGCGGCCAATACGCTCTGCCGCCCGCCGGAGCAGTAGCCGATGACGCCGACCTTGCCATTGCTCGTCTCCAGCCCACGCAGTAGCGCCGCCGCCCCGGCGACATCGCCGAGGAGGCGCTCGTCCGGAACGCCGCCCTGGGCCCGCGCCGTCGCCGCCGCGTCATCTGGCGCCGCTCCGGGCGCCTCCCGCCAGTAGAGGTTGGGGCAGATCGCGTCGTAGCCCAACTCGGCGAAGCGACGGACGATCTCCTTACTCGCCCGGTCGTAGCCGGGCATGTGGTGGATCACCACCACGCCGCCCCGTCGCGTCTCTCCATCCGGGCGGGCCAGGTAGGCCTCGACCTGGTCGCCGCCATGACCATCGACATAAGTTACTTGCGTCTTCAAGCACTCGCTCATGACCCCATCGAAGCACGGGTTCCTATGCGAGCCGACGGCGGTGGTCAGGCACTATTGCAGGATGCGGACCGTCAGCGAACACCAAGCCCTGATCGCCGCGTTGATCCCGCGCACCCGATCGGTCTCCCTTCCGTTGCCAGCGGCCGCCGGGCGGGTGCTCGCGGCGGATGTGGTGGCCAAGCGCCCGCTGCCGGCCTTCGACAATTCCGCGATGGACGGGTACGCCGTACGCGGGACCGAGGTCGCCTCCGCCACCCGACAGGCTCCGGTCACGCTCCCGGTGGGCGCCGACATTCCCGCCGGGCGGGTGGACACGCCGGAGCTCGCGGTCGGTACCGCCCATCGCATCATGACCGGGGCTCCGGTTCCGGTCGGCGCGGACACCATCGTTCAGGTCGAGGCGACCGACGGCGGTCTCACTCAGGTGGTCATCCACGAGACCCGCACCGTCGGCACGGCGATCCGCCGGGCCGGCGAGGACGTGACCGTGGGAGAGACCGTGCTGACCGCCGGCACCGTGCTCGGGGCGGCTCACCTGGGACTGCTGGCCGCGCTCGGTGAGCCGTCGGCGACGGTCTGGGCGCCCGTGCGCGTCCTGGTTCTCTCTACCGGAAGCGAGTTGGTCGCGCCAGGGCAGTCGCTGCTGCCCGGGCAGATCCACGAATCCAACACCATCATGCTGGCCACTGCAGTCAGAGCCTGTGGGGCGGAGGCCGAAGAGGTGCATTTTGTTGCTGACGACGTCGACGATCTTCTGGCCGCCCTGCAACCGCACCTGGACCAGACTGACCTGATCCTGACCTCGGGCGGGGTGAGCGCCGGGGCCTACGAAGTCGTGAAGGATGCTCTCGCCGATCGCGGCGTGGACTTCGTGAAGGTGGCGATGCAGCCGGGAATGCCGCAGGGGGCCGGCATCTATGCGGGAATCTCGACGGTCACCCTCCCAGGAAATCCGGTGAGTGCACTCGTCTCCTTCGAGGTGTTCCTGCGGCCGGCGCTGCGCAGTGCCATGGGATATTCGCCGTCCCACCGACCGCTGGTGCGGATGCCGTTGGCTGCCTCGCTCACCTCACCATCCGGCCGCCGGCAGTTCCGTCGCGGTGTGGTCGGCGACGGGGACACGGCAGTGGAGACGATCGGCCCACCGGCCTCACACTTCCTGCGGTGGCTCGCCGCCTCCAACTGCCTCATCGACATACCGGCCGAGGTCGTCGCGCTCGACGTCGGCGACCTCGTCGACGTCTGGCTGATCGACTAGATGCAGGCAAGCCTCGGGGGCACAGTCACTGGCCGGGCGCGCTAGCCGGCGGCCGTGAGTCGCAGGTTCTCGCCAGCGTCGTGCAGCACCGCCGTGATCGTGTCGATGCTGTCGACGAGGCGATCGGTCGCCTCGATCACCGTTGCCCCATAGGCATATTCGGAGTCGTATTCGGATGCAGGGTCGTCCGCCGCGTTCGTCAAGGTATCGCCGTACTTCGTCGCCAACTCGACCTGGAGGCGGCGGAGGGTCGTCTGCTCTCGGATCTCCTCGCCCTGCAGCGCACCCTGCAGTAGGTGCAACTGCTCCACGACCGCGTCGACCAACGCCCGAAACTCCGGGATCTCGCGGTAGGCGTCGCGGGCCCGGCGGGTTGCGTCGATGGCCGTCAGGGCATGGACCAGACGATGCGAATTGGCCAGCACCGCACCGCCGACCTCGCGAACCCCCTGTGAATCAACCGGTTCTGATCGAGCCCGGTCCAGCGATGCCTCAGCGTTGGAGCGAGCGAGACGCGATCGACTACGTACGGCCGAACGCTGGGCCGCAGTGGCTCGTGGATCGACCATCGTCTGCAGGTACTCCCGGTAGGCACCCATGAGTTCGGCGAGCCGGTCGGGCACCTGCGAACGTTCCCAGGTCGGAAACAGCAGCGAGGCGAGCAGGGCGATCGCGCCACCGATCACGGTCGCCACCGCCCGGTCGAGGACGGTCGTATGGGCCGGAATACCGGCGATCGACAGCAGCGCAACCACAAGTGCCGAGAGGCAGACGGAGGAGAGCCCCATGTTGTTCGGACCGGCCAACCGCATTCCGAAGAAGCAGAGACCAACCAGCACAACCAGCGGTGCCACGCCGTCGCCGAGTAGGTAGTGCACGATTATCGAAGCCAGCAGCAACCCGATGAGAGTGCCGATCACTCGCTGCAGTGAGCGCTGGAAGGTAGCCCCGAAATCCGGACGAAGCACCACCAGGATCGTCAATGAAATCCAGTAGCCTCGGTCGAATCCGCCGACCCGGGTCAATATGTCGGTGAGCGGCACCAATACCCCCAGACGCACCGCGTAACGAAGCGCGGGCGAGCGCACATCGAGGTTGGCCCGCAGCACGGCGATGGGATCCCGCAGTCGACGGACGCCCTTGGGCGACTCGACGTCCTCATCGGTACTCCCCTCGCCGGCACCGGTACGGGCGGTCTGCACCATCGCGCGCAGCTGCGACACCAGGCTCGCCCGGCGATCAGCGGCCGCGCGCTCGGTCAGCGACGCGCCGAGCGGTGCCCCTTCCCCGATTCTGGTGGCAACCTCCAATGTTTCCCGATACTCCCGCTCTCCGGGCGTGCGGCCGGCGGCCAGTGCGTCGGCAATACGAGTGAGCACCGTAGCGGTCGCCGACAGCGCGGCATACAGAGCGGCGGCGCTGGCCTGACACTCCTCTGCGGTGAGCCGATCGGCATAGGCCGACAGCGCGAGAATGTCCTGCCGGGCTCGCACCGCTTCGTCGAGCAGCACCCGGTAAGCCTCGACGCTCGGCCCATGGTCACGCCCGGCCCCGGTGAGGACGGCCCTGGTCTGGGCGATGGTCTCCCCGAGCGGCGGGCTGACGCTGGAGTCGATGGGCCTCGCCGCCAGATCGGCCAGCTCCTCGTACAGACCGGCCAGTGCCCGGCGCTCCGGACCGTGCCGCCGAAGCGGCCACGCGGTGATCGCGAGCAGCATCTGGACGACGCCGCCGGCGAAGACGAGCAGACCGGTGTCGAGCGCGCCGAGCGGGCGTTCGGGAATGTGGCCGAGGATCAGCGCGCAGCCGGTTGCCGCTACCCCGACCTGGGCGGCGCTGGGGCCGAACATCACCAGCAGACCGGCGGAGAACGCACAGACGGCGAGCAGCAGTGCTGACAGGGCCAGACTGTGCCCGAATCCGGCGGCCAACCCCGCCGTGACCCCGGCCACCAGTGCCGAGATCAGCATCCGGGCCATCCGCAGGCGGTACGGGCCGGGGCGGTCGGCGAAGGCCGTCTGCAGGGCACCGATAGCCGACTGCACTCCGAGCCCCGGATGGCCGATCAGGCCGCCGATGGCCAGCGGAATCACCAGGCCGATGGCGTTACGCCCGGCGACTACCGGATCGGACTGGGTGCGGTCCAGCTTCGTCGCATCTGTATACAGGCGATGGATCGAACCGCCGATCACCCGCATCGGGCGGTCGCGTCCGGTCGCCGGCGAACCGGAACTCTGCGGGGCGCTCACACCTGCTGAGCCTAGCGAGCAGAGTCGCCGACGGCAGCGGTCCCGCGGCAGGTCAGGCTCGACGGCATCATCTGGCCGGCGCGAGTTGGCTACGAGCGGGCGGCCCGCTTGGCCAGCGCCTTGGCTCCCTCTCGGATGACCACGGCGACGACGAACTGGGCGCCGGGCAGCTTGGGACGGAACTG
Source organism: Jatrophihabitans sp. GAS493 (assembly GCF_900230215.1). Lineage (NCBI taxonomy): Bacteria > Bacillati > Actinomycetota > Actinomycetes > Jatrophihabitantales > Jatrophihabitantaceae > Jatrophihabitans > Jatrophihabitans sp. GAS493. The sequence goes on along the minus strand of NZ_LT907982.1, from coordinate 3,252,712 downwards.
CACACTCCAGACGAGCCTGCTGCCGGCCCCGGAGGGTGTCACGTTGATCTCGCCGGTGTAGTCGGTGACCGGCGCGCCGGAGAGCATCCGGTACGCCAGATGATGAGTCGGTTCGAAGGCGGTGATCTGCTCCCGCAGCGGTGGGCCGGCCAGGCGCAGCACGCGGATCGCGCCGACACCGTTTCGGTCCGGTGCGCCTTCTTTCTCAAGCGTCACGCTGCGCACCGGAGACCATGCCGACATCCCTTCGTGGTCGGCCACCAGGTCCCACACCTTCTGCGGCGAGGCGTCGATCTCGTGGGTGAAGGCGTATCGATGCAGCTTGGCCATTGCGGTCTCCTCTTCCCCGACTCCCCGTTGGGCGCCTCGGCAGATACAGACCCTAGCTAACGACCACGCAATACATGAACCCGTCATAGCCCTTGGCGCCGACGGTCTGCACGACCGTCGCGCTGACCCGGGGCTGCGCCTCAACGGCCTTGTTCAGCCGGCGGACTCCCTCGACGCTGGCCTCGGCATTGGTGGGATCGGCGATGGCGCCGTCCCGGACGACGTTGTCGACGATGATGACAGTGCCGGGGTGCCCCAAGCGCACTGCCCAATCGAAGTAGTCGGCATTGCTCGGCTTGTCGGCGTCGATGAAGACGAGGTCGAAGGGGGCGCGGTCTTCCAGCGTGGGTAGCGTCTCGATAGCGCGGCCGACGATGACTTCGACGCGGTCCTGCAGTCCGGCCGCGGCGATGTTGGCCCGGGCCACCTCGGCGTGCCGGGGTTCGGCCTCGAGGGTCGTCAGCCGGCCTTCGTCACCGAGAGCTCGCGCCATCCAGATCGCGCTGTAGCCGCCCAACGTTCCGACCTCCAGGATCCTCGTCGCCCGCAGCGAGAGTGCCTGCAAGTACAGGTACTTTCCCTGGGCCGCCGAGACGCTGATCGCCGGAAGCCCGGCGGCGTCGCTGGCCCGTAGGGCCCCTTCCAGAATCGGGTCCGGCTCGAGTAGCGAGGCGGCAAAGACGTCATCCACGGCGGTCCAGGTATTCATCGGCATGGCTTCAGCCTAGATGCCCGAATTGAACTTTCAGTCCTGTTGACAGATCGTCTAACAACGTAAATAGTCAGGAGATGGCAGACACGACTCGCGTCCCGACCAGCGACGGCATCACCCTATCGGTGCGCGAATACGGCGAGCCCGACAATCCCACGGTCGTGCTTATTCACGGCTACCCGGACACCAGCGCGGTATGGGACGGGCTGGTGGCGATCCTGCGCCCCCGATATCACGTCGTCACCTACGACGTGCGTGGCGCCGGCGCCTCCGACCGGCCCGATGAGACCTCGGCCTACGTGATCGACCAACTCGTCGATGACCTCGCACGAGTCATCGACGCGGCGAGCCCGCAGCGGCCCGTACATCTGATCGCGCACGATTGGGGCTCCATTCAAGGTTGGCATGGCGTCACCGATGCGCGTCTGGACGGGCGAATCGCCTCCTACACCTCTGTCTCCGGCCCGAACCTCGACTACGCCGGCCAGTGGATGCGACGCCAGGCGCGACCGAATCCGAAGGCCATCCGCGCGCTGCTCAGGCAACTGGCCCACTCGGCCTATATCGGCGTATTCATCACTCCGCTGCTGCCCGAACTGCTCTGGCGCAGCGGGCTGCTGGATCGCGTCCTCTCCGGATCCGGGGCGTCGGTCGGCCCGACCGGCACCCTGACCGACAAGCTGTACGGCCTGAAGCTCTACCGGGCGAACATGGTGCGCCGATTCCGGGCTCCGCAGCCGCAGAGCACCCAGGTGCCCGTTCAAGTGCTCGCTCCCGCCGGTGACTCCTACGTCGGCGTCGAGCTGCAGACGCAGGCTCCGGCGCCGTGGGCGACGAACCTGCACGTCCGGGTCCTCGTCGGTGGGCACTGGGTGGTCAGCAGCCGTCCGGAGGTGGTTGCGCAGGCCGCCATCGAACTCATCGACGACGTCGAGAATGCCGCACCCACGCCCCGCGGTCTCGTCGCGGCAAGGGTCGCCGCGACCCGCGTCCGTGGCGACCGGATCGGCAAGCCGTTCGCCGGGCAGTTGGCTGTGATCACCGGGTCCGGAGCCGGTATCGGGCGGGCCACCGCGATTGAGTTCGCCCGCCGGGGTGCGGACGTGATCGTCGCCGATATCAACCTCGACGCAGCGACGCGGACCGCCACCGAACTGCGGGCGCACGGGGTGGTGGCGACGAGCTATCACCTTGACGTGGCCGATGGCGACGCCTTCACGGCCTTCGCCAAGCAAGTACAGGCTGACCACGGCACGCCGGACATCGTTGTGAACAACGCCGGCATCGGGATGGCCGGTCCGTTCCTGGCCACCACTGTCGCAGACTGGGATCGCATCATCGACATAAATCTGTGGGGCGTCATCCACGGCTCGCGGCTCTTCGCCGCCCAGATGGTGGCCCGTGGAGAGGGCGGCCGCATCGTCAACATCGCCTCGGCGGCGGCCTACGCCCCATCCCGCACCTACCCCGCCTATGCCACCACGAAGGCCGCCGTGCTCATGCTCACCCAATGCCTACGGGCGGAACTGGCCCGCGACAATATCGGCGCCGTAGCGATCTGCCCCGGATTCATCAACTCCGACATCTCGCGTTCGACCGAGCATGTCGGGGTCGACCCGGCGGCCCAGGAGGTGCTGCGCAGACACGCGGTCAAGTCCTACGGGCGCCGCAACTACTCTCCCGAGCGGGCGGCGAAGCACATCGTGGACGCCACTGCGGCCAACCGCCCCGTCGCGACGATCACCAGTGAATCCAAGGCATTTCTGGCCATGTCGAGATTCACACCCGGCCTGGCCCGGGCCATCGCCACCGTCGACCTGAACAAGCTCTGAAAGCGAGGTTTGTCGTGAGTACCCACCCGGACGGCGAGCTGGTCGACGTCACCCTGCGGGCGCGCAATGTCGCCTTCGACTGGACCAACCTGCCCCTGCACTACGTCCCGGACGAACCCTTCGTCACGCACTGGGCCAATGTGATGCACATGCTGCTGCCAGCCGGTGAGCGCTGGTTCGTCGAGGTCTTCACGCAGGCCCTTCCGTTGATCCGCGACGATCGGCTGCGTGAGGACGTCCTTGGTTTCATTGGACAGGAGTCGACACATGCCTCGGCGCACCAGGGGGCACAGGACCATCTCAGGGTGCAGGGGCTGGATACGACGCGCTACGTCGGCGAGATCGAGTGGTTCTTCGAACAGCGGTTGGGTAACCGCGAGCTGACCGGAGCGGCGGCTGAGGAGTGGCTCGTCGAGCGGCTCTCGCTGATCGCCTCCATCGAGCACCTCACCGCCGTTCTCGGCGACTGGATCCTCAATTCACACGGGCTCGATCGAGCCGGCGCCGACCCGACGATGCTCGATCTGCTGCGTTGGCACGGGGCCGAGGAGGTCGAGCATCGCAGCGTCGCCTTCGACCTGTACATGCATGTGGATGGACGGTACGCCCGACGGGTGCGCTCCCACGTGACAATCCTGCCGGCGCTGGTCTGGCTCTGGTCACGGGGCATTCGGCAGCTGATGGCCAGTGATCCGATGCTCGCCGGCACCGGGACGCGCGCCCGTTGGCGTGATTGGACCCGGGCTGGGCGGCTCAACCTGCTTCCCGGCCCGACGGAGTTCCTCCGCTCGTACCGCAGCTATTTCCGGCGTGACTACCACCCTTCGCAGGAATGCTCGACGAGCCAGGCGGTGGCCTACCTGGCCACCTCACCGGCCGCCTTGTCGGCGGCAGACTAAGCGGCGGCGGACTAACTTGAGCAGCTCCCATCCGCATCAGCCCACCGACCTGGTGTGGCGGCTGGCTGACCGCGCCGTCACGCGCCTGGCTCGAAACTCGCTTCGGGCTGGAGCGGGTCGTCGACCGCCGCAGCCGGTGAGCCGGCGCCGGGCTGTCACCGTAGCCGAGATCGCCGACCGGGCCGAAGGTGTCCGCAGCTTCACCTTCGCTCCCGCCGACGGCCGCCCGCTCCCCGGGTGGTTGCCCGGTGCACACATCGATGTCTACCTGCCATCTGGCCGGCAACGGCAATACTCACTCTGCGGCGACCGGGCCGGTTCGACCTACCGAATCGGCGTTCGCCGGATCGTCGACGGGGGCGGCGGCTCGGTAGAGCTGCATGAGCTGTCAGTCGGCGCGAGGCTGAGCATCGGCGAGCCGCGCAACGCCTTTCCCTTCCTCACGTCCGAGCGATATTTCTTCCTCGCCGGTGGCATCGGAATCACGCCGATTCTGCCGATGGTCACCGCCGCCGCCGCATCGGGTGCGCAGTGGTCGCTCGTCTTTGCCGGTAGGTCCCGGGCCTCGATGCCGTTCATCGACGAGGTCAGCGCATTGACCGCATCGGGAACGGGATCGGTGACGCTGCTGGCCGACGACGAATCGGGGATTCCGACCCCGCAGCGGCTGCTCGAACTGGCACCGGAGGGGGCGGCCATGTACTGCTGCGGGCCGCCCGGCATGATCGCCGGAATGCGGGCCATCATGCCGGCGCCGCGGATCAAAGCCCTGCACTTCGAACGATTCTCGCCACTGCCGGTCGCCGGCGGCGTCCCATTCGAAATTGAGCTTCACCAATCGCGGCGAACGATCCTGGTCGGGGCCGATCAGACTGCCCTCGCCGCCGTGCGGGCCGCACTTCCCGGCGTGGCCTACTCCTGCCAGCAGGGGTACTGCGGCACCTGCCAGGTGAGTGTGTTGGCGGGTGAGGTGGACCACCGCGACCGCTTCCTCTCTCCGCAGCGGCGACACGACTCGATGATGCTGTGCGTATCGCGCAGCGACCGACGTATTGTTATAGACCTATGACCGCTGTATCAATGCCTACCCCCGGCCAGCCGGGCTCACTGCCTCGGCGCATGGCGCCCGAGCAACGGCGGCAGCATCTCATCGAGGTCGCCGCGACACTCTTCGCCGAACGCCCCTTCGATCAGGTCGCGGTCGACGACATCACCGACGCGGCGGGTGTGTCCCGGGCACTCTTCTACCGGTATTTCGCCGGGCCGCGGGAGATCTTCACCGCCACAACGCAGCAGATCGTCGACGGGTTGATCCTGGAATTCTCTGATGTCCCGCACGACCTCACGCTGCTGGAGCAGATGCACCGGTCGCTCAGCGCATTCCTCGACTTCGCCGAGTCCTTCTCGGCCAACTATGTGGCCCTGCTCCGTAACACCAGCGTGCAGGCCAGCACCGGCACCGACACCATCATCGAGCAGCTTCGAGCGGCTTCGGTAGCCGAGATCCTGCGCCGGGTCCAAGTCACCTCGCCGACGAGAATCTTCCTGCTGACGCTGGAGAACTGGGTGCGGATGGTCGAATACACCACCCTCGCCTGGCTCTGCGGGAACGGGCTGCAGCGGGAGGGCCTGGAGGACTGGCTCATCGGCCAGCTCATCGCCATGGCCGGCGCCAGCGCCGCGCAGGATCCGCAGACGGCCGAGATCATCACCGCCGCACTCGCCCCCCAGACGGCCGAATAGGCTTACGCGGGCCGAATTGGCTTACCCGAATAGGCTTACGCGGTAGCCAGTTCCAGGGCCACCAGCTCGTCGTCGAGGTGCGACAGCAGACGCTGCAGGTGAGGCACGGTGCGCCGGCAGCCGGTGAGACCGAAGGACAATTGCTCGGCGTGACTTACGCAGCTGATGTTCAACGCCTGACCGTCCACCGGGATCGAGAGCGGATAAAGCCCTGACATTCTCGACCCATTCCAGTACAGCTCAGAACGTGGGCCGGGGACATTGGAGATGATCAGGTTGAACGGTGGCCGCACCACGCCGGTGAGGCGAAGCAGCGGGTCGATCCCCAAGGGGCTCACGGCCAGTGCGGTCATCGCCAGGATCTGAAGTTGAGTCATCGAGGCCAGCGCCTGCTTGCCATTGCGCATCGACTGGGTGATGGCCGACAGCCGCTGCCCGGGGTCATCGAGCTGAGTGGCCAGGTTGCACATCACCGCGCCGACGGAGTTGCCGCCGGTGGGTGCCGTCGACTCGTCGCGTAGCGAGACCGGAACCATCGCGATCAACGGCGCTTGCGGAAGCATCTGGAGACTGAGCAGGTAACGCCGCAGCGCCCCGGAACACATCGCCAGCACGACGTCGTTGAGGCTGCAGTCCGACCGCTTCGCGACGAGTTGGAAGCGTTCGATCGCCCAGGACTGGGCGGCGAAGCGGCGGGCACCGGTGATCGGGACGTTGAACATCATCTTGGGTGCGGTGAAGGCCAGCGGGCCACTCTGCGCATGCAGGCCCCGATTCACCGACCTGGCCAGCACGAGCGGCAGCGCGGCCGCCTCGCCCGCGGTTCTCAGCGCGGTGCGCAGGGTGTCGGAGCTCAACTCGACCGGGCCTCGGCTCGCCGGCGCCACGACCTCACTGCGTCGGGGCGACATCGACTCGACACCGGCCCGCCACGGCGGCACGCCTCCTCGAAACTCCGGGTCGTCGGAGAGGCTGGACTGCATGAGCCGGATCGCCGAAACACCGTCGGTCAGACTGTGGTGCACCTTCGTGTAGACCGCGAAGCGTCCATCGTGCAGTCCCTCGATGAGGTGTGTCTCCCAGAGCGGGCGGTGCCGGTCGAGCAGGCTGCCGTGCAGACGGGAGCAGAGGGCAAAGAGATCCAGCACGCGACCCGGTCGGGGTAGCGCGTTGTGCCGGACGTGATGCTCGATATCGAATCGCTCATCCTCCTCCCAGGCCCACAGCCATCCGGTACGGATCGAGCGGCGTACCCGCTTGCCGAACATCGGAGACGTTTCGTTCGAACTGAGCATCTGTTGGAAGGTGTCGAGAACGTCGTCGCGCTCCATGCCGTCAGCTGGGTGAAAGACCTGCAGGCCGCCGACGTGCATCGGTTGATCCCGCGACTCGGCGAAGAGGAACACCGAGTCGGTCGGCGACATCGGTACCAGCATCTGCATCCCCCCGGCTAGAGAGATTAGGCTACCAACTGCTGTAAAGCGGGCGCCCCTCTGCGTAACCCGACGCGCTCTGCACACCGATGACGGCCCGCTCGGCGAACTGCCGCAGGTCGGCGGCCCCGGCGTAGGTGCAGGCCGAGCGCACACCGGCCACGATCGAGTCGATGAGATCCTCCACGCCGGGACGAGTCGGATCCAGGAACATCCGGCCACTGGAGATGCCCTCTTCGAAGAGCGCCTTGCGGGCTCGGTCGAATGCGCCGTCACCGCTCGTGCGATTGGCCACGGCCCGAGCCGAAGCCATCCCGAAGCTCTCCTTGTACAGACGTCCATCCGGGGCAGTGTGCAGATCGCCGGGTGATTCGAAGGTGCCGGCGAACCATGAGCCGACCATCACCGATGATGCCCCGGCCGCGAGCGCCAACGCCACGTCACGCGGGTGGCGCACTCCCCCATCGGCCCAGACGTGCTTGCCGAGTTCGGCCGCGGCGGCGGAACACTCGAGGACGGCCGAGAACTGCGGCCGTCCGACCCCGGTCATCATCCGGGTCGTGCACATCGCACCTGGCCCGACGCCCACCTTGACGATGTCCGCGCCGGCGGCCACCAGGTCACGCACCCCCTGCGCGGAGACGACGTTGCCGGCCACGATCGGCACGGTCGGCGAGAGCGCCCGCACCGCGGCGAGCGCGTCGAGCATCCGCTGCTGGTGGCCGTGCGCTGTGTCAATGACCAGGACGTCCGCGCCGGCCGCGATGAGATCGGCCGCCTTGGCGGCGACGTCGCCGTTGACCCCGATGGCCGCGGCGACTCGTAGCCGTCCGGATGCATCCACCGCCGGCTGATAGATCGTGGAGCGCAGCGCGGCGGTTCGGGTCAGGATTCCGACCAGGAGCCCATTGTCGTCGACCATGGCCGCGAGGCGCCGGTGGGCCTCGTCCAGGAGTGCGAATGCCTTCTCCGGGGGGGTGGAGACCGGCAGCGTGAAGGCCGGCCTCGACATCACCTCGCTGAGCTGGGTGAAGCGGTCGGCGCCGGCGCAGTCCGGTGCGGTGAGAACTCCGACCGGACGCCCCTGCTCGACCACCAGCACGGCGCCGTGGGCCCGCTTGTCCAGCAGCGCGAGGGCATCGCTCACCGGCGCCGTCGCCTCAAGGGTGACCGCGGTGTCGACGACCAGGTCACGGCTCTTGACCCAGCTGATCACGTCGGCGACGACCGGCGTGGGAATGTCCTGCGGGAGAACGGTGAGACCGCCCCGGCGCGCGACCGTCTCTGCCATGCGACGACCGGCCACCGCCGTCATGTTGGCCACGACGAGCGGGATGGTGGCCCCGCTGCCGTCGTCGGAGGTGAGGTCTACGTCGAATCGGGACGCGATATCGGACATCGCCGGGACCATGAAGACGTCGTCATAGGTCAGCTCATACGGCGGAACTGCATCAAGGAAGCGCACGAATACGTAATTCTAGGGCATTCGGTCGATCCATGGGGCCGGCCTTCGCCGAAGGCGAATGGAGGTCAGCTGCCCCGGCTGGAAGCGATGCCGAACTCGGTCGGTCCTGCCCCTATGGTGGGTGCTATGACGATCGCAGTCTTCGACATCGACGGAGTCGTAGCCGATGTTCGCCATCGCGTGCATTTCCTGGAGGGGCGATCGAAGAACTGGCCCGGATTCTTCCGAGGCGCCCACCTCGATCCACTCCTGGAGGAGGGGCGGGCACTGGTGACCGACTTGGCCGGCCGGCACGACATCGTCTGGCTCACCGGCCGACCCGACTGGTTACGCAGAGTAACGCTCGATTGGTTGATCGCTCACGACCTGCCGGCTGACGAGTTGTATATGCGGACCGAATACGATTTTCGGCCGGCGCCACAGTTGAAGTTGGACGTGCTGCGTCGACTGCAACCACGTGAGGTTGCGGCCTTCGTCGACGACGACGCCGATGTCGTGGCAGCCGCACTTGCGGCAGATTTCCCAGCAATATTGGCGGATTGGGTGCCACGCGGCGGTGCCCTGCGGGATGCCCAGGACAAGCTCGGACGTACCTAATCACCAGTGGTAGCTCACCGGCTACAACCAGGCGGCGCGTGTATATAACAACTGCGTCGCGACACGGGAAGAAAGTCGCGTCTTAAGTGGAACAATGGCTAAACAAAGTGCACACTTGTGGCATAGAACACTGGAAGCGATTGCAGGGAAGTGCACCATGACAGTTTCGGCACCAGCCGCCCACCTCTCGGGCAGTTGCACACACACCCCGGTCTGCCCTTCGGCCGACGCGGTGTCACGCGACGCGGCCCACGTGCTTGTCGCACACCCGGAGCAGGGCTGGAGTCTGCTCTGCAACGGTGTCGTGCTCTTCGAGGACACCGGCGAACTCCTACCGGACGGCAGCAGTGTTGCCGCCCGCCGGGCTGAACTACTGCACTGCGCAGAGCACCGCGCCAGTTAGCGGCAACACCCCAAGGCCGGCCGGCCGAAGCGGTTAGACGTACTCCTCGATCGGCGGGCAGGAGCAGACCAGGTTCCGGTCGCCGAAGGCACCGTCGATACGACGCACCGGCGGCCAGTACTTCGCCGAAGGATCTACCCCACCAGGAAATACTGCGATCTCCCGCGAGTACGGGTGGCTCCACTCCTGCGTGAGGCAGGCCGCGGTGTGCGGTGCATTGCGAAGCGGGTTGTCGGCTCCGCTCCACTCCCCCGATCCGATCAGGTCGATCTCGCCCTTGATCGCGATCATTGCCTCGATGAAGCGATCGATCTCGACCAGGTCCTCGGACTCGGTCGGCTCGACCATGAGGGTTCCCGGAACCGGGAAGGACATCGTCGGAGCGTGGAACCCATAGTCGATGAGTCGCTTGGCCACATCGTCGACGGTGACGCCGGTCGTCTTCGTGATCTCCCGCAGATCGAGAATGCACTCATGTGCGACGAGGCCGTGTGATCCGCTGTAAAGAACAGGGAAATGTTCGTTCAGACGGGTCGCGATGTAGTTGGCGGAGAGGATCGCCGCTCCGGTCGCCTCAGTGAGTCCGGCCGGACCCATCATCCGGATGTAAGCCCAGGTGATCGGCAGGATCGCCGCCGACCCCCACGGAGCGGCCGAGATGGCGCCGCAGCCGGAGTCGGGCCCGGCACCGGCCTGGAGCGGGTGATTGGGCAGGTGCGGGGCCAGGTGGGCCCGCACTCCGATGGGCCCCACACCCGGTCCGCCGCCACCGTGCGGAATGCAGAAGGTCTTGTGCAGGTTGAGGTGCGAGACGTCGGCCCCGAACTTGCCCGGGCGGGCGAGCCCGACCATGGCGTTGAGGTTCGCACCGTCGACGTAGACCTGACCGCCGTGGGAATGGACGATCTCGCAGACGGTACCGATGTGCTCTTCGAAGACGCCGTGAGTCGAGGGGTAGGTGACCATCACCGCGGCCAGCGAATCGGCATACTGCTCGGCCTTCGCGGTGAGGTCGGTCAAGTCGATCTCGCCCTCGTCACCGCCGGTCTTGACCACGACCACCCGCATCCCGGCCATCACCGCGCTCGCCGCGTTGGTGCCGTGCGCGCTGGCCGGAATCAGGCACACGTCGCGGTGCGAGTCGCCATTCGCCAGGTGGTATCCACGGATGGCAAGTAGACCGGCGAGCTCACCCTGCGAGCCCGCATTCGGCTGAAGCGAGACGGCGTCGTAACCGGTGATCTCGACGAGCCAGCGCTGCAGATCGTCGAACATCCGCTGGTAACCATCGAACTGACCCACCGGCGCGAACGGGTGGAGGTTCGCGAAGCCACCGAGGCTGATCGGCTCCAGTTCAGTCGTCGCGTTGAGCTTCATGGTGCAGGAGCCGAGCGGAATCATCCCCCGGTCCAGCGCGTAGTCGCGATCGGAGAGCCGGCGCAGGTAGCGCAGCATGGCGGTCTCGGAGTGGTAGGCCGAGAAGACCGGATGCGTGAGGAACGGCGAGGTGCGGGCCAGCGGCGCCGTGAACTCCACTTCACCGGCCGCGGCGGCGTCGAGGCGCTCCACGTCGCCGTAGCTCAGCTTCAACCCGAAGGCGTTCCAGACGGCGACCAGGTGCGAGCGGTGGGTCTTCTCGTCGGTGGAGATGGCTACCGTGTCGGCGTCGACCTGGCGCAGGTTGATGCCGTCGGCCAGTGCCGCGGCCACGACCTGCACGGCCGCGCCTGGCACAGCCACCGTCACGGTATCGAAGAAGGCCCCATCGGCGACGGCGAGCTGACCCTCGCGCAGCCCAGCCGCGAGGATCGTAGCGAAACGGTGCGTGCGCTGAGCGATCTCCCGAAGGCCCTCCGGCCCGTGGTAAGCCGCATAGAGTCCGGCCATGTTGGCCAGCAGCACCTGAGCGGTGCAGATGTTGCTCGTCGCCTTCTCACGACGGATGTGCTGCTCGCGGGTCTGCAGGGCCAGTCGATAGGCGGGCTTTCCGTCGGCGTCGACCGAGACGCCGACGAGGCGACCCGGCATCTGTCGCTCCAGCCCGGCCCGGGTCGACATGTAACCCGCGTGCGGACCGCCGAAGCCCATCGGCACGCCGAATCGCTGTGCGCTGCCGACCGCGATGTCCGCCCCCGCATCGCCCGGTGGCGTCAGCAGGGTCAGCGCGAGCAGATCAGCGGCGACCGTGACCAGCGCACCGAGCTGATGTGCCGCGGTGACGATCGGCGCCAGCTCGCGCACTCGACCACTCGCTCCCGGGTACTGAACCAGCACGCCGAAGATGTCCTCGGCACAGTCGAGTGAGCTCAGCAGGCTGTCCGCGTCCTCAAGATCGTCGAGGACGACCTTCAGCCCGATCGGTTCGGCCCGGGTACGCAGGACGGCCAGTGTCTGCGGCAGAATCTGCGAATCAACGACGATGGTGTTCTTGCTGCCCCGGGTGGCGCGGTGCATCAGAGTCATCGCCTCAGCCGCTGCGGTGCCTTCGTCCAGCAGCGACGCTCCGGCCACCGGCAGCGCGGTAAGGTCCTCGATCATCGTCTGGAAATTGAGGAGAGTCTCCAGCCGCCCCTGACTGATCTCCGGCTGATATGGCGTGTAGGCCGTGTACCACGCCGGGCTCTCCAGAACATTGCGACGAATCACCGCCGGAGTGATCGTGTCGTAGTACCCGAGTCCGATCATCGAGGTGAGTTCCCGATTGCGTCCGGCCAGGTCACGCAGTTCGCTGGCCACCTCCGCCTCCGAACTCGCGGCCGGCAGCTTCAGCGCCTCGTGCTCACGGATCGTGCCGGGGATCGCCTGCGCCAGCAGCGAATCGAGCGAGTCGTGCCCGATGGCACTCAGCATCCGGTCGCGATCGGCGGGGCGGCTCACTCCGATGTGGCGGGCGACGAACTCGTCATTGCCCTCAAGCGCGAAAAGGCTCAACTGGTTGGCAGAACTGGTCAACTACTCGCTCGCTTCTGACGACGGGGCGACTCGCCGGACGGCGACTCAACTCCCCGTCTGTCAGGCGAATCGGATCGACCACCGCAAACCGGCGACGATTTGATCCAGCCCTTCAGAGTGGCCTCAGTCGCGCGGTTCGGGTGCCTGAGAGGTTCCGGGGATGTTGCCCCTTCGGCGCCGTCCGGCGTTCGTTGCATCTGCATGCAGACGAATCGTCGACGAACTCTCCCGCCCGACTGATACGGCCAGTGAGACCAGGCTACCGGACCGCGAGCAATCTCCGCTCAAGCGGTGGCGGCACGCTTCTGGCGGCGGCGGGACAGCTCATCGGCGGCCAGCGATTCGGCGTCAACCGACGGGACGCGATCGGCCGAGACGGCCCGCTCGGAGGGAAGCTCAGCCAACGAGCCGACCAGTTCGCGAAGTGCGCCACTGACGGCGATTCCGAAGACGCCCTGGCCTCCGCGCAGCAGGTCGACGACCTCCTCCGAGGAGGTGCACTCATAGACCGTGACGCCGTCGGAGAGCAGAGTGATGCGGGCCAGGTCGTCCACTCCGCGCGCCCGCAGGTGCTCGACCGCGAGGCGGATGTTCTGCAGTGAGACTCCGGTGTCGAGCAGTCGCTTGACGACCTTCAACACCAGGATGTCCTTGAAGCCATAGAGACGCTGGCTGCCGGACCCGGTAGCCGAGCGGACCGTGGGCACCACGAGGTCGGTGCGGGCCCAGTAGTCGAGCTGGCGATAGGTGATGCCAGCGGCGGAGCAGGCGGTGGGTCCGCGGTAGCCGACCTCGTCGTCCGACCTGGCCATCGGGTCGTCGAAGAGCGCGCCCTGTTCGGGGCGCTGCGATCCATCTACCGGTCCGATGTGCTCGGCCATCATGCCTACCTTCTGCGTTACCCCGTTAGCGCTTCGCAGCACGGTGTGCCTGCGCGGAATGCTCGAAGACTGCGTCTGTGTCAACTTCTTCGTTGACCGTATGACTGGTGGCTAGCCTGGTCAACGCGACGCGCTGGCAATCTCGAAAATTAGTAACGTTCATGTTGAGGTTGAGAGTTCCAATCGGAACTGAACGTCACCCGTCCGCTGCGAAATCCTCGGGCGAGACGCTGTCCAGGAACTCCCGGAAACGTTCGACTTCATCGTCCTGTTCATCGGGGATCTCGATCCCCGCCGCGTCCAGCACCGAGTCGGTACCGAGAATCGCGACTTCACAACGCAGGGCCAGCGCTATCGCATCCGACGGACGCGCACTGACCTTGATCCCATCACTGAAGCTCAACTCCGCATAGAAGATGTCATCGCGCATCTCGGTGATGTGGACCGACTCGAGTCGCACACCGAGCGCGGTGATGACATCACGCAGCAGGTCGTGGGTCAGCGGCCGTACCGTCTGCACACCCTGCTGCTGGAACGCGATGGCCGACGCCTCCACGGCCCCGATCCAGATCGGCAGATAACGCACGCCGTCCTCTTCACGCAGCAGCACGACAGGCTGGTTCGTGGGGAGTTCAACTCGCACTCCCACTACCCGCAACGGATGCACGTCGGCCCTCTCGGTTGCCTGTCTTCTACTGCCTCTATGTACCACTTCTGCTACAACTCGACGCTACACGCCGACGTCCATCTCGGCTCGCGGGAAGTTCGGCGCACCGGCAGAGATCAATGGCCGCCACCTCGACTCAGGTCGCGGTACCGGTGACTTCACGCAGACCGATCTGGACGAGCGTCGCGTGCAGCCGCACGGAGAGCGCGGCAAGTTCACGCACCGTCTCCTCAGCTCGGGCTTTGGCCTCGGCGCTGCGCTGGCGGCTCATCGGCCCCACGACCTGGGAGAAGAGCCCGACCTCCCGCTCGGCCGCCGTCCGGAAGGCGCGCAGGTGGCGCCCCTCCAGCCCGTACCGCGCCAGCTGCGAGACGACCTGACCGATAGCCAGCGCGTCCTCGTCGTAGAACCCGCCGCTCTTGGGTGTCACCAGGTTGAACTGCTCCAGCTCGCGCAACTGCTCGGAGGTGAGACCGGCGGCGTTGATCAGCTCCTCGCGCGACAGACGAAGTGTCGGAAGCACCGGTCGGAAGTGGTCGGCCGTCGGCGCATTGTCGGCGATCGCCAGGTGCGGCACCCGGGGTAGCCCGCCGGCACCAGGCGGGACCAAGCCCCGATCGATCGCGTCCAACTGGTCCTTGATGACCCGCAGCGGCAGGTAGTGGTCGCGCTGCTGGCTGAGCACGTACTTCAGCCGGGCGATGTCGGTGGAGGAGAACTTGCGGTACCCGGACGGTGTGCGATGCGGCGCCACCAGACCCTCGGTCTCCAGGAACCGGATCTTGCTGATCGTGATGTCCGGGAAGTCGGGACGGAGGGCGGTGAGAACCTCACCGATCGTGAGCGAGCCGCGGGCCGCGACCTCAGGGGCGGTCACTCGCCCGCTCCGGCGGCGACGGATCGCGACGCGGTGAGGTACACGAGCCGGAACTTGCCGATCTGAACCTCGTCACCCCCGGCGAGCGGGGTGACATCGATGCGCTCCCGATTGACGTAGGTGCCGTTGAGTGAACCGACGTCGTGCACGCTGAACCCACTCCCCTCACGTCGAAACTCCGCATGGCGACGGGAGACGGTCACGTCGTCGAGGAAAATGTCACTGTCAGGGTGACGTCCAGCCGATGTGACGTCCTGGTCGAGCAGGAATCGGCTGCCCGCATTCGGACCGCGCTTCACCACGAGTAAGGCCGAACCTGGACTGAGCGCGTCGATTGCACCCTGGTGCGCATCGGGTGAGAAATCAGCGTCGCCGTCGGTGGCCGTGGTTACCGTGGTGATGATGCCGGTCGAGTCCGGTGCAGCGGGCAGGCGTTCGTCTCCGATCGGGGCACCACAGTTGGCGCAGAAGCGACTTCCAGGCGGATTCTCCGAACCACATACGGTGCAGAACACTCTTGGTGCCCTTCTGATGGACGTTGTTGAACGGGGGAAAAGCTGTGCTGCTCAGGTCCTGCTGCCACACGCCGCCGCCACGACTACTCCGTCCCGGCTGATCCGGAGAGTCGTATGGCAACCCGTATGAAGAGGCGAGCTGAACGTGGTCCAGCTCGCCAACTCACCGAATGCTGTCGAGCCTAGTTCCGCATCGACCCGAGGGTCAATGTCAGCTGGAGGTTTTAGGATTGTGTCGAATATTTCTACACAATCTGCACTATCTTCAGCTACTGGCTGAGTTCGCCGTAGGCGGCCGGGTCGAGCAGTGCATTCGCCTGCGCGGGATCGGCGATCTCGATCTCGACGATCCAGCCGTCGCCGTAGGGATCGGAGTTGATGAGCTCCGGACGACCGTCAAGTAGATCGTTACGGGTGACGACCGAACCATCGACGGGTGCGAAGAGGTCCGACACGCTCTTGGTCGATTCGATCTCACCGAAGGCCGCACCGCGCTCCACAGCAGTGCCGACCTCTGGGAGGGTCACATAGACGACGTCGCCCAGCGCCTCCTGCGCGAAGTCGGTGATACCGACGCGCGCGATCGAGCCGTCGATGCGGACCCATTCGTGCTCGGCGGTGTAGCGCAGGTCGTCAGGTACTTCACTCATCGCTGGAGGTCCTTAACTCAGGGAGGCTGGCTCACGGGGACGTGCTCGGATCGGACGTGCAGGCAGAGGGTCTAGACCCGTCTGTCCACGCGGCGACCGACGGGTTCGATCCTAGGAGGTGGCCGCCGCGGCAGTTAATGGGGAGTGGGCGCTGCGTACTTGGGCGACGGCAGCGCCCGTACCGCGGTGATGGTGAGACTGGGCTGCTCGATCACCGTGAGGTCGCCACCGGCAACCCGGACAGTGGCGGCGACCCCGCCCGGGATGTTCAGCGCGGTGTCCATGGTCTTGGGGTCGCCGATGGCCCGCACTACGTAGGGCGGCTTGATGGTCGTTCCGTCGATGCTGACTCCGGCTTCGGTATCGACGAAGTTCGTCGACGTTCCCACTCGAACCGGCCCGAACTGAATCGCCTCCGCCCCCGCGCCGCGCAGCTCCTCGATCACATCGAGCAGATCCTCGGCCTTCAGGTTTCCCTGCGGATCGGTGATCGTCGCGGTGATGCCGGGACCCGTGGCCGGGACCGTTCCGAGGAGCACGCCGAGCGCCTGCGTCTCCTGTTCGGCCTGTTGCTGGGCGACGCCGTCGACGTTGCCGCTGGCCTGTAGCTGCTGCTGTACCCGCTGCAGGTCCGAGATCTGGTCCCGACGCCGCTCCGCCAGCTCGTTCTGATTGGCGATGATGCCGACGAGATCGTCGTCACGGGCGTTGGAGAGGCTGTCCTGCGAGGAGTTGGAGCGGACCTGCACCACGATCGCAAAGCCGAGTAGTGCGGCGAGCACCCCGATCAGCGCTCCAGCCCGTCGGTGCGAGGTGCGTCGCTTTCCCTCCGCCGGCGCCTCGATCGGCTCCCCCGCCGGCGCGGCATCGCCGGCTGGATCCGGCGCTTCAGCTGGCCCGTCCGAGCCGGATCGGTCAGGCATGGAAGAGATGCCGCCGAATCGCTGCTGCGTTGCCGAAGATCCGGATGCCCAGCACGACGACCACTGCGGTGGAGAGCGCTCCGCCGACTCCGAGCTTGTCGCCGATGAACACAATCACCGCCGCAACCAGAACGTTCGAAATGAACGAGACGATGAAGACCTTCGCGTCGAAGATGTGATCCAACCGGGCCCGTAGGCCTCCGAAGACCGCATCGAGGGCGGCCACCACTGCGATTGGCAGGTAGGGCTCGAGCGCGTGCGGAACAGTCGGCTGCAGGACGAGTCCGGCGATGATGCCGATGACGAGCGCGATCGCCGGAATCATCGTGGCCCCCCGGTCGGCGAACTGGATGTCGGCGCGGGTGTGGGTTTCGGCGAGACCGTGGGTTGCGGCGACGGCGTGGGTTTCGGCGACCCGTTGGCCGCCGCGCCTGGCGTAACCGGCGCGGCGTAGTTGGGTTTGGCCGCCGAGCCGGCCGGGAGTTCAAGGTGGTTCTGCTGCGACCAATCGAACGTGATGCCGCCGAGCGCCGCCAGTGTGTGGTAGCGACTGGCCACCTCGCTGTCGGCGAAGTTCGTCACAAGCACGTCTGAATCTCCTATCGCCCGGATCACGTACGGGGAGGTTATGGGCTGGAAGTCGACCAGCACGGCCTGGCCGGCGAAGCGAATCGCCGACGTCGGAGTGAGGCGGATGTCGTTGACCGAGATCGCCTCCGCACCGTCATGCCAGAGTTCGTTCACGACGCTGCGGATGTCCTTGTCCGACAGCGGCGAGGTGTCGGTGACCGTGGTGACCCCGACCCGGGCGGCCTGAGTTGCCGTGGGTGCAGCCGTGACCGCCAGCTGAACCTGCATTCCGGTTCCAAAGGTCGTCAGTGCGCCGGCGGCCAGTTGATCACTCTGCAGGGTTGAACGCAGCTGCCCGGCAGCCGGCAGCGACTTGTCGCGCAGCGCGTTCAGCTTCGCTTGATCGCCGAGCAGATCGTGCTGGAGGGAGTCGTTCATGAGCTGCGCGGCCCGCACGCGCTTGACCAGTTCGGCGTGCAGTTTGGCCGTCTGCGGTGCCGCGCGATGCGCGTGCAGGTAGGCGATGACGAGGATGAGCCCGACGAGCGCCGCACCGAGCGCGGCCAGCGGTTGCTCGTACCAGCTGTGGTTCGATTCGCCACGCCGGGCTGCGGCGGCGGCATAACCAGGGTCGGCCGTGTTGTTGATGAGATCCAGCAGCAGGCTGGGAGTGCCGGAGCTGTCTCGGTACCCTCGGCCGGTCGTAGGCGTAGTCATGGGTTCTGCACCAGCCGCGCGGTGCCACGAGCCGCCATGATGAGTCGCAGCGCCTGCAGCACGTAGAGCCCACCCGACCATAGATATAGCACCGTGCCCCAGATGGTGAAGGCCCAGGCGATCGGGCGGACCACGGCGCTGAGCGTGCCGTCGCCGTCTCCGATCAGCAGCAGCGGGAACGCGTAGAGCAGGTTGAAGGTCGCGGCCTTGCCGAGGTAATGCACCGGCAGCGGCGCATAGCCGTAGCGGCGCAGAAGGGCTAGGACAGCGGCCAGGATGAGGTCGCGGCCGACGATCACCGCCGCCAGCCACCACGGAATGATGTCTCGGACCGAGAATCCGAAGAGCGTGGCCAGGATGTAGAGACGATCGGCGGCCGGGTCCAGCAGCGTGCCGAGGCTGCTCTGCTGATTGAGGCGGCGCGCCAGCCAGCCGTCCGCCCAGTCGGTGAAGCCGCTGACCATCAGCACGACGATCGCCAGGAGGTCAGCCTGCGGACCTAGCAGTAACCAGAGGAAGAGCGGGACGCCGAGCAGTCGCAGCACGCTCAGCGCATTCGGGACGGTTGCGATCCGGTCGGCCTGCGCCGACCCGGGTGTCGTCACGCGCCCTCCAATCAGATCCACGGGCATCACCGGACGGTGCCGCGCTTACCGCGATCAACTCCAGCGATACATATGTCGGGACGGCGGGATTCGAACCCACGACCCCCTGACCCCCAGTCAGGTGCGCTACCAAGCTGCGCCACGTCCCGGTGTGACTGAACGGATCATCGCTACGACGCCGTACCCAGCACAACCGCGAGCAACTTTATCGTAGTTACGCGGTGGTGATTGCCAACTTCCGTCTCCCGGCCCGGCTGGGCGGAGTCCGTCGCCGCGTTTAGCCGGAACACGCGAGCGTCGAACGCGGTGAATCTAGACTCGCCGGATGCGCGCGAGCCGCGGAACGTCAGCGCTTGGGTCCGCGCTTCTCCCGGACGCGCACCGAAATCTCGATGGGCGTGCCGGTGAAGTCGAAGTCCTCACGTAGCCGACGTTCGATGAATCGGCGGTAGCCGGCCTCTAGGAATCCGGTGCTGAAGAGCACGAAACGCGGCGGCCGAACGTCAGCCTGGGTGGCGAAGAGGACGCGGGGGGCCTTCCCGCCGCGGGCCGGCGGAGGCGTCTGCTGGACGACCTCAGTCAGCCAAGCGTTCAACCGGCCGGTCGAGATTCGACGGTCCCACGAATCCAGACTGGTGCGCAGCGCGATCGCCAGCTTCTCGACGGCGCGTCCCGTCTTCGCCGACACATTCACCCTGGGCGCCCACTGCAGCCTCGACAAGTCGCGCGAGATCTCGCGTTCCAGCGTCTCGCGTCGATCCTCGTCGACCAGGTCCCACTTGTTGAATGCGATCACCAGCGCGCGGCCAGCTTCGAGAACGCTGGTGATGACGCGTTGATCCTGTTCGCTGATGGTCTCGGAGGCGTCGAGGAGTACGACTGCGACCTCGGCCGCCTCGATCGCGCTCGCCGTGCGCAGGCTCGCGTAGAACTCCATTCCGGTCGCCTGCTTCACCCGCTTGCGAAGACCAGCCGTGTCGACAAATTTCCATATCTCTGAATCGAGTTCAACTAGGCTGTCGACCGGATCAATTGTCGTCCCCGCCACAGAGTCGACGACGGAACGCTCTTCGCCGGTGATCTTGTTGAGCAGACTGGATTTGCCAACGTTGGGACGACCGACGAGCGCGACCCGGCGCGGGCCACCCTCCTCTTCGGTCTCCATCGGGGCATCTGGAAGCTTGCTCAGGATCTCGTCGAGCAGATCTCCACTGCCCCGCCCGTGCAATCCACTGACCGGGTGCGGTTCACCGAGGCCGAGCGACCACAACTCAGCGGTGTCGGGCTCGGCCCGCTCGTCGTCGACCTTCGTGGCGACGAGGATGACCGGGCGCTGAGACCGGCGCAGCGTCCGGGCCACCACCATGTCGGTCTCGGTGGCTCCAGTGCGGGCGTCGACCACGAAGAGGACGAGGTCGGCGGTAACTACGGCTCGTTCGGCCTGGGCTGAAACCTGGGCCTGTAATCCACGGGCGTCGGGCTCCCACCCGCCGGTGTCGACCAGAGTGAAGCGACGACCACCCCACATCGCGTCATACGGGATGCGATCACGAGTTACACCGGCGATGTCCTGCACAACCGCCTCCCGACGGCCCAGGATCCGGTTGACCAATGTCGACTTGCCGACGTTTGGTCGACCGACTACGGCAACCACCGGAACCGCCGCGGTCTCCTCGGTCTCGCTTCCGGACTTGCTGCCGGAGTCGCTGCCGGACTCGCTGCCAAACTCGCTCACTTGTACTGCTCCATCGTTGATTCTGTGGACTCAGACCGAATCCTGCTGGTCGCCGGCTCGGGCGCGGGAGTACGCAGCGGCTGTACTACTGTCCCACGATTCGGCCGCTGGCCGGTCAATCACGCCCACCGTGCCGATCAATCCCGCGCGACTGTGCCGTAGCAGCGGCTAGCCGCGCCGGCCGGGTCCGGAGAGAATCGGTCGATCATTTACACATAAGTCGACAAGGACATTAACTACCTCATCGATGGATAGATACGTCGTGTCAACTTCGACGGCGTCATCGGTGCGGGTCAGCGGGCTCGTTCGGCGCGAGCTGTCGAAGGCGTCTCGCCGCTCAAGGTCGCGTCGAACAGCCTCGATCGGATCTCCCTTGGCCAACTGGCGAGAGCGGCGCTGAGCCCTCACCTCTTCATCGGCGGTGAGATAAATCTTGGGGGCCGCCTGCGGCCACACGACCGAACCGATATCCCGTCCCTCGACCACGATTCCACCGGAACCGATGAGGTCGCGCTGTGCCGCTACCAGCTGCGCGCGCACGGCCGGCACAGCCGACACCTTGCTGACGGCTAACGTCACCGCTTCGCCGCGAATCTCTTGCGAGACGGCGCGGGACCCCAGGTAGGTGTTGCGGTCAGCAAGGTCGGTGCTGACCTGGATGTCGCTTCCAGCGACCGCCGTGGCTACCGCCACCGCATCATCGAGTTCGACGCCGGCGTCGAGCACCGCGACAGTGGCGGCACGGTACATCGCGCCGGTGTCCAGGTAACGGAGGCCGAGTCGGCGGGCCAGAGCCTGCGCCACGGTCGACTTGCCCGTCCCGGAGGGTCCGTCCAGGGCGATCACCGGAAGGTAGGAGGAATTGACGCCTTCACGGTCGTCCGCGCTCTGCGAGCCAGCGGCCGCCCCGCGTTCAAGTAGTTGGTGATCCCCGGCCGTCTGTGGCGAGCGGGCCGCCGATTTCGGAATGCCCATGCTCACCGGGGCCTCGGTCGAACTCACGTTCTCAAATCCTTCAATCGGTTGTGATCCAGCGGGGACCGGCGGTCCAACTACCGAGGATACGGCCGACGGGCCTGAGGCCGATACGCCCGACAGTCAACTACGAATACAGTGGTTCAGACTAACTATCAGGTTAAACGTGAAGCTCTGAGCCTACCGATGGCTAACTCAGCAGTTGAGAAATAACCGATCTGGGACCAGGAGACTGCGTCCAAACGCCGGCCAAGCCACCCCTACTGCGGAAGGTCGGTCCGTAACGCGGCGGCTCCCCCGAGGTAGACATGCCTGATCTCAGCTCTCGTACGCCGTGTCTCAACATGCGCCAGCAGACGCAGAACCCGCGGCATGGCGCCCGGGACTGAGATCTCGGTGGAGCAGAGCAACGGAACGTCGGTCAACCCGAGCTGGCGAGCCGCGTAGGCCGGAAACTCGGCCGTCAGGTCCGGCGTAGCCGTGAAGATGATGCTGATGATGTCGTCAGCGCTGAGCGCATTTCGCTGCATAACCTCGGTAACCAGGTCAGCGGTGCCGGCCAGAATCGCGTCGCGATCGTCAGAGTCGATCTGATTCGCTCCACGCACCGCGCGCACGCTTGGGGGCGCCACAGAACCGGCCTGCCCGGCCTGTTCCGCCTGCCCGTCCGATTCGCCGCCGGCTTGATCGGGCTCATCGTCGGGCTTACGCCCCGTCTCGACGACGAATACGCCCTCGCCCTGTACACCCGAAACCATCCTGCGTTCTACCTCCGGTTGAAATCCAACTGGTCCACCGCTTCACCCTGTGCACGACCCTTCGGCCAGACCTGCGAGCCGGGACGACCGCCGACGATTTGCCGGCCTATTGCCAGCTTGGGGCACGTCGCGGCCTGCGGGAGCGACACCAAATCCTCGATCTACTTCTATCACTCGAGATCGATACACAGATGTACCGACACAACGATTTCGAGGCCTATCGCTTTCAGTCTATGTCGCTGCAACGACTAATCCCCTTGACGTATCACCGATTCACCCTTTTATGGCTTAACCGATCAAGATGCTCCACCACTCAACGATATAGCTGTATCAGGTTGTACCGCTCTGCGGCTAACCCGCTTTACCTCTATGTCGACTCACGTTATAGGCATGCTGCCGGGGACTGCCGCGCGGCACGACCCCGCAACGTGGCAGCGACGGTGATAAGTCGACAATTAGCGCAGGCGGCGTACGGTCGACGCGATTCTCCCGACAGCCCATCCCAGCCAGCGCGCGCCGCCTCCGCTTCTCCAGCCGCTGGTAGCCCCAACGTTTTATCGACTTAGCGTTTAAACGCGGGCGTAATCACCCGGAGCAGGGCACCTCGAGCGGATGCCTCAATCCGAGGGGTCGAACGCACAAGTCGACATAGTGACTCGGGGTTTCAGGACGCCAAGTGGCCGGCCAGCATCCACACGTAGCTATATCGACATAGAGAGAGATCCATCAGCAACTCACTCGCGTGCGTAACAGCCGATAAAACAATATGCCGTTCACGCGACCTACCGTTTTAGCTCTTTACAGGTCTATCTGTTTGTCGACAAGAGCGTGAAGCTCCGCGAGTTCGGTGCGGCTAAGGGTTCGGATTGAGCCGCTTCGTTGGCCGCCTAGGCGCACCGGCCCGATCGCAGTGCGCACCAAACTGCGAACCGGGTGGCCGACCTCATCGAGCATTCTGCGCACGATCCGATTGCGACCTTCATGCAGAGAGACCTCCACGAGCGAGAGCTCACCTGACGTCTGGATGAGCCGGAATCCGTCAACCTTCACTGGGCCATCCTCGAGTTCAACACCGGCCCGTAACCGCCGCCCGAGATCCTTGCGAACCGCTCCATCAACTTCGGCTACGTACGTCTTCACGACACCGAAGGAGGGGTGCATGAGGCGATGCCCCAGTTCGCCGTCGTTCGTCAGCAGTAACAGCCCCTCCGTGTCCGCATCCAATCGACCGACATGAAACACCGACTCCGGCTGACCAGTCAACAGGTCGCCCACCGTCGGGCGGCCACGATCGTCGGACATGGCACTCAGCACGCCGAGAGGCTTGTTCAGCGCGAGGTACACCAGATCCTGGCGGACATTCACCCGGGCTCCGTCGACGTGAATCACGGCCACGAGCGGATCGACCCGTCGCCCCATCTCCTCGACGACTACGCCGTCGACACTGACCCGGCCGTCGGCGATGAGTTCCTCGCACTTGCGTCGGGAGCCAAGACCGGCGGCCGATAGCACCTTCTGGAGGCGAATCCCGTCCGGCAGTTCAGCTGGTGACATTACGTCTCAATCTCAAGTTTACAGTTCATCGGTTTCGAGCATATCTAACTCAGGTAGCAGTGGAGCAAGAGACGGAAGCTCGGATATTGAGTCGAGGCCGAGCCGCTCGAGGAAGACTTCGGTGGTCCGGTAGACACCCCCGCCGGTATCCGGGTCGCTCCCCGCTTCGACGATCAGCCCGCGGGTGACCAGAGTCCGAACCACTCCGTCAACGTTCACCCCGCGGATCGCCGAGATACGTGCTCGCGTGACCGGCTGGCGGTAGGCCACGACGGCCAGCGTCTCCAGCGCTGCCTGGCTGAGTTTGCTTCGCTGCCCCTCGAGCAGAAACGCCTCAACCACCGAGCTCAGTATCGGACGGGTAAAGAGGCGGTGACCACCGGCGACACTTCGAAGCTCGAGCCCGCTCCCCCGCTCATCCAGCTGACCGGCGAGCCGGGCCAGCGCGTCGTCCACCTCGGAGGTCGGACGTTGCAGGGCCACAGCCAGCTGCGCGCCGGTCACCGGCGCCTCCACCACGAAGAGAATCGCCTCGATCGCGGCGACGAGAACCTGTGGATCGTCCAGGTCAGGACGCGGAAGTCCATCGATCTCCGTCCTGTCCTCCCGCTCGGACGAACCCGCCACCGCCAGATCGCCCTCCCCCAGATCGCCCTGCTGGAATGCGTCGGCCGATGCGGGTTCGAACGGCTCGCCGGCGGATGCCACCGGTGCGTCTGCCTCTGGAGCGATCGGCGCAGCATCCACCGGCGCGCTCATGTCTCCACCCTCCGGTGCCGCATGAGGATCCCCCAAGTCAGCCAGCTCATGGGGTGCTGCGTCGGGGTGGCTCATCCGTACTCCTCATCGACCGAACGCTCAGTCTCGTCATCTGTTGACATCGTTGAATCGACAAATCCACTATCTGCCGCGACTGGCGGAGCAGCCGCCGGCTCCTCGGCAGCTGCGGCCTCACGGTCACTCTGCGCGGCGGCCGAGTTCACCCATCGAACCCGAAGCTCAGCCAACGCTGCGGCCTGATCGAACGCGACGCTCCCTTCACGGTAGAGCTCCAGCAGGCCGAGGAATCGGGCCACCACCTCAAGCGTCGAGCCGCAGTCAGCCACGAGCGCCCGAAAGGTAGCCGAACCGGCCTGCCGTATCCGCTCACGAATGATCTGCATGTGTTCGTGGACGCTCACCCGCACCGAATGGATGTGATCGATCCCGACCACTGGAACCGGCCGCGGCGCCATGGCCCGGGCGGCCAGAATCGCGAAGCGATCGGCCGAGACGCCGATCTCCACCTCTGGCAGAAGTTGTGAGAACTCGGTGTCGAGCTCGACCGAACGCGGGTGCCGCAGCGCCTGCGCTCGGTCGAGCTCGGCGAAGTATGCGGCCGCCAGCTTGTAGGCCCGGTACTGCAACAACCGGGCGAACAGCAGATCCCGTGCCTCGAGCAGCGCCAGATCTTCCTCGTCCTCGACCTCGGCCGACGGCAGCAGACGGGCGGTCTTCAAGTCGAGCAGGGTCGCGGCGACCACGAGGAACTGGGTAGCTTGACCCAGGTCCCACTCCTCCGACGCGCTCAGATACGCGATGAAGTCGTCGGTCACCTGCGACAGGGCAACTTCGGTTACATCCATCTGCCGCTTGGCGATAAGGCTCAGGAGGAGGTCGAACGGGCCTTCAAAATTGTCCAGGCTGACCGAGAATGCGTCGGGGCGGGCCAGCAACAATGCCGGCGGGGCGAGCTGGGCGCCGTCGGGAAGCGGCGAGCGCCCGGTCGGCTGATCGGCGTTCGACTGGTCAGCATTCGAATCGCCGCGGGGTGCCGAATCCGGAGCCGAGTCACTGGTTTCGGAATGCGCCGTCCCTTCGGGCGGCTGCGGCAACTGCGTTGTTGGCTCCGTCGAACTCACGCCTCGCGCAGTCGTCGTACCAGGATCGACGACTCACCCTTTGCCTCGAGGTCGGCCAGGACGACGGCCAGTGCCTCTCGCACGATTCGGCCACGGTCAACCGCAAGTCCGTGTTCGGCCCGCAAATGCAGCCGCGCCGACTCAAGGTCGAGCAGCTCCTCCGGCGAGCAATACACGGTGATCTTCTCTTCGTGCCGCTCCCTCCCCGAGGGAGCTCGATCCGCGACGGCGCGAATTCGGCGGGTGTTTCGCACCGCGGTGGCGCGCGCAGCAGGAGCAGCAGCCGGGCGCCGGGGGGCAGCGGCGAACGCGGCGGGCTCGACATCGCGGACGACCGGCGCCGGCTCGGCCAGCGTCTCGGCCTCAATGTCGATGGCCGAGACAGAGTTCAGCTGGCGAGGTTCGGCCAGCACGGCGCCGGGCTGCGCCGCCGTCGGGTGCGCGGTGTCGACCTGGGCCGGCTCACTCGCAGCTGGCTCCGCCGGTTCGGCGGTGAGCGGCGCCGCCGTGGTCCGGAAGAGCTCGGCGGCACCGGGGAGGCTGGTACGGCGGCTCATCGAGTAGCGCCGTGAATGAACCGGGAGGCGGTCGGTGAGGGAAGCTCCGGTCGAGACTCCGCCCTCGTCCGGACATTGCTGCGCTGAAGACTCATGTCGCGGCCTTTCGATTCGGTGGTGTCGTTGTTCATCGTGCGAGAACCTCGCGAGCAAGATTGCGGTAGGCCAGCGCTCCAGCCGACGAACTGGCCCACGTCGTGATCGGCTCGCCGGCCACGGTGGTCTCCGGGAAGCGGACCGTCCGGGCGATGACCGTATCGAAGACCTTGTCACCGAAGGCTTCGAGGACGCGCGCGTACACCTCGCGACTGTGCAGGGTCCGGCCGTCGTACATGGTGGCCAGGATGCCTTCCAGCTTCAGCTTCGGGTTCAGGCGTTCACGCACCTTCTCGATCGTGTCGATGAGAAGCGCGACCCCGCGGAGACTGAAGAATTCGCATTCGAGGGGAATGATGACGCCTTCGGCAAGTGTGAGCGCGTTGACGGTCAGCAGACCGAGCGACGGCTGGCAATCGATGAGGACGAAGTCGTAGTCGTCGAGCACCGGGTTCAAAGCTCGGGCCAGCGCCTGTTCACGGGCCACCTCCCCCACCAGCTGAACCTCGGCGGCGGAGAGGTCGATGTTGCTCGGGAGCATGTCAAGACCGGAGACACTCGTCTTTAGCACGACATCGTCGATGCTG
Source organism: Jatrophihabitans sp. GAS493 (assembly GCF_900230215.1). NCBI lineage: Bacteria > Bacillati > Actinomycetota > Actinomycetes > Jatrophihabitantales > Jatrophihabitantaceae > Jatrophihabitans > Jatrophihabitans sp. GAS493. The sequence continues at coordinate 3,225,778 of NZ_LT907982.1, read as the reverse complement.
ACATCCCGCTCCATGAGCAGGTTGTAGGCAGTTCGCTCCAGCTGATGCGGCTGGACGCCGAGTCCGACCGACAGGGCACCCTGCGGATCGAAATCAACGAGCAGCACCCGGCGACCGAACTCGGCCAGGGCAGCACCGAGGTTGATCGTCGACGTGGTCTTGCCGACGCCACCCTTCTGATTGCAGAGGGCGATGACGCGCGCCGGGCCATGTCGATCCAACGGCTTCGGCTCGATGAGAGGCCGCTTCACCCGGGCCGCCGCAGGATCCACCGACTTGACGGCGCTCACCGCGGGACTGGACTTGTCGACACTGAAGAGTTCGGTAGCAGACTCGGAGTCGCTGTTTGTCGACTTAGCCATTGGTTACTAAAACTCCCTAGCTGCTGATCTCTACTTACGTCAGCGAGGCTACCTCATTGACGAGTTCAGCCCAATGCTCGCGGGTGGGCTGAGGCGTAGACCTCGCGGAGCCGGTCGACCGTGACCAGGGTGTAGATCTGGGTGGTTGTCACCGAAGAATGTCCCAATAATTCCTGGACAACTCGCACATCGGCTCCCCCCTCCATGAGATGGGTGGCGAACGAGTGACGCATCGTGTGGGGCGAGATCTCGGCAGTCAGGCCCGCCTTATCCGCTGCACTGCGCAGCACCGTCCACGCCGATTGCCGGGAGAGCGCTCCACCTCGGGCGTTCAGAAATACGACGTGGGTTCCGCGCCCCTTAGCGGCGAGCGTCGGCCGGGCCCGAACGAGGTAGGCCTGCACGGCATCGGCCGCGTACGAGCCGAGCGGCACCCGGCGCTGCTTGCCGCCCTTCCCACTGAGCAGGACGGTGCGATCGGCCAGATCCAGCTCATCCACCACGAGCCCGACCGCCTCCGAGATGCGAGCGCCGGTCGAGTACAGCAACTCCAACAGTGCGCGGTCGCGAAGCGCCAGGGGTGTGTCGTCGATGCCGGCCGCCTCAAGCAGACGGGCGACGTCATCGATGCTGATCGCCTTCGGCAGCCGTCGAGGCGATACCGGTGGTCGAACCTCGTGCGCCACATCATGGACGACTATCCCGTCGCGGACTGCGAAGCGGTGCAGGCCGCGCACCGCCACGATCGCCCGGGCCGCCGATGCGGGCGAGAGCGCCTGATGCTCTTCGTCCCCAGTTCGCAGGTAGGTGAGGAAGCCGCTAACGGTGGCCGAATCAATCGCGGCAAAGGATGAGATGCCGGTCAGGTCGAGGTACGCGAGGTATCGGGCGAGATCCCGGCGGTAGGAGGAGAGTGTGTTCGCGGCCGACCCCCGCTCGACAGCTAGGTGGTCGGTGAAGCTGCGGACCACAACGGCGGGTGCGACGTCGGCCAACGTCAGGTCCGCAGCGAGTTGGCCGAAGTCGCACTGTCAGGCATTGTGCCGACCGGAGTCGCACTGTCGGCCGGCCGCAGCTGTGACCAACCAGAAGCGCGGGCCGCACCAGCCGCGAGGATTCCGGCGACGGCCGACGCGTTCGTCACCTCGCCGGCGAGCACCATCGAGATCGCCTGGTCGAGCGGAACCCGGCGCACGGTCATGGTGATCTCTTCATGCTCGGCGACAAACCGTTCGTCTTCGCCAACCTCGACCAGGTCGCGGGCCAGGTAGACGCGCACCCATTCATCCGTCATCCCGGGCGAGGCATACAGGTCGACGAGGACGTCCCAATCTCCGGCCCGAAGGGCTGCCTCCTCGAAGAGTTCGCGCTGCGCACCGACCAGGGGCGGCTCGCCGTCGACGTCGAGCAGGCCGGCCGGCAACTCGTCGAGGTAACTTCGGACGGGGTGCCGGTACTGATTCACCAACACCACCCGCTCCTGTTCATCCAGGGCCAGAATCGCCACCGCACCCGGATGTCCGACGACCTCCCGGGTCGCGACCGTTCCATCGCTCATCCGGACCTCGTCGGTCCGCAGGGAGATGACGCGTCCGGTGAAGATCGGCGTCGAGTTCAGTACCTCGTACTCCGACGGGGTAGTCGGCTCTTCGGTCATGCCCGCACGGCTGAGCCGGGAGCGAACGAGGCAGCGGCGCCCTCCTCGGCCTCCGGCGCCGACTCGTGAACGTCCAGGGTGATCGTCGGAAGATCGGAGTCCTCGGGCAGCTCGACCGGCAGCTGGTCGGCGGCGTTGTACTCCAGCGCCGCATCGATGAGCCCGCGGAAGAGTGGGTGAGCCCGAGTGGGGCGCGACTTCAACTCGGGGTGGGCCTGAGTCGCGACGAAATACGGGTGAACGTCTCGGGGTAGCTCGACGAACTCCACCAGGCGCCCGTCGGGCGAGGTTCCAGAGATGACCAGACCGGCCGCCGTGAGTCGGTCGCGGTACTCGTTGCTCACCTCGTAGCGGTGCCGGTGCCGCTCGGTGACCTGGGTCGTGCCGTAGGTCTCGGCCACCACTGAACCGGACTGCAGGGTCGCCGGGTAGCTGCCCAGTCGCATCGTGCCACCGAGATCGGCATTTCCGGCGACGATGTCGACCTGATCCGCCATGGTCGCTATGACGGCGTCGGTCGTCGCCGGGTCGAACTCCGCCGAGTTGGCGCCGGCTATACCGGCTAGGTTGCGCGCAGTCTCGATGACCATGCACTGCAGACCCAGACAGAGCCCGAGTGTCGGGATTCCCCGTTCACGGGCGAATTTGATGGCTCCGAGCTTTCCCTCGATACCGCGGATACCGAAGCCACCGGGTATCACCACGGCGTCGGCGCCACCCAGTTCGGCCGCGGCGCCAGCCGGTGTCTCGCAGGAGTCAGAGGCCACCCATTTGATTTTCACCTTTGTTTTGCGAGTGAATCCGCCGGCTCGCAGCGCCTCGGTGACCGAGAGGTAGGCATCCGGGAGGTCGATGTACTTACCGACCAGGGCCACTGTCACCTCGTGCCGCGGGTTGTAGACCCGGTCGAGCAGATCGCCCCAGACCGCCCAGTTGACGTCGCGGAAGGGCAATCCGAGCCGGCGCACGACGTAGGCGTCCAGTCCCTCGGTGTGCAGCACTCGTGGGATCTCGTAGATGCTCGGGGCATCCGGGCAGGAGATGACCGCCTCGGCGTCGACGTCGCACATCAGCGAGATCTTGTTCTTCATCCCGTCGGGAAGTTCGCGATCACTGCGGCAGACCACGGCGTCCGGGGTGATGCCGATGCTGCGCAGGGCGGCCACCGAATGCTGGGTCGGCTTCGTCTTCAACTCCCCCGACGGCGCGAGATACGGGATCAGCGAGACATGGAGGAAGAAGCAATTCTCCCGTCCGACGTCGTGTCTGACCTGGCGGGCGGCCTCGAGGAAGGGCAGCGACTCGATATCACCCACGGTGCCACCGATCTCGGTGATGACCACATGCGGGGTGAGGCCCTCGGCGTCGGGAACCGACATCGCCCGGATCCTCGCCTTGATCTCGTTCGTGATGTGCGGAATGACCTGAACCGTGTCGCCGAGGTACTCCCCGCGCCGTTCACGCGCGATGACCGTCGAGTAGACCTGACCGGTAGTGACGTTGGCCGAGCCAACCAGATCGGTGTCTAGAAAGCGCTCGTAGTGTCCGATGTCGAGGTCGGTCTCGGCGCCGTCCTCAGTGACGAAGACCTCGCCGTGCTGGAACGGGTTCATCGTTCCCGGGTCCACGTTCAGATAGGGGTCCAGCTTCTGCATGGTGACCCGCAGGCCGCGCGACTTCAGAAGGCTGCCCAGGCTACTGGCCGTGAGTCCCTTACCCAGCGACGATGCGACGCCTCCGGTGACGAAGAGATGCTTCGTGGGTTGCGGCGTGTGCGCCAAGATCACTCCCGTGTTCGCGTCCGATACGACATGCGATTCGGTGTTAACTCGCCAGCGCAGCTAACCACTGGACTAGAAAAGTTAGCGCCGATCCACGGGAGTCCACGTTAACACGCCAGAGGTCTCGATGTGTGCAGCTCGCAAAGGCGCGCCACATTTCTGCCAGGCCGCTCGGACTACGCGCTCACCCCTGGGGGAAGAGACCGTCGACGCCCGGACCTGTTCCGTAGTGACCGACCTGTGATTTGGCGGCTCCGGACAGGGCAAGCGTCGCCGACACCTCACCGAGTGACGTGTCGCCGTTGTCGACCGTCGAGACGCCACTCTTGATGGTGTCGTCAGCCCGGATACGGGCGATGATCCCGCCCGGCTTGGCCGTCGGCGAGTCACCGACGACCACCTCGTGGGCACCAGCCTGGCGGAGCTGATCGATCAGATCCAGCTGCGTCTGGGCGACGTCGTTCTGCCCGGCCAGGTTTCCCGATGCCACCACCGCGATGAGCGGGGCCGGGGCAACCGCTGAACTGCTCTCGTCGCGCAGCATGTGCAGCGATGCGTAGCCGGTGAGCACCTGCTGTAGATCGGTCGGTTGCCCTTTTCCAAGCAGTACGTAGGAGAGCATCGCGCCGCTCACCACACCCGGGTCGGCCGACGGCGGCAGCGTGGCCCCGGTCGGTTGGATGCCACTCGTGACCAGGGCCTGAAGGTCGTTCGCCCGCTTAGGGTCGCTGTAGTCCGGGGTGAGTTGAAGCTGTCCGGTGACGGTGCCGCCGGCCGCTGTGACTCCCTTGGCCACCGCATCCTTGATGTCCGTCCGCGCACCCGGCAGGCCGAGAATCAGCACCTTCTGATCGGTCAGGGTCTTGGCCACCACCTGGGCGGCGAAGAGGCTGGCGAACTTGTCGGTATCGCTGACCTGACCCTGCAGCGTCTTCACCTGCTCGGCCAGCGAGGCGCGATCGGCCTTCACCGAGTTCACCTGGGTCCGTAGGTCGGTGGTGATCGGCCCGTTCAGAGCCGTCGTGCCGACCACGATCCCCAGGGCGAGAGCCAGGAAGATCGCGACGAGCGAGATGAGATGGAAACGAAAGTTGATCACTAGAAGAAGTCCTGAATTCGGTTGATGAATCTGTGCCACTCACGGCTCAGCGGGTCCAGATAGGTGTGACTGCTGTCCGAGACGGCCAGCGCCACGCCGATTGCAACCAGCGCCGCCAGCACTAGTACGAGAAGCGCGGCCGCGGAGATACGGCTGCGGTAGAGCTGGCTCACCGACCGCGCGTCAACCAGTTTCCCGCCAACCCGAAGACGGGTCAGGAAGCTCGATGCCATACCGACGCGGCCTCGGTCCAGGAACTCGGCCAGGGTGACGTGGGTACCGACGGTGACGATGACGGCCGCCTTGTTCACATCGGCCAGCAGCAAGGCAATATCCTCGCTTGTACCGGCGGCCGGAAAAGTGACGACGTCTACGCCCATGTCCTGCACTCGGGCGAGCCCCGGAGCGCGCCCGTCCGGGTAGGCATGGACGACGACCTCTTTGGCGGTACGCAACGCGTTCTCCGACACCGCGTCCATGTCGCCGATGATGAGGTCGACCCGATAGCCGGCGTCAACGAGCACGTCCGCTCCGCCGTCGACGCCGACGAGCAACGGGCGGTACTCGCGGATGTAATTCTTCAGCGAAGCAAGATCTGCCTTGTACTCATAGCCACGGACCACGAGGATCACGTGCCGACCCTCGAACTTGGTGGCAACGGGGGGTACGCCGACGCCCTCCAGCAGCAGGTCGCCCTCCAGTTTCATGTACTCGCCGGTGTTGGCGGCGAAGGCCTCTAGCTGCGTGGAGAGGCCGAGCTTCGCCTCCGCCATCTGCTCGTCGATCGTCTCGACGGTCTGCGCCGAGCCACGCGCGACAAGTCGGTCCCCGACGTAGAGTTCGTCGCCCTCGATCCGCACCCGGGAGCCTTCGTTGACAGCTCCGAACACCTCGCTGCCGACGTTGTCGAGCAGCGCGATGCCGTTCTGCACGAGCAACTGCGGGCCCAGGTTCGGGTAGCGGCCAGAGATGCTGGGTTGGGCATTCACCACGCCGGCCACCTTCGCCGTCACCAACGACTCAGCGGCGACGCGATCGAGGTCAACGTGGTCGATGATCGCGATGTCACCGGGGTGCAGGCGCCCGGCCAGACGATTTGTACGCCGGTCGAGTCGCCCCACTCCACTGACGCCGGGCAAGTTGTCGGACTTTGGTCTCCGCACGTTGGCCAGCTTCATGATTCCCCATGGTGCCACCGGCTGCTGTGCGGAGCCTGATTCGCCACGCGGGAGGGCCGCGATTCTTGGCTGCTCTCGGCGTCTTCTCAGGTTCGGCGCTGGCCCGCGGCCTTACGCCGACGGGGCGGCGGAGACGATTCGGCATCGGCCTCGGCGATCATCTCCGTTGCGTGAATTCGCGCCGCGTCGGTGTCTCGTCCGCCCAGCATCCGCGCGAGTTCGACGACTCGATCCTCTCCCCGAACCACCCGTAGGTCGCTCGCCGTGACGGACTCGGTGGCCGCCTTGTCGACGACGACATGGTTCTGCCCGAAGGCCGCCACCTGAGGCAGGTGAGTGACGACGATCACCTGGTGGGTACGGGCCAGGCGGGCCAGGCGACGCCCGACCTCGACCGCGGCCCGGCCACCCACGCCGGAGTCGACCTCATCGAAGACCATCGTGGCAACTGGATCAGCCCCGGCCAGGCACACCTCGAGAGCCAGCATCACGCGGGAGAGCTCGCCCCCCGAGGCACCTCGTTGAAGGGGGACCGACGGCGCGTCCGGGTGCGGGCGAAGCAGGATCTGGACGTCGTCCACACCGTCGATCGACGCCGCGCAGCCGACCCCGTCGACCACCAGCACCAGGTCGGAGCTGGCGGCCGGCCTCGATTGGACGGTGATCTCCAACTGAGCGGAGGCCATCGCGAGGCCGTGCAGTTCGTCGGTGACGGCTGCGGCCAGACGTTCGGCGGCCACGCGACGGGTCGTGGAAATGGTGCCGGCCAGCTTCGCCGCCCTCTGGGCAGAGCGATCCCGCTTCTCCGCGAGCGCCGCCATCGCCTCGTCGGAGACGTCGAGATCGGTGAGCTGCTTCCGAGCATCCTCGGCCCAGGAGAGCACCGCATCGAGGTCATCGCCGTAGCGGCGGATCAGCGCGGCGATGACTGCTCGGCGGGTCTCGATCTGGGCGAGCTGCTCTGGATCGGCGTCGATTCGATCGACGTAGGCGGAGAGTTCGTGAGCGAGATCGTCGGCCACCGCGGAGAGGTCACGAGCCCGGCTGGCCAGCTCGTCGAGCTCTCGATCGGCGCCCACCACCGCGCCGAGCTGACGAACAACCGAGTCCAGCAGCGAGGCGACATCGGTCGGCGCGTCACCGGTCGACTCGTCGCCGCCACGCAGGGCGGTGTGAGCACCGAGGGCGGCCAGCCGCAGCGCGTCAGCATGCGAGAGCCGCTTCGCCGCCTCGTTCAGTTCCACATCTTCGCCGGGAATCAGCTCGGCGGCATCAATTTCGGCTACTCCGTGGGCGAGCAACTCAGCCTCCCGCTGCATCTCACGGGCCCGAGAGGTGCGCTCCTGCAGAACACGATCGGCGTCGCGCCATTCGGTGAAGGCGACTGCGTACTCCTCCAGTTCCACGCCGGCGAAGCGATCGAGGACGGCGCGCTGCTCGGCCGGGCGGGTGAGCCGGAGCTGGTCGGACTGGCCGTGCATCACCAGCAGCGATTCGCCCAGTTCGGCCAGCACCGACGCCGGGGCCGGCGCACCGCCGACATAGGCCCGGGAGCGCCCGTTTCCGTTCACGATCCGGCGCAGCAGTAAAACATCGGCCCCGTCGCCGGGAGGCTCTTCAATCTCGACCGCGCCACCGGCGTCGGCCACCCGCGCCGCGACCTCCGCCATTCGCGGACGCGACCGCTCCAGCAGCACCCGCCCGTCGACGCTGGCCTCGGTGGCCCCAGTGCGCACTCGAGCGGGGTCAGCCCGTCCGCCGAAGAGCAGTGAGAGCCCCGTGACCACCATCGTCTTCCCGGCACCGGTCTCGCCCGTGACCACGGTCAGTCCGGGAGTGAGCGGAAGAACCGCGTCCTGGATGACGCCGAGCGAGCTGATTCGGATCTCTTCCAGCACCCTGGCTCACATGCCCCGGAAGCCGCGGACCGGCAACTGGAACTTGGTGACCAGCCGTTCGCCGAAGTTCCACTCGTGCGCCCGTGCGATCAGTACTGACTGCTTTCCGCGCCGGAACCGGATCCGCGCCTGAGGCGGCAGCGCCACCGAACGCCGACCGTCGCAGCTCAGTACGGCCGGTAGCTCCGGCGAGATCAGCTCCACGTCGACGACGCTGTGCGGTGCGACGATGATCGGCCGGGAGAAGACCGCGTGTGCCGCGTTCGGGACGACCAGAAAGGCATCGACGTTGGGCCAGACGATCGGGCCGCCGGCTGAGAAGGCGTAGGCCGTGGAACCGGTCGGTGTCGCACAGAGAACGCCGTCGCAGCCGAATCGCAGCAGCGGCCGTTCGTCGACGGAGACCGCGGCCTCCAGGATGCGTTCCCGGCTGGCCTTCTCCACCGACGCCTCGTTCAAGGCCCACTGCTCCGCGATGAGCATCCCGCCGGAACTCACCTCGACGTCTACCGTCGTTCGCTCCTCGACGCTGTAGCGACGGGCCACGATGGAGGCGACCGTCTCGTCGAACTCATCCGGCTCGGCCTCGGCCAGGAAGCCGACATGCCCGAAGTTCACACCGATCATCGGAACGGCGGCCGGCCGGGCCAGCTCCGACGCGCGCAGGAAAGTGCCGTCCCCTCCGAAGGTCAACAGGATCTCCGCGCCCGCTGCGGCGTGCGGACCATCCACGATGGTGACCTCGTCGGTGACTTCGCAGTCGGCCGCCTCGGCGGCCAGCATGCGGACTTCGAAGCCTGCGTCGGTGAGCTTGGAGACGACAGACGTCGCCATGCTCCGGATCTCCTTGCGTCCGGTGTGCGCCACGACCACTGCCGACCGAGTCACGAATCCCCCACTGCTCCCCCCGACACCGGCTCGGTGCCCACACTCTTCTCCGGCTGCGCTTGCAACTGTGTCACCGCCGCCTCGATCGAGGCACGATCGACAGGTACCCCCGCGATGTTCGCAGACCGACGTAACCATAGAAAGAACTCAATATTGCCTGACGGCCCCGGCAATGAACTTCGGGTCACACCGGCGACGCCCCAGCCTAGATCGGCTGCCGCCTGCGCGACACCGAATACCGCGTCGGTGTGCAAAACCGGGTCGCGAACCACACCCCCGCGCCCCAGCCGCTCACGGCCGACCTCGAACTGCGGCTTCACCATGGGCACCAGGTCGCCATCGGGTTCGGTGCAGTTGATGAGCGCCGGAAGAACCAGTCGCAGGGAGATGAAGGAGAGGTCGGCGACAGTCAGCGAGGCTGGTCCGCCGATCTCCTCTGGAGTGAGCGCGCGGACATTCGTCCGGTCGTAGACGGTTACCCGCTCGTCCGTTCGCAGCGCCCAGGCCAACTGCCCGTAGCCGACGTCGACCGCGGCTACGCTCGCGGCCCCGTCACGCAATAGGACGTCGGTGAACCCGCCAGTGGACGCTCCGGCATCCAGACAACGCCGACCGCGCGCCTCGATACCGAAGTCACGTAACGCACCGACGAGTTTGTAGGCCCCCCGGGAGGCGAAGGATGGGTCGGCCTCGTCGGCGAGGACTCGCAGCGGCGTGTCGTTGTCGATCGCGGTCGCGGCTTTGGTGGCCACGACCCCACGTACCTCGACCCGCCCGGCCGTGATCAGTTCGCACGCCTGGTCACGGCTGCGGGCGAGGCCCCGCCGGACCAGTTCGGCGTCCAGGCGCAGCAGTCGTCGTGCCGCCACCGGCTACCTACCGATCCGGGTTGTCGATCTCGGTCAAGGCCCGCTGCAGCCTCGCATGCACGTCGGCGAAGATCTCGACGTGCTCGGTCACCGGGCGCGCTTCGATGCCCTGCAGCAACTCAACGGCGGCCGCCACGCTCGGGGTCGGGCTCGGGGTCCCTCCGGCCGCTTCGACGGCTCCGGATGGCGAGCCCGCGCTCGGTGTACCACCTTGCACCGTTGGCCCCGGTCTCGGACCGACCGGGCCGGGTACTGGAGCGACCGGGCCGGGCGTCGGCGCCGACGGGAATTGCGGTGCGCTCACACTCTGCTCCTCACGAGATGATTCTCGCTCTGACGGTACCGTCGCCGCCCCGGAGGGATCGCATCGGGCGCTAGTGTGTCGATTGGTAAACGAAAGGAACGTTCAAGATTCATGGCCAGCATTGAAGAGTGTGAAGCAGCTTTCGCCGAATTGGCACAGCTTCTCGGTGGCATGGACGAGAGCCATCGGAAGAAGGTCGTCCTTGACCGGACGGTGAGCGCGCGGATCAAGGACCTCGATGTCACTTTCGCCGGTGCGTTGCGCGACGGCGGTCTGCATGACGTTCATCAGGTAACGCTCGGACCGCGTCAACACGACTCGGCCCAGATCAAGCTGGCCCTGAACAGCGACGACCTGTTGAAACTCACCGCAGGCGACTTGAACTTTGCCGCCGCGTGGGCGACCGGGCGCCTGAAGGTGGACGCCAGTGTCTTCGACCTGCTCAAACTTCGGTCGCTGTTCTGAGTAACCCGAAGTCACGCAATACCCGGTCTGCCTCTGGTGCGACGGCCGTGATCTCGAGGGGCGAGTCAGTCGGGAGATTCACCGACCAGACGCAGGCGCACAGGGCACGCAGCGGGTCCAGTCCGTCGTCGATGAACTCGGTCGTCGCGGGCGCATCGTCATCAACTCTACGTAGCGTGAAACCCGTCCAGCTGCCGCCGGCCCGCCACGAACCGCAGCTGTATTCGGTACCGTCCCGGACCACCGGCGGGTGCGCGGCGAGGAGCGCCGACACGTCGAGGCCCAGATAGTCCGGGCGTTCGTCGGGTGATGCTTTCAAAAGCGATTTCGGAGTGGTCACTCCGCTGAGGACGAGCAGGCTGGCGCAGCCCACGGCGACCGCACCGGCGATATCGGTGTCGAGGCGGTCACCGACCACGAGTGGATGGTTGGCGCCGGAGCGCTCCAACGTCTCGCGATGCATCGTCGGATCAGGCTTGCCAGTGGCGACCGGTCGCTGACCGGTCGCCGTCGCCACGGCGGCGACGAGCGAACCGTTGCCGGGCAGCGGACCGCGCGGCGAGGGGAGTGTCGCGTCAAGGTTGGTGGCCACCCAGAGTGCGCCGCCGAGGACCGCGACTGTCGCCTCGGCCAGCATTTCCCAGTTCGTATCCGGCGAGTACCCCTGAACCACGGCCTCGGGATTCTCGTCAGCACTCTGCACAGGCCTCAGCCCACGCTCCAGCAGCGCCGCCGTGAGTCCCTCAGCGCCCACGGCCAGCACCTTCGCACCGGTCGGGAGCCGTTCGGCGAGGTAGTGTGCCGCGGCCTGGGACGAGGTCGTGACGTCGGAGGCGACCGCCGGCACCCCGAGGTCGCTGAGATGGTCGGCCACCGTGGAGGCCGTCCGGGCCGCGTTGTTGGTGACGAATGCCAGTCGCATCCCAACGTCCCGGGCCTGGGCCAATGCCGCGACGGCTCCGGCGACGGCGTGCGGACCCACGTAGACGACCCCGTCCAGGTCGAGGAGCGCCACGTCATACTGCTGGGCGAGTGGCTTGCCTGACGAACGCGGACGGGACTGGTCGGGCATCTGTACCTCGATCGATCAGGGGCGCAGAACCAGGGTTGGCGGCTGGGAGCCCGGGCTGGATAGACCGCTACTACGCTAGTGCCCGGCGCCGGCGTCAATCGTGACTAGCATCAGCTGATGTGACCTCTGAGCCCTCGACCCTGGTACTGCATCCGTTCCGGGCCACCCGCCCGATCGCCGATGGCCCCGCCCTGGCCTCCCGTCTCTGCCCGCCCTATGACGTGATCTCGGCCAGCGAGCGCGCCCGGTTGGTCGAGGGCGACTCCGAGAACGCGGTGAGCCTGATCCTTCCGGAGGCGGCTGAAGGCGACGATCCATATCAGCGGGCGGCACAGCTGCTCAACCACCTGGTCAACGACGGGCTCAGTGCCGTGGATGTGACACCCACGCTCTACGTCTACGAGATGCGATCGCAGACCGGTGAGACCACTCGCGGCCTCGTCGGTGCACTCGAACTGCGCGACCCCGAACTGGGCGTGGTCCTGCCCCACGAGAACACCATGGCCGGTCCGGTGGCCGATCGTCTCGCCCTGATGGAGGCGACCAACGCGAATCTCGAGCCGATCTACCTCGTCTACGACGGCGGCGGGGCGGCATCACGAGCTGTGGCCGGAGTCGACGACGACTCAGTGCTGGCCACCGCGACCACCAGCGACGGGATCACCCATCGGCTCTGGGGCATCACGGCCTCGGCCGAGCTTTCCGCCATCGCCGACGACCTGCGGCCCCGGCGAGCCCTCATAGCGGACGGGCACCACCGTTACGCGACCTACCGCCGAATGCAGCAGCTTCGTACCTCCGAATCGGGTTCCGGACCGTGGGACCGTGGCCTCACCCTGCTGGTGGACGCGTCCGAATATGGCCCCCAGGTGCACGCGATACATCGTGTACTTCGAACCCGTGGGTTCGCCGAAGCTGTGGCCGACATCGGCACCCAGGCTCGCGTCACCGAGTTCGACAGCGCCCAGACGGCACTTGAGGGCGCCGAACGAGAGGCGGCCTTCGCCATCGTGCTCACCGATGGCCAGACCTACGCGTTGGTGACTGATCTCGCCCCGGATGTTGTGAACGCGATTGACGAGCCGGCTGAGCTGACCGCATTAGATGTGGTCGTGCTGCACCGCGGCCTGGTCGAAGGAATCTGGAAGCTGGAAGACAATGTCGAGACGGTCGGTTACGAACACAGCGTCGAGGACGCGATCCGGGCGGCACAGGCCGTTGGCGGGACCGCGGTACTACTTAGGCCGACCCCGGTATCTGCGGTGACTCAAGTCGCGGCCAGCGGTCTGCGCATGCCGAGAAAATCGACGCTCTTTACGCCCAAACCAGCATCCGGCCTATTGATCCGTCGCTTTATCGACGAATACAAATGACCGGCAATTCACCCTTGTGGCAGATGCTGCCCGGGAGCTGTCAATCCCCCTGCGTTTCAGATTCCCCCGAACAGAAAATGCCCGACAATTCGAAGCGTTTAAGCCTTCGAATTATCGGGCATTTTGTTGGTGTATGTGAGACGAGGACCAGTCCCTGCGGCTGGTGGGCCGGGGTCTGGTCCTCGTCTGTGAGTTGTGTCCGGCGACGTCCTACTCTCCCACACAGTGGCCCGTGCAGTACCATCGGCGCTGAGAGGCTTAGCTTCCGGGTTCGGGATGGGTCCGGGCGTTTCCCTCTCGCTATGGTCGCCGTAACGTTATGGAGATATGTGGGTTTCACCCGCCGCTGACGCACCCCTGTGTTGGGGGGTGGTTGCGGGGGTGGTCCGTATCTCGGGAACCGAACAGTGGACGCGTAGCGCTTGTTCCCTGTCACGTCCCGTTGCCGGGTGTGATGGGGTTGAAGTGTGTGTTGTGGTGAAGTCCTCGGCCTATTAGTACCAGTCAGCTGCACACGTTGCCGTGCTTCCACTTCTGGCCTATCAACCCGGTGGTCTAGCCGGGGGCCTTACTCCATTAAGGATGGGAGATCTAATCTTGAAGCAGGCTTCCCGCTTAGATGCTTTCAGCGGTTATCCCTTCCGAACGTAGCTAACCAGCAGTGCTCCTGGTGGAACAACTGGCACACCAGAGGTTCGTCCGTCCCGGTCCTCTCGTACTAAGGACAGCCCTTCTCAAATCTCCTGCGCGCGCGGCGGATAGGGACCGAACTGTCTCACGACGTTCTAAACCCAGCTCGCGTGCCGCTTTAATGGGCGAACAGCCCAACCCTTGGGACCGACTCCAGCCCCAGGATGCGACGAGCCGACATCGAGGTGCCAAACCATCCCGTCGATATGGACTCTTGGGGAAGATCAGCCTGTTATCCCCGGGGTACCTTTTATCCGTTGAGCGACACCGCTTCCACTAGCCGGTGCCGGATCACTAGTCCCAGCTTTCGCTCCTGCTCGACATGTCTGTCTCACAGTCAAGCTCCCTTGTGCACTTGCACTCAACACCTGATTGCCAACCAGGCTGAGGGAACCTTTGGGCGCCTCCGTTACTTTTTGGGAGGCGACCGCCCCAGTCAAACTACCCATCAGACACTGTCCCTGATCCGGATTACGGACCGAGGTTAGACATCCAATTCGAACAGAGTGGTATTTCAACGTTGACTCCACCCACACTGGCGTGTGAGCTTCACAGTCTCCCACCTATCCTACACAATCCGAACCGAACACCAATATCAAACTATAGTAAAGGTCCCGGGGTCTTTCCGTCCTGCCGCGCGTAACGAGCATCTTTACTCGTAGTGCAATTTCGCCGAGTCCATGGTTGAGACAGTCGAGAAGTCGTTACGCCATTCGTGCAGGTCGGAACTTACCCGACAAGGAATTTCGCTACCTTAGGATGGTTATAGTTACCACCGCCGTTTACTGGGGCTTAAATTCTGAGCTTCGCCCCCAAAAGGGGCTGACCCGTCCTCTTAACCTTCCAGCACCGGGCAGGCGTCAGTCCGTATACATCGTCTTGCGACTTCGCACGGACCTGTGTTTTTAGTAAACAGTCGCTTCTCGCTAGTCTCTGCGGCCAACTCACGCTTTCGGCAGCGTGTGCCGTCACGTGCTTTGGCCCCCCTTCTCCCGAAGTTACGGGGGTATTTTGCCGAGTTCCTTAACCATGGTTCACTCGATCGCCTTAGTATTCTCTACCTGACCACCTGTGTCGGTTTGGGGTACGGGCCGCGAAGAGCTCGCTAGAGAGTTTTCTTGGCAGCATAGGATCATCGAATTCGCCCCAATCGGCTATGCGTCAGATCTCAGGCACATGTGACACGGATTTACCTATGTCACGCCCTACGTCCTTGCCCCGGTATTACCACTGACCGGTACGACTACCTTCCTGCGTCATCCCATCGCTTACCTACTACCGGTTCGGGTCACGCGTTCAACCGATCCGACCCGAAGGTCATCACAGCATCAGGCGCTTAGCATTACCGGACTCGGTATTGGCGCTCTTTTGCGGGTACGGGAATATCAACCCGTTGTCCATCGACTACGCCTGTCGGCCTCGCCTTAGGTCCCGACTTACCCTGGGCGGATTAGCCTGGCCCAGGAACCCTTGGTCATTCGGCGGAAGAGTTTCTCACTCTTCTTTCGCTACTCATGCCTGCATTCTCACTCGTGTGCCGTCCACGGCTGGGTTCCCCCGCCGCTTCCTCCGGCACACGACGCTCCCCTACCCATCCACACACCTGGCCGGCCACCCGTAGGTAACCGACAGGCTATTGCATGAATGACACAGCTTCGGCGGTGTGCTTGAGCCCCGCTACATTGTCGGCGCAGAATCACTTGACCAGTGAGCTATTACGCACTCTTTAAAGGGTGGCTGCTTCTAAGCCAACCTCCTGGTTGTCTATGCGACTCCACATCCTTTCCCACTTAGCACACGCTTAGGGGCCTTAGCTGGTGTTCTGGGTTGTTTCCCTCTCGACCATGAACCTTATCGCCCACAGTCTCACTGCCGCGCTCTCACTTACCGGCATTCGGAGTTTGGCTGATTTCGGTAAGCTTGTAGGCCCCCTAGACCATCCAGTAGCTCTACCTCCGGTAAGAAACACGCGACGCTGCACCTATATGCATTTCGGGGAGAACCAGCTATCACGAAGTTTGATTGGCCTTTCACCCCTACCCACAGCTCATCCCCTCCATTTTCAACTGAAGTGGGTTCGGTCCTCCACGCAGTCTTACCTGCGCTTCAACCTGGCCATGGGTAGATCACTTCGCTTCGGGT